>NZ_JUHB01000001.1:1677500-2877500 GCF_000799565.1 Cellulophaga sp. Hel_I_12
GCAGGTAGCAGAATATTAACTGCTTGTCCATCCACTACCCCTTTCGGGTTCGCGTTAGGTCCCGACTGACCCCCAGCTGATTAGCATAGCTGGGGAAACCTTGGTCTTTCGGCGTGCGGGTTTCTCGCCCGCATTATCGTTACTTATGCCTACATTTTCGTTTCTATGCGTTCCAGCAAACCTTACAGTTCACCTTCAACACACATAGAATGCTCCCCTACCCCTTTGTACCGTGTACAAAAGCCATAGCTTCGGTGGTATACTTATGCCCGATTATTATCCATGCGGAATCGCTCGACCAGTGAGCTGTTACGCACTCTTTAAATGAATGGCTGCTTCCAAGCCAACATCCTGGCTGTCAATGCAATTCCACCGCGTTATATCAACTTAGTATACACTTGGGGACCTTAGCTGATGGTCCGGGTTCTTTCCCTCTCGGACATGGACCTTAGCACCCATGCCCTCACTGCTGCAAAACATTTTATAGCATTCGGAGTTTGTCAGGAATTGGTAGGCGGTGAAGCCCCCGCATCCAATCAGTAGCTCTACCTCTATAAAACTATTGCAACGCTGCACCTAAATGCATTTCGGGGAGTACGAGCTATTTCCGAGTTTGATTGGCCTTTCACCCCTACCCACAGGTCATCCCAAGACTTTTCAACGTCAACGGGTTCGGTCCTCCACTTTGGGTTAACAAAGCTTCAACCTGCCCATGGGTAGATCACACGGTTTCGCGTCTACTACTACTAACTATGGTCGCCCTATTCAGACTCGCTTTCGCTACGGCTCCGATTCTTAAAATCTTAACCTTGCTAGTAAAAGTAACTCGTAGGCTCATTATGCAAAAGGCACGCCGTCACAGATTGCTCCGCTCCGACCGCTTGTAAGCGTATGGTTTCAGGATCTTTTTCACTCCGTTATTCACGGTTCTTTTCACCTTTCCCTCACGGTACTGGTTCACTATCGGTCTCTCAGGAGTATTTAGCCTTACCGGATGGTCCCGGCAAATTCATACAAGGTTTCACGTGCCCCGCACTACTCAGGATACCACTATCAATAACGTCCTTTACTTATACCGGGCTATCACCGTCTTTGGCCCCTCTTTCCAAAGGGTTCTAATTCATCGCGCATCAAATGTCGTGGTCCTACAACCCCAATATTGCCGAAACAATATTGGTTTGGGCTAATCCGCGTTCGCTCGCCACTACTAACGGAATCACTTTTGTTTTCTCCTCCTCCGGCTACTTAGATGTTTCAGTTCACCGGGTTTGCTTCTCTTTCAAGATACTATACCTTCAATATAGTGGGTTGCCCCATTCGGATATCCGCGGATCACAAGTTGTGTGCACCTCCCCGCAGCTTTTCGCAGCTTATCACGTCCTTCTTCGCCTCTGAGAGCCTAGGCATCCCCCATACGCCCTTTTCTAGCTTGTCACTAGTCCTTTATTCTAATTTATTAAAAAATACTTCAGTATAAATACTGAAGCATCTCTATCGTACTTTACTCTAATTTATTTTTTGTGTTTCTTTGTGTTTACTATATCCCTGAAGATAATAGTAAATCACTTTGTCCCAATATGTCAATGAACATCGCGAGTCGCGATAGACAATTATACCATCTATACGCTCACATGCAATACGCCAGAGATAAATTAATATCTCCGGGCATTGCCCGGTGGAGAATATCGGAGTCGAACCGATGACCTCCTGCGTGCAAGGCAGGCGCTCTAGCCAGCTGAGCTAATCCCCCAATTACTAGTCGTTAGTAATTAGTAGTTAGTAGTTAGTACAACTACCACTCAACTTCTAGAATTTCCTTTCAATAATTTTTACTCTAAGAACGTTTATTCGCCATATGCTTTACGCTATATGCAATACGCTGTTTTAGCCTATCGCTTAAAGCTTACTGCCTAAAGCATCGAGCTTTGCTCGATTTGTAGTCTCAGGCAGACTCGAACTGCCGACCTCTACATTATCAGTGTAGCGCTCTAACCAGCTGAGCTATGAGACTCTCACTCTTGAACCCTTTAACAGATCCTCTCAATAACTTATATAACATACTAATAAGACAGCGATAAAATTAAAGTAAACAATAACTCAAAAATACAAGGGCTAGATTCTTCTAGAATTCATCTATAGGATGCTTTTCTCTAGAAAGGAGGTGTTCCAGCCGCACCTTCCGGTACGGCTACCTTGTTACGACTTAGCCCTAGTTACCGATTTTGCCCTAGGCCGCTCCTTACGGTGACGGACTTCAGGCACCCCCGGCTTCCATGGCTTGACGGGCGGTGTGTACAAGGCCCGGGAACGTATTCACCGGATCATGGCTGATATCCGATTACTAGCGATTCCAGCTTCACGGGGTCGAGTTGCAGACCCCGATCCGAACTGTGACCGGTTTTATAGATTCGCTCTGCTTTACAACATGGCTGCTCTCTGTACCGGCCATTGTAGCACGTGTGTGGCCCAGGACGTAAGGGCCGTGATGATTTGACGTCATCCCCACCTTCCTCACGGTTTGCACCGGCAGTCTCGCTAGAGTCCCCATCATTACATGCTGGCAACTAACGACAGGGGTTGCGCTCGTTATAGGACTTAACCTGACACCTCACGGCACGAGCTGACGACAACCATGCAGCACCTTGTAAATTGCCCGAAGGAAAGTCTATCTCTAAACCTGTCAATCTACATTTAAGCCCTGGTAAGGTTCCTCGCGTATCATCGAATTAAACCACATGCTCCACCGCTTGTGCGGGCCCCCGTCAATTCCTTTGAGTTTCATTCTTGCGAACGTACTCCCCAGGTGGGATACTTATCACTTTCGCTTGGCCGCTCAGTCCGAAAACCGAACAGCTAGTATCCATCGTTTACGGCGTGGACTACCAGGGTATCTAATCCTGTTCGCTACCCACGCTTTCGTCCATCAGCGTCAGTGTATAGTTAGTGACCTGCCTTCGCAATCGGTATTCTATGTAATATCTATGCATTTCACCGCTACACTACATATTCTAGCCACTTCACTATAACTCAAGACCGCCAGTATCAAAGGCAGTGCATACGGTTGAGCCGCAGCATTTCACCTCTGACTTAACAGCCCGCCTACGGACCCTTTAAACCCAATAATTCCGGATAACGCTCGGACCCTCCGTATTACCGCGGCTGCTGGCACGGAGTTAGCCGGTCCTTATTCTTACAGTACCGTCATCAGAGTACACGTACTCCTTATTCTTCCTGTATAAAAGCAGTTTACAACCCATAGGGCAGTCTTCCTGCACGCGGCATGGCTGGATCAGGCTTGCGCCCATTGTCCAATATTCCTCACTGCTGCCTCCCGTAGGAGTCTGGTCCGTGTCTCAGTACCAGTGTGGGGGATCTCCCTCTCAGGACCCCTACCCATCGAAGTCTTGGTAAGCCGTTACCTTACCAACTAACTAATGGGACGCATGCTCATCTCTTACCGTAACCTTTAATATCAAACCGATGCCGACTCAATATAATATAGGGCATTAATCCAAATTTCTCTGGGCTATTCCCTAGTAAGAGGTAGATTGCATACGCGTTGCGCACCCGTGCGCCGGTCGTCAGCGGAGCAAGCTCCCTGTTACCCCTCGACTTGCATGTGTTAGGCCTGCCGCTAGCGTTCATCCTGAGCCAGGATCAAACTCTTCATCGTTGTTTTGTAAATATTATTCACATCACTAAAAATAAATTATCCGAACCTAACCCTTATGTATTCTTTAAGCTATTTTGTTAAATTCAATTCTTTATCCAATTATCGTTTCCAATAATTGAACGCTGTCTTACAATATGTCAATGAACCTTTTTATCTCTCTTTTAAGACCCTAAAAGTCTTATCACCTACATCCCTTTCATTCTCTCTGTCTCCGTAAGCGGGTGCAAATATACACCCTCTTTTTAATCCCGCAAATGTTTTTTTAATTCTTTTTTGAAATAATTACTACAATCAAAACAAAACCCTTAGAAACAACACGTTACAAGCAATGAAAAAATAAAAAAAATTGTGTTTGTTTAATTTTGCCTTCTTTTATAGACGAAAACCCTCTTTAACAAAAATAGAATTCGGTAACAATACATCGTATTTCTAAGAAAAGAAATTCCAAACTACACCAAAACGCACTATAAAGTCACGATAGGGATACTCCGGAGCTGAATAATAATTAGGTTCAGAAAAAGAAGAATTAAAATGCTCGGCCTTTAAATAAATCCGCGTTTGCTGCACTTTTGCGTTTACAAAGAAGTCTAGCATAGGAAAGCCTCCTAATTTTTGATCATTTTGAATATAAAACTCTCCAAGCAAGGGGCTGTATGCATTCATGGTATAGGATGTAAAATATTTAAAGCTTACCCCTGTTTGCAGAAACATCGCTTTTTTAAATATCTCTTTAGAAAAATACAAGGTATTTCTAGTTGTAAATTCAGGAATGTTCAGGATGTTGTTTGATTGAGATACAGTTTGGTACATTAAGGTATTTTGCAATGCAAAAGACTTGTACTTAAATTCTTTTTGATATTTTACTTTTAGATAATTGATACTACTCGTTTCTTGGAAAGGTTTAATATACTTGTTTTCACTCTCGCCCGCTAACAGCTCTTGTAAAGGATCTACAGCAAAGTAAGGCTGATTATCCAATCTTGTGAATTTAGCAGTTGCTTGTCCAAAAAGTTTTGAATTCAAGTTAAACTCGATGCTATTTGTTTTTACCTTCTCAAAAGTCTCTGAAGTATTCCAATTATAGTTTTCATAATCACTCTGATACAGTAGAAAATTAAAATCAGGCATTTTGGTAGACGAAAAAATAGCTGCCGAAAGTCCTAATTTATCATTTAATTGATACCCTGCGGATGCATTAAACAAACTACCACTTAGGGTACCCGATAGATTGTATGACATATTCCCTCTTAATTGAAAACCCCCTATCTTTTTTTCATAATCGGCTCCTAGCGCAATGTCTTCGCCCTTTAATTGATTTGGTATGCGCTGGGTATCTGTTATTAGCAAACTATTGAAGTAATAATTATAATTATAAATATTGATTGACCCTTTTAACCTACCTAAAATGCTATTGTAAAATTCAGCATTTAACTCATTATATAAGGTTTTGAGATGTGCTTTATCCGCTATTTCAGAAGTACTAAAGGCATCACCAAAAAAATTATTTGGTGTTGTTTGATTAAATTGATAAAATTTTGTTTCGTAATTGAACAAATGTCCAATAGAGAGGGAGGTTTTTTCAATGCTGCTTGAATCTTTTTCTTTTCGTAGGAGCTTATATTGATGCTGAAAAAAATAGCGTTTCCCTAGAATTTTATTCGTCGCATCGGTTAAATTAACATCTAATCTTGAACGATCCTGAAAATCAGCATCCCCAGATTCAAATTGCGTTTTATCGGACAATCCACCGTTTTCTTGATCTACCAAGTCTTGTGCCGCAATATGCATTCTTAATGAATACCTGTTATTTAGTGTTTCATAATTTGCTGTGGTTACAAAATTACCCGATTCCGATTGAGACCATCTGTACTTTCCTAAAGATCTAAATCCTTTATAAGCTATAGAATAATTGAAGCGCTTGGACAGGTTAAACGTGAGTAAAATATCTAGAAGCTGACCTTCGGTCATTGTGGTTTTAAACATAGCTTCGGTCATAGGCGTTGGAACATCGTAATAATTGACAGCCTCAAGTTCCAAATAATTAAAATGCCTTGCCGTGGCTCCTATTTTCGGGTAAAAGAAACTACTTTCAAAATTTAAACCCAAACTAGTGTAGGGCCTACCCATATTGGAGAAAGGCAGCAGTTCAAAATCGTCTTTTCTAAGGTAGTTGTATGTATACTCTTTTTGTAGGGTTAAGGTGGTATCGATATGCGTAGTATCTCTTTTAAAAGAAATAATTTTATAGCTAGTTATAGGCATCTTATCGCTCTCAAGAACCTTATTAACCTCTTGGCTTTCCGAAAAATCTTTATTCATTACACCCAAAGAATCTGCGCTTTGTGACTTCGAAATCTGATCTTCTTGTCCAAAAAAGAAATTAATACTTAGAAAAACAACTATTAGAATTATATATTTCATCAATTACTACTTACAAAAACAAAGGTAATTTTTTTGTCCTTAACAAAAAGTGAAAGTTTAACTAATTGAAATGGATAATGACCTCTTAAAGTAAATGCTACTGGCTTACCCTAAAACCTACAGCACAAAAAAGGTGTTTTTTATTTTTTTTTCAGGATATTTACAAAAAAAACTAAACTATGTTAAGAAAATTACTTCTAGTATGTTTCTTAGTTTCTTCATGGTCACAAGCGCAATTTAATGAAGATGCGCCTTGGATGATAGGAATTGAGAAATCTAAGAATATAACATCAAAAAACGCTAGCTTAAGTTTAGACGAGCTTTCGAAAGCATTTAATGAATACTGGATTGATAAAGATTATACCACAAAAGGAAGCGGATACAAACCCTTTAAAAGATGGGAGAATTACTGGTCGTACCAAGTGAATTCGGAGGGCATCATACCATCTTCTCGAGAATTATGGCAAACCTGGAAAAATAAATCTCAAAGCACTGCTAGAGTAAATCCAGTAAGTAATTGGACATCACTTACCACATCAAAACACGGTATATTTCCTGGAAGACTCCCTGGACAAGGAAGAGTAAATGCTGTCGCTGTTGACCCTAACAATGCCAATATTTGGTATGCTGGCGCTCCCGCTGGTGGTATCTGGAAGTCTGTAGATGCTGGAACCTCTTGGGTTAATTTATTCGACAATTTTTTACAAATAGGGGTCTCTGGAATCGCTATTGACCCGAACAACTCGAACATTATCTATATCGCTACGGGTGATGATGATGCCGCAGATTCCTATAGTATCGGCGTTTACAAATCATTTGACGGAGGAGCCACATGGAATGAAACAGGACTCAACCCCTCTAATACCTCTATTAACTTTTTAGCGAATGAGATCGTCATCGACCCTAACAACTCTAATATCCTTTGGCTAGGAACCAACAATGGATTAATGAAATCTACCGATGCTGGCGTTACCTGGGAGGTAAAGCAAGCTGGAAATATAAAAGATTTTAAGTTAAAGCCCAATGACAGCAATACCATTTATGCCGTTTCATCCAGAAACTATTTCAAGTCTGTTGACGGCAATACCTTTACTGAAATTACCAGCACGCTACCCTCTGCTTCTGGACGTCTTGTTTTAGGTACTTCAGCAGCTAATCCCGAAGTTGTGTACATCCTAAGCGCAGACGTAAGCACAAATGATTATGCTTTTCAAGGATTATATAAATCTGTTGATAGCGGTGTAACTTTTGTTAAAACAGCAAGTACCGCCGAAATATTAGAATCTAATCAGGCTTGGTTTGATTTAGCTTTAGAGGTGTCACCAGTTAATGCTGATGAACTTTATGTAGGTTGTTTAAACATTTGGAAAAGCACCAATGGAGGAAATACATTTTCCAGAAAAAATAGCTGGTTTACCAACAATGAGGCGTATACCCATGCTGATATACATACCATTAAATTTTTTGGTACCAAATTATTTACGGGGACTGACGGTGGGTTCTATGTTTCTGAAGACGGTGCCACTAGTTTTACCGACAAAACAGCAAATATGGGGATAAGTCAGTTTTACAGAATATCTGTTACTGAAAAAAATTCGAATAAAATTATTGGTGGACTCCAAGATAATGGAGGACAAGTATTTGGTAGTAGTCAGTGGAACAATTATCATGGCGGTGATGGTATGGATAATGTTATCGATCCAAATAATGACAATCTCCTCTACGGTTTTACCCAAAATGGAGGATCCTTAAATATTTCTACTAATTCTGGCCAGACCATAGGACAAATTGGACCACCAAAAAAAGCAGATGGCACAAACATTTCTGGCAATTGGATTACACCGCTCGCCATTAGCAATACGGGTGCTGTATATGCCGGTTATGATGCGGTTTATAAATTAGTGGGCAGTGCTTGGGAGAAAATATCCGGACCTATTGGTTTCGGAAATATAACCGACCTTGAAATAGACCCAAATAATGCCGAAACCCTTTATGTTATTCAAGGCAGTAGCATTTATAAAAGTATTGATGAGGGAGTCACCTTTAATTTAGTGACTAGGTTAGAGACTCAAATATCAGATTTAGCAATAAATAGAACTGATGGCGCAATACTATATGTTACAACCTCTAATAGAGTGGGCATATCTCAAAGCAATCAACCAAGCCCTGCGAGCAGGGGTGTTTTTAAAATAACAACTCGTGATGGTGTTACTACCTCAGAAAATATTACCTATAATTTACCGCCTGATCAAGCTTTTTTCTCAATTGCACATCAAGGAAGACATATTGATAATCCTATTTTTGTGGGAACAAGTTTAGGGGTGTATCGATTAGACGATACAGAAACCGAGTGGGAAGATTATTTTACTAATTTGCCTAGTGTCGCCGTTGGAGATATTGAAATAAGCTTAGGAGATGCCATGATTACTGCTGCGACCTACGGAAGAGGTATTTGGCAGTCGCCAATACCTCTTAAAACACCTAATGACGATGTTGAAATATTGTCTGCGACACCTGAAAACAATAGCGTTATTTGTGGTGAAATATCTCCGGAAATAAGCGTAAAAAATGCAGGTATCAATACCATTACGGTTATTACCATCACTTATGCTATAAACGACAACACTCCGGAAGTTTTTACTTGGAATGGAAGTTTGGCAAGCAACCAAACTCAAGCTATAACACTACCCAATTTAGTATCTAATATATACGGAGAGGCTACGCTAAATATTGAGGTAGCTGTTGACAACGACACTTTTAGTGATAATAACAGCATTAGCAAAGAATTTTTTAGTAACAGATTCGGAAACGGAGGTGATATTAATACTTTTGATACACCAGAAAATACAATGATTGCTTACACTGAAAATAGCAATCAAATTGTGTGGGAAAAAGGCATTCCTAGTGGTACGCTATTAAATAAAGCAAGTTCTGGTCAAGAAGTATATGCCACCAATTTAGATGGCAATCACCAAGATAAAGTAAAAGCTATACTTTTAAGTAAGTGCTATGAACTGTCATCTATTATTGCTCCTGTACTTAAGTTTAATATGGCTTACGATTTGGAAGAAAATTGGGATGTTGTGTATGTTGAATATTCCGTTGATTCTGGAACTTCGTGGAGTGTTTTGGGCACTATCAATAGCCAACCTAATTGGTATACGAGCAATAGAACCAATGCCATTTCTGGGATCGATAATGATTGTCAAAACTGCCCAGGGGCACAATGGACTGGTACTTCAACAGAATTAGCGACCTATGCTTATGATTTTAATGCCAATGCTCTGCTGGGAGAAACAAATTTAACCAATGAATCTAATATCATATTTAGAATTATTTTCGAAGCGGACGATGCTGTCAACCAAGAAGGCGTAGTGATTGATGATTTCCAGGTAGAAGGCTTTCAAGACGACGACGATGATGATAATGATGGTGTTTTAGACATAGACGATAACTGCCCAAGTACCAGCAACTCAAATCAATTGGATAGCGATAATGACGGTATTGGCGATGTCTGTGATCCTGATGATGATAATGATGGTGTCTTAGATACTGAAGATAATTGCCCTTTAGTTGCGAATGCTGACCAAGCAGATGCTGACCAAGATGGTATTGGCGATATTTGTGATACAGATGCCGATAATGATGGCGTTCCAAACGATATAGATCAATGTCCTTCAACAACTGCAAATGCTGTTGTAAATATTGATGGATGTGAAATATTCTCTTTACCTGCAACTAATTTCAGAATCAAAACCGTGGGTGAATCGTGTATTTCTAGCAATAATGGCCGTGTCACTATTGATGCAAATGAAGCTTTAAACTATTTGGCTGTTTTAACAGGAAACGCCATTAACGCAAACGCTAGTTTTACCTCAAACACCAGCTTTGAAAATCTTCCGGCAGGAAATTATACACTTTGTATTACGGTTGAAAATGAACCTGATTACGAAAATTGTGTTGCTATTTCGATCACCGAACCCGAAGCATTGAGGGTTGGCTCTAGAATAAGCTCGCTGAACAAAGAAGTTGTTTTAAACCTTGAAGGAGGTAAAATGTACATTATCAACTTAAACGGAATAGAATATAGAACCAGTGATAATGAAATAACCCTGCCCCTATTAAATATAGAAAACAAATTAACCATCAAAACCGATGTGGAATGCCAAGGGATTTACGAGGAAAATATTATTCTCGGAACCCAGGTGTACATTTATCCAAATCCGATTGAAGGAGGGGAACTCACCATACTCGTAGGCGATTCTAGTCAAGATTCGGCGACCATAAGTTTATTTAGCATCAATGGCACGCAACAATTCTCTAAAAAATATCCTGTGCAAAACGGTAAAGCTTTCTTTAATGTAGACAACTTACCGCAAGGAATATATTTACTCAATGTAAAATCTGGCGGACAACTCTCTTCCTATAAAATAATAAGAAAATAATATGAAAACCTTATATAACACATTACTACTACTAATTTTTATACTAATCACCTCTTGTGGTGGCTCAGGAGGTGACGACCCCAATGAGGCCACTCCTGTACCAAACCCATCAGTGGCTACCTTATTATTCCCTGAAGACAAGAAAGAGTGTACAGAAGGGATCGTTGTAAATGAAACCCAAAGTACTGTGAATTTTCAATGGACGGCCTCTGAAAATACCGATAGTTATGAGGTTAAACTTACCAACTTAAATACCAATACTTCTTCAACAAGCACCTCAAATACCAACGAAAAAACAATTAGCTTGCAAAGAGGCACACCTTATGAATGGTTTGTAATATCAAAAGCCAGTGGCACTAACGAAACTGCTACGAGCGCCAAATTTCGTTTTTATAACCAAGGTGCTGGTGTAGAAAATTACGCTCCTTTTCCGGCAGAAGCCATAAATCCTAAACGGGGAAGCACTATAGAAACAGGAACGACAGTTACCTTGCAGTGGTCCGGAGCAGACGTTGATAATGATATTGAAAGTTACGAGGTGTTCTTTGGAACAGAAACCGAGCCTACTACCTCTTTGGGAACGCTCACTACCAATACAGTTAATGCAACTATTTCTAGTAATCTCGTGTATTATTGGCAGGTAGTCACTACTGATCAAAAGCAAAATAAATCAAGATCTGAAGTTTTTCAATTTAAGGTTCAATAACTATTTTTTAGATACTATACGCGAAGCTAAGTTTTTTTAAAAAGACAACTGAAAAGTTGTCTTTTTTTATGCATTGAACATCCCATTGCGCTGTATTTGAATGCCATTTAGTACTAACGAAATCCCTTAAGAGTAGGGCTTAGAGGATACTTCAATTGCCATTAGGGAAAAGCAACAACCCTATTGATCAGATCCCTAATTAGAGTTCAGCCCATTAAATCTCAGCTGTTCCATGTTCAAGCTTCTAACCCATATACTGCTTTTCTTGTAGCCTTATATGCCCACATAATGTACTTAAAGCTCAAATTGCTAATAGCTCAGCCATTTATTCTACTGTACCTAAGCAATTTAATCCACTTAATAATTTCATGAGGCATTTACGAGTTTAATTAGCTACGTTAAGATTATATACATTTTCAACCTTAGCGCTATCACATTTTAGTTAAGGTATAACTGCGCCAAGGGATAGTACTGTGCTAGTATAATACTCTTCATTGTAAAAGCCAATAGTACTCACATCTGCATCCAATTTTCAACATACTTTATAGTTCAAGAAGTTTTTATGACCTAAACCTTATATAAAAAAAAAACCACTCCAAAGGAGTGGTTTTTAAATAGTTAAAATCTTTAACTAACTAATACTAGTTTTGATCGCTAATGTTTGGGTTACCAATTATTTCTAATTGAGGAATCTCAAAAGTTAAACGCTCATCAGTATGGTTAAAAGACTGACCAGCAAAATCTAACCAGTTAGCACCTCTTGTTCTCGTTTCACGTCTTCTCTTCATAATAAAATACGATTGACCTTCACCCCAAAGCTCTAAACGAGCTTGTAATGCAGCTTCATTCGCTAAAGATCCATCAGGCAATGCATCGATATAAGACGTGTCATCCAATCTTAAATTTAATAATGCTTTTAAGCTTGTACGTGAACCTGCGAAATTTCCATTTTCTGCAGCAGCCTCGGCATGCAATAAATAAAACTCAGCAACTCTCATGTAGTGAGAATCAGAATCGATATTCGATTGAGGACCAGAGAAATTTCTGAATCCTTGAACTTCAGCACCTTTGTAATAAAATTTACCAGCTGGTCTTAAAGTTGAAGACCATTGAAATCTTCTAATATCATCTGCTCTAAAGTTACTATGTAAGGTTGCATCCATCCCTTTAGGGTTACCAACCGCCGCATAGCTGTAGCTATACTGGTCCATAAAGCCCCACCAAGAAAATAAAGAAGCTAGACCTTGACCTGCTGCGGTAATGTCTATTCCCCACATAATACCTCCAATACTGTTGATATCGTTAAAACCACCTACAGCACCAGACTCTCCTGGAAATAAAGCAACTTCATCCGCTGTCATAATTGGGTATCCTGCATCAACTACTTTTTTAGCATATATCTCAGTTTGCTCCCAGTTGTTTAAAGCACCGTATGTTTTGGCGATTAAACCTCTTACAACATCTTGGTTGATTTCAATTTTATCTTCTCTCTGAAATCCTTCTAACAAAATTTCAGCATCCAATAAATCATCAAGTGCAACATCAAATACCGCTTGTAAACTGCTTTTAGGCTGCTCAAGATCATTGGCACTCATATATATTGGTAAAACAGGCTTTGATAAGTCAGTAATATCATTGGCAAATACATGAGCTAAAAAGAAGTACGCATACCCTCTAAGCGCTTTCGCCTGACCAAGTGTATGTCTTCCATTTTCTGTCGCTGGAACAACATCATTACCACCTGCACCATCGATCACCAAGTTTGATAAATTAATAACTCTATACAAAAACCTCCATGGTCTGTAGTTGTTATTATTATCTGGATCTACAGTAGCCGTTAGTTCAGAAATATCCCTTTGACGGCTATAACTCTTTCCTAAATGAGCCATATCAGCCGATAAAATATCTAAGTTCATGTACTGCGAAGTAACACCAAAATCTTCTTGGGCAGTAGTACCACCACTACCTCTACGGTACAAGTTTTCATAAATACCTAACAAGGTAGCCTTAGCCACCGCAGGGTTTACTGTAGCGGCTTCAGTTACTTGTTCTTGTGATAATGTTGATGTTGGGAATACTTCTACGAAGTCTTCACTACATGAAATAAACGAGAGTAAAACCCCCACATATGCAATTTTTTTTATTGTTTTCATAATTATTATAAGTTTAAGTTAATACCTAATACAACAGTAGATAAAGGATTGTAAGAATAAATACTTGATCCACCTGTTATTGATGTTGATGGGTTAAAACCATCTCTTTTTGATAATAACCAAAGGTTATCACCAGTTAAAAAGAAATCTAAATTTTTAAGACCAATTTTTGTCACTACATCTTTCGGCAATGCATAGCCAAAGCGAACATTGTTTAGTGCTATAAAGTCAGCTTTTTCTAAAAATCTAGTTGAAAGCGCATTTTGTTGAATTTGCCCTCCTGCATCCTGTCTTGGGATATTTGTAATATCTCCAGGAGCTCTCCAACGATTTCTGATATCTGTGCTGAAGTTGTTTGTACCTGCAAAATCGTTATCCATTAAGTTAGCATAAGCAGCATCATAAGCCCAACCTCCTATTTGGTAGTTAAACAAAGTACTTACTGAAAAATTACCAATCACAGCATTTAATCTAAACGCACCACTAACATCAGGAATAGAAGTTTTATTCACAAATTTATCGGTAGCTTCAGCATATACTTCTGTAATATCTGTAACTATGTTTGCACCAGGGGTATCGTTAATGTATTGAGATAAAGATGTAATTACTACGTCTCCAGCTCCAAATTCACCATTACCATCGATGTCATCAAAACTACGCTCCCATTGAGCAGAACCGTTATCAGGATTAACACCAGCATATACAGGCATGTAACGATCGTATAAAGAACGACCTATTTCATAGGCAAAACTTCCGTTTAAAGATAATAATTGCTGTTCTCCAGTGGCTGGATCAATAGGTAGTGCTTTAAATTCGTTATCTAGCATGGCACCATTGACACCAAAATTTAATCTAAACTTATCATTCTGAATAAGTTTAAAATTTAAATCGAATTCAACACCTTGATTCATCAATTCACCATCGTTTACGGTAATCGAAGCATATCCTACAGAAGGACCAGCTTGTCTATCAAAGAACAAATCTGTTGTATTTTTTTGATAGAATTCAACCGTACCTTCTACGAAATTACCCAATTCAAATTCTGCACCAACATTAAATTGGTTTGAACTTTCCCAAGTAAGGTCAGGGTTACCTTTAAAAGCAAAGGCTAAAGAAATGTTGTCATTTAAGTTGTTCACAGAGTATCTGTTATAGCCTGGGTAAAAACCAATTCCTCCAGAATTACCTAACACACCATAACTACCTTTAAGTTTTAAGAAATTAACAAACTTTGAACTAGACAAGAAAGTTTCGCTACTCAAGATCCAAGCAGCACCTACAGAGTAAAAATTACCCCATTTGTTGTTTACGAATCTTGACGATGCATCTCTGTTGAAGGTTGCGTTTAAAAAGTATTTGTTTTTAAAGTCCATTGTAGCATTGGCAATGTAACTCTCTGTGGTTTCAAAATCGGTAAAACCGTCACTTGGTTGATTTACAACACCGTTGGCAATGTCAATTCCGAAAGGAGTTACCAAGTTAGTACGTTCTGCTTCTAAATAATTAAACTCATAAGAAGTTGCAACGTGAGAAACAAAGGCGTTAAGTTTAAAGTCTTCAAAAGTCTTGTTATACCTAAGACCTGTTCTGATGGTATAGTTCTTCGTTTCAGATCTAGATCTATTGATTCTACCATTATTACCCTGAGCTGGGCTATAAAATGGTTCATTTAAATCTATATCATCACTCATAAAGTACTGATACGCAAAGTTATTTTCAAAAGTTAAACCTTCATATAAGGTAGCTTTGAAATCGTTATTAAAGTTCACTGAATTATCTTTAGATCTACTAATGTTGATCTGAGAATCCGCAACTCCATTGGTAGCAAAACCAAAACCACGACCGTCTTCTATACCATAATCATATAAAAAACCACCATATATAGGATCTGGTATTTTAGCACCAGCTGCATCTCTTCTAAATAAAGGATAAATGGTTGGTAAGTTATCTACCCACCAAAACTGTGAAGAAGAAGATTCACCCGTACCATTATTATTTGTTTCACTTTGCGTGTAGTTCAAAGAGGTATTCATGGTAATGAATTCTCCAAATTGATTGATACCCGCAACACGCGCATTTAATCTTTGGTAATCTGTATTCGAAGCATATCCTACATCATCAATAAAACCAAATGAAGTATAAATAGACGAATTTTCAAAAGAATTCGATGCAGAAACATTCGCTTCTAATCTGTTAGAGCTTTGGAAGGCAAAATCGCCCCATTGTTCTGGATTATATCTTCTAGTTACTCCCGGTCTAACCGTAGCGGTAGCTGGATCAATTAATTCAGAAACGCCTATAGCACCAGAATCAGAAGTATTCCACATGTTGTAAATTGGCGAAATATCAGATACATCGGCGTTTGTAGGGCTTTCAAATAAGTTATTATTTGCATAAGCAATAGCCGCTGCATTATCGCCAGGATTGGCTATCAAACCTCTTTGATAAACACCTTCCCAAGCAATTCCAATATATTCTTCAGGAGATCTAATGGTTTCATATCTGCCAAGACCTTGAAAGTTAGTACCCGTTTTCACAGAAACATTTAATTGGTCTTCAGCACCCTTACCACCTCTTTTAGTAGTAATTACAATTACACCATTAGCACCTCTTGCACCATATAATGATGTTGCAGAAGCATCTTTAAGTACCGTAACCGATGCAATATCGTTAGGGTTCACATCATTTAAACTACCTTCGAAAGGTGCATCATCAACAATATACAATGGAGCATTACTTCCATTTACAGAACCAAAACCTCTGATTCGAATCGTTGAAACACTTCCTGGTTGTCCAGATGTGTTAAATACATTTACACCAGCAGCTTCACCTGCTAATGCCTGAGAAACGTTGGTGAAAGACTTATTAGAAATATTTTCACCAGCAACAACCTTAGCAGATCCTGCAAACGTTGTTTTAGATACATTACCAAAACCCGTAACAATTACTTCTTCTAAGGCTTGGGCATCTTCTTGAAGCGCCACATTAATGGTGTTCGAAGCACCAACCACCTTTTCTGTAGTTTTTTGTCCAATATAACTAAACCTAAGTTTAGCTCCTACTTGGGCATTGATAGTATAGTTACCATCAAAATCTGTTTGTGTACCTGTAGTTGTTCCTGCAATAACAACAGAAACACCAGGCAATGGCAATCCAGATTGATCAGTAACATTCCCTTTAATAGTCTTTTCTTGAGCAAAGGAAAAACTCATCAATAACGCCAGCAAAGGCGTTAAAATCCATGTTAATTTTGATTTCATTTAAGTATTTTTTGAATTAGTCAGCTACAAAAATGATAAAATTAAGTTAATAAACCAAAAAAATAAAGGGCTGGTATCGCTTATTTGTTAAAAAACAGCTCTAAATTGTGAAAAAATTAAGATTTACAGCCATCCAAAGTATTAACAGCAAATAGTTTAACACTTAAAAGTATATTACTCAATAAAAAAGTGAAAATTTATACGAAATCTTACAAATATCCCCGATTGTTTGCCAAGTCTTGAAAAAAAACTAGCGCTTTAACCCTCGTGTTTTTTATCATTTATTCAGCTAAGTTGTTAAATTTGAAAATAAATATAAATTAGTAAGCGTACTATGCTCAAAAAAACATTTTTCAATGCTACCGAAATAGGCACAGACGAAGCCGGACGTGGATGCCTCGCTGGACCGGTAACTGCCGCTGCAATAGTATTACCCGAAAATTTTGAGTATACCTTAATTAATGATTCTAAACTACTTTCACATCATAAGAGAGTTTTTTTAAAACCAATACTGGAAGCTTCGGCTTTAAATTTTGGCGTAGCACATATATGGAATGAGGAAATAGACAAGATGAATATATTGAATGCATCGATACTCGCCATGCATAAGGCTATTGATCAATTAAAAACAAGTTCAAAATTTATTATTGTCGATGGCAATAGGTTTAAACCCTATAAAGATTTTATTCATGAATGTATTATAAAAGGAGACAGCAAATTCTTGCGCATTGCCGCTGCATCTATTTTAGCAAAAACCCATAGAGATGAAGTCATGAATCATCTGCATGTAGAATTCCCTATGTATAACTGGAAACAAAATAAAGGATACCCCACTAAAGAACATAGAGATGCTATACGGAAATACGGTATTACTAAATACCACAGAAAGAGCTTTAGACTAGTACCAGAACAATTAACGCTTAACCTAACAGATTTGAAGCCTAAATAGGTAATTATTTATAAATTTGCTAAACGCTTTTTTAGTACCTATTCACATTCAAAAAAAAATAACGACTTCGCTAATGAAAAATATATATCTAGTTTTCCTTATTGTTCTATGTATAACGTGCAAAAAAAAGGAAGCTAAAACAGATTCATTACTGCACTACATTCCCAACAATGCGGCACTAGTTATTAAAATAAACGATTTTGAGGTTTTAAAAAGCGATTTAAAAAATAATAATTTTTTAAAAAATTTACAAAAAACTGAACATTACCCTAAACTGATCAGTAAAATAAAACCATTAGAAAGTCTTGACATCAAAAACAAGGCTATTGTATCTTTTGTAGAAGTCGGAAAAGAAAAATTCGAATTTTTACTCCAAACAAAATCCGATTCACTTCAGCTAGACCTCTCCACCATAAAAAACAAAAGCATAGAAGAGATTGGGTATGAAAACGCGACTTATACTAAAATCACCATAGATAGCACTAGCGTATTTAACTATACCAGAGCTTCAAACACCTTTACAAGCTCTTCACAACTACTCATAGAAAATTTAATTCGCTCCAAAGAAACCTCAAAAATTGAGGAAGGATTAGCTCAACTATTTGCTGCCTCTAGCAAAACTAAAGCAGCCGTTGTTTTTATACACACAAAATATGCTAATGGTATTTTAAATAGGTATCTAAACGAAAAAAAATCTGTGGTATTTTCAGATTTTTCGGAGTGGATTTCTCTGGATATCAACCTAGACCAAACACAACTTAATTTTAGCGGTATCAGTACCGCAAAAGCACCTACAAAATTTGTGAGTTTGTTTCAACAAATTGAACCGACTACAAACGCTACGCCAAGCTATGCGCCCTTAAATGCAAAGGCCATTCTTTCATTTACATTTGAGAACTTTGCTGACTTTTATAAAAATCAACAAGGCTTTTTAGAAACACTTTCTAAAAAGGATACCGTTTTTAATTCGGTTCATGAATTAGGCCTGGTGTACTTCGCTCAAAATAAAGTTGTTATACTTCAAAATTATGGTGCAGAAAACATTCTAAAATATCTGGAAGAAAAATCGAAAGAAACAGTCACATACCAAGGTAATGATATGGTGGCCTTAACCGATACAAATGTACTGAGCAGCTTTTCTTCGTTAATTTCAGGTTTTGAAACTAATTATTACACGATACTAGAAAATACATTTATCTTTTCTGAAGATATAGAATCACTTCAAAACTGCATCAGCAGTTTTAAAAATGAAGCTACTTTTGATAAATCTGAAACGTACAACAGCGTTAAAAATAGCATTGCAGACGAATCTAATATGTTATTGGTTGTTTCCCCTGAAGGGGTGGACAACTTTATGAAAGACCATTTTAAAAATGACATATTAAAGGACTTAAAGAATTTAGATCTCAAAGAACATACCCTAGTAGCGCAACTCGTGGCAGATCAAGGTTTTTATCATACGAGTCTTAGCTTTAAAAAGATAGCTTCAAAAACGGAGCTCAACATGACTGCGCCGCTATTTACAGTACGCTTGGATAGCGACATTGCCAATCAGGCTCAATTTGTTCGCAATCACCAAACGAATAAAAAAGAGATCGTGGTTCAAGATCAAGACAACTACCTCTACCTCATCGGGACTGACGGTAAGGTATTATGGAAAAAAGAGCTTGATGGTAAAATTTTAGGAAAGATAGCACAAGTAGATCTTTACAGAAATGGGCGCTTACAGTTAGCCTTTGCCACTGCAAATACTGTAACGATTTTAGATCGAAACGGTGACTTGGTTAAAGACTTTAATACCACGATAACAGGTGGTCCCATAAGCAGTTTTTCAGTTTTTGATTACGATAATACTAGAAATTATCGTTTTTTAATTGTTCAAGATCGAAAAATAACCATGCTAGACAATAGGGCTAAAAGAGTAGATGGCTTTAATTTTAAAGAAGCTAGCTCTAGAATAACGCAAGCGCCTAAACATTTTAGAATGAATACCAAAGATTATATTGTTTTTCCTGAAGAAAATGGCACCCTACGAATACTAAGTAGAACTGGTACCGATAGAATTTTAGTGAAGCAAAAAATAAACTTTTCACAAAATGAAATCTTTAACTACAACAATAAATTTTCTACAACAGACACCAAAGGCAACCTTTATCAAATAGACGAAAAAGGCACGATAACCCAAACAAATCTCAACCTCAATAAAGATCACGGATTACAAACTACCAGCACGGTATTAGCCACTATGAATGAAAACACCTTAAGCATAAAAGGCAAATCGGTTGAACTTGAACTTGGTGTGTACACAAAACCACAAATTTTTTATAGTGCCAATAAAATATATGTTAGTGTTACCGATATTCAAAATCAAAAGATTTATTTATTTGACAGTAAAGCAGAAGCCATAGCGAACTTTCCTATATATGGCACATCAGTCATAGATTTAGCCGATATGGATAATGATAAAAAGCTAGAATTGGTAGCAAAAGACTTAGAAAACTCATTAATTGTGTATAGGATAAACTAAGGATTATTCCATTTACACAAGAAAAGATTCTTTCCATACATATGAAAATATTTTTGTGGTCATAAGGTTTATTTTAGTGTCATAAACACTAATTCCATACCACATGAAAACTCAAACTATGCTAAGCCTCCTGCTTATTTTAGCCGTAAATTTTGCATCAGGGCAAGTACATTGCAGTAAATATTATCCCTTCGAGGAAGGCACAAGTTTTCAATATTCAATGTTCGATAAAAAGGGCAAACCCGATGGCACTTCGAACTACAAAGTAAATAGTGTCATAAATTCAGGTGGTGAGACTATAGCAGAAATGTCTGTAATTCTTCTCGATAAAAAAGGCAATGAAATTGTAACGTCTAATTACACTATAATATGCACTGATTCAGGAGTCAAAATAGATTTCCAATCTTTAATGCCAAGTCAAATGCTAGAGCAGTATAAAGAAATGGATGTTCAGGTAGATTTATCAGGCACTGATATTGAATTGCCTAATGATTTATCTGTTGGACAAGAACTACAAGAAGCTAATGTTACCATGAATGTTAAGATGGCAGGAATGAATATGAAAACTATGGTTAACATGATGAATAGAAAAGTAGAAAAAATAGAAACCATTACAACTCCTGCAGGATCATTTGAATGTTTTGTGATTTATAGTGAAAATGAATCGCAAATCATGGGTATAAAAAAAACTTTTCCTTCACGTTTATGGTTAGCCGAAGGGGTTGGTATGGTAAAACAAGAAAGCTATCAAAAAGATGGGGATCTTATAAGTGCTACAGAACTCACTAAATTTAAGTAATCCCCTAAGTTAAATAGTCTAAAAATAAACCTATAATTGTATTTTTTAATGTAAAAATATTTAAAAAAATAATTAAATTTAGTCACTAAAAATCAAGGATGCACTACTTTAATTTACTGTTCCATAAAGTACCTTTAATTTTACTGCTCATTAGCTGCCATACCAAAAGCAATCAAAATAATTCAGCTGATGTGCCCACTTCAAAAGAAAAAATAGCACTTAAATATGCTTTAAATGAAAATACCATTACCGTCAATGGAACAACTTTTAATGTCGTAAGCGATCCTTGTGTTACTCAAATTAATGATGACCATAGTTTAATGACTTTTAAAGCCAGCAATGATGACTTGGAGTATTCCTTGACTGTGGTTCTAGGAGTTTATAGCGATTCATTTAATAATGGAAATTACAGTACTAATTTAGGTGATACAGAGGAAGATTTTATGGTCATTACTTTTAAAACCGAAGATGGCACCTTCACAAATACTCAGAATAGTTTTGTAGCGTTTTCGAAAAACGGAAATGATGGAATCATCGTTGCAAACGATATTAGTCTTTCGGATACGTACGAAGCATTACCCAATATAGATGTAAGTTTTCATATACGTTGCACTTTATAGCTTTTAGCTTATATGAATTGAGCCTCAAAAAGATTTGCAAAATGTTTTAAAAGCTTCTCTTTCACCTCTTCAACATCTACTACTTTTTTACCTAATTCTACATTTAAAGAAGTAACTGCTTTACCTTTTATGCCACAAGGGATCATCAAATCAAAAAACCCTAAATCAGCATTTACATTTAAAGCAAACCCGTGCATGGTTACCCAACGGCTGGCCCGTACACCCATAGCGCAAATTTTACGAGCAAATGGTGTGCCTACATCCAACCAAACGCCAGTTTCTCCTTCTGAACGTTCGGTTTTTAGTCCATATTCAGCTAAGGTAAGTATCACAACCTCCTCTAAAAAGCGTAAATATTTATGAATATCAGTAAAAAAATTATCCAAGTCTAAAATAGGATAGCCCACAATTTGCCCTGGTCCGTGATAGGTAATATCGCCTCCCCTATTAATTTTATAAAAAGTAGCTCCCTTTTCAGCTAATTGCACTTCGTCAACCAGCAGGTTAGTGATGTCACCACTTTTTCCTAAAGTATATACATGAGGATGTTCTACAAATAGGAAATAATTAGCCGTTTCAAGGGCCAATTCCTCTCTTCTATTTTTGATTTTTGCATCAATAATAGTTTTAAAAAGCTGCTCTTGATAATCCCAAGTTTCTTTATAATCTTTTAAACCTAAATCTTTAAGTATAACTTCTTTACTCATCCCTGCAAAGATAAATAAAAATCAACTGTCAAAAGTAAACAATAGCAGTTGGCAGAAAGGCTTTAGGCATTAAGCTGTAGGCATTATGCCTTATAAATTAAAGGTTTTAGATTTAAATCTATAAATAATAAGTATAAAATATATCGGTAAAAATTATTAAAAAAATTGCGCTGCCAACTGCTACCGAGCACTGCTTACTAAAGAATAACTATTATTTATCGGGATTATTTAAAATTACCAAAGCAGCAATTACGCCTGGTACCCAACCACATAGCGTTAGTAAAAAAACAATGATTATAGAACCGCAACCTTTCCCGATGACCGCTAGTGGGGGAAATAAAATAGCTAAAATAACTCTCCAAATACTCATTTAGTTTGATTTTGATTGATGAATGTGACCATTTGACGTAAAATTACGGTAAATGTTACACAGCACATTTAAAACTGGTGTTTAAAAATTTTTACTTTTTTCAGACAAATGATTTCGCGCATTGTACCTATATTTGCAGCCTTAATAAAGTAAAAAATGCAACTTTCAGAACAAGAAGTCATCCGAAGAGAAAAACTTACCAAATTACGTGAAATTGGTATTAATCCTTATCCAGCAGCTTTATACCCTGTTGACACTACCTCTAAAACTATAAAAAATGCCTATCAAGAAGGTAAAAAGGTAGTTGTTGCAGGTAGATTAATGCGAAAAAAAATTCAAGGAAAAGCTTCTTTTGCAGAATTACAAGATAGCGAAGGTCGTGTTCAATTGTATTTTAACAGAGATGAAATTTGTCCAGAAGACGACCATTCTAAATACAACGATGTTTTTAAAAAACTACTTGATTTAGGGGATATTATTGGCGTTGAAGGTGAATTGTTTACGACACAGGTAGGCGAAAAAACGGTGCTTGTAAAAAACTTTACGATATTATGTAAAGCCTTACGACCACTACCTTTACCTAAAGTTGATCCAGACGGAAAAGTACACGACGAGTTTAATGATCCCGAATTACGCTACCGGCAACGTTATGTAGATTTAATTGTAAATCCACAGGTAAAAGAAACCTTCATTAAAAGAACAAAAATAACCAATAGTATTCGTCAGTTTTTTAATGATAGAGAATATCTAGAAGTTGAAACTCCTATTCTGCAACCCATTCCTGGAGGGGCAGCAGCTCGCCCATTTTTAACACACCACAATGCTTTAAACATCCCATTGTATTTGCGTATTGCCAATGAATTATACTTAAAACGTTTAATTGTGGGTGGTTTTGATGGCGTCTATGAATTCTCTAAAGATTTTAGAAATGAAGGAATGGACAGAACACATAATCCAGAATTTACGGTTATGGAATTATATGTTGCCTACAAAGACTACCATTGGATGATGGATATGACCGAACAACTTCTTGAAAAAGTAGCCATAGATGCCAATGGAAAATCTCAGGTTCAAGTTGGCAAGAACATGATAGAATTTAAAGCACCCTATCCTAGAATTCCAATTTTAGCCGCCATAAAAGAGCATACTGGCTATGATGTTGCTGGCAAAACAGATATTGAACTCAGAGAGATTGCGAAAAAATTAGGCTTAGAAGTTGACGACACTATGGGTGTAGGGAAACTTATTGATGAAATATTTGGTGAAAAGTGTGAGCACTTTTATGTGCAACCCACATTTATTACCGATTATCCAAAAGAAATGAGCCCCCTAACCAAAGAACATAGAGATAACCCTGAATTAACAGAACGTTTTGAGTTGATGGTCAATGGAAAAGAATTGGCGAATTGCTATTCTGAGCTTAATGACCCTATTGATCAAAGAGAACGATTTGAAGAGCAACTGCGCTTGTCTGCAAAAGGGGATGATGAAGCCATGTTTATTGATCAAGATTTTATCAGGGCTTTAGAATACGGTATGCCACCAACAAGTGGCATTGGTATTGGTATTGATCGTTTAGTGATGTTGATGACAAATAATTCTTCTATACAAGAAGTTTTATTCTTCCCACAGATGCGACCAGAGAAAAAGCAGGTTGAATTATCTGAAAATGAAAAAGTTATTTTTGACATCTTAAAGAAAGAAAAAGAAATGTCATTAAATGCCCTCAAAGAAGCTTCTGGCTTAAGCAATAAAGCATGGGACAAAAGCTTAAAAGCCATGAACAAAACTGGAGTTACTAAGGTAACAAAGACTGATAACGACTTAATAGTATCACTACAAGAATAAACTTTTAAATAAAAACACAAAAAGGAGAAAATACTTTTATTTTCTCCTTTTTGTGTATAAAATACGTACCTGTACTATTTTAAAAAATCAACAAAGCCTCTGAGTAACAGAAGCTTTGACTGGACTAACTCAAATAAAAGAATACTTCTACGCTTTTTTTATTGATTTTCAAATATACCATTATAGACAGTTCATTTCATAAAATATTACTTATTTTTTTAATTTTTAACATTTTATTTACATTAACTGCGTTAAAAGCTATTTTTATTTAACATTTTATTTTTGTGGTTGCATTTTTTAGGCACTCCATTAAGAAATACTTAACATTAATTTGATTTTTATTTTATTAATTTGAAATGAACTAATTAAACTATTCTACTAAAATGATTAAAAATGTAATACAAAGATCTCTCTTTGTGGTAATGTTGGTAGGTTGTTTTTCGACAACCGAAGCACAAATTTTCAAGAAGAAAAATAAAAAGCCTGAGGCAAAAACCGAAGCCCCAGCCGCAAAAAAAGGAGGAATTCTTCCTTATGATAAAGTGATCACTAAAGATGCCAAAACAGACAAAGGTTTGTTTGATGTTCACGAAATAGATAGTAAATATTTCTATGAAATTCCTGATTCTTTGTTCAACAAAGAAATGTTAATGGTTAGCCGTATTTCAAAAACAGCCACTGGTATTGGTTTTGGAGGTGGAAAAATAAACACTCAAGTATTACGTTGGGAAAAAAAAGATAAAAAAGTGCTTTTACGTGTGGTTTCACATGATATTGTTGCTTCAGATTCATTGCCAGTGCATGAAGCCGTTGTAAATTCTAATTTCGAACCCGTACTCTATGCTTTTGACATAAAAGCCTTTAAAAAAGACTCCATAAAGTCAGCTACTGTAATTGACGTTACTGATCTTTTTGAAAAAGATGTAAATGCTTTAGGCATGCCAGATTTTTATAAAAAGCAGTATAAAGTTTCACGATTAGATGGTGACAGAAGTTATATTGAGTCTCTAAAAAGTTATCCTTTAAATATTGAAGCCAGACACGTAAAGACCTATGCTGCTGGTGATGCACCATCTAACGGAGATTTGGGGTCTATATCTATAGAAATCAACAATTCTATGATACTTTTACCCGCAGAACCTATGAAAAGACGTTATTTTGATGAACGTGTAGGTTGGTTTGCTCGTGGTCAAGTAGATTACGGTTTAGAAGCTCAAGAAAGCAAAACTGTTCGATATTTAGATCGTTGGAGACTTGAAGTTAAAGACGAAGATGTAGAAAAATTTAAGAGAGGTGAACTGGTTGAGCCTAAAAAGCAGATTATTTATTATGTTGATAGAGCAACTCCAAAAGAATGGGTACCTTTTATAAAGCAAGGTATCGAAGATTGGCAAATTGCGTTCGAAGCGGCAGGTTTTAAAAATGCAATTATTGCAAAAGAGCCCCCTACTGCAGCAGAAGATCCAGAATGGTCTCCTGAAGACGTGCGTTATTCTGTGGTTCGTTATTTAGCTTCTCCAATCCCTAATGCCAACGGACCTCACGTTAGTGATCCAAGAACTGGTGAAATTTTAGAATCAGACATTAACTGGTATCATAATGTAATGACCCTATTGCGTAACTGGTTTTTTGTACAAACTGCTGCCATTAATGAAGATGCCAGAGGTGTTGCCTTTAAAACAGAAGTTATGGGACGTTTAATTCGTTTTGTTTCTTCGCACGAAGTTGGTCATACCTTAGGTTTACCGCATAACATGGGTAGTAGTGTTGCCTATCCCGTAGATTCTTTACGTTCTGCTTCCTTTACTAAAAAATATGGTACAGCCCCATCAATTATGGATTACGCACGTTTTAATTATGTTGCGCAACCAGGTGATGAAGGTGTTGCTTTAATGCCAGAAATTGGTATTTATGATAAATATTCAATTAGCTGGGGATACCGTCCTATTTTTGATAAAACGGCAGAAGACGAAAAGGCCGTTTTAGATAGCTGGATTTTAAAACATGCTGGAGACCCATTATATCGTTTTGGACGTCAACAAGGAGAAGTTATTGACCCAAGTTCACAAACAGAAGATCTAGGTGATGATGCTGTTAAAGCAAGCATGTACGGTATCGCTAACTTAAAGCGTATTGTTCCAAACATAAGCACATGGATTGCTGAAGATGGTAAAAATTATGATGATTTAGGAACGCTTTACGAGCAAGTATTAGGGCAATACAATCGCTACATGGGTCATGTATCGAATAACATTGGTGGTGTTTATGAAATATATAAGGCCTTTGGACAAGATGGAGCCGTGTATACACCAGTTGCTAAGGAACGTCAAAAAAATAGTTTAGACTTTGTTCAAAAACAATTATTTGAAACTCCAGAATGGTTATTAGATCAAGATATCTTTAATAAAATTGAAGCTTCAGGTTCTGTAGAACGCTTGCGTTCTATTCAAGTAAGAACCTTGGATAATATTTTGAACCTAGGTAAAATGTCTCGTATGATCGAAAATGAAACGGTACATGGCAAAGATGCTTATGCTTTAACTGAGATGATGAAAGATCTTAGAACTGGTATTTGGGCTGAGCTTTCAAGAGGATCTAAAATAGACACCTACCGTAGAAATCTACAAAAAGGACATATTGATAGATTAGGTTATTTGATGACTGCTGAAAACCAAAGCTCTAGAAGAGGTTCTAGCGCTATTAATACTAGCCAATCTGATATTAGATCAGTAGCTAGAGCAGAATTAAATACCTTAAGAGCCGCGGTTAGAAGTGCCATTTCAAGAACCTCTGATAGCATGAGTAAATATCACTTACAGGATGCTGTTGAACGTATTGATATGATTTTAGACCCTAAATAAACTCATAAAAATTTAAGTTAAAGATCAATTTTTATAGCTTTAGACTACTGGCGTTAAGTTTTTTTTAAAAATCACTTAACCGTTTACCCGCAGTACTCTTCAACTAAGCTATAGAAATTGGTCTTTTTTCTTTTCATCTTCTGAGCAAATGGCCTTATGGCATACTTTTGGGCAAAGAGTTAAACCCCAGAAATCATGTCACATACCACTAAATGCCTACTATTACTATCCTTATTTTAAATTTCTTGTTTAGTGTTCCTTGGTACGGATACTTAAAACAACACAGAACAAGAGCTTAGCACTACACCCCTAAAACAATTAAACTTACTAGTGTTTCATTGGTAGAATATTTTGTATAAACAAGCTATTTCCCTAGCTTTTATCGGTACCCCTTGACTCTTGGCGCTAAAGCATAGTACACCACAATAAATGAATGATTCAGCTACAAAAAGAATTCATTTCACAACAATTAGGAGAAACGCCTATTTCTTTTCATTAACTTTAGCATCCCAAATTACTTGAATATGAAACCTAAATTTAAAAGTTTACTTTACTTATGTTCCTTTGCTGTATGCGCTATCTTTTATCATCAGATGGAAGAAACTCCTGCACATGAAGAAGTTGCCACTACTAAATTCGCAGCTAATGAAGGCTTAGAAAATAAAACAAGTGACGTTAGTCCTTTAGAATACAAAAAAAATACCTACGAAAACCTAAACTAAAGCTCAAGCAGCTCTTAGATTATCATAAATCAGCAAACATACCGTGTTTGCTGATTTTTTTTTAAGGATAGTGTTAAAAAACTACTAATACCAACAAGCTAACTTAAACCTTTTGCACCTAAGCTAGTCCTAAAGGTATAATCTTAAAAAATAAAAATTATGAAAAAATTAGTTTTAATCCTGACTGCCTTAATAAGTTTAAACGGATTCGCACAAAGAAGGGGCGGAGAAAAATTGAGTCCTGAACAAATGGCTACCCTAAGTACAAAAAAGATGACATTAGCTTTAGATCTGAACGAAAGTCAGCAAGCTAAAGTATATGAATTAAACTTAGAAAATGCATCCAAAAGGCTGTCAAAACAAACTGAACTAAAAGCATTAAGAGCCAGTGACGACCGTAAAAAACCCACAAAAGACGAGCAATTCGCCATGCAATCAGCAATGCTCGATCATCAAATAGCTCAAAAAGCCAAAATGGAAGCTATTTTAAATAAAGATCAGTTTACTAAATGGGAAAAAATGCAGCAACAGCAAAAAAGAAAAATGATAAAAAAAGAGGGGCCTAGAAAAGGAAGAAATCAAAGATAGTCCAAAGCTGTTTTATCTAAATAAAAAAAGAGAAGCCAATAGCTTCTCTTTTTTTTATACCTATGTTTCATTATTTAAGTGAGGGCGCAATTGTTGCTAATGCCTTAATCGTCGCGTCAATATCCTCATAAGAAAGGGCATCGTTTAAGAAATAACTTTCGAAAGCACTTGGTGGTAAATACACTCCGTTTTGCAACATTCCGTGAAAATATTTTTTAAAAGTTTCGTTATTTCCTTTTGCGGATGAAGCAAAATCGACTACTGGAGTCGCTGTAAAATGAACAGAAATCATACTTCCAAATCTATTTATTTGATGCTCTATGCCGTGCTCTTTTAATACTTTTTCTAAACCTTTATGTAAATAGGCAGTTTTATCTGCTAGACTTCTAAAAACATCTGGGTTGTTGTTCAATTCGGTTAACATCGCTAAGCCAGCACTCATAGCTAAGGGGTTTCCACTAAGTGTTCCTGCTTGGTATACTGGACCCTCAGGCGCTAAATAACCCATAATCTCGTTCCTGGCAGCGAAAGCACCAACAGGCAAACCACCACCAATAACCTTCCCGAACGTAACAATATCCGCAGCGATACCCAACACTTCTTGCGCACCACCTTTTCCCAAGCGAAAACCAGTCATTACCTCATCAAATATTAATAAAATATGCTCTTGGGTACATAATTCTCTTAATCCTTTAATAAAAGCTTCATCGGGAACAATACAACCCATATTTCCCGCCACTGGCTCAATAATTACAGCTGCTATTTCTCGCTTATTAGCAGCTACCAAGGCTTGAACACTTTCTAAATCGTTATAATTGGCTAACAAGGTATCTTTTGCTGTTCCTTGAGTAACACCAGGACTGTTGGGTGAACCAAAGGTCACTGCTCCACTACCGGCTTGAATTAAAAAAGAATCTGAATGGCCATGATAACAACCAGAAAACTTAATGATTTTATCTTTTCCTGTAAAACCCCGCGCCAACCTTACGGCACTCATACAAGCTTCTGTACCACTATTTACAAATCTAATTTTATCGATATTAGGCACCATAGAAACAGCTAGTTTCGCTAATTGTGTTTCTATTTCGGTGGGCATTCCAAACGAAGTACCTTTTTTTGCTTTTTCGATCACCGCATTTATCACAGGCTCGTAAGCATGACCCAAAATTAAGGGGCCCCAAGAAGAGATATAATCAATTAAACGGTTGTCATCCACATCTGTCAAATAGGCTCCCTTCGCTTCTTTCACAAAAATAGGCGTTCCACCTACAGCCTTGAAGGCTCTTACAGGTGAATTTACACCTCCTGGAATATAGTTTTGTGCTTCATTAAAAAGTTGACTACTTCTTTGGTATTGCATTCTTTTTATTTTTTTACAGATTTAATAGTCAATTTTTGTCCAACACTAAGGCTACTGCTTTTTAAATTATTTGCTTCCATAATGTCATCTACCGAGACAAAATAGGTTCTAGAGATAGAATATAAGGTATCGCCTTTTACCACGGTATGCGAATTAAGCTCATATTGTTTGGGTTCTCTTTTAACAACATAACCTTCATTTACAACATTATCATCGTATTTATGGAGGTCGTAACGTTCTATAAAAGAAATTAATTTACTCGGATATTTATAATCTGTCGCATAGCCAGCCTTTTTTAATCCGTGCGCCCATCCACGATAATCATTGGTATCTAAATCAAATAAAAAAGCGTATCGCGCTCTACTGGTTAAAAAAAGACTGTGATCTCTAAAAGAATACATCGGGTGATTGTATTTTCTAAAACATTCTCCCTTCTCATCGTCATCATGAAAATCGTACTCGCCTTCCCAGCCTTTATGACATTTAATTCCGAAATGATTATTGGTTTTTTTAACCAATGCACTTTTACCAAAGCCACTTTCTAAAATACCTTGCGCTAGCGTAATGCTCGCTGGTATACCGTAGGCTTTCATTTCAAATTGAGCTATTTCTGCAAAGGTGTCAATATAGTCCTCTACTGAATTGATGGGAAATTCAATAAATTTTCCTGAATCCTCGGGGAGTAGATAAACAGATTTGCTTTCGTTTACCGGGGAAGTCATCGTTGGGGTTTCACTCACCGAATTTGGTTTTTTACTGTAGGAAACCGTACGTTTTTTAGCTTTACAAGAGGCAAAAAAAACAAGTAAAATAAGTACTATAATTTTTTTCATCATACCATCAATAAGGGTAAATTTTTCTTTTCTAGTTTTAAATTCATGCCTAAAACACCCTGTAAACCTCCAGAATGAATGGCTAGAATTTTGGTGTTGGGTTTAAAATAATCATTTTGTATTAAATCTACTAACCCAAACATCATTTTTCCAGTATAAACGGGATCCAGAGGTATGGTAGTTTCTCGTTTAAAATTATTCATAAAATGAATTAGCGTTTCATCGACTTTTCCATAGCCACCAAAATGATAATCCGTTATCAAATCCCAATTGTTCTGCACTGCAAATTTACGAATATCTTTCTTTAGAAAATCACCTTTCAGGGCAGGAAAACCAATAACTTTTTGATGGTCCTTCGCTGAATTACTAATCCCCGCTATAGTTCCACCTGTGCCTACGCAGCTACAAATAACATCAAAAAAAGCATCTTTTTTAGTTAAAATTTCTTCACAGCCTTTTACCGCTAATTCATTTGTGCCACCCTCAGGAAGGCTATAAAAATCTCCAAATTCTTCTTTTAATTCATTTTGTACTTTCTCTGTATGCTTTTCGCGATACCAGGATCTCGAAACAAATTTAAAAGCCATACCCTGATCATGCGCAAATTTTAAAGTGGGATTCTCTTGCCACTTGTCTATTAATTCTTCACCACGTACTACACCAATCGTTTTTAAATTAGCCATCTTACCTGCATAGGCAGTAGCGGCAATATGATTGCTATAAGCACCACCAAAGGTAATTAAATTAGCACATCCTAATCGCTTTGCTTCTACTAAATTATATTTGAGTTTTCGATATTTGTTCCCCGAAATAAAGGGGTGTATTTCATCTTCTCGCTTGATAAAGAGCGAAATATTTTTCTTTGTTAAAAGAGGAAGAATTACTTTTTGGTTACTACTTTCCACTAGACATCTTTGAAGGCTCAAAGATATTTAATAAAGCTGAAAGGTTTTCGTTGTGAAGCATAATTTAAATGAACTTCATTGGCATAAGCCTCGCGCTCAAAACTAATATTTTGATAGGCTTTATAGGTGTCTAAATACCAAAGAGATCGCAACAACCACTCTAGTACATACAACACATAAAAAAAAACCAATAACAACTCTTTTTGCTGCTTGAGGTGTATGTGCTCGTGATGAATTAAAACCGCATCTTTTTTTAAGGTGCTATTTTTTAGAATTAAAAAAGGCCATAAACTGAGACCAACATAATTCTTATAAAAAAAATACCGCGATACTATTATCATTTTAAAAATTTGCGTTCCTAACAAATAAACCCACTAGAGCAATGCTAAGCTAATTAATTAGTTTTATGACACACAATGTCGTTGAATGACCTTAAAAAAATATGCTAATTTTATGTAAACATCGTAATTAAGCTTATTTTTATACCTAAAATTACGCGTATTCACTCCATGAAAAAGGTATTACCCGCAGAAGAAGGTGACTATTATTTATCGAAAGAAGGGTACCGAGTTTTCACAGAACAGTACCATTTAAAACGGGGTTATTGCTGTGAAAGCGGTTGTCGTCATTGTCCTTACGGATACCATGCAAAAACAAATAAGTATCGCTAAACTGGCTTATTCGGCATGATTTTTGATTCTATTTTAATAGTATCAATACGAACCCAATTAAAAACAAATGTTATGAAAATAGTTCAACTTTTAGCCCTTCCCATAGTGGCGCTTTTACTACTTAGCTCTTGTTCTTCTGTACGAGTTGTAGCGGATTATGATGCAAAAACAAATTTTAAAGAATATAAAACCTATGCTTTTTATAAAACAGGTATCGATAGAGCGCAAATATCTGATTTAGATAAGAAGAGAATTCTATATGCTATCGAATCAGAAATGGCGACCAGAGGTTTTTCAAAATCAGAAAATCCAGATATTTTGGTGAGCATTTTTACCAAAGAAAGTGAACAAGTCGATGTTTTCAACAACAACTTCGGTTGGGGTTGGGGCGGCATGGGCTGGGGAGGTTTTGGCTGGGGAGGCTGGGGCATGAATCCTTGGATGTGGGGCGGCGGTCTTGGTGGCTGGGGCGGAAACCACGTTAGTACTCGAACAGAAGGCTCTTTATATATTGACCTCATCGATACCAAAGACAAACAATTGGTTTGGCAAGGAAAAGGCGTAGGCACGCTTAGCAACACCAAAAATATAGAAAAGAAAGAAGAACAAATTAAGAAATTTGTTTCTGAAATTCTTGAAGCCTATCCACCGATAGTAGCCAACTAAAATAGCCTAAAAATCCGCTTGTAAGCGGATTTTTTTATGTCCTAAAAAACCAAAAGGTATCAAAACATTCTTAAAGTACCGGTTATTTTGAACTCATTTTGTATCTTTAAATCCGAAAAAAAAGAACTATGTCTTTCCAAAGCAACCCTATACTTGATAAGCTTCCAGAGCATTTAAAACAGTTTATAAAACCACAAGAGTATAGCGATTACACCGCCGTAAACCAGGCTGTTTGGCGTTATGTGATGCGTAAAAATGTGGATTATTTAAGTAAAGTGGCTCATAAGTCGTATTTAGAGGGACTTAAAAAAACAGGGATTTCCATCGATCATATTCCTAATATGTATGGGATGAACCGTATTTTACAGGAAATTGGTTGGGCAGCGGTTGCCGTAGACGGCTTTATTCCGCCTTCTGCTTTTATGGAATTTCAAGCCTACAATGTACTTGTTATTGCTTCGGATATTCGGCAGTTAGAACATATTGAATATACCCCTGCACCTGATATTATTCATGAAGGTGCCGGACATGCCCCGATAATTGCTAACCCTGAATATGCAGAATATTTAAGACGATTTGGAGAAATTGGTTGCAAAGCAATTTCTAGTGCTAAAGATTATGAGTTGTACGAAGCCGTTAGGCATCTTTCTATTATCAAAGAAGCACATGGCACGCCATTAGATAAAATTGAAAAAGCAGAAAAGCATATTGAATATTTACAAGAAAATATGGGCGAACCAAGTGAAATCGCCTTAATTCGAAACTTACATTGGTGGACTGTTGAGTATGGCTTGATTGGAACTCTAGAAGATCCAAAAATTTACGGTGCAGGCCTGCTATCCTCGATCGGAGAAAGTGCTTGGTGTATGACAGAAAAGGTAAAAAAAATACCCTATTCTATTGAAGCGGCTCACACCTCTTTTGATATCACAAAACCACAACCACAATTATTTGTAACCCCCGATTTTGCTTATTTAAGCCAGGTTTTAGAAGAATTTGCCAATACCATGGCACTACGAAAAGGAGGTTTATCAGGTATTCAAAAGCTCATTAACTCTAAGGAATTAGGCACTATTGAATTAAGCACTGGCCTACAAATTTCAGGAAATTTTGAAAGTGTTATTGAATTTGACCATAAGCCCATTTACTTTGAAACCAAAGGAAAAACAGCCCTATCCTATCGAGAAAGAGAACTAGTAGGTCACAGCACTAAACACCATGTTCATGGTTTTGGCGCCCCCATTGGAAAATTAAAAGGGATCAATATTGCCATAGAAGACATGAGCCCCAGAGATTTAAAAGCCTATAATATTTTTGAAGGACAAACCATTACCCTAGATTTCGAAGGAGGCATAAAGGTTCAAGGAGAAATCATTACAGGAACACGTAATTTACAAGGTGAAATAATCCTTATCACTTTTGACAATTGTACGGTAAGGCATCATGCCACGGTACTGTTTAAGCCTGAATATGGACTATATCATATGGCCGTGGGTGAACGTATCGTTTCTGCCTTTAATGGCCCCGCTGATGTGTCTAGTTTTGATTTAATAACGCATAAGGTAACAGACACCACCATTAAGCCTATCAAAGACGCTGCAAGCGAACAACTTGAACAGTATTACCAACACATTAGAGATTTTCGCGAAGGACGAAACGTGACCATATCAAGAAACAAGGTTTTTCAAGAGCTAAAGCATGCCTATCCAAATGATTGGTTACTTTCTATTGAATTGTATGAATTGGCGAAGCAAAGTAATGATGCTGAATTCTCGGAAGCCATCCTTAAACATTTAGAGGAGGTGAAACTAAATAATCCAAAACTGGGGCATTTAATTGATGACGGGTTAGCCCTTGTAGACCAAAGTTTAGTTGCGACGGTGTAATCTGGTTTTATCCCTTTAGTAAAGCAGGAAAATTCTCTTTGACGATTTCACCATCGTACTCCAATGACCAGCCCATGGCCGAAGTCAATATATAGAATTTAGAAAGCTCACTTAACAAGCGATTTTCGGCATTGGTTTTTAAAGTTGATTTTTCTATTTTCTGCAATAAAGAGGAACGAATATTTCTTTTAATTTTATTGTAATCCTCAGCATCAAACTGGTTTAAGAAATCGGCTGAAACGTCATAATATTCGAAATCAGGATTCAGTTTTATTTCGGGCTCCGGAATACTATTTATTTTTAAAGTTTTGGTCGCTTCATCTATGGTGAAGTCTATTTTACGTAAATCATAGGCTACCGTAACTTCAGCATTAACCACTACTAGGGCTTTTTTTTCTGCGGTAATCAAGGGTCCGAAAAGGGCTTTAGAATCTTTATAGGTATACACTTCTGAAAAATGACCTTCAGTGACAATGAGTTTAGATACATTGTTAATTTGCTCTTGAATCAGCATCGAGTTTTCTTTTAAAATCGATTTCTGATCCGTAGTTTCTGTACAAGACCTAAAAATAAAAACGATGGCTAAAGTAACTATGGCACCAAATAAAACTTTTTTCATACAAAAACCTGATTTTCAAAATCAAAATGTTTGTCAAAAGTATTGCTTTTTTAATCTAATTTCTTAAATAAGATTTGTTCTTTTCGCCTTTTGTACGGCTTCTAATTTTGAATGTACCTGAAGTTTTGTGTATAAATTTTCTATATGCTTCCGAACTGTACTAGGCGACACAAACAAATTTTCTGCAATTTTGGTATAACTAAGCCCCTTACTTAATTGCACCAAGACCTCGCTTTCTCTAGGAGTCAGCCCTACTTGTTCTTCCTCTGTTTTAGCCTCAAATGACATGGGATTTCGCAATAGTTTCAAGGTTTTCATGGCAATAGCTGGAGTCATGGCTGCACCATCGTTTAGGGTGTCTACAATACCCTGGTATAATTGGTCTGGCGGCACATCTTTTAATAAATACCCATCAGCTCCTGCTTTAATAGCATTGAATATGTTTTCATCAGTATCAAAAACTGTTAGCATGACAATTTTTAGCTGTGGATACTTATTTTTTATTTTTTCAGTGGCTTCCACTCCGTTTAAATTTGGCATTTCGATATCCATTAAAATAAGATCTAAACGAGGGTCAATTTCAAGTTTTTCTAAACATTGCAAACCGTCTATAGCCTTCCATTTAATACACACATCCTTAAAAAAAGCTAGTTTATCCTCCACTGCTTTCATTAAAAATGAATTATCATCTACTATTGCTATTCTAATTTTCATTGGAAACTTTTATAGGTATTTTGAAAAGTAACAGCGTACCCTTATCTGTTTTAGATCTTATTTCTAAGTCACTCTTCAGGTCTACTAGTCTTCGTTTTATATTTAAAATTCCGTTTCCTAATGGTACCTGCTTAAGATCAAAACCAATACCGTTATCTTTTATTTCTACATGAAAAAAATTCATCGATTTATGAATATAAATCTTAATTATTTTGTCTTGCTTTTTTGAATTCAAAAAGGCATATTTTAGTGCATTATGTATCCCTTCTTGTATGATGCGATACAGATGAATACCTTCTTCTGCTGATAAGGTATAATTCGCTTCTATATCAGAATCTACCACAAAATCGAATACTATTTCTTCAGATGCTTGGTCCGCTGTAGTGATAAATTGTGAAATCCTAGTTTGTAAATCTTCAAAAGTGATGCTTTCTTTATTCATGGCCCAAATGGTATCTCTAAGCTCATTTATGGTGGTTTTAGCAAACAAAGCTAATTCTTCCAATTTAGCTTTTACTTTTGATTCCGCATCTTTTAACCCATAGGCTAAGGTGCCTAGAGACGAGGTCATAAAGGTGAGCTGACTCCCGATATTATCATGTAAATCCCTGGAAATTCTCAAGCGTTGTTCTTGCAGTTGGTTTTGAGTTTCTATGTGTAATAGGGCAGTTTTTAACTCATTCTCTTTTTGCAATTGTTGATTTTTTAAGCCTTGTTTTCCATAAAATAAATACCCAATTAATCCCATTAAAAAGCTAAGGGCAATGGCAGCATACAACAAATTGTTCTTTAGTTGTAGTGCCAACTCACTTTTATCGATTTGCAAGCGCTGTTGAATAATTTCTTTTTCCTTTTTTTCTGCTTGGTATTTTGATTCTAAGGCTAGCATAGTCTTTGCTTTTTCGAGCTGATATACTTCCTCCTTTTTTAAAACATACTCCTGTAAGCTTTGGTATGCCAAGACATGTTCTCCTTTTAAACTGTAGACTTCTGATAGTAATTTCAATCCATTTACTTCAAACTCTTTAAACTGATTTTCTTTAGCCTTTTTAAGTGCCCATTGTAATTCGGTTATGGCAACAGAATACCGGTGAAAGTGTAGTTGATTTTTGGCATAACCAATTCTCGTGTTTGTTAATTCATAGTCATTTTCGTCAGATTCGAAGAGCTGAATTGCAGTTCTGTAGGTCTTTTCAGCATGGATAGCGTCACCCAAACTATCTTGTGCCACGGCAATATTATTCAACATGTAAGGCACATACCGATGATATCCCAATTTTTTATAGCCAGCCATTGCATTTTCGGCATATAAAATTGCTTCATCAAACTTTTTTAGTCGCAATAACACAGCACCAATATTACCCGTCGTTACCGTAATGCCAAATAGATTATCGCTTTTTTTGTAGCTCGCTAAAGCCTGTTGGTAGTAGTCTAATACTTTTTGATATTCGCCCTGTTTTTTATATACAATACCAATATTACTGAGTACCATTGGTGCTAAATCAGAATCTTTGGTTTGGTTTTCGTAAATTTTTAATGCTTGAAAATAATACTGAAGGGCGGTATCAAAATTTGCTATTTCATCATGTATAATTCCCAAATTATTATAGGTATTGGCAAGGGCTATACTATCACCCAGCAAGCTATTTATAGCTATACTTTTTTGGTGATAATAACGCGCACTATCGTAAACGGCTAAGGCCTGAAATGCGCTTGCCATACTATGATATACCGATGCTTTTAAACGCTTATCTTCTACCTTTTCAACTTCAACGAGTGCTTTTTTTGCATACCATAGTGCACTATCTACTTGAATGTTTCTGTAGTGCCATGAAATTTCATTTAAGGTACCTATAAGCGCTTTTTCTTTTTGGGTTTTTGAAATTAGCAGCAAACTATCAAGTTCTGCTTGTTGCGCATTGATTTTTACTAAAGAAAATAAAACTAAAAAGAGAAATAATATTCTATGCATATCAAGGGGGACAATTATGATAAATGTATTTAAATTATTCCATATTTTGTACCATCAAAACTTCTTTTAGGTTGTACCTCAGGAAATTATAGCTATGTAGTAGCTTCTCTCTATTTGTTATTTGAACTCGTTGTGTTTCCATACGCTCTAAATACAGCTGTAGGGCAGCTCGATGAGATCTTAAGTTTTTCTGGCGATCCTTTTTAAAATAGATGATTAGGATTAATGAAATACAACAACTGAGTAATAGAATTAAAACCGCCATAACCTACCTCCCTTCTTAAAATTTAAAAAATTTTTCTATAGCTAAAATGCCAAAGTGTTTAGTTCCCTAAGGCACTTCGGCATAAGATAAACCATCACATGATGTGCTAAAAAAACAATTGTTTTACGAGGTCGTAACCTGCTACTTTATTTGTTCAAAATTTCACTTACATGATGCGATAACATTTTTTTTCCTGCTAAGTACATGCCCTCAGCATACTTTAATCCATCTGGCTCAAGCCATTTGGTTGTTTCACTATAATTATTTCCTCGAATAGAAACTACAGGATTCATTAAAGTCGCTGTAGCACGCGTTCTTGATGAATAGGCCAGTACTTTTTCTTTTTCTAAAGCACCATCGATTTCTAAATCAGATTTCATAGCTCCCAAATATTGCGCCTCTGGGCTACCACCAATAGATAATTTACCTCTTGTAAAATTTACATGACTTGACAAACCTACAGATTGTCTAGACTTATCGAACATGGCTGTAATACCCTTACCCGTTTTTTCATCGGATACTGCATAGGCATCTGCTAAACGATAATTCACAAATAGTTTCACTTTGGCTTGATCACCAATATTCCAATCGGTACCTAATTCGGAGAAAACAAACACCAAAGAAACATCTGCAATTAAAGCATCACCCAATTCTTTCGATAAATTTTGAGGTGTCTTATCAAAACCTGCCATTTTAGACGAAAAAGCGTTTCTTTCTTTATAAAAATAAGAATAATTTGTAGGTACGACAGCTATGATGCCTGTCATATCAGTTTCAAATAATTTTGGCCCAGTAGCTTTTTCCCAACCTTTAAACACTTCTGTTTTTTCAGCTTCGTCGATGGTGATTATTTCAAATCCGTTGTTTTTAAAATCCGTCAAAAATTCAGCATATAACTTATCTGCTGTTTCTTGAATAGCATCGCCATTTAAAGTGGCTAAACCCACTGCTGCTTTTGCTTTTGCCGCATTTGTAATGGTTCTCCCAAAACCTGTAGCTTTTCGTTCGTCAACCGCTTCTTTATAAATTTCAAAATTTATAGTAAAGCTCGATATAAAAATTTTTTTTGATCCATCGCCTACTTTATTTGATTTATAACCCTCGCTTTTGGGTTTAAATTCGCCTAATTCTTGTGCATTAAGTGATGTACATGCAAGAAGAAAAACGGAAAGAACTAAAAGTTTAAAATTTGTTTCCATAAGGTTGAAGTTTAAAATTGATTTCATCAAAATTCAACAAAAATGAAACACAAGAACATAGGGCAATTGCCTTATATTGGTTAGAATTCTAAAAAGGGAAGTTTTTTTTGAAGCGATTGCATCTTAGTTTCTAATTTTTTTAAAAACTGTTGATGCGCCTCTGAATCTGGATGAAAAGATTTGTGTTGCCATCCTTTTTGAATGCTGTCTATCTCCACCATAGTGGCTTGAGCCGCCTCGGAAATCCAAACATAGGTGAATTTTTCCCAGATATACTGTATGGCTAAGCTATTAGGATGTACCATATCTTCGGCGTAAAAACGATAATCCCGAAGTTCGTCCATCATAATTTCGTAACTGGGGAATAAGAGCCCCCTACCCCCCAAAGGGGGAACTTCACTTAGACTCCGCTCAGCGACCGCATTCAGTAAAAGTGGGGAGTTTAAAATTTTATGTAAAGCTGTCATTAAATGTGCCTTGCTTAGTTGGTTTTCTGTGAAACCGTCTTTTAAGTGGCGGACTGGAGATATGGTAAATATAAACTGTATGTTATCATTGATGGTCTTAATAATAGCTATGGTATTTGTCAAGCTTTTCTCGATATCTTCTACCGACAATAGTTTTTTGGAAAACTCCTTTTGTGGAACTTTATGGCAATTGGCAACTATGGTATTCGATAACTTAGTTTCATATACCCAAGCCGTTCCTAAAGTAATGACAATGTGTGTTGCTTTTTTAAGTTGACCTAAGGTCTTTTCTAAACCTTGATTTAGATGTAAAAGCAACTGCTCTTTGGAGCTTGAGGATAGATCAGAATGCGCCTCAAAACAATGCCAACGCTCATTTAAAAAGAAAATATCTTCTTCTGTATACTTTTGTTGTTTAACCGCTCTTGAAATTAAATTTTCTATCGCTACAGGATGAAACAAAATCCCAAAGGGATTCTGAACCGATTGAAACTTAAAATAATGAAGTTTATCCCCTATATGCTCCACAAAACAAGAACCCAACAACAACAATTGACTGTTATAATCAATTTGATGATGTGCTTTCGCTAATGGTATTTGTGTTTGGAGTTTCAAAGTTTAGTTTCTAGTTTTTGGTTTAAGGTTTTTTTGAATTTGAACTCTTGCACTGAGCCTAGTCGAAGTGTGTACTTGTACTTATACCCATAATTGACCTTGTACTTGTACTTGAGTTTTATCTCAAATAATCTTTCGCCTTCTGTATAGCTTCTTCAATTCCATCCGCATTTTTACCCCCAGCGGTTGCAAAAAACGCTTGGCCACCGCCACCACCTTGAATGTATTTGCCTAGTTCTTTAACCACCGTTACGGCGTTTAAGTTCCTAGCAGCTACTAATTCTTTTGATATGTAGCAAGACAATACCACTTTACCCTCATTTTCAGCAGCCAATACTAAAAACAAATTGTCTTTATTTTGGCCCATTTCAAAGGATACATCTTTGATACCCGCAGCGTCTACATCTACTTTTTTAGCTAGAAAATCAATTCCGTTTAGGCTTTGTATTTCCGTTTGCAAATCGCCTTTTAGGTTTTTGGCTTTATCTTTTTGTAAGCTTTCAATTTCTTTTTTAAGTTTTGAGTTTTCCTCTTGTAAACTGGTAATTGTTTTAACAGGATTGCTCGCATTACTCAATAAGGCCTTAACTTCCGATAAAATTCTATTATTTTCAAAGTAGAATTCTTTGGCCGCATTGGCCGTAATCGCTTCAATTCTGCGAATCCCTGAAGCCACTGCGCCCTCAGAGGTAATCTTAAAATGCCAGATATCCCCTGTGTTTTTTACATGGGTACCCCCACAAAGTTCTATTGATTTCCCAAAACGGATGGTACGTACCGCATCCCCATATTTTTCGCCAAATAATGCCATGGCGCCTGCATCAATAGCCTGTTGCATGGGTACAGCTCTATTTTCTTGTAAGGGTAAATTGCCATCAATGCGCGCATTTACGAAATTTTCAACGTCGATCAATTGTTCAGCCGTGACCTTAGAAAAGTGTGAAAAATCGAAACGCAAATATTTTGAATGTACTGCTGAACCTTTTTGTTCTACATGGGTACCTAAAATTTCACGCAAGGCTTGGTGTAATAAATGCGTAGCCGTATGGTTCGCTTCCGTGCTTTGACGTTGTTTTTCATCGACCACGGCTTTAAAGGTTTCTGTTACATTATCCGGTAAATTTTCGCTAAAATGAATAATCTCGTTATTCTCTTTTTTGGTATCTGTAATATAAATAATAGTTCCGTTGCTGGCTTCTAAATAACCTTTATCGCCTACTTGTCCGCCGCCTTCAGGATAAAATGGTGTTACATTAAATACCAACTGAAACTGCTCTCCGTCTTTCTTAGAAGTCACTTTGCGGTATTTCACCAATTTTACATTAGTTTGTAATAGGTCGTAGCCCACAAATTCTTGCTCCATATCTTTTGAAAGTACGGTCCAATCTTCTTTTGATATTTCGGAAGCCGAACGCGAACGGTTTTTTTGCTCTTGCATCGCCTTATCAAATCCTTTTTCATCAAGAGAAAAACCTCTTTCTTGTAAAATTAAGGCTGTTAAATCTATAGGAAAACCATAGGTGTCATATAATTCAAAGGCTTTTCTGCCGTCTATTTCCTTAGATTTAGAAGAAGCTATCATGGTGTCTAACAATACTAGGCCTTGATCTAAGGTTTTTAAGAACGAATTTTCTTCTTCTTTAATCACATTTTCAATCAGTCCTTTTTGGCTTTTTAGTTCTGGGAACGATTTGCCCATCGTATCGCTCAAGGTTTTTACCAAGCGATACATAAAAGGTTCTTTGGTATCTAAAAACGTAAATCCGTAGCGAATAGCGCGACGCAAAATTCTGCGAATTACATAACCAGCTCCTGTATTACTGGGCAATTGCCCGTCTGCAATAGAAAAAGAGACTGCACGAATATGATCGGCAATAACGCGAATTGCAATATCGGTCTCCTCTGACTTACCGTAAGAACTGTTGGTGATGGTTTCTATTTCTCTGATGATAGGGGTAAAAACATCGGTATCGTAGTTCGATTTTACGCCTTGCATCACCATACATAAACGTTCAAAACCCATACCTGTATCGACGTGTTTTGCGGGCAACACTTCTAATTGTCCGTTTGCTTTACGGTTGTACTGCATGAACACTAAGTTCCATATTTCTACGACTTGCGGGTGGTCATTATTCACTAATGACGCCCCTGAGACTTTGGCTTTTTCTTCGTCAGAACGTATATCCACATGAATTTCTGAGCACGGACCACATGGCCCTTGATCGCCCATTTCCCAAAAATTATCTTTTTTATTGCCGAATAAAATTTGTGATTCAGGAACAATTTTTTTCCATAATTCTAATGCTTCAGCATCTTGGCCTAATTGATCAGCATCATTACTACCCTCAAAAACAGTGACATACAAACTATTTTTATCAATTTTACACACTTCGGTCAAGAACTCCCAGGCCCATGCTATGGCTTCTACTTTAAAATAATCCCCAAAACTCCAGTTCCCCAACATTTCGAACATGGTATGGTGATAGGTATCTTTACCTACCTCCTCCAGATCGTTATGTTTACCGCTAACGCGCAAGCATTTTTGAGTATCCGCAACTCTAAGGTGTTTAGGTTCTGTATTCCCTAAAAAGAACTCTTTAAACTGGTTCATCCCTGAATTGGTGAACAGCAAGGTAGGATCATCTTTGATGACCATAGGGGCCGAAGCCACTATTTTGTGATTTTTATCTTTAAAAAATTCTAAATATTTTGAGCGTATTTCTTGAGAGTTCATGGGTATTTTTTTAATTCTCTTTACAGTTCTTTTTGTTAGGGTACTGTAACAATTTTAATTATTTTTAGTCTAATTAGTAATTCTGTTTCACAACAAAACATAAGCTTTTGATAAAATGAACAGAATCTGCAAAACAATTTTTATATTTGTTTGTAAGCTAATTATAAGAGCACAAAAATAGGATAAATTCCATTTATGTCGAAAGTAAAATATTATTACGATCCAGATACTTTATCGTATCGCAAAATTGAAGCTAAAAAATCTAGAAGATACAGGAATATAAGTCTGTTTTTACTAGGGTCATTTTTATTTGGTTTGTTGGGCTTAACTGTGTTATTAAACACTAGTTTTATAAATACGCCTAAGGAATTATCGCTACAACGCGAAGCTAAAAATTACGAACTACAGTTTGAGCTTTTGAATAAAAAAATGGAGCAAGTAGAGGAGGTTTTAGCCAATATTGAAGATCGCGATAACAATATTTACCGGCTGTATTTTGAGGCTAATCCTATACCTGATGAACAAAGAAAAGCTGGTTTTGGTGGTGTAAATCGGTATCAATCATTAGAAGGGTTTAATAACTCTGATATGATTATTGCGACTAAAAAACGTATGGACATCATTCAAAAACAAATGGTGATTCAATCAAAGTCTTTAGATGAAATTACGACACTTGCTGCTGAAAAAGAAAAACTTTTAGTGGCTATCCCTGCCATACAACCTATTAGTAATGAAGATCTTACACGTATGGCTTCGGGTTACGGCTGGCGTTCAGATCCCTTTACTAAGGCTAGAAAAATGCATTTTGGAATGGATTTTACGGCGCCTAAGGGCACGCCTATTTATGCCACAGGCGATGGTATTGTAACTAGAGCTGATAGTAATTCTGCGGGCTACGGAAATCATATTCGAATAGACCACGGTTTTGGGTATGTTAGTCTGTATGCGCACTTAAGTAAATACAATGTTACCTCTGGGCGTCGTGTGAAACGCGGCGATTTAATAGGTTTTGTAGGTAGCACCGGTCGCTCTGAAGCACCGCATTTGCACTATGAAATATTTAAAGGGGGCGATCGAATTAACCCTATTAATTTTTACTACGGTAGTTTATCGGCCGAAGAATTTGAAGCCATGTTGAAAACAGCTTCGCAAGAAAACCAATCACTAGATTAATGCATATAGAACTTCCTGAGAAAAGATATTACGGTATTGGCGAATTGGCCAAAGCATTTAACGTAAATACCTCTTTGATACGATTTTGGGAGAAAGAATTTGATGTTTTACAACCTAAAAAAAATGCCAAAGGCAATCGTAAATTTACGCCTGAGGATGTAAAAAATTTACAACTCATTTTTCACTTGGTTAAAGAACGTGGATTTACGCTGGAAGGTGCAAAAATGCATTTAAAGGAAAATAAATTACAAACCCTCTCTAATTTAGCTATGATTCAAAAGCTAGAAAGTGTGAAAGCAGAACTGATTAAAATAAAAAATCAATTATAAAACGAACCAAAACTAAAAATCATGAAAAAAGGAATCATCGCTATCATCGTAGTTATTGCTCTTGCAGCAATCATCGGCATGTGGTATGTAAATACAAACAATCTATTGGTTGACATGAAAGGCCAAGCGACCAAACAATGGGCGAATGTAGAAAGTTCGTATCAAAGAAGAAGTGATTTAATTGGCAATTTGGTAAAAACAGTGCAAGGCGCTGCTGATTTTGAAAGAGGTACCTTAACCGATGTTATCGAAGCTCGTGCTAAAGCCACATCAACCTCTATAGACGCCAATAATTTAACCCCAGAAAAAATGGCTGCCTTTCAAGACGCCCAAAGCGGACTAACAGGAGCTTTAAGTAAATTAATGGTGGTGGTTGAACGCTACCCTGAACTCAAGGCGAACCAAAACTTTTTAGACTTACAATCGCAGTTAGAAGGTACTGAAAACAGAATTAATGTAGAACGCAACAGGTTTAATGAATTGGCCGGTGATTACAATATTAAAATAGCCCAAATACCGACGAACTTTATTGCAGGTATCGCCAATTTTGAGCCTATGTCCTTGTTTTCTTCAAATGCAGGTGCTGAAGATGCACCCGATGTAAATTTTGATTTTGAATAGCCTCACCCAGCAATGACGAAAAGTCATTGCTGACCTCTCCCTAGGAGAGGTATTAAAAATAAGGTTATGAAACCAATGTAAAGCATTGGACTAATAGTTATAGTACATAAAAATATGTCTAAAGTAGAAGATTTTTTAAGCGCCGAAGAAGAGCAAGAAATTGTTACTGCGATTATTGACGCTGAAAAAAATACTTCAGGTGAAATAAGAGTTCATATTGAAAAACATAGCCGTGTAGCTCATTTTGAACGTGCACAAGAGCTGTTTCATCTCTTAAAGATGGACAACACCAAAGAAGAAAATGGCGTGCTTATTTACGTAGCTGTAACAGATAAAAAATTTGTGATCTACGGCGATAAAGGAATCGACAAAGTGGTTCCTAAAGATTTTTGGATCACTACGAAAGACATTATTCAAGAACACTTTAAAAAGGGCGCCTTTAAAAACGGAATCGTAGCAGGTGTTTTAAAAGCTGGTCAAGAATTAGAAAAGCATTTTCCTTGGCACGCTAACGATACAAACGAACTATCAAATGAAGTATCTAAAGGCTAGCCTATTCTTTTTATTTTTAAGTATCACAAGACTTGGGATTTGTCAGTTTCAAATACCCGACAAACCTACAGTGCAACAGGGGGTTTATGATTATATAAGTTTACTTTCTGAAGCTCAAGAAAACAATTTAGTTCAAAAACTAAAGCGCTATGCGGATAGCACCTCCACACAAATAGTTGTCGCTATTATCAGCAGTACTCAAGGTGAAGAAATTAATTTTTTAGGCGCACAGTGGGGTCAAAAATGGGGCATAGGACAAAGTGCTGAGGATAATGGTATTTTAATCCTCTTAGCCAGAGAAGATCGAAAAATAGCTATCAATACAGGCTATGGCGTTGAAGGCTCTTTAACCGATGCCATGAGCAAACGTATCATAGAGCAAATCATTATTCCTGAATTTAAGGCTGGTGACTATTACAGCGGACTAGACCGCGGTGCTGATGCTATTTTTGCTGTTTTAAATGGCGAATTTAAAGAAGATCGAGACTTTAGCAACAATAGCTTCCCTTTTAAAAGCTTGTTCCCTGTTATCATATTTATCATCATCATCATAATTCTCTCTAATAAAAGCCGAAAAAACGGTGGTGGCAACCGAGGCAATAAAACTGGCGGCTTTGATATTTGGGATGCCATCATCCTGAGTAATATGGGTCGTGGTGGCCGCAGTTCTGGCGGTGGAAGCTTCGGAAGTGGCGGAAGCTTTGGCGGCGGCGGCGGATTTGGTGGTGGCTTTGGCGGCGGCGGCTTCGGCGGCGGCGGCGCTTCAGGAGGCTGGTAAAGGTAGCCCCCTAACCCCCAAAGGGGGAACTTCATAAGTTGGAGGAAAATCCTTGATGATTTTTTGAACTCTTGTACTGAGCGTGGCCAAGTGGATTTAGGGGCTCATCTTAATTATACCTCATCCTTCTTCCGTCATTGGGTCTTTTACCACCAAACTGATCAAATTTATAGCTAAAACTCAGCATATAATATTGTTGTAAAACGGTACCTTGAAAATCTTGAATAAAATCTTCCCCAGAGGTTCTACGTGTATTTATATTTTGGTTTAACAAATCATAGGCCAATACTTTTACGGTCGCATTTTTGTCCATAAACTGATACCCCAAACTCATATTCCAAAAAATAGCATCTTTATCAAAACCAGGACCTACATTGCCATTGTAGTTATAGGCAATATCATTACCAAAAATTAAATTTTTAGGCCAGTAGGTTGTCATTCTTAAGTTTAAATTATGCGAAACAAAATTGATGTTATCTATATTCTCTAAGTTATAGGTGGTATTATCAAAAGTCACGCTGTATTCTGGTTCTATCTCCACCATTTCCCTAAAATTGAGGGTGGTCGATATTCTTGGACTAACGGTGATGTTTTCAGATACCAAGCGCTCACCATTGGTAAATCCTACACGCTTTGCGTAATTAAAATTTGGTCTAAAATTAAACTTAATCGAATACGCACTGTCTTTTTTAATTTCTTTAGAGTACCCTAGGCCTGCATAAGCACTCGAGTTACCATCCACATTAATAAAGGTCGTATTTCTTAGAAAATTTTCATCAGTAAGGGTGACAGAAGACACGCGATTCTCCTCCACATTCATACCCATATAGAAAAATAAACCTGTACGGTCTTTCCAATTGTAGTCATTATAATTTACACTGATACGGTGGTTCACCGCAGGCGCTAAATTGGGATTACCCGTAATAATATTTAAAGGATTCGTTACATTAGGAATAGGTTGCAGTTGGTTAACGGAAGGAATATCTAAATTTGAATTATACCCTAATCGCAGTCTTTTGGTTCTGTTGATCCTGTAGCTTACACTAGCATTAAATAAAAAGTTCGTATAATCTTTAGTAAACGAGGTGTTTTGTAGAAAATCATTGTTTTTTAGATCTGTAGCTACAAACTCTGCACCCACTCTTAAACGAAGCTTCTCCCCATCACTTCTCAAATCAACAGAGGGTCGCTGCTGTACATTCGAAAACCTAAAGTCTGAGCTTAAGCTCTGATTAAAATTAGAATATTCATCTGTAAGACCATCAAAATCAAAAACTGATCTTAGGTTATTTTGTTCATTATTCTGGTATTCATAGCCCATATCTACAAAAATATTTTTGACGATAGGTTGGCGGTACCTTACACTCAGCTCGTAATTATCTGTTTTGTTATTGGTGGTGGTTTCTTGATTCAAGAGCTCTTCGCTGGGGTTGCTACCAAAAACCTGACGGGTCGAGTTTAAATTCGCTAAATTTTCATTGATATTATTGGTATTTCTAAAAGACAACCGCACATACTTACCTACAGTATCTAATCTTTTAAAAATAGTAAGTTCGTTTCTAAAGTTTCGTTGTTGGCCATCGTTCAGCGTGCGTCTTTCGTTGCTATTGATCAATTCACCATCTTCATTGGTAGATGTTGTATTCGAAAAATTAGACGAATTTGTTCTGTTAATTCCCAAGGAAGGTTCTAATTCTATACGCAGGGTTTTATCGATATCAAACTCCAAATCTGCACTGCCTTCATTAGAGTTGGTGCTGCCCCTAAAGCTCGATTCTGTGTCTGTAAAAAAACGACGGTCTGGTAAAATATTTTCTCGTGACGTTTTTTCATCATTGAAAGATTCACTGTCCGAATAAAAATAATTTCCACTTACTTCATACTTATCTTTTTCTTGATCTGCGTAACTTGTCCCTAAGGTAGAAGAGGTGGTAATCCCTTGCCCAAAGCCTGCGTTCCCATTAAAGGAAACTCCGCCTGAATTGCCGACCATATCATAGATTTCATCAAACGAAAACCCCGCATTATTAATGTTATTGGTTCCTGCGATAATACTAACGCGTTGTTTGTTGTTAAAATAATTGAGCAATCCATTGGCTTGGTATCTTTCATCCGTACCATAACCAGCCGCTAAGCGTCCTAAATAGCCCTTATTTTTATTTTCTTTTACGGTTAAATTAATGGTTTTTGTTTCCCCATCACCATCATCGCCTGTAAATTCTTGTTCTTTGGTTTTGGTATTGGTAATCTGAATTTTATCAATAATATCTTTCGGTAAACTTTTAGTGGCCACAGTAGGGTCGGTACTAAAAAAAACTTGTCCGTTGACTAAAACCTGATCTACCTCTTTTCCGTCTACGGTAATTTTTCCATCGGTACCTACCTCCACCCCTGGGAGCTTTTTAAGCACATCTTCAACACTCGCATCGGGTCTTGTTTTAAAAGAGCTGGCATTAAACTCTACCGTATCTTGTTTGATCGTAATAGGGATACGATCGGCGGAAACTTGTACGCCTTGTAATTCTTCGAACTGCGCCTCAAGGGCTACGGTTTGTAAATCGATAAGCTCTTGACGGGCTAGTTTAAGCTTTAAGGTTTTGTAACCATTAAAGGTAAAAAACAAGTTAAATTCTCTCTCTTTGGTTTTACCTTCCAATTCAAAAACACCATTTTGGTTGGTGATCGTATAGGTAATTAAGGTACTATCAGCAATAGTTTCTGCAAAAATCGTCGTCGCCTCCAAAACAACTTTGGTTTCGGCATCGATCACTTTACCTTTAATAATGAATTCTTGAGCGTGGGAAAAAGAAAATAAAAACACACTAAATGCTAGTGTTATTAGTGATTTTGGCATGCGAATTAGTTTGATTCTTGAATTGATGAACTTTCGGTTAGCGCCAAAAATATAGGAATCAAATTAAGACAACAACCATGTTAACATAACTTTATGGGTCTAGACTAGTGGTTTTTGGGTATGGGTCTTTATTCCCTATAGAGCTAGCATGCCCTCGAGTGGTTTCGCCGTTCGTGATTTCATAATATCCACTTTAGGTTTTTATAAAAGCCTAGCCTAATATCTTGAGGGCTACTTTTTCCGCATAAAAATAGAAATAGGAACTCCTGTAAAATCGAAGTTTTCACGCAGCTTATTTTCTAAGAAACGCTTGTAGGGTTCTCGAACATACTGCGGTAAATTACAGAAGAATGCAAATTGCGGGTAGGGTGTTGGTAATTGCGTACAGAACTTAATCTTAACGTATTTACCTTTGTAGGCTGGCGGTGGATAGTTTTCTATCAAAGGCAGCATAATATCATTGAACTTTCGCGTTTGAATCTTGCGATTTCTATTTTCGTATACCTGCACAGCCGTTTCAATGGCTTTGAAAATACGTTGTTTGTTCAGTACCGAAATAAAAACAATGGGCACATCGGTAAAAGGCTCCATCGCCTCCTTGATTTTTTGTGTGTAATGTTTTATGGTATTGGTTTCTTTATCTTCTACCAAATCCCATTTATTCACTAAAATTACAACACCCTTATTGTTACGCTGTGCGAGCCAAAAAATATTTTGTACTTGCCCATCAAAACCACGGGTGGCATCCATAATGACAATACACACATCAGCATGTTCAATAGCACGTACCGAACGCATCACCGAGTAAAACTCCAAGTCTTCTTTCACCTTAGCTTTACGTCGAATACCAGCCGTATCTACCAAATTAAATTCGAAACCAAAACGATTGTATTTGGTATCAATACTATCTCTGGTAGTACCTGCTACATCAGTAACAATATAACGTTCCTCCCCTATCAATGCATTGATAAACGATGATTTTCCTGCATTTGGTCGTCCTACAACAGCAAATCTAGGCAGATCTTCATCGGTGTTTTTTTCTTTCTCAGGCAATACTTTTACCAAGGCATCCAATAAATCACCTGTTCCACTACCACTCGTACTTGCAATGGTATAGTAATCCCCTAATCCTAAAGCATAAAATTCAACAGCATCTTCGGCTCTTTTGCCATTATCTACTTTATTTACGGCTAATAAAACTGGTTTTTTAACTTTACGAAGTAGGTTGGCCACATCTTCATCCATACCGGTGACTCCAGTTTCTACATCGACCATAAAAATGATGGCATCAGCTTCATCAATCGCTAATTCTACCTGCTTATCGATTTCTACTTCAAAAACATCATCGCTACCTTTTACGTAGCCTCCTGTGTCAATCACAGAAAATTCAACACCGTTCCAATCACTTTTTCCATAGTGACGATCACGGGTAACCCCACTCACTGCGTCAACAATAGCCTCTCTACGTTGAATAAGTCGGTTAAAAAAAGTTGATTTCCCTACATTAGGTCTTCCTACAATGGCGACAATAGCACTCATACTTCGTTAATTTGCTGCAAAAGTACTCTAAATATTTGATTATTATTCGTCGAATGCCAAAAGTCGAAGGTGAAAGGCTTTAGGCTATAAGCTTTAGGCGATAGACGATAGGCGATAGGCGATAGGCGATAGGCAGAATAAAAAGTTGAAGCGCAAGTTCAAACGCACACTTCGGCTACGCTCAGTGCAAGAGTACGAGGTCAAAGGCAATGGGATGTAGGATGTAGGCTGTAGGCTATAAGCTGTAAGCTGTAGGCGCTAAGCGGTAAGCGGTAAGCGGTAAGCGATAAGCGATAGGCGATAGGCGATAGGCGGCAAGCAAACTTAAAAAAAGGACTGGAATTTAACGAAATGCAAAAAAAATGAATACCTTTTGCTTCTTAAAAATGTTGAAATTGAAATCCGTACCAAACACCATCGCTTTAAGACCTCGTTTTCAAATAACCTTAACAGCTGCCAACGAAACTGTTTTAGCTGCTTTTGAAGACACTCCCACAGCGCCATTCTTGATCAATAGAATGGATGACCATGTTTTTATAAAATTTAATCAAGAAGCCAATCATTTCTGGTCACCACAATTGCATTTAGAGATTGTTGCTGATGAAGACTCCCAAAAAAGCAAAATTTATGGCTTGTTTGGCCCTAACCCTACCTTATGGACTTTTTTTATGTTTCTGCATTTTGGTGTAGCCACTATTTTTATCGCCTTGGGAATTTGGACCTCTTCTAGTATGGCACTTGATAAACCCTACGGAATTCAATTGGGGCTCATGGTCTTTATGGTGGTCCTTTGGTTTGGGCTCTATGTGTTTGGTAGGGCGGGAAGAAGTAAAGGAAAACCCCAAATGCATGAACTTCATGATTTTATGATGGCAAAAATAAGCCCCTATAAAGCCTCCTAAGACGAAATGTAATTGCTTTACGGGTGCTGATTGGGTATTGGGTTCCGCTATTTTGATTTTTCTACCCGCTTAAAACTACTCCCTAGCTTTTTTTAGGCCCTACACGAGCGTTCCTACACCCTTTAAAAAAGACTATATGTAAAAATGGAAGCTGCTATGTTCCGTTCAAACCCAGTATTTGACCACTTGTCATAATTTGGTTTCTAAACACCCTTAAAGAATATACATTTGAAGTAATCAACAACAATTAAAACATATAAACCATGAAAAAGATTAAAAACGCAATCCTAGCCCTAGTCACTATTTTAAGTGTAGCCCCTTCAGCCATCGCTCAAAACAGCTTATTATACAAAGTAGAAGGAGAAAACATTGCAACCTCGTATGTATTTGGTACAGTGCACATGATGCCTAAAGAAGATTTTCTTTTAGAAGAAAAAGTAAAAACTGCATTTTCTGAAAGTGATTTTATTGTTATGGAGTTAGATATGGATGACGCCAGCATGCAAACCGAAATGATGAAATATGCGATGCTTAGCGGCGATGACTCGCTACAAAACCATATGACAGCTGAAGAGTATAAAATTTTAGACGAATATTTTACGGCTAAATTAGGCGTTGGCATGGCTGCTTTTAACAAAATGAAACCTTTTATTATTTCTTCCACGGCCATGATAGCACATTTAGGACAAGATATGGCCAGTTTTGAAAATACCTTTGTACAGATGGCAGGCGAGCAGAAAAAAGAAATAAAGGGACTTGAAACTGTGGCTTTTCAAATGTCTATGTTCGATGAACAACCCTATGAAGAGCAAATAGACCAAGTGATTGAGATGCTACAAAAAGAAGGTGGTATTGGAGGATATTTCGATAAGATCATTGCAGCCTACAAAACACAAGATATAGAGGTGTTGTATACCTCTTTAAACGAGTTTTTTGAAGAAGATCAAGCCTTTAAAGAAAAAATGCTAGATAAGCGTAACCAAAACTGGATTCCTCAAATAGCAGATTTATCAAAAGAAAAGACTGTTTTTTACGCCGTAGGCGCAGGCCATTTGGGCGGTGAAGAAGGTGTTATTCGTTTACTAAAAACGGCAGGCTATACCGTTACTCCAGTGGAGTAATTCATCCAGACGACCACTAAAAAAAGCCCTAGAAAAATGTCTTTCTAGGGCTTTTTTTTAGTTAGAGCTTAAACTTTTTTCAACCCTATAGCCATAATGTTCTATTTTTCTACGCCAATACCCAAGCTCTGCGATACGTGTTCCCCCTTTGGGGGCTAGGGGGCTTTACCCTTGGTTGTATCCAAAACGCTTTAACTGGTTAGCGTTACTTCGCCAATTTTTATTCACTTTTACATACAATTCTATATGCACTTGTTTGTCGAAAAACTTTTCTAGGTCTTTCCGGGCTTCTACCCCTACTCTTTTTAAGGCTGATCCTTTGTGACCTATGATGATCCCCTTTTGAGAATCACGTTCTACCATAATTACGGCACGCATTCTAATGATCTTATCATCTTCAAAAAACTCTTCCGTATCGATTTCTACGGCATAGGGAATTTCTTTGCTGTACTGCTGTAGAATTTTTTCGCGAATCGTTTCGTTGACAAAAAATCGTTCTGGCTTATCCGTGAGCTGGTCTTTTGGATAAAAGGCAGGTGATTCTGGTAATAATTCTATAATGCGCTCAAAAACGCCTTTAATATTAAAATTCATTAAGGCAGATATTAAATGTATTTCTGCCGTTGGCAATTGCTCTTGCCAGTATTGTACTTGTTCTTCTATGATATTTTGCTCTGTAGTATCGATCTTATTCAATAACAACAAAACGGGAATTTTACTGTTTTGTAGTTTCTCAAAAAAGCGTTCGTCTTTCAAGGCTTTCTCCCCTATTTCGACCATATAAATCAAAATATCCGCATCTTCAAAGGCCGATTTTACAAAATCCATCATCGACGATTGCAGTTCATAGGCTGGTTTAATTATCCCAGGCGTATCGGATAAAATCATTTGAAAATCATCCCCATTGACAATTCCTAAAATTCGGTGCCGTGTGGTCTGTGCTTTCGAGGTGATAATCGATAATTTTTCACCCACAAAGGCATTCATCAAAGTAGATTTACCAACGTTGGGATTGCCAATAATATTTACAAAACCTGCTTTATGCTTTATCATGTTTTACTTTTAAAAAATAGGCTTTCATGGCCTTATTAACTCTTGGTGCCAAATACAATACCGCTATCATATTCGGGATCACCATCAGGGCAAATGACAAATCAATTAAATTTATCACTAAATCTACCGATGCTACCGCTGCAAAGGTAATACTACCCACGTAAATGAAATTATAAAACTTGCCAATTTTCGCATTCGTTATAAATGAAAGGCATTTGGTACCATAATACGAATAGGTAAATAAGGTTGATAAGGCAAAAGCACTCACCACCACCATCAATAAAACACCACCATAGGGAATAGAACTTTTAAAGGCATTTAAGGTCATGGCAATGCCGTTGGTCTCGGTATCTAAATGCGCGCCACTGATAATAATAACAATGGCGGTCAGCGAACATACAATAATGGTATCAATAAATGGACCTAACATGGCCACCAAGCCTTCTTGAATAGGTTCCTTGGTCTTAGATTGCCCGTGAAACATAGGTGCGGTACCCACGCCAGATTCATTTGAAAAAACAGCTCTACGGATGCCGATAATTATTAATCCCCATAAACCACCCGTCACCACCGTTTTAAGATTAAAAGCTTCTGAGAATATAAGGCCGAAAGAAGGTAAAATATTCGATGCATTCGTGATCAAAATATACACGACAGCCAGCAAATACACCAAAACCATAAACGGAACAATGGCGGTCGCTACTTTCGCTATTTTTTGGAGTCCCCCGAAAATAACGAATGAGGTGATGATAGACAGCACAACACCTATGCCTAATCGCCAGTTGAACTCGCCCAAAACCATAATGGCTTCATCTGGTTGTATCACGCTCATCAAGGTTTGCGTAAACTGATTGGTGGTAAATGCGGGAAGCACGCCAAACAAACCAGCGATACAAAAGAAAATAGCCAAAGGTTTTGCCTTTTTTCCCATACCTTGGGTAATATAATACATAGGTCCGCCTTGCAAGGCACCATCCGAATCTTCGCCACGGTACATGATAGACAAACTACAGGAATAAAATTTAATACACATCCCGATAATAGCGGTCACCCAAATCCAAAAAACAACGCCTGGCCCGCCTAAATAAATAGCTATGGCCACGCCTGCAATATTCCCCATCCCCACGGTAGCCGCTACCGCAGAAGAAAGTGCTTGTAAGTGACTTACTTCGCCTGGATCGTTTGGATCATCGTACTTACCCGCTGTAATGGCTAAAGCATGTTTAAAATACCGATAGGGTAATAATTTAGAATAAAAGACTAAAAAAAGCCCGCCACCGATGATTAAAAAAAGCATAACCCACTCGGTATAAGGGAGTACGCCAGATAAAAATTTATTGATAAGTTCCATGTATTGATCTAAAAACAAGTTTGAGCGGGGAATTTAAGGATTTTTAAATGGAACTGTTTAAAATATTTATCAAATTAAGTTTTGATAGTAATAAAAAAGCTTCGTATATTTGCAGTCCGAAATAATTCAGTCAGCCTAATGAACTGAAAGCTTAAAAGCTAAGTTGGTTGTTTTGGAAACCCATATCGCGGGATAGAGCAGTACCCTTCGACTACGCTCAGGATAAAGTACCTACTTTACACTGAAAAAGTCTTATCAAGATCGCTCTAAACCAACAAATGGAATATATCGCGGGATAGAGCAGTAGGTAGCTCGTCGGGCTCATAACCCGAAGGTCACTGGTTCGAGTCCAGTTCCCGCTACTAGTAAAGACAAGCCTTTCAAGAAATTGAGAGGCTTTTTTTATTCTACCTAGTACAGAATAAGTACAGAATAAAGTCAAACTCAGAAGTCAATAGTTTTTAATATTAAATGTTTCTTTTTGTCTATAATCCATATGAATTACAAGGTCGAATAATAAATTTTACTAAGCTGCAACCCTATTCCTTCCTAAGGGAAGTTTATTATCATACAATATAACCGCAATTTAAACTCGTAAAATATGCTAAATAGGTAGAATTAAAACTTTGGGAGGGTAATTCTAAACATCAAACAGAATGCTTGCAAATGACGAGACTCCTTTCTGTATATACAAAACAGAGCACGATGTTAAAAAACAAACTGCACGGAGAGGCTGTATTAGGGAATCTGAGTAAGGTGGTTGTAAATTCTTTAAAACGAAGTTTAAAGCACGTGAAAAAAGAACTAAAAACCTTAGAAGATAAATTACTTGAAATGGTAAAAGAGAATCATCAAGATGTTTTAACCCGCCTAAAAACTATACCAGGCATAGGGAACAAAACAGCTGTGATGTTAATTGTTTTAACCGATGGTTTTGATCGTTTTAAAAGTGGAAGTGAGTTATGTAGTTATGCGGGTTTAACCCCTGTAATTAGAAAGAGTGGTAGTAGTGTAAACGGACGAAGTAGAATTAGTAAAATAGGTAATCAAAAGCTGCGTAATTTATTATTTATGTGCAGTTTTAATGCTTGTAAATACAACAAAGCTTGTCGAGATATTTATCAGCGCATAGTGGCTAAAGGAAAGAGCAAAAAACTAGCTTTAATTGCGGTATGTAATAAGGTCTTAAAACAAGCCTTTGCAATTGCTAAATCAGGATTGATATATGACGATACTTATAGAAGTATTCTAGTAAAAAATTAATATCATTTTACTTGTTTTTTACCACAGTACTTTGTTATGTGCATACTGGATTCAATAGTATTGCTTTTTTTGAAAATTGTCCATGCGTTAGTAATAAACATCCATTCCATAGTCTTTTGTTTCGTCTCAAATTTGCACTGTAACAAATAAACAAGAAACGATGAAAACTAAAGTTCCATTAAAATTAGCATTCCTAGTTTTTCTACTAGGATTTACAATTCAAACATTTTCAAAATCTAAAAACACAAACATTATGAACAGTACAAAAAAAGAAACTATCGGATTATTAGTAATTATGAAAGCAAAAACAGGAAAAGAACAAGACGTCAAAAGCTTCTTACTTGGTGGATTAGCATTAGTAAATCAAGAACCTCAAACAGTATCTTGGTTTGCCTTTCAAATAGATAATAATACTTTTGGTATTTATGATACTTTTGAAGTAGAAGAAGGAAGACAAGCACATTTAACAGGCGAAGTTGCGAAGGCATTATTAGCAAATGCAGGTGATTTATTAGAGAACTTTGATCCTAGCACAGATATTCAAGCAGTAGATGTATTAGCATCTAATCATAAATCCGGATTGCAAAACAAGGGTTTGCTTGTTATTATGAAATCTAAAGAAGCAAAGACAACAGATGTTGAAAACTTCCTTAATGTCGGCAAACAATTAGTTGGTGACGAGCCAAAAACTTTATCTTGGTATGCTATAAAAATAGATGCTACTACATATGCAATCTTTGATACTTTTGCAGATGATTCTGGTAGAGATACACATTTAACAGGGAAAGTTGCAGCAGCACTTATGGAAAATGCGCCTGTTCTTTTAGATGGTTTTGAAGCATCAGCAATTCAAAAAATAGACATCATAGCTTCGAAATAATTGTTATCTTTAGAAAGGAGTGTAACAAACACTCCTTTCTTTTAATACGTAACATTAAAGAAGAAATAGACTCTTATGGCTCAAATTATTATTGATAAGCAAAATGGTGAACTGGCATTTAGACTAGAAAGGTTTGAAAATCTTAATCAATTTGACCATTTACAGCGAAAAAATTATTATTCTATTATTTTACTAAAAGGAAACAATTACAAGTTAAAAGTAGATGTTTCTAATTATGAATTACAAGGCAACCAAATGATTTGCTTGTCACCTTATCAACCATTTATGATTTCTTCTGAAGAGTCTTGTTCAGGCTGGTTATTAAATTTTCACCCTGACTTTTTTTGCACATATCGACATCAAAATGAAATTGAAACAGAGGGCATTCTTTTTAACAACTTTCATGGATTACCACATTTTAAAATTTCTGAAGAAGCGTTGTTTTTTAACCTTATAGATCAAATTTCAAAAGAAATGGATAGAGATTCTATTGCTCAGCATGAGGTTCTTGTGGCTTTTTTAAAGGTGTTTTTAATAGAAGCTGTGAGACAAAAAAAACAATCCAATAAAGATATAGTGCCAAAATTTTCTGATGATCAATCTGAAATATTGCAAAATTTAGTAGATTCTATTGAGAAGAATTATTCTGAGTTACACTCTCCGAAAGATTATGCAGATGTTTTATGTGTTAGCACTAAAACATTGGCTGGAATTGTGAAAAAATATTTACAGCAAACACCTAGTTCGTTAATTTCTAATAGAATTATTATAGAGGCTAAACGCGAACTATATTTAACCTCAAAACCTTTGAAACAAATCGCAGCTAATCTTGGGTATGACGATGAATTTTATTTTAGTAGGTTTTTCAAGAAGAAAGTAGGTGTTTCTCCCGATAATTATAGAAAGACAGTAGGTTTTGCTAAACTAGAAAAATTATGATTGTCAGTATGTCTTAAGTTGCACATAACGTATGCAGATATGCGGCGTTTTAATGCCGTATATGTGCTGTTGTGTTTAGTATTTATTCATTAGTAAATATACATTTTTTAAATACGATGTCAGTCAGCCGCCACATTAAAAGCGCTCCATATATCTTTTGCTTTTTTTATTATGTGCTTTATCAACCCAGACTGATAAGGCATCGTCATCAAAAAACGGTCGCTATTATTTCCAAACTCCACTCACTCCAATTTTTATAATACCCTCAGGATCTGTAAATCACTTGACTATGTCAAAAATTTCCAGTACCTTCATCAAACTGATATACGTTCCCAACGTTTTGATAGTGAAACTCTCAACGATGTCAATCGAATCAGTTTGAAACGAAACTTTATTCAAAGTTCCATTCCTCAGTATTTTAAAAATTGTACTACTCTTAGCTTAATAGCGTCCGAAAAAGAGTATTTGGAACCCAAAAGGCTGATCTTATTAAATACAACGTTTGGGCTATGATTAGTGCGGGGCAGAAATCCGACGGATTTCCAACTAAGCACTAAGCAAAAGCAGTTTTTTTTGTTTTAATTTTTAGCTTTCAAAGCAAAATCAAACTGATTTTGCGCACTTTATAAATATACTCAAAGCACTGAACTAAACACCAAAGCCCGCATTAATTATAGCCGTTGTTGGGCACAGGTTTTTTATTTGTTTAGTGCAAATTCAATTGATTGTTCGCAGAGCGCTTAAATAGCATGCTCGATAAATAAAACAGAAAAGCAAAAAATCCGCTTAATAAAAAAACTCCAGGCACACTTGGTGACCATGAAATTTCTGATGGTGGCCAAATAATTATTGCTATCATTGGTACCATCATTTGAACAACAGATGCAACTAATAAAGTTTTTGACATTCCTTTGGCCTTAAATCGAGAAATCAGAGCACCTACCAGACCTACCAAAAAAACTGCACCAAACAAAAGATTGGCATCTTGGTTTTCACTGCCTATAATTCCCACAGCACCGTTCACCCAGAATAGCAAAAAGGCACCCAAAAGTCCTATTACAAAAGCCATTTTATAGGTGGTTTTTTTTGATTTTATCGAGACAATTTCATAGGCGATTCCTATTCCGATCAATACAATTCCCATTATTAAGAAATCGGTCAAGTCCCAGTTTATTTCATCAGTAAATCTCATTGCAATAAACGGAATTAGTAAAGTGCAAATCACAAAGACAATCCAACCAATAAGTCTTTTAGTATCTAAAATCATATTCTAATTTAATGATTTTAACTCATTTTTCATAAACTTTCCATTTTCAGTTTACTTGTGCCCAACGGTTTTGTATAAGATTAGTGTGGGAGGTAGACAATGATTAAATTGTCAGCCGAGCCACAAGCTTATACTTATTTTGTGTTTTTATCTTTGTCGGACTAAAAATAAATAAATAAGAATAAGCGACACAATAAAGAAACCAAAACTTTGGGTTAAACCATAAAAACCCACATTAATTTTATACGGTGTTGGCTACAGTTTTTTATTTCGTTCCGTTTTAAATTCTGTTAAATTTTCCTCAATCAATTTCTTTTCGGCAATACGTTCTCCTTTCCAGAAAAACCTTTTTCCAATTTTCCTCAAATGTTTGTGCCATTCAGAATCGGTTGTCAATTGACCTTTTCGTTTATTTCCCATTTTCAGTCAATTTTTGTTTCGGTTTTATTAATTCCATAAGTTCCTTTTTTTTATAAGGCATTCTCATAGTCCTCCGATTACTAATAAATCCGTAATCATTCCACATTAATTCTGCTCCATCTTCAATGTCCTCATAGATTGGAAGTAATTCTCCTATTCCGACAAAAATCGATTCCATTTCTTGTTGGTCAGAGTTAATGAATTTATAATTTTTCTCTTTTCCTAGTTTTACGGCTTTGTCAAATGCTTTTTCGGGTGAGTCCGCTTTAATAAGATGATGATTCCCCCAAGTTGTTACTCTCCGTAAATCTTGTTTTTCATTTCGGATAACGGGTTCGTATTTTTCGATAATCTCAACGATATACCAATTTCCATTTTCGTTCGATATTTTTTCTTGGGTTTTCATTTCTCAAATTGTAGCCAACGGTCTTGTGTATGAAACGTAGCGTATAAATAGACGCTAACTTTTCGGATTTAGCACGAGCTGAATTTTTTATTTTTATGTTTAATTTTCTTTTATAAATATAACCAAATAAAAAATTTGGCGTACTTTGTAAATATACAAAAACCTCTCGGAAAGCCTATAATAGCTATGTTTTATACACGTTGTTGTACACTGGCTTTTTCTTTCCGCAAACTTGCTAGCGTTGGCAAAGACATACTCTTTTGCAATTTTGGGCTTGTGTATTGGCTGAAGCGAATTGTAAATGTGTATGGCTTTTAGAGTTGGCTTATTTCCCTCTGTTCAATCTCCTATTTGATAGTTTTTTCCAGATACTATGAGCTAATTCAATTTCAGAGTCAGAAAGTCCGTAATTTTCTTTCAGTATTTTTTGATTCGTTATTTTTAAAATTTCCGAAATGTCTTTCTTCTCTCTTATCATTTTATCAATAAGAGGAAGTAAGTCAGAGTTATTTTCATTGTAAGGTAACAGAATTCTTTCTACTTCATTTGGCATTAATTCTAAAACACCTCCTCCGTGACTTCTTCCACAAATTTCTGTAAATGCTAATGATAAAGAATTATAATAACTAGCTGTCAAAGCCTTTAATTCAAATTTAGGTTTTATTGTAACACGATGCATTGTGTCTGTTGTAAACGCTTTAGCTTCGTTTATAATTAATTTTGGGTACTTGTTGTTTCTACGTATAAAAAGAGCTTCAGAGATTCTTTGTGATGGTACAATTTGCCATTCCTCTCTTATCCTGCATTTATATCCTTCATTAATTTTTTCGTCTTCTCCCCAATTAATGTAATCTCTTGCACCAATAGAACCATTTAAGTCTGCCATTTTTGGAAAAGATAGAAAATGCGTTCTAGCTTCTTTATCTCTATTTCTATTCCAATCTTTAGTTGTGAAGATTGCACTAGGAACTTGTACGCTTCTACCAACTAATGGTTTTGCATATTTTTCTAGATTATAGAATTGTACTGTTGAGAGTGGAACTGTAAAAAATGGATTCGAACCTGTTGTAATTCCTACTTCTACTTTTGCAAATTTCCCTAATTGATTGAATTTTTTGTCAGACTGAAGTCTCTCTAGAAAGTCAATTTCCTTTTGCTCAAGAAAGTAAAAAGTCCACTTGTTTGATTTGAAATCAATTTTCTTTTTAGGACTTTTTAATTTAGAAACATCTAAATTTTTAAGTTCTTCTGCATCTCTTAATTCTAGATGTTCAATTAAATGAGAATTAGAGTTATTTTTCTCGCAAAGTAATAAAACTACTTCTTGTTGAATATTAGGGAACACAAGTTTCTCAAAAGAAACAATGTTTATTTTGTTATAGAAATGTGCTAAAAATTCTCTCAAAGGTTGAGCGTAAGAAACTTGAAGAATTTCCGCTGGCAAAACGAAACCAATTTTACCTTCTTCTTTTAAAAGTAGAGATGAACCAACAACGAATGAAACCCAAGCGTTCGTTAATTTTGAATATTTTAAACTTGCCTTATTAAAAATATCTGCTGCATATTGTTGTTGTTCCTTATCGAAATATTGATATCTAATATATGGTGGATTTCCAATAATTAAATCAAATTTCCTCTCTGTATTAATACAATATTTATGAAAATCTTCATTAATTACAGACGATTTATTTAAACCAATAGCTTCTGATTTTTCAGCTTCAACTTCATCAAATTCAATTGCAGTAACTGAATTGTATTCGTAGTTTTCTTTTTGAATTTCTTTTAAAAAAACACCATCTCCACAACTTGGTTCTAAAATGTCTAATTCTTTATTTCCATTAAAAGCCCATTTTAAAATAAATGCTGCAATTGGTTCAGGTGTATAAAAACCACCTCTTAATTTTTCGTCTGATGCTTCTTTAATTAATTGCATTATTTGTTGGCTTTATTTTTATTGTAATAATTGATTTTCTCTTCTGCAACTTTTAAAACTTTAGTTGCTAATTCCTCTTCTAAAATTGAATATGCAACTGTATCACTTAAATGAGCTACAGTTAATAAATCTTCATCAATGCTAAATAAAATTGAAATATCCTTTATGAATTGTTTCGATGGATTTCGATTATTCTTTTCAATCTTTCCAAGCATTGAAGTATCAATTTTTAAATGTTCTGCAACTTCTCGTAATGTTAGATGATTTTCAGTGCGTAAATCTCTAATTGTTTCTCCGAATGATTTTTCTAATTGCATAATATTTTGGACAACTTCAGTCCAAATATACAAATGTCATTCGAACTAGCTATATTTTTTTTAGGTTTTTTATACAATATCAATTAAGAAGTCATTATTTACTTCATATAAGTTTAATGTCTTGCCAGAAAGACTGCTTTTTTGTAAAACAGGAATAACAGTTCGTCCCCAATGAAGCCAAGTTGGTGTATTACCTTGTCCTGCTACTCTAGAAGAATCGTGGCTTAATTTTAATGTGAATTTCCCAATTGGTTTTCCGGAAATTGAAATGTCAAATACACCAAATGTTTCCTCGTATGTTGCACTATGAGGTTTTGTTTTTACCCAATTTAGTTTATTAAATACTTGATTTCTAAAATAAGTCTTTTGGTCAATTACTGTTGTTCCTAACTTAAATCGAGCTTGTGCTAGTTTTAAATTTCCAGTAATTGCAGTTCCTGCTGGTACATCTTGAGCATCACTATTGCTTAACTTTAATTTTTTCCAAACTAAATTCTTACTTGTTGTAACAGTTGTTACTGGAACTGTTGCTGCAATTGGAACTACTGTTGCAGATTTAGATTTTTTGCTTTTACTCGGAAATATACTAGAAGGTACTTTTGGAACACTTCTTTTAGGAACTTTTGATTTATTTACCTTTTTTCCAGTAGAAGTAGAATTCCCTTTTGAGTAATTTCTTTTTCTTGTTGCTTCGTCTGGTACAATTCCATCAAGAAAAAAATTATTAATGACTTTGTTGTCTATTTTAAAAATATTTGGGTCAGTAAAATTTAAAAGAGACTTATAATATGTCTTTAATTCTGACAATAGAGCCAATCCATCTTTATCAGTTTGATTAAACTCTACAAGAAGTGAACTTTCTATATTTGTGAATAATCCAGTTCCAGTCAAGTTTGATGAACCTAGAATTATTTTTACGTCATTTGTTCCTTCGAATAAATAAAACTTTGGATGGAATATTGGGTTTTCCTTTTGATAGAAAATATAACTTTCAATATTTAAGCTTAAAATTTCTTCAAGAGCTTCTTTCGAGGTTCCGCCTTGGTCAATTCCAACAATAATGGTTAAATTTTTAAAGTTCTTTTTAGCAGAATTTATGTGACCTGATAAACCATATATTCCTGCTTCACTTGCAAAAGCAGAAAAACCAGTAAATGAGTTGAACTTTTTTTCTTTTAAATATTTAACTAATAAATTCCCAACAGCATTTTTTGATGTAGGTTCTATTCCTTGTCCTAAAAACGAAATTTTCATTGATGTATTTTATTTAATTTTTCAAAAATTAATTTCATAGATACATCAAGTCCTTTTGACAATTTCTCAATATTTTCAAGAGTAATATTTTTTTCTCCTCTTTCAATCATTCCAATATATGTTCGATGAAGATTGGATTGAAATCCTAATTCTTCTTGAGAAAGTTTTTTTTCTTTTCGAAGTTCTCTAATAATTTTACCGAAATTCTGTGATAATTCTGCGTTCATTGAGTATACTATAGTTAGCACAAAGTAAGTTTATACTTTTGTTCTTACTACATACTAAAGTTAGCATTTCAGCGTTGGGAAATTTTAGCTCTTTTGGTTTTTAGAGCGTTGGAATTATGTGGTGGGAAAAACCGAAAGTGCTAAAATATGCGGCTGCTTTCAGCTTGTGTACAACGGTTTGGCTATGGTTTCGTTGTGGAATTGTCCGCGAGGACCATTCCGCGATAACCAAGCGATGATTGAAAGATAGGAATTTTCAGTGGAAAATTCCGCCACAATGAATTATAGCCGTTGTTGTAGCCAGTTTTTTAATTAAACTTCCACCATTTTGGTTTTTTAGATTTTTTCCATTTTTTAAATCTTTTTTCAAAAACAGGTAAAAGTTTCTCGTAGTTTGCCCAATTATCTTGAACGTGATACAAAGTTGGCAAATCGGCAAGTAATATTTCAGAATAATCCTTTAAAAATTTGCCTTTTTCATAATAATTATAAGTGAATTCATTACCTAATTCCATTAAATCATCGTCCATTAATACTCCATCAAGATTCCGCTCAAAGAATTCAGCTCCTGTTGTTTCTCTTTTTCTGACTTTCTCAATTTCCGAATTTAAGAATTTGTCACCGTTCGTATCATACAGCCCTTTTTCAATAATCCAAGTTAGATAAAATCCAGTATGAACATATCCTTGAAAAATATCAAGTTCATCAGGAAACTCTCCTCTAAAATGCCACTTTGCTTTGTCAAAAACTCCATTAAAATCGTTCGGTCTTTGTTTTGACCTTACTTCAATATATTTTTTTTCAATAAATTCTTGTTTTATTTTATTCGCCTCAAGAATGGCATTTTCCTTTGTTCCACAATGCTTTCCCCAGGAAGGTCCGCCAGTTTTTTTTACTTTCCCTTGTCGAACATTCATAATTTCCTTATCAATTACAATTTCGACAAAATCTGTTGTTACTCTATTTTTCTTTTCTAGACGAATTCTCATTTCTCAAATTGGCTACAACGTATGCAGATATGCGGCGTTTTAATGCCGTATATGTGCTGTTGTGTTTAGTATTTATTCATTAGTAAATATACATTTTTTAAATACGATGTCAGTCAGCCGCCACATTAAAAGCGCTCCATATATCTTTTGCTTTTTTTATTATGTGCTTTATCAACCCAGACTGATAAGGCATCGTCATCAAAAAACGGTCGCTATTATTTCCAAACTCCACTCACTCCAATTTTTATAATACCCTCAGGATCTGTAAATCACTTGACTATGTCAAAAATTTCCAGTACCTTCATCAAACTGATATACGTTCCCAACGTTTTGATAGTGAAACTCTCAACGATGTCAATCGAATCAGTTTGAAACGAAACTTTATTCAAAGTTCCATTCCTCAGTATTTTAAAAATTGTACTACTCTTAGCTTAATAGCGTCCGAAAAAGAGTATTTGGAACCCAAAAGGCTGATCTTATTAAATACAACGTGTTTGTATATGGTTTGTTGCGTGGTTTAGCACGTAATTTAGCAAATAAAAACCGAATAGAAAATCCGAGAGGATTTTCGTAAGTAGGCTAGCTCTAGCAATAAATTATATACGGTGTTAGCATACGTATTTATTCAATTTTTTGATATTCTTCTCCGTTTTCGAAAATCAGATTATTAGTGTTTAATTCACGAATTGGTTCAAAATTTTGTCCAGCCATTCCAATAAAAAGAATTCCGAACTTTTTCTTATAAAAAATTAATTCAGGAATTGGTTGGCAACTAGTAATTTCAATAATGTCACTTTTTAGATATTTTTTTTCACTTGTGTAAAATCCATTTCCGTTTTTAAATTCATAAGTCGTTTCTGAATAATAATCCGCTTTTTTTCTTTTTCCGTTTGCTATTTCAAAAACGATTCCATTTTCCACGATAACTGTCGTCTTTTTGTTATTGCTAAAACTCACATATAACGTATCGCTCAAAATTCCGCCTTTTCTTTTTCCAAGATATTTCCACTTTCCACTTATTCTTTCTCCAATGTTCTGTATTGTGTCAGAATATTGAACTTGAAGTTTTGAGTCAAGTTTTATTTCTCCAAAATCTTGTGAATAAGATTGGATGAAAAATGAAGTGAATAATATTATCAAAAGTGTGTTTCTCATATGTATGCTAACGGTTGGGCTATGAACAGTACGGGAGCAAACTAGCGTTTGCTTTCCGCCACGCACATAGCGAAATCTTTTTGTTTTGTTTTTTCTTTTCCTTGTTTAAAGCAAAATCCTAAAGATTTTGCGGACTTCATAAATATACACAAACCTTTCGATTAAGCTCTAAGCCCGTATTGTTTATAGGTTGTGTTAGCAACAGGCTTTTTTTTAGGAGGATAAATATTCAATATTCCCAAAATTTTCATTTAACTCTCGAGCTTTTTCCAATTCAAGATATTCTAATTTATAATCGAAAATGAATTTCCTTCCATAAACATCTATAATCTTGAGTTTGATATCAGTTGATTTGTCGTCATTTTGTAAAGGACTAAAATTTCCCCAAGCTTTAACTTGTTCAAAATATGCCGTCCCTGTGATTGATTCACCAATACGTAAATAATCATTTGCGTTGTCAGTCGGAAAATTTTTGATTCTTAAAGATTGATAAATCAAGTCAGAGTCATTTTTCATTTTTGTTTTAAAAGGCGTAAATGAATGCCATTGAGCTAGCCAGATAAACTTTCTTCTTTCAAACAGACTAAATTTCTTATTCTTTTTATATCCGATGTAAATTTTATCTATTGCAGTTGGCATATTACCTACATTAGAAATTGAAGCATATATTACAAAGCCTGTTTTGTGAACATCATATATTTCTCCTTCTTTAGGTTCGTGTTTTTCATCTACATAGAAAGTACTGTAAAAACATACTTTAGAAATGAAGCGAACTTTTAGCTTAGGTTTTTTGATTAACGAGTTAAAAAGTCCGCTCAACCAACCAAATAGAATAGTTGCTGCAAATAATACTAGCGAAAGAAATCCACTATTTTCATTTGTCCAATCAATAATTTGATTAATGTATTCCAATATTCAGTTCTGAATTTATTTAAATATGATTTTTTTTAGCTTGTTGCTAACGTTGCGGCTATGGCAAGTAGGGCAGGTAATAAGTACTTATCTTTCCGCCAAGCCCGTAGCCAAAGCTTTTGCATTTTGTTTTTATTTTATCTATTCTAAAAGCCAAATCAAAAGATTTGGTGGACTTCGCGAACAGGTCCAAGCCAATGAATTCGAAGCTTACCGCCCTATTTGCTATAGGTATTGTTAGGCACAGGCTTTTTTTTCTTTAATAGTCTTGTATCAAAACTTCCGTTGGAATATGCAATGTCGTATTAATTTTTCTTATCATGTCCAAAGTCAGTTTGCGCTTTTTGCTCAAAATTTCGCTTACCCTGCTTTTAAATCCCACGACCTCTGCTAAGTCCTTTTGTTTCATTCCCATTTGTTCCATTCGGAATTTGATGGCCTCAATAGGATCTGGCATTCCTATGGGGAAGTTTTCATTTTCGTATCGGTCGATTAAAATCGATAGAATTTCGAGTTCGTCTCCATTTTCGCTGCCTTTTGTGGCATCGAAAATTAGTTCGAGTCGCTTTATTGCGCTCTGATAGTCTTTTTCGTTTCTAATAGGTGCTATTTTCATCTTAAATTTCGTTTGCGTTTATTTTGTCATATTCGGCATGCGTTCCAACAAAGCGAATCCAACAGATTTGATACTCGAAATTAAATTTTACGATTAAACGGTATCGGTTGCCTTTTATGTTGAAAACAATTCGATTGTCCTTTAATATGCTTGCGCTCGGATACTCGATTTTCAGCTCATTCAAGTTTTTAAATTCAGATTTTTCAGTTTCCCTGTACCAGGCGGTCAATTGTTGTTCACTATCCGCATGCTTTGTCCAGAAATCCCTTAAAGTCCGTTTCGCTATTACTCTCAAATCATGTAATTTATAACAAAAGTACAAAAAAAGTTACCATAACGGTAACTTAATTGATTTTTTTTTAGCTTGTGCCTAACGTATGCAGATATGCGGCGTTTTAATGCCGTATATGTGCTGTTGTGTTTAGTATTTATTCATTAGTAAATATACATTTTTTAAATACGATGTCAGTCAGCCGCCACATTAAAAGCGCTCCATATATCTTTTGCTTTTTTTATTATGTGCTTTATCAACCCAGACTGATAAGGCATCGTCATCAAAAAACGGTCGCTATTATTTCCAAACTCCACTCACTCCAATTTTTATAATACCCTCAGGATCTGTAAATCACTTGACTATGTCAAAAATTTCCAGTACCTTCATCAAACTGATATACGTTCCCAACGTTTTGATAGTGAAACTCTCAACGATGTCAATCGAATCAGTTTGAAACGAAACTTTATTCAAAGTTCCATTCCTCAGTATTTTAAAAATTGTACTACTCTTAGCTTAATAGCGTCCGAAAAAGAGTATTTGGAACCCAAAAGGCTGATCTTATTAAATACAACGTTGCGGCTATGGCACGTAGGGCAGGTGATAAGCACTTATCTTTCCGCCAAGCGCGTAGCCAAAGCTTTTGCATTTTGTTTTTATTTTATCTACTCTAAAAGCCAAATCAAAAGATTTGGGGGACATCGTAAACAAGACCAAGCCAATAGATTCAGCACTTAGCGCTCTATTTGCTATAGCCATTGTTATCTTTAGTGCTTTTTACGCAACCTTGAATTCCGAGTCATTCATTTGTACACTGAACTTTATATTTGCCTTTAGTGCGTTAAACACTTTTAAAATAGTTTCAATCGTTACGTTTTTTGCGCTTCGCTCCAGTTTAGAAATCTGTGACTTTTGAACTCCAATCAATTCACCAAGTTGTTCTTGGGTCAATTTCCGTTCTTTTCGCACAGACTTAATCATTTCGCCCAAAACCTCCATTCGCAAATCGAATTCATACTTGTCCCTATCCGCCGTTCCGATTTTTCCAATGTCCTTGTCCTTCATTTGTTCAAGGGTCATCATTTTCATCTTTTTATTCTTTGTTGCCATAACTTTATTTTTTATTGCTCGAAATATTCCGTCCGAATCTGCTTTGCTTTTTCGATTTCAGCTTTAGGAACCTTGTCCGTTTTTTTGACCATTCCATGCGTAGAAATCACAAGCGTTTCGGTTTTTCCAGTCCTGTCCCAAAATGCGAAAAGTCGGTATTGAAGTCCTCCATATTTTGTTCTAAACTCCCAAATGTCGTCCGTTAGTTTTTTGAACAATTTCGGGTCAAGTCCAAATGTGGCCTTGTCTAGATTATAGTAAATCTTCGCTTTTGCTTTCTTGTCGACCTTTGACATAAAATCAATAGCCTGTTCAAGAAAAACGACTTCAAATCTTTTCTCCATTCTGTTTATGTGCCCATTTATAAGACAAATATAAATAAAAAAGTTGAATTATATGGAAACTTTTATATTTTTGGTCAGCATTAAAGATAACGTATGCAGATATGCGGCGTTTTAATGCCGTATATGTGCTGTTGTGTTTAGTATTTATTCATTAGTAAATATACATTTTTTAAATACGATGTCAGTCAGCCGCCACATTAAAAGCGCTCCATATATCTTTTGCTTTTTTTATTATGTGCTTTATCAACCCAGACTGATAAGGCATCGTCATCAAAAAACGGTCGCTATTATTTCCAAACTCCACTCACTCCAATTTTTATAATACCCTCAGGATCTGTAAATCACTTGACTATGTCAAAAATTTCCAGTACCTTCATCAAACTGATATACGTTCCCAACGTTTTGATAGTGAAACTCTCAACGATGTCAATCGAATCAGTTTGAAACGAAACTTTATTCAAAGTTCCATTCCTCAGTATTTTAAAAATTGTACTACTCTTAGCTTAATAGCGTCCGAAAAAGAGTATTTGGAACCCAAAAGGCTGATCTTATTAAATACAACTAGTTATATCTCTATATAATATTCTGTTTATAGGTTTATGTTTCGGGATAAACGTAATAACCGTTAATGTTTAGAGATTATTGTATTTCAAAATTTAGCCTAAATATATGTTTTTAATTTATTATTTCAAATTCACTAGTTTAGCACAGATATAATTCTCTTAAAAATATTTTATCCTAAGTTTATATGAGGTAGATTTAATTGGAATATTTATAAATGGTGCTGTGAAAGTCTATTTTCATTTTCAATATTCTCAGCCTTAGTAATTTTTTTAATCGCTATGTCCAATGGACTTTCAATTCGCAATAAATCCTTTTTAGAAACATGGGTGTAAATCATTGTAGTTTCTGGTTTTGAATGCCCTAATAACTCCTGAATATATCGTAAATCTATACCGTTTTCTAATAAATGTGTGGCATAACTATGCCTGAGTGTGTGAGGAGTTACACTTTTAGTGATCTTCGCAATTTTACAGGAACGCTTTAAAAATGCTCTTACACTTTCTGCACTGTATTTTTCTGACGGCTTGCCCTCAGTAAAATACAAGTTTGGTTTATAAGTGTCTAGATAATTTAAAATTAAAGGGATGCAACTTTGAGCCAATATAACATTTCTGTCCTTTCTACCCTTACTGTCCTTTACCATAATTTGCCTTCTTTGAATATCAATATGATTCAATTTCAAATTCAAAAGTTCACTTATCCGTAATCCAGCTGAGTAAATCATAGCTATGATTGCACGATGTTTTAAGTTTTTTGTGCATCTAAGTATGGAAATAATCTCTTCGTTTGAAAGTATGGTAGGTAATAACCGTGATTTCTTGGGTCTATGAAGTATTAGATTATCTATTCTGATAACAGGATAAAAAACAACAAATAATTTTAGAGCGCTTATAAATTGCCTATGTGTACTTATACTATAATTCCGAGGTATAAATACCTTTTCTATAAACAATTCAACATCTCTATTGGAAAGTCTCTCTAAAGGTATAAGATTAACAAAATCAAAGAAATCAGCAATAAAAGTAAAGTAGGTTTTAATTGTGCTTTCGCTATAACGTTTTCCCCTCAAATAAGATACATACCCCCTAATAATTTCTTTATTCTCCTCTGATATAACCCGATTAATTTTTTTAACTGGTTGTTTAGAAGTTTGGTAAATAGATTGATCAATATTTATAATTGTGATAGCACCAAAAATTTGGTGTATTAAATCTACATTAGAATTAGAAAAAGGTAGATACCAACAGCGCTTTGAAACATTCCATCTAAACCTTTTTGTTTCTTTTATAACTGAAATTAAATCCTCATTATATTTAAAGGAAATAAAAATGAGGTCTTGATTTTTCAAGCCCTCTCTTTTAATGCTGATAACTGGTAAACCGCTCATGCCATAAAATTGACTAAAAAAATTAGTATATTTAGTTTTATAAGCGTCTATATACGTATATAAACGATTAAAAAACTATGATAAATGCGATATTGTCAAGCCTGTAATAAGGAATTAAAAGGTCGGTCAGATAAAAAGTTTTGCGACACGCAATGTAGAAGTACTTTTCACAATACGAATAAAGCACCCCATGAACTCGAAATTCAAACTATAAATAGTCTATTACGAAGTAATCGAAGTTTAATGGCTCATTTTTGTCCTAGTGGTAAAAGCACAGTAGATAAAGAAGTGTTGACTAAACTAGGATTCAAATTTGATTTATTCACCCACATTTTCCCATTTAGTACAGGTACTTATTTTTTTTGTTACGATTATGGCTATTTACCTATTTTAGATAAGGGTGTAAAAAAAGTTGTTATAGTTCAAAAACAAGCGTATATGCAAAATTTAAATTTCTGCCCTTGGAGTTTTAAACTTATCAAGAATCAATAGAATTTATAGTCTAAGCATATAAAGATCCATGATTTTGGTTCTATCAAATTATTTTAATTTAAGAATTCGACATTGATAACTTTTAAAGTTTTCCCAAAAGAAAAGATGTTTGGGCTTATTCATAATTTAGTATAACAAGAACAACATACTAACTAAAAAGATATATTAAGGAAAAAGCAAGAGGGTAACACGCTAAAGCGATGTTACGTTTTTTAATTTCCTGTTTTTCAGTAGTTTCACCCCTATAAATAAATTGAATACCAACCATATTTCACGGAAAAATGCTCGTAAGCCAATAAAATCAATCTATTTTTCCGTAAAAAGCTAGGCTGTTAATAAAGTTTGTTGAGTTTTAGGCTCTTTTGAAGATTAAGAAGTATTTAAGCAGATTTAAAAATCCGTTTTTTACTAATAAATACGCCTAGCCCAGTAAAATCAATCAATTTTTTACTAAAAAATTAAGTTTACACTCTTAATTTTCCAAAACGCTTCATAGTGCTAGCTCGGTAGATATTCTAAATTTAATGCTTTTATCACAGTATTTAATCGTTTGTCTATAGGAGTTTTTCTATAGCCTCCCAGCTTATCAATTGGGGATTAGATGTTGGCCTCTCATTTTTGTTGGCTTCCCTAAAAAACATGACAGCCATTAATTCTAATTTACGAATTTAAAATTTAGTTTAGTGCTCACCCCTATTTACTTACACTTCGTTTCAGCAAAATAAGGGTTCGTAAAAAGGTCTTGAACACAAGTCAAAAAGTAATTTGAGTTTAAATATTTTTTTTGGGAAATTTCTTTTTGACTTACGTTCGCTTAACCACCTTTTTAGTGGTAGATCTCGATGCTAACTTCAAAGAGGTTTGATTTATAATTAATTGGATGCCTTCCCTTTTTGATTATAAACGTATAGGATTTTAAATTAGCGGGCGCATAAAACGTTACACTATTTATAGCCCTTTCCTAATTCTAAATCCTTTATAGATAATCTATATCAAAAAGGGAATGCGATAGGCTCTGAAAGAAGTAAATGGAATCAAAACCCTTAAGCTTTTCAGTTTATCTTTTAGGATGCTTTCAATGAAGCTTAAAAAAGGGTGATGCTCTGGATAAAAAAAGTAAACCCCAAACTCTTAACTTAATTTACATGCGGTCTGATACGTTTGGAATATTTTTTAATCTAAACCGATAGTCATTAAAATTATGGTTATCAGCATGGAAAGAATAAACATACTACCTATTATAATTAACGCTCTATCCTCGTTACTTTCATTATTCATTTCTAATACTAGACAAAGGCGAAGCCCGTTAATAACCTATATAAAAATCCATAAAGAACAACTAGAAAAATACCCAAGGTGAACCAAGTAAGAACCTTTAAGGAGTGTTTAACTATATAACTGCCAAGATTTTTAAATCCTTCATAGTAAATTTCTTTAATAAGTAAAAGCGTCTTCATGTTTGCTGCATATATTTTCAGCAAATTTCTATTTATTATTTAAGCTTAGCTCAATGTTTCGACCAAAATTGGTAATCTTTGGTTAAGCAACATTGTCATTACCATTTAAAGAAAAAAATGGTCGTTCAAGGAGTCTATTTTCCACTTAAATTTCAATAATAGGGGAAATTGATGAGACAAAATTAGAATTTCTCAATTGAAAAACTTCAATTTGATATGATAACTAATGGAGACTAGCTAACAATATTCAAGTTTAAAAACTTGTTTTATTCTTCGTTACTATTTTGTTTGTTACCTCAATACTTAAAGGCTTGCTTATAAAGTCTATAACAAACTGTGGAAAAGTCTTAGCTAGGAATTTGTCTTCATTAGAAATAGAGGACGTAACGATAGCTACATCAATAGTGGTTGGTAAATTCTCAAGCACCATAAATTCTAAGAATTCGAAACCAGTCATCTCTGGCATATTGATATCTAACAAGACCAGTATAGACTCTGATTTGTTTTCATTAAAACGTAAATGATCTAAAGCTTCCTCTGGATTAGTAAAGCTAATTACCCTATCCCCTAGCCCCATTCTATTGAGTATCATGCGATGCATCATAATGAGTATATCCTCGTCATCAATAACATAAATTTTTGAGTACATAGTTGGTTGGTTTTAGATTCCTTGACAAAATATATTTTTTTTCAATATTTGGATTAAAATTGTTGTGAACATATGATAATTGTATGTCAAATCTTACAAAAATAAAATTACTACTAATTTTTAAGAAGAACCTTAAAGGTTAAGTATTTAAAGAATAAAGCCAATTATTACCTTAGAGTCTTTAAGTATGGCGTTTTTTAATTCAAAATTCAATCTCATACCTATCTTTATATGTAGGGTGATTTATCAATAACAAATTGATCTATGGCAATTTTTTGTTTCTCCTCTAATTAGTAACATAGATTAGTATTTTAATGAATGTGTTGGGATGTTTTAAGAAATTGATTTCCACTTAAATTAAGTGCTGATGAAGAAAAAAAGAATTTACAATTGTTTTTTTTAATGAGCTCTAAAGGACTATCTATAGAATATTGATGTACAGACAGGATAGATGATATAAACGCTTATACCTTGGCCTTATTCGAGCCATCTATTGATTTTTTTGCTTACCTTTAAAAAGGCCTAGCTACCTGGGAAGAACGGACCTAGAAACGAAACTTCTTTTTCTGTTGCTCTTCTCGAAAGTACTTAAGTTTTGTCGGCGTATTTTTGAAAAGATGTTTAGACTTTTTTACACTGTGATGCTATTGTTGATTTCTTATCCATATCTTATCATCTAACACCAATTTGTATCAACCTAATTTTTTGATGACAAAATGATGACAAAACGATGACGGCCTAAACCCCTATTTTTACTAGTCTTAACACTATATATCATCGTTTCATCAAAAAAAAGTATAATTAGTAAGGTGTTTTTTTCTTTTTCATTAGCATCTCTTTCAAGAATTGTTCAAAATCTTCCGAAACCCCATTAAATAATGGGATTTATGTGAAATCATTTTATCATCGTTTCATCGGTCTGAAATTGTGCCTCCAAAATGGTATTAGCAAATTTTGACATATCGGATGCATATTAATTCTTTCGGACAATTTGCTATCCAAGTAGGGACCATATTATTATAATAAACTTTAGCCAATGGTACGTACTTCTCTTAGATAAAACTGTACATCCTTATTCTCTGTATTTTGTAATTTCAAGGTTTACTATTTTGTAACGTACTGGGGCTCTCTTTTCTGTTAAATGTGCTTATTTTGTTTAAGTGTTTTTAAAATTTTCTTTTCGTTCATTTCTTTTGTTTTCAATACATTTCTATTCAAATTCTTTTTTCTTTTCATCAGCCAATATTTCTGTGAGCTTATCCATGCAAAACATTTGCTCATGCGGTAAGAGGTCTATCACTATTTCTAATACTTTAGTCACTGAAGTCATTTGAGTTTTGTTTTTGTGCTTGGGAGATACAAAACTACCGTTGCCATCCAAAGCATAATAACACACTTCCAAAAGTGCGGAAATACTATGGGTAATATCTTCATGATCTAACACTTCAAAACCAATCGTCTTTCTAGTCCCCTGGCGAAACAGTTCTGTTTGAACTCCTGAGAAATTTTCAATTAATTTTTTGGCTTGCTTTATTTTTTTGGCGTTTGTTTTCTTTATCATTTTTTTCATTTTTTAACTGGTAAGCTTGCTTCCTTTCACATCATTGGTTTTTAAAAGAAATTCTAGGTGCTGCTCCCCTTCTACCTTTGCTTGATAGTAAAAGTCGGTGCATCTTCTTAAAGCTTTTGCTGCGTCTAGAGCTGAGAACTCTTCACTATTTTTAAACCTTAAAAGGTTATGGGCATTACAAACCATATACTTTATTCGATGCAAACCATAAGTTTCTGTGGGAAATATGGTTTCTGGTAGAGTAGAAAAGTTACTACATAAGTGTAGTAAATAGGATAGCGAATAATGATGGGGTTTTAGCTCCCAAAAAACCCTTAAAAGTGCTAAACATACTTGTTCCATGCCATAATGCATCACTGCTATTTTTGATGTGTAATCTTCCTTAAATTCAACGACATCTATACAAGAAAAAAGGTAGCCAGCTCTTTTCATGCGAATCACCCACTCTTCTTTTATCTTTCTATAATAGATTGGATGAAGACACAACTCAAATTTATTGAATCTTTGAAGTGCCTCGTCTTCTTTATAGATACAGGGAGTTTGTGTGATTACTCTGGTTAAAAAATTATCTCCAAAATCTAGTTTCTCTAACACCTTGGATAGGTTGTAAAATATAGGATATACTTTAATTTTCTGCTTAGTTTTATTATAGATTTCTTCCATAAAATCTATAGGTTTTTTTGTTACGGTCTTGTAGCTAATAATAACCACAGTATAGGTGACTGAATTTTTTACTATTGAATCGCTATTGCTTAAATAACTTTCTTGTCTAATTTCTTGATCACTAAATCCAAGCACATATACTGAATGCAAGGAAATTATACTTTTAATAAGTTGTGATAATTCAATTTTGTGAGAGAGTTTTCTGTGTGATTTAGCCTTCATAACTTCCATTTTTGGGAACCAGATAAACCAAAGTTAACCAAAGGTTATGATATATCATAACCTTTGGTTGTGTTTTTTTATAGAAATTGAACTTTATATGGATGAAAAGGAAAAGAAATTTCTTAAAATGATTGGGCAAAATATTGCAAAAAATAGGAAGGCAATGGGATTCAGTCAATTGGATATTTGTTCCATAATTAGGATGGAAAAATCCAATCTATCAAGTATAGAAAATGGAAGACAGAATGTTACTTCACTTACCTTGCTGAAAATTTCAAAAGCTATTGGTGTTGAAGTGAGTTCTTTCTTTCAAGAATAAAAACTATTTTGATCTTATTCTATAAATAAATTCATAATAATAGATTAAGCATTGTGGGTATATCTTTCCATTAGTCCCTCCATGTCCTCACCGATTTTCTTATCCAAAACTTTAGCATAGTGCTGTGTCGTTTTAATTGAAGTGTGCCCTAACATTTTACTGACTTATTTTGTTATAACGCCATTTGATAGCGTAATATCAGTTCCTAATGAATGACGCACTAAGTTTGTAGCACCATTTTTAGTAATTCCTCTGCAATACAAGTTCAAACGATCGACAATTTTTTGTGTTTGTCAACTATTCTACAAATTCCTTCTCTATTCAGTCTAATCCAAATTTTAATTAGAAATTTATGTTTAAATTAAAAATTAATAACACTATCTAAAGCATCATCAGCATCCCTATGGATAAAGTTTGCCTGGTAATTCAGCGTAGTTTTTAAGTCGCTATGTCTATAAAGTTTTTGTAACATTAAAGGATGGATTTTATCCCCCGCAATATTACCAAAAGTATGACGCGCGATATGATTAGATAAGCTTTTGTCAATATTACATTGTTCCGCAATCCTACTTAAAAACTTATTAAATAGTTTAGTGGCATTTCGGGTTTTTGTAAAAAGATCTTCATCATCATCCGAACGCACATCCTTTAAAAACGGAAAAATATAGCCTCCATTATCTCTTCTGTTTATTTTATAAAAGTCTAGAATGGTTTTCCCTTTTTCGGGAACTTTAAGGCTTAAAGGCTTCTCGTTCTTATTCATAACGTAATAAAGTCTATTATCTTTGAAGTCAGACCATTTTAATTTTACCACATCCGAAATACGAATACCAGCAAAATAAAAAGATATCAACCAAACATTGTGCGTATGCCAGATTGAAGAATACGGTTCTAGCTTCAATGCTTCAATTCTTTCTACTTCTTCAATAGTCAGTCCTATCTTATTACTTGTTCCCAGCCTAATTTTTTCTTTGTCGCCTGCAAAGGGATAATATTTTGCAGAAACAACTCCATCTTTAATAGCAACATTAAAAAGCGTTCTGATAAAAATAAGTTGGTTTGAAATCGTTCGCGTTTTTTGATTTAGATAAGCAGAGCAAAAAGTTTTATAGCGCTCTATAAAAGCCTGATTAATATCTTGAAACTTCAAGTCTTTTTTCTTTTGAAAATGTTCAATACCGTCGATAAAAGAATATTCAGACTTTCTTGCCTTACTAACCCTATCACGTCTTCGTTTAGCAATACCTTCAATAACATCATTTTTTGTTAACGATATTCTCAGATTTAAAAACTCTTCGATATTGTATAAAATTGATAGTTCAGATTTAGCAACAGAAAAAACCTTACGATCATATTTTGTCTTTATTCTTTGAGCTGCAATCGCAAAAAAAGACTTAGAACCACCTGGTCCTTTTAATTTTTGCTTAACTTGTCTAGTAGTAATGTTTTCATCTTTATTGCTTAGATAAATGTCATTTGCTTCAGTTAACTTTTTGAGTAAAAAGTTGTTTAACATTTGGTAGTTTGGATGACTCCTTTTTGCTTGACCATTAATTTTATCCCAATCCTTTTCGAAAATATATTGACCAAGCCACTTATAATTAGTCTTATAGTTTGCGCTAATTCTTATGGCCAAAGGAATCGTTCCATCCTTTTTCATCATATTTTTGCGAAGAACAATCTTAATATTAGCCATAACAAACTTTTTTTGAATTATAAAGATACAAAAAACTAGTACAGAATAAGTACAGAATAATTTGATTTTAATTGAATTTAAATGATATTAAAAAATATTAAAAATTCATAAGTAATTGATTTCTAATGGTTTTAAATGGATTTGATTTGGTAAAAGACTAAGCTCATAACCCGAAGGTCACTGGTTCGAGTCCAGTTCCCGCTACTAAGAAAGCCGATTGCTAAGCAATCGGTTTTTTTGTTTCCTAAAATGCGTAGCATTTATTCTTAAGAATTTTAGGAAACAAAAAAACGTAATCGCGTGAAACGCGATGGCTTTTTTAGTAAAGCCACCCCAAGGCCCTTTCCGCAGTGCAACGAAGGAAAGAATCCAGTTCCCACTACTAAGAAAGCAGATTGCTATGCAATCGGCTTTTTTGTTTTAAAATATGCGTAGCATTTATGCTTAAGCATGTGATAAAACAAAAAAACGTAATCGCGTGAAACGCGATGGGCTTTTTTAGTAAAGCCCCCTACCTTGGATCAACGAGCAATAGCGAGTTAACCCAGTTCCCCCTACCCCTGGTTAAACGAGCGACAGCGAGTTAATCCAGTTCTCCTCAAAACTATTGAAACAAAAAAACGTAATCGCGTGAAACGCGATGGGCTTTTTTAGTAAAGCCATCCTACTCTGGATCAAGGAGCGACATACCGTTAACCCAGTTTCCGACACTAAAATAGACAAGCGTATATAGCAATGTGAGGCATTTTTTATGTTTTGGGCAGTACATGTCAAGATTGGGTGATGTAATACTGCTACTTTTATTTGATGAAAATAATAATGTATCATTGCGTTTATGCTCTTTTTAAAATAAGCTAAGCCTTATAAACCTTTGCTTTAACATAAATAATAGCTAATTTGCCCAAAGAAATAAAAAATCAAAATACATGTGGTGGCATTATTTATTAGTTTTCTTGGGTGCCTTGTTATTAGACATCACTCCATTACCATTAGCTCCCGCATTTACCATCATGGTTTTTCTTCAAATAGTTTTTAATTTAAATGTGTGGTGGGTCATTATCATTGGTGTAGCAGGATCTGTTTTAGGAAGGTATATTCTTCTTTTATATACCCCCTTGTTATCTGAAAAATACTTGAAGAAATCAAAAAATGAAGACATCAAGTATCTTGGAAACAAAATGAATGAGAACAAATGGAAAGGCTTTTTAGTAGTGCTTACCTATTCCTTATTGCCGCTTCCCACAACGCCACTCTTTATAGGAGCGGGTATTTCAAAAATAAAACCCATATATATTATCCCTGCATTTCTCATTGGCAAATTCACTAGTGATACTATCGCCATACATTTAGGTAAATATGCTGCCGAAAACGCTAGCAGCATCCTAGAAAATTTAGTGTCATGGCAATCTATTGCAAGCATTTCATTAGGATTGCTCATGATTTTTGGCCTTTTTTTTATCAACTGGCGAAAATTGGTGCAAACAAAGAAATTAGAATTAAATTTTAAAATTTTTAAATAAATTGTTCTCGCTTGCCTCTACTCTGGATCAACGAGCAACAGCAAGTGAATCCAATTAAAACTATTTGGAAACACGATGGCTTTTTTATACCTCGTGTACAACATTTTACTGTTTTGCTAATCAAAATAAAGATTATCCTTATTTGCCATTAAAAGCATTTAATTACTATTATTTGAGTATCGCTTTCATAGATTTTACGCTACAAATCGCAGATAATTAGCTTGTACACCGTTAATCTTCACGAATTAAAGTACTGTTAAATTCAATAAAAACTGTTAAATTTTCGTATTTTGCAATGATGAAAAAGGTATTTCATAAAATAATGTCAATTTCAATGGCTTTCGTAGTTTTATTTTCTACGATGTCATTCACTATTGATATGCATTATTGTGGAGATGCTATAATAGATTACTCTTTCTTTCACAAGGCTGAAAATTGTGGAATGGAAAAAGAGCAAGTTACATCAACTTGTGAAAATCCAGAAATGAAAAAGAAATCTTGTTGTTCCGATCAACAAATTATCATTGAAGGACAAGAAGATTTAAAAAATAACTTCACTACACTCACATTTGAGCAACAAGTTTTTGTTGCATCATTTGTTTATTCGTACATCAACCTTTTTGAAGGAACGGCATCTAAAGATGTTCCTTACAAAGAGTACCCACCACCGTTTGTCAAACGCGATATTCAAGTCTTGCACCAGACCTTCTTAATTTGATGTATTAAACATTCGTGATTCGCCCTTCAATACTTATTGACTTGGGCCAAATTTGTTGTATTTGCTTTTCTGTACTTCAGGATTTCAAATCATTCATAAATGTTTAATTATCATAGCACATGCTTAATAAAGCTATCAAATTTCTTATTGAGAACAAGCTCGTTACAGTTCTAATGTTAACTCTGTTTGTCGGTTGGGGTATTGTAAATGCACCCTTTGGATGGGATACGGGTTTTCTACCCTCAAATCCTGTAGCGGTTGACGCTATTCCAGATATTGGCGAGAACCAACAAATTGTGTTTACCAAATGGCAAGGTCGATCTCCTCAAGATATTGAAGACCAAATTACCTATCCACTAACCACTTCCTTATTAGGTATTCCTGGTGTTAAAACCATTCGTAGTTCCTCTATGTTCGGGTTTTCGAGCATTTATATTATTTTTGAAGAGGAGGTCGAATTCTATTGGTCACGGAGTCGTATTCTTGAAAAACTAAACTCTCTTTCTGCTAATTTGTTACCGCAAGGGGTAAACCCTACATTGGGTCCTGATGCTACGGGATTAGGACAAATATATTGGTACACCTTAGAAGGTCGTGATGAAAAAGGGAATGTTACTGGTGGTTGGGATTTACAAGAATTACGTAGTATTCAAGATTACTATGTGAAATATGCCTTGTCCGGTGCAAGTGGTGTTTCGGAAGTAGCTTCTATTGGTGGTTATGTTCAAGAATATCAGGTGGATGTTGACCCAGAAAAAATGCGTCAGTACAATATCAATCTAGAGCAGGTAGTACAAGCTGTAAAAGAAAGTAATCAGGATATTGGTGCACAGACCTTAGAAATCAATCAAGCTGAATATTTGGTTCGTGGTTTGGGGTATGTGAAATCCATATCAGATTTAGAAAATGCGGTAGTTTCTTCTGAAAATTTTACATCCCTACGGATAAAGGATATAGCGAATGTTACACTTGGGCCAGCAACGAGACGTGGTATTTTAGACAAAGAAGGTGCCGAAGTTGTAGGCGGTGTGGTCGTAGCTCGTTATGGTGCAAACCCTATGGAAGTTATTACTAATGTAAAGGAACAGATTGCAGAACTTTCGTCGGGTTTACCCAGCAAAGTTTTGACAGACGGTCGCACTTCACAAGTAACCATTGTTCCTTTTTATGACCGCACAGAGCTTATACAAGAAACGCTGCATACCCTAAACGAAGCCCTTACCCTTGAAATTCTGATTACCATTTTGGTCATCATCGTTATGGTGTTCAATCTACGAGCATCCATTCTAATTTCCGGATTATTACCTGTTGCCGTGTTAATGGTATTCATCACTATGAAGCTCTTTAATGTCGATGCTAATATTGTGGCACTTTCCGGTATTGCTATAGCCATAGGGACTATGGTCGATGTTGGGGTTATCCTCGCTGAAAATATGATACGGCATATAGAGGATGAAAAGTTACGATTTAAGGCAGATGGAATTGAATACACTACAAACGAAATTGTCTATAATGCTACTGCCGAAGTTTCGGGAGCTATTTTAACCGCCGTTCTAACGACCATCATAAGTTTTATACCTGTATTTACGCTAATTGGCGCCGAAGGAAAATTATTCAGACCCTTGGCATTTACCAAAACCATGGCGCTCACGGCTGCATTAGTCATTGCACTTTTCTTGATACCACCATTTGCTGCTTATTTGTTCAGAAAAACAAATATTCGAGAACGTTCTAAATACCTTCTAAACGGTTTGCTAATCCTACTCGGGATTACGGCGATGGTATATGGCTATTGGTTAGGAATGGTATTAATAGCTTTTGGAACGGTTGCGCTATTAAGTGTAAGAAAAATTATAACGGCAAAAAGAGCGAACCTAATTCATATTATTATTTCGTGTATAGCCATCGTATTTCTGCTTGCCGAATACTGGCGACCGCTTGGTTTTGATCGAAGTATTCTAATGAATCTGATTTTTGTAGCGATTATCTGCTTTGGATTACTGGGTGTGTTTTCAATTTTTCAACGGTATTATGACAACATCCTGCGCTGGGCACTTCAAAACCGATTATTGTTTTTAATTATCCCTACTACGGTTCTGATTTTAGGAGTGGTTATCATGCGCAATACTGGAAAAGAATTTATGCCAGCGCTCAATGAAGGTTCTTTCTTATTAATGCCTACCTCTCTACCGCACTCAGGAGTTGAAGAAAATAAGCGGGTATTACAACAGTTGGATATGGCGGTAGCCACTATTCCCGAAATAGAAACGGTGGTAGGTAAAGCAGGACGCACAGAATCAGCACTAGATCCTGCGCCGCTATCGATGTATGAAAATATGATTCAGTATAAGTCCGAATATATGCGGAACGATGCAGGAGAGCGACAACGCTATCAAATGAACGATGATGGCTTATTTGTACTGAAAAACGGAAAATTCATCATCAACCCCAATAATGAAATTAATGATGATGCAAACTATGATGTTTCACAACTTAAAACTACAGCAACCAATAACCATTTAATTCCTGATACTGATGGCGAATACTACCGCAACTGGCGACCAGAAATAAAAAATCCTGATGATATCTGGAATGAAATTGTGAAGGTCACCAAATTTCCAGGAGTAACTTCCGCGCCCAAACTTCAACCTATAGAAACACGTCTTGTTATGCTACAGACGGGCATGCGAGCACCTATGGGAATTAAGGTAAAAGGGCCCGACTTAAAAACCATAGAAGCCTTTGGTTTGCAATTGGAGGAACTATTAAAAAAATCCAAAGGTGTAAAAGAACAAGCCGTATTTGCCGACCGAATCGTGGGTAAACCTTATTTGTTAATTGATATCAAGCGTGAACAATTAGCCCGATATGGCATATCGATTATGGATGTGCAAGAAGTGCTTCAAGTAGCTGTTGGCGGTATGCAACTTACCCAAACCGTGGAAGGGCGGGAACGGTATGGAGTGCGTGTACGGTATCCTAGAGAATTACGTGCCAATCCAGACGACCTTAAAAATATTTACGTGCCTGTAGAAAAAGGCAGTCCTGTTCCTTTGGGTGAGCTCGTGGATATTCGTTACGAACAAGGACCGCAAGTGATTAAAAGTGAGGACACTTTCCTAGTAGGCTACGTGCTGTTTGATAAGCTAGACGGTTTTGCCGAGGTCGATGTCGTAGAAAGTGCCCAAGCCTTAATCAAACAAAATATAGCAAACGGCGATTTAATAGTGCCTAAAGGAATAAGCTATCGTTTTACAGGTACGTATGAAAATCAATTACGGGCAGAAAAAACACTTTCTGTGGTAATTCCGATGGCACTTGCCATAATATTCTTGATTTTATATTTCCAGTTTAAATCGGTCAGCACTTCGCTTATGGTATTTTCAGGAATTACCATCGCTTTTGCTGGAGGATTTATTATGATTTGGCTGTATGGCCAAGATTGGTTTTTTAATTTTAATCTTCTCGGGGAGAATATGCGAGACCTTTTTAATATGAAAACTATCAATTTAAGTGTAGCGGTTTGGGTCGGTTTCATTGCCCTATTTGGTATTGCTACCGATGATGGCGTGGTGATGGCCACCTATCTCACACAGACTTTTGACAGAGAAAAGCCTACCGATAAAAAGGAAATCCGATTGGCAACCCTTGAAGCCGCTGGTAAGCGAATACGACCTTGCCTAATGACTACCGTTACGACAATTCTCGCATTGCTGCCCATACTTACCTCTACTGGGAAAGGAAGTGATATTATGATTCCGATGGCGATTCCCATTTTTGGAGGGATGATTATAGATGTTACGTCTTACTTCCTATTGCCCGTGCTATATAGTTGGCGGGAAGAGTTTTTGCTTTCGCAAAAGCAAAACAAGAATCAAGAATCAGAAAACAAGACCTTAACTGCATAAATTATGAATAGAATATCAACATATATCGTCCTGTCTCTTGTCTCTTGTTTCTTGAGTCAATTTACAAATGCACAACAATTACAATCCTATATTCAGGAAGCAGAAAAGAATAGCCCAGAGATACAGGCCTATAATCTTCGCCATACTATTGCTGAAGAGAAAGTAAACGAAGCTGATTGGTTGCCTAATACGCTTATGAGTGCTGGCTATTTTGTAAGCGAACCAGAAACGAGAACAGGTGCACAACGTGCGCGCTTTTCGGTATCGCAAATGTTACCTTGGTTTGGTACCATCACAGCTAGAGAAAATTATGCGAGTTCAATAGCCGATGCCGAATATGTAGAAATCGTAATTGCCAAGCGTAAACTAGCGCTTTCCGTCTCTCAATTGTACTACAGCTTATATGCCATTACAGCAAAACAAAAAATACTTGACGAGAATATCGAGTTGTTAAAAACCTATGAAAAATTGGCCCTTACTTCCGTAGAAGTGGGTAAAGCTTCCGCAGTAGATGTGTTGCGATTACAGATTAGACAAAATGAATTGCAGCAACAAAAAGAGGTGCTCGAAGAAACCTATTTAGGAGAGCAAACCGCTTTTAATAAGTTACTGAATCGAGATGGAAATACAAGCGTAACCATACTTGAAGCATTGGTGTTGCCTAGTGAAGATATTTTTTACGATGACAATAACCTATCACTTAATCCAGAGTTGCTTAAATATGACAAACTCTATGAATCCATAGCGCAATCAGAAGAATTGAATCAAGCTGAAAGCAATCCTATGATTGGTTTTGGACTGGATTATTTACCTGTTTCAGACCGTCCTGCTATGAATTTTAGTGATAATGGGAAAGATATTCTAATGCCCATGGTTTCGGTCTCTATCCCCATTTTCAATAAGCAATACGATTCTAGAAGCAAGCAAAACGAACTGAAACAGTTAGAAATTAACGCTCAAAAAAAGAATCGATTGAATGTGTTGGAGTCCTCTTTCGCGAAAGCCTTATCGCAACGCAATCAGGCTAAAATTATATACAATACCCAAGAGAAAAACTTGAAGCAGGCAAATGATGCCGAAGAAATTCTTATTAAGAATTATGAAACTGGAACGATCGATTTTAATGATGTGCTGGACATACAAGAATTGCAGTTGAAGTTTCAAATCAACCAAATATTTGCAATAACCACATACTATTCGCAAAGCGCGATAGTCAATTATTTAATAACTCAATAATCTAAACAACAATGAACAATTTAAAATTAATTTTAGTGCTACTAGCAATGGTGGCAAGTGTAACAGTGATGTCTTGTAAAGATGGAAAAACAGAAACAACTACAGAGACGAAAACCGAAACGACCGAAACACAAGGTGTAGAATATACTTCAGCATACGTCTGTCCTATGCATTGTGAAGGAAGTGGCAGCGACATGGAAGGAAAATGTCCAAGCTGTGGAATGACTTATGTAAAAAATGAAGATCACAAAGCAAACGGACATATGCACGACTAATTTTTTCAGAAGTAAATCAGAATGAGATTAATCACCAAAAGTATGGGGATAGGGCTTTGATGAAGTGGACAATAAGCTTTTTGAATGCTATAATTAGTATAATAATGAGAAATAAAAAATACACATTTTATTATTTGGTAGGAGTGATACTGTTCAGTTTTTGTGCTTTTTCTTGCGTTGATTCTAACGATGTTCAAGTAAGGTATTCAGGGGCATTGCGAACAATGATGTCTGGTAATTTAGAGGCAACTTCTTCTTTAGACTCACTTTCTAAAAAATCGCATTTATATGCTTTGGGTGCGTTTGAAAACTTGAAGGGCGAAATCCAGATTTTTGATGGTAAAGCACTTAACTCAAGCGTACAATCTAACAAACTCTTTTTAGATACCACTTTCAATAAGAAAGCAGCATTACTAGTTTATGCTGAAGTTTTCAATTGGCAAGATGTTAAAATTCCGAATGAAGTTAATTCATTAAACAAATTGGAAGAATTCATTGAAGAACTGGCAAAGCAAATTGGCTTGAATATTGAAGAACCAGTGCCATTTTTAATTGTAGGAAACATCAAATCATTGAACTAGCATATCATTGATTGGAAGGATGGCGACACCGTTCATACACATCAGAAGCATAAAGAATCTGGCCTAAATGGTGTTGAAGAAAGTAAGGAAATAGAAATTATTGGTTTCTTTTCTAAATCGCATAAAGCGGTGTTTACACACCATTCAACATTTCTTCATATGCATTTCAAAACTAAAGATGAAAAATTAGCAGGACACGTTGACGAATTAAAATTGGGAAATAGTATGATACTAAAATTACCTACATCATATTAAGAACAAAAAAAATAAGCAAATGAAACACACCTATCACATACATGGAATGACCTGCAACGGTTGTCGCAATCACGTAGAGCAAACACTTTCTAAAGTAAAAGGCGTGACAACGGCATCGGTGGATTTAGAAAAAGCAGAAGCCACGATTGAAATGACATCACATATTCCTATTGAAATGTTTCAGAAAGCGATGCAGGATGATGGCGGCTCTTACAGTATTCACAAAAAGAAGCCCCACCCAGCCTCCCCGAAGGGGAGGAGCTCTGACGTAAAAAACGATAAGAGTGAGAAAAGCCCCCTTCGGGGGTTGGGGGCTACATTTTACTGCCCGATGCATTGCGAAGGCGACAAAACCTATGATCAACCTGGCGATTGCCCTGTATGCGGTATGGATTTGGTGGAAGAAGTAGATCTATCTGCAACGACTAAAGAACAATGGACGTGTCCAATGCATCCAGAGGTAGTCAAAGACGGGCCTGGAGCTTGCCCTATTTGTGGGATGGATTTAGTGCCAATGGAAGCAGATAGTTCCGCAGAAGAAAAGACGTATAAAAAGCTCTTGAAAAAATTCTGGATAGCTGTCGCTTTTACCTTGCCCATTTTCTTAATTGCCATGAGCGAGATGATTCCTGACAATCCTTTATACGATGTAATAGAACAAAAATCGTGGAACTGGATTCAGTTGGCATTGTCCATTCCCGTAGTGTTTTATGCTACGTGGATGTTTTTTGAACGTGCGTATCGCAGTATCAAAACATGGAATCTTAATATGTTCACGCTTATTGGCATCGGTTCTGGTGTGGCCTGGTTATTTAGCGTATTCGGGATGTTGTTTCCAGACTTTTTTCCTGAGCAGTTTAAAACTGAAAATGGTGCAGTCCACGTGTACTTTGAAGCAGCAACGGTCATACTCACCCTAGTACTAATGGGTCAGGTTTTAGAAGCTAGAGCACATAGTAAAACCAATTCAGCAGTAAAGGAATTATTAAAGCTTGCACCCAATAAAGCGGTACGTTTGGTCGATGGAAAAGAAGAAGAAGTTTCTATCGATACCATTGAAAAAGGAGATGTTCTACGGGTAAAGCCAGGCGATAAAATTCCTGTGGATGGTAGCATTACAGAGGGCAAAACAACGGTAGACGAATCCATGATTTCGGGAGAGCCGATACCTGTCGATAAAGTTGAGCATGACAAAGTTAGTAGCGGCACTATTAATGGGAATCAGTCTTTTTTAATGAAAGCCGAAAAAGTAGGTAGCGATACCTTACTTTCTCAAATCGTCCATATGGTAAACGATGCTAGTCGTAGTCGTGCGCCTATTCAAAAATTGGCAGATACGGTTTCGGGCTACTTTGTACCTGTGGTGGTCATTATTTCATTAATCACTTTTGCGGTTTGGGCACTTTGGGGTCCAGAACCCACTTATGTATATGCACTAGTAAATGCTATTGCGGTGTTAATAATTGCTTGTCCCTGTGCTCTAGGATTGGCTACGCCGATGTCCGTAATGGTAGGTGTTGGTAAGGGAGCGCAAAACGGGGTATTGATTAAAAATGCCGAAGCGTTGGAGAAAATGGACAAGGTAGATACCTTGATTGTGGATAAGACAGGTACTATAACCGAAGGAAAACCAACGGTAGAAAAAATTGGAGTTTTTAGAGAACGCTTTCGTGAAAGCGAGATAACGCACTTTATAACTTCCTTGAACAGTTCTAGCGAGCATCCTCTTGCCGAAGCTACCGTAAAGTATGGTAAGGAACGGAACATTGAAATATCAAAAACCGAAAATTTTAGTGCGGTATCAGGAAAGGGTGTAGAAGGAACTGTCGATGGTAAAAAGTTAGCCTTAGGGAATGCCAAAATGATGGAATTTGCCAAGGCCACCATTTCCTCAGAAATGCAAACCGAGGCTCAATCCTACCAAAAACAAGGAAAAACCGTTTCCTATCTGGCCGCGGATGGCGAAGTGTCAGGCTATGTAGTAATAGGCGATAAAATCAAACAAACAAGTTCCCAAGCAATAAAAGAATTGCAAGATAAAGGCATCGCTGTGATAATGTTAACAGGCGATAATCACGATACTGCCAAAGCCGTAGCGAGCGAACTCAATCTTGCTGATTTTAAAGCAGGTATGTTGCCAGAAGACAAACTCAAAGAAGTAACAAAATTGCAGGAACAAGGAAAAGTAGTTGCAATGGCTGGCGATGGCATCAACGACGCACCTGCACTTGCCAAAAGTGATGTAGGTATCGCCATGGGAACAGGAACTGATGTGGCTATCGAAAGTGCTATGATTACCCTAGTCAAAGGAGATTTACACGGCATTGTAAAAGCAAAAAATTTGAGTCATGCCGTCATGAAGAATATCAAGCAAAATCTATTTTTTGCATTGATTTATAATACGCTCGGAGTTCCTATAGCGGCAGGAGTTTTATTCCCATTTTTTGGAATATTATTATCCCCTATGATTGCGGCTTTGGCCATGAGCTTTAGTTCGGTATCGGTCATAGCAAATGCCTTAAGGCTCAGAACAAAATCAATAAATTGATAACTTTTAAAACGAGTAAAAATGAATTCAGAAAGCAACAAAGACCAGATAAATGGAAAGAACAACTATACAAAATTTGTTGGAATGCTAGTAGCATCGTTCATTGCCATGTATAGTACCATGTACCTGAACACCTACGTCATAGACCATGTTTATTTTAGCTTAACAAGGTTCTATATGAGCTGTTTAGGCATCGCAACAATGGCGATTATAATGTTTGTGGCGATGCGAAATATGTATCAGAATAAAAAGAAAAACATAGCGATAGTCTTTGGGAGTATTGTACTGTTTGTAGGGGCATTGGGACTTGTTCGTGACCAAAAATCTACGGTGGGTGATTTACTATGGATGAAGGCTATGATACCGCACCACTCTATTGCCATTTTAACTAGTGAACGTGCTGATATCAAAGACCCCGAAGTGAAACGACTCGCTGAGGATATCATCGAGGCACAACGCAAGGAAATTGCCGAAATGAAAGAAATGATTGAACGATTGGAAAGCGAATAGAAATTACCTTATGGATAAGTCAATTTTTAAAATAGCCAAAATGGACTGCCCTTCAGAAGAAGCAATGATTCGGATGAAGTTAGATTCTTATGTGCAAATCGAAAAGTTAGATTTTGATATTCCCAATCGAAAACTAACGGTTTTTCACAATGGTAATTTAAACAGTATTCAAGCTGCCATTGCCGAATTGAAGTTTAAAGATGAATTGGTTTCTTCTGAACCCACCAATGAAGTCGTTGTCGATGAGGCGACCAGTCAGCGTAAAATGCTATGGGCTGTTTTACTTATAAACTTTGTCTTTTTTGGGCTTGAAATGACAACAGGAATAATTTCTAGGTCTATGGGGCTTATTGCCGACAGTCTTGATATGCTTGCTGATTCATTTGTTTATGCATTAAGTCTTTTGGCAGTAGGCGGCTCGCCGATACGAAAGAAGAATATCGCAAAGACTGCAGGGTATTTTCAGATGGTACTTGCCATAATTGGATTTATTGAGGTAATTAGGCGGTTTACAAATATATCTGAAATCCCCAATTTCAATACAATGATTATAGTATCGATTCTAGCCCTAATAGCAAATGGGTTGTGTCTGTATCTATTACAAAAATCCAAAAGCAAGGAAGCCCATATGCAAGCAAGTATGATTTTTACATCAAATGATGTAATCATCAATTCAGGTGTAATAGTAGCTGGCGTATTGGTACTTTGGACAAATTCAAGAATACCTGACTTGATTATTGGGGCAATGGTTTTTGTCGTTGTAATTAGAGGTTCAATTAAAATTTTAAAATTAGGAAAATAAAACAATATGAAAAAAAACATTCTATACATTGGTATTGCAGCTCTTATAGGGCTACTAGGTGGTTGGCTAATATTTGGGAATTCAACCAACAATAAGACTGAGACAACCGAAATACACGAACATTCTGACAAAAGCACTGAACAAATGTGGACCTGTTCGATGCATCCACAAATAATGCAGCCAGAGCCTGGCGATTGCCCTATTTGCGGGATGGATTTGATTCCTGCCGAGACTGGTGCTGAAGGCCTTGCCTTCAATGAAATTAAATTGACAGAGAACGCCATGGCGCTTGCAAATATTCAAACGACCATCGTGGGTAGCGCCAAAGCATCTTATGGAGATGGAATGATATCCCTATCTGGAAAAATTACCGAAAATGAAGAAAATAATGCTGTTCAAGCAAGCTATTTTGATGGACGCATCGAAAAACTGAACGTGAATTATGAAGGTCAGAAAGTAAATAAAGGGCAATTGTTAGCCACTATGTACGCACCAAATCTTGTCGCGGCGCAACAGGAATTAATTACAACTGCCTCTTTAAAAGAGTCGCAACCAGCCTTGTACAGAGCCGTTCGTAACAAATTGAAAAACTGGAAACTATCGAACAAGCAAATCGAAGCTATTGAAGCATCAGGAAGTGTGCAAGATAATTTTCCAATCTATGCTACCGTTTCTGGAACTGTAGCTGAAGTTATCGCCAAAGAAGGCGATTACGTAAAGCAAGGTCAGCCTATACTGAGGGTAAGTAATCTGAATTCGGTTTGGGCAGCATTTGATGCCTATGAAAATCAGATTTCAAATGTAAAGGAAGGGCAAAACATCAAAATAGTAACCAATGCTTACCCTAACAAAGAGTTCGATGCTCAGGTTTCATTCATTGATCCTTTAGTAAACAATGCCACAAGAACCGTTACGGTAAGAGCAACACTAAAAAATACAGAAGGCTTATTAAAGCCAGGAATGTTTGTAAATGGAAAACTTAAAGGATTATCCGAATCGAATAGCGAGCTCATTGCTATCCCTGCAACTGCCGTACTATGGACGGGAGAACGCTCGTTAATCTATGTAAAAACAAATCCGAACGAACCCATTTTTGAAATGCGTGAAATAGTGATAGCAAATCGCAGTGAAAAAAATTATACCATAAAAGAAGGAATAGAAAATGGAGACGAAATTGTAACCAATGGCACGTTCTCAGTCGATGCTGCTGCACAATTGCAAGGGAAAAAATCAATGATGAACAAGGGCAAAAAGGAAACATCTGCCATGCCATTGTCTCAAATGAAAATTGAATTACCAGCAAGTTTTCAGAGGGACTTTAAAAAGGTCCTTAAAACTTACGCTAAGATGAAAGATGCATTTGTTTCAAGCGATGTCATCCAAGTTTCCACTTTTGCGAAAGAGCTATCTAAGTCCTTACAGTCGATAGCTATTAGCAGTTTAGGAAAGATGGAGCAAGCCCATATTACTAAAACCATAGAAATGCTTGACGCCATTATAGAAAATGACAATCTTGAAAATCAAAGAGCATATTTCGTAATCCTGAATGAAAACATAGTACCCATTGCCATGAATATAGAGGATTCCGAAGGTATATTATATGTTCAAAAATGTCCTATGGCAAATAATAATAAAGGAGCGGTATGGTTAAGTACACATAAAGATATTCGCAACCCCTACTATGGCGATGCAATGTTGACTTGTGGCAGTGTTATTGAGGAAATTAAATAGTCCTAAAATTCAGTCTAAATAAACTAGGGTAGGTAAAAAGGGTTGTCATTTAAAGGTCAACTCTTTTTAATTTCTAATCGTAATCATCTATGAACTATGCAAAATAGTCCTCTCAGCACATTCCCTAACAAAGAACTTTAAGCCAATCCCGTATTTTAACTTTGCGTGTCATGTGTTCTTTTTGATTTGCCAGAAAGCAACATTCTATTCTTATATAAAAATCCGTAATCAAGTTCGTTAATCCAGGCTACGGCTATCATTTAGCCACCACAAAGATTTCAAATTTAGCCTGGGACGGACGGCATAAATGCTCGCAAGCTCTCTTTTATAAGTCCTTATTCAACCAAAATATTAAATATGGCGACCAAAAAGGAAAAAGCTTGGGAACTAGAAGGAGTACATATTAAAATAGAATAACTGTAACAGAGCGGCTTCCCCTTACCCTCTTGCGATTCCATCCCTTTATTTTATTTCAGAGTTGTCATACTTTTGTCTTTCGTAAATAAGCATATCTTAATTGAACTAATTCAGCAAAAACTTCGATAAATTACCCCTAAAGTAACGCCATATAATGTGATGTTTATTGGTGTCAATTAATTAATAAAATGCCATTTAAGCCTATACTTATGATATCTCGAAGGTTTTCCTTTTCATTAGTTTAGATGGTATAAGAAGTATTTTATGGCATCATATTGATAAGGAAACAGGGCACACTGTGTTATAGGTTCAAATACTTCCTGTAGAGCCATCCCTGTTCCCTTTGCGCATCTTATCGGCATCGACAAAACTTACTACTTGTGTTACATTGATAGGTCTACATCAAACAAAAACTGAAGCGATTGCAGTACATAAAGGAGGTTTAATGGCTTCAAAATAATTAAAGCCCAATAATTTCGTTTGTAGGTAGGGTATTTCAGTTTTGAGTTGTTATACTAACAAATATTAAACCTTAAATTTTATGAAAAACTTTGCAAGTTTGTTAAAAAATGGTTTCTGGGCCATTGTTGCCCTTATGACAATAAATAGTTGTTCCAAGGAAAGTACAAATGCCGGAATGGGCCAATTAAATATTGGCGCCAAAAGTATAGCTTCATCTACATCTACGTCAGGCAAAATAGCCATGGGCGAAGCAACATTGAATTCCGATGTTACCATTACCGATTTTAGAATGAATTTAAAGGAATTTGAATTGGAAATGGATAATGAATATGAAGACGATGACGATGACAATGACAATGAACAATGGGACGATGATGGGTACTTTGACTTTGAAGACGAAATAGAACTTGAAGGTCCTTTTGAACTAGATCTTCTATCTGGTCAGATTTCTTTTATTTCCATAGAGGTTCCTAATGGCGTTTATGAAGAATTAGAGTTTAAATTTGACGAAAGCACCGATGCTAACAGTGATCTTTTCGGAAAGTCAGTACTGATAGAAGGTACTGTAAAAGGTACTCCGTTTATCTTCTGGCATAATTTTGAAGATGAAGTGGAAGTTGATTTCGAGGATCCACTATTTGACATTACAGTCGAAAATAATGCAAATGGCCTTGTAATTTATTTTGATTTATCCTTGATTTTTAACACAACTTCAGGCGTTGATCTTTCACAAGCCACCGATGGTAATGCTGATGGTGTTATTGAAATAAGCCCTATGGATGAAGATGGTAACAATGCCCTAGCACAATCGATTCGCAATAGCATTAAGGCTGCTACAGACCTATTAGACGATTAATAAATCGAACAACTGTAATCGGAGAAGGTCCGCTTTTTAGGAGCCCAGGAAATTAATATTTTTTCGAATATATTTTCTGCACGAAATCAAACAAATAAACCCACAACGCAAGTTGTGGGTTTATTCGTTGTGCTTTTTTTGGGTTTGGTACTCTCCCGCAACTGGGAAACGCGAAGCGCTTTTCTAGTAAAGCCACCCCCAATCCCCTTTCCGTCGTGAAACTAAGTAAAGAATCCAGTTTCCGCCACTAAAAAAGATAAGATTACACAGCAATGTGAGGCATTTTTTTTATGGGGTTTGTGGAGCAAGTTTTCTTGCTTTAGCATACAACATGAATAAAAAGCAAGGCTTTAAACTTGTAGGAGTTTGTAGTTTAAATTTTAATAATGATTGCATGCAAACCTTGCCTTTGAATTATTTTGTTTGAAAGGTTTCTGTAATATATGCTATGTGCTGTTGTCAATTTGTCCCTGTTAAATTAAGGTCATTTCCTCATCACTAGATATTGATTAATGAATGTTTTAAATTCAAATCTATACTTTCTAGTGTAGAAAATTTATTAGCGGCATATATCATTTTAACCTGTAGCCCTAATAAAAGACAAGGCTATTTTACTACGTGTTTAATTTAATACCTATATAAGCTTTTGGTGACAGCAAAGACAAAAAATAGCCTTTTTTAATGCTCTTTTTTTAGAGAATTGAATGCTTTCCTAGTTATGCATGGTGAGTAAAGTGAGCCGTATAAAAAAGTGATTTTAAAAACAAGAATTAATAATACTCCTTTATATAACCATAGGCCCTATCAAACAAAATCTGATCTTTATGCAGTTTATATTTTAACAAGGATTTACGCAATGATTTTTGAACTTCTCGTTCACCTGAACTTGTTTTTTGCCAACCTGGAAAGCGCACTACCCTAACGATGGCATCTATATCTTCAACAATGCGTTCAACTACTGCTGGAGTTTCGGTGTTTTTTAATTCTAAAAACAATTCTGTTAAGGCTGCTTTGGGTGTTTTTTCAATTAAAAACTCTTCAATTTCTTTTTCCGCAACAATTGTTTCCTTTGCTAGTTTACAGAGTTCTTTTACAAATTCAATTGAAGTGATTAATCCTTGTTCTGCTTGATCTCTTAATGCCTCTAAACGCTCACTTAACGATTTGAATTTAGGATTTCCTGCATGTTTCTTAAAACGTTTAATTAATATCTTTTCAAGTTTTTTAGCGTTTTTTGGGTCTGGATTATTAAAAATTTCTTCAATAACATCTGCATCTAAAATAAACTCTTCTAAATGATGTACTTCACCAACATGTGTGTTTTCATGCATCAATTTTGTTGTTTGAGCACCTAAAGAAAACCAAAGTAATTTACCAACATTATCAGCCGCAGGTCTAACTGATTCAAAAACTTGGGATAACCACTTATAATCTTCCTGGTAAAGATTTAAAATAGTATCCGGAGATAATGATTCCCATATTTTGGATAGGTATTTATAATCTTTAGCAAAAGCATCTTTCTTTTCATTATTGCCTATAGCGTTCTGAGCTGCCTCTAATCCTTCAAAACCATCAACAGTTCTATCAATACCTTCAAAATGTGATAAGGCTTCAATTACTGCTTTAGGAAGTTTATCTGTAAGGTCAGATAAATTAGAGATCACCGTTTTTATACTTTCCTCATCAAACTGTAAAGCTTTTGCCGCATCATCAAAAACACCAAAATAATCTACGATACGTCCAAAAAATTTATTTGGAAACAACCTATTGGTTCTACAAATAGCTTGCAGTAGCGTATGATCTTTTATGGATTTATCCAAATACATGGTTTGCAAAATTGGTGCATCAAAACCAGTAAGTAGTTTTGCTGTAACAATAATGAATTGCAAATCTGAAAGGCCATCATTAAATTCATCTACTATTTTTTCTTGCTGACTTTTATCAATTCCCCACTTTTGTTTAAACTCAAAATCGTCATTTGCCGATGTAGAAAAAACTACACGACTTGCTTCTTCTGGAAAATATTTATCTAACTCTTCTTTATATTGCACGCAAGCATATCTGTCAGGAGTAACTATCATCGCTTTAAAGCCATGTGGCTGAACTTTCTCTTTGAAATGAATTGATATATCCTCCACTATTTTTGCCACACGTTCTGGAGATTTTAGGAAGGCGGCCATTTTTGCAGATTTTTTATTTAAAGCATCTGCTTCTTCATCTGTTAGCGCGGTACTCTCTTTAAATTCTTCAAAAGCTTTATCAATACTTTCTTTATCAACATGTACATCTACTAAACGAGGTTCAAAATGTAATGGTAAAGTTGCATTGTCTCTAATGGAATCTTGGAATGTATAGCGTGACATATACCCACCTTTATCTTCTTCCGCTCCAAAAGCCCAAAAGGTGTTTTTATCTGCTTTGTTTACGGGCGTTCCTGTTAGTCCAAATAGAAAAGCATTTGGTAAGGCTGCACGCATTTGTCGTCCTAAATCACCTTCCTGGGTTCTATGTGCTTCATCAACCAACACAATAATATTATCGCGCGTATTCATATTAGGTTTAGCATCTCTAAACTTAAAGATCATAGAAATGATAATCTTTCTCGTGTCGTTCTCTAAAAGCTTTTGAAGTTGACTTATATTATCTGTAGTCTCTACATTAGAGATATCTGCAGCATTAAAGGTTCCTGTTATTTGGGTGTCTAGATCGGTTCTATCCACCAAGACAATAACAGTTGGACTTTTTAATTCTTTTTCTCTTCTTAATTTCTGGGCTGCAAAAACCATTAAGAGTGATTTACCTGAACCCTGAAAATGCCAGATTAGTCCTTTTTTAATTTTACCTTCTTTAACACGTTCCACAATTTTATTAGCACCTTCATATTGTTGAAATCTAGGAATAACCTTAATACGTTGTTTCTTTTTATTGGTTGTGAATAAAGAAAAGTTTTGCAAAATGTCTAACAAACGTTGTGGATGCAACAAGTCAGTAAGTTCTTTTCCAACATCCCCAAGGCCTAATCGTTTGGCTAGGGCATCTTCATCATTTTCTATTCGCCAAGGAGCCCAAAATTCTAAGGGTGTTCTAATAGCGCCGTAATACAATTCCTTACCTTCTGTAGCAAAGGATAAAATATTAGGTACAAATAATTGTGAAACTGAATTTTCATAAATATCATGTACTTCATGTGCGCCGTCTAACCAGCTAATGGAAGGCCGAATTGGTGTTTTGGCTTCGCCAATTACCATTGGAATACCATTTATGAATAGAACAATATCTGGTATTTTTGTTTCTCTATGATGTATTCTAAACTGTGTAGTTGCTATAAAACTATTATTCTGTAAATCATCAAAATCTATAATCCGAACAGGAACATGCCGATTATTTTCTCCAAAAGGCATGGTTTTATCCCCTTGTAACCATTGAAAAAACTCTTCATTAGCGCGAACTAACCCAACTTGATGCACTGAAATTAAAATAGCACGTAACTTGTAAATGACTTCGTCTGCTAATTCTGGGTTTTGTTTTATTTCTGGATTTAAACGAACAAGCGCTTCTTTTAAATTTGCTTCTAGCAATACTTCGTTTACGCTGCGTTGTAACTCCTGTGCAGATTTATAGTGCCAGAAACCATTGTAAAGTGTAGTATCTTCTGAAATTCTGTTGGTGTTTAAGTTAACACCAGTAAGCTGTTTTATAATGTAATTTTCTACACTGTTTAGTTCGTTGAAGCCCATTTAGTGGTTGATTATATTTTCAATCTTGTCAATTAATATTGGTAGCCTATCCTCCAAAATAAGGGGATGAATATGACACGAAATTATTTCTAAAAATGAAGCATTTTTAAATACCTTATTTATTTCTTCTTTCAAGAACTGCTGTATACTTTCGGTCTCTTCTAATATTTCTTCTACTATCGTAGTTCTATTATCTAAAACATAAATTATATCTTCAATATCATGACTAGTTCTATAATCTTTGCCTCTATCTTTAAACGCCTCAAATTTTGTTGCTAAAAAACAAGGAGGAGAAAGAATGCTGATAGCTACCCCTTCAATCTCCTCGGTCCATAAATTTTGAAATCCTTCTTTATACCATCTATTGGCTGGACCAATAGGACCATCTTCGGAAGGCATAATATCTACCGAAATATTATTATATAAGTAACTACAAATGGCATGGCCATTAGGGTCAGGACTAAACCCTAGTTCCGCAAGCCTTTCTTGCATTTGAGACCAAGATGAATAATTTATTAGATTAATTGCTAAATCTACATCAGCTGTTGGCCTTATTTCATCTGCGGATGGATCATCAGTATATAAACTTACAACCGCACCACCAACGAAAATCATTTTATCTTTTAATTCCTTTAGCGCTGTTGCAACTTCTGCAACGGTTGCAATATTTATAATCTTATTTTTCATCTAATACTTTTTATAGCAGCAACAATCTATTATCAGCATTCTAGTCGTTATTTAATAGTCTATCTTTTAACTCTTTAACCGCCAATTCTTTTTCTCTTGCCCTACCTACTCTTATGGCGTCTACTAGTGCTAAAAGTTCATGTAATTTGTCATCTTTTTGTACCGCATCAATTACTGATGGATATAATGGAGTAATTGCTTGTCCTCTCATGGTGCCTTTGCCTGATGGCCAGACATAATTATCATTACTTACAATAACATCATTTAGTGGCGCTGCTGAATGGGCGGTGGGTATACCTCGAACCAAGGCTCCTGGTTTTTCTGGATAAACATATCGTAAACCAAATTCTAAAAAATCTAATAAAGATAACTTCATTACGTTTTTTTTATCTGGGGCTAACAAACCTGCAATAACTGACCTATTAATGCTTTCACTTATTTCACTGGCGCTTATGTTAAGCTCTGAACTTAAATCTTTCATGTACCACTGTTTTTTTTCCTTAGCCGCTATTTTTAATAAAACCACAATATCATGTGGTCGCATACCGCTGTGCTTTTTCATGCTTAAATCGCTTAATTCCAAACAAATATATATAAAATATCTCAATTCGCGAATCGCGAATTGCAAATTCATCAAGTGCTAAACCATAGGTCAGTGAATTAATAAACTATCTTCTCCTTAACAAACCCCTTAAAATCAAACCCAGTACCTCCTGATTTTATATCCTGTAAATACTTAAAATTTTTATCTGCTGAAAGCTCTAGATCTACCGAATTTCTATCTTGGCGTATTTTAAAAGACTTCTCTAAATTTTCTACAAACCCTTTTGGCAGATGGAGTAATAAGGTATAAGTAGTTGCTTGAAATAACAAATAAACATCCTCTTGAAATTTGGCAACTGGTATAGTAGTCCACCAAACTTCTTTTGCCTTATTGATGTTTGAAAAACTGGTATTGAGATTATTTAATGACATACCGTATGAATTATTTATAAACTCTATCAATTCTTTTTTAGTTTTCATAGCCTACGCTTTTGGTTTTCCTCTCGCTATTTACTTATAGTTATTTATTAAAACCCTTACACTATTAATACTGTCTGGATTACCTGTATTTAATAAAACTTTTTGTATGGCTTCGTGTAATGTCATTTGGTAATTCCTTATGCAAATATTTATTATTAAATGCCTAAATTATAATTTTGCTCTGTATTCCTCTCGCGTTCAATTAATAAATCAAATTTCGCAGTCATTTGAGAAGAGAAATATTTTACCTCTTCTATTGGGTGCGCACTTAATATTCCTATTAACTCTTTCCTTTTTAAATAAAGATTTTCCGCACTAATTGAGTTAATAGAATAAGATGTTAATTTACTTTCTAGTCTATCCAACATTTTTTGATTATGACCATATTTATCAATTAATTCTATAATCTCTGGTTGAAATTCTGGCTTGCCTTTTACGATACTTTCTTTGACAAAAAGTTGCATGAATCTCATTGCAACTTCTGCACGTGATTCGGGTTCTTCTTCAACCCACTTTAAGAGTTCAGAATTATCATAAGGGAAAGAAGATAAAAGATAACTTAGTCCATGTGGAATATGTTGCATTTCCGTAATATGTTTTCCCAATAAAGGCCATGATTTATCCCAATAATTTTCAAGAAAGAAATACACTAAATAATTTAACAAGGTCTCATTATGAAAGTGAAAATCTTTATAACATTCGATTATTTCTTTTAGAATAAATTCAATCTTTTCTGGAGCTGGATCACTCTTTATTGAGCGTTTAATTAATTGTTCTATATGTACGGAACTGTTTATGAAATTAGAAATTTCTAATACCCCTTTAGTAAATAAGTGTGGATTAACATGCTCTTCAAAAGCCATCCAACGTTCCGGTTGTTTTCTTATAATATTTTCAATAATTTCTAATGAAAACGAAAGATTAATATCCTTTAACCATAAGAATAATTCAATCATTTCTTTATCTTCTAGGTGCACGAGATCCATATACTCCAATAACCTTAAATAATTAGGCTCTTGAATTAAGTATGGTCTAATTCTATTAAGGTCTTCTAGTAAAATAGGCTTGAGAAATCGTGTTTGATGTACTCCAATACTAATAGTATTTTTATGACTTAAAGAATGAACTATTACATTTCTTGTAAAATCATTTTTATCAACCCCATAAACAAGACCATTAATAAATAAATAGTTATGTCTATCAATCTCTATTGACTTATAAAATTTAATAGCTTTTTGAAGCAATTCTTTATGGGGGTACCTAGATTGTCCAATCTTTTCAGCAAAATGAAATGTTTGTTTTTGTTGGTCTATTAGCAAACTAGGCAAATAAGATTCCCAATCCGTTTTTTCTTTTATATATCTCTCTGCTAGATTTTGGGCTCTTTCTTTTGCAATATCATGATATTCACCTTGAACATTTCGTTCACTAAGGTATGGTGCATTAATAAGAACAGTATCTAGTTCGTCTGATACATTTTTTATAGTATAGTCTTCTAGAAATTTTTCTATCGCACTCTTTTTATCGTCACTTAAACGATTGGATGAAACTAATAAACTATCCAATCTGCCCCTTAATTTTACAGGTAACTTCTTTTCTCTTACGGCTATTGCGTTTACAATATGTAAAATAGATTCTGATTCTCCTTGTATAAACTGCTCTTGTAGTCTTTCAATGATTTTTTCTTTTACTAATTCGTAAAGTAAAGTTTCATCAATTTCTAGTGCTGATGTAAGACTTTCAAAAGCATAATCGTAATAAAGTTTTAGCTCATCCTCATTTACAATATTATAATCTTGATAATTATCTTCGCCAAGTTCATTTGAAATGGAACCATAAAATTTATCAGCCTTTAACATTGATCCATAAATATGAATTAAAGGCACTGTTATTCCGTATTCTTTTTTAAATGAAACCAATAAATCAATACGCTTTTCTGCATTTAATGCATTATTAGAAAAATAAGCAAAAAACATATTTCTTAAACTAATGATTGCATCATCCTTTAAGTCAATATCTGAAATAGCCAAACGATACAAGTATGTAATTGCTTTATCAGCTGTTAACTTATATCTACATAATTTATTGAGTATTGCAATTATGTCATCGTTCATTTTAATATATATTTCACTATTTCTTCAGAGAGCTCTAAAACCTTTTCAGGAAAAACTGGAACTAAATTATTAAGAAATCTTTGTCCTTGGTGCGTTAAGTAATAATCACCTTTTCGAAAAAATTTAGCAGGACCAAAAAGATTATTTTCAAGGTTTGGTATAGGAATATTTTTATGCGCCCTTATTAATTGTTTGGAAAACTTATCAAGTAAACTTTTATTGTCAAGAATATGTATAGCATCTATTTTAACACTATCTAAATTTTTCCACCAATCATAAATTAACTCCTCATTATCAACAACTACTTCTATAAAATCACCTCTCCTAACCACCAAATTGTGTTTGATCAGAATTTCTATTATTTCATAAATTTCATCTAATCGAGAACCAGGATAAAAAGCATCTATAAAACAGCAAATTTCATGATTGAACATACTTTGAGCTCCCAAAAACTTAAATAATGATATATTCGTTAATAGTTCCATTCCACCATTTTTAACATTGCCTTCTCCTAACTCTTGTTTAATCAATTCTAAAGAGGAGGTTTGACCTTCAAGAGATACATTGTTACTAAGATTTTGGATAACTTTTCTTATGTCCCCTCCAAGTTCATTTGCTAATTCTTCAGCTTTGTTATACCCAAATTTAGTTAGCAGAATTTCTTTAGAAATTTCAATGGTATCATCTTTAGAAATTTCATATTCATTGTACACTTGCTGAGAGGTATTGCTTAAAGTAATTAGTTTAATATTCGTTTCATTAAAATGATCTTCAAAAGCTTGTATATTATTATTAGGACAATTATCAAGAATTAGTATTTTAGACTGATCCAGAGATCTTAATAGGTGTATTTGCTTAGATATATCACCTCCCGTTGCACCATCAAAATTATGATAAATAATTCGGTTTAATTGTTCTGGCATTGCATCTAAACTACCATTTTTTCGAAAAATTTCGAACAATATTCTAGATTTTCCACTCTTAAGTGGGCCGACAATTCGAAGTGGTTTATTATCCTGAATAACTCGAGCCCTAATTTCAGAGAGTATTATTTCAGTTTTTTTTGTAAGTATAAATAATATTCGTGATTCCCTTTCCCATTCATAATAGGGTTGTAATGGGCTTAAAATATTTTTTTGATGCTCAATAGTTGAGTTTATAGCTGTTCTTATCGCCCCTTCCAAAGCTTTAGTAAGAACTTTCAATTCTTCTACTTTAATATGTGATTGGCTGAAACGTTTTTCTGATAAATTATAAGAAATTGGATATCTTAGCCCCTTCATATCTACTGGCAATAGGGATGGATCACCAAATGCCGTATTCATTACTAAAATTGTTCTCTCAAAATTTTTGATACCCCAAGAGTAACCAGTTTCAATAAGTACATTTGGATTAGGTGCTGGTTTTAATTCTATTGTTTTATCAATTTCAATAAAATATTGCTTGCCATCTTCAAAAAAACTAACACCTTTCGATTGCCAAATTTTTGAAGATGTATAAGTAATATCCCCAATAAAGACATCCGCTTTCGCTGATTGCTTTAACATAGTTTCTAGCAGTGGTGCATTGCCACCAACTCCTCTAAAACCCTCAAGCAATGGATCAATATCAAATTCTTTGATATTCTTTATCGCTTTTTCTATTGCTTTTCTTATGAAGCCTAGATTAAGCTTAGAATCAGTATCTGTTTGAAAAGAATAAAATATCTTGTACCCCATAACCTAAAACACCTGATTAATTAAACTCTTTTGTAAGGCTTTGGAACTTGAGATTTTGGATTCTAATTCTATTATTGAATTATATATTTTATCATATTTAAAAGCAAGTTCTTCCTGTGCATCTAAAATAAAGGAAGGAATAAAATAATTTAAAACATCGTCATCTGATATAGTTGGATATGTTGAACCAGTAGCAAGCCTTGACATCAAACTCAAAAAATATTGATTCCAAGCAAGACAATGAAATAAATAATTGGGGGCCACTTTTGTGCAATCGGGTAACAAAATTGAAAATCCATTAGAGACTACTTGCTCTTCATTTAATATAGTTATTGCACCTCTATTAGGTCTAACTTTAGATACTAAAACTGAATTTTTACTAGCAATTACAGAACCTTTTACAGATTCTTTATCTTTAAATTCAATAGTTTTGTTTGCCAAATTTATATCGCCAATTTCAATATAGGGTATAATACCTACCTCACTTTTTTTAGGTCTATTTTTTAAAATTAAATGTTTAATCTGAATTTTATTTTTCGACTTTTCAAATAATGATTTAATCTCACTTGATAAAGTAATTCGTAATTTATCGACAAATTCCTTCTCACTCTCAATCACGTCATCCATAGCCCAAAGTAATTCAGCAAATTTAGCTTGTTGGTCTTTTGGTGGTAGCAGAAATTCTTGCTGTTTTAAATCACCCCAATTTATGGTTGGTGACAATCCACCTACTGAAATATCTACCATGCGGTGCATAAATTGGTCTGAATGTAAAAAGAACGGAAATAGTTTTGGATCTATAATTTCAGGATTTGCTCTAAACACAAAAGCATGTGCAGAACAAATACCATCAAAATCTACAATAGCTGCTTTACGCTGATAAGCACGACGTTTTCCAAAAATAACATCTCCTGGATAACATCTTAACTTTCCGCCTTTAACATCGTTTGGTGTTCCAAATCTTCTAATATGAATATCATCGGCATCAAGGTGCTCTAAACCAACATAAGTTTCTAAATCTGTTTTGTTGGGGTTGACGGTTTCTGAAATTTTTTGAGCAATGTCTTCAAAATTAAAAATTTCCCAAGTAGACTTATCTAAATTATTTAAATCTATTTTTTGTGTCATTGTTTCCATTTAATCTAAGATTTCAAATAATTCATTCATACTTTTTTCAAGTGTTTTAGATTGTTTTTTCCAATCAGAAATCGCGTCGTTAACAGATAAAACAGGATTGCTCGTATCCACATTACTTAAAAACTGAGCAATGTTTAAACTTCCTTTATTTTCTAAAATGTCTTCAATAGAAACAATTTTAGCAAAGTCGTCTATGTTCTTAAATTCTTTATAAGCTTTGAAAATTCTATCAATATGTTTTTGTTCCAAAAACCCTATATTCTTTTCTTGTTTTACCTCTTTTAAAGCATTAATAATTAAAACCTTTCCTTGTTTCTCTTTGCTCTTATTGGTTTTAGTAATTAACAAACATGCTTCCATTGGCGAGTTGTAAAACAAATTAGGCCCTAAACCAATAACACATTCTACCAAATCTTCTTCAATCATTTTCTTTCGCATTTCAGCTTCACTATCACGAAATAAAATTCCGTGAGGCCATAACGAAATAGAACGTCCGTTTTTGGCATCTAAACTTTTTTGTATATGTTGCTGGAATGCATAATCTGCACAGCCTTGTGGTGGTGTTCCCCAAATATTACGTCCAAAAGGATCGTTTGTAAATGCTTTTTGGTCCCACGCTTTTATAGAGTATGGTGGGTTGGCAAGTATAACATTAAAGGTTTTTAGAGTATCATTTTCTAAAAAGGCAGGTTGTGCCAAGGTATCGCCACGTACTATGCTAAACTCTTCTATACCATGCATAAACATATTCATACGTGCTATGGCAGAAGTAATCAGGTTTATTTCTTGTCCGTATAATTTTAGCGTTCTGTATTCTTTCCCTTCATCACGTAAATGCAAGGCACAGTTTAATAGTAAACCACCAGAGCCACAGGTTGGGTCATACACAGATTCTCCCGGTTGTGGGTCCATAATCATGGTCATAAGTTTTACAACGGTACGGTTGGTGTAAAACTCTGCTGCTGTATGGCCAGAATCGTCTGCAAACTCTTTAATTAAATACTCGTAAGCGTTACCTAATTGGTCGTCTGGGACGTTTTCTAAATTAAGTTTGTGTTGCGAGTAGTGCTCTACTAGGTTGGTAAGTGTTTCATCACTTAACCTATTTTTATTGGTCCACGATGCATCACCAAAAATACCGTAAAGTGTTTCTGGATTTGCTTTTTCAATGTCACGCATAGCGTCTTGTATGGCAATACCAACATTTACAGTGGTTTCACGAACTTTGTTCCAATGGGCGTTTTCTGGCACTATAAAATGATGGTTTTCGGCAAAGGCTGCGTATTCTAAATCGCCATCACTTTCTTCGAGAGCTTTGGTAAATTCTTCATCGTACACATCGCAAATACGCTTAAAAAACAATAACGGAAATATATATTGTTTATAATCGCCTGCATCTATGGTACCACGTAAAGCGGTTGCTGCTCCCCATAGGTATTTTTCTAGGTTTTGTTGGGTCATGTTATGTTAATTCTTCTTCTACAATTTCAAATTCTGCTTCTACTTGATCTTGCTTTTTACTCACATTTAAAATTTGAAGTAATTTAGCTTTTAATGTTGCTCTGCGAGCTGTATAAAATTCTAGAAATTCGTTCATAGATAAGTCATTGTCCAAAGGAATAAAATGCATGTTTTTATAATTAATCAGTTCATCGTTTTTATAATTCGTATGTAACCAATCTGAAAAAGGGGTTGCGTTTTTTTCTAAATTTTCTGTTTCTTGAATTAATTGCAAATTACCAATAGCATTGTATGAATTTAGATATTGTTCTCTAACATTGCTATCTTCAATTCCTAATTTTTGCAATTCTCTATGGTTGAAATATTTTTTTGGATGAATATGATCTTGATGGAATTTATAATTGTGATTTAATGGATATAGCAAACTCAACACCATGTATGCAAACGCACTTCCGTACTGCGTATTGAGTAAATTTTCTAACGTTTCTTCATCAAAACTTAAAGACTTATTGGTGCCTTTGTATTTATCAATTAATTGTGGCAATGGAAATTGTCCTAAATTTTCACAAATAATAGTTCTGTACGTTGGATATAAATTATCTGGAGTACCACCAAATACTTTTTTCAATAAAGCACGAACTAACCATTCTTTTATTAACTTTCTGTTTTCAAGCTGACTACTACTGTGCAGCAATTCATCTCCTAGTTCATTTTTCTTAATAAAATAAGCAATTGGGATAATGGCATTATAAGCTGTTAATGTTTTGTCATTAAACCCAAAAGAAGCGATCAATTGAATAGAAAGGTTTAAAGCCTTGGCGATGTTATCCCAATCAGATTCAATTAATGCCATATTTTCTGTTGAAAAATTGTCCACTTTAAATTTAATATCCTTTAAATCTGTTAAAACCAAACACGATTTTAGAACTAAATCTTTGCTAACATTAAATCCTGGATCAATCGCATTAATCTGATCTACGAATTTGTGTATTATTTCGCGTGCAGCTTTATCTTTCCATTGAGCAGTTGCAATAGACAATAATAAATCGGAATAACTTAGTTTGGTTCCACCACTATTAACACGAATGAATATATGAAGTACTTTATCTAATTCATTCGCTTTTTCTAAATAAAAATTGATAATCTCTTTTTGACTTATATATTGAAATAATTTTGATAAAGTTTCTGATGCGAATTTTGTTTGATCCAGACTATACTTAGATGTATCCATCAAAGAATGTTCTGCTATATATTTAAAAATATCGGGGAAATCGGTAAAATCTAATATTTTTCCAACCTTGAACCAGTGATAATCGTTGGGATATAAATCATTAAATTTTTGAATATCCTCATCTGATAAAAATCTAAAATCATACAATAAATCCGCATCCTTTGATTGGTTTAAAAGATTTATATATAAGTGCTTTTTAGGATAAGCATGATCGCTTTTCATTTTGTAATAAGACAATTTATAAGCGTAACTACCTTTCAATCCTAAATAAAGTGAAGTTAGGCGCTGCTGTCCATCTAAAATCGCATATCTGTCTTTATCTCCTGATAATTCTGCTGGATCGTTGTGTGTCTTGTCGCGTTGATGATAGGAAGAAAGGAATCTGTAGAATTTAAATTTGTTTATATTTTCAGCTTTCACTTTCCAAAATAAAAATGTACTAATGGGATAATCCCTCATTATGGAATCAAACAATAATTCTATTTGTTTTGTGTTCCAAACAAATTCTCGCTGTATTGCAGGCAGAATGTATTCTTGATTCTGAATACAAGTTATTGCTTCTTTAATTGAAATTGGTTTTTCGTAGGCCATTATATAAAATCCTTTAAAATCATTTTAAATTTTTCTTCTGCTTTTTGGCTTTCAAGCCAGGCTGTTTTTAAATCTGATAATGCCTCTTTTACACTTGGCAAATTATCTTCAATGATTTTTTCGACATATAGAGGAATGTTTAAGTTGAAATCGTTTTCTTTAATATCTTTTATGGAAGCAACTTTTACGTAATTTTCAACATCTTTATTATCATTGTACCAATCAAATAATTGGTTAATATGCTCCGATTCTAAATAGTTTTGAGCACGTCCCACACGAACTTGGTCGGAACCATCAATAAACAATACTTTGTCCTTTTTAGAAACTTCTTTGTTTTGTTTAAATACCATGACACAGGCCGCTAACTGGGTACCGTAAAAGATATTTGGCCCTAAACCAATCACGGCTTCTAATAAATCGTCTTTCAATAATTTTTCACGAATTTTACCTTCAGCTCCTTTTCTGAACAGTGCACCATGTGGTAAAACTACGGTCATTCGGCCGGTGCTATTCATACTTTTAATCATATGCTGCACCCAAGCCATATCGCCGTTGCCTTGGGGTGGTACACCAGCAATGTTTCTACCAAAAGGGTCATTTGCCCAATTTTCGGCACCCCATTCTTTTAATGAAAATGGTGGATTCGCAATCACGCAATCAAAGGTTTTTAAACCATCAGCAGCAAAGAAGGCTGGCTGTCTCAAGGTATCGCCACGTGCAATTTGAAAATCTTCAATACCATGTAAAAACATGTTCATTCTAGCAATGGAGCTAGAAGTCAGGTTTTTTTCTTGTCCAAATAATTTAAGTGTACGGTAATCTTCATTGTTTTCTTTTAAATGATCTACACACTCCAACAACATACCACCTGTTCCACATGCCGGATCATAAATGGTTTGTCCTTCATGCGGATCTAAGATTAACCCAAGGAAATGCACCACAGAACGCGGGGTATAAAATTCTCCAGCTTTCTTATTGGTTAAATCAGCAAAGTGTTTGATTAAATATTCATAAGCATTACCGAGAATGTCTGGTTCTACTAAAGAGTTAGAAAGAATATATTGTGAGAAGTGTTCTATTAAATCTATTAATAATCGGTCAGAAAGTTTGTTTTTATTACTCCATTGGGCATCCCCAAAAATACCGTATAGTGATTCCTGATTAGCCTGTTCAATTCCTCGCAAAGCTTTTTCTATTGCTAACCCTACATTCGTAGTGGTTTCCCTTACATCTTTCCAATGACAACCTGCGGGTATTTCAAATCTGTGAAATTCTGGAAGTGATGCGTACTCGATATCACCTTCAGATTCAACTAAGGCTATTTCGTATTCTTCATCGTAAACATCGGATAGACGTTTAAAAAATAGTAATGGAAATATATATACTTTAAAATCGGATGCATCAACAGGGCCTTTCAAAATCCATGCAGCTTTCGATAAATACTGCTCTAATTGAGAAAGGGTAAGCTTATTATTAGTCATATATTACAATAAAATATCTTGATTAATTACAAATTTCGGGGAGAGTTTGTCACTTCAAAGTGACTAATTTAAATGATTTTTTTGACTGTAAGAAAGTTCTATCAGTTTAGTATTCGTCAACCCGCTGAAAAATTTTATAATCATATGACAATCAATAGCTAAGATAAAAAAAGTCAATTACACATTATTTTACTACAAGCATACAGAATTTTAATTTTATTCGATAGTATTTTTTAATTTGTAGTAAAATAATTACTTAAATTATAATACTACTTCGCACTCCTGTATTAATTCTCCCCCAAAAAAGTGCGCTCCCCAAATGCTAGTACTAAAATTAAGACCCAATTTAAACGAGAATATATTTCGGTATAAAAACAAGCCTTCTAAAACGAGTTTAAGCTTACTAAATCTAGTTGTCATGGCATCAATACAAAACACTTTTACCTACGAAAACACTTCAGGTCAGACAGAATTTGAACAAGTTACTATTGAAGTGGTACTACCTAAATTTTCATTTCGGCTCTCAGACCAAGAGATAAAAAGATATATTAGTGGTAACGAGATTTTTAAAACAACACACAGGCTACAAACTAATAATTATAAAGTAAATCTGCCTTTAAATAAACTCGTTGAAACCGACATCAAAGATATATACGGTTTTTTTCTATATCATTTTATTGAAGTAATCAATGTTGAAAAGAATATTAATGACTTTTCCTTTCAATTTACTGTTAATTTAAAAGATGAACAAGGCCAAGAATTTGCCTCAGAAGTATTTGAGGGTATTTATTATCAAAAAGAGGCTTCCTCTTCTGATTATGACCTCAGAAATTACAGAAAGGAATTTTTAAATTTTGAACAAACCTACGGCCCTTTAGATAATTTAAATGCTAAGGGATTGGCAAAGCTTCCTAAAACAAAGGATAAAAATGTTTTTATAATTAATAAACAAGCTTACGAATTGTTTAAATACATTTTCAGCACAATCAACTCAGATCAAGTGCCTGTATCTGATGTATTTGTGCTAGATTTTATTCAAATACTCACCGATTTATCCGATAAACTACCCAAATTAATAACGACCAAAGCTGTAATTAGCTATACACAACTAGCCGATTTTTTTAAGAATAAAGGATATAACATATCAAAGGAATTATATGATTATGTCATTACCAATTTTGCAAAGCTTTTTGATTTTCCTTTATCACTCCCTGATATTCAACCCCTACATATTTTGGGAACCGTTGAAATTATTACTGAGAAAGAACTTACAATGTCGGACTTAGATTTTTATGATTTTACGGTGGAGTACTCTCAAAATAATGGCACCCCTAAAATTTTAAGATACAATTGGTCGGAGTATGATGACAATATAGTTGCCAATAAAATTAATTTTGGTTTTGGACAAAATGAAACTATTCTAGCTCACAGTATCACTGAATATATAACCGTAAAAATTAAAAGTTACGAAGGAGCCATATTATGGGAAAAAAAATATAGTTCAAATGACAATGAATTAAGGAACTTAGAAATTGTTATAAACGAATATCAACCGGGTAAAAACACTATTGATTCTTCAACAGGCAAACCAAAAAGTATAAAACGTATTAGAGGTAAGGTGCTTCAAAATGCAGATAAATATAAATTAGATGGCCTCACCATAATCATTCAGGCAAAAAAGGAAGGGGATGATTTATTTAGAATTGCTTCCGCCACGAAAACAGATAAATCGGGTAACTTTTCTTTAGATTATCCTTATGGTGATTATTTGGAAGCTCAAGCCTTAGTATCTCTCATGCCAAATAGTCCAGTAGATTTAGCTATTAACGAGGAGACCCCTAATGAAACCATATCTGATGACTTTATATATTTACTATTAACTGACGCTCATGTCATAGAAAACGAAGAAGTTGAGAACCCAGAGGACGATTGTGATTGTCACACCCCGAAAAATAAAGCCAAACGACTTCCAGATCAAGCAGATTTAATAGAATCTGATGAATATACACAAGATATTGGAGGCACTTGTTTGAACCTATCTACTCCAAATAGAACCCTTAAGGAATATAGCTATAATGCCATTGTCCGCATATCAGATCCAGATATATCTAATTATATCCTTCAGAAAAAAATTTCTAATGATAAGATCCAATACGATTTAGTACGCCAAGGTGGAAAAGTTTCAAGAAACGTAGTTGACTTAGATAACCCCATCCTCTGGGAGGATGCACCAGACGCAAAAGAAAACCTCTCCCTATATCAAGCAGTAACTGTTGCAACAGGACATATATTATACTATAAATCCGTATTTAAAGCCGATGGGTATTCTTTAGGCGATTTAGTATACTCATTACCGCTTGCCCCTGGGCAAAAAAAACAAATTGTTGTGTTTGAAACTTCTCATTCCTTAATAGGTGCAGAATCGCAATCACTATCACAAGCCGAAAGCTTATCGGCGGGCCTTTTAAGTGACCGTTTTATTACTGATGAAATAACTGCTGGAATTGGTGAGAATTTGAGTGGAAAAAGTAAAGCGCATACATCTGGTATGTCAGCTGGCTTAGGCGCTTCAGCATCTTACGGGGGTATTGGAGCTTCACTAGGAATAGCTGGAGGATTTTCAAATTCTAACTCTTCGGCAACACAAAATAGCTCTAGGAATATTTCACAATTTTTTGGAGAAAAATTACGACAATCACTTATGCAAAACGCGGAGAGCTACAGAGAACTTAATGCATCTGTTGTTACCACTGTTACAGAAGATCAAAATTATGGGGTTACAACAGAAGTAGTAGCGAATCACAATCACTGTCATTCATTAACAATGATGTACTTTGAAGTGTTGAGACATTACGCTATTTACCAAGAAATCGCCCATGTAGAGGAGTGTGTGTTTGTCCCATTATTAATGACCCATTTTACAACGGAAAACATTCATAAATGGAAAGATGTCATTGCTCCGAAATTACGTCCAATACCTTCGAATACATATTTACAACCTTTTTCATATTTTTTAAAGAGAAAGCAACATCCTTTACTGAAAGCTTTTGATGCTAATGAAAGGATTAAAACCAATTATACGAAAGTTGAATTTCCGCCAGAAAACACCACTTATGCCGATGGTACTATAAATCAGATTACTGGTAGTTTTACTATGAATGTAGATATTCCTAGACCTAAAAGTAAATATGACCGTATTAAATCATTACCAAAACCGTTTCCACGAAGTGAAGTGGATCCAATGAAAACTGCGAAAAAAGGCTTTTTTGACGGCTTTTTAGCAGTTATGTCTGGAGGATTATCCACTCTTGTAACTGGGCCTCCTGGATCAGATGTGCAATATACTGGTATCGCAGAAGAAGTGCTTGTAAAAGAGGCCTTAGCTGATGAATTTATCACTATAGATGCAAATTTTCAATCTGTACCTCCAAACAAAACTATAAGAGTTAAAACTTTTCAGCCGCGATCTATAAGTTTGAATATACTTTCACATCGATTCGACATGGAATACACTGGTGAAGAATTTTTTGAAGATGGAATAATTGATAAAAAATTATGGACCACTTACGCAAAAATATTGGGTTACGGATCTGGTAATGGAGTTTATGATATGCTAGATTACTACTTTGCAGGTAGGTTAATTTATGAATGGGATGAAATATTCTACCAAGATTTATTACCATTAGTCTTTGCTAAAATAGTAGATACCTTAGAGTTACATTGGGGCAGTATAACGGTCACAACTGTTGGCGGAGTCGAAAGACTTAGACATTCTGGAGATGGTTTTAATTTAGATTTTTCAACGAATTCTAAGTATACAGGTGGAGACAAAAAAATAGTAGTAAATTTTAATTCTACTGGTATAGTAGGAAAAATAAGATCTGAATTACCAATGTATTTAAGCGTTTCTACGTCGAATACAAATGCCTTAGAATTGAAAAATCATGTAAAATTAAATTTAGGAAAAGTTAGTATAGACTATACAACAGACTTTTTTACAGGTTCACTATATAGAGGTTATGTAAATGATGATTTATTAGATGGTTCAAATTTATATATTCCACAAAACTCTAGAGATAAAACAGACCCTAGAAGAGAGGATGAATATCTTGTTAATGAATTAATTGAACATTTGAACAGCAATATTGAATATTATAATAAACTACTTTGGCGAAACCTAGATCCAGATAGAAGATATATGCTATTAGATGGTTTTAATATTCAAACATATACTTCTTCAGGTCACAAATCAGTTATGAGAAGCTTAGCTTCAGTAGTAAAAAACGAACTTATTACCATAACAGGAAATTCTTTAGTATTTCCTGTTTCTGATGGATTTAGAGTTGGTCGAGATTCTATTTTGGAAGAAATAGGTGATGGAGTTGTACAGGAAATTTCATTATTAGATCATTATAAACCTCTAACACCTGTTCCACCCTATCGAATAAGTGTACCCACAAGAGGAGTATTTATGGAAGCAGTACAAGGATCTTGTGATGCTTGTGAAATGGTTAAAGAAAATTCTTCGCAAGATTGGGATAAATTCAGAACCGATGAACCAACATCTATTGCTACAGTAATTACCCCTACACCAACCGTGACTGATTACAAACCTCAGTATAAAGATTTTGCTCAACCTCTCGTTAATATTCAAAATGCACCCGATGCACCTGCACCCGCGGCTGGCTTGTCACAATTAAGTGAGTTATTAGGTAAAGCAGGGGTATTTAATGATATAACAGGTTTGGCTGGTAATCAAGATAACGTTATCCGTACCTATCTATCTAACCAAGAAAACGCTAAGGCTTTTGCCGAAATGTCAAAAAGCTTGGCGACCCAGCAGCATAACACAACGAATAGAGATGGTATTTCTGAGGATATTACGCGCGCGCGCAGAGCTGGTACAATAACTGATGAAGATGCACAAGCGTTAACAAGACAACACTTGCAACAACAAATTGATGGTGGTGAAAGCCTAAGAGAAACAGCCCAATTTGACAGAGAATCAAGTAGACCTTCATTAGCTGAAGTAGCTGCCGCTGCTGCGAGTAGTGGGCGATCAGTTCAAGCTGAAAGAACAGACTCTGATGGTACTCATGAATCAATTGAGGTTAGCGGCGAGAGAAATGAAGGAACCATTTCTGTTATGCATAATATTGACCCAATACAGCAACCATCTTCCATGAGTTGTTGGGCAACTGCTGCGACAATGATGATAAACTGGAAAAATGGTCGATCATCACGTATTGATGATGTATTAATAGATGCTGGAAATAATCTTAATCCTCCCGACGAAAATTATTATTTAAATATGTATAATGCTAATATTGGACTTCAAGCAAATGAAAAAGACCGTTTTATTTCGTCTTTAAACATGGTGGGTTCAGAACCTGCTAATTACCCATTGAGTCAATACATTGAGTGGTTAAGGAATTACGGACCAATTTGGGTTACCACAGATGCGAATGAAGGAGAAGATTTTTCACCACATGCAAGGATTCTTTATGGCATAGAAGAAAGTCAACTTCATTTTGTAAATCCAGCCAATGGCAATCAAGAACAACAGTCGTTCACAGAATTTATAAATGACTTTGAACAAATGGTTATTGACAATCCAGCAAGGAATCCGTTGTTTATTCAAGTTGTCCGCTTTACAGAAAGAATTTTGACAACGGCAGAGGGAGGCGGAGATGCAAGAGAGTTATACAGGAATACAACAATCGGAAGACGATTAATTTCAGGTGATGCAATACAAGGTCATACCGTAAACGTAGGTACAAATAGTGTTAGAGTTGGCGGTATAAATTATCGTTTAAGAAACGGTTCACAATGGGGAATTATTTATGGTGGTAGAAATATAGCAATATTTAGGGATGCACTAAACGATTTGGCAGCTACTTATCGCGCCGAAGGAAATATGGATAGTGATTTTAAAGCTCTTGCTACACTAGGGTTTGAGCTTGTAAGTGAGCACGAAGGAAAGGTTACCGCTATTAACACTTGGGATAGTATGGATTTTACATGGGGCGCTGGATTTGCAGATGCACGATTAAATAACTTCTTGCGATTTCTTCCTAATACTGGAGATCTTGCAAATCTTTTAAACCAAGTTCCTTGGCTAAGAGGGAATCGATTTAATAGAGAGTTATTCCGTAGAGGTCCAGAACATTTAAATCTTGATAATTTTCATTTATTGACTCAGAGTATTGAAACAAATAACACTTTTTTTTCACAATTGACAAGTGCCCAGGCACGTCAATTTGTAGAAAATGAGGTAATGGCAAATGCAAATACGCCAGCTAGACAAACGATGATGAATTTTATAGGTTCAAATACTGTTGCTCCTGTAGTAGGAATTGCAGGATATTTAAATCATGGCAGGCCAGCGTATGCCGGGATTCCTGTTGAAATGATTAATGCGGCGATTATTGAAGTCGGCGATAATTATACGAAACAAGTAACCGCATTATTCCGCATTTATATTCAAACGGTTAATAGAGCAGCTTTAAGATTAAATCGTGAAGATCGCTTAGAACTTATATACAATACTTTGGCAACTAGAGTTCCTAATAAAATAAAAGTATTTAATCAAGGAATGAGAAATAACGGTTTCCCTGATTACGAATTTAGTTTTGCCGAAGCCAATGAGGTACTTCCATGTATAAATCCTGAATTTAATATGACTTTATTAGATGGTCCCGATGGCGTACGTATATCACCATTACTAATGTGGTTACATAATGATTCTGAATACTCAAGCCCCAATATATCTATGAATTATGATACCACAAATCCAAGTGTTAGAAGATATAGAGGATATTATAATCTAGGCGCATCGCTTAGTGTTCCAGAACCTTAATATATAATAGGCCAAATTGAACAAAACCAAGTACAGGCAGATTCCATAAAAATTGAGGCTACTTGTACTTTTACATAAATTAACAAAAAACCGATTATAGTTTTAAAGTAGTTATACGTTTACTTACCACTAAAATGGTTTGATATTATCAATCTGGTAATTACAACGAAATATCTCAACTATTTTTTGGGTATTTTAACAGAAACGTTTTAAATAAAAATGTGTATTGCCAATTTCAAATCGATTTTGAATTTAGTAGAAATTTTTCAAACAAACTTATTTAGCTCTTTATTCTTGATTGCGGATTTCGAATAAAACATTAAAAAATTAACTAAAAATATTTAAAAGTAAATCAATGTCGTAGACCAATAATTCATTAGAAAATTTTTAGTGAACCTATATAAAAATGGTTATTTTAAAGGGTAAATTACGAGTGAAAAAACTTTATACTTTTTTTAAAACTACAAAATGCCAACTTCTGCGTTACTTCAGCAACTTTTTTACCTCATCTTTTATTTAGCACATAAATAAACTTCTGTGTTGGGTAGCAGACAGGTAAACTAATAAGCATATTATTTGGGTCAAAATTAATTCAATCCTAATAGTAATTTATAATTAAGCCATTGAAAACATGTGTTGAAGTTACAGTTACTTTCAGATTCTAATAAGGTTCCTGGCATATGTCCTGCACATAGCTTCAAAGCTTCCGATTTCTATTCCACATGGTTTATTATTCCTTAAAAAGTGGACAGCGGGTAAGCTCCATTTCAAACTTCAGCTTTATCGTCTGATCTGCTTTAGATACAGCTCCACTAGAAAAATTTAGCGGAGCGCCTATTAATGTTTTACTAATTTACTTGTAAAACACTGTTGAATTGAAGAATTTTGTGCTGCCTATAAAAATTGAAAGCAGCCCTTTATGGAGATTGAAAAGTTTATTTTTTGTCTTGAAGCCATTCCAGATGTAGAGATTGAGCAGACTACCGAAGTGATGAACATCTTAGAGGATATGGCCTTACAACAAGATATTAGCAGTATTTACAAAGCTTGTGACACCATCGAAGGCTTGGAGGAAAGCTTAAATACCTTGCTGTACGACGATCACCATTTTAAAGATTACGAAATTATTTATCTGGTGGTACCCGGAGCGGCAAATAACATACTGCTGAATGAATATTACTACAGCATTGAAGAGATTGCAGAACTATTTGAAGGAAAAATGAAAGGAAAAGTGATTCATTTTGCAAACCAAAAAATCTTAGATCTAACGGACGAAGAGTCCCAGTACTTTTTAGATGTCACTGGCGCACGTGCTATTTCGGGCTATGGCACTACCCACACTGAAATTTCGAGTAGCAGTACCATTGATCGTGTGTTTTTTAGTCTTTACCAAGAAAACGATGATTTTAAAGAGGTGGTAGAGCTGATGTTTCAAAAACATTATAACCTCTGCAAGTTACTGGACTTTAGATTGTATTATTAGCGGGTTTTTTATAGTAAAGTGAGCTCAAGTCTAAAAGATATACCCGATAAACTTTAGATAAAAATGTTTGTACTATCGCGCATTTACATGGGTTTGCAACAAACGTTTTTTATCTTTTTCTACCGCAGGGTGTTTTCGATGTGCCCAAATTTTATCTCTAGCGATTCGCGCACTTTCTTGTAAATCTACAATGGGCAAAGGATAGGCCTCCCCGATTAGCACCCCACAAAAATTCTGTTCTAGGAGCGTCATTTTCCAAGGTTCGTGAATGTGGGTTACGGGTACATTAGCCAGCTCTGGTAGCCATTTTTTGATAAACCTTCCTTCTGGATCGTGCTCTTGTGAATTTTTTACCGGATTATATAAGCGCACCGTATTGATCCCTGTGGTACCGGCCTGCATTTGAAACTGCGGATAATGAATGCCTGGTTCATAGTCTAAAAACTGCCGTGCTAAATGATAGGTACCTTCGCGCCAATCTTGGTCTAAATTAAGGGTCAAAAATGACACCACCATGGCACGTATTCTAAAATTAATCCAGCCTGTTTGTTCCACTGCCCGCATACAGGCATCAATTAAAGGAAAGCCTGTGGTACCTGTTTTCCAAGCTTTAATAAAGTCTTCATTTTTAGCATGGGCTAAAAGCTCGTAGCCTGTATTGATACACTGCGTTTCATAGCGGCATTCTACCTCGAACTTTTGAATAAAATGGCAGTGCCAATGCAACCTGGTGAGCATGGCCGAAAAAGCCCTGCTATTTTTTGTGCCGTTGGGGTGGGTACCAATATACTGAAAAACTTGTTTTACACTGATATTCCCCCACGCTAAATAGGGAGATAGCCTGCTGCAGGCTGTTCTACTTTCTGCAGGTTTTGAAATGTGCTTTTGATAGTTAAAACCTCGTTGCTGAACAAAGGATTTTAAATAACGCCATGCGTTTTGTTCGCCGGCAGGTTGGTACTGTTGAGGATATACTTTGAGGAGCGCAAGTAATTTATCGGGTATTAAAAAAGGATGTTCTAGCGGTACTTGGTTTGAAACGGTATAGGTATTTTGTAGCACTGGCGTATGCATGTTTACATGCCATTGTTTGCTCCAATCTACTCTGTTTTTTATGCCCCTTAAAATGCCATCGCGCTGCGATTCTTGCCAGGTAATCTGCTCTTGTTTGCAAAAAAAATTTACTTTTTTATCGCGTTGCCAGGTTATTTGAGTGCCACTCTCGCGGTAACTAAAGATTGTTTTTATCGTGAAAATTGTGGATAAGTATTCAAAAACCTCAAGCGCTTCCCCATAAAACACCTCCACCTGTCTATGAAAGGGGGCTAAAACTTTATTTAAAGCTAGAATTGCATGGTAGTTAAATTGCAAATGCCTTAGGCTCGTATCTGGGTGTGCTATTAGAGAAGGCTCAAAGATATAGATGATCCGGTAGGGTATGCCAGCCTTTTCTGCCTTGAACAGTGGTTCGTGGTCCTGAGAACGAATATCACGCTTTAACCAAACAATATGTGTTGCTTGCATTTTCAATGCCCTAGTTTTTTTTTAATCCTAAAATTACTTCCTTTTTCAATAAACACGGCACATACCCACTGCCATACCCATGTAGGATAGCAGCATACTATGGCTGGCAAAGATACTAAAGTAGACAAGATACTTAGGCTCTAAAGATTGCATTTGTTGTTAACTGTGACCTCAACCTTACATATCGCATCGCAGTACCCCTAAAGCTTTTTTTAAGAGGTCTACTAAGGATAACTGATGCTTTAAACTGACCTGCACTATACTTCAAGCCAGAGCACTGTAGATGGCGTTGATTTATGTTGGCTATTTTCTTACTTTTACAGGAAATACACTATTTAGAAAAAAGAGTTTAACACTTAAGAAATAGTGTGCATGTCAAGCACTGGGTTCCAGGCATAGCGATATGACGTATAGAACTTTGTGATGATCCCTATAACGAGCAGTAACCAATGATGACATTCCTAAAAAAATTACGCGATAGCGTTCGGACCAAAAACAAACTCAAGGCTGCCTTATTGGAGTTAGAAAAACTCAAGGCTGAGGTAGATTCGAAAGATCCGTATACTAAAATTTTTATTGAACAGGCGCCAACCGCAATTGCCATGCTCGATAAAAACATGCACTATATCGCCGTTTCTAAGCAGTGGATTTCCGACTTTAAAATGGAAGGTAAAGAAATCATTGGCCAGTGTCATTACGATACGTTTCCAGAAATAGGTGACGAATGGAAAGCCAACCATAAAAAATGCCTAGAGGGCGCTATTGACACGAATGATGGTGCTCCTTTTGTTCGCGCTGATGGTAGTGTGCAATGGATTTATTGGGATGTTCGGCCTTGGTATATTTCTGAGGGCAATGTTGGCGGATTGATCATGCATACTGGCGATATCACCCACCTCAAAGAAAAAGAGGAGGAACAAATTTTTATTGAAAAAATACTCGACAAAACCAACGAAGTGGCCCGTATTGGTACTTGGGATATAGACCTTATAAAAAATACGCTTTTCTGGAGTAAAATGGTTTGCAAGATTCATGAGGTACCTGAAAACTATGTGCCAGATTTAGAAGCTGCCATTGATTTTTTTAAGGAAGGAGAAAGTAGAGATACCATACGCAATGCGGTCAATGAAGCGATAGAAAAGGGTATTGCCTATGACGTTGAAGTAGAGCTGGTCACTGCCAAGAACAACATAAAGTGGGCCCGTGCCATTGGGCAGGCAGAATTTGTAAATGGTAAATGTGTTCGCCTCTTTGGCGTTTTTCAGGATGTAAATGAGATAAAACTTTCGCAATTAGCTTTAAATAAAGCGCATACCGAATTAAAAGCCATATTTAATTCTAGAGCGGTAGCTATTGTAGCTATAGATATGGATGGTATCATAAGTCAGTTTAATCGGGGGGCAGAAATTTTAACGGGCTATACGGCTGAAGAAATGATTGGCTTGCAAAGTCCCAAGTTTTTTCATTTTCAAGAAGAGTTAGACAAGTTTAGAATTGATGTTGCAAAGCGATACAATAAAAACCCAATAGGTTTTAGTGCCCAATTAGAAATGTCTAAACACAATGCTTATGATACCCGTGAATGGAATTATAAGAGAAAAGATGGCTCTTCATTGCCTGTGCTATTAACCTTAACCTCTATGAAAGATGAGCAGGATAAACTCATAGGCTTTTTAGGTATTTCAACGGATATTTCTGAATTAAAAAAAGCGGAAAATGAACTCATTAAAAAAAATCAGTTATTAAGTTTTGCCGAAAAAATAACCATGATGGGCAATTGGCAATGGAACACCCTCACCAATAACGTAAAGTGGTCTGCTAACCTCTATACTATTTTTGGTGTTGAAGAAAACACCGCCATCACCTATGATACCTATTTTAGTTTTGTTCACCCTGAAGATAAAGAAACAGTAACGCAACACGTAGCGCGCATCTTTAAAGAAAAAAAATATATTGACTTAATGCATCGCATTATTCTAAGCAATGGAACGGTTAAAACAGTACAACTTTTGGCTGAGGTAATTACCGATGATTTCGATAATGTGATTGAAGTCATTGGCACCTGCCAAGATGTGACAGAACAAAAAATAGCAGAAAATAAATTACAAAGTTTAGCTCAAAAGCTGACCAGTCAAAATAATCAACTAGCCGATTTTGCGCATATTACTTCTCATAATTTAAGAGCCCCCGTTAGCAATCTCAACTCGCTTTTAGATTTTTACAATACTGCCGAAAGTGAACAGGAAAAAAAGAGTTTATTTGAAAAGTTTGAAAAAGTAATTCACCACCTTACCCTTACCTTAAATACATTGGTAGAATCTTTAAGAACAAAAAATGTAAGCCTAGAGGATTTAGAAGAGGTGTCGTTTGAAGAAGTGCTCCACAAAACAAAAGAAATACTGAGTGGTGAAATAATAAATACGTCGGCAATCATTACATGCGATTTTTCTAAAATGGAAAAAATTGTGTATAATAAGTTATATTTAGAAAGTATTTTTCTTAATTTGTTAAGTAATTCTATGAAATACAAGTCAGCGTCTCGTGATCCTGAAATATTTATTGAATCTGATGTAAAAGATGGAAAAGTAACATTACAATTTAAGGATAATGGTTTAGGGATTGATTTGGAAAAGCATGGTCACAAACTATTTGGATTAAATAAAACATTTCACAGACACAAAGAAGCCAAGGGTGTTGGCTTATTTATGACCAAAACACAAATCGAAGCCATGGGAGGTGTTATATCAGCCTCTAGTGTGGTTCATGAAGGGACAACCTTTCATATAAATCTCAATTAAGGCCTATGCAAAAGAATCCTATTAATATCTGTATTGTTGACGATGACGATATTTACCAATTTACTTTAATTAAAACGCTACAGTCTTTTAAGCTACCCAAAAACATCATCGCTTTTGCCGATGGTGAAGAGGCCTTAAATTTTATGTTAGACCATCTTGGCGATGAGCATAAACTTCCGGATATTATCTTTTTAGATATTAATATGCCGATCATGGATGGGTTTCAATTCATGGATGAATATGTTAAAATAAAACCTAAGGTAGGTAAGCTGATCACCATATACATGGTATCTTCATCTGTAGATGCTGTAGATGTAGAACGTGCAAGAAACATTAGCGCTGTTTCTGATTATATCATAAAACCCATACAACAAGGCGAATTAAAATCTATTATTGATAAATTAGTAGGTGATTTAGACTAAATAGTTGATCGCTTGTCTGGGAAATAAGAATAGGATCGCTCCCTGGCTGTTGCTAGGGCCGAATCCGCTGCCAACTAAGGCCTAAATGCATATACCCTCTCCTCAAAACGATATAAAGTACTGCGCACCATTCAGTCCTTATAAGCACAATACACTAGCGAGTACCTTAATACGCTTTTGCTTTAATGCATCATTTGCGTAAGCTATTGCTGTAACAAAAAACCTTTCGGATAGCGGCTCAACAGCTCAATTAGCTCGCGTTACAAGCTAAAAATAGACTACAAGGCCCACGATCTAAGTTATGGCCTACGGGAGCAGGCTTGGCAAAATCAACTGATTTTTTCTTATGATTCCTATATTGCTTGCTTTTTTGTAGGATTTTTATTACTTTTATACCTAAAAAGACCCAAAGTTAATGACTAAAATTTAACGGGGATACTTGCCCTACCAAAGCAAAGCGAAGTGCTTTCCCCAAAAACCTACAAATTTATTCCTCTAGACTTTATTAGCTTATGAAAATTGAAACCGTGTGTATCATTGATGACGACCCGATTTTTGTCTATGGAACAAAAATTTTATTGAACCATAATAGCTGGTTTGGTTCTTCTGTACTTGTATATGAAAATGGCCAAGAGGCTTTAGATGATTTAACTGCCTTAGTCAAAAGTGAAGAAAAACTGCCTGACGTTATTTTTTTAGACTTAAATATGCCTACCATGGATGGCTGGGAGTTTTTAGATGAATTCGTAAAATTACCCATTAAAAATAGGCCCAAGGTCTTTATCGTAAGTTCTTCTATAGATCAAAAAGATATTCAAAAAGCCCTTAGTTATGCGATCGTAGAAGATTTTATAGCAAAACCATTGTCGAACACACTCATGGCCAATATATTCAAGGCCATTTCAGAAAAGGATGAACCTGCGCTATAATTTTTTATAAAAATACCTTAAAAACCAGAGCAGGCTTAATTAAAAAAAACATGCTATGGCTATAGGAACCTTTTTCTTGTAAACCAGTCCTGTTTAAAAGGACTACCCATTTCTCAACCCTAAAGTACTTTTTCAGAAAGAATACCATCTAAAGTAAGTGCTATTTAAAAATAAGCATCTATTTATGCTAATCTTGATAAGCAGACAACATCCAGACTAATTTTTCTTGCTGCACGATATAATCGCTCATAAGCGCCACCGTACCTTCGTCATTAGCCTCGGAGGCCATAGAAAGGATTAGTCTTTCTTTTTGCAATAAAATCTTTAAAGCATCGAGAATAGCATCAATAGCTTTCTCGCCATCGGTTACGTTCTCAGCTGCTTTAATTTTACTCGTTTCTAAGTATTTTGAAAAAGAATGCAATGGCGTTGCGCTTAAGGTGAGTACCCGTTCGGCAATTTCATCTACTTTCAGCAGCGCATCGTTATACAGCTCTTCAAATTTAAGATGTAATTCAAAGAATTTTTTTCCTTTTATATTCCAATGAAAGCCTCTGAGATTCATATAAAAAAGTTGGTAATCTGACAGTAACTCATTTAAGTGTGCTGCGGTGCTTAGTGATACTTTATCATCTAAACCAATGTTATTTGTATTTTTCATATTGTATTATTTAAAATTGTTAATGGCTTCACTTAAATCAAATATTGGGGTGTTCTTGAGTTGTCGTTCTAAAATACTACTTCCAGCAGCGCTTCTATACCCTCCAGCGCAATGAACCACAATGGGTTTATCCGTAGGAATATTTTTGGCACTATTTCTTAAGTCATTTAACGGGTGCACTATAGCATTTTCAAAAAACTTCCCGTCCGCTATTTCACTTTCATTTCGAATATCAACTATCGTGTACTTTTCAGGGTTTTGTTTAAAATCATGCAGATCTAATTCTTTACTTTTCAATAGCTGTTCATTTTCAAGAGTTATGACCTCCTTTACTTGCGTTTCATAGCCTATTTTAGAAACCCTATTTAATACATACGCTGCATTTTCTTCTTCGGCTACTACCAAGGTAAATGCTTCATTAGGCGCTACAATAGCTCCCAACCAGGTTTCGAATTTGTCAGTTTCAGATAATCCTTGAATATTGATACTGCCTAAAAGATGCCCTTTTTTAAAATTAGCAGCATCACGTATATCTACAATTAAACCAGTGGCACTTTCCTCTTTTCTGAAGGGAACGCGCTGTAAAGCTGGAGTTAAACTTTCTGCTCCTTTTTTGTTGATGTCTACATTAAAGCCAAAGTACAAGGGTATAAAAGGTTGTCCGTCAAGTATTGTAGCCATAAATTCTTGCTTGGATTGTTCTTTAAAAGCCCAATTACTTTTTCGCTCCTCACCTAGCGTGCTACTTGCAGCATCGCTTAAGTTTTTACCGCATAATGAACCTGCGCCGTGCGCCGGGTATACGATGGCATCATCGGGAAGCTTATTATATTTAGTTTGCATCGTCGTATACATCATCTCGGCAAGTGCTTCACGTTTTGCTTTCATATTGCCCGCTTTTTCCCGTAGATCTGGTCGACCAACATCACCTATAAATAAAGTATCACCCGTAAATAGGGCTGTTTTAGTGCCATCAGTAGCTACGATGCTAATACTATCCGGTGAATGCCCTGGCGTGTTTAGTGCGTTTAAGCTGATATCTCCTAAGGAAATAGAAACGCCTTCATCAAAGGATTTGTGCGGATAATCAGCGCCTAGTTTTTCACTGTTATAAATGGTAGCGCCCGTTTCTTTATGAATTTGTAAATGCGAACTCACAAAATCGGCATGTGGGTGGGTTTCTATGACAGCGGTAATTTTAGCCTTATGGGCTTTCGCAAATTCGTAATAGGCTTTAGGATCTCGTTCTGGATCAATGAGCGCCATTTCGCCATTACTTATAATGGCATAAGAATAGTGGGCTAATGGTTTATATTCAAATTGTTTTATAATCATAGTTTAGGTCATCTTTGAATTAAAAAAAGGACTCCTGTAAATATACATAAAGTCCTTTATTTTTATTTTAAATATCTTTTTTAGCTAAGTACCACGTTATTTTTTCAACAGAATCATCTGCCAATCTTTCGTTCAGTGCATCTAAAGATTTTGGTGGTGGACAAATGGCTTTATCACCTCGTTTCCAATCTAAAGGCATGGCTACTTTATGCTTGTCCGACATTTGTAAAGCGTCTAAGGCGCGTAAAATCTCATCCATATTTCTACCTACATTAAGTGGGTAGTACATAATTAAACGAATTTTCTTAGCGGGATCAATAAAAAATACGGCTCTAACGGCAGCAGTCTCACTTTCGTTAGGCTGTAGCATTCCATATAGTTTAGATACTTTCATATCGATATCTGCAATAATAGGAAAATCAAAATAAACTCCTGTATTTTCTCTTACGTTTTGTACCCAGCCCAAGTGTGCATGAATGCTATCGATACTTAAGCCCAAAAGCTCCGTATTCAAGGCATCAAACTCAGGTTTACGAATGGCAAACCCACTCATTTCGGTGGTACAAACGGGTGTAAAATCTGCGGGATGCGAAAACATGACAATCCATTTATCTTTCGCAAAATCTGACATTTTAATGTTTCCCTTAGTCGTTACCGCCTCGAAATCGGGTGCTATGTCGCCTATTCTTGGCATGGGATGTATTTTCTCTGGAGATACGTTTTCGTTATTCATGATAGTTTTTGTTTATTGTTATTGTTAATTTTGATAAAATTAAACTATAGTGATAACACCTACCGTAACCTAGGTTACACAGCATCAGTTTTAACATTTTTTAACTAAGGTTAGACAAGACTATTTTGAAATAAACCTAAAAAAAAATAGCTTGGGTAGTTCCCAAGCTATTTTTTAACGCGAAGCGATATAGTGATTTCAACTAGACCATTTCAGCAAAAACCTCTACCTTTTCAGGAGCTTTCCATACCATATGTTCCTCATACAAGCTAACCTCGTTTTGTTCTGTTGGATCCATGACCATAAGGTAGATCCATTCATTGTCTAATAAGGCTTTGAGATGTGGAAATTTTTCTAAAATGGCTTGAACACGTTCTTTGGGTGCTTGAATTAAGACCGATAAGCGCAAAGGTCTGTGGTACATTTTGTCATCTGTTTCATTTACGGATTGTAACGGAAGTCCCGCTTTTAAATCACTCCCGTTGCCTTGAACCACACCAAATTTTCCGGTAATATTATGGGCTATTTTTGAGCCCCCGCCATACTGATGGTTATCTACCGTTGCAAAATAATAATGATTATTAATCCATTGGGTAACGACCATGGGGCCTTGCATAATTGCTTCTAAAGCTGCTGCCTCTATGTCTAATTCCCAATCGTAGGAGTGCAGAAAACAATGCCCGCCTAAGTTCATGTTTTTGGTAAGTTCTCGCGAACCAATCACAAAACCTGCATTTTTCGCCAGTCCCCATTCTGGTCTTGTTTCTGACCAGTTATTGGTTTTAACATGTGCGGCGGCGATGCTCTTAGTTTGCACCCCTAAGCGTTCTTGTGTCGCTGTTTCTTGCGTTTTTAAAAGAGCCACTTTTAATTCGCTTAAACGCTTCGCATGTGTTGGTGGTACCTCAGCATCAAACAATACAATTTCGTCGGTTGTAGTATTGTGTTCTGCACCGATGAATACGGTATCCTCTGGGATTCGTATATCATGATTTTCTCGCAAGGCTTTTCGAACTTCTGAAAGATTCGCTAGTTTAGCCAGCATACGTGCATTATGGCGGCCGGGACTTGCTGCACAGGCCCCACAATCTAAACTAGAACCAAAAGGGTTATTTGCAGAATGACTACCGTGACCTGCAAAAACAACTACAGGAGCAAAAGTACGCCAGCCTGTTAAATCAAAGGCCGTCTTTACAATGGCTACTTTTTCTTCTAAAGGAATATCTATGCTGGTTTCTTTGGTATGGGTATGCCCTATTTGTGGGGTACAACTATTTTCAAAGGACCCTTCATTTTTGCGCTGTGGCTGGTATAATGATCCTGGAAATAAAGTTCTGATCAGTAATGACATCCCATAAAAAATACCAGAACCTTCTACATAACCGAATGCTGAAGGCAGCATATTTTTCATTCGCACTAAAAAATATGAAGTAAACTTAGCTCTCTTAACGCTCTTTTTATAGTTTTTTAGATCTGCTGTTTTATGTTCTTGTGCCGTCTCAGAAACCTGATAGGCAGAGCCTAAAATTGGCGGACATGATTTTCTTGAAATACCATCCTCTAATTGTGTATAATCCATGGCTATTCCAAAAAAACCGGCATATCCAAAGGTTTCATAATTCCCTTTAGATTCTATGTTTCTTCGTATTAATTCTGATCGTGTATCAATACAGAACACAAATTGTGCATCGGGTACATTTTTATGGGTAGGCTTCGAAATAGTGTTGGGTGATTTTATATTGGTCACAAACTGCTGCTGCCAACTTTTTTCCCAAGCCTTTAACCAAACATACTGTAATTGTAACATGGTCTCTAATTCTCCGTTGGTGCTTTTAGGGGGTACTATAGAAGCTTTCAAAGCTTTAGATACCCACAGACGAACGGCAAGATAATCGGTTAGTGTAATACTGTATTTTTGCTCCCAAAGCGAATTCGTTTCCGCTCTAAACTTAATATAGCCTGTCCAACCCGGCAAAGCTGCCAAATGATATTCGAAAATAGCTTGTTGCTCTTGCTCTGAATAGGCATTTAAAAGCTTTTCTAAGGCTTCGGTATTTGTTTTTGGAAGTTGAACATCAAGTGCTTTTCCTATTTCTTTGTCATAGCTTGCTAAAATACTCCAAGCTTTATAAAAACCTTTTTCTTTGTTAGGCATTTGCCATTCCGCTAGGCCTTCATCCATAAAAACAGACAGCCATTTTACCATTATTTTATCAACGCGATGGTTTGGATTTTCGATTTCATCATACTTTATAGCTTCCAATTGGTCCAAATAGTAGGCCGGAGATTCGGTCATTCCATTTTCGATCAAAAGAGCGTTCAATACCGTAGCATCTATTTCCCCTAACTCCCAGGCTTGTTTAAACATCCCTACATCAGGAAATACACGACTCCCTGTTAATCCCTGTGCTTTTTTAACGGCATTTATAAAATGGGTGTTTTCATATCCTGATAAGGGATTTGAAGTTACAAAGGAATATAAAGGCCATGTTTTACCGACCACATCTGCTGCTTTTTCAATCGTGTTCAAAAGAATATATGTACTCATTATTTTACGCTTTTATATTTAAGAATAGTATTGTTATCAGGTTGAGACAGGTTTAAAAGCTTTACGTAAAGCCAAGGCACTTTTCGATAAACACCTAATTTCATGATAAAAAATCCCAATAAGAAAATAAGGCCAAATACCACTTGGATAACCGATAAGGTTTGTGGTACGTCGCTCATCGGCATGGCTACCATTAAGGCTGTCACACCATTATAGAGTAGGGCGTATAAGCTAATTCCAGTTATAAACAAGAGGATAGGCACTACGGTTTTCTGCACGGCCGTAAGACTCTTTTCTTTTACAATATTATACGTCGCTTGACCTACCGTAATGGCTACAATAAGGGTTAAAAATATACTGCTATCTACCATATTTGTTTTGCCGGTTAGAAGCGCAAATAATAGCGCTCCTGCGATACCAAATAGTAAAACGATAACGGCTTGTAAGGGTTTAATTTTTATTTTTAATTGCTTCTTAGGGGCACTATGTGCAATTTCTTCTCCAGACGATAAAAACAGATAAGCCTTATAAAAGCCATGCAAGATTAGGTGGGCTATGGCTGCATTAAAAAAACCTAAACCACATTGCATAATCATAAAACCCATTTGAGCAATGGTAGAACAGGCTAGTTTTTGCTTTACATTGACTTGCAACAGTTTTGTGAATTGTGCGATAACCGCCGTAAACCCGCCGATAATAAACAGCAAGGTTAATGAATTTGAAGCCACTAAAACCGCGGAAACCAAGGCCAGTAAAATACCTGAGCCATTTACAAAGCCTGCATGCATTAAGGCAGATGCTGGTGTAGGTGCTGTCATGGCCGAAAGTAACCATCTATGAAAAGGATAAATAGCCGATTGTATGATGGCGGCTACGATAATCAATAATGAAGCTATAACTAACATAAAATCAGGAATTGCCTGTAAATTATCAAGGATACCCGATAAGGTATAATGGTCTGTTTGGTAGGCCAATAGTAATAGGCCAAAGCTTAACACTAGGGTTCCAGTCAAAAAGAATTTTTGAGCCAATTTGGAAGCTTCTCTGGCTTCGCCCCATTTTGCATCAACACCGATTAAGCGTGCCATAAAAACACCCATGAAAAGCCATGAAATAAGTAAGGCAGCGATGTGATTCGACATCACAAATAGCATCACAGATAGCGTAAAACCTAAGGATAAAAAGGTAAAACGCTGATGGTATCGAAAGCCATTGAGGTAATTTTTTGCGTAGGTACTCACAAGGGCACTAAAAAAAGTAACGGTGCTCCAAAGTAATAATGTAAAACCATTTATGATGAAGATGTTGTTCCAATTCCATTGTGGTGCGTACATCAAAAAATAAACAAGTACTGCGATCGTACCTAGATGTAAGGTCCAAAGTAAGGGACTTGCCACTTTTGAAATAATAGGACTATCGCCATTTGTTTTAATTTGCGCCGTATTTTGGGCAAAATTGTTGTTTGGATTGCTGTTCAAAATCATTTTTTTTACTATTTATTTTAGGGTAAGTAAAGTGATACCTTTAGGTATTTGTTGCATTAGAAAATAGTTATTCAAAGACAGTTTTAATCGCAGCTGCTCATTTGAAGGGTTCCCTTTATCTGAATCTCTTTTCCTTCTGCTCTCATTTTTGAGATAAACTTTGTGACATTTTGCTTTTCAGCTTCCAGTTCTTTAATTCGTTTGAAAATAGGTTCTTGATCATTTTTGTGATTTTTTTCCCAAAGTTGAATCCCTTCTATTTTATGGTAATTTATTTTTTGATCCAATAAGGCCATCATCACTTCCGAAGCCTGTTCTGGCGTAAATTTGCCTTTTACCAATTGAATGTTCTGTGTTGTGGTCTCGTTTTTTAATGTTTCGTTTTCCATTTTTTTTAAGGATTTATTAATTTCGCCACAAAGGTTATAAATTTTAATTGATAATTTTTATTTATATTTGTAATCTAAAGCATTAAATATTTTTATGAATTATACACTACACCAATTACAGCTCTTTTTAAAAATGTCTCAAAACCAGAGTATTACTAAGACAGCAGAAGAAATGAATCTAACGCAACCTGCCGTATCGATTCAGTTAAAAAATTTTCAGGATCAATTTTCAATTCCACTAACAGAGGTGGTGGGCAGAAAACTTTTTGTAACAGATTTCGGAAAAGAAATCGCAGAAGCTGCTGAAAAAATTATTGATGAAGTGAATGCCATGAATTATAAAACCTTGGCCTACCAAGGAGAGTTATTTGGCAAGCTTAAAATATCGGTAGCTTCAACGGGTAAATATGTGATGCCTTATTTTTTAGCAGATTTTTTTAAGCTGCACAAAGGGGTTGATCTTATCATAGACGTTACCAATAAAACCAAGGTGGTTAGGAGCATGGAGAAGAACGAAGTAGATTTTGCATTGGTTTCTGTTTTACCCAAAAAATTGAAGGTAAACCAAATTGAATTGATGAAAAATCAACTTTATTTTGTGGGTGGCAAACACTTAAAATTTGATGAAAAACCCATTAGTAGCGATGTTTTTCAAGAACTTCCTTTAATTTATAGAGAAGAAGGTTCTGCCACCAGAAATGAAATGGAAAAATTTATAACAAAGAATAATGTACCGGTTCATAAAAAAATTGAACTTACCTCAAACGAAGCTGTAAAACAAGCGGTCATAGCAGGTTTAGGATGCTCTATAATGCCTTTAATTGGTATTAAAAACCAATTACAAAATAAAGAATTGCAAATTATTCCTGTAGAAGGCTTACCGATTAGCACCACATGGCGATTAATTTGGCTGAAGACAAAAAAATTATCTCCAGCCGCTGTGGCCTATCTTGAATTTTTAAATGTCCATAAAGAACAGATCATAAAAGATAACTTTAGTTGGAAACAACCTTATTCGTAGCCTTTTAAAAAATCTTCGTTTAGAATTTTCTTAAAATAAAAAAGTAATTCGTCCGCATCTGCTTTTGAAAAAACTAGAGGTGGTTTAATCTTAAGAATGTTATGGTCAGGCCCGTCAGTACTCATTAAAATAGCATGGTCTTTCATTCTATTGGCGAGGTACGCTGTTTGCGCGGCTAAAGGATTTCTTTGAGCATCGACGAACTCTACCCCTAAAAACAAGCCTTGACCTCGAACATCGCCGATAATAGGAAATTCTTGGGCTATTTTTTTTAACTCGGTTTTTAAATAGTTTCCTACTACTAAAGCATGTTCTTGTAAGTGCTCTCGTTTAACGGTTTGTAATACCGTAAATCCAATAGCACAGGAAACTGGGTTTCCCCCAAAGGTGTTAAAAAACTCCATGCCGTTGGCAAACTTTTCGGCCACTTCTGGCGTACACACCACCGCTGCTAAAGGGTGTCCGTTGCCTAAGGGCTTTCCAATCGTGACAATATCAGGAACCACCTGATGCAGTTGAAAACCCCAAAAGGCCTTTCCTGTTCTCCCGCAACCCACTTGTACTTCATCAGAAATACACAGTCCGCCTGCCAATCGCACCGCTGTATAGGCCTTTGAAAGAAATCCTTCAGGGAGCTCTATTTGTCCTCCGCAACTAATAATTGGCTCGATAATAAAAGCAGCTACTCCCCTATTTTTGCGATGCACGGCATCAATTTGTCCTTGAACTTCCTGTGCATATAAATCTCCTGTATGTTCGCCTCTATATATTCCTCTAAAGGCATCTGGTAAAGGAAAAACATGAGTGTGTTCAGGCGCGCCACCACCACCTTTGCCATCAAACTTATACGAGCTTATGCCCACACAGGTATTTGTATTGCCGTGATACCCCACTTCCGAAGCAAGGATGTCTTTTTCTCCTGTGGCCGTAGTTGCCATTCGTATCGCAAGTTCATTGGCCTCACTACCAGAGTTTACAAAATGAACTACACTTAATTCTGGGGGTAAGGTCTCTAAAAGCGCTTTTGCTAATTGGTTAATATTTTCATGCAGGTAGCGCGAATTGGTATTCAAAACAGCCATTTGCGCTTGGCCAGCCTTGACTACCTCATAGTTTTCATGCCCCACATGGGCTACATTATTCACCGTATCTAAATATTTTCTCCCAAACTGGTCCATTAAATACTGTTCCGAACCACGTACCATTTTAATAGGCGTGTTATACTGCAGGCTCATCCCTTTTCCTAAATGCTGCTTGCGATAGCTCATTATTGCTTCATTGCTCACCTTGTCCTTGGCCGCTAATACCTGAGACTTAAAAAACATATTTGGATCAGGACAGATACTTTTCCATACCCTAATTTGATTAAAATACGCCACGCCTGGAAAATCATTTTTATAGTCTAAAAGTGATAGCATCATTTGAAAATGCAAGTGTGGTGCCCAATTACCATTTTCATGTGCGTTGCCTAAAAAGCCAATACAATCTCCTTTCTTTAGGTTTTGCCCTAGCTGTTTCTCCGCTATACTTTTCTGACTTAAATGGCCGTATAAAGTGTAGAATTCTAAATCAGGTGTTCTATGTTTTAAAATAATTAAACCGCCATAAGCTTTGTTCCCCTTCTCATGTACGGCAACCACGACCTCGCCGTCTAAGATAGCATGAACAGGAGTTCCAGCGGCTAACCAAAAGTCGACGCCTAAATGAATGGTTCTACTTTCACGACCATAATTTCCTATTTTATCGTAGGCATTAGAGGTATAAAGACTTCGTGCTTCTAAGTATCCCCCAGCGATTACCTTATCCGGATGTTGCTTTTGAAGCTGATCTAATTTAAACTGGAAAAAATCAAGATTATTCATATCTTGAATATGTGAAACCCAAATACTTTCAACGCTTAGATCTAATTTCTCTAGCTTATTTGTACCCACAGTTGGAAATAAATCAGTGACCTGAAAATCATGACTATGGGCCCACTCGTTAAACTTTTCTTCCTTCGGGTGCGCTGCCAATCCACAAGCCTCTCGAAAACTAAAATACGCAAATTCTGGACTAATTTTTTGCCACTTTTTAAGTAGTTCCCAAGCTGGTTTTTCACTTATTTGCAAATATTCATTTTCTGGTTCCGTAATTTTATTGCTAGCAGATTTGGTAACAGAAATCACCAATCGCATGGCAATAGCGCCATACAAATGTGCTAGTTCAGCGCTCTGTAAAGGAAAGGAGCTGTGATAGCCTTTTACGATGGGCAAGGCTGCTTCCAAAGGATCCTCATGATTCATAATGGCATAGGAACAACTTATAGCTACATCATTAATGACCTGCGTATACATGGCATCACCATAATCAATAATGGCCTTTACCCTTGGATGTATTAAGTCTGCGGAAACAATGACATTATGATCGTTAGCATCGTTATGTACTACTGATTTTCTTAAGCCTTGGTAGGTAGCTTGCTGCTTTTCAAAAATAGCTTGAAAATACTGAACCAGCTCTTTTTCTTCGGGATCAAAAAGATGTACATGAGCTTTGGTCCAAAGCGATTGCGCTACGTCCCAGGCAAAATTTCTGTGTGCGTTTTCATGATCAAAACCTACTAGGCCTTGTGTAAGTTTTCCACATTCCGCTCCCAAACTTTGGCCTAACTCATTTAATTGGGGACTAACACTGCTCCAGGTCCTTCCTGAAATCCAGGTTAATAAGCGCACATACCTATGCTGTCCTTTTTCGTCAATAAAAGAGGAGATAGCCTTACCCTTTTTATCTAAAATAACTTTTGGAATCCTAAGTTCAGGACTCTTTTCTTCCAGATAAGCTACTAGTTTTTGCTGAAAATCTAAATACGAAATAGCTTCATCAGGACGTGATATTTTTAAGATATAACTTTCTTGATCATTGGCGTCAATTCTAAAATTAAAATCTATTTCACCGGGTAGGGCTATAACTTTACCTGTAATCGTATAAAATTCCGAAGCTATATTTTCAGCTATTTGTATGGTTATTTTAGGGGTATCCTGCATCATCGTTACAAAAAATTAAACAAACTAAAACGAGTTTAAAGATAAGCTGTTCTGCACGTGTAATCGTAAGCCTCTTTAACTTTTTTCTGAATTTTAAGGCTATTTTCTATGCGCATTTAAAGAGGTACAAGCACACAGCACCTTACCTACCCCCGGTATGACAAAAATCATATTTTAAGGCCAGCATAGGTGCTAAATTTGAAAAACACTAAATAAGCCCCAGCATGAAACACAACATATTACTACCTACCGATTTTTCTGACAATGCATTCAATGCCTTACTTTATGCTTTAAAGTTATATGAAAAAGAATCCTGTACGTTCTACTTCTTAAACGTTACCTATTTATTAAGTTCCACCACGAGAACCTATATTACCACAAAATTTGTAGACGAATTACAAAAAGAGTCTTTAAGAAAGTTAAACGAATTAAAGCAACAAACCGAAATTGCCAACGACAATGTACATCATAGTTTTGAAATTATTTCAAGTGAAGAAGACTTAAAATTTGCCATTCCAAAAGCAGTTAAGGCACATGGCATTACCAGTATAGTGATGGGTACAAAAGGAGCTAGTAATGCCGTTGATATTTTTATGGGAAGTAATACGGTTGATGTTCTTAAAAAGGTTAAAAATTGCCCCATCCTAGTCGTTCCTGATGACCTTGAATTTGTTGCACCTAGCGCATTATTATTTCCGACAGATTATAATCGACCTTATAAAAATAAAGAATTAGAAGCTATACGAGCCTTGGCAACTTTGTTCAATACTACCATTAAAATTTTACATATTACTGTTGAAAAAGAACTCTCTGCCACCCAAGAGCTTCATAAAAAAATGCTAAGTGATTATTTTGAAAACCATCCGCACAGTTTTCATTGGGAAGCAGATTATACAAAAAAGTCAACGATCATTGCCACTTTTATTGAAGAAAACAAAATAGACCTCTTAGCCATGGTCAACTATAAACATAGTCTCTTAGAAGGCATCTTAAGGGAACCTGTAATCAAAAAAATAGCTTTTCATCCTACCGTTCCTGTATTGATTATTCCGGAATAGGTGAAAGGTAAAAAAGTTTCAAGTTTATGGTTTCAGGTTTAAAGTTTTTTGAGCTTGTACTTGTCTTGGGTCCTGGGTCTTGGGTTTTGGGTTTTGGGTTTTGGGTTTTGGGTTTTGGGTTTTGGGTAAAATTTACTTTTTTTATCCACTAAATAGCAACACGTATAAAAAAATAGCCCAATTTAAAATTTTTAACTGTGTAACAAAAGTTACTGTGTGCCTCTTGAAAATTAACAACATTTGTGTGAACATCAAGTCTGATTTACAATAGGTTACTCTAATTTTTTTTCCAAGTCACCGCTGCAATCAAGCTTATAAATAGATAGAAAATGTCCAAAATAGTGATTTTAGGAGCGGGTATTTCAGGCCATGTGGCTGCTGCACACTTACGTAGAAAGCTTTCAAAAGAACATGACGTTGTCGTGGTATCACCCAATGGTAATTATCAATGGATTCCGTCGAACATTTGGGTGGGTATCGGAAGAATGAAATCAAAGCAAATTTTATTTCCGCTGGCCCCATTATATAAAAAAAAGGGAATTGGTTTTAAACAAGCTAAAGCGATGTCATTCTTCCCAGAAGGAGACGCCACCGAAGAAAAACCTTATGTATTAGTGGAGCATGTGGTGGGCGAAAATAAAGGAAAAGAAGAAAAAGTTAGCTACGATTATTTGATCAATGCCACAGGGCCAAAACTCAATTTTGAAGCTACGGAAGGTTTAATTCCCGGTCAGAACAAAACCTATTCGGTTTGTACCTATACCCATGCAGATCATGCTTGGGAAGGTTTGCATGCTTTGATTGGAGAAATGAAAAAAGGCAAAAAAGTTAAAATTTTAATAGGCACAGGTCATGCCAAGGCTACCTGTCAAGGTGCTGCCTTTGAATATATTTTAAATGTAGAACAAGAACTACGCAAACACAAGGTGCGCGATATGGCTGAAATTACATGGATATCGAACGAATACCAATTAGGTGATTTTGGTATGGACGGCATGCTGCTTAGTTATGGCAGCCTAACCATGAAATCAAATGAAATGGTTGAAATGATTTTTGAAGACCGAGAAATTAAATGGATTTTAGGCGCCGGAGTGCAAAAAATAGAAGACGGTACTGCACATTATGAAAATTTAGCAGGTGAAAAAAAGTCAGAAACCTATGATTTCGCCATGCTTATTCCTTCGTTTTCTGGCCACGGTTTTAAAGCGTATGACAAAACTAATACAGATATTACCGATAAACTATTTAAAGGTTTTATGCTGGTTGATGCCGATTATACGGCTAAACCTTACGAAGAATGGTCCGTTCAAGATTGGCCAGAAACCTATCAAAACCCTAGCTATAAAAATATATTTGCACCCGGAATTGCCTTTGCCCCGCCGCACAGCATTTCCAAACCTAGAAAAAGCCCCAATGGAACAGAAATATTTCCTGCGCCACCGAGAACAGGAATGCCTTCTGGAATTACTGCAAAATTAGTGGCAGATAATATTATTGACAGCATTCAAAACGGGAAAGAATCGCTAGCACATAAAGGTTCTTTAGGAAATATGGGTGCCGCCTGTATTGCCTCTGCTGGTTATGGTTTAACGAGCGGCAGTGGAGTAAGCATCACAACCTTCCCCATTGTACCCGATTATCATAAATACCCAAAAACACAAGGGCGACAACTAGGAAAAACCTTTGGAGAAATAGGATTGGCAGGGCATTGGCTAAAACTAGCCTTACATTATGCCTTTATCTATAAAGCTAAAATGAAACCTTTTTGGTGGTTGATACCAGAATAATAATGGGCTCGTGCCTTAACAGCATTTTGAAAAAATAACTAAATAACATTAAAATGACACAAAGAATATCAAAGTACCAGCGTTTTAAAATGATGAATCCTGTTTTACAGTTTTTCAAATTCATTTATTTAAGTATAAAAATTATGATTGTTGTAGCAGGTGGCCACGGTGGTACCAAAGGAAAAAAACAACTTCCAGTGATGTAATTTATCTTTGAGTTGCTGATTATCATTTTTTTATGATTTATACTACATATTTTTTATCTTAGCCTTGTGAAGTTATTTATTTCCATAACACTATCGTTTACCATACTTCTTCAAAGTATGGGGTTTCAGTTTACTGATATCGCCCAGTTTGATGAGTTCATTGAGCACGCTAAATTTCACAGCGAAGAACATGGGGACAATATACTTGTGTTTATTTCAAAACATTATGGGGAATTAAAAGCCGAACATCAAAAAAATCACCAAGAAGAAGAAAAGGATCATGAGAAATTACCTTTTAATCATTCTTCTGGCTCTAACGCCGTCAATACCATTGCTTTTTTTATGGACTCATTTAAAAGTGATTTCCAAATTCCCGATTTTACGGCAACTGCAGAGTCTAATTTTTATTACCAAGTTCCTGTTTCTAACTTACATGAAAAAGGACTTTTTCAACCTCCTCGCAATTCATAAATACGATCGTTTTAAACTTTTAATAGCCTTAGCAATCCATGTTGCTACTTAGCTTAACGTATTTTATTTTATGAAAAAATGCTGTCAAAAATCATTTATTTAAGTATCAATAATAAATTTATTGTACTCCTCTTTACTGTTTTTTTAGTGGGTTTCGGAATCTACTCGCTATCACAAATTCCTATTGGTGCTGTACCCGATGTAACTAATAACCAAGTACAAGTAATTACCACATCGAGCAACCTATCTACCCAAGATATGGAGCAGTTTATTACCTATCCTGTAGAACTAGAAATGGTAAATTTGCCCGGGGTAAAGGAAATCAGATCTGTTTCAAAATTTGGATTATCCGTAGTGACTATCGTCTTTGAAGACGATATGGGTACTTTTTTACCACGGCAATTAATATCCGAAAAAATAAAAAGTGCTACAGAAAAAATTCCCGATGGCTTTGGTGCTCCTGAAATGGGACCTATAACCACTGGTTTAGGAGAAATTTACCAATATATTTTAGATGTTGAACCTGAGTACAAGGACCTGTATTCCGCAGAAGATTTACGAACCCTACAAGATTGGGTCGTAAAAAGACAATTATCTGGGATTCCGGGTGTGGTTGAGGTGAACACTTGGGGCGGTTTTTTAAAACAATATGAAATCGCTATCAATACCGAAAACCTAAACGCGATGCAAATTACCGCACAAGAGGTATTTCAGGCATTAGAAAAAAACAATACCATTGCTGGTGGCGGTTATATTGAAAAAGTAAATCAGGCTTTCTTTATTCGTGGCGAAGGATTAATAACTTCGATAGACGACATTAAAAATACGGTGATTAAAAACGATAATAACTTTCCCATTTATATCAAAGATGTTGCAAAAGTTGGCTTTGGAAGTGCCAATAGATTTGGTGCCATAACGGGTAATGGGGAAGGTGAAAAAGTTTTAGGTCAAGTCATGATGCTAAAAGACGCCAACTCAAAAAAAGTAATTGATGCGGTTCAAGAAAGAGTTGCTGAAATAGGGAAAACCTTACCTAAGGGTGTGTTTATCAATGGCTTCTTAGACCGTAGTGAGTTAATTGCAAAAACCACGTTTACCGTGGCCGAAAATTTAATTTTAGGCTTTTTAATTGTCTTTTTTATTGTGGTTTTACTCTTAGGAAATTTAAGATCGGGCTTAGTCGTGGCTTCCGTAATTCCTTTATGTTTGCTATTTGCCTTGTCGCTTATGTACCTCTTTGGTGTAGATGCCAATTTAATGAGTCTAGGCGCTATTGATTTCGGTATTATTATCGATGGTGCCGTAATTATTGTAGAATTTATTGCCTTTAAAATTACCCAAAACAGAACTGAAATCTTAGCACTATCCTCAGCAAAGCAACAAGTATTAAAAGATAAAATTACTTTTGACGGTTCCTTAAAAATGATGAATTCTGCTATTTTTGGACAGATAATTATTTTAATTGTATTTATTCCTATTCTATCTTTATCAGGCGTTGAAGGAAAAATGTTCAAACCCATGGCATTGACCTTTAGTTTTGCTTTACTAGGGGCCATGCTCTTGTGTTTTACATACGTTCCCGTAGTCGCCTCTTTATTTTTAAAACCCTCGCAGCCATCAAAAAAGAATATTTCCGTGCGTTTAATGCGCTGGTTAAATGAAAAATACAGTCCAATTCTTGATTGGGCAATACACAAAAAGGAGTTGGTTTTAGGAGTTTCTGGTGTTCTTTTAGCTATTTCTATCTATATTTTTAGCACTATGGGTGGCGAATTTGTACCTACTTTAGATGAAGGTGATTTTGTCATTCAACCCATACTTAAAACAGGTACCTCATTGAGTAATACTGTTGAAATTACCACTGAAATCGAGAAGATATTACTAGCCCAATTTCCTGAAGTAAAACAAGTTGTTACCCGTATTGGTGCTGCAGAAGTGCCCACAGATCCCATGTCTATGGAGGAAAGTGATGTGATTATTACCTTAAAACCTAAGAAAGAATGGGTTTCTGCCGAGAGCAAGGATGAACTGGCCGCTAAATTTAAAGAAGCTTTAGCCATTATTCCTGGTATGGAAGTAGAGTTTACCCAACCTATTGAAATGCGATTTAATGAATTAATTACAGGTGTCAGAGCCGATATTGCCATTAAAATTTTTGGAGAAGACTTAGCTGTTCTTGCTAAAAAAGGAAGTGAAATTGGCAAACTCATTCAAAATGTTCCTGGGGCTGCCGATATTTCCGTAGAAAAAATTGAAGGTTTACCAGAAATGAATGTGAAGTTCAATCGTCAAAAAATAGCCCGTTATGGCTTAAATATTCAAGATGTGAATGATATGATTTCTATGGCCTTTGCTGGTAAAACTGCGGGTAGTATTTTTGAAGGTGAAAAACGTTTTGATTTGGTAGTTCGTCTAGACCAAAGGCAACGAAAAGATATTGATAACCTACAAAATTTGTTTATAGACACTCCAAACAGCGGTAAAATTCCATTGTCAGAATTAGCAGAAATTAGCTATAAAAAAGGAGCTGCAAAAATTTCTCGTGACGATGCAAAACGTAGAATTGTGGTAGGTATTAATGTTCGTGATCGCGATTTACAATCGGTGGTAGATGATGTTCAGGTATTGATAAATGAACATATTAAACTTCCTGTAGGATACACCATTACCTACGGCGGGCAGTTTGAAAATTTAGAATCTGCTAAAAACAGACTACTTGTCGCAGTCCCTATTGCATTAATTTTGATATTTGTTTTACTTTACTTCGCCTTTAACTCCGTAAAGGAAGCCCTTATGATCTACTCCGCAATTCCATTATCAGCGGTTGGCGGTATTTGGTTGTTATGGTTGCGAGATATGCCTTTTAGTATTTCTGCAGGTGTTGGTTTTATCGCTTTATTCGGGATTGCTGTTTTAAACGGAATTGTACTGATAGAACATTTTAAGGAACTTAAGAAAGAAAAATTTGATACGATTGAAGCATTGGTAAAAGAAGGAGCTAAAGATAGGTTAAGAGCTGTTTTGTTAACCGCTTCGGCAGCGGCTTTAGGTTTTTTACCCATGGCTATATCCACAAACGCAGGTGCTGAAGTACAAAGGCCTTTGGCGACCGTCGTTATTGGTGGTTTAATAACTTCAACCCTCTTAACTTTAGTAGTGTTACCGGCGTTGTATATTATTTTTAACTCGGTAAAGAAAGTTAAACTTCCTAAGCATGGCATAGGTGCCCTACTCTTTATGATGAGTTTGTTGGCCACAGCCCATACAAGTGCACAAGAAAAACCACTACAATTAGAAGACCTTCTTTCTTTAGCTTTAGAAAATAACAATGCATTAAACGCTTCTGAATTAGGCTTAGACGAATCGGAAGCCCTTATTAGCAATGCTTTTTCTTTTGACAAGACCCAAGTCTATTACCATTTTGATGAAAATAACTTGGCTTTTAATAATGAACCTTTACGTGTGTTTGGGGTGCAACAAGATTTTAAATTTCCTACCCTTTATTTTACGGCAAAGAACCTAAATAAAGCAAATTTTGAGCTTGCTTCTAGTGCTTATGGCATTCAAAGAAAAGCCTTAGAACGTCGCTTAACTACAGGCTATTATGACTACCAAATTGCGCGACAGCAAGAAAAAGTATATAAAACCTTGGATAGTTTGTATGCCAATTTTGCTTCAATGGCCTCCAGAAGGTTTGAACTAGGGGAAACCAATTACCTTGAAAAGATCACGGCAGCCTCAAAACAAAAACAAATTGAACTAAAATTTATTGCAGCAAAAGATGCGGTTGTTCTTGCCTATAGGCAACTCAGCGAAATAATACAATCTAAAGATACCCTTAGTATTGAAATAGATGAAAATTTAAAGGCTGGGCTACAGCTAAAAAATATCGAAACTAGTGCTGAGCTTCAATTTTATCAAAATAGAATTTTAGTTACCGAAAAAGAGCGCAGTTTAGAAAAACAACAGCTTTTACCTGATATTAGTCTACAGTATTTTCAAGGGACAAATTCAGGGATTTCTAATAGTTTGTATGGCTACCAATTAGGTTTAAAAATTCCAATATTTTTCAGTGGACAAGCCTCAAAAATAAAAGCCTCAGGCTTCGCGAAAGAAATGGCGGAAGCTGAGTATAAAGACTATGAAATTAGACTGGGAACCAAGTTTCAAACGCTACAAACACAAAAAGATCAGTTAACAAATGCCTTAACATATTATGAACATGAAGGGGCACACTTGGCTGAAGAATTATTAAAAACAGCTACTGGAAGTTTTAAAAATGGCGAAATTAATTTTTACCAATACCTACAAAGTTTAGAGAGTTCTTATGAAATTACTTTAGACTATTTAAATAAACTTCAGCAATACAACCGTATTGTCATTGAATTAAATTACTTAACCTTATAATTAGAATACCATGCGACACCTAAACTATAAAATTGTTTTATTCATAGCTTTACTTCTACTAACCGCTTGTGGTTCAAAAGATGCAAAAAACACTATTTCTGAACCCGAAGGGACCATCACTACCGATGACAGAATCTATGTGACAAAAGCGCAATTTGAACATAACAAAATGACTCTTGGAGCCCTAGAAGAAAAAGCGTTTCCCAAGGTGGTAAAAACCACAGGAATGATTGATGTGCCACCCGAAAACAAATCTATCATTAATGCTATGATGGGAGGCTACATTAAAACAACCCCATTATTGATTGGTGATAAAGTAAAAAAAGGGCAACAACTCGTGACTCTTGAAAATCCAGAATTTATTACGCTGCAGCAAAATTACTTAGAGACCAAAGAGCAACTTAGTTATTTGAAAGCGGAGTACGATCGGCAAAAAACTATGGTAGAAGAAAAAATAACCTCTCAAAAAAATTATTTAAAAGCAGAAAGTGACTATTATACGGCTATGGCCCGATATAACGGATTGCGCAAACAATTATCCCTATTAAATATTTCTATTTCACAGGTAGAAAAAGGAAATATCACATCGATAGTTGCTATTTACTCCCCAATTGCCGGAAGTATTACCAAGGTTAATGTAGCCAGAGGAACTTTTGTTTCGCCTGCTACACCGATCATGGAAATTATTGATCATGATCATGTGCATATTGAGTTATCGGTTTTTGAAAAAGATATTATGCAACTAAAAAAAGGACAAGAGATTCAATTTACCATTCCTGAAGCCTCTGAAGAACAGTATGAAGCCGAAATATACTTAATTGGGACTGTTATTGAAGATAACCGAACAGTAAAGGTTCATGGCCATTTAAAAGACGAAACTAAAGCTAATTTTTTGGTAGGCATGTTTGTACAAGCAGACATTATAACTTCTTCTGTAACAAAAAAAGCCTTACCTGAAGCTGCAGTCATAGATTTAGATGGTGTTTATACCATTTTACAATTAGACTCAACAGATGACAAGGGATATTACTTTAAAGCGACTGAAATTGAATCTGACTATAATTATAATGGGTTTTCAGCGGTTACTGATTCCGAAAATTTGAAGGATTCTAAATTTTTAACGAATGGCGCTTTTAAACTTTTGAGTGGAGACTAATTAAAAATTGCTAAAAGAAAGATGGTGCTATTCAGAGGAACTCCTAGGTGTTCTCTAGCAAGGATCGGTAAAGATTGCTGTTCCATAATTACGAAAAATCAATGCTGTTTACTGCTCTACATCTAGGGCATCAAAACCAATAAGTTCTTGGTCTTGGAACTCGGGCGTAATTTCTATGGGATTACAACACACTTCACAGTCCTCAATGTAGGTTTGTTTTCGGATGGAGGTATCTAACAACATTGAAATTTCTTCCCAACAATAAGGACATTGAAAAAAGTGTTCGTACATGCCTATTTGCTATTTTTTGAACTAGAACTCAACATTTAATAACTGCCCCGTTAATTGCAATAATTGTAATTCTGCCAACTTAGCATCATACTTTGCTAAATTTTTATTGGTGCTAGCATTTAATAAATTTATTTGGGCCTGGCGAAATTCAATAGAGCTAATTCTTCCTAATTGAAATTGCTCTTTAGAACGCTCAAAATTATTTTGATTGGTAATGACATTTTGCTCCTGAATCTGAAATATCGTTAGTCTATTTTCGTAAATAGCCTTCGCATTTTGGATATCCCTATCGACCTCTAGCTCAATTTGTTGTTTCACTAATTCTTGATTTTCGTAGGCTATTTTTGAATTTTTAACGCGGACTGTAGTGCTGCCCCCGTCGAATAAATTCCATGTTAAATTGGCACTTAATCCTATATTATTTGTTGTGTTATTCGTGCCAGGAAAGAAGGCCGAAGCAGGACTTTGATTTAAATTCCACCCATACGAGCCATTTAAAGCCAGCCTTGGTAGGTAACCAGATTTGTTCACCTTTATATCATATTCATTGATTTTTAAGGTTTTTTCGGTTTGCAATACAGCAACGTTATTTTGTTTTGCCTCAGACATATATTCGCTTAATTGCAAATCAGGAATAAAAGCAATTAAAGTATCTACCTCGAAGTTGTTATTCAAATTTTCATTTAAGACAACATTTAAATCTCTTTTAGCATTGGCTAACTGTTGTTTCACATTTAATAAGGCAATGCTATCATTGGTAATATCTACCTGTGCATTTAGAATGTCTAATTTTGTACTTTGCCCGTATTCGAAAGCATATTCTGACCTTAGAAACCTATCTTTTGAGATGGTTAATACATTTTGAAGCACTTTCGAATTTTCGGTTAATCGTGCCACTTGAAAATAAACACTAAACAACTGTAATAAAGTGTTCTCTATGGTTTCTCTAGCTTGCAATTCACTAAGCTCATAGGTTTCTTTTAATCGTTTGTAGTTGTACATACGACCCATGCCATCGAATAAGACATAGTTTAAGTTCACACTTGAGTTATAGCGTTGTGCTTCGGCCTTATTAAGGTTGATGTCTGGTCTTGGAGCGCCATTGTCAAGTAGCTGTCCAGGGAATTCCACAGTAGTATCGTCACGATTATATGAGGCATTGGCCGAACCTGTTAAGGTTGGCAAGTACCCAGAGTTTAAAATTCCCTGATTATTATCTGAAATTTCCACTTGGTTTTTTGCCACCTTAATACCAAAATTATTCTCTAATGCCAGTGTTATCGCATCGTCTTTAGTCAACAGCTTATCTTGAGCAAAAACTACGGAGCTACAGCTAAAAAATAGCCCTATTAAATAAATTATTTTCATTCCTCTTTGTGCTTCAGTTCTCCTTGTAAATGTAATTCTTCGTCTTTTTCTTTGATGGCGCGCTCTACCTCTTCTTTGCTAATGGTATTTCCTGTGGCCAACCATTTTGTAGTTACTTTAAACCTATTGCTAAAAGCTATAAATAAAGGGAGCATCAATAGGGTTAAAATGGTCGCAAAACCAATTCCGTAGGCAATAGAAATAGCCATTGGTTTTAAAAATTGCGCCTGTCTACTTTTTTCTAATAATAAAGGTGCTAAACCTGCTATTGTAGTGATTGAAGTTAAAAAGATAGCCCTAAACCGAGATTTTCCCGCATCGAACATAGCTTCATCAAATTGCATTCCTGCTCGTAAATTGCCATTAAATTTACCGATAAGTACCAATCCGTCGTTTACCATAATACCTATTAAGGCAATGATTCCTAACATCGACAAAATATTTACAGGAAAATTGTGAATCCAATGCCCCCAAGCCACAGCGGTTAAACTAAAAGGAATCAATAATAACAACATCAAAGGTTGACTAAAACTGCGAAATGTAAAGGCTATAGTCAAGTAAATTAAGCCTAAAACCGATAGGCCTACATAGGTTAAAGAATCAAATAATTTATTTCGTTCTCTATTTTGACCCTCGTAAGATGCCGTAACTGTTGGGTATTGCGACTGTATTTCGGGCATGATGTTATTTTCAATATCGAACATGATATCAATGGGGCTCGTTTCTTTACTGTCCTTTAAATCGGCCGTAATTTGAATTTCTCTTAAACCCTCTAAATGGTTTATCGCTACATCGCCTCTTTCAATGGTATAGGTTGCAATTTCTTTTAAGGGCACTTTAGCTCCAGAAGGAGTGGTGATGCGCATTTCATCTAAATCTTGAATAGATGATCTATTTTCTCTATCGTATCGCACCCAAACCCTAATTTCATCTTGTCCACGCTGAAAACGCTGTGCCTGAGCTCCAAAAAATCCTGCGCGCACTTGGTTCATAATGGTTCGTAAATCAAGCCCTAACAGGTACGCATTTTCTTTTAACTGCAGTCGTATTTCTTTAATCCCCGCTGGATCATTATCAGCCACATCTTTTAACAAGGCATTATTTTCTAAAGCGCTTTTTAATTCTTTTTTAGCAGCTTTCAGCTCTTCAATGTTGTTGCCTAATAAAGATACCGCAACAGGGCTGCCTCCAAAATTGCCTCCAGATCCAAAGATTAAACTTTCTACACCTAATACTGGACCCACCAATTCTCGTAATCTATTCGTTACTAACTCAGACGAGATTTCGTCTGGGCGCTCTTCACCGGGTAAAAGATTAATGGTTAATGAGGCCGAGGAAGATCCGGGGCCTAAGTTTCTAATCATGTTATCAAAAAGCACCTGATCTGTACCTTTCAAATATTTTTCGGTGAGCTCTTTATTGACAATGGCTGCCTTTTCTTCAATAAAACTAATAATCGAATCTGTTACCTTTTCATTGGTGCCGTTAGGCATTTCTAAGGATATAGAAACACGATCACTCGCAATGTTTGGAAAAAAAGCAGTTTTAATGATACCTCCACCCACCGAACCATAGGTGAGTATTAAGGCCAAAGCAAAAAATGAAAAAGTTAGCATTTTGTACTTTAAGGTAAATTTAAGTAAAGGGGCGTATAGCGTATCACGCATATAATTCATAAAGCGATCTCCTGCTTGATTTATGACTCTTAACTTAGCAAATGCCTGAGCCATTTTCGACTTTGGCTTATCGCTTATTGGCTGCAAGGCTTTGGAGTGTGCCAAGTGTGCTGGAAGAATAATTAAAGCCTCAACCAGCGAAACTGCCAATGTTAAAATTACTATGACCGATACTTCCCCAAAAATTTCTCCAATACGGCCATCTAAAAATAGAAAAATAGAAAAGGCTAAAATCGTCGTAATAATGGCAGACACAATAGGTGGAATTACCTCCATGGTGCCATCTATTGCTGCTTGAATGGGTGACTTTCCCTTCTCGTAATGTTGGTAAATATTTTCTGCGATAACAATACCGTCATCCACTAAAATACCAATTACGATAATCATTCCGAAAAGCGATAATACATTGATAGTCACATCAAAAAAGCCTGCAAAAACAAACATTCCAAGAAACGAAATGGGCAAACCAAAGGCCACCCAAAATGCTAATCGTGTATTTAAAAAAAGCGATAAAAAGATGAGTACTAAAATCATCCCCATGATGGCGTTTTCCGTTAACAGTTCGGTCCGCTGTACTAGGGTTGTGGATTGGTCGTTGACAACGTTTATTTCAACATTATTGTACTTTTGGTTAAAGTCTTCAATATACTCTTTTATATTCTCCGCGGAGGTAATTAAATCTTCCGTGTTGGTACTTGTAATCGTAATATTGATTGATAAATTTCCATTGAAATAAGAGGCATTAGGACTTTCCGCGAAGCGATCACGAATACTAGCCACATCTTTAAGGCGAACGGTTTGTCCAGAGGGCGTTGCTCTTACGATTAAATTAGATATCTCATCTCCGTAGTACGCTCTGTTGTTAGCCCGAATAAGGTACTCTTCAGTGCTTGTTTTAATATTTCCACCTGTCACTAAAATATTAGCATTCGCAACGGCTGCAGCTACTTCTTCAAAGGATATATTATAGGCTAATAGATTATTTTCGTTAACAGCAATTTCAATTTCTTCTTGTGGGTATCCTGAAATTTGTATTTGTGAAATTCCCTTAATGGCTCTAACATCATTCTCTACCTGCCTACCGATCTGCTTTAAGGTGGCTAAGGGAATATCTTGACCGCTAATGGCAAAACTTATGGTCTGCCTTACAGCTTCTTGCTTGGCCACAATTAAAGGTTCCATGCCTGTTGGAAAAGAAGGCACTCTATCTACCGCATTTTTTACTTCTAGCAGCATAAAGTCAATGTCTTGACCTTTTTCTATCTCCACGTTTATAGATCCACTGTTTTCTCTTGAAGTAGAGGTTACGCGATCAACACCTTGTAAGCCCTTTAAGTTGTCTTCAATTTTAAGCACTACCCCTTCTTCAATCTCTTGAGGGGAAGCACCTGGATATGTTACCGCAATACTAATGTTTTTTGAATCCGTTAAGGGAAAGAAAGACGACTTAAGGGATAATGCTCCGGCAATACCAAATACCGTGATGGCTAGTATAAAAACACTGACTGCAACGTGGTATTTTATAAAATACGTTATGATACTGCGCATTAGTTTGTTGTGTTTTCTTTGGTTTCTTCTAATACTTTAACTAACATACCTGCATAGGCACCTACTACAGGTCTAGAGATCATTACAGTACCTTCTGGAATGTTTTTTAAAACTACTTTCTTATCTGAAAAATATACAGGAGTTACCTCTAAAAGATCTAAAATGCTGTCTCGAACTATGAATATTTGATTGTTTTCTAATAACAAGCCCCTATTAATTTCAATGGCATTCGTTTCCTGTTTTGCATTTAGTTTTGCTTCTAAATACATCCCTTCCTTTAAACGTTTATCTTTTACTTCAATAAAAGCCCTTATTGTTTGAGAAGCTTGGTCAACACTACCGTTTATTCTACTGACGGTACCTTCAAATTCTTGATTTTGTTCTAAATTAGTCAAGCTAACGCTTTCTCCAATTTTGAGTAAATCACTGTATGCTTTACTAACGGATACTTCTAATTCATAAACGTCGGTATTTATAAACTCCCCTAATTTTTGACCTGATCTAATTAAGGTACCTTCTGTGACCAAAGCTTCTGTCACTATACCATCAAAAGGAGCGCTAATTCGGAACTTCCCTAAGCGTTGCTCTAAGTTTTTAACCGTGTAGTAACTGGTTAAAATTCCTCTTCCTGATATAAAATATTTTTCTTTTTCTGAGGTCATTTCAGGCAGCGAAGGCGTGGCATTATTCATATCAAAATTAGTTAGATATTTTTGCCATTTTTCAAAAATAGTAGGATAATCTAAACGTAAATCTGGCATGATAGAGGTAAGTAAATTGTATAAATTACTTTTTGCTGATTGCACGCTTGCTGCGTATTCAGTAGCATCTATGCGAATAATTGTTTCTCCTTGCTTGTAGGTTTCACCTGGCTTAAATAATTTACTTCCTTTATTGAAAACTCCCTGAACCTCAGCATAGAGTTCCACTCTTCTTTTAGCCACGACAGTTCCATTGGCCGGAACAATAATAGCAATAGTCCCATTTTTTACTTTTTCTGTGATAACCGTTTTTACAACTTTATCTAGTTTGGGTTTTAGAGCAGTTTTACTTTCTATCAATGCATTTGCACCAAAAATAGAGAGTATAATTAGGGCGATACCCAAAATAGTTAATATTATTTTTCTCATAATAGCTTACTGGTAGTTACTTTACTAAAGTCAACAAAAATATTATTAGTTTACAGGGGTTTAGTTAAACATATCTTAAAAATTGAAATATGTTTTGATTTAATAGTTCAAGAACAAATTTTAAAACAAAAGAAAGATGAAAAACCTTCCGATTTATGTACTAATTTTTGAAGGAAAATGTTCTTCATATGCCATGCGTATGAGCCTATTAATTTTTTACATCAAGATTCCAATAGGTATCATTGGTACTAAAAAAGAAATATACCTGTTCAAAAGTTATCCATAAAATAAATTCAGAACTGTTTAGTAACCAAAGTTTTTTTGGAGCGCTGTTCACCGAACCCTACTTCTTTATAAGGGTAGTGTGCCGAACAAACCTAAGGGATATTAGGACAAATGGCCTCAGGTAGGTGTAAAAAAATCTTAACGGATCATAACAATAACGACTTATACTTAAAGGCTTAAGATGCCCTACGAAGTAAAAATTTTAAGCTCAGCTATTCCCTAAAAAAGGCATAAAAAAAAGGGTGTTATTCACACCCTTTTTAATTCAACACTTCAACCTAATTAACTAATTTTCGTTTTCGTCCTCAAATTTAGTATCTGCCATTCTGGTATTGATGGTATTAATATCTTTAAATTTGGGTAGGGTACTTATTTTATGTTTGTCAAAATCGAACACCAAAATATTATTTGATTTTAGACTATTGATATCTTCGAAAGAATCGAAACCATTATTTTGAATTTGAAATATTTCTAAACTTGCTAATTGCCCCACCTCTTTAGGTATTGAACCCTTAAGTTGGTTATTCGCCAATACCAATTCTTTTAATTTAATTAGCCTACCTAATTGCGATGGCATGCTACCTTCTAAGCTATTTTCAAATAAGCCTAAAGACTCTAAGTTGCTTAATTCTCCGATAGAACTGGGAATCTGCCCTTTAAAATTGTTACTGGATAAGTTCAGTATTTTTAGGTTTTTTAAATTACCAATGCTTAGAGGAATAGCTCCAGACATAAAATTATTAAAAATGCTTAATTCTTGTAATTGAATCATGCGGCCTAAATCTTCCGGTAGGCTTCCTTTAAGCCTATTCATTTCTAACTTAAGAATGGTTAATTTTTCTAAGTTGCTAATTTGTTGAGGCAATTCGCCGGTTAACTGATTAAAAGCTAAATTTAATTCTGTTAAATTTTTTAAACTTCCAATACTATTGGGTAAAACCCCTGATAAATTATTATGAAACAAATTTATCTTTATAACGCTATTATTCGCTATCGTTACTCCATACCAATTAGCCACTGGTTCTTCTAAATTCCATTTATTTTCCCAATGCAAACCATCAGTGTTTTCATAAATTTCAATTAGTATTTGTTTTTCCTCTTCAGAAATATCTGCAAAGGTTTTTATACTCGACATCAAAATCAACAACGTCAATGTTATTTTCATGTGCGAAAACCATTGTACTGAAACTATATTCTTTAATTTATTCATAATCTTCAAATTTAGTTTTTGCGGTTCTTGTTTCTTTATTTGGAAAAATGGACTTAAAATCTCTTTCAAGCAAAAGTGTATTACTACGGTCAAAATCAAACACGAATACCTTCGATTCCGTTCGTGCAATAGTTTCTAAATTAGCAATATCAAAGTTATTCCTTTGAATTTGCAGAAGTTCTAGATTTGGCATGGCAAGGATGCTTTTAGGAAACTTATGCGAGAAGCTATTTTCTGCAATAACCAAAGACTTGAGTGTTGAAATAGTAGCGATGGTATTCGGAAATTCACCTTTTAAATTATTATTCGCAAGTTCTAAGCGCTCTAACTTTTTAAGATTACTTAAGCTTGCTGGAAGCTCACCTTCAAATTTATTATCAGAGAATGATAGTACTCTCAGCTCCTTTAAACTGCCTATACTGGCGGGTATTTCACCTGAAAATTTATTGTCAAAAAGATCTAAAAATGAAAGATGTAGTAATCCTTCTATAGTACTAGGGATAGCACCACTCAAATTATTTTTTCCTAGTCTTAGGATAGTTAAATTTTCGAGGGTATAAAGGTCCTCCGGAATTTGTCCGTTTAAAGAATTAAAAGCCAAATTCAATACTTTTAATTTTTTAAATGTCCCTATAGACGCTGGAATAGTACCTCTCAAATTATTATTAAAAAGAGAAATACCAACTACGTGATTATTTTCAATTAGAACACCTTCCCAAGTACTAATAGGAGCTGTTAATTGCCAGCTTGTAATCCATTTGGAGCCGTTTGTGCTATGATATAAATCTAGCAATGCATTCTTTTCTTCCTTTGGAATCGCGAATACGGCACTATTGGCCAAAAAAGCTAGGATTAAAAAATATTTACATTTTAGCATAACGCGCTAGGTATAAGACGATCCATACTTAGAAGTTTTAAATTATTTAAAACAGAATATAAGAATTGTCCTACAAATGTAATCGATTATTCAGATTTAGTTTTAGATATTCGATGAAATACCTTACAAGCGTGTATTTTTGTTGTGAAAGTGCTTTAAATTGATGTTTAGCGTGAAAAAAACAGCTGGCTATTTTAATACCTCAGCTAGGGCTTCTAGCTTCAGGGTCAATTCTTCCCACTCTTCCATGTGGTTCTTAAGTGTTTTTTTCTTTTTTTCATAGCTCTCAAAAAAGTGAGGTCTTGCTATGGTTTGATCGTAATTCGCTAATAAATCTTTATCGATTTCCGCTATTTGTTTTTCTAATTGTGCAATATTACTTTCTACGTTGCTCAATTTGTTATTTAAGGACTTTAACTTTTTTTGATCTTCATAAGAAACTTCAGAAACAACTTTTTTGGTTTTTGGATTTGCCTCTGGCTGTTTTTTTTCAATCTCTCTAAAATCATCGACTTTACGTTGGTCTAAATAAAAATTTATATCGCCTAAATACTCTTTAATATCACCATCCTTAAAGTCATATACTTTATCGGTAAGTCCTTGTAAAAAGTCACGATCATGCGACACTAAAATAAGGGTACCTTCGAAACTTTGTAGTGCTTGCTTTAAAACATTTTTAGACTTTATATCTAAGTGGTTGGTAGGCTCATCCATGACCAAAACGTTAAATGGTTGTAATAACATTTTGGCTAATGCTAAGCGGTTTCTTTCCCCACCAGACAAAACCTTTACATATTTGTCTACCTCATCGCCTCTGAATAAAAAAGAACCTAAAATATCCCGAACTTTACTTCTGTTCTTTTCATTGGCAGCATCAATCATCGTATTTAGAATAGTTTTATTACCATCTAAATACTCGGCTTGGTTTTGTGCAAAATATCCTATTTGAACATTATGCCCAAGCTTTAATTTTCCTTGATGCTCTAACTCTCCCACGATTATTTTAGCAAGAGTAGATTTTCCTTGGCCGTTTTGCCCAACAAATGCTGTTTTACTATCGCGCTCTATCAATAGATTAATATAATTGAGTACTTCTTTTTTTCCATAATGCTTCGAAAGATCTTCAATCTCAACGACCACTTTCCCTGGTGTAATCGAAACAGGAAAACGCAAATTCATGACACTCGTATCATCTTCATCCACTTCGATCCGATCTAACTTATCTAATTTTTTAATTAAAGATTGCGCCATAGATGCCTTACTCGCTTTGGCTCTGAACTTTTCGATTAACTTTTCGGTTTGTTGTATTTGCTTTTCTTGATTTTTTTGAGCGCTTAATTGTTGCTCCTGAATCTCTTTTCGAAGTACTAAAAATTCTGTATAAGGTTTGGCATAGTCATAAATGCGACCTAAAGAAATTTCTATGGTTCTGTTGGTCACATTGTCTAAAAACATTCTATCATGCGATACAATAGCGACTGCACTATTGCTAGTTCTTAAAAACTGTTCTAACCAAATGATCGATTCAATATCTAAGTGGTTGGTAGGTTCATCTAAGAGCAACACATCGTTATTTTGAAGTAACAATTTGGCTAATTCAATTCGCATACGCCAACCTCCTGAAAAGGTATCTGTATATTTATTAAAATCTTCACGCTTAAACCCTAAGCCTTGTAATATCTTTTCCGTTTCACCTTGGTAATTGTAACCCCCGAGAATTTCATAGCGGTGCGATACATCACTTAAATCATCAATAAGCTTACTATACGACTCACTTTCATAATCGGTACGTTCAGCGAGTTGCTTGTTGATACTGTCTAATTGCAACTCTAAGGATTTAATTTCTTCAAATGCTTGATAGGCTTCTTCTAAAACCGTTCGGCCTTGTTCAAAGTCTAAATCTTGCTTTAAAAAACCAATCTGTACTTCTTTATCCGAAGCAATAACACCACTATCCGCTTGCATTTCTTTGGAAAGCAATTTTAGCAAGGTAGATTTTCCTGCCCCGTTTTTACCAATTAGGCCTACTCTGTCGCCAGCATTTAAACGGAATGATATTTCTTCAAATAAATACTCTCCATTAAAAGAAACAGAAAGGTTATGGATGTTTAGCATATGAATTGTACGTTGATATTTTTATGGTCAAAAAGTCGAAGGCGAATGTCAAATGTTTATTTTCATGTATGGGCTTGGCTATACCCTCAACTTAATGTTATTTTTTTTGACTTTTCACTTTCGACCTTAGACTTTTAGACTTATTTATTGAAAAAGATTTGTGACTTAGGTTACACTTTAAATCTTGCTAAAAACTTACTTTTGTCAAAACTTTTGCAAATGTTAAAAAAAGGAAACAAACTATACAGCATTTTAACAGGAACTTGTCCTAAATGTCAAGAAGAAAGTATGTATTTGAATAAAAACCCTTATTATTTAGGGCAAATTTACAAAATGCATGAGCGTTGTTCGCATTGTAATGTGAAATATAAAATAGAACCTTCCTTTTTTTATGGTGCCATGTATGTAAGTTATGGTCTAGGTGTTGGTATTGCCGTTGCTGCCTTTATTATTTCATTTGTTTTTATAGGCTTAAGTTTAGTGGTTAGCTTTGCAGCTATCATTGGAACTTTAATTCTTTTAATGCCCATGATCATGCGCTTATCCAGAAATATTTGGATTAATTTTTTTATCAGTTACGATTCCCATGCGGTTTCAAATAAATGAGTTAGTGGGTAGTGGGTAGTGGGTAGTGGGTAGTGGGTAGTGGAAAATAAAAAATAGACTACCAGAACTTATTTTCAAATCAACAAACCCTCAAATTAACATCACCATTTCATTGTGGCATTGGTACATACCTCAAATCATTCTCCTTTAAAATACTTCTTTGTAAACCGAGCAATATCCATTTCTGGGTGTAGCGGCTTTTGATGTTCAATGGCCCCAAATAATTGTTGGGCAGCCATGGGTGCGATCATCACACCACGAGAACCAAATCCGTTTAAAGCATACAAATTAGCATGCTTTGGGTGTCTCCCCACCAATGGGCGACGATCTGCGACTGTTGGGCGTATTCCCGCCACATGATCTACCACGGTATAATCACATTTTAAAAAACTATCTAATTTTTCTAAAAGTTCATCCTTCGATTCTTGGGTTGGGAGGTTTGTTTTATCTTTCCATTTATAGGTAGCACCAATACGGTACAAATCAGCTCCTAAAGGAATGATAAATACAGATGATTTAATCACATTAGGCTCCTTTAATTCAGGGGCTTTTATCGTTAAAAGTTCTCCTTTTGTACCGTTTAAAGGCAAATAAGAAAAATACGGATTTTGATGTAGCCCAAAACCTGTCGCAAAGACAATTTGTTTTGCTTTTATACCTTCGTATTCCACAAAATCATCGGCCATCTTTAGCTTTTCAAAATTGAAGCTAGCATTTGTGTATTGGGCTTTTTTCAACAGATGTTCCTTATAGCACTTTAATAACAACTTAGTATCTAACCAGCCTGTGTATAAAACTTCACCATAACCAAAATCTGCATGAAGATGTTGATTTTTGTTTTTGAGTATTTTAGGGGATAAAAAATAATTTAATTGTGGTTTATCTGCAGCTTCAAACCACATGTTCTGTTCCTCGATAGATGCAAAACGTCTTAAAACAGGAATTTTAAAATCGATTTTAATATTGAGTCTTTCTTCGATTTTTTGATAAAAAGGCATGGCTAATTCCAGTTGTTCTTTGGCATTCCATGCAAGGGTAAATCGCTTTAAAATCACAGGGTTATAGAGCCCTCCTGCTACTACGGAAGAGGTTTGTGAAGCATCAGAAAAAACTTGGAACGATTTCCTATTTGCCTCTAATTGCTCACAAAAAGCGATCCCCGCTAATCCTAAACCTACTACAATATAATCTACCATCGTGCAAAGGTAAATGATTCGCATAAAAAAAGTCCTAACCAAAATGGCTAGGACTTAAATTTATTTTGAATTGGAAGTTCTGGCGCTTAATAGCTCCACATGTCTTGTTCTTTGTCTCGAATAGTTTCTTTGATTCTTTTCGATTCTAACAATTGAAATAATGAGTTGTCAGAAATATAATCTTTGATGGCACGATCTCCGTATACGTTATCTTCTTTATAGATTACGGCATCAAAACGTCGAGCGTTTAATAGCATATCGAATGAGATGGGTTGTGCTGAATTTCTTTGATTAAATACCTTAGCTTCATGAAGTACTTGACGTGCTGCAGGGTACCATACCCAAAACAAAGCCACTTTATTCTCTTCTTGATCCATAGATTCATCATCAATAAAATTCACATCTGGAGCTCTAGGAGCAATACCTAATAATCGGTATTTTAATTCTCCTTGACGCTTATCAAAATACCACATTCCTTTAATTAGGTATTCTTCTATGTCTGCTGCCGTTAAATCTCTTTTATTGATGTACTCAGGAGAAATTTGCTCACCAGCATTGTATTGCTCGTAACCAAATTCAGTGGTATCAATTTTTTGCATGGTTGCTTTTAACGCAGCAAATTCTCTTTTTTCAGTAAAATAAGAATCTGCATAAATATCTTTAATTTTTCCGTTCTTGATATTTCTAATCAATACGTCATATAAAGATCTTCTATCTGACCCAATATCAACCGTATCTATAGGGTAATATAAGGGAAAGTTAACACGTTCGTCTAAATCAATTACTTCCCATACGGTTTTAGACCATAAAACATCTCTATCATCTACATACCCGTAATTTAATGGACCATCATTGTCCATTTCAATCTGAGCTTCGGTTTTTTTCCCGATGTCACTTGGCGTCTTGGCATTTAATACGTTTGCCTGAGCCAACATAGAAAAGGGTAACAACGTTACTGCTCCGATTACTAAAACATTTTTCCAATTCATTTTTAAAAATTTATTTTGTTTTTACACCTTTATCGAAATTTGCCACAAATCTTTTACATTTAAAAGATTTGTGACTCCTTCCTATAAATTTTACTTCTAGTTGGTAAGCTCAACCACTACTGGCGATACTTTCTTTAACTTGTACGTTTTGTTATTTGTAATATACGCTTCGATATCAAAAATCTGCACTGCATCTCCACGACCAGCTCTTTTTAAAGCCGATATAGCAGCAGCATTTAATTTGTTACCATTTACCACAACTGTTGGTTGTCCAGGAACTTTAAATTTAAAGCCACCTACTGCAAGATTTAAATCGAAATCAAAATCTTCTAAAATAGCACCTACTGTAGATATTTCTAAGTTAGATTTTGGCATTTTAGCGGTATTGGTTTCTCCTCTAATAGATCCGTTTGGTCTTGGAATATCTTTAATTCTAAATTCAGATTTTGAAGATACCACTTGACCGTCAGGTAATTTACCAGAAGCGGTAATCGTCACTGTTCTACCCGTTTGAGGATTTAATACGTACTTACTTCCACTCACCGAATTTAGTCCAGGTGCTGAAGCACTTACTTTGTTATCCGGTATTCCTGGGATAGAAATAGACATTGGGTTAGCAACGCCACGGTATACTACATTCATTTTATCAGCTGCTATTAATGCCGCACTTGGTTTCGATATGGTGGCGAAAGAATTATTCACTACCACTGGAATTTCAACGCCATCTTGCATAAAGTACAATGTTCCTGCAACTACGTGATCTCCCGGGTTACCAGCACCTATTAGCATTTTAACGCCTCCAGCTTCAATCTTATAATCTGTTCCAGCTACTAACTTTCTACCATCAAGCGTTAATTCTGCTTTTACTGGTGTTGAAGTGTTGTCTGTTTTACTTATGATAATTTTACCATCGTATTTTTCTCCAGAATAAAAAGCTGATTTAGAACCGAAAAGTGATGTTTGAAAGTTCTTTAAAGAAACTTGATTCGTTAAGTTACCTTCTAACATTGACTTAAGCGCATCTTCTTCTGTAGATTTAATATCGGCTTGTAAAGCTGTAATTTTGGTTAAAGAAGCAATCAATGGAAAACCTTCATAATGATAATTAATCCAATCTTGCTTTGTTTTATCCTTTTTCTCAACTTTACCATTAGCATCACCAGTTTCAAATCTAGCAATTACTGATGCCTTTAATCTTGAAGGCACTAATTCTGAAACTTTTGAACGGTAATCTTGAATTCTTTTCATGAATTCTTTACCACCTTCTGCTAAGTTATCTCCACTAAAGAATTTTTGATCTAAATAGTCTGATTTATCCATCACTTGATAATCTGTTGGGTCTTCAACACCCATCATCATTTCTTTTTTGATAGCTTCTAGATAATCAAAATACTCTTGAGATAATTTTTGAACTTCTTGACCTTTTTTATAGTCATCAGCATATTTAGCCGCATCTTCATTAGCCTTTGTTTCAAGACCATTTAAAAAGGCTAAGTTATTATCTGCTGTCTTCGCGTTAGAAACTTCTAACTTTTCGTTCATAAGACCGAAAGCTGCTAGAACTTCTTTACTCATATTTAGGGCAAGCATACAAATGAAAACTAGATACATTAAGTTTACCATCTTCTGCCTTGGGGATTGTTTTCCTGACGCCATTTTTTTCTAATTAGTTTAAATTAATTTGATTTGGGTTTGTAAATAGTACTACTAATTAGTTTCTATTCATAGCTGATAACATACCACCGTATACTCCATTTAAAGAAGATAAATTAGTAGATAATGATGCCATCTGATCTTTTAAAGCCGTAGAGTTTTGAACTACTTCTTCGTTAATTGAAGCTTGTCTGCTAGCACTTTCTAATTGTACTTTGTAAAGGCTATTTAAGGATTCCATCTGCGCTGCAGCGTTCACCATTTCTTCAGAATACTTCTTCGTAGACTGCATAGCATCTACTGTAGGAGCGATACCTTTAGCAGCACCTTCAAAGTTTCTGATGCTTGTACCTAAGCTTTCCATTAAGCTTGCATCTACACCTGCTTCTTTTAATAAATCATCTAATTTTTTAGATAAAGAAGCTTCTGATTCCTGAATATCAGCTTGCGAATTTGATCTCGCCATGCCTTCTCCACCTGATAATTCAGGATATACTAAAGACCAATCGTATTCGTCTTCTAAAGGTTCAAATGCACTAATAGCAAAAATAAGTGCTTCTGTGATCAAACCAATTGCAAGAAGTACGCCTCCGTTTAATGGACCTAACTCCCAGTGTAAAATTTTGAATAATGCACCAATAATTACGATCGATGCTCCAAGCCCATAGGCCATGTTAAATAATTTTTTTGTTGCTTTTGACTGTGCCATAATGTTAATTTAATTTTAGGTTAATGTGAATAAAAATAAGGATTTGGTTTTAATTTAATTTGACTTTATTTAATTTGTTGTTTACTTGATATTTAAGGTCTGTTTAAAGGCTTGTTTTCTTCAACGCCCATATAATCTTGAACGGTTCTAAAACCTACATAACTACGTGCGGAATCTTGGTATTCATAATCTCTTGTACTCACTTGTAAAAAGTAAGCTACATCTTTCCATGAACCACCACGAATTACTTTTCTTGCATTTTGACCTGAACCTGCATTTGGATTCATTGTGGATACATACTCGTAAGAGTTAGGATCATAGCTAGAGTCTGTCCATTCTGATACGTTCCCCGCCATGTTGTATAAGTTGTAATCATTAGGCTCGAACGATTTTGCTTCTACAGTATATAGCGCTGTATCTGCGGCATAATCTCCACGTTGTGGTTTAAAGTTTGCCATAAAGCAACCCGTATCACTTATAACGTAAGGACCACCCCAAGGGTAACTTCCTCCTTCAATACCACCTCTTGCAGCATATTCCCATTCTGCCTCAGTAGGTAATCTAAACTGATTTACGAATTGTTTTCCTGCCGATTTTTGGTCGTCATTTTTAAATTTCGTTCTCCAGTTACAAAAGGCTTTAGCTTGTTTCCAAGTCACGCCAACTACTGGATAATCACTATAGGCATCATGCCAGAAATAATCATTATGCATGGGTTCGTTATACGAGTATGCAAAATCTCTAATCCAAACTGTGGTATCAGGATAAATCTCTAATTCTTCTTGTTTGATAAAATCTTTTCTACTGCCTTTGCCTTTCGCACGAGCAGCAGCTTCAATATCCATCCAAGAATATTTGTATTTTAATTGTGTAACATCGATAGTACGTTGCCCATTATAAGACTCTTCTTCAGGGATGTATAATTTATCCATCACCTCAACATAGTACTCATCTGGGTATTCTGAGGTTTCCCAGATTAGATCTTCATCTAAGTTAAGCGCACGACCTTCATAATCCAGTCCTGCATAATTATCCGCCATATACTTTTCATACGCCGATAAATTTTCTTCGTCAGCATCTTTAAATGCATATTCTCCAATACCCCCATCAGCCGGTCCTAAACCTAGTTCGTCAGCTAAAATTGCAAGTTTGGTTCTTACGATAGAATCACGTACCCATTCTACAAATTGTCGGTACTCACTGTTCGTAATTTCAGTATCGTCCATATAAAAGGAGCGTACGGTAACTGTTTTGGTTGGCGCATTGAGAATTTGAGCTTGATCTTCTTCACTCTTACCCATAATATAGGATCCCTGAGGAATTAGCTCCATACCATAAGGCTTTTCTGGATACCATTTTTTTCCCTGAGCTCCAACTAATTCTCCTTTTGTTTTTGACCCACAACTGCTGAGTAAAAACGCAAACGCTATAGATGATAACAATAGCTTCTTCATACTTTCGGTTAAATTTCGATTAAGACTGTAATTTGATAAACACATTTGTTACTCTCTAAAACTATGTTTTGATTGTTTTATTGTGTTTAATTGTATTATACTTCAAAAAATATTTTTAATTAATTAAATCCTTTTTTATAGGCTTTAAACCATCGTTCAGGAATTATTTGATTACAAGCATCGTAATAATCCTGTTCCATGCAAGGTAATAACGCAGAGGAGTTTGATTTATTATGTGAAGTTAAAATAGTTGGTACTTCTACCCACCAACGACTTGTGAGATTACTTTTGTAGTAGATTAAATCTTCATCGTCTGTTGGTACTATAAATTTGGTGAAGTCTTCCGAGTTAATAAAAGGAGATTCTAGTACTCTATAGTTGTGCCCTTCTATGAAATACCATAGTATTTGAGCAATTAATTGGTATGCTTGTGGGGTGTTGTCGGACTCATAGACCCCAAAAACATTTACTTTATCGCTAATACCTGCATATCTTGCAATAGCGCAAATTTCTTTTCCAGTAAATCCGTTGGGTGAAAAATTTTCAGACATGGAAATTTCGCTGGCCTTTACCGCTCTAAGGTCAATGCTTACAATATTTGCATCTCTAAGCACAGGTTCTGCTAGGCCGATATCCGAAGAAATTTCACCTAATCGATAGGCGTCAAAAAACAAACGCTCCATTAAATCGATCTCTTCTTGGGCACAAAAATAACTTTGATAGCCTAAATTAGAAAAATTAAAAAGGTTCGTAGGCTTGTCTGTTATAATTTTACTCATGTACGAGTGTGAAGAAATAAGATCATCTTCAGCACCAAAATCAAATCGGCTATCTACAGCCACCAGGTTGACCATATTTCGCAAACCATCAAAAGCCCTATAGGTCGGGTAGGTAATATCTTGTGTGGCACCGATAACAATAGCGACAATATTTTCCTCTAAAAGTTCGGCAATTATTTCTTTTACTACGAAATAGGTGTCATTTACTTCTTCCCCTTCTTCTATATCGCCCAAATCCACAATGGTTCCGTTCCAGTTTCCCATCATCAACTTGTACAACTGAAGCCTTATTGCAGATAAATTTAAGCCCTCCGTTTTTTTTTCGAAAGCGTTTCTTGATTCATTTACACCAATGATAGCAAAGGAAGCGTTGGCGAGTACTGGTAAGCCTTTACGCTCCGTATGTTTATGAATTTTATTCCCTAAGGCTTGTAAAGGTAATAATTCGCAATGCGCCAATAGTTTATCATGAACTGGAACTAAAAAATCAAATGCCATTCTTTATGGGGTGTTGGGTAAACATGTTTAAGGTTAGTGGTTCATTCATTAAGAATAAAAACTCCTATCCATTTCAATTTTGCCTAATTGGTATTTCAAATTTAGTATTTTTTGAACTTGCGCTTGAATTTTAAAATTTATTTTTTCTTCGCTTTGGCTTTTGGTTTGGCTTTTGTTGATGCTTTCTTTTTGGGTGTCTTAGCCTCAATCATTTTTTGAGCTTGTTCTAAGGTGATTTTTGTGGCATCCACATCTTTGGATAATTCTATCTTAATTTTACCCTTTAAAATAGTATGTCTACCCCATCGTGCTTTTTCAACACGAATACCTTCTTCTTCCCAATTATGGATGACCTTATCTATTTCTTTTTGCTTTTTAGTTTCAATAAGTTCTTTGATATCTTCTTTTGACAGCGTATCAAAGTCGTACTTTTTACTTACATTGATAAACATCCCATCCCACTTGATAAAAGGTCCAAAACGCCCTGTTCCTTTGGTTACTTCTTTATTTTCATAGGTGGCTATAGGTGCGTCTGCTTTTTCTTTGGCTACAATAAGTGCAATAGCCTCATCAATTTCTATGTCAAATGCGCTATCTCCTTTTTCAAGAGAAACAAATTTATCGCCGTATTTCACATAGGGTCCAAAGCGACCAACATTCGCCAGTATTTCTTCTCCTTTATAAGTACCTAGGGTTCTAGGTAATTTAAAAAGCTCCATCGCTTCTTCAAAAGTGATGTTATTCAAGGATTGGTCTGGCAGCAAACTCGCAAAAACAGGTTTTTCTTCTTCTTCCGCCGTTCCTATTTGTACCATGGGTCCAAACCTACCCAAACGAACTAATACTTGCCTTCCTGATTTTGGATCTGTACCTAAAATACGCTCCCCACTTGCCCTGTCGGCATTCTCCTCTACATCTAATACCTTTGGATGAAAATCTTTGTAAAAATTTTTCATCACTTTTTGCCAATCTTCTTTACCCTCGGCTATATCATCAAAATCTTCTTCGACTTTAGCCGTAAAGTTGTATTCCATAATACCTGAAAAATGACTCACTAAAAAGTCTGTAACAATCATCCCAATATCCGTAGGCACCAATTTTCCTTTGTCAGAGCCTACATTTTCAGTTAAATTATTCGTTTTTATAGCATTATTTTCCAGGACTAACTGAGTGTATTTGCGCTCAACGCCCTCAATAGTTCCTTTTTCCACATAGCCTCTATTTTGTACGGTAGAAATAGTGGGTGCATAGGTCGATGGTCGCCCAATTCCCAATTCTTCTAATTTTTTTACTAAGGAGGCTTCTGTAAACCTATAAGGCGGTCTTGAAAACCGTTCTGTCGCTGTGATATAATTATTAATTAGCGCTTCACCTTCTTTCATCGCTGGCAGCATTCCTTCCTGTTCTTCTGACAGATCTTCATCATCTAGATCTTCCATATAAACCTTTAGGAAGCCATCGAATTTAATCACCTCACCATTGGCAGAAAATTCTTCTTGATGTCCTGAACAGCTTATTTTTACATTGGTTCGTTCCAGTTCAGCATCACTCATTTGAGAAGCTAAGGTACGCTTCCATATAAGTTCGTATAATTTTTCTTGATCGCGCTCAAGAGAAACGTTTTGCAGTTTCATGTCTGTTGGACGGATCGCTTCGTGCGCTTCTTGTGCGCCCTTGCTTTTACCTTTAAAATTACGCGTATTGCTATACTTCTTGCCATAATTTTCCACAATGGCTTCTTTGGCAGCGTCTAAAGCTTCTTTTGATAAGTTAACACTATCGGTTCTCATATAGGTGATAAGCCCTGCCTCGTACAAACGCTGTGCTACTTGCATGGTGCGGCCTACTGAAAAGTATAATTTTCGCGAAGCTTCTTGTTGTAAGGTGGACGTGGTAAAGGGGGCTGCGGGTGATTTTTTTGCAGGTTTCTTGTCTAAGTTGGCGACCACAAAATCAGCCTTCATATTTTGCTTTAAAAAAGCTTCTGCTTCTTTTTGCGAAGAAAATGTTTTGTTCAATTTGGCTGAAAATACACTGCCTTCAATAGTTTTAAATTGAGCCGTTATTTTATAGGATGCTTCTGTTTTAAAACTATCAATGTCTCGTTCTCGTTCCACAATTAAGCGAACAGCTACAGATTGTACCCTACCCGCAGATAAGCCTGGTTTTATTTTTTTCCATAATACGGGCGAAAGCTCATAGCCTACCAACCTATCCAGTACACGCCTTGCCTGTTGTGCATTTACTAAATCGTAATTTATTTCTCGAGGGTTTTCTATAGCCTTTAAAATAGCCGCTTTGGTAATACTATTAAATACAATACGCTTGGTTTTCGATTTTTCTAATCCCAACTCTTGTTCTAAATGCCAAGAAATGGCTTCACCCTCGCGATCCTCATCACTCGCTAACCATATTGTATCTGCCTTTTTTGCTAAATCTTTTAATTTTTTTACTAAGGGCGCTTTATCTTTACTGACAATATATTTTGCACTAAAATTATTGTCCACATCTACTCCAAGTTCTTTCGAAGGTAAATCAGCAATGTGCCCGAAACTAGATTCGACCTTAAAGTCTTTTCCTAAAAATTTTTCGATTGTTTTTGCTTTTGCTGGTGACTCTACGATAACTAAATTCTTTGCCATTAAGTAATTTTTGGTTTTACAAAAGTATATGAATTTTTTTATTTAATGGGCTACCCTAAGCATATAGCTTTAAAATCGATTTCATAGAGCATAAAAAAACACGCTTAAAATCAGCGTGTTTTAGGTTTTGATCAGCCAATTTTATAGTACTATTTTAAAGACAAGGTACTTAATAGTGTAATTTTATTTTCTAAATATTCATATTGATATAACATTTCATCACCAACCATTAACAAACCATGCTCTAAAGGAATGACATCAAAGGCTTTTAGGTCTTTGAAATGATTTAGCGACTTTAAATTCATTACATCAGTTTTATCGTATACTTTCAAGCCCGAATCACCGTCACAAACAAAAATTTTATTTTCTTTTATACCCAATCCGTAAGGGCCATCCATGGCATAAGATTTCAATAAGGTTGGATGACTTAGATCTTTGATATCAATGATTAACAAGGCGCTCTCAGCTGCTCCGCAGGCATTACCGCCTCTCAAGGTTACATAGGCATAATTTTCATCAGCAACTACAGGGTCGCAAGCGGTACCATGAGTAAATTCTGAGACTAAAGCAGGTGTTGCAGGGTTGCTTATCGCATAAATGTACATCCCTATTCTACTTCCTAAAAATAAATTTTCTCCTAAATTAAATATGGTTTCAATTTGAAATCCCGCAAATACCGGTTCTAAAGCTTGAGGGTTTTTGGGATCTTGAATATTAAAAATATTAATGTTATTCTGATCAACGGCATATAAATAATCAGCAACAATTTTAAAACGAGCTAAGGAGCCACCTTGCCCCACAGTTCCCGCTTCACTGCTATTCATGGTATTTACGAGTGCAAAGTCCCAACCTCCAAAACGATTTTGTGTTTCTGATATTAATCTACGCTCCGTGACGGTTTGCCAACCAATCAATATTTCTGTATCATAATCATAGTTCGTATTTTCAAATACATCCACTTCTGTAGGCCAATTTACATAGCCATTTAAAACATTTTCTAAGCGATTGATTACTTTAATAGCTTCCATATTAGAAATGTCAATCACCACCAAATCAGTTAAGCTATCGGCATACAGCAGATCGTTTTTTACGGATATATCAACATTCCCTGGAATTTTAATATAGGCGATTTTTCTAGGTGATTTAGGATTGCTATTATTAATGATATGTATTCCTTGATATTTATCGTTAATAAAAATTAGATTCTTATACACGTAAATTTTACCTGACTCCTCAATAAATTTTGGAGGCAAAATTTGTACACTATTTTTAAATTCTTCTTTAGAAATCGTTAAAGGTTTTGCTACAAGGTAATCTGCATACAGGCTATCATCTTCATCGGTACAAGAAACTAAACTTATCGTAAGCATACTTAAAAATAAGAGCATACACTTTTTCATGTCGATTTTTATTTAATTGGTTATTTCTTAGATGCTTAAAGTTTAATTAGGTTGCGCTAGATTTCAAAAGTTTTGATAAAGTATCGTTTTAAGAACACTTTTAGTATCGATGGGTAGTTCTAAGAGCGTTTCTTGTCGTAAAGGCTTAAAATTAAAAGGCTTTTCGGTGAGCACCACACCACTTTTAAGTTTTAAACGGTTTCCTTGTCCTGTAACCAAGTCCAAATTAGGCGTAAAAGCAAATGACGGTATATGTTCTGTGATGATGAAGTATGTATAGCCTCGCAATTTTGATGTGACTTCTAAAATTTCAGCATTAGAGAGGTGTTGCAGTACTTGCCTAACGATGGCAACATCGGCCTTTGGTAGATCATCTTTACAAACATCTAAGGTTTTAAAAGTCAGATTTTGATCTTTATAAACCAACTTGTTTCGTTCAATTAAATCGTCGACAATATCAATGGCAAAATATTCTTTAGCAAAGCTCACCAATTGATGCCCCACATTAAAATCACCACAACCCAAATCGCATACGGTGATAGGGGCTTCAAAGCCTTTTAAAAAATTTTTTACAACTTCAACATAAGGGTTTACAAGGGCTAGGCTATGAGAACCATCGCCAGAATAAAAATCAAACTCCGCGCCTCCCCACATACTTTTTTCATAAATCTGATGCATTACCGCTTGAGTAGGCCATCTTTTTTTAGATTTTTGAGTTTTTCTTTGAGGGCTCATAAAAGTCACTTAGAGGTTATCGTAGTTGCGTTCTGTGCAAAAATCAACATTTAAAGTTAGAACACAAATTTCACTAATTTTTAACTGCCACTTTGACAGAACACCGTTAAAAATAGTATCTTTGACCCTTTACAAATTTTTTGATTGTTATTCGTATTCCATGGCCGAGAAAATTATAGATGAAGCACTACAAGGGCAATCGCTTGTATTAGACAAAACTTTAGGCAATAACCGTAAGCTTTACATTGAAAGTTATGGTTGTGCTATGAATTTTTCAGATAGTGAAATTGTCGCCTCCATACTTGCAAAAGAGGGTTTTGATACAACGCAAGAATTAGAGGAGGCAGATCTAGTTCTGGTGAATACCTGTTCGATTCGAGAAAAAGCCGAATTAACAGTTCGTAAGCGTTTACAAAAATTTAATGCCATCAAAAAAACACGCCCGCATTTAAAAGTTGGCGTTTTGGGATGTATGGCCGAGCGTTTAAAAAGTAAGTTTTTAGAAGAAGAAAAAATTGTGGATATGGTGGTGGGGCCTGATGCCTACAAAGATTTACCCAATTTAATTCAAGAGATTGATCAGGGCCGTGATGCTGTCAATGTAATTTTATCTAAAGAAGAAACCTACGGCGACATTAGTCCGGTTCGTTTAAATACAAATGGTGTTAGTGCCTTTGTTTCGATTACGCGTGGTTGCGATAATATGTGTACTTTTTGTGTCGTACCTTTTACTAGAGGTAGAGAACGTAGCCGTGAACCACACTCTATTTTACAAGAAATTCAAGATCTTTCCGATAAAAATTTTAAAGAAATTACCTTATTAGGTCAAAATGTAGATAGCTATTTATGGTATGGTGGCGGACTCAAAAAAGAGTTTGTCAATGCTACAGAAATGCAAAAAGCAACGGCCGTAAATTTTTCTAGCTTATTGGAAATGGTAGCCAAGGCGTTTCCTAAAATGCGGATACGTTTTTCTACCTCTAATCCTCAAGATATGACCCTTGATGTCATTAAAACCATGGCGAAATTTGATAATATTTGTAATCATATTCACTTACCCGTGCAAAGTGGCAGTAATCGTATTTTGAAGGAAATGAACCGATTACACACCATTGAGGAGTACCTAACTTTGATTGAAAATATTCGCAAAATTATTCCTGATTGTGCCATATCTCAAGATATGATTGCTGGTTTCCCTACCGAAACTGAAGAGGACCACCAAGCCACGCTCGAAGTGTTAAGAAAGGTGAAGTACGATTTTGGATATATGTACGCCTATTCTGAAAGACCAGGCACCATGGCCGGCAGAAAGCTCGAAGATGATGTACCTGAAGCAACTAAAAAAAGAAGATTGGCAGAAATTATTGCCGTACAACGCGAAAGTGGCCATTTTAGAACCAAACAACATGTAGGTAAAATTGAAGAGGTTTTAATAGAAGGACATTCAAAAAAATCGGATGCAGATTGGATGGGAAGAAATTCTCAAAATGCGGTTGTGGTATTTCCAAAAGGATCCTATACTGTAGGTGATTTTGTGCAGGTAGAAATTATCGATTGTACTAGCGCTACATTATTAGGACGCCCAGTCCTTCGAACTCCCAAGGGGGAACTTTAAAACATTATGTAAAATGACGAATAATAATACGGTTACAATTAAAAAATCAAGTTTTTCGTGCCTAGCACAAAAAATTTATAATTCCCCCTTTGGGGGCTAGGGGCTCTGCTTATGGAATCAATACAAGCAATAAAACAACGGTTTGAAATTATTGGCAACGATTTAAAACTAAATCGCGCCATCGAAAAGGCTATTCAAGTAGCTCCTACTGATATTTCGGTCTTAGTTACGGGCGAAAGTGGTGTTGGAAAAGAAGCTATCCCCAAGATAATTCATGCTTTATCCCATAGAAAACATGCCAAATATATTGCCGTAAACTGCGGTGCAATTCCTGAGGGAACTATTGACAGTGAATTATTTGGCCATGAAAAAGGAGCTTTTACAGGAGCAACCACCACCCGTAGTGGTTATTTTGAAGTGGCAGATGGCGGTACTATTTTTTTAGATGAAGTAGGCGAATTGCCCTTAACCACTCAAGTGCGTTTATTACGTGTTTTAGAAAATGGAGAGTTTTTAAAAGTAGGATCTTCTCAAGTGCAAAAAACAAATGTGCGCATCGTAGCCGCCACAAATGTGAATATGTTTGAAGCGATTAAAAAAGAGAAGTTTAGAGAGGACTTGTATTATAGATTAAGTACCGTCGAAATTAATATTCCTCCTTTAAGAGAAAGAAAAGAAGATATTCATTTGTTATTCCGAAAGTTTGCCTCCGATTTTAGTCAAAAATACAAAATGCCGACCATTCGTTTAGATGATGATGCAATTCATATATTATTAAAATACAGGTGGCCTGGAAATATTCGCCAATTGCGAAATATTGCCGAACAAGTATCGGTTTTAGAAGAAAAGAGAACTATTTCGATTGCAACGTTGTCAAGTTACTTACCCAATGCTAGCGATTCTAATTTACCCGCCGTTATTGGCAAACAAAAAAGTGAAGGCGATTTTAGCAACGAACGTGAAATTTTATATAAGGTTTTGTTTGATATGAAAGCCGATTTAAACGATGTTAAAAAATTAACGCTAGAATTACTTAAAAATAATGATACCGGGAAAGTACAAGAAGAAAACCAGAAATTAATTCGCAAAATATACGGTAATCAAGACGCAGAAGAAGAATTTACCCAAGAGGAAGAAGCCGCCAATGAATTACTGCAATTACCCAACACATCAACAGAAAATACCTTTCATAAAGCTGCTGCGGAAGATAAGTATCATTTTGCAGAAGAAATTGAAATAGAAGAAACCCTATCTTTACAAGAAAAAGAGATCGAATTGATTACAAAATCGCTGGAGCGTAATAAAGGAAAGCGAAAAGCTGCTGCTGCAGAATTAGGGATTTCAGAGCGCACCTTGTATCGAAAAATTAAACAGTACGATTTATAAGTTGTTCGTTTTTAAAAAATATAGTCTTGAAAAAAATAAAAAAAATAGTACCGATTTTACTCATCGCAGTTAGCTTCTCTAGTTGCTGGATGTATAAATTTAATGATGGTGATGTAGGCACGGCAAAAAACTTTGAAGTGAGGTTATTTCAAAACTATGCGACCCAAAGCCCTGGCTCTACCTTTGAACCTGGGCTTGAAAGAGATTTTACGCAAGCCCTACAAAATTTAATTTTAGACCAAACGAGTCTATCGCTAACTTCAAGTAATGGCGATTTACTCTACGAAGGAGAAATTACCGAATTTCGAATTTCGCCCATGACCGCTACCGCAAACCAAACCGCTGCACAAAATAGATTATCTATGCGCGTAAATGTGCGTTTTTTTAACACGACCAAGGAAGACGAAGATTTTGAAAAGCCTTTTTCATTCTTTTATGATTATCCTGCAAATGCCTCTTTTAATAGTATAAAATCTGCAGCTTTAGAGGAAATATTTGAACGTATCACACAAGATATTTTTAACGAATCACTAGCTAATTGGTAACAAAAGGTTATGAATGTATCTGATTTTACTTATTTATTACAACATCCTGAAAAGGTTGTCTCTCCTGTACAAACCAATCAGCTTGATGATATTTTAGATGAGTTTCCTTATTTTCAAGCGGCAAGAGCCGTTCAATTAAAAGGCCTAAAAAACCTAAATAGCTTTAAGTACAATAGTGCTTTAAAGACGACCGCGGCTTACACCGCAGATAGAGATGTTTTATTCGACCTCATTACTTCAAAACAATTTTTACAAAACACCATTGCGAATAGTATTTCTGGTACATCGCTAAGCTTAAAAGAGCAAGAGATTGCTTTTGAAACTATTGTACCTAACGAAAAAAAAGAAAGTCTTTTAGAAGAACACGTTAAAGATAAAGCCCTACCCCAGAATGTAAAAGACGCAGAGCAGATTTTAGATCCAGCCCTGTTTACATCTAAAGATCCACAAATAGACAAAGAAATTGCGTTTAAAAAGGAACAAGAAACTAGCCTTGAATTAGGAAGCCCTTTGGCCTTTACCAAAAAAGAAAAACACTCGTTTCAAGAATGGATGCAATTAGCCGCCAAAAAACCAATTGATCGTTCCAATAACCAACAAGTTGAACCTGAAAAGCCCACGCAAACGACGAAAAAACAAAAAGAATCTAAAAAGAAAAAATTTGATCTTATTGATCAGTTTATAGAAAATAATCCAAAAATAGTACCTAAAGAAAATACCACTGTAATCGCCGTTCAAGACGCTTTGAAAATGGATAAAACAGAGTTAATGACAGAGACTTTAGCCAAGGTATATCTCGAGCAAAAAAAATACAAAAAAGCGATTCAAGCTTTCAAAATTTTAAGTTTGAAATATCCAGAAAAAAGTAGTTTCTTTGCATCCCAAATAAAATTAGTACAGAAAATACAAAAAGAAAATAAATGAGCACATTTACAATATTTTTAATCCTAATCATCATCGTGAGTTTATTATTAATGCTAGTGATAATGGTGCAGAACCCAAAAGGGGGCGGATTATCTTCACAATTTGGTGGAGGCGGAACTCAAATAGCTGGTGGTGTTAAAAAAACTGGAGACTTTTTAGATAAAAGCACATGGACCTTGGCTACCCTATTAATTGTTTTAATTTTGTTGTCTAACATTTCATTAAAAGACAACTACACTCAAACAGAATCTAAATTATTAGATGGTAATAACATGGAGAATACACTTCCTGATGCATTACCTGAATCACTTCCTGAACCAACAGAAGGAACACCTATTCCGGATTCAGAATAAAATTTACAAAATAGTTCACAAAAAATGCCAGCTTGAATGACAAGCTGGCATTTTTGTTTTCACAAAGTGTCAGTATAAGTGCAATGGCATAATTTCTGCCATACCATTAGAAACAATTTGTAAATCACAATAAAAATAAATTATATGGCTAAAGTTACAATTAAACCATTGGCAGATCGAGTACTTATTGAACCAATGGCAGCTGAAACAAAAACTGCTTCTGGACTTTATATTCCAGACACTGCAAAAGAAAAACCACAAAAAGGTAAAGTTGTTGCGGTAGGTCCAGGTACCAAAGATGAAAAAATTACTGTAAAAGTAGGAGATACTGTACTCTATGGCAAATACGCTGGCACAGAACTAAAATTAGACGGTACGGACTACCTAATGATGCGTGAAAGTGATATTTTGGCGATCATATAAAGCTAAACGCTGTAGGCTTTAAGCTATATGCTTCTTATGAGAGATTTTAAAAAATATGGTGTCTGGGAAATCAGTCATAAATTTACTTTACAGATTTATGCACTTACAAATAATTTTCCTTCTCAAGAAACATACGGACTTAGCTCACAGTTAAGAAGAGCTAGTACTTCAATTTCAACAAATATTTCTGAAGGATGCGGAAGAGATAGTGATGCTGAATTCAGTCGGTTTTTGACTATTGCAGTTGGCTCTGCTTCAGAAGTTGAATATCTTATTTTACTTTCGAAAGATTTGAATTATTTAGATTTAAAGACCTACGAAAAATTAAATGAAGACATCAACACCATTAAGAGAAAAATATATTCTTTAAAACAAAAATTAAATTAATAAATAATTAGCAAAAAGCATAGCGCTTATAGCCTATCGCCTTTTGCATAAAGCAAAAAAAACATGGCAAAAGACATTAAATTTGATATAGATGCACGTGACGGACTTAAAAGAGGCGTTGATGCATTGGCTAATGCAGTAAAAGTAACTCTAGGACCAAAAGGTAGAAATGTAATCATCAGCAAATCTTTCGGTGCTCCAGTAGTAACTAAGGATGGTGTTACAGTAGCAAAAGAGATTGAATTAGCAGATCCTTTAGAGAATATGGGAGCGCAAATGGTCAAAGAAGTAGCGTCTAAAACCAATGATTTGGCTGGTGATGGTACTACTACTGCTACGGTTTTAGCACAAGCCATCGTTAAAGAAGGTTTAAAAAACGTTGCCGCAGGTGCTAACCCAATGGATTTAAAAAGAGGCATCGACAAAGCTGTTGAAGCGATTGTTGAAGATCTTGCGAAACAAGCACAAAAAGTGGGTGATTCTTCTGATAAAATAAAGCAAGTAGCTTCTATTTCTGCTAACAATGACGAAACTATTGGTGAGCTAATCGCTAAGGCTTTCGGCAAAGTGGGTAAAGAAGGGGTGATCACTGTTGAAGAAGCTAAAGGTACAGATACCTATGTTGATGTTGTTGAAGGTATGCAGTTTGACAGAGGATACCTTTCTCCTTACTTCGTAACCGATTCTGAGAAAATGGTTTCTGAGTTAGAGAATCCTTATATTTTATTGTTCGACAAGAAGATTTCTTCGATGAAAGATATACTTCCTGTTTTAGAGCCTGTTGCACAATCAGGAAAACCACTTTTAATTATTGCAGAAGATGTTGATGGTGAAGCCTTAGCTACTTTAGTAGTGAATAAATTAAGAGGTTCACTAAAAATTGCTGCAGTTAAAGCACCAGGTTTTGGAGACCGTCGTAAAGCGATGCTTGAAGATATCGCTATCTTAACGGGTGGTACGGTAATTTCTGAAGAAAGAGGTTTCTCTTTAGAAAATGCTTCTTTAGATCTTTTAGGTACTTGTGAAAAAATAACGATCGATAAAGATAATACCACAATCGTTAACGGTGCTGGTGTTGCTAAAGACATCAAATCTAGAGTAAACCAAATTAAAGCTCAGATAGAATCTACAACGTCTGACTATGATAAAGAAAAATTGCAAGAGCGTTTAGCTAAATTAGCAGGTGGTGTTGCCGTTTTATATGTAGGTGCTGCTTCTGAAGTAGAGATGAAAGAGAAAAAAGACCGTGTTGACGATGCTTTACATGCCACAAGAGCGGCTGTTGAAGAAGGTATTGTTGCTGGTGGTGGTGTTGCCTTAGTGCGGGCTAAAGCGGTACTTGCCAAATTAAAAGGTGAAAACGCTGACGAAGAAACAGGAATGCAAATTGTAGCTAGAGCCATTGAAGCTCCTTTACGTACTATTGTTGAAAATGCAGGTGGTGAAGGTTCCGTAGTGGTTTCGAAAGTATTAGAAGGTAAAGGTCACTTTGGATACGATGCCAAAGCTGAAGTGTATACCGATATGATGAAAGCCGGTATTATCGATCCTAAAAAAGTAACAAGAGTAGCCTTAGAAAATGCTGCTTCGGTTGCAGGAATGATCTTAACTACCGAATGTGCTTTAATTGATATTAAAGAAGAGGCACAAGCGGGCCCTCCAATGGGTGGTGGTATGCCAGGAATGATGTAGTGGCGAGCCGCCACAGGCATTAATTATACTAAATTTAAACGCTCTAACAAAAGTTAGAGCGTTTTTTTTTGAAGTTCTAAAGTTGTGCACTTTTCTTCATGAGTGTTTTATATTCACATTTTTCATAATTAAGCTAATTAAATTTTTTTTCAGTCAATTAAGTTACCCAAACATGTACCATTCTTTGCGAAAGAATTCTGTGAATAGCCCAAAAATTGAGCTTTTGGCTTTTTTATACTACCTAAATGTAAAATTCTAAATATTCCTAAAGACACAATTTTAGAACCTTCCGTATTCACTATTACTTATTTTTTTAAATTCACTCTCAGATATCCACTCGTTTAAGGGGTAGTTTGATTCAATATTTATCATTGGGTTTGTTAGAATATATTCTGCAATGTAAGAAAATCGATTTTTTCCTTCATGAAGTTCTAGTATTATTCCAGGCAGACCTAAATATTCTTTTGGACCATAAGGAAAGGCTAAATCTAATGCAAACCAGGCAGTAATCTCTAAGTCATCTTCTTGTCCTAATCGATTAGTATTTTTTTGTAAAGTCACAGCTTTTTGACATTGATAACCTAGTATTACTTTCTTCTCATCTAATATTTGCCAATTAATTATTGGTGATTCTGTTTTAACAATGTAATTTTTATTATTGATTTCTGTAACTTTATAGAGTTCTTTGGTCATAAAGTCGTAATGGAAGCAATGAGTACCTCCTATGATTAATTTTCTAGCCATATCGAGTGCTTTTGGGAAATCTCTACTCTTTTTTTTTAATAACTCGTATGTGAAAATTGAAGTATAATCATTAAAAAATAGCTTCATTTTCAAACTATCCATGTAGTAAAAAGTATCCTGAGTAAATTTAGAAACACCTTCTATTTTTTCCTTGTTTTTATGAACCTTAACTTTATAACTCAATTCATAATTTTGAGCATTCAAATTGAAAATTGAAAAAATTAAAAATGTGAACAAGTAATATCTATTAATCATAACTCAAAAATTTACAACTTTTAATAATTAAAGCTTTTTAAAAAAAATTAAAAAAAATAGGATAAAAATATCATCAAACAATCTATCGTATAAATTTATTAAAACGTTGTTTTTTTGGCACATTGATCTTATAAAAACCAAAAACGCCCCAAATTTCAATGGAGCGTTTTAAAAAATTATAGTTTAGCCTAAAGCCTATTGCTTAAAGCACGTGGCTACATTAATTCTTATGATCATCCTTTACTTTATCATCTCTGTATTTACAACAAGGATGTACAGTATTGTAAGCTTCATCTGTTGCTTTTAATTCTTTGGTATCATGACCAACCGCAACAATGGCCGTTTTAATTTTCATCACATCGGTTTTGCGTTCATCCATAATTAGGGAAAGTTGATGCGAAGGAATATCCCAAGTGGCAAATTTCACCCCTTTTACGCCTAATGCTGCTTTTTCAATACGCTCTTTGCACATCTCACATACACCATCCACATCAAAGGATAATTTTTTATTTTTCTCTTGGGCATAACTAAATGCTGCAACGAATAGGACTACGACGGTTAAAATTGTTTTTTTCATTTTAAAATGGCTTTATGCTTTAGGCAATAGGCTTTAGGCGCTATGCTCTAAGCGGTTCTTACTAGTTACTTTTATTGCAAGCGAAGCAATCTGTCTAAACTTTTTCACTACCTTTTTTTCTTTTCACTTTTCTATTTTCTATATTTTATTTTCTATATTTTCAATTTTCGGACCTTAGACTTTTGCCATCATCAGATCTTAAACCTAAACCCCGCATAAAACATGCGACCCATAATAGGTGCAAAAACAATGTTGGTATCAAAATTTGAACCAAAAGGGTTATCTGCGCCCAAAATAGGATTCTTCTGTGTTACATCGCTTAAATTTTCACCTCCTAAATATACTTCAAAAGCGGGAGAAAACACCTTAGTTATTTGCGCATTCATTAGGCTATAAGGGGCTGCAAATTCAGGCAATTGGTAGGCTATAGGATTTGATGCTGTGCCCGGCAAACGCTGCTTCCCTTGCGTATGCAGGGTATAATCAAAACGCCATTGCGCACCATTATCCTTTAAAGTGGTTTGATAGCCCAAATTCGCAAAATACCTATTTTGAGCTTGTAAGGGTTTTTGCAGGCTACCACTTCTGTAATCCGTGGTAACATCATAATACTTATAAGCGGCCCTTAATTGTAGATTAGGTAGTATTTCATGATTTACTTCTACCTGTAAACTACTGGCATAACTTTTACCGTTTAAATTGTAAAATGCTATTTCGTCGGGATTCTCCCAATCTACCACAATCTGATTTTTAAAATCGGTTTTATAAAAGTCTACCGTTACATTTCCCTTACGCTCTAAAAATATAAAACCTTGTAAAAAACTTACACCATAGTTCCAAGCGTCTTCGGGTTGTAATCCGTAAATATCACCATCCGTATCTAAAATTTGCAACTGTCTTGATGAAGCAAAAAACTGTTGATTTTCTGCAAAAATATTGGCGGCTCTTTTACCACGACCAAACGACCCTCTTAAACTACCCAGTTCCCAAGGGGTATACCGAATATGAAATCTAGGCGTTACAAAAGTTCCTAATCTGTTGTGGGTATCTGCGCGTATACCTGCGGTTAAGCTTACCTTTTCGATATTATCATAACTATATTCGAAAAAAGCACCTGCCGATGTATCCGCTCGGCTAAAAATAGTACTGTTTACTACTTCTTGGTAGCCGTCATAAGCAAAGGTCAGCCCAGTTTTAAAGGTATTTCTTGTGTCACCAATAATAGAGTTGAACAATAGATTCGTGTATAAACTTTCATGGTCTATGTTATATTGGTTAAACCCAAAATAAGAATCTTGCTTGTGCAAACTATAAGAAGCCTGAAGACCCATACTTTGAAACGGTAATTCAGGAAAAACATAACCTAGCTTCAAAGAGGTATCAAACCGGCGGGTATCAATCTCGCTACCCCACACTTGGTCTCCGCTCAGTGAATTATTGTTATTTTCTCCGAATGCCGGATTGTTATCGACCCGATCAGTTAAAGGATTAAAATCGACCTGACCCACTTGCTTTTCATCATTTAAGAACCTAACATTTAAAAAACCAATCCAACCTTTTTCTGCATTTTGATACTGCCAACGGTTCATAATATTTATTTGATCTGCCAACGGAGCGTCTAAAAAGCCATCGTCGTTAGCGTCTTCTTTTTGACTGCGTTTATTGCCGTGGATATAGATCCCAGTACTTAGCTTATCGGTTAGTTTCTTGTTAAAATGGGTATTGAGTTCTAAGCGTCCATTTTGATTTGCATAACCGTTGACAAAAACCGAGGTATCAGTTAGTGGTTTTACCAGTTCTGTATTAATTTGTCCAGATATACTCTCATAGCCATTGACGACACTCCCAGCACCCTTGGTTATTTGAATACTTTCTACCCAAGTTCCAGGGGTAAACGTAAGTCCATAAGTTTGTGACGCACCACGAACCATAGGTAAATTTTCTTGAGTAATCATCAAATACGGACTTGTTAAGCCTAGCATTTGAATTTGCTTTGTACCGGTAAGGGCGTCCGAAAAGTTTACATCGATTGCTGGGTTCGTCTCGAAACTTTCAGACAAGTTGCAACAGGCAGCCTTTAATAGTTCTTCGCTATTTATAGTCACCACATTCTGTGGCGTAAAAAAAGATTTTTCTAAGGCATCTCTTTTTTGCTGTACCACAACCTCCCTTAATTCATTGGATGGTTTTAAAAGGTGTGCAATTGTCTTTGGTTCATTGATGATCAATGTATCTGATTCAAAACCTACATAACTAATAATTAAGCTTGTATATTCTTTTGTAAACGGAATAGAAAACGCTCCTTTTTCGTTCGTAACTACGCCTAATTGAGAGTTCATCCAATACACACTAGCGCCTGGCAGACCCATTTGATTAGCATCTTTAACGGTTCCCTCTACTTTATCTTGTGAAAAAACTACAAAGCCACAGAAAAATAAGTAGGCACCTACAAATTTTATTTTTTGTGTTTTCATCTAACTATACACTTGAATTAACATAGCGATGGCCATCACTAACATAATGGCATTTTCTATAAAAGTTGCTTCGGTCATCGGCAGTTTTAAAGCAGTACCTAAACAAGCACAGCGAATACTTTTTTTATCTAAAAGTGTTTTTGTTACTCCAACGGTAGTAATTCCTAAAATAATCACCGTAACTAGTAAAGCTAGTGGAATTTGGATCCGCATTAAAAAAAGGAGTCCTAATATCGCTTCCATAAAAGGATAGATACGCCCATATACAGGTATCACTTTGGCTAATGGATCGTACATCCTGAAACTTTCTGGAAATCCCTTTAAATCTAAAAATTTGAAAAAGCTAAAAACAATGTAGAAAAGCCCCATAAAATCGAGCATCGCATCGTTTAGGCTTCCATCTTTATAATTCAGCAACACAACAGCTACCGATAAGTATCCTAAAATTAGGAATAAAGGTTTTAGTTGTGCTAGTTTAGATGTAGCTTCAATGGGTAGCGCTTCTTTAGGGTTTTGCGTATCGGCAATATATTTTTCCCTAATCTCGTATTTAGGTTGTAAAGCCTCTTGTAATTGGCTTAGCGGAATATGCCTTGTCATATCAATAGTTCCTTCGGCCTTAGCCAAATCAATAGAAACGGAAGTTATTTCGGTAATTTTAGCGAGTTTTTCCTCAACAGATGCTACGCACCCACCGCAGGTCATTCCTGTTATACTATATGTATGTGTCATAGTTCAGTATTGATTTAGTTGATTTTTACGGGTACTGCTTCACTTTCAAAAATATTTATTTGACCATTTCTATAATTAATCACATAAAGTTTAGAATTCATGATTAATACATCAGTAGCTTTTTCAATATTTTTCGAAATTTCTTGCTTTAAATTGCCCATCATGTCGAAAACTAGAACGCGATTATTTTCAAAATCAGTTGTAAAAATCTCATTTTCAGTCACTAAAATACCCGTTGCCGCGTTCATTTTTTGATCTTGCCCCATCATTTGCAAAAATTTTCCTTGTTTATCAAAAACTTGAACGCGATTATTATACGCGTCGGCAACCCAAATTTTATCTTTTGTGATTTGTACATCAGTAGGATAATAAAATTCACCTTCCGCTTTGCCTTCTTTGCCAAATGAAATCCAATCTGTTCCGTTATAATAAAGAATACGGTTGTTATAAAAATCTGCAATTGCTTTTTCTTGCTTAAAAACCGATATGGCCGCCGGAGCATCCAAACTATCTTTAATTACTATAGATGTTAATTCTCCCTGAGCAAACCTGCCTATTAAATCGTTGCCATATTGCGGAATGTATAAGACACCATCTAAGGCATCAATGTGCATGGGCCTGTCTAAACTGTCGATAAAAGCTTCTATTTTCCCTTGTGCATCAATTTGCACCACACGATTGTGGTCACCGTCAGACAACCATAGTTTTTCGTCAACCTGAGCTATACCAATCGGGTTAATTCCTTCCAATTGAATAGTACTAGAAAAAACCCAAGTTGTTGGTACAATTTCTTTTTGTTTGCAAGAGGAAAATAGAATGATGAAGACTACTATGATACCTATATTTTTCATTGTTTTCTGTGTTTTTTTTCGCAACATCATGAAGTAGTATCAAAAAATTAAGTTTTAACTACGACGATCAGAGGTAACTATTTATAATTTTATTGAGCTATTCGATCATAAAGACAACAAGGTGGTAAATCATTATACGTGCTTGTTTGTGCTTTATGGTTTTTGGTATCATGACCAGCTTTTGCTATCGCTATTTCAATTTCAGATAAGGTAGTAGTACCCCCATCGAAAGACACTTTCATCATTTTAGTTTCTTTATTCCAGGAAATCTCAGAAACTCCTACAACACTTTTCGCAGCCTTTGTAATTCGCGCTTCGCACATACCGCAGTTCCCTGCCACCATGAGGTTTTTAGTGACTGTTCCTTTAGTTTTTTCTGAGAGGATTTTTGCTTCAGAGGTTTCAATTTTACCGTTAGCTCGTTCAATTTTAGTAGTAATTGGCGTATAGCCCGCATTTTCTACTTGTTTTTCAACATCTGTTAGCGAAAGAGCCTTTTCCGCTGGATAATTAAAACTAAAATCTCCTGTCTCAATATCAATTTTTACACTTTTTATCCCTTTAAATTCCTTAAATTTTTTCTCTAAGCCATAGGCACAAAACGGACAGCCAAGTCCGTCTACTTGTACCCTAAATTTATCCATATTTTGTTGTGCGTTTGCACTCAACATGGTCATTATTCCAAAAATCACTGTTATTATGATTGTATTTTTCATTTTTTATATTTTATGTGTTAAAATGTGAATCTACTTCCTAAAAATATACTGTAATTAAACTTTCTACCTTCAGCTACGTCATTGACTAAAGGTACCTGAACTGCGACTTCGAAAGTTGTATTTTTCCGAGCATACTGTACCCCTTGTGCATAAAGTAGTTGATACCAACTGCGCTCCACGAGCCATAAATTAGTATATTCAAAAAATAGATTGAGTTGTTTGTTGGGGTATTGTGGTTTTAGGAGCGGAAGACCAAAACCTAATTTATACCGAAAGTCATCCATTGTACCATCTGGCATCCAGTTATACCCAATTTCATTAGAAATTCCGTATTTAAGGGTTTCATAACCCGCAACTACGCCGTAGTATCCAGCATAATTACCCATACTTAAATCCATTTCATCTAAATCTTCTCCAGTTGGTAAAGTCTGTACTGTTTTACCTACCACTCTAAAGGTTTTCCCAGTAGCATCCTTTCTGAAAAATTGATATTTGCCCATTAATTTTATATCTGCTAAGGAACTGCTAGTTAAAGCACCTTCAAGAGAATTAGACAGGTATGGAATTTCTACCCCAAGCTCAATATTTGAAGTGGGCAAGTAACTAATAGTAACTGGAACATAGGTAAAAGTAGCACGCTGGGTAGTTCTAATTTCCGTTAAGGTTCTAACAGTGAAACTGCCTGCTCCTAGCATAATAGGTTTATCGGATGTTATTGGCGGCCCTTGTGCCCGAGAAATAGTAGTAAACAAAACTAAAATGACTAAAAGCCAAAATGTATATTTCATGTTTTTATAATTTGATTATCCTTCTTTTGAGTATTTCCATCTAATTAAAAATTATTTAAATGGAAAAAATTCCGCAATATCTGAACGAACTAAAAAGAAAAAAATCAGATTAAAAAAACTCCGTCAAGTACTTGAATGTCTTTGACGATGTTCGGGGGAAGATAATATTGGTGTACTACACGCTGTACGTTTTCGGCGGGTAAAAAATTAAAATAAGAATATGAAAAAGCAACTAACAACTGCTGCTGATCTATCGTAAAATCATGAAATGCAATCGCTAAATCATCTTGGCCTTGCAGGATGATCGTTTCATCTGAGCAACAAGCATTTTCATATTGTGAGGCATTCTCTTGATCAGCAGCATCGTTTGCTTCCATCCCACAGCCATTTGAGGCCGCAAACAATGAAATATCGACTACATGACCCAAACAATAATGCTTTTCTACTTTCCAAGAGGTGGTAGAAGCCAATAGCAAAAGTGCTAAAGCAATAGACATTATTTTTTGAAAAACTTTTTTCACGATGCAAATTTACTAAATTTCTAAATCACTAGCGAGGTATTGTTTTTTATTAACGAATATTTAATGATTTTATTTGGTAATTTTTGATGAAAAAAATCGACTTTTGGTACTCCTATTTTATGACTAAAATTATGTTCGAAAAATTAAAATCAGAAGCGCTTGTACTGATAACAGATAAAAATTTAGCTGTAGAGGAGCGTTTGCAGCAGGTTTGTGATCTATTAAAAGAAAATGTTACTCATTATGATTGGGTAGGTTTTTATTTTAAAAACGGTGATAAAAACGAATTAAAATTAGGCCCTTATGCTGGCGCTGAAACTGACCACACTATAATTCCATTTGGCAAAGGTATTTGCGGACAGGTAGCCCTTAGCAATCAAAACTTTGTAGTGCCCGATGTCTCAGCCCAAGATAATTATATTGCTTGCAGCATTACCGTAAAGGCAGAGATCGTAATACCCTTATTTGTAAATGGAGAAAATATAGGTCAAATTGATATTGATTCGAACACACCAGACCCTTTTTCAGAGGAAGATGAGCGCTTTTTAGAGTTTATAAATAACGAAATAGCTAAAATTCTTTAAAACTTTAGCATTTTGTTGATAACATCGAGGTTTTTTAAACTCAAAAAAATTACTTTTGCGTGCTTAAATTACTAATAACAAGCACGTAAAAATGAGTACCACAAAAAAAGCTACCTCGGCATTAATTTCTGTATTTCATAAAGATGGTTTAGAGCCTATTGTAAAAAAATTCAAAGAATTAGGAATTACCATCTACTCTACAGGCGGTACTGAAAAATTTGTAAAAGATTTAGGGATTGATGTTGTTCCGGTTGAAGATGTTACCAGCTACCCCTCAATTTTGGGAGGTCGCGTAAAAACCTTACATCCGAAAGTTTTTGGCGGTATCTTAAACCGTCAAGACAATGCAGAAGATCAAAAACAATTAAAAGAATATGAAATTCCTCAAATTGATATTGTCATTGTTGATTTATATCCTTTTGAAAAAACAGTAGCAAGTGGTGCTTCTGAACAAGATATCATCGAAAAAATTGATATTGGCGGTATTTCTCTCATCCGTGCTGCTGCAAAAAATTTTAAAGATGTGCTCTGTGTTTCCTCCATGGAAGATTATGCCGATTTTTTAGGGCTTATCACTGAGAAAAATGGGACCACAAGCTTAGAAGATCGCAAACGTTTTGCGGCAAAATCGTTTAACGTTTCTTCGCATTACGATACCGCTATCTTCAACTATTTCAACAAAGACAAGCAAGAAACAGTTTTGAAAATTAGTGAAACTAACGGACAAGTGCTTCGCTATGGTGAAAATCCGCATCAAAAAGGCTATTTCTTTGGTGATTTTGAAGCGATGTTTACCAAACTACATGGTAAAGAATTGTCATACAACAATCTTTTAGATGTTGATGCTGCGGTTAATTTAATGAATGAATTTAAAGGTGATGAGCCTACGTTTGCCATTTTAAAACATAACAATGCTTGTGGTCTAGCTTCGCGAAGCACCTTACATCAAGCCTATATTGACGCTTTAGCTGGTGATCCTGTCTCTGCTTTTGGAGGTGTTTTAATAAGCAACAAAGAAATTGATGTTGCTACCGCCAATGAAATTCATGAGTTATTTTGCGAAGTAGTCATAGCACCGAGCTATGAAAAAGAAGCCATGAACATTTTACAAGGCAAGAAAAACAGAATTATTTTAATCCAGAATGAGCTTGCTTTACCAGACACAATAGTAAGGACTTGTTTAAACGGTATTTTAGTACAGGATAAAGATTTTATTACAGATGCTAAAACCGATTTAAAAACTGCCACCACTAAGGCACCAGCAGCTCAAGAAATCGAAGATTTACTTTTTGCTTCTAAATTATGTAAACACACCAAATCCAATACAATTGTATTGGCCAAAAACAAGCAATTATTGGCAAGCGGAACAGGACAAACATCGCGCGTTGACGCCTTAAACCAAGCAATCCATAAAGCAAAATCGTTTAATTTCGATTTAAAAGGAGCGGTAATGGCAAGTGATGCCTTTTTTCCCTTTCCTGATTGTGTAGAAATTGCACATAAAAGCGGAATAGCAAGCGTAATTCAACCAGGAGGCTCTATTAAAGACGAATTAAGTGTCGCTTACTGCAATACGAACGGAATTTCTATGGTAATGACTGGTACACGTCATTTTAAACATTAATTTTGTTACTTTCATCGATAAAACTTACATTTAGACCGTAACAAATTATTATAAATGGGATTTTTTGATTTCTTGACAGAGGAGATAGCAATTGACTTAGGTACTGCTAACACTCTTATTATTCACAATGACAAAGTCGTTGTTGACAGTCCGTCTATTGTCGCTAGAGATAGGATAACAGGGAAAATAATTGCTGTGGGTAAAGAAGCCAGCATGATGCAAGGTAAAACCCATGAAAATATAAAAACCATTCGTCCTTTAAAAGATGGCGTGATTGCTGACTTTGATGCTTCTGAAAAGATGATCAATATGTTCATTAAAAACATTCCAGCATTAAAGAAAAAATGGTTTCCACCAGCCTTAAGAATGGTTATTTGTATTCCTTCAGGAATAACCGAAGTTGAAATGCGTGCGGTAAAAGAATCTGCAGAGCGCGTTAATGGTAAAGAAGTATATCTTATTCATGAACCAATGGCCGCAGCTATAGGTATTGGATTAGATATTATGCAACCTAAAGGAAATATGATTGTCGATATAGGGGGTGGAACTACCGAAATTGCGGTTATTGCTTTGGGTGGCATCGTATGTGATAAATCGGTTAAAATTGCAGGTGATGTTTTTACCAATGACATCATTTATTATATGCGTACTCAGCATAACCTGTATGTAGGGGAGAGTACCGCCGAGAATATAAAAATTACCATTGGTTCAGCAACAGAAGATTTGCAATCACCACCAGACGAAATGTCGGTGCAGGGTCGCGATTTACTAACTGGAAAACCAAAACAAGTACAAATATCGTACAGAGAAATAGCCAAAGCCTTAGACAAATCAATCTTACGCGTTGAAGATGCCGTAATGGAAACTTTATCGCAAACTCCCCCTGAATTAGCTGCTGACATTTATAACACTGGAATTTATATGGCCGGTGGCGGCTCTATGCTTAGAGGTTTAGATAGAAGACTTTCACAAAAAACAGATTTACCTGTTTATATTGCCGAAGATCCTTTGAGAGCTGTTGTTCGAGGTACAGGAATTGCCTTAAAAAATTTAGAAAGGTATAAGAGCATCTTGATAAAATAACATAATCCCGGTTGTAAAAAGCGATTAAAAAACGTATTTAAAATGCTGTATAAGCAGAAAACGAAGTAGAAAATTAGGAGAGCAGATGCAACAGATTATCAATTTTATTTTTAGAAATAAAAATCTGCTGCTGTATTTATTACTGTTGTTTATAGCACTTGGTTTTACGGTACAATCACATTCGTACCATCAATCAAAATTTTTTAATTCTGCCAATTGGATTACTGGTGGTATATACAAAGCCTCAAATAATATATCGGATTATTTTAATTTAGAAATAGAAAACGAAAAATTAGTTCAGGAGAATATTCGATTAAAACAATTACTCTTTAACCAAGAATACAACGCAGAAATACCAATCGATACTTTATTGCTGGATACCACACAACTCGATTACACCATCGTTTCGGCAAAAATTATAAAAAATAATTATTCACTTCTCGACAATTACATTACTTTAAACAAAGGAGCTAAACAAGGAATACAACAAGACATGGGTGTTATTACACCGAACGGAATACTAGGAATCGTAGAAAATACAAGTACTAATTTTTCTCGAGTTCAAAGTATTCTAAATAGGCGGTCTAACCTCAATGCCAAACTAAAGAATACCGAAAATTTCGGTTCCCTAATTTGGAATGGGAAAGATTATAATACCGTACAACTCATTGACATTCCCCGAAGAGTGCCTATAAAAATTGGAGATACCATATTAACAGGAGCTGCTTCAAGTATTTTTCCAGAAAACATTCTTATTGGTACCATCAAAAAATTTGATTTAGATGTTTCAAAGAGTTCTTACAGCATTGATGTTCAGCTTTTTAACGATATGACTAATATCAAGAATGTGTATATCATTAATAATAAGAATAGAACCGAATTGAAACAATTAGAAGCACAAAATAATGTCCAGTACTAATTATCTAATACTTTTTTTAAGGTTTATAGTGCTCGTATTAGCGCAAGTACTACTGTGCAATAAAATTGGATTTTTAGGTTTTATAAATCCCGTCATTTACATTTTGTTTCTATATTGGTATCCGATTAAGCAAAACAGAGCTGTTTTTATTATACTCTCTTTTTTATTGGGTTTTACTATCGATATTTTTTCAGATACTCTAGCCTTTCATACCGCAGCTACCGTAACCATAGCCTATTTAAGACCCACCATCATGCGTTTTTGCTTTGGTGTTAATTTTGAATTTCAAAGTTTTAAAATTGCGACGGTTCCTTGGATACAGAAAATTACTTTTTTAGCCTTGCTTATTAGTATTCATCACATGGTATTCTTTAGCTTAGAAGTTTTTAGTTTCGATAATTTTCTGCTAATTTTAAAGAAAACAATACTCGTGAGTTTGGCCTCATTACTACTTTGCATACTGTTCAGTTCCTTATTTAGCCTTAAAAAAGAATAGTATTCTAAGCGTAATCGGTATTATTTTCAGTTCCTTTGTATAAATTATTTTATTTTTCATTCGTCATGAAAAAATTTCTTTTATCCTCGATCATTATTATCATAGGGCTTTCCTTCATTGGAAGATTGTCTTACTTGCAGCTATTTAGTTATTCTTCTACACAAGTGTTGGAAGATATTGCCATTAAAGCAGTTTATGACTACCCAGAACGTGGGTATATTTATGATAGAAATGGAAAATTACTCGTTGCGAATCAACCCGCTTATGATGTCATGGTTATTCCCCGTGAAGTCAAAAAATTAGATACCCTAGAGTTCTGTAAATTATTAGGTATTGAAAAAAAAGATTTTTTAAAGCAAATCGCAAAAGCTAAAAATTATTCCCCAAGACTACCCTCTGTTTTAGTGCCGCAATTATCAAAGGTCGATTATGCGCGATTACAAGAGAAGATGAGAAAATACCGTGGATTTTACATTCAAAAACGTTCTTTACGTTACTACGACACGAACAGTGGAGCAAATGTTTTTGGTTTTATTTCTGAAGTTAATGATTTTGAATTGAGTGAAAACCCCTACTACAAACAAGGAGAATTAAAAGGGAGAACAGGTATTGAAAAACAATATGAAGAACTATTAAGGGGTAGAAAAGGTGTAAAATACATTCAAAAAGACCGATTTAACAGAGATATTGGTCCCTATAAAAATGGAACCCTAGATACGCTTCCACAACAAGGTAAAGAAATTAAAATTACGATTGATAAAGTTTTACAGGAGTATGGAGAGCTTTTAATGCAGGGAAAACGAGGTGGAATTGTAGCCATAGAACCAGCCACAGGAGAAATATTGGCCATGATTTCAGGCCCTTCTTATGATCCTGCATTGTTAGTGGGTAGAGAACGCTCAAGGAATTATACAAAACTTTATAACGATTCTATAGCGCAACCTACCTATGATCGCTCTGTGCTCGCCCAAACTTCACCCGGGTCCCCTTTTAAAACTATAAATGCTTTAATTGGTTTACAAGAAAATGTAATTACACCCGAAACTAAAATTCAATGCTTTAACGGGTTTTATGTCGGGCAAAGAAAGCGAGGTTGCCATTGCGGCGGTGGTTTAAGAAAATTAAATGATGGTATTTTTAGATCATGTAATGCCTATTTCGCAGGAACTTTTAGAAAAATATTTGACAAATACCCAGATTCTGACGAGGGATTAGATGTTTGGGATGAACATGTAAAAAGTTTTGGTTTGGGAAGCTTCCTAGGATCTGATATTCCAACAGGTAGAAGTGGCCTTATCCCTACAACCGACACCTATGACAGAATGTATGGCGACAATAGATGGTCATCAAGCTACTTTATTTCTAACGCGATTGGTCAGGGAGAAGTATTGGTGACCCCGATTCAATTGGCCAACATGACTGCTGCCATTGCCAATCGAGGCCACTATATTGTTCCACACGTATTAAAAGAAGTTGAAGGTGTTCGTATAAAAGATTCTATTTTCACCCAGCCTCAATATACTACCATAGATAAAAAACATTTTGAACCTGTTATTGAAGGGATGGCCGATGTTTTTAGACAAGCAGGTGGTACTGCACATCGACTGCAAATTGAAGGTATTGCTATCGCTGGAAAAACAGGAACTGTAGAAAACTTCACCAAAATTAACGGTGTTAGAACACAACTAACCGATCATTCTGTCTTTGTTGCTTTTGCACCAGTCGACAATCCTAAAATTGCTTTAGCTGTGTATATAGAAAATGGCTATTTTGGTGGGCGGTATGCCGGACACATCGCTGCCCTTTTAATAGAAAAATATTTAAAAGGAACCATCACAAGAACCGATTTGGAGAAAAAAATGTTGGAAAAAACACTAGAAAAAGAATATGCCAAAGCATTGAGTGGTGAACCTTTTAGAATAAATGAGCGCAACTGGTAAAGGAGTATTAAAACGATTAGACTGGGCATCGATTTTTATATTTATGCTCTTAGTTGGTATTGGTTGGTTAAATATCTATTCTAGCACCTACTCCCAAGGGCAAGAAGATATGTTCGACTTTTCTACGGTCTATGGGAAACAACTTATTTTTATTGGGTTAAATATTGTTTTAATCATTATTATTCTCGCGTTAGAAAGTAACTTTTTTGAGCGTTTTTCAAGTGTTATTTATGTTATTTCTTTGATGTTACTCCTTGGCCTTTTTGCTTTCGGCACTACCATTGCAGGAGCAACTTCATGGTATAATCTGGGATTTTTTAATTTACAACCTTCCGAACTAGCTAAAGTAGCTACTGCCCTTGCCTTAGCAAAATATCTAAGTGATATACAAACAGATATTAAACGAAACAAGGATCAATTATTTGCTTTTTTAATTCTTTTAATTCCTGCTTTTTTGGTCATCCCTCAACCCGACCCAGGAAGCGCTCTTGTTTTTTTCTCCTTAGTTTTTGTTTTGTTTAGAGAAGGAATTCCTATTTACTACCTTGGAATCAGCATTTCTGCTATCCTTGTATTTGTTTCCACACTTATGTTTGGTACGATTTGGATTGTCATTATTCTTGGTCTATTGATAGGGTTGTTCCTTTTGCTAAAAAAACAATCTTTAAAAATACCGCTGATCCCTATAGCCATAGTTTTTATAATCACCATCCTTTTTTCGCTGTCCGTTAATTTTGTCTTCGAAAATGTTTTTGAACAACGCCATAGAGACAGATTTAGCTTATGGTTAAGCCTAGAGAAAGATCCTAAAAAATTAGAAGAAATACGAAAAACGATAGGGTATAATACCTATCAATCGGAAAAAGCCATTGAATCTGGCGGTTTATTTGGAAAAGGTTTTTTAGAAGGAACAAGAACAAAAGGTGATTTTGTACCAGAGCAACATACCGATTATATTTTTACCACGGTGGGAGAGGAATGGGGTTTTATGGGTACAACCGCTGTAATTGTACTGTTCACTCTTCTACTTTTACGCTTAGTATACATGGCCGAACGACAGAAAAATGCCTTTAACAGAATGTATGGCTATGGGGTCATATCTATTTTATTTGTCCATTATTTTATAAATATTGGTATGGTTATAGGCGTACTACCCACCATCGGTATTCCTTTGCCATTTTTTAGTTATGGTGGCTCAGGATTGCTTGGGTTTACAGCCTTACTTTTTATTTTTATAAAAATGGATGCGAACCGATTAAAAGAAGGATTTTAAAATTTCCAGTCTTTATCCCCTATTTGGCTTTCTAGTGTATTTTCTTCCTGGTCTGGAAGCTTTTCAAAAAAATCTATTTTTGTTCTTCTTTCTATTTCATCCACAGATACCAAAAATGATTGCAAAGGAGCGTCAGTAGGCTTATTGGGAAACAGAAAACCAACCATTTTAATGCTAGTCCCTTGATTACGTGCTACAATTTTATAAAAATAATTAGGTACACTTACCGCTTCGTCACCAATGGCGTCCAAATTTTCTTCTAAAACACCTCCTGTCATGATATATAAATCGCCGTACTTTTTACACCAATAGCGCACTTGTTGCTCCAAATCATTCCAAACACCTGCATTAAATTCAGAATTTTGAGGACTAATGTTACTGGTGTAAAATGTCTCGTTATAGGCATACTCTGAAAATCTACGATCACCAGCAGGGCATAAATGCCCTCGATCATATCCAGAACCACGATAGTTTCTCCAGTCAGCTGACTTCGTGCGCACCTTAGGATCTTCAATAAAATAAGGTCGTTCTCTATCGTCGTAAGTAAGCTGTTCTTTTGTCAAGGCATAAAAAACCCATTCTGCTTGTTCATGTTTTTCGTGATAAGAGAGTGAGAAGTTTGCATGATGTACAATTTCATTCGTTGTCGAGCTCGGTAACAATAAAGCAGCAACAGGAGCTTTGGTTGTATTTTTATTCGGGTCGGTATAGCTAGCTGGCGTATAAAAATTATCAACTAACCAAAAAATAACAATACAAACCAACATTAACAAGGTGTAAATTGCTTTTTTATTCATAGGAGTTCTCATAAAAGACCAAGTTACTGTAATTTTGTATATTCTTAAAAATTCATCTTCAACTTTAAACCTATGAATCGCCTTCTCCAAGATACTTTTACCAAAGAGTTACCACAAGATCCTACTGTAGAAAATACGCGGCGACAGGTAGAAAAGGCTTGCTATTCTTTGGCAACGCCTAAAAAAACATCGAATCCAAAACTACTTCACGTGGCTACAGAGATGGCAGAAACTTTGGGAATTTCTAAAGAATTTATCGGTACTCATGAATTTTTAGAAATTGTAACTGGAAACAAAGTCATAGAAAAGTCTAAGCCTTATGCTATGTGTTATGGCGGGCATCAATTTGGGCACTGGGCTGGTCAATTAGGAGACGGAAGAGCTATAAACCTAGGTGAAATAGTACAAGATAACCAACGATGGTTTTTACAATTAAAAGGGGCTGGCGAAACCCCTTATTCCAGAACAGCAGACGGACTTGCGGTTCTAAGATCTTCAGTTCGAGAATATTTATGCAGTGAAGCCATGTTTTATTTGGGAGTACCCACCACCCGTGCCCTTTCCTTGTCATTAACAGGCGATCAAGTGTTACGAGATATGTTGTATGATGGCCATCAAGCTTATGAAAAAGGAGCTATAGTTTGCAGGGTTGCTCCTTCTTTTTTGCGCTTTGGTAGTTTTGAAATTTTCAGTGTGCGTCAAGATTACAAAACATTAAAAACACTAGTCAATTATACCCTAAAATATTATTATCCTCACTTACCAAAAAACAGTAAAGCATCGTATATTCAATTCTTTAAAGAGGTTACAGAACGTACGCTCACCATGATTATTCATTGGCAGCGCGTTGGTTTTGTTCATGGGGTCATGAATACCGATAATTTATCTATTTTAGGTTTAACTATAGATTACGGCCCCTATGGCTGGTTAGAAGGCTATGATCCGGAGTGGACACCAAATACCACCGATAGGCAACATAAAAGATACCGATACGGCAATCAGCCCAATATTGGGTTGTGGAATTTATACCAGTTAGCCAATAGCCTCTATCCTTTAATCGAAGATGCCGAACCTCTAGAAGAAATTCTAGAGGACTATAAAACTAATTATGGCCTGTCCTACTTGGAAATGATGAGGGCTAAGGTTGGCCTATTTTCTAAGCATGAGTTAGACTCTGAACTACTAGAAGCATTAGAAACTGTTTTACAAAAAACAGAAACAGACATGACACTATTTTTTAGACTACTCAGTACTATACATAAAAACGATACCCCAGCTGCTGCCATTACAAAAATTAAACCTTCTTTCTACACACCGTCCGCATTAAAAGGTACTGTTTTAACGCGTTGGGAAACCTGGTTTACAAACTATCTAAAAAGAGTTCAAAACGAGTCGCTCTCGGATGTAGAAAGACAAGAAAAAATGAATAAAGTAAACCCAAAATATGTCTTACGAAATTATATGGCTCAATTGGCCATTGATAAGGCAGACGAAGGTGACTACTCTTTAATTGACGAATTATACACGCTATTAAAAAATCCGTACGATGAACAGCCTTCTTATGAAAAATGGTTTTGCAAACGCCCAGAGTGGGCTAGGAACAAAGTAGGATGTTCTATGCTATCTTGTAGCTCATAGGAGGCATAAATACGATTTACTTCTTAATTATTTGATTACAATAAAAAATCCTGTGATGTACACCACAGGATTTTTTATTGTAAAGGTTGACTTTGATACTTTGTATTATTTAGCCTTTTACACTTGCGTATTTTCCGTTTTTGATTTCATGCTTTTTTAAGTCCTGCAATACATTTACAGCTTCTTCAATATACACATCTTTAGCTAAATCTTGATACCAATCATTGCGTTTGTCCTTCAAAACAGCATCTTTAACAAACAAGCTTTCCTCATATTTCAAAGACTCAAACGTAAGCTTAGAGTCGTACTCTGATAACTTTTTAAAGTACTTCGATTTTTCCTTACCAGCAACTTCCTCTTTTTTATAATCAGCATAATTTAAAGATACCATGGTTTGGTCTTGTTGCGACTTTAACCATTGGGCGTTTTCTTCAATTAATTTTATTTGCGCATTATTTGCCATCCGTTTAGAACTGTTCGCAATAGTTACCTCATAATCTATATACCCATCCCAAGTTTTGTAATTAGCAGGCTCAATCTTATCCCAACCTAGTGGGTTTTGTTGATCTCTTTCGCCAATATCAATATAACTGTAACGATCTGGCACCACAACATCTGATTTTACACCTTCTAGTTGCGTAGAACCACCATTAATTCTATAGAATTTTTGGGTCGTTAATTTTATAGCTCCTAAATCCCCATGTTCATTGCTACTTACAATCCGGTCTAAAGGAATTACATTTTGAACCGTTCCTTTACCAAAGGTTTGTTTACTGCCTATAACTACGGCTCTTTTATAATCTTGCATCGCGGCAGCTAGTATCTCTGAAGCTGAAGCCGATAATTCATTGACTAAGATAACTAAAGGCCCATCCCATTGAATGCGTTCATCAATATCATCATGAATTTCACGTTGATTGTCTTTAGAACGTACTTGAACAATAGGTCCATCTTTTATAAATAAACCAGCCATTTCAACTACCGTTTTTAATGATCCCCCACCGTTATCTCTTAAATCTAAAATTAAGCCTTGGGCACCTTCTTCCTTCAAACGTTCTACTTCTTTAGCTACATCCGAAGCCGCATTGCGTTCTCCTTCGTAATCATCAAAACTAACATAAAATTGAGGTAAATTAATGATCCCGTATTTTTGGTTGTCTTTAATAATATTGGCTGATTTAGCAAAAGTTTCTTCAATTTCAACAATATCTCTTGTAATAGAAATTACTTCTACACTACCATCTACTTTTCGCATGGTTAAATCAACCACGGTTCCTTTTGCTCCCTTAATTAGTTTTATAGCGTCGTCTAAGCGCATGCCCACAATACTTACCGGAGGCTCTCCCTTTTGACCCACTTTTAAGATTTCATCACCAACTTCAATTTGCTTATCTCTCCATACTGGACCACCAGAAATAATTTCAACAATTTTAATTCCCTCGGTGCGTTTTTGCAATCGCGCTCCGATACCCTCAAATTTACCTGACATTCTAGTATCAAACTTTTCTTTTTCCTCTGGAGCAAAATAAAAAGTGTGAGGGTCAAATTCTTCTACAATGGTGTTCAAATACTGAACAAACCAATCTTTGCGCTCCAAGTCTGCCACAAAGTCAAAAAATTCATCTAAAGTTTTACCCGTATCTTCACGAGCTTCCTTTTCTGCTTCTTTTTTAGTTAAAGGCTTTTTGTTGGTCTCCTCTGTGCTTTCTAAACTAGTTTCGAACGCTTCATCATTTGCTGATGTATTTACAGCAACATCAGTATTACTTCGTGTTAATTTTGAATCGTAATTTCCTAAAGTAGCGTATTTTAATTGCTTTCTCCAGCGCTCTTTTAATTCTTTTCTAGTGCTTACAAATGATTGCTTATTGTAATCAATATCAATATTTTCTTTAACGTCGTAATCAAAAGGCGATTCTAAAACTTCTTTATAAATGCCTTTAGCCTCTTCCATACGTTTCATTAATTTATCGTAAACGGTATTGAAAAAAGTGATGTCTGTGTTTTTAATTTGATCATCAATAGAAAATTTATACTGCTCAAATTCTTTGATATCACTCGCTAAGAAATAGCGTTTTGTAGGATCTAATCCATCAATAAAATCTTCAAAAATATGAACTGAAAAATCATCATCAATAGTTTTGGATTGATAATGCCCCTTTTCTAAAACATAGGTAATAAGGTCAAGCAAAAGCTTGTCTTTATCGTCGTTTTCAAAAGATTTATTCGTAAAACTACAAGATGCTACTGCAAATAGCATCATTAAAAGTGCGTAGGCTAATTTGTTTTTCATAACTTTTTTTTAATCAAATTTAGTATTAAAAAAGTATAGCAATATGCTTTAATACATTTTGAACTCTCTAAGATACTGAAAAAACCGTGCCAGTTTATTACTCAAATAGTAAATTTTTGTTAAACAGTTTATTCAGCCAATAGTATTGAAAAACGTATTTTTACAAGATAAATTATATAGAATGAAAAAACCTTTGATTTTAGTCACTAATGATGATGGCATAACAGCACCCGGCTTAAGAGCTTTAATAAGCTATATGAAGGAAATTGGAGATGTTGTTGTTGTGGCTCCAGACAGTCCGCAATCGGGGATGGGTCATGCCATTACTATTGATAGTACGCTATATTCAAAAAAGGTAGTCATCGACTCAGAGGATACAAAAACTCAGGAATATAGTTGTAGTGGCACACCTGCTGACTGTGTAAAATTGGCTTTACAAGAATTATTAGATAGAAAACCTGACTTATGCGTAAGTGGCATTAATCATGGTTCAAACTCATCGATAAATGTAATTTATTCTGGAACTATGAGTGCAGCCATTGAAGCAGGCATTGAAGGTATTCCGGCCATTGGTTTTTCTTTATGCGATTATTCTTGGAATGCAGATTTTAGTCATGCAAAAAACGATATACAAAAGATAGTGCGAGAGGCTTTAAAAAACAGCATCCCTTCAGGAGTGGTTTTAAATGTAAATATTCCTAAATTAAATAAGGAAGATTTAAAAGGTATTAAAATTTGCAGGCAAGCTAGAGCCAATTGGAAAGAAAAATTTGACAAAAGGCAAAGTCCCACTGGAAAAGACTATTACTGGCTTACTGGCGAATTTGAACTACTCGACAAAGGAGAAGATACTGACGAATGGGCCTTGTCTCAGGGCTATATTTCAGTAGTACCCACGCAATTTGATTTAACAGCACATCATGCCATACAATTAGTAAATAACTGGAATTTAAACTAAATGAAAACAAAAAAAGAAATAGGTATTGGGTTTATGGTAGGCCTTATTGCTAATACTATAGGCACTTTGCTATACATCGTTATTTTTTCTGATTTGAGTATTACTGAAACTTATAAAGCTGCCGTGGCAGAAGGACATATAGGCAGTTTATTAGCCTTGGGTGCCGTTCTTAATCTAGGCGCATTTTTTTTATTTTTAAAAATAAAAAGAGATGCTCGGGCAAAGGGTGTTTTAATTGCAACACTTTTAACTGCCTTATTGATTATGTATTATAAGGTGTTTTAAAAAAAGTTGTTCGTCTTTTCAATTATTAATTATTCCTTTTTAATTTTTAATTATACAAATGAAATATTACGTAATTGCAGGAGAAGCCTCAGGAGATCTTCATGGAGCCAACCTTATAAAAGAATTAAAAGCAGTGGATCCTCAAGCATCGATACGCTGCTGGGGAGGTGATTTAATGCAAGCTGCTGGTGGGCATTTAGTAAAACATTATAAAGAACTCGCTTTTATGGGTTTTTTAGAAGTGTTCACTAATATCGCTACTATTTTTAAAAATATTTCATTTTGTAAAGAAGATATTCATGAGTTTCAACCTGATGTTCTTATTTTTATTGACTATTCCGGTTTTAATCTTCGCATTGCAAAATGGGCGAAAAAGGAAGGATTTAAAACCAGCTATTATATTGCTCCACAAATCTGGGCATCAAGAGAAGGTAGAATAGAAAAAATAAAAAGTACCATCGATAACATGTATGTTACGCTGCCTTTTGAGAAAGAATTCTATGAAAAAAAACATCAGTATAAAGTGCATTTTGTTGGGCATCCTTTAATCGATGCCGTAGAAAACTATCCTAAAATAGACAGCCTAAGCTTTAAAAAAGAATATGATTTAAGCCTGAATAAACCCATTATTGCCTTACTACCCGGAAGTCGAAAGCAAGAAGTATCTAAAATGTTACTCGTGATGCTTTCTGTAGCTCAGGATTTTCCCGATTATCAGTTTGTCATTGCCGGAGCACCAAGCTTAGATGAAGAGTTTTATACCCCCTTTTTAAAAAACACAAACATTGGGTTAATCTTCAATAAAACCTATGAAATTCTACAAGTTGCGCATGCAGCCTTAGTAACGAGTGGCACCGCTACATTAGAAACTGCACTTTTTAAAGTGCCTCAAGTGGTTTGTTACAAAGGCAGTTGGATATCGTACCAAATTGCAAAGCGAATTATTACCTTGAAATATATTTCATTAGTCAATTTGATTATGGATAGAGAGCTGGTCAAAGAACTAATTCAAGAGAATTTAACTACCCATAATTTAAAAACCGAGCTAAGCCATATTTTAGATCCTTCCAAAAGAAAAACACTGTTAGAAAACTACGACTTATTAGAAGAAAAATTAGGAGGTTCCGGCGCCAGTAAAAATACAGCTCAACTTATTTATCAACAATTAAAAGCATAAACTGAACGTTTTTTACCTTAAAAAATAGGCAGGGCCAACAGTTAGCATAAAAATAGCTAAACAACATTATTTTAAAAAGAAAGGATGAATTAGGAAAGCTATACTGTCTATTTTTAATTTTATTGGTTCTTTCCTTATTAAATATATTTTCACGCAAGCCACCATTCAAATAAATTTTCTACTTTTGGTATGAAATCAGCCCTAAATCAGTATTAATGCATCGGAAGTTTTTATATATTTTATCTACTTTTTTGATTTCAAGCTGTGGTGTTGCCAAGAAAAAAACTACCTACGGCACAACGAATACTAAAAAAATTACAGTTGGCGGTTCTCCTTCTTCCACGAACACAACAGCTCCTGCTGAAGTTGTTATCGCTAACACTGAAGGTCCGCGCTATGTACTTAATAGAGCAGAAGACATTATAGATTCTGCCCTTGAATTCTCAGGTACTCGTTACAAATTAGGAGGCACTACGAGCAAAGGCATGGATTGCTCAGGACTTTTATTTGTTGCTTTTAGCAATCATGATATACATTTACCGCGAACCTCCTATAGCATGGCCGAAGAAGGCAAAGAAATTCGCTTAAAAGAAGTAACGAAAGGAGATTTAGTATTTTTTAAAACCAGTAGAAAAGCAAAAAAAATAAATCATGTAGGCTTAGTTGTGGCTATAGACGATGGTGAGATTAAATTTATACACTCTACAACCTCAAGAGGCGTTATTGTATCTTCATTAAAAGAAGGGTATTGGAATTCTGCCTTTATAAAAGCCACTAGAATTTTGTAAAAAAATATAGCGTATGCAGTTATTAAAATTTGTGCCAATAAAATTGACACTTTTTTTAGTGGCAGGAATTTTAACAGGATACTATTTTAACTTTTCTATTCTATTTCCCTTCATAAGCGTACTACTTTTAATAATCATTCTAGGCTTTCTATTTAAAATTAAGAAAAGAACCTCTTCCGCCCTTTTCGGAGTGATCGCTTTACTAAGCACTTTCTGTATTGGTTTGTTCGCCGTAAGTATGGCCAACCCAAAAAATTATAAAACCCATTATTCTAATTTTAACGGCAATGAAGTACAGGCTATTCAACTCAAGATCGTTGAAGTTCTGAAGCCCAATAGCTTTTCTGCCAGATATATTGCCGAAACTCAAGCCATAGGAAAACAAGTTGCTTCAGGAAAATTACTTTTAAGCATTGCAAAAGATAGTACTAAAGCAGTATTGCAAATTGATGAGGAAATCCTTGTTTATAACAGCATTAAAGCAGTTAATTCTCCCTTAAATCCACATCAATTTAATTATAAGAAATATTTAAAAGATTTAGGAATTCTAGGACAACTACACGTTAAAGAAGCTGATTATATCAAAAAAACAAATCCTTCTAAAACTGTATATGGCCTTGCAGCCCATATCAGGGAACGTATTATTAGGTCTTTAAAAACTGAAAACTTTGGCACCGAAGAATTAGCTATTATTCAAGCTTTATTGCTAGGGCAAAGAAATGATATTTCCGAAGATACCTATGATGCTTATAAAGACGCTGGTGCCGTTCATATTCTTGCTGTTTCTGGTTTGCACGTGGGTATTCTGCTACTTATTTTGCAATTTTTACTACAACCGGTAAAAAGCTTAGCCTTTGGGCAGAACATAAAATTAGTTTTGGTTGTCGTATTCCTTTGGGCCTTTGCCTTTATTGCCGGATTGTCGGCTAGTGTAGTTCGAGCTGTTACAATGTTTTCGTTCCTGGCCTATGCACTCTATTTAAACAGGCCGTCAAATAAATTTAATATTCTAGCCTTGTCGCTTTTCTTTATTTTACTTATAAAACCAATGTATCTATTTCAGGTAGGTTTTCAAATGAGTTATGCAGCCGTGTTTGCTATTTTATGGATATACCCAAGGCTTCAGCGTTTTTGGTTTCCAAAGCAATTTTTAATTCGAAAAATCTGGCAATTAATGAGTGTAAGCATCGCTGCACAATTAGGCGTTTTACCGATTAGCTTATTTTATTTCCACCAATTTCCTAGTTTATTCTTTATCTCTAATGTAGTGATTGTTCCCTGTTTGGGAATAATTTTAAGTGGTGGTCTTCTGGTTATTATTTTATCGGTACTACAAATTTTACCAGATTTCGTCACCTACTTATACAACGAAATAATACAAACAATGAATGCCATTGTATATTGGGTAGCCCAGCAAGAATCGTTTGTTTTTAAAACAATATCTTTTGACGGTATACAATTAGTTCTTACCTATATTTTGATATTTTTACTAGTTACTTACTTTAACAAACCCGCGTTTAAAAAGATGATGTTTTTTTTAGGAAGTATTATTGCACTTCAAACTTGGTCTTTTATTCAGGTATATACCACCCATAAAAAGGAGCATCTTATGGTACTACATCAAACAAAATACACAGGAATCTTAGCTCAAAATGGAGCAGCACTAAAACTTTGGACTAATCATCCTAAAAATTTTGAGACTATCATTCAGAACTATAGTTTGAACGAACGAATAGTAAACTTTTCGGTAGATTCTTTACAAAACAATTATCAGTTCAAGACCAGAAGTTTGTACCTATTCGACAGTTTGGCTATTTTTCCTCCAAAAGACTTTTCTTACGATATCGTAGTACTCACACAATCTCCAAATATTAATTTAGACCGTTTAATTGAAGCTTTAAAGCCTACCCTAATCATTGCCGACGGTAGTAATTATAAGAGTGATGTGGTACGTTGGCAAGCCACTTGTGCAAAAACAAAACTCCCTTTTCACTATACGGGTGACAAGGGAGCTTATGATGTATCCCTTTCAGAAAGGAAACATTGAAAAAGTAGTTTCTAGCTCTTTACAGGCGCTCTAGTATTATACCAAAGTGAGCGTTAAATAAAAATGCTTAAAATATTCTAATGAACTTTACCCATTAATTTTTTAATAAATGGAGACGCTATTAAAACGATGATTGCAGCACCTATAGCGTACTTCGCAATTAATCCAAAACCATCGGTGTAAACCGTCAGTGTATCCAAACCTCCAATATTTTTATCATCACTTTCAATCGCTAGCTGCTTACTTATAAACCCTACGATTTGAAATGCAAAAGCAGACGATAAAAACCAAATACCCATCATAAATGCCACGATACGCTTTGGCGATAAATCAGTTATTTTAGACAATCCTACTGGAGACATGAACAATTCTCCAACCGATATTAAAAAATACATAATTAACAAGTAAGAAAATGGCACCATCCCATCTGCATCGGCACTACCACCGCTAAGAGATAGTATTAGGAAGCTTATTCCCGCGAAGGCTAAACCTAGTGCAAATTTGTAGGGTGTTCTTGGATCCAGCTTCTTCTTTTTCAAGTAGGTAAAAAGCATCGAAATCGGAATCGATAAAATAATGATATACATTGAGTTTAAAGCGTTGGTTTGTGATGCATCAATAAAGGACAAATTCACATTTCGCTCCGCAAATAAAGTAATAACACTACCTGAAAGTTCATGAAAACCCCAAAATATGGTCATAAAGAAGGATATCAAGATAGCCACAATCAATTTTTTACGTTCATCCACATTGGCTTCAATCAAAATTTTGGTTAAAAATAAGGCAATAGCTGCCGCGATGCCATAAAATATAAGATTTACAATATTTTCGCCCTCCAAAAAAGACCCTTCTTCTCCTAAAGACTTATAGGCTGATAATAAAAAAGCAATTATCGGAACTGACAATACTGCCAAAACCGGAATCATAATTCCTTGCCGTACTCCTGCTATTTTCTTGTCTAAAATCATTTCTGTTGGTGGCAGCCCTTTATCGCCAAAAACGTTCTTCTTTATACCGCTCCAAAAAGCTATAAGGCCTAATAACATGCCTATTCCCGCTAATCCAAAACCATAATGCCAACCATAGGTTTTCCCTAACCAACCACAAAGTAAAGGAGCTACAAAGCCCCCAATATTAATTCCCATATAAAAAATCACAAATCCAGAATCTTTTCTGATGTCGCCATCTTTATATAAAGACCCTACAAAAGTGGAAATATTAGGCTTAAAAAAACCATTACCCACAACAATTAGTGCTAAGGCTGTAAAGAATGCGTAATTGTTTTCTATGGCCAACACAAAGTGCCCAAATGCCATTAAAATACCACCTAAAAATATAGAATTTCTCAATCCTAAAATCTTATCTGATATTCTACCCCCAATAACGGTGGAAGCGTATACCAAAGAACCATAAGATGCGTAGACCGCCGCTGCTGCAAAATCTCTTGTCGTTAATGCCTCAAAGACTACATTCACCATGTAAAGCGTTAATAAGGCCCGCATTCCGTAAAAACTAAAACGCTCCCATAATTCTGCAAAGAAGAGGTAAAATAATCCTTTTGGGTGCCCGAAAAGCTCTTGCTCTTCCATTGGTTTCAATGTATTTTCCATACTATTTAATTGGTTTTAAATGGGTTTTAGTTATAGGTTTTCTTTAATAAAATTGGTCATTTTGTTATACAAATGAAGTCTTGTATTGCCCCCGTAAATTCCATGATTTTTATCAGGATACATAGCCCAATCGAACTCTTTGTTGGCTTGCACCAAAGCTTCGATCATGCGCATGGTATTTTGAACGTGCACATTATCATCGCCAGTACCATGTACTAGTAAATAGGCTCCTTTTAGCTTATCCGCATAATTAAATGGAGAATTTTCATCGTACCCACTTGCATTTTCTTGAGGGGTTTGCATATAACGTTCTGTATAAATACTGTCGTAAAAACGCCATGAAGTTACTGGGGCTACCGCAATAGCCATTTCAAAGGTGTCATTGCCTTTTAAAATACAATTGGTGCTCATGAAGCCACCATAGCTCCAACCCCAAATACCAGTTCTGTTAGCGTCAATATAAGGCAATTCACTTAATTTTTGAGCAGCACTGATTTGATCTTCAACTTCAAACTTCCCTAATTCTTTCTGCGTTATTTTTTTAAAATCGCGCCCTTTATATCCAGTTCCTCGACCATCTACACAGACTATTATATAGCCTTCCGACGCAAGTAATTGGTACCAGTAATCGTTTGATCCCATCCAAGTATTTGAAACCGATTGTGAACCTGGTCCGCTATATTGAAACATAAATAAGGGGTATTCTTTAGTGGCATCAAAATTTGCTGGTTTGATCATCCACATATTTAAGTCGTTATCATTTACCGAGATGGTTGAAAATTCTTTAGGACTTATTTGATAGTCTTCTAATTTTTTTACTAAAGCCTTATTATCTAAAATGTCTTTTACTTTTTTACCTGTTAATGCCTTGTGCAAGGTATATTCTGGTGGAGTGGTGGCACTAGAAAAAGTATTGATGAAATAGGTGAAATCTGCACTAAAATCGGCTCTATTTTGGCCCTCCTTGCTGCTTAACCGCCTTTTATTTTTGCCGTTGGTACCAATACTATACACATCGCGATTTATGCTGCCATTTTCAGTGCCTTGATAGTATACTTTATTTTGCTTTTGGTCGTATCCATAATAATTAGTCACTTCCCAGTTACCTTTAGTAATCTGCTGTATTAACTTCCCATCTTGACGGTATAGGTAAATATGATTGTAGCCGTCATTTTCGCTCGTCCAAATAAAACTATCATCTTTTAAGAATGTTAAATTATCCGTTATATCAACATAGGCTTTATCTTTTTCCTCTAATAACACGGAAACGGTATTATCATTAGCGTTTACCGCATACATTTTTAAATGATCTTGATGCCTGTTTAAGGTTTGAACGCTTAGCATATTGTTATCGTTCATCCATTTAATCCGTGGAATATAGTAGGCATTGTCAACATTTACATCAGAAATTTTACCTGAATCAACATCGAGCATGTGCAAGGTCACTAGGGCATTATCTTCTCCGGCTTTTGGATATTTAAAAACCGTTTGTGTTTGGTATAAATCGGTGCCATAAACATCCATAGAAAACTCAGGTACCTTGGTTTCATCAAATCGTATAAAGGCAATTTTACTGCCATCTGCATTCCAATCGAAGGCCCTCACAATGCCAAATTCTTCTTCATAGACCCAATCGGTTACCCCATTGATAATTTTGTTTTTAATGCCATCAGTGGTTACCTGCATTGTTTTTTGAGTAGCAATGGTAAAAATATAAAGGTTATTTTCGAAAACATAAGCAACCTTACTGTTATCTGGCGACAGCGTTGGTTCTTGAATTTTAGTATCCGAAATTTTTATAGTTGATTTTGTCTTGACATCGTAGATATAATAAATGGCAAGCGAAGACCTTCTAAAAATAGCCTCTCTTTCAGTTACCAATAATACCTTGCTTTCATCAGCACTAAACACATAGGATGAAAAATTAGGTATCCCTGGTAAATTTCCAGAATCAACCACAGTGCCTACTTTGTTTAAGGTTTCATAATCATAAATATCAATACTAGAAGTTCGGGTATTTCTATCAAAATTTAAAACAGTGTATTGCGTTCCGTTATTCAGTGAACGCAAGGCATCTAAGCCTTCAGTTCTAAACGTGCCATTCCATATTTCTTCGAGGGACACTGGTTTATTCTGGGCCTGAGCACTTAGGCTAATAGCAATTACAATAAGGAAAAAGGATAGAATTTTTTTCATGTTATTCGATAAGGTTTACAAGAAAAAGAAGTCAATTTAGAAATATGCTGGAGACTAATTTTACGAGTGAGACTAAAAAAAAAGTTTTTATTTATAATTTGAGATAAAAATAAACTTTTATAAAGAAAAACACACCAATTCATGCATAAGATTATTTCACAGCTTAGGCTTGATGGTTGCGCGCTAGCTAGAGCCCTAAAAAGAGCCTTAAAAGGGAACCTAAAAAAAATGTCTTACAGTTCTTAGCTCATGCAACACTAAAATTTATGTCTTTTGGCACTGTATAGCAGCAGGGCTGGTTTTCAAATGAGTGGCAGTAAAGCCAAAAATTTAAAAGTTTTGCTTACAAACAAAAAATTTATACGAGTTCAGTATCTTTGACACTTGAAATAAAACAATATATGATTACGCCTATACAAGGATTCTCAAAGCTTACTAAAGATCAAAAAATTAAATGGATTGCTGAGAATTATACCTCAAATACAGCGCATACCACTACCCTTCTGGAACGTTATTGGAATACGGATGCTAAGGTTCAAAAGCTTCATGACGAGTTTATAGAAAATACAATTACCAACTACTATTTGCCTTTCGGGATAGCTCCTAATTTTTTAATTAACGATTCACTCTACGCTATTCCAATGGTGATTGAAGAGAGTTCGGTAGTTGCCGCAGCAAGTAAAGCTGCAAAATTTTGGTTGACCAGGGGCGGATTTAAGGCGCAGGTTCTAAATACTGAAAAAGTAGGTCAAGTTCATTTTATGTATGACGGTGATGCTGATCAAATAACTTCTTTTTTTAAGCAATTAAAGCCCATTTTGAAAATGGATGCTGCATTGCTTACTAAAAACATGGAAAAAAGAGGAGGAGGCATTTTAGATATTGAGCTCAGAAACAAAACGAAGGAATTAAAAAATTACTATCAATTGCATTGCACCTTTGAAACACAAGATGCCATGGGCGCCAATTTTATAAATACATGTTTAGAGCAATTTTCAAAAACGCTGAGAAGAGAATTTGATGACAGTGCTTTGAACACTCAAAATAAGGAGACCTTAGACATTGTGATGAGTATTTTAAGCAATTACGTACCGAACTGTATTGTAAAAGCCGAAGTGAGTTGCCCCATAGAAGATTTAAACGAAGACAAAAATATAGCGCCTGAAGTTTTTGCAAAAAAAATACTTAGAGCGGTTGAAATTGCCAAAGCTGAACCTTTTCGAGCGGTAACCCACAACAAAGGAATCATGAATGGGATTGATGCGGTTGTACTCGCCACAGGTAATGATTTTAGAGCTGTAGAAGCTGGAGTGCATGCCTATGCTGCAAAAAATGGCAACTACTCAAGCTTAACGCACGCGAGTATTGAAAATGGTATTTTTAAATTTTGGATTGAAGTACCACTAGCCTTGGGCACGGTTGGCGGTTTAACCTCTTTACATCCTCTGGTAAAATTAGCTTTAGAAATATTACAAAAACCATCAGCTCAAGAATTAATGAAAATTACGGCTGTAGCCGGTCTTGCTCAAAATTTTGCCGCTGTTCGTTCTTTGGTGACTACGGGAATTCAAGAAGGGCACATGAAAATGCACTTGATGAATATTCTAAATCAGTTTGAAGCTACTGAAAGTGAAAAAATAGCCTTGATTGACTATTTTAAAAAGCATACGGTAAGCCACAGTGCCGTTGTAGAAGCCTTAGCTCAATTACGCCATAAATAATGACAAAAAAGTTCTACAGCAACGGGAAATTATTACTCACTGGAGAATATGCCGTTCTCGACGGGGCTCTTGCCTTAGCCGTGCCAACAAGGTATGGTCAATCACTTGTACTTACCCAAAACACCACAAAAAAAATAGTATGGAAAAGTTTTGACTATCAATCTAAAATATGGTTCGAAGCACTTTTTGACAGTAAAACATTAGAAATAGTATCTTCCACTGATCGCCAAATAGCGAAAACGCTTCAGAAAATAGTTATAGAAGCTCAAAAATTAAACGCTAGTTTTCTGTCTGAAAATGTCGGGTATGAGGTACATACCTATTTAGACTTTCCCAGAGATTGGGGCTTGGGCTCCTCCTCTACCTTGTTAAACAACCTTGCTCAATGGGCAGAAGTTAATCCGTTTACCTTACTGTGGAATGCCTTTACCGGCAGTGGTTATGACATAGCCTGTGCGCAGCATAAGCAACCCATTACGTACCAAGTGTTAGAAAAAAAACCTTTGGTTACTGAAGCACCATTTACGCCTAATTTTCTAGATGCTATTTACTTTATACACCTCAACACAAAACAAAATAGTAGAGACGGTATTAACAGCTATCGAAAAGCAGCATTTGATACCCAAACATTCATTTCAAAAATAACATCGCTTACCAAAGAAATCTGTTCTTGTAAAAATATTGATCTATTTAAACAGCTTATTGTAGCACATGAAGTTTTAGTTGGTGCCGTACTGCATAAAACTCCTATACAGCAAGAACGATTTAGCGATTTTAATGGGGCTATTAAAAGTTTAGGGGCTTGGGGCGGTGATTTTATTATGGCTGTCGGAGCTGAAAATACGCCGAAATATTTTAAGGATAAAGGCTATACGACTGTTTTACCTTATGCAGAAATGGTACTTTAAAAGCTTTACCCATCACTACTAAAAAAGCAAGTGATGGCAGCATAACTAGCGTAATATAAAATATTAGCTCTTGTTTATCACAAATAATATACTTAAAAAATACACCCATAAAAAAAGCCTCCTAATGGAGGCTTTTTTAAGTCGTTCGGTCTATGGAGCTACTAGTAGAAAATAGCTCTATTATCTTCAATTTCTGCACCTGATTTTAGCGCTTCAAATAATGAAGAATATATTGAATTTGACTTTGCATTTTTTAGCGTATTTGCAAAAGTGCTGTAGTTATCTAGCTTAGGAGCCTCGGTTTTTTTGGTAACACTAATCATATAAATTCCGGTATTTCCTTCTAGCAAGCCTGAAGATTTACCTTCCCCTAAAACATAGGCGGCACCAACAATGGCAGGTTCATTCCCTGCACCTGGAATGGTTGCAGCTTTTACCGTTAAAGCGGTAGCTGTAGCAGCAGAAACATTATTACTTGAAGCAAAATTATCCATAGACTTTCCTTTGTTGGCAGCTATGATTTGCTCTGCTTTTTTCTTTTTACGCAATATAGGCAATACCGTTGCAGAAGCATCTTCAGCAGTCATTAAGCCCTTTTCATATTTTGCTACTAATTGAACAACAGCATAGCCGTTATTTAAGTCAAAACGCTTGATATCTCCTTTTTCAGTGTTTTCATTAAATGCCCATTGAACGATACTGCGTTGTGCAGAAAGTCCTGGTAAATTTTCATCCATAGGATTAATTTTATTTACCGGTCTTACCACATAATTTTTTTCTGCAGCTAAATCTGAAAATACTTTTTTACCATCAATAGATTCCATTTCGAACTTCGTTGCGTCTTGGAACAATAAATCTGTAGTTGTTTCAGAGGCCTCAATTTCTCTAACTAGGTTTGCTATTTGATAAACATCTTGCTTTTCTTCTACTTTCACTATATGAAAGCCAAAATCAGTTTCTACCAATCCTATAGAACCCGTGCTATTGCTAAAAACAAAATCATTAAATGGAGCTACCATAGCACCTTCCTGAAAAAACCCTAAATCTCCACCTCTTGGTGCAGAAGGCCCTTCAGATTTTTCTTTTGCCAAGTCAGCAAAATTGACATCCGATTTTTTAGCTTCAACTAAAATTTCCTTTGCCATTTGCTCGGCTTCTTCTTTTGTTCTCGTCGTTGTCTCGTCAGCACTTTGAGAGTCCTTATATTTTATTAAGATATGACTAGCTTTAACATTGCCATTAGCCTTTTTTCCTGTTAGCTTCGTTACCTTAAACATATTACCATCACGGTAAGGTCCAAAAATTTCTCCAACATTTAATTGTGCAATTGTATCTGCAAATTTTACTGGTAAGCTCGATTTTGGTTTGTAAACGGTATCGAACTTCATATCAGAATTAAGATCTAAAAATACCGCCATATCGCTTGTATTTCTAAATCCTTTTATCACTTCGGTTGTGTCTTTAGCTTCACTAAAGACCTCTTTGTCATTTAAAAGTGCTGTGATATTTTCTTTTACAGAATTTTCATCTCCTACAGATGCCTTTTCTTCAAAATATACAAATTGAATATCTCTGCTCTGTTCTTGTTTAAAATCTTCTTTGTGTGCCTTTATGTAGGTTTCAATTTCAGCTTTACTTACGGCAACGGTACTATCGGCTATAGCGGTAAAAGGTACTCTTACATAGCTAATATCTAGTTTGTCATTCGCAAATTTATAGTCTAATTCTCCTTCTTTTAAAGTAGCTCCTACACCTGATCTAATTAAGTTGAAATAAATTTGCTCCTTTGCAGCACGAATAATATCTTTTTCGTTCTGTAACCACGCCTGATAAGCTGGTGGGTTATTTTCTTTTAAATCAGCGATGTACGAAATAAACTTTGTTTCGTCGAAAACCCCATTGTCATTTAAGAACTGAGGCATTTGTGAAAACTGAGGATTTGATCTTAAGAAATCTACAATTTGATCTTGTTCTACTGTAATTCCTAAAGCCTTAAATTGCTCCTCTAGAATCGCATTTCGAACTTCTTGGTCGTATACATTATTCACCACTTGCATTGCTGTAGCGCTAGGACCGTAGTTACGAGTTGCTATTTCAACCTTTTCTCTAAATTCATCTATAGAAATTTCATTACCGTTGATTTCTGCAATAGCGGAACCAGCTTTATTCCCTGAAAAGGAATCTGCGCTAAAGATACCAGATACTACAAATGCAAATAATGCTAAACCTATGATTAAAATCAATATGGTTGTTTGCTTTCTAATTTTATCTAAAATTGCCATTCTATATTACTATTTTATATCAGCGCACGAAATTACCATTTTTCTTTTAAATACTAAAGACAAAAATTTTATAATATTTACTGCACGAAAAATAGAAAATACCCCTGTACAGTTACGCTAACACTTTGGTTTGTAGTGAACTGTCGTCAAAATAAAAAAAACAAGCCTATAAAAAGAACTACCTAATTGTTTTTCAGAAGATTATAAACCTGCAGGAAGTGAATTTTAGTACTAAAAAAGGAAGCTAAGGCGTTCAAAAATAAAATTTAAACACAAGCCTTAAAAGAGTATCGATATCAAGAAACCATAGGACACTGAATCCTAAATTTATTCCCATCTCATACCCAAGGTATTAGGCATGAAGTCAAGCCTTGAGGACTTTTATAGATGAAAATGAATTAGTTCACTAATCAGGATACTTCCGCTAACTTTAATTAGCTAAGGCTAAAAACGCCTTGAACCTAAAAGCAAATATAGAATTGTACCCCTAAGACTAATTAGGAAGTATTTCTAATCTTTATCTAATATTTCAAGGGCCACTAAATCTATCTTCGTGCTCGAAACTTCAAGAATAGTAAATAAATAATTATTTATTTTGATCTGAGCATCCTTATCCGGTATTTCCCCGGTTTCATTAACAATTAACCCTCCTAATGTTCCGTATTCGTCGCTTTCTGAAAGCTCTAACCTGTAATTTTCATTGATATAATCGACTTCTAAACGTGCCGAAAACTTATAGTTTTTCGAATCGATTTCTTCTTCAATTAAATCGGTTGAATCATGTTCATCTTCGATTTCACCAAAAAGCTCCTCTACAATATCTTCAACGGTCATGATTCCGGAAGTTCCGCCATATTCGTCTAAAACAACCGCCATGCTTTTTCGTTTTTTAATAAGGTTGCTCAAAATATCACTAATTAACATGGTTTCCGGCACAAACTCAACCGGCATTAAAATGCTTTTAATCGTCTTAGGCTTATTGAAAAGTTCATAAGAATGCACGTAACCAATAATATTATCAATAGTGTCTTTATAAATCAATATTTTCGAATAGCCCGTATCAGAAAACCTTTTTATTAAACTTTTTGGTGTCTCGTGAAGCTCGACCGCTTCAATTTCTGTGCGAGGCACCATAACTTCGCGTGCTTTAACAGCCGAAAACTCAAGAGCATTTTGGAAAATCTGGATCTCAGAATCTACTTCATCTTCTTTTTCTACCGCTTCCATTTGCTCTGTAATATAATCGCCTAATTCTATTTTACTAAAGGCCAATTGTACTTCATCACCGTCGGTTTTAAAAAACACCTTTAAAATAATATCAGAGATTTTAATCACAAAATCTGAGATAAATGAAAAAAGAATATAAAAAATATAGGCAGGTAAAGCCAGTATTTTTAGTAAAGTGTTTGAATATATTTGAAAGAGCACTTTAGGCAAAAACTCCGCAGTCAGCAATATAATTATCGTTGAAATTACCGTCTGTGCTATTAGACTAAAATCGGTTAAGAGTGCCGTTACCAAGGTACTATTTGATGGGCCATAACTCAAAAACCAATTCATGAGCAAGTCACCCATATACAGGCCATACACGACCAAGGCAATATTATTACCTATAAGCATGGTGGCGATAAACTTCGATGGTTTTTTGGTAAGTCTTGTTAATACTTTAGCTAAAAAACCTTCTTGTTTTTTTTCAATTTCAATATGAATTTTATTTGCAGAAATAAAGGCGATCTCCATCCCTGAAAAAAAGGCAGATAAAATCAAGCAGCCAATAATAATAACAATTGATAGTCCCAAGATTACTCTTTATTATCTTGTTTGTGTTTTTCGAATTTTATGCGATAGTTTCGTCTAAACAAAAACATACCGAAGGATACTACTGCAAAAAATATAAACAAATAAGCTCTTTGCTTGTCGCTACTCCAATTGGTATAAATAACATTGAGCGATAAAAACCCGATAATTAAATATATATATTCGGTGTATTTAAAAAATTTAGTCATCTATTTCGTCTTTAATAATTTTATAACCATCTCCGGTTTTATGCGCATTTAAAATCGTAAAATCTTCATTAAAATCCATTCCCATACCATGAATTAAGGTACCGTCTTTTTCGTCAGAAAATTTAAATTTTTCTTGCGTAAAAATCCATTTATTTGCACGATCGTAATAGAGCTGTGGCGTTTCTAACTTTTTACCGTCTTGCATCTCTATAATCACGTTGCCTATTAAATCTATGATGTCAGTTCCAGAATAAATAATTCCGTAATCTGCCAAAATTACACTTTTATTCCCTTCTTTATCAAAATAATCGATTTTTAAGCCTTTTGGAAACGTGATGTATGGAAAAGCGAGATTCTCAAAATTTTCACTTATTGCTCCGGTGAGCACTACCAATTTTTTTGTTTCAGCTATTTGCTCTGCAAGTGTAACCTCAGGTATTTCAGTATAAACAAGCTTATAATTTTCGGCAGTCCACTGAGGATACAGTTTCTTTTTTAATTCGTCACCCGTTTTACTGTACTCGTCGGCACAAGCCAAAAAAAGCATTGCTGTAGCGCAAACTACAGCAATGCTTTTAAAATTATTTATATGAAATAGCTTCATATTACAAACTAGGAACCTTTACACTGCCACCTACCCAGCAGTTAAATGTCACCGTTTTACCCGCCATATTCTCACTAAAAATCATTTCTCTAGAGGGTACTTTAGACATGTAACTCTCTACGGCTCTAGCCGATCTGCTGGCTAATGAAGGATCTACTCTTCCCGCTTGGCGAGCAACATCTGCAGCCTTCCAATACATAGCACGCTTTTCGAAACTAGTGCTACCGCAATCATTAGCACTACTGGCATACAAACTAGCAATTAATAAATAAGCCTTACCATTTGAAGGATTTGCATCTAAAGCTTTTTGAGCATAGCTTCTAGCGTTAGACTTACTGCCACTTCTAGAAAAATCGGTGGCTACTTTATACAATAAGTTAGACTTTTTAAATTTATCGGTTTCTAAATCTATAGCTTTAGTAAAGTATGATAATGCTGAACTCTTATTCCCAGCTTTACTTTCTAATCCACCTAAATACACATACAAATCTGCTGTAGGCTTTAACGCCAATTGTGCATCTAAAACTTTTTTAAACATAGGATCATCTGTACATTCTTTGTTGTACATTCTGCTTGATGCTCTTTCTAACCAAGTGATATCTGTTTTTTTATCTTCGAAACTCTTTTCGTATAGGGGTATTAAATTAGAGCAATCCGCTAAAGCTCCTAGTTTAGCATCAATACTACCTTCTATACTACCATAAATTCCTGAGTTTTGAGTGTACGCTGCTAATCTTCCTTTCTCTTTTGCCGTAATAGTCCCATCATCTTCTTTTGGCAATAACTTTTCGATATTATCTGTTAATTTTTTGTTTTCAACAGAAATTTGCTCCGTTACGTTATCATAGGTATCAAAAACTTCTTGCAAATCTTTTGCACCTGCTTTATGTAAATCTACGAGTAGTGAAAAATACAAGTATAACGCTTTTGGATTCCCAAAATTATCTTTGTCTACTGTAAAACCATTATGTAAAACATCATAGATTTCTTGATCAGAACCCATTTTTTCATCATTCATCAACAAGGCTTTATCGATGGCAATACCCGCTACTGTAAAATCTTTTGGAAAGTATTTAATACTTGCATCATAAAGACCCATTAAATCATTAATGAAACCAGTTTTTTCCGCACCGGCTGATTTTTCAATTTTAAACTTTAAAATTCTTTCACCGTAGATATAAATGGCTTTATTTAAATCTGGACATGTGGTGTACAGCATTTTCCAAGGCGTGAAAGCAGCCTCATAGTTTTTCACCTTCACATTTTCATGCACTATGGATAAGTTTGTAGGGCATTCTGGGTTGGCTTGTGCTATTGCACCCCCCGTAAACCCAAAAAGCAACATAGCTACGATATAAATTCTCTTTTTCATGATCTAGTATTTAACGGTTAATTAATTTTTCGTTTGTAGAACCACTCTGCATTTAAAGATAGTCCAATATTAAATTTAAAATAATTTTCTTTTATCAGTCCTGCGTCAATAGTTCCTCTCTGACCAAACTCAAAACCTATGTTCAGATTAGAAAAGTCCTTCAACGGTAATCCAGTTCCAAAAGTTATGCCAAAGTCGTTTATTGATTCATTATTAATTACCATTCCAGTATCCGCATAACGTAAACCAGCCCTGTAAACTACTCTATTAAAGTAGTTTGTAAATGAAGAATAATCAGGAATATAGTACCCTCCAACAGCAAAAGTACTTGCTTCGCCGTATTGTAAATTGTCTACTTGAAAGAAATCATTTTTATAGTCTGTTAAGGATTGAAAACTATACTCTGCCCCCACAAACCATTTTAAATCCTCACCCATTCCAAGACCCAATGTAGCTATCGTTGGTATTCTCACATCTGCCCTATTTAAACCCTCTGCCTGCAAATCTACTTCAAAAACTTCAATTTCTTGTCCGTTTATCCTTGAAAAGGAGCCTAATGATTGCTGATTCTCAGCATTGAGATTCACCTGGGTATCAAAGGCTAAAGAAGAATACAACCTGTATTTATCATTTAGCTTAGGCGTGTAATTTAAAGAATAATTAAAGTCATACCCACTTAATTTTGACTCTCTTCTATCTAAAGTTCCAAATTGAACGTCTGATGATGACTGAACTCTTCTGTTATTGATGGTTCCAAAATTATAATTAACTGTGGCACCAACACTCAAATTTTCGAGGATCTTATATCCTAAAGACAAATAAACCCTATTTAAACCTCCGTCTCCGGAATATTCATTACTTAAGGTTGTTTCATTGGCGTCAGTGGTGCTTGATTCTATATTATACCCCACAGAAGAAAATGGCATTAGGCCAAAACCCATACCCATGCGACTACTTAACGGAACGCCTATAGATAGATAATCCAAATTTGTTAAGGTAGAGTTTTCCTTACTCGTTGCGCTAGTATATCCTAAACGCTTATGCGATATTCCCGCAGCATATGTGGTTAATCTTAGCTGGCTGTAAGCCGCAGGATTTTTTAAGTTTATATGTATGCTATCAGCATGCATGCTTATACCACCCATCATTTGATTATCTACAGTACCTGAGGCTATAATATCACCTAAACCAAAATAAGAGTAAGGAGATGAACTTCCGCTTTGCGCCGTTAACCCCCAAGAGGCAAAAGCGACTATTACAACTACTAATTTTCTAATCATTTACTTTTTATTGTATTCCAATAAGTAATTTAATCCCTCAAGGAGAAATTTTGGATTCGCAAATATGGTATTTTTTGTTCGTTCTGACAAAAATAGGGCATCACCACCTGTTAAAATAACTGTTAAATCTTTAAAACGCTGATTGTACAGGTCTACCAGCCCATTAATTTCAGCTAAAACACCATTAATAACACCACTATGAATGCTTGAATTTGTTGTATTTCCAATAAGATTCACCTCTTTTTCTGGTTCTAGTAAAGGTAGTTTTGAAGTTTGTTGGTACAAAGCCTTGTATCGCATTTGTAACCCAGGCGAAATAGCACCGCCTAAATACTCTCCAAAATCATTTACCATATCGTAGGTAATACAAGTTCCCGCATCTATGACTAAGCTATTCCCCTTTGGATTATGATAAAATGCTGCACATGCCAAGGCTATTCTATCCACTCCCAGCGTTTGTGGAGTGGCATATGAATTTTTAAAAGGAACTTTAGATGCATGACTCAACTGATGTACTTTACAGAAAAGTTTAAGTACTTTAAGCTCTTTATCGGTTACAGACCCTACCGAAGAGACTATAGCATGGTTGATATTTGGATATTTTTTAAAAATATTTTTGATCCGAAGTACAAATTCAGAAAGCTCAAATTGTTCGTCATTCAAGAGGCTATTTCCCTTAAAAACAGCTACCTTAACAAAACTATTTCCTGCGTCTATTACTAGGTTCATTTTACAAAGTTGCAAAAATGATAAAAAACATTTCGCTTTTTTTTCATTTTTGTTTGGATATCGCAAAATTGAAATTATATTTGCAGCCGCTAATAAGCGTTGGTGCCTTAGCTCAGTTGGTAGAGCAATGGACTGAAAATCCATGTGTCCCTGGTTCGATTCCTGGAGGCACCACATTAAAAACCCGAACAGAAATGTTCGGGTTTTTTTGTTTTTACTTCCAAATACTTTTTACTTTTTCAAGTTTAATCTCATTAAAAATTACATCTGCTTCTGAGGTGTTTACAAAATTTAGCTGAGAGTAATTTTCGTTGGGAAATAATTGAGCTGTCATTACATACTGTCCTTTGTTGATAAAAATTTCTATCGAAGACCAATCCATTAAAATTTTAACTTCTATTAAATCTTTTGGCAGATGGCCAATAGGCATTTTTTGAATTGATGCAAAATCTTCTTGAAAATCTACTTTTCCAGACTTTTCTCTATTAAGGATAAAAGTGTTTTCTTTTCCATTCATTTCAAGCAATAAATTATCGCCAAAATTATTTTTAAAATTTAATTTAAAATCTCTGGCCTTTGTCGTAAACGTAATTTGAGTTTGGTTGAAATGATCATACACTACAGCTTCCTCAGCCTGTGGTTTTAATTCTACAGTTTTTGTTATGGCATTTTCAAGAAGGTTTTTAAAGTTATCGATAGGGTAATTTATTAATTGATATTCATCGTTTATTTCTTTTAAAGATAAATTTCTTGGTATTGTCATAGCACTTCGCCATGTATTGGTTGGCGTATCACGAGCGTAAGACCAATTGCTCATCCAGCCTATAAAAATTCGCTCTTGATTTGGCGTATTATTATACGTGATCCCTGCATAATTATCGGTGCCCCAATCAAGCCATTTTATATTTTCCTGTTTTGATGTAAATGTTGTGCCATCAAAATCACCTACAAAATATTGAGTGCCACTTCCCCCATTTGGCGCTCCTGGATTAATACTAATTAACAATACCCATTTTTCTTCACTTTCACCTTCTACTTTCAGAGGAAATAAATCAGGACACTCCCAAACTCCGCCATGAGCACCTTGGTTTTTGCCAAATTCACTTACTTTCTTCCAACCTATTAAATCTTTAGATTGCCAAATTTGCAAATGATTCCCAGCTACTAAAAGCATCGTCCAAGACTTGTTTTTTTCATTCCAAAAAACTTTTGGGTCTCTAAAATCTTTCATTCCTTCATTTTTTATGACAGGATTTCCTTCATAAACCTTAAATGTTTCTCCATTATCTAAACTGTAAGCAACTCCTTGAGTTTGAAAATCTGTTCTGCCTGCCTTTTCTCCATCCATATTGTGATATGTAAAAAGAGCTACTAAAGCAGGGTTTTCTTTAGATCCAAAACCAGAACTATTTTCAAAATCAATTACAGCACTCCCAGAAAATATATAACCATTTTTATCTGGGTACAAGGCTATTGGTTTTCTATCCCAATAGATCATATCTTTACTAGTTGCATGACCCCAATGCATGGGACCCCAAACAATATCATCAGGATAATATTGATAAAATAAATGATATACGCCTTTATGATACACTAACCCATTAGGATCATTCATCCACTTTTCTGATGGCGTAAAATGATATTGAGGTCTGTAGCTTTCTTCGTTTTCGTTTTTGATAGACTGAATTTCTACCGTATTCTTTTCTTTTTTCTGATTACAAGAAAAAAACACTGCCATACTTAAAACAAATATTTTTTTTACCATCGCGTTTATATGATTTTAAAAATTTTTTACAACTCTTAAATATAAGAAATATGTTGCTTTGAATTACAGTCTACAAATCGGTATCTTTGTTATCTATTTTTTAAAATACCATGAAATATAGTATCTTTCTTTTTTTAGCTTTTTCATTTTCGAATTTCTCAAACGGACAAAGAACCATTGAAAAAACACTTGAAAAGTGGAATAAAAATACCGTCTCATATATTAGCGTTGAAGCTTTATATTCAGCTGAGCATAGTATTATTTTAGATACCCGAAAAAAAGAGGAATTTGAGGTAAGCCACCTTAAAAATGCAATTTGGGTGGGGTATCATGATTTTAACATCGCAAATTTAAGCCTAACAGATAAAAATGCGCCCATTGTAGTCTACTGTTCAATTGGGGTGCGTTCGGAAAATATTGGTGAAAAATTAATTGCCGAAGGTTTTACGAATGTCAAAAATTTATACGGTGGCATTTTTGAATGGGTTGAAAGAGACTATCCCATTTTTGACATTGATGGAAATACCACCACCAAAGTACACACCTTTAATAAATATTGGGGTAAACTTTTGACCAAAGGAGAGAAAGTTGACCGATAAGCTATTTTGATACAAAAAAATCTTCTGATCCGAAGCATTGGATAAGTACTAAAACTTAAATTCTATCTTGTGTCCTCTAAAAACTTACTCCTTATTTTTACTAGAAATCCTGAGCTTGGCAAGTGCAAAACGCGATTAGCAGCGACAGTTGGCGATCAAACAGCACTAGATATCTACCAATTTTTACTTCAACATACCGTGCGCATTACCAAAAATTTGAAAGTCGCAAAATCAGTGTACTACTCTGAAACTATTTGGCAAGATGATATCTGGGATGCTACCATATACCAAAAAAAATTACAAAGCGATGGTGATTTGGGAGTGAAAATGGCCCATGCTTTTCAAGAGGGTTTTGCAGCCGGATTTGAAAAAATTATTGTTATTGGTAGTGATATGTACGATTTAAGTGAAGGCGACCTAGAAAATGCCTTTTCCCAACTTAACAATACCGATGTTGTCATTGGCCCAGCGGAAGATGGCGGTTATTACCTACTGGGAATGAAAACCCTTCAGCCCAGTGTATTTAAAAATAAAAAATGGGGAACCGAAACCGTTTTAAAGGCTACATTAAACGATTTAAAAAATAAAAATACAATACTTTTAGACACCAGAAACGATGTTGACTATTATGAAGACATTGAAAACATTTCGGCGTTTAAACCTTTCTTAAAAAAGTATAAAAATGACTAAAAAACAATTAAAAGAATCTACAGACTACTTAAAAAGCAAAGGTTTTGAAAGCCCTGAAATTGGTATCGTTTTAGGTACCGGTTTGGGAAAATTAGTAGATGAACTTGAAAACACCATTGAAGCTCATTATAACCACATTCCGTTTTTTCCTTTAGCTACCGTAGAATTTCATAGCGGAAAACTTATTTATGGTACATTTCAAAACAAAAAAGTCGTGGTCATGCAAGGACGTTTTCACATGTACGAAGGTTATGATTTAATGGATGTAACTTATCCAATTCGGGTAATGCACCAGCTCGGGATTAAAAAGTTATTAATCTCTAATGCATCTGGAGCCATCAACTTAAGTATGAAAAAAGGCGATATGATGTTGATTGAAGATCATATTAACCTACAAGGTGCTTCTCCTTTAGCTTTTAAAAATGTAAGTGAATTTGGATCAAGGTTCACTGACATGAGTAATCCGTATGATACAGACATGCGAAAGAAATTACTAGCCATCGCTGAAAAAGAAAACATTACGCTTAGACAAGGAGTGTATGTTTCTGTTCTTGGCCCTCAATTAGAAACAAGAGCAGAATATCGAATGCTTAAATTGTTAGGCGCTGATGCTGTTGGCATGAGTACTGTTCCTGAAATTATTGTCGCTAATCATTTAGACCTCCCTGTTGTAGCGATCTCTGTTCTCACCGATGAATGTGATCCCGACAATTTAAAGCCTGTAAATGTTCAAGAAATTATTGCAGTAGCCGAAAAAACCGAGCCTAAAATGGTTAAACTCTTTAGAGAATTATTAAAACAATTGTAAGCTTTTGTTGAAAGTGGATACTAACTTGGTATTATAAAATAGTACTATGAAGCTTATTATTGTAAATATATGGATGCTTTTGTTTTTTTCCTTTCCATGGGAAAGTGAAAGTATACCTCATTCTGATTCTTTTTCGGGGCTTGCAGACCATTCCCAATGGAATCAACTTTTAAAAAAATACGTTGATAATGATGGCAATGTAAATTACCAAGCTTTTAAAAAGGATGAAAAAGCACTCGATGCGTATTTGACAAATCTAGCACAATCCGAACCTAACGCAACTTCAAGTACATCAGAAAAACTGGCCTATTTTATAAATCTGTATAACGCGGCAACGGTTAAATTAATTTTAGAAAATTATCCTATTAAAAGTATAAAAGACATTAAAAAGCCTTGGGATAAAGAATGGATTAAAGTAGGGACAAAACTATATTCATTAGGAGATATCGAACACAAAGTACTCCGAAAAATGAACGAACCCCGTATTCATTTTGCTATAAATTGCGCTTCTTATTCATGCCCAAAGTTGCTTAACGAAGCTTTTGTAAGCTCAAAATTAGAAACACAGCTTCAAAATGCGACCATTGATTTCATTAACGATCCTAAACGCAATGTAATTGCCAATGAAAAAATAAACATATCCCATATTTTTAAATGGTTTAAGGGTGATTTTACCGAAAATGGATCTATCGTAAATTATGTGCAGTCTTATAGTAAAATTAAAATAAGAAATGAGGCGAAAATTGACTTCATCGACTACGATTGGCGGCTAAATGAAACAAAATAAACCTAACATAAGTATTATTATTCCTGTTTTCAACGAAGCAGATTGCATTGGCACGCTACTTCCCTATTTGAAGGAAAATTACGAATCGAACGCTTCACATGAGATTATCATTGTTGATGGCGGAAGCACAGATGATACGATTGCCATAGCTCTTGCACATGGCGCAAAGGTAATTCGTTCAGAAAAAGGAAGAGCTATACAATTAAATCGCGGTGCTGCTTTGGCGCAACATGCTATTTTATATTTTTTGCATGTAGACACCTTTCCGCCCAAGAATTTTGATAAAACAATCATAAGCGCCACTGAAAATGGAAATCAGGTAGGTTGTTTTCAAATGAAATTTGATAGTAATAGTCGTTTTTTGAACTTTTTTGCTTGGTTTACCAGGTTAAATTACAAAATATGTCGAGGTGGCGATCAATCCCTTTTTATCACCAAAGACTTGTTCCTAAAAACCAATGGTTTTAATGAAAATTATACCATTTACGAAGACAATGAATTTATTGGAAGACTCTATAAAATAACCTCTTTTACCATATTGCCATTTCACGTAAAGACGTCGGCTAGAAAGTATCGAGAAAAAGGTGAACTGCGTTTACAATATCATTTTGGAATGATACATCTTAAAAATTATTTAGGAGCAAGCCCAGAAAAACTACACGACTATTACAGACGAAATATAGCTGTTTAAGCCATATTAATTTAGGCATCAACTACCGTATTGAATTAAGACTACTGCTGTTCAAAATCTAAAATAGCCCCTTCACTGATCCACTTGGCTAAGGCCTGTCTATTATCCGGATCTAAAATTCTGCGTTGATCTTTTACGTTGGTGATATTTCCAATCTCAATAAACACCATGGCAGGATGCGTTTTACGTACCAGATAGAGCGCTGTTCTATCTTTAAAAGTACCTGAGTAATTTCTGTTCGGTTGGTATTTTTTGTACTTAGTTTCAAAAGTGGTGTGGATACTTTCTGCTAATTTTTTACCGTTACTGCTATTTTCATGATGGTAAAAGAAAACATCAATATTCTGCCCTACACTTCTGCTATCTACATGGGTAACAATTAAACGTTGATACTTACCCTTATTCTGTTGGTACAATTCGTTCACAGCATCGACTCTCTGTTTAAGTCGGGCTAATTGATTTAGAGGAATTTCTAAATTTGGATAAACTACCTCATCACGGTCCATTGCCAATATTCGTTCATCACGAATACCATCATCCGGATCTCTGACGATCACAAATACCGTTGCCCCATGGGAGATTAATTCTCTGGCTAAGCGCAGTGTGATGTCATAGGCATATTCATCTTCAGAAATCGGTGTATCTAAATAGGTTGTCATGGCGCCAGGGTCTGGACCCCCATGACCCGAAATTAAATAATAGATAGCATCTTTTAGAACATCACTTTGGGAAACCACCTCTGCATACTTTTTACCAAAAATATCATAGGAAATGCCTTTAACCGCTTTTGTTTCTGTGACCACTTTTGCTTCCTCGTTTTTAACTTTAAAGGGCACTTTATAAGATCTACCTTCAAACAAATGAATACTGTCTCTAAGGTTGTCAATATTTAAGGCTACAAAATCCTCATAAACTTCATAGGGGTTTGCACCATGTTTTCGGATCAAAGATAAGATACCATCCCCTTTTTCTGCGGTGACTGTTTTTAATAGGTCTTGCGCTTGAACGGCACAAAAGCTGATGCTAAAAACTATAAAAAATAAACTATTTTTAAAACTAATCATTCGCATTATATATCCTGATCTAAATCTATTTTATGGTACTAATGTTCTAGTATAATTGTACTATAATCGACCTGTATGCCTTTTGTCAGTATAGCAATAAAATTATCTTTTTCAGTGCTAACTAAAGCCGCATTTTCGTTGCGCTTTACAGCCCCTTCTAATTTCACAAAAGTCATTGCTGGGAGTGCGTTGTTGGCAATAAAAAGATTAATTTTATCTGTAAAGATGCTTTGCTTTTCAGCAGCCGAAGCTAGTTTCATCTTTTTTTGTTTCACTATATTTTCAATACTCTTCGCAAATTTTTCGCCTTCTTTACTGTTCTCACTATGCGAAACTACAACTGTTGCATTTTTATTAAAATGCCCATAGTCAATATCAAGAACCAATAAACGTTGGTGTGCACCACGAAACATAAAAAATCGCTTATTAATAGCATCAATATAGGCGCCTAAGTTTAGACGCTCATCTAAGTTGTACTCAAATAAAAAAACACGCGCTCCTTGCTCCAAAAGTTCTTTAGACATGGCTAAAGCTACATCTTTCCGTACCTTGGTATTGGCCTTAACCACTTGTAAATTATTGGGTTCAAACCTGTCTAGAAGCAAATAATAAACCGTATTTTTTAGTATAGTATCTTTTTTGGACAAGCTGTTTAGCCTAGTGTCAAAAATAGAAGATTCTTTATGGTTAGTAAGATTTATTACCCTGCCCATATTGTTAAATGAAAACTCACTTTGTGGTATTTTATACGTTTTACCCAATTGAAGAAGACTCCCATTGCTAATTTGATCTTGATTTAAATCAATAAATTTTTGGTAATTGGCTTTAACATCTAGGCCTTCACGTCGTAATACAGAAATAATGCCATCCCCCTCTTTAGCGATAAAGGTCGCTAAGGAGTCTTGTGAAAAACCTGATTGACAGGTCGTTAACAAAACAATTGAAAAGAATAATAGTTTCGTTTTATTCTTACAAATCATGGTCGTATGCTTTAGACAAAGGTTGTTAAAAATCTAGAAATCTCCAAATGCAATCCTACGAGTTTCTACAGCATATAATTTTAACCTGAAAGCTCACTTAAAACTGCTATATAGTTGTTTAATAGTTTCTTGCGCTGGCTTATTCTGAGGTGTAAATCTATTATTATCCTTCCCGCCAGATTGCTTGTGATTAATAAACCATTTCCATACATATCCACCAGCAAACCATTCTTCAGACCAAAATTCTTGAATAATTGCTTGGGTTGCATTGGTTTGCGCTTGTAGATTTACATTTTCTTGATTGCGATCTACAAGCCATGGCTTTTTAGCGGTATAATCCATACTTCTATACCCATATTCTGTAAATAAAATAGGTTTATTTTTCTCATTTGACAGCTTAGCCAAACCAGGTTTCCATTTTAACCAAGCATTCCTCAAGGTCTCTACCGAGGGCGACTTTTCATCAGACAAAGGAAAATAAGCATCCACTCCTATATAATCAAGAAGTTCCCAAAACGGAGTTTTAGCGTATTCATCCCAATTCGCGGCGTAGGTTAACTTTCCTTGGTATATTTTCTTTATATCACGTATTAATTCAATCCAGTAATCAGGTCTGTTTTGCACAAATTGCTCTAATTCTGTTCCAATACAATATACTTCAACCTTTGCTTCTTCCGCCAACTCAGCATAGGTCATAATAAACTTCCTATATGAGGTTTCTAATGTTTTCCATTCTGCTTCTGTATTCATTTTTAAATTACCGGTAAACTCACCTTTCCAAATCCAAATCTGTGGTTTTAACATAACGCTTATACCATTTTTATGGAGCATGCTAATGTACTGTTTGGCGCCATTTTTAGTCTCACCATACCACTGCCTATCGGAGTCAAAACTTAATTCAGGAGAACTTAAATCACGTATAAAACCAAAAGGCATTACTGCGGCATGATTCGCGTTTAAATTAACGACCTCTTGTACATGCTCTTGTGCAACTTCTTCTCGAGAAGCCACAAAACTCACACCGTTGATTTTCTTTTGTTGACTTGTACACGACATTTCAATAAGAAATAAAATCAGGAGGCTTAACTTTTTCATAGTACTACTTTTTATCAAAAATAGTACATTAATAAGGTATCTGAATTAAATTAAATCTTTTTTACATTAAGGTTCTTGAATAAAATACGACCTTTAAATAAATTACCAATACCAGCATATGGAACCAGAACACGTAGTCATTATTGGAAATGGAATAGCAGGAGTTACCGCTGCACGACATATTCGAAAATTATCCGACAAAAAAATTACCATAGTTTCGGCTGAAAGCGACTATTTTTTCTCTAGAACGGCATTAATGTACGTGTATATGGGTCATATGAAGTTTGAGCATACCCAACCATACGAAAATTGGTTTTGGAAAAAAAACAGGATTGAATTACAAAAAGGCTTTGTTGAAAGAATCGATGTTCATGCTAAAAAACTATACTTAAAAGACGAAAATACTATTGGTTATGACGATTTAATTATTGCTACGGGATCAAAACCCAACAAATTTGGATGGCCTGGACAAGATTTAAAAGGAGTTCAAGGTTTATATCACAAACAAGATTTAGAACAATTAGAAAAAAATGCCCCTAATAACAAGGTATGTACAAGAGCGGTTATTGTGGGTGGTGGACTTATAGGTATTGAAATGGCTGAAATGCTTAGAACAAGAGATATTCCCGTTACTTTTTTGGTCCGTGAAGAAAGCTTTTGGAACGGCGTTTTGCCTTCAGGAGAATCACAATTAATCAATGAACATATTCTAAACCATCATATTGATTTGCGTTTAGATACTAATTTAGAAGAAATAATTGCAGATGAAAATGGTCATGCTAAAGCAGTTAAAACTGATAAAGGAGATGTCATTGAATGCTCCCTAGTAGGACTCACAGCTGGTGTAACACCAAACATAGATTTTCTAAAAAATTCAGGAATCGATTTAGGAAAAGGCGTAAAAGTAAATCGATTTTTAGAGACCAATATCAACAATGTTTATGCCATTGGGGATTGCGCCGAACAGCATGAAGCTATTGGCAATAGAAGACCTATTGAAGCCGTTTGGTACACAGGTAGGATGATGGGCGAAACACTAGCACAAACTATTTGTGGAAATAAAACGGCCTACCAGCCTGGACATTGGTTTAATTCTGCCAAGTTTTTTGATATTGAATATCAAACCTACGGCTGGGTATTTAGCGAGCGGAATAAAAAAGAAACTGAACTCCATTTTCATTGGCGGCACAGCGCCGAAAATATTTGTATCACTATCGCTTACGATGCTGAAACAAAAGAATTTTTAGGTATCAACACTTTTGGCATTCGTATGCGTCACGAAATATTTGACCGTTGGTTGACCGATAAAAAAGACATTTTTTATGTCATGGAATTTTTAAAAGACGCCAATTTTGATCCCGAGTTTTATAAAAACTACGAAAATGACATTGTAGAAAAATTCAACAGCGCATTCGGAACACAAATAAATCCCAAGAAAAAAAGCTGGAAACGTATTTTTGCCAGTAGTTGAAAGTATACAGTTTTCGGTTGATAGGTTTTTTATTTAGAATACGCACCAACCCGAAACGAAAAACAGACAGCTAGCCATCGAGAAGCGACAACAAATAAACAAATTCACCCCAAAGAATTTTCTTTCTTCAACGAAATGAAAAAAATAATTTTTTTATGAAAATAATACAAAAAATTGGCTTAGTTATTTTTTTAATAGGCTTAGCTATTTTTACGGTTTTACCCCTTTTGGGTACCTTTATTTTAAATGAAAATAGCCTAGGGCAAATTGTTCAAGAAAAAAATATTAAAAGTGCTGTTTTTATTGAAAACCTTAAAGATAATATTGTAAATAAGGAATTTTCTGGAATGCAGGAACTATCTCCTGTGGTGGCAAAAGCTTTAAAGTCTGCGAACGAAACACATACTGAAAATAAAGAATACGATAAAAAAATATATACCAGTACAAGCGATATGGCTAGCTTGATAGGTAAAAAATCAGGTTCTGGTTTTATCGTCAATAATAAAGGGCTGATGTGGTTGTTAACCTTTGGCTTAGGTATTATCGGTGCCCTTATGTTTATTACGCCTCAAGTAGTTACCTTGGGCAAAAAAGGTATTAAAAACGATCATATTTACCATCAAGATTCTACCAACAGAGGATGGATTGCCTGGTTGGTGTTTATTTTTTTAGTATCGTTTTACATTGTTTTGTATTTCGCTTCAGAATATGCAGTCAACTGGACCTATTTATTAGACCCAACAAGTGAAGCTTTAAGTGGCAATCCTGCCGGGCATTGGTTTGTATACGGGTTTATGTATTGTGTAGTCATGGTGGTTATGGCAGTGCGCATGTATATCAAATACCGTCATAATGTATACCAAATGGTGCGTACAACGTCCGTTTTATTTTTTCAAATTGTTTTTGCCTTTTTGATTCCTGAAATTATGGTGCGTTTGCAAATGCCTTATTATGATTTTAAAAATGCGTTTCCGTTAGACTATGACTTCTTTTTTCAATGGAATTTAAAATCACTCTTAGATAGTGGTGGAATAGGCTTATTTATATTAGTCTGGGGTATTGTACTAACCCTTATCGTCGTTCCCGTAATGGTTTATTTTTTTGGAAAAAGATGGTATTGTTCATGGGTTTGTGGTTGCGGTGGTTTGGCCGAAACATTAGGCGATCCGTATCGTCAACACTCGAGCAAATCGCTATTTTCTTGGAAAGTAGAACGTTGGCTTGTACACGGCGTTTTGGTTTTTGCAGTGGGGATGACGGTACTTACTTTAATTAGTTTTTTTACGGCATCTGGTACCGTCATCGGTATAAAAACATCAAGCATACAAAATTTATATAGCCTTTTGATTGGCGCTATTTTTGCCGGGGTAATTGGAACTGGCTTCTATCCAATTTTTGGGAATCGCGTTTGGTGTAGGTTTGGATGTCCTTTGGCTGCTTATTTAGGATTTGTTCAACGTTTTAAGTCTCGTTTCAGAATTACCACCAATGGCGGGCAATGCATTTCTTGCGGAAATTGCTCTACCTATTGCGAAATGGGGATTGATGTGAGAGCGTATGCCCAAAAAGGAGAAAATATTGTACGTTCTAGTTGTGTGGGTTGTGGTATTTGTTCTGCGGTATGCCCGCGTGGGGTTTTAAAATTAGAAAATGGTCCAGAAGAAGGCAGAATCAATCCAACAGAAATACTCTTGGGGAATGATGTTGATTTAATGACCTTAGTGAATAAAAAAAGAAGCTCGTAATTTTACATTTTAAACTGATTAAGATTGACACAAATAGTAATGCCTGAAATAAACGTTATCATTCCCGCATACAACGAAGCTGATTCTATAGCTCATGTAATTAAAGAAATTCCGGCTATTGTTTCCGAAATCATTGTGGTTAATAATAATTCTACCGATAAAACTGCTGAAAATGCAGCCAATGCCGGAGCCACAGTTTTAACCGAAAACCGCAGAGGCTATGGCTATGCGTGTTTAGCAGGAATTAATTACATCGAACAAAAGTCTAAACAACCTGACATCATCGTATTTATCGATGGAGACTATTCTGACTACCCAGAAGAACTTTCTAAATTAGTTGCACCTATCATAAAGAGTGATATAGATATGGTTATTGGCGCTAGAGTAGATAGTTTAAGAGAAGATGGTGCTATGACACCACAGCAAATTTTCGGAAATTGGCTGGCAACCTCTTTAATGAAGCTGTTTTTTGGAGCTAATTTTACAGATCTTGGTCCCTTCCGAGCTATTAAATACAACACTTTGATGGCGCTAAATATGGAAGATAAAACCTACGGATGGACCGTAGAAATGCAGTTAAAAGTATTAAAAAAGAAATTTACATATACCGAAGTACCAGTGCGTTATAAAAAAAGAATTGGCATATCAAAAGTATCAGGTACGATAAAAGGTAGTATATTTGCAGGCGTAAAAATTCTAAGTTGGATTTTTAAATACAGTATAAAATAAAATGGCTTTAACAATTACTTACATTATCATTGCTATCTATAGCATCGCATTAGTTCTAATCTTCTTCTACAGCCTTGCGCAGTTGAATCTTTTAATCAACTACTTAGGCAACAAAAGAAAAAATGATACCGCTGCGAAATTCAATCTCTTAGATCCTAAAGAGATACCCTTTGTGACGATTCAACTCCCCGTATATAACGAGGAATACGTTATGGATCGTTTATTAGAAAATATTGCAAAAATAGAATATCCATCTAGTAAATTAGAAATTCAGGTTTTAGATGATTCTACAGACGAATCTGTTGAAGCTACTGCCATACACATTCAAAAATTAAAAGAGACAGGTTTAGATATTACCCATATCCGCAGAACTAACCGTCAAGGATACAAAGCTGGTGCTTTAAAAGAAGGTTTAGAAATTGCTAAAGGAGACTTTATTGCTATTTTTGATGCCGATTTTTTACCAGCCCCCGATTGGTTAAAGAAAACCGTAATTTACTTTAAAGACGAAGAAATTGGTGTTGTTCAAACCCGTTGGGGACATATCAACAGAGATTATTCTACCTTAACACGTATTCAAGCTTTTGCGCTAGATGCACATTTTACACTGGAACAAGTAGGTAGAAATGCAAAAGGGCACTTTATCAATTTCAATGGTACTGCTGGTATTTGGCGTAAAGAATGTATTTTAGATGCTGGTAACTGGGAAGGCGACACCTTAACAGAGGATTTAGATTTAAGCTACAGAGCACAGTTAAAAAACTGGAAGTTCAAGTATTTAGAAGATGTTGAAACTCCTGCTGAACTTCCTGTGGTTATTAGCGCTGCGCGCTCTCAACAATTTAGATGGAATAAAGGTGGCGCTGAAAATTTCAGAAAAACGGTCTCAAGCGTTATCTTTGCTAAGAACATTCCATTTAAAACTAAATTTCATGGCGTAATGCATCTTTTAAACAGCTCCATGTTTTTATGTGTATTTATTGTTGCCTTTTTAAGCATCCCCATGCTCTACATAAAAAACAGTTATGGCCATTTAGGGTGGATTTTTGAAGTAACCAGTTTTTTTATTGTAAGTACCATTATCCTATTTGTATGTTATTGGTTTACTTATAAGAGTATTCAAGGCAGTAGCTTTGACAATTTTATAGATTATATTAAGTTGTTCTTTACGTTTTTTTCTATTGCTCTTGGTTTTTCTTTACACAACTCTATTGCAGTTTTAGAAGGTCATATGGGTAAAAGAAGTGAATTTGTACGGACACCAAAATTTAATTTGAGCAACTTAAAAGATAGCTGGAAAACCAATAAATACTTAGCTACAAAATTGTCGCCAAATATGATTTTGGAGGCTGCTTTGATGATTTATTTCTTATTTGGAATGTACAGCGCAATTCCTTTAAACGACTTTGGTTTGTTTCCCTTCCATTTCATGTTGTTTTTAGGTTTCGGATTTGTATTTTTTAAATCCCTTACCGCGAGAGCTTAAATCTTTCAAAATAAAATAAAGTAAAACCGTTCTTTCAAAAAGAGAACGGTTTTTTTGTTTTTGTCTGATACCAAAACCTAGATAGGTGAAACCATTTAATTTTCTTATTTTTCCATCTGGAAAACCCCTTTAAATAGATGTTGAATACCTTTCTAAAATACTGCAAACTGCATAGGATGTCTCTCATTTTGATGCTCGTAAGCAGCTTGTTTTATTATGTTATTGCCTATCATTTTCAACGAACAGAATTTATAAAACTCATCGTACTTTTTACTGGACTATTCGTTTTATCGTATAAAATAGTTCAGTTTGAAAAATTCAACTTTAAGTTTCTTCTTTGGTCAGGCGTTTTTTTTAGACTGGTTTTTCTGTTGACACTTCCTAATCTATCGCAAGATTTTTATCGGTTTATTTGGGACGGAGAACTCGTAAGTAATTTTATTAATCCGTATTTAAAAGTTCCCAACGAATTAATTTTACAGCCAGATTTAGTCATTGACAATGCCCAAGAACTGCTATTAGGCATGGGCGAATTGAGTCCCAAATTTTATAGTAATTACCCTCCTTTAAATCAAATCATATTTGCTATTGCCGCGCTATTTGGTGGTAAAAGTATTTTAGGTTCTGTTATTGTAATGCGCCTTAGTATTATTCTTTCTGATGTGGGCATCGTTTATTTTGGAAGAAAGTTATTGAAAAATCTAAATTTTTCTCCACATCTTATTTTTTGGTATTTCTTAAATCCTTTGGTGATTTTAGAACTTAGCGGAAATCTTCATTTTGAAGGTGTGATGCTTTTCTTTTTTGTTTGGTCTTTATACCTATTATCCAAAAACAATTGGCAAATGGCTGGGGTATTGTATGCCTTCTCGATTTCTATAAAACTAGTGCCCCTATTATTTCTTCCTCTTTTTTTGAACTACTTGGGCTTAAAAAAAAGCATCTTATTCTATAGTATTGTAGCCACAGTATCCCTGCTATTACTACTCCCCTTTTATAGTGCTGATTTTTTTGCTAATTATTCGGAAACCGTAGGCTTATGGTTTTCTAATTTTGAGTTTAATGCTAGTACCTACAATGTGGTTAAAAAAATTGCTGTACTTTATTTTGATAAGAAACCATGGGAATTAATTGTCAGTTATGGAAAAATAACGCCGTACATAATTATTGGTATCGTCCTATGCTTTAGTTGGTTCCAGAAAAATCAAAAATTACCGCTCCTTATAACTTCAATGTTATGGGTACTTTGTATTTATTATTTGGTATCGGCCACGGTTCATCCTTGGTATCTTGTATTTCTAGTTTTTTTAACACTATTTACTAAATTCAAGTTTCCCATACTTTGGTCTGCCTTTGTCATCTTAAGCTATTGGGCCTATTCAAACCCGAGTTATACAGAGCATTTAGGAATTTTATGTATTGAGTATATAGCAATTTTAAGTTACATGGCTTACGAAATCAGTATTGTATATAGCAAAAAGTAACATTTTTACAAAAATTAGGCATCAAACCTTAATAAGTCAATTTTATTTGTACTTTTGATGTTATAATGAACAAAACCAATAACATATCTTCTTTAGACAGGTCTTTTGTACCTGCTCGTTCATTTACACCTACACGTCGTCGCCCGTAAGGGTGCGCTATATTTTGGAAATAGGTGAGTCCATTTCCGCTAAAACAAAAATAATTTATAATTAACTTTTACTTTAAAATATAACATTGGCAATGGAAATACTAATTGCTAACGAATCACATTTTAAATACGCTGAAATAATTTGTGATACAATTGCGGAATCTGCAAAAGTCCGAGGTACTGGAATTGCTAAACGAACTCCTGATTATATTTGTAAAAAACTTTCAAACGGTAACGCTGTTATCGCTTTAGATGAAGGCAATTTTGCTGGTTTTTGCTATATAGAAATTTGGGGGCATGAAAAATATGTAGCCAATTCTGGTCTTATCGTACATCCCGATTATAGAGATAGAGGACTAGCAAAACAAATAAAACAACGAATTTTTGAACTTTCTCGAAAAAAATTTCCGGAGGCTAAAATATTCGGAATTACGACAGGTTTAGCCGTAATGAAAATAAATTATGAGTTGGGTTATAAACCCACGACTTTTTCAGAATTAACGGATGATCCTGAGTTTTGGAAAGGATGCCAAACATGCAAAAATTTTGATATTTTAACTAGAACTGAACGCAAAATGTGTTTGTGTACTGCAATGCTCTATGATTCTGAAGCAAAAGAAAAAAATAAAACTAATGTCATTGTAAAAGAAAAATTAAATACAAAGGCTTTTAAAAGACTTAAAAGCATTAAAGAAACCCTTTTCCTAAAAAAGAAAGAGAAATGAATAAACTAGTTTTAGCGTATAGTGGCGGTTTAGACACCTCTTATTGCGCCAAATATTTATCAAAAGACCAAGGTTTTGAAGTGCATGCGGTAAGTGTAAATACAGGTGGATTTTCAAATAAAGAGATCGACAGTATAAAAGAAAAATCCTTACAATTGGGCGCAAGTACCTATACCTCAATCGATGCCGTACAAACATTTTATGAAACAGTGGTAAAATACTTAATATTTGGAAATGTTTTAAAAAACAATACCTATCCTTTATCTGTAAGTGCTGAGCGAATTGTACAGGCTATCGAAATAGTTAAACATGCCAAAAAAATAGGCGCAACTCATATTGCTCACGGAAGTACAGGTGCTGGGAATGACCAAGTACGGTTCGACATGATTTTCCAAATTATAGCTCCAGAAATTAAAATTATTACGCCTATTCGAGATCATAAATTATCTAGAGAAGCAGAAATTGCCTATTTAAAAGAAAACGGAGTGGATTACTCCTGGGAAAAGGCAAAATATTCAATAAACAGAGGTCTTTGGGGAACTTCCGTTGGAGGTGAAGAAACCCTAAGTTCTGACAAAGCATTACCCGATAGCGCCTACCCTAGTCAATTACAAGAAAAGAACCCAACAAACCTAACATTAACCTTCGAAAAAGGCGAATTAGTCGCCATTGATGGAAAAAAAGGTAGCCCAGTGCAGAATATTATGGCGCTTGAAGTCTTGGCGTCAAAGTATGCCATTGGAAGAGATATTCATGTTGGTGATACCATTATTGGCATTAAAGGAAGAGTCGGTTTTGAAGCTCCCGCGGCCTTAATCATTATAAAAGCGCATCATTTATTAGAAAAACATACGCTTAGTAAGTGGCAGCAGTTTCAAAAAGAGCAGCTAGGTAATTTTTATGGAATGTTATTGCATGAAGGAAATTATTTAGATGCAGTCATGCGAAATATCGAGACTTTTTTAACCGATACTCAAAAAAATGTTTCAGGTGATGTTTTCGTGAGCTTATACCCTTTTCAATATCGATTAAACGGGATAAAGTCTAAACACGATTTAATGAATGCGGCTTTCGGAAGCTATGGTGAAATGAATAAAGGTTGGACGGCTGATGAGGCCAAAGGGTTTATTAAAATTCTCTCAAATCCAGGTAAAATTTATAATCATGTTAATAGCCCCCTAGCCCCCAAAGACAGATCTCAAGACTAATCCACTGACGCCTCGGAAGTAGGGCTGTTAGTAGTTTGAAGAGTTGAATTTAAAAAAGCCTAAAGCCTAGAGCTTCTGGCATAAAGCAAGTTATAATGATTACAGCAGGAATTATCGGTGGTTCAGGATATACAGGTGGTGAGCTTATTCGCATATTAGTAGAACACCCGAAAGTTAAAATTGATTTTATTTATAGTACTACTAGAGCTAGTAAAAAAATTAGCACAGCACATCCAGATTTATTAGGCCTAACAGACTTACAATTTACGGATACTGTAAACCTAGCTGTTGACGTTGTTTTTTTATGCTTAGGCCATGGGAACTCTACTTCATTTTTAATGGAACACGCATTTTCATCAAACACAAAAATCATCGATTTAAGTAATGATTTCAGGTTAGCAAAAGATGCTGTTTTAAACAAAAAAAAATTCATTTACGGATTACCTGAATTACATAAAGAAGCTATTAAAAAAGCAAATTATATTGCAAATCCGGGTTGTTTTGCGACCGCTATTCAATTAGCATTATTACCTTTAGCGAAGCACAACCTACTAAATACTGCTATTCATGTCAATGCTGTAACGGGCAGTACAGGAGCAGGTATTAGTCCGTCTGACACGTCTCATTTTAGTTGGAGAAACAATAATGTGTCTTGGTATAAACCTTTTACACATCAACATCTAGATGAAATCAATGAAAGTTTACACGCTTTTAAAAATGATGTGGGCGAACTGTATTTTTTACCCAACCGAGGCAATTTTACTCGTGGTATTTTTGCCACGGCGTATGCCACGTGTGATATACGTCTAGAAGACGCAAATGCCATGTATCACAACTTTTATAAGGATGCCTTATTTACACAAATTTCAGCAACAGAAATTAGTTTAAAACAAGTCGTCAACACCAATCAATGCCACATTCATTTACACAAACACAAGGATACACTTTTAATTACTTCGGCTATAGATAACCTTTTAAAAGGAGCTTCTGGCCAAGCCGTTCAAAATATGAATTTAATGCTTGGGTTTGAGGAAGGAATGGGATTGAATTTGAAGGCTGGGGTTTATTAGCCCAAGCTAACTCCCCAACGAGGGGAGAATATGTAAATGCTTACAGTGAATTATAGCTTATTAGAAAAGCTTGTTCATAACATATATTTTAACTTAAAAAAACGCGCCATGTATTCCCTTTTGGGATTAAGGAGCTTATATTATGAAAATAGCCATCATAGGAACAGGAAATTTGGGAATTGCAATCGCCAAGGGAATTTTAAATTCGAATGGAGCCACCAGCATGTTTTTGACAAAAAGAAATACTAGAAATATCCTAAATTTTGAAAAATTCGGAAACGTTACTGTTACTTCTGACAATAGAGACGCTGTTGAAAAATCTGATATTTTAATATTCGCCGTACAACCTGCACATTTTCTGCCGATTCTTGAAGACATCAAAGATTTATTAACGGAGAAACACGTGGTCATTTCTACCGTGACCGGATTTGGAATAGCTCAAATAGAAAAGAGTATTGGAACAGACCAATATATTATTCGCAGCATGCCAAATACCGCTATTTCTGTAGGTAAATCAATGACTTGCGTTTGTAGTAATGAAAAAGGTAAAAAAAGAATTGATTTGGCAAAAGCTATTTTTAATAGAATGGGTCATTCTATGGAAATTCCAGAAAACCAAATGCAAGCAGCAACTGTAATTTGCGCGAGTGGTGTTGCCTTTTGGATGCGAATGATTCGCGCAACTACCCAAGGTGCAATTCAATTAGGCTTTGATGCCAAGGAAGCACAAGAATTAGCGATGCATACTTGTTTTGGTGCATCGAGTTTATTAATTGAGGCAGGTAGTCATCCTGAAGCTGAAATAGACCGAGTAACCACCCCCAGAGGTTGCACTATTGAAGGCCTTAACGAAATGGAACACCAAGGCTTAAGTTCTTCCTTAATACAAGGGATAATCGCTTCTTATGATAAAATATCAAGAATTAAAGAGGGTAATTTATAGACATTAAAAGATTTAAACATATGAAACTTTTTGACGTATATCCTTTATACAATGTAACACCGGTTTCCGCAAAAGGTATTGTTGTTACCGATGATAAAGGCCTGGAATATTTAGATTTTTATGGAGGTCATGCCGTAATTTCTATAGGACATACGCACCCGCATTATGTAAAAAGAATAGAAGAACAGTTGCATAAAATTGGTTTTTACAGTAACGCTATCCAAAATCCCTTACAAGAAGAATTAGCTCATAAATTAGGAAAACAATCCGCTTGTGAAAATTATAATCTGTTTATGTGCAGCTCTGGTGCCGAAGCCAATGAAAATGCCTTAAAAATGGCATCCTTTGTTACTGGAAAATCTAGAGTTATTGCGTTCCACAACAGTTTTCATGGCAGAACCTCAGCAGCCGTCGCCGCTACCGATAACGAGAAAATAAACGCACCCATTAATAAACAACAAAAGGTAACTTTTTTAGCCTTTGAAGATGTAGAAAACTTAAAAAAAGAAATTGAAAAAGGTGATGTTTGTGGCGTTATTTTAGAAGCTATTCAAGGTGTGGGTGGCTTAGATGAACCTACGACAGAATTCTACCAAAAAGTTGCAAAAATCTGTAAAAAAAATGGCGTAGTTTTAATTGCCGATGAAGTGCAATCAGGCTTTGGCAGGAGCGGAAAATTCTTTGGTTTTCAGCATCATACTATTCAACCAGATATCATCAGTATTGCTAAAGGCATGGGCAATGGTTTTCCTGTAGGCGGAATTTTAATTCATGAAAGCATCAAAGCCACCTACGGAATGTTAGGGACAACTTTTGGTGGTAATCATTTAGCTTGCGCGGCAACTTTAGCCGTTCTGGAGGTGTTAGAAAATGAGAATTTAATGGAGAATGCACATCGATTGGAACACTATTTTAGAGCTTGTGCCGCTGAAATTCCGCAGGTAAAAAAAGTAAAAGGCAGAGGCCTCATGCTAGGTTTGGAGTTCGATTTTGAAGTTGGTGATCTTCGAAAAAAACTAATTTATAATCAGCATATTTTTACGGGTGGTGCTAGTAATAAAAATTTATTAAGAATTTTACCTGCTTTAACTATAACCGAGAAAGAACTTGATCTGTTTTTTGATGCACTAAAAAAGGAGCTTGCCCTCTAAGCGTCCAAAAGGAGACCTTTATACCTTGTGGAAAAGTTCAAGTTTGGTACTATAAAATGAAAAGGACTCCCGTCATCGAGGGAAGGATAGAAATAATTTGTAATGAGGAAAAAAAGAATTTTACTTAAAATTGGCTCCACTACTTTAACCAAGGAAACTGATCATATTTCCAGAGGTAAAATTGAGGATATTGGTCGACAAATTGCGCTTTTAAAAAACGAGTACGAGTTTATCATCGTAAGTTCTGGTGCCATTGTAGCTGCCAAACAATTTGTAAAATTAGAGCACAATGGAGAAGAAATAACCATAAAACAAGCTTTAGCCTCCATAGGACAACCCCACTTAATGCGAATTTTTCAAGAGAATTTTAGAGAATTGGGTTTATTTACTTCGCAATGTTTACTATCCTATTCTGATTTTGAAAATCCGAAAGCCAAATTGAACATAAAAAATACGATTGATGTTTTAGTAGCCAATAATTTTATTCCTATAATCAATGAAAATGATACTGTAGCCACGGATGAAATACAGTTTGGTGATAATGACAAACTGGCGGCATTAACTGCTGCTTTGTTAGAGGTTGACTTACTATTAATCGCTACCAATACCGATGGTGTTTATACCAAGCATTCTTTTTTAAACGAAATACCAGAAACCATTCAAGAAGTGATTGATTTGAATGATTTAATTCAAGAAGTTGATGTTCAAAAATCAACACATGGTACCGGGGGAATGCAATCAAAAATAGAAGCTGCCACCATTGCTAAAAGTGCCAATATTGAAACTTGGATCCTCAATGGTTTAAAAGATAATTTTATAACTGATGCCTTCAACGGACGAAGCAATTTTACAAAAATTAAATAAAATGATGCATTACCTAAGCATACAAGACATAGATTCATTAGCACAATGGGTAAAAGAAGCAAAAGCTTTAAAAGAAAGTCCAAAAGCGTTTAAAAAATTAGGAAAAGGAAAAACTATCTGTTTGTTATTTTTTAATAACAGCCTTAGAACGCGTTTAAGTACTCAAAAAGCAGCTAGTAATTTGGGCTTAGAAGTTATGGTGATGAACTTCGGAAGCGAAGGTTGGGCTCTAGAATATGAGGATGGGAGCATCATGGACCAAGGCACATCAGAACATATAAAAGAAGCTGCGCAAGTGGTGGCGCAGTTTTGTGATATTGTTGCGATTCGTGCTTTTGCCTCGTTAAGTGATAAAGAGAAAGATGAAGCCGAATTAGTGATCAACGGATTTAAAAAATATGCCACTATTCCCGTCGTAAATATGGAAAGTTCTGTTGGGCATCCTTTACAAGCCTTGGCAGATGCCATCACGATGGCAGAAAACAAAACAAAAGAACGACCAAAAGTAGTACTGTCGTGGGCACCACATCCGAAGGCTTTACCCCATGCGGTAGCCAATTCTTTTACTGAAATGATGCTGAAACAAGAGGCTGATTTTGTCATTACCCACCCAAAAGGGTACGAATTAAATCCTGAAATTACAAAAGAGGCTAAAATTGAATACGATCAAAATAAAGCCCTAGAAAATGCAGACTTTGTTTATGTGAAAAATTGGAGTAGTTATGCAGACTATGGCAAGGTAGTGAACCAAGATAAAAATTGGATGATGACGAAAGAAAAACTTAGGAATGCTAAGTTTATGCACTGTCTACCGGTCCGTAGAAATGTGATCGTAGAAGATGCAGTTTTAGACAGCGACCAATCTTTAGTGATTGAACAGGCCAATAATAGAACCTATGCGGCACAGATTGTCTTAAAGAAGATACTGAACTCCCTAGGTTCCTAAGGAGAAACTCATGTTGGGACTAAAAAAACGAGCTTATTCTTTATAAAGGAAAGAGCCTAAAGAAGTGAATTAAAACAAGTAATACCTCATAAAGTAGAACTCATGCCGACTAAGAAGACTAAAAAGAGCTTATCCATTGTAAAAATTGGCGGTAATGTCATTGAAAATACGGCGGAATTAAATAGGTTTTTAACCTTGTTTTCCGCCTTAGAGGGTCCAAAAATATTAGTTCATGGTGGGGGCAAATTAGCGACTACCTTAGCTTCAAAACTAGGCATAGCATCTAAATTGGTGCATGGAAGACGTATTACTGATGCCGATAGTATTGATGTCATTACCATGGTTTATGGTGGTTTAGCCAATAAAACTATAGTGGCAAAATTACAGGCAAATACTTGTAACGCGATTGGTTTAAGCGGGGCCGACGCGAACAGCATTCAAGCACATAAACGCCCTGTAAAAGATATAGATTACGGTTTCGTGGGCGATATAGATCGTGTAAATACCAACTTCATTGATACCCTATTAAAAGCAAAACTCAGCCCTGTTTTTTGTGCTTTATCACATGACGGTAAAGGTCAAATTTTAAATACCAATGCTGATACGATTGCCTCGGAAATTGCGATTGGCCTGAGTAAAATTTACAAAACTACCTTGTATTATTGTTTTGAAAAAAAGGGTGTTTTGCTCGATATCAAAGATGAAAATTCGGTGATAAAACACATCAATACAGAACAATATCAAGACCTATTAACACAAAAAATAATAGTAGCAGGTATGCTTCCTAAATTAGAGAATTGTTTTCATGCTTTACGGCATAACGTAGATAAAGTATGTTTAGGAGATTTGGAAATGATGAAAACCGATGCTACTTTATTTACCACAATTACCTTATAAAATGACTCAAAAACAACTCACCGAAAAAGCCATTGACCTTTTAAAAGAGCTCATCAGCATTCCGTCTTTTTCTAAAGAAGAAGATAAAACAGCAGAAGCAATTCAAAACTGGTTCACTTTTTTTAGTATTCCTTTTACTAGAGAAAACAACAATGTATATGCTAAAAATAAATTTTGGAATGATGGCAAACCTACATTGCTTTTAAACTCTCATCATGATACCGTCAAACCAAATCAAGGGTATACCAAAGACCCATTTGATCCGCATATAGAGGATGGTAAATTATATGGTTTGGGGAGTAATGATGCGGGTGGCTGTTTAGTATCACTACTCGCGACGTTTACCCATTTTTATGCGAACGAAAATTTAAGTCATAATATTTTAATGGTGGCCTCAGCAGAAGAAGAAAATGCAGGAAAAAATAGTTTAAGAGGCTTATTACCCAATTTACCTAAAATTGATGTGGCTCTCGTAGGTGAACCTACTTTAATGAATTTAGCGATCGCAGAAAAAGGTTTACTAGTTTTTGATGCTGTGGTAAAAGGAACACCATCGCATGCGGCCCATCCTAATGAGGACAATGCTATCTACAATACGATTAAAGTATTAGAATGGTTTAAAAATTATACCTTTAATAAAACATCCGAAGTCCTTGGAGAGGTAAAATTAACCGTCACGCAAATCAACGCTGGAAATCAACATAATGTAGTGCCTTCACAAGTTGATTTGGTGCTAGATGTTCGCGTAAATGATAAGTATACCAATCAAGAAATTGCGACGATACTAAAATCTGAGGCACCATGTGAACTTAAAGAACGTTCCCTTAGGCTTAACTCTTCTTCGATCGATAAAAACCATGCTTTAGTGCAATCAGGAATTGCATTAGGCAGAACTACCTACGGCTCACCTACCCTTTCGGATCAGGCAGCATTAACATGCCAATCTTTGAAATTAGGGCCTGGGGATAGTACACGTTCTCATTCAGCAAATGAGTATATTTATATTCATGAAATTGAAGAAGGAATAGATTTGTATATTGAGATATTGGAAGGCTTTTTAGCCCCCTAACCCCAAAGGAGGAATTAAAATTCAAGCTCAATTTCAATTTCAATTTCAATTTTAAAAAATGGTTTAAGTTTTAAATAAAACTATCAATCAAAGGAAAGAATAAACAGTTTTTTTCATCAACAGACAACCATCAACCAACAACTAAATGAATACGAACCACTAACAACCGATTAAAATGAAACTTTGGGACAAAGGATTTAGTACAGATAAAAAAATAGATCATTTTACCGTTGGTAATGATCGAGAGTTAGACTTGCATTTGGCGAAATACGACGTAATGGCTTCAAAAGCACATGCAAAAATGTTGGGCAAAATTGGCTTATTAACGCCAGAAGAAACGCATAGGTTGGTTCAAGAATTATCGGATATTGGGGAAACAATCGACAAGGGAACCTTTACCATTGAAGATTCTTTTGAAGATATGCACTCCAAAATAGAATACCTCCTCATTCAAAAATTAGGGGATACAGGGAAAAAAATTCATACGGCGCGCTCCAGAAATGATCAAGTTTTAGTGGCGATGCATTTATATCTAAAAAATGAACTTGCAGCGATTAAATCCGAAACCAAAATATTGTTTGACTTGCTATTAGATCTCGCCGATAAACATAAAAGCATTTTATTACCCGGGTATACGCATTTACAAATTGCCATGCCTTCCTCTTTTGGTTTATGGTTTTCAGCGTATGCAGAAAGCTTAATTGATGATTTGTATTTCATTGATGCAGCGCAGAAAATAGCAGACCAAAACCCATTAGGAAGTGCGGCGGGATACGGAAGTTCGTTCCCAATCGATAGAGCTTTTACGACCCAAGAGTTGAACTTTGCTACACAAAAATTCAATGTCGTAGCGGCACAAATGAGCCGTGGAAAAGTAGAGAAAGCAGCGGCTTTTGGCATCAGTAGTATTGCAGCAACACTCTCTAAAATGGCCATGGATATTTGTTTATATATGAGTCAGAATTTTAATTTTATCTCTTTCCCTGACGAATTAACTACGGGTTCGAGTATTATGCCACACAAAAAAAATCCGGATGTTTTTGAGTTAATTCGTGGAAAATGTAATAAACTGCAAGCAGTACCTACCCAACTAAGCCTGCTACTCACCAATTTACCCAGTGGGTACCACCGAGATTTACAATTGGTAAAAGAAGTAATTGTTCCAGCTATTCAAGATCTTAGAGCTTGTATAGAAATCTTGACTTTTAGTTTAAAAGAAGTTCGCGTTAATGAAGCCATTTTAGAAGACCCGAAGTACGACTATTTGTTTAGTGTGGACACACTGAATGAATTGGTATTATCTGGAACTCCTTTTCGTGATGCCTATAAACAAATGGGCATTGAAATTTATGAAGGTAGGTTTACCCCAAAACGCGATATTAAACATACGCATCAAGGTAGTTTAGGGAATTTGTGTTTAGAGGAAATTAGGAAAAAGATGGAGGATATTGATTAAAGCTATAAAAGGTTTTTTCGTTGCTTTAAAATCAATCAGTGGTTGCCATAAGGAGCGAACGCATTCCTAAAGCCTTTTCTTTTACAAGATCTATTTGGGTTAAGTAACCCATTTAGAGGGCTTCCCGATAGCTTAAACGGTATTCTCTTGAAGGTTTAGCACCGTTGCTGCAATGATATTTATAAAATAAATAATTTGTGCTATTGGAAAAAGTAAAATAGCAACCCAAACAAGAACCGTTTCTAAACTATTATGATTTGTAAATTGATCAATTATAATGATAAAAAAGGTTAATAATGTAAAAAGGATATGCAATTTAGTCAAGGAATAAACAGGCGTTATTTTGTATCTGCCCAATACAAAATAACCAAAACCACATAACAATAGCCATAATGCAAATAGTAAAAACAATTGTGAATGGGCAACAACCACATAGACGTCACTAACGGTCAAGGAAAAGTTTGTGTCTATTTGAAAAAGATAAGAAATACCGTAAGCCATACATAAAATAGCAGCTAAAAACCATAAAAATAAATAAGGCCTTTTCCTTAACATGTACTTTACTTAATTGTTTTTAAATTTATAATCTCTTGATCTGTGAGTGGTCTCCAATTGCCACGAGGTAAATCTTTTTTTGTTAATCCTGCGTATACTACTAAATCGAGCTTTACAATTTCGTATTCTAATTGTTCAAACAGTTTACGCACAATATTATTCCTTGTACTGAAAATTTCGATGCCTACTTGATTTTTAGGTGCATTGTCAATATAACTAATATCTTGTACACGAACTAAATGTTCGTCTACCTCTAAACCATCCTTAATTCTTTTTAAATCAGCACTTTTAAATGGTTTTGTGAATTCTACATGATATATTTTTCGAACACCATTCTTGGGAGTATTCAGGGTTGCGATTAATTCTCCGTCATTGGTAAACAACAATAGACCTGTAGCAGATTTATCCATTTTACTTACCGCTAATAATTTTGCCTTGGTAGCATTAGACACCAAACCCATCGCTGTACGCTGTCCCTGACCATCTTTAGCTGATGTTGAAAAATCTTTAGGTTTATTTAATACAATATACTCTTTCTTGATAGGATTTAAAAGTCGTCCATCAAACCTTACTTCATCGGTCAATTGTACTTTATACCCCATTTCAATGACAGCCTTACCATTTACCGTTACGCTTCCAGCAGCAATAAAAATATCGGCTTCTCTCCGTGAACAAACACCAGAATTAGCTACATATCTATTTAAACGCAAAACATTTGGATTGGAAGGATTTTTTGCGACAATTTTTTTCTTGATGGGTGCGTTTCCTCTAGCGAAGCTCTTCTTTCTAAAGTTTCCTCCCTCTCTCCCTGAAGCTTTATTATCATTATTGGAATCTGACCTACTCATAACTGAAATATTTCCGCAAAGGTAGTGAGAGTCTCATTAAAAATCTATCAATTATTTTTTTATGCCTCTTTTTTTGCATTATTTCGCCAAAATCCCAAACCATAGCGATAACACGACTTAAAAAATGGAACTACAAAACAGCTCATGATCAAGTCTCAGAACAATCCTAAGGGAATTAGAATATTGTAAATGATCCTTCTGGAACTATTAATCTTTATAATCAACACTCGATTGGCGCGCTCTATTCACAGTGAGCTTGGTCACATCAGGTCTTGAATAATGCCCTACAACATCAAAATTTTGCCGCTCTTCGTAAACGCGATTAAAATCTAAAGTACAGTAAATTAATCCCTCTTTATGTAACACTGGCGGTATAATCCATTCGCCATCAGGCCCAGCAATACAAGAGCCACCATTGGCCAATATATCGGGTGATTTTTCCAGAATTTTATGGAGATGTGGTGTAGCACTCGGGAAGTCTGTTTTTGTCATTAATGAGGAGACCGAGATTACGTAACTACGGGACTCTCTTGCTATAAAACGCGTGATGTCTTTAGTATTATACTCACTACCTGGCCAAACCGCAATATGTAAATTTTCTCCTAGCCCGTAAAGTGCTGTTCTAGGTAAAGGCATCCAATTTTCCCAACAGTTTAATCCTCCAAGGGTAAAGTGTTTTAGTGGATGTACCTGTAGGCCGTTCCCATCACCTGGTGCCCAAGTGAGTCGTTCATCATAGGTGGGTTGCAGTTTGCGATGTACCGATTTTATGGCTCCAAATTCATTAATATAGACTAATGAACAATAAATACTATGTGCTCCTCTGTCTTTAGCACGTTCAATAATTCCTAAATAAATGGCAATAGTATTAGCTTTTGCAAGATCACAAATCGCATCTAATTCTCCCGATTCTATTTGAATGGCATTATGCATATAATGCGCATGCAGTTCTTTGTTTACTTTTGAATTCCAGGTGGCACCCTCTGTTAGTGCCAACCAAAATGGATAACCCGGCAATAGCGCCTCTCCAAAAACGACAAGCTCTGCTTTTTCGCTGGCTGCTTCAATTATGGAAGCCTCGATTTTTTTTATCGTTGCCCTTTTATCTAACCAAACGGGCGCTATTTGTGCTAAGGCAACTTTTAGAAAAGTATCCATCTATAAAATTCTATTTAAAACTAAATCTATGTCAATTAACAGAATACTAAAAACTCCTGAAATAATAATGAACTTCAAGATATTGTGTAACCATACATAATGCATTTTTGACTCCGACTTGAATAAAAGAATTAAAAAGAGCAATAAAAATACAACACATCCAATAAAATAAATGACCATATTTCCAACATCAAATTTAAAAATTAATAATAAAGAGGGAATTAAGGTAAACAAAATTAAAACAGCTATTAAATACTTTGAAAATTTAACGCCCAAAATAACTGGGATTGTCTTATAATTTTGAGCGATATCACCTTTTATATTTTCTAAATCTTTAATCATTTCCCGAGCTAAAATCAATAAAAACAAAAATAAGGCATGTACAAAAATGACAGCCTCGAAATTTCGATAATAGACAAAGACCACAAAAAATGGAGAAATAGCAAGCGTTGCAGAAACAAAATTACCAATAAAAGGCATTTTTTTTAATTTGTGAGAATACAGCCATATTCCAAAGATATAAGCGGAAAAAAATACAACGGCTTTAAAAGAAACATAACTGGCTACAAATACGGCCAAAAAGTTAAGCACAAAATAGGTGCTTAATTTAAACCGTTGACTCACCAGCCTATCTAACATTGTTTTATGAGGCTTGTTGATTAAGTCTTTCTCTGCGTCATAAAAATTATTAATAATATATCCTGAGGCAATCACCAAAGCAGAGGCGATGATAATAGCCAGAAGGTTTGTATCAAAAACTACTTTTCTTAAGGGTAAGTTGGGTGATAAAATATAGATAGAAGCTAAGTATTGGGCTAGAATAATAAGTAAAATATTATACCCCCGAACTACAGAAAACAAACTCAATAACTTTAAAAGTAGGAGTTTATTTTTTCTATTAAGCATGTTGAACCATTTAGAAGTTATAGACCACTTCTAATTTATGATCTTTTAAGGCTGCTTTAGCTTTTTCAAAATCTTCAGTAAAACCTAAGATATAACCACCACCCCCAGAACCACAAAGTTTTAAATAGTAATCGTTACTATCAATTCCTTGTTTCCAGAGCTTTTGAAATTCTACAGGTATCATCGGTTTAAAATTATCTAAAACCACATTTGATAATTGCTTTAAATTTCCAAAAAGAGAGGTTACATTACCACTCACAAAATCTTCAACACAAGCATCAGTATGTTTTATAAATTGTTCTTTTAACATTTTACGGAAGCCGGTATTTTTCATTTGCTCCATAAAAATCTGAACCATCGGCGCTGTTTCGCCAACGATACCGCTATCTAGTAAAAACACAGCGCCTTTACCTGCTGTATTTTGAGAAGGAATACTTGTAGATTCTATATTGTTCTTAGAATTTATTAAAATAGGCAGACTTAGGTAACTATTTAAAGGGTCTAAACCTGAAGATTTTCCGTGAAAAAAAGATTCCATTTTCCCAAAAATTAATTTTAGGCGCAATAGTTTTTCTCTCGTGAGGTTTTCTAACACCGTGATTTTATCAAAAGCGTATTTTTGATATATGGCAGCCACCAAAGCACCACTACTTCCCACGCCATAGCCTTGAGGAATAGAACTATCGAAATACATACCCTCGGCAATATCGCTTTTTAATCCCTCCATATCAAAAGTAACCAGATTCGGTTCTTTTTCCGATAAGCTTTCAAGGTAAAAACTAAACTTTTCTAGGCTCTTATTACTTTTAAGTGCCTCTTGTGAGGGATTACTATCTTTTTTTAAAGCTCCATTAAAAAAATTATAAGGTATTGAAAGTCCTTTAGAATCCTTAATAATTCCGTATTCACCGAACAATAAAATTTTTGAATAAAATAATGGTCCTTTCACGTTCTTTTAATTAAAATATATACATAAAACTAAAAAATTACTCCTTGCAATTTTATAGTTACTTATTTTTTTGCTGGTTTAAATATACTCATTTAAAATTTTGCAGCACTTATTACTGCCATTAATCACTATATATTGACAAAATTAAGTTTAATTATTTAGGGATGGTTTCCTGCTAACTGTTTCGCCCCCAACGCTATTTGATCGCAAATATACTGTTGGTTTTCGCAATATACTAGTAACTCATCCTTAATAAATTGATAAACTTTTTGTTTTTCGTTTTCTGGATATAAAACGTGCACATTAGCCCCTGCATCTAAAGTAAAGCAAACATGACTGCCTGTTTGTTCTCTAAAAGCCCAAATTTTGTTGATGATTTCTAAAGTGTTGGGTTTCATTAAAATAAAATAAGGCAGACTAGTCATCATCATGGCATGCAAGGTTAAAGCCTCACTTTCTACTATTTTTATAAATTCAACTAGATCTCCTGTTTTAAAAACTGCCATTAGTTTATCTAAGTTATCATGAGCTTGTTTAAAACGTTCCGAAGCATAAGGATGATCGTGCATTAAATTATGACCCACAGTACTGCTCACCTGCTTTTGCCCTTTATCGACCAATAAAATCGTGTCTTGAAAATTATTAAAATTAGCGTGTACTTCGTAAGGATATTTTATACCGTACAAATCAGAACTCCCTTGTGTATTTTTATGGGCTCCCCATTGCACAATAGTGCCTTCAATACTCCGGCAAGCACTGCCAGAGCCTAAACGTGCTAAAAAAGAGGCTTTTTTTATAAAAAAAGCTGCTGACATATGGCCAACTAGCTTTTTTTCAATGTCCATCAAGCATAAAGCTAAAGCAGACATACCGCTTGCTGAAGATGCAATTCCACTACTATGAGGAAATGAATTCGAGGTTTCAATTTTAAAATGATACTCCTTTAAAAAAGGCAAATATTGCTCAATTCTTGAAAAAAAAGTATTTATTTTTGGTTTAAAATCTTCTTTCTGCTGGCCTTCAAACCATAAATCAAAGGAAAAACCGACCCCTTTATGTTCTAATTTTTTAAATGAAACTTGTGTAGTTGTTGCACAAGCATCTAGCGTAAAGCTGATGGAAGGATTCTGTGGAATTTGATTTTCTTTTTTACCCCAATATTTAACTAGTGCTATATTACTTGGCGATTTATAGCTCACAGTTCCTGTTTCAACAGTCTGTAGGTAAGGCGTAGGAAGAAAGTCAATTTCGGTCATGAAATGTCAATTTTTTATGCAAAGATAGTTTTTAAGTACATTTTAGATTAAATCAATGCTATAAAATCACTATTTTAGTTGTTTACACCAATCCCTATTTTGAAAAAACGACTTTATTATAGCGCTATAGCAGTTGCCATTTGTTTGCTCATTGGCTTTTTATCCAGTACTGTTACCCAATCTTCTATAGCTACCTGGTATCCTAGCTTAAACAAACCGAGCTTTAATCCTCCAAATTGGATTTTTGCACCAGTTTGGTCTGTTTTATATATCCTAATGGGTATTGCAGCGGGTTTGGTTTGGGCGCGAGGTTTTCATCATATTTGGGTAAAAACTGCCTTATACCATTTTATTTTTCAATTGCTCTTTAATGCTTTGTGGAGTATTGTTTTTTTTGGACTACAAGAGCCCTTTTGGGCCTTACTCGTTATTTTTACTTTGTTGATATTAATTATCCTAACGATCAAATGGTTCAAAGTAGTGCATAGAACCGCGGCTTTATTAATGATACCCTATTTGCTTTGGGTTTGTTTTGCAACGGTCCTGAATTATAAAATATGGGCGTTAAATTGATGGGGGTTAATTTGGTAATTTTTTAATGTACCCATGTAACAATTGATTTGAAGATTATTGAATGTTGCCATTTACTTAGGTGAAAAATCTACTTATTTACTCAACTAAATTTCTAGTACTCTGTAGTCATTGCTACTAGTTTTGACATTGTTTTATAATTACGGGTGGTAGCTTGCACCTTTAGTTTTCTTTCAAAAAAATTAGTATTACATTTTGCATTACCATAGCCATTTTTGCAGGTCAAATAAATACAATTTTGAGTGATTTTAAATGTTTCATTTGGGTATTTTTCTTCTTCCAAGGCTTGTATCAATTGAGTTTCAGGTTTATTTTTTAACAACACAAAATACGCGTGCTTTTTCTCTAAATCATTGTACTCGCTAAAAGGTGATTGATGTACAATCTCATTAAAATTTGATAATTCTAAAACTAATACTGGAACTTCAAAACCATAATTTCTAGTAATTACCTCACTTACTTTTTTTTCTAAAATCTGCACATTTTCATCTGTGACTTTTAAAACAATATTACCACTTTGAATATAGGTTTGAACATTTTGCATGCCTATGCGCTCTAACATGTGTTTTAAATCGGTCATTTTAATTTTCTTATGACCAGAAACATTAATCCCTCTTAAAAATAGTAGGTAAGTTTTCATATCAATTATTCGTTAGCGGCAATTGCCTGCGCAGCAATAAAACCACTGGTCCACGCATTTTGAAAATTGAACCCGCCGGTAATGGCATCAATATTAACTATTTCTCCGGCGAAAAATAGGTTTTTTTGTACTTTACTCTCGAAGGTTTTAAAGTTGATTTCTTTTAAATCGATGCCACCAGCGGTCACAAATTCTTCTTTAAACGTGCTTTTACCCTCCACTTGAAATTCTCCAGCCGTAATTTGCTGTGCTAAAGATTGCAATTGACTTTTCGTTACTTCCGCCCATTTGGTAGTCTCCGAAATATCAGAAGCCTTCACCAAATTTAGCCATAATCGTTTTGGAATGTCTACTGCATTTGTTCGTAATACGGTCTTTTTAGCTTCTACCTCTTTTATTTGTAGCAATAACTGTAATAAGCCTTCTTCTTGATACTCCGGCAACCAGTTTACGCGTATTTTAAATGTATAATCCCAGTTGTTTAGCTCACGCGCGCCCCAAGCTGACAGTTTTAAAATAGCTGGTCCGCTCATACCCCAATGCGTAATTAACAATGGCCCTTCCGATGCCAAAACAGCTTTAGGGCTTACCTTGCTTTTTAATGGTATAGTTACTTTATGAGGCACACTTTTTTCAAGAACCTCAACATTAACAAACGTACTTACTCCAGGAATACCATCAATTCTAGCATCTTTTATATTAAACGTAAATAAGGAAGGAACTGGATTCACTATGCTGTGCCCTAATTTTTCGATCATCTTCCAAATTTTAGGATTGCTCCCTGTGGCCACTAAAATTTTTTTAGCATAGTATTTTTTTTGAATCGATGCAACCATCCACCCATCGCTAGGCTTGTCTTTAGACTTTTTTATGGCTTCTATGGCGATGACAGAACTGTTGCGCAATAATTGAACGCCCAGGCGTTCTGCTTCGTTTACAAAACAATCGATTATAGTTTTAGAGCTATTGCTTTCTGGGAACATTCTGCCATCTTCCTCTATTTTTAAAGGAATCCCTCTTTTCTCAAAAAAAGCGATCGTATCTCCGCTGCAATAGGTATGGAACGGGCCTTTTAGTTCTTTTTCTCCTCTTGGGTAATTTAATACCAATTCGTTAGGATCAAATTCTGCGTGCGTCACATTACAGCGACCCCCGCCTGAAACTTTAACTTTAGTGAGCACTTCTTTACCGCGTTCTAAAATAAGGATTTTTAGCTTCGGGTTTGCTTCAGCAATGTGTATGGCTGCGTAATACCCCGCAGCACCACCACCAATTATGATAACATCCTCCATTATTCTACGCGTTCTGGATAGTTTGTAAAGACACCATCAACTCCTAAGGTTTTCATTTTTAATATAGCCTGCGGTTCATTGACCGTCCATGGATATATTTTAAATCCTGCCTCTCGGATTTTTTGGGCGATTTCAGCATCTAATTTTTCGTAGTCAGGGTTGATCGCCACTGCCCCAAGCTCATGTGCAATAGCTAAAGCCTCTAGCGGGTTTGCCTCTTCGATTAAAATAGCAATAGCGACTTTATTGTTAATTTGACGCATCATTTTCAACTCATCCCAATTAAAGCTAGAGATTAAAAAATCATCAAGTGTCCAGTTCTTTTCCTTTATATATTTTTCAAGAATGACATTAACATCTTTCGCTGTTCCTGCGCCTTTTAACTCAATGTTTAGTGCAACTGTTGCATCAATATGGTCTAAAACCTCAGTTAATAAAGGGATTTTATGATTGCCTGTAATTACTAACTTTTGTAACTCAAGCCATGTGTAGTCTTCAATATTTCCTGTGCCATTCGTCAATCTTTCTAAGGTATCATCATGAAAGACAACAATTTCACCACTGGCTATTTTAAAGACATCAATCTCGATCATATCAACTTTTAGCTCCAAGGCTTTTTGTATAGATGCGATGGTGTTTTCCGTTTCATGACCCATGGCGCCTCGATGGCCAATAACTTGTAATTTATGTTGGTCCATACAGGAGGTACTGGTGGTTAGCACAATTAAAAAAAGCATGAATTTTCGCATGTTTTTTGTTTTGATGCAAGTTAGGGTTTTCTAGTTTAAATACATACTGCAATAAAGGCTGAAAGACATTTTTACCAGTCATCGTCAGGAGTTAAATTTTAAAAATACTACCAAGGTGAAATTTTTTAATTAACCAATCGAAAAATCCAATGCTAGTCTCAGCATGTCGAAGACCAAACGATAATGCTTCGACAGGCTTGTCCTGAGCTAAGTCGAAGGGCTCAGCAAGACGGTATTCCTGATAAGTGGCATTATAAATATATAAACACTAAAAGGTGAAGTTTTTTAAGTAACCAATCGAAAAAACGAATGCTAGTCTCAGCATGTCGAAGACCAAACGATAATACTTCGACAGGCTCAGCAGGACAATCTGACTTACTAATTGGCATTTCAAGATATTTAAAAATACTACTAAGATGAAATTAATTAATTAGCCAATCGAAAAAACCAATGTCAGTCTGAGCTTGTCGAAGACCCAAACGATAATGCTTCGACAGGCTTGTCCTGAGCTAAGTCGAAGGGCTCAGCAAAACAGTATTACTTGTAAGTGGCATTATCAATGTTTTAAAACACTGAAAAGATGAAATTTTTTAATTAAACAATCGAAAAAACCAATGTCAGTCTGAGCTTGTCGAAGACCCAATAGGCTATTTCAATTTAAAAATTAACGACTGCAAAGGCGCTAATGAAATTGAAAAATGCCCTACGCCATTTTCATCGAGCTTCATTTGTACTTTAATCGCCTCGTATAATTGGTCTTCTAAAGTATATGTACCTTGTTCTAATTGCCATTTTGAAGTAATTTCCTGAGGAACTTTAACCTCTAAGGTATAGTCTTTTTCACTGTCAAAATTACTCAAGATGATCAATTTTTCATTCTCTGACCATCTTACATAGGAAAAAACGCGATGATCGTAGGTTGCTGTATGTTCTTTATTGTAATAATGAATTTCTTGGTAATCGCCCATTAGGGCTTCACTCTGAATGGTAAAATTTAATAAGCGCTTATAAAAATCGCGTAGCGCTTTTTCTTCATTGGTGGATTGTCCGCCATCAAATTTTTTATGATTTACCCATCGTTGTAAAGTGGGCACCCCTATATAATCAAAAATAGATGTTCTACTAGGACTTCCAAATCCTGCTTTTTCAGCGCCAGGCTCCCCTAATTCTTGTCCGAAATAAATCATGGTTGGCGAGGTGCTGATTGTAGCAGAAATAACCATCGCTGGCATCGCTTTTTTAGGGTCTCCAGCAAACTCAGGACTTGCAATACGTTGTTCGTCGTGGTTTTCTAAAAAATGAAGCATGTGATGCTCAATATCTTTCAGGCCACGTTGCACGGTTTCAATATGATCTGTCCAACCGTGACCCGCCATGATATGTTTTATACTATCATACAATTCTACTTTATCATATAAATAGTCCATTTTCCCTTTGTGGATATACTCTCGATATAAGGCCGGATTATACACTTCCGCCAATAAAAAGGCTTCTGGATTTTTCATTTTAATGCTAGAATTCATATAACTCCAAAACTCTACAGGTACCATTTCTGCCATATCAAAACGAAAACCATCCACACCCATTGCTAACCAATACAAGGCAATATCTTTAAACTTTTTCCAAGAACTAGGTACATCTTTATCTCGCCAAAAAGTGTAATGCTCCTTATAATCTTTGGTGTCAAAATTTACGGGTAGGGTGTCAAAATCGTAAGACCCATCTGGTTTTACACCATAATTAATTTTCACGGTTTCATACCAATCATTGGCATCAGGTTGTGCCAATCGGGAACCATTACCCGTCCATCGCGCAGGAATTTCTTTATATTTTCCATCCACCAAACTGGGAGAAGTTCCACCTAAAGGCTGATACCCGTCACGCCATTCAGGCACTTTAAATTCACTATTCGGTACGTAATAAAAATTATTATCACGTTTGTAAGCTACACTGGGATCGTCTGATACCCCGAAAGGTGCTAAGCCTTCGGGAGTTGATTTTCCTTCATAATTTCTGGCTACATGATTGGGAACAATATCGATAAGGACATTCATTCCGGCATCGTGAGTTCTCTTTATTAAATTTTTGAACTCTGCTAACCGATCTTGAGGATTATCCGCCAAATCAGGATTTACGTTATAATAATCTTTTACCGCATAAGGTGATCCTGCTCTGCCTTTGACAATATCCGGATCGTCATTTGAAATTCCGAAGGCGGTATAATCTCGAATTACATCATGATGTGGAATTCCAGTATACCAAATATAGGTAACTCCTAAACTTTTAATTTCTTGAAGTGCCTTTGGGGTAAAATCAGAAAATTTACCCACACCATTTTCTTCTATGGTGCCCCAAGCTTTATTCGTGGTATTTGTATTTCCGAAAAGTCTTGTAAATACCTGATAAACAACTTCTTTCTTCTTTTTGGGTATGGTTTTATTCATTTTCGATTCCTCTTTAGTCTCTTGTTTACAAGCAACTAAGCTTAGTATTAGAATAAGTACGATTTTTATTTTCATTTTTAAAATGTCTTACTGTCAAGTGTCAAATGTTGAAAGTCGAAAGTCGAAAGTCAAATGTCGAAAGTTCACATTTGAAATCCTTAGTTCGGACTAGCTTAGGGACAGCAGTAAAAACATAACACATAGTACTTAGAACTTTCCTTTATTTTGCACTCCGTACTACTAACTTTCGTGTTTTTTACTTACACCTTTTGGTATTCAACTTTAGCTATTCGACTTAATTTTAGTGGGTTGATTAGGGGAAATCACCACTCTTTTTCCGTTTACTCTAATCGACGTATCTTCATTAGACTCTAACTCAAAAATAGTTTCTTGGTGGGTAATGGTAATTTTAAAAATCCGTTTTCTGAAATTTATTTTAAAAGAATAGGCCTTCCATTGTTTTGGAATTCGAGGTATAAAAGACAATTTATCCTCCACAATGCGCATACCGCCGAAACCCTCTACAATACTCATCCAAGTACCTGCCATGGAAGTGATGTGCAAACCCTCTTCCACTTCTTTATTGTAATCGTCCAAATCTAAGCGAGACGTACGTAAATAGAAGGTATACGCCTGTTCCATTCTATTTAATTTAGAAGCCTGAATGCTGTGCACACATGGCGACAATGAGGATTCGTGCACCGTAAAGGGTTCGTAAAAATCAAAATGCTTTTCTAGTTGCTCTAAGGTAAAATGATCTTCAAAGAGGTAAAACCCTTGTAAAGTATCTGCTTGTTTTATATAAGGTGATCTCAAAATACGATCCCAACTCCATTTTTGATTAATAGGCCGTTGTGATTTTGGTAAATCGGCAACCGAAATTAGTTCTTTATCTAAAAAACCATCTTGTTGTAAAAATATATCATGCTCTTTAGAGAACGGAAAATACATTTGAGAAGCTACCTTTTCCCATAGCTCTGTTTCATTTTTTGTCAGCTTCGTAACACCTATTATTCTATGGTAGTCCTCTGAATAGCCTTCTTTTACTTTCTGAATTTGTGCTAACGTATAATTAATGCACCATTTTGCTAAGTAATTTGTATACCAGTTATTATTTACATTATTTTCATATTCGTTGGGTCCTGTTACGCCAAGAATTACGTATTTGTTTTTTTGGCTTGAAAACGTAGCACGTTGTTGCCAAAAACGAGCTATTCCGATTAATACCTCCAAGCCCATTTCTGGAATATAGGTATAATCGCCCGTGTAGCGGTAATAGTTGTAAATAGCAAAGGCAATAGCCCCGTTTCTATGAATTTCTTCAAAGGTAATTTCCCATTCATTATGGCATTCCTCACCATTCATAGTCACCATTGGATATAAGGCTGCTCCGTTCGAAAAACCTAATTTTTGAGCATTTTCAATCGCTTTTTCTAGATGGTTATAGCGATATTCTAATAGATTGCGAGCCACTTTTTGTTCCTTAGTCGCCATGTAAAATGGAATGCAATAGGCCTCGGTATCCCAATAGGTACTACCCCCATATTTTTCTCCCGTAAAACCTTTAGGACCAATATTCAAGGTAGAATCTGTTCCTAAATAGGTCTGATTTAGTTGAAAGATATTAAAACGGATTCCTTGTTGCGCTTTTATATCACCCTCGATGGTGATATCACTCATCTCCCAAATTTGGGCCCAAGCTTCTTTTTGCTTTTCTAATAAACCCTCAAAATTAAGCTCACTCGCTTTTTTTAACACCTTTTTTGCGGCAGTGATTAAGTCTGATGGCTTGTGGTTGCGATCTACAGTATACCCGCCAAATTTATGTAGGGCAGCCGTTTCTCCTTTTTTTAATTTTTGCGTATACGCATGTTTTACCTTAAAATCTGTCTTGGATACCTTGGGCTTTTGTAGTATTTGTTTTTGGTTCAAAAACAATTGCGATTGCATAAAAGTGCAGGTAGCAAAATTTGTTTTCATTGTATGGGCCTCGATAAACGCTTGGGCTTCGTCCGAGGTAATTGCCGTGGTATTCCAAAATTTATCATCCCAATTACTATCCTCATTCGTAATTCCACTATCTAAATAAGGTTCAAAAATGATTTCAATATCCGATTCAACAGCCTTTATTTCATACTGTATAGCCCCAACTTCATTTACATCTAAACTCAAAAAACGCGTTGCTTTCACCGCTATTTTTACAGCATTAGGCAAAACAGCTATAAAAGAACGCTGGTACCAGCCCTCTTTCATGTTTAATTCTCGCTTATACTTTGAAACTGATATACATGTGTTTAAATCAAGTACTTCCCCGTTGATAACAACATGAATCCCTATCCAATTGGGGGCATTTAATACTTTTGCAAAATATTCAGGATAGCCATTTTTCCACCAGCCTACACGCGTTTTATCAGGGTAATAAACGCCTGCAATATAACTTCCTTGAAAGGTTTCACCAGTATAGGCTTCTTCGAAATTAGCACGTTGCCCCATAGCCCCGTTACCCATACTAAATAAACTCTCAGAAGATTTTACGAGTTCTTTGTTAAAATCTTCTTCTATGATTGACCATTCAGTGGCCTTTATGTACTCTTGATTCATTTGTAAAAAATAAAATATTATGTTCGATGATTTTTTTTAGCTTCCTAAAGAGGAACTAAAATTAAGAAATAAGGGTTTCTAAAAACGATAATTCTATGTGAGTAAAATCTAAAAAATTATACTTTGCCTCTGACAATATTTTGGCGTCTCCGATACCGATGCTTATCATTTTTGCCGCGTTAGCTGCTTGGATTCCAGCAACGGCATCTTCGAAAACAATGCAATTTTCTGGATTTATTCCTAACTGTTCGGCTGCCATCAGAAAAACTTCTGGATTTGGCTTTGCTTTTGTTACATGATTACCATCTACAATAACATCAAAATAAGAAAGTAAATTTACTTTTTCTAATATTGGTCTCGCATTTTTACTCGCAGAACCTAAAGCAATAGGAATCTTATTAGACTTTAGATAGTTCAATACTTTAGGCACATCAGGTAAAATTTCAGATGAATCCATAGCTTCGATATACCTCAGATAATCTTCATTTTTTTCAATCATCCAAGTATCAAATTGTTTTTGTGTGGCAATGACTCCTCCAATATCTAATAAAATTTCTAAACATCGTTTTCTGCTAACCCCCTTAAAAAGTTCATTTTGGTCGATGGTAAACTCAAATCCCAATTGATTGGCTAATTTTTTCCAAGCCAAATAATGATACTTTGCCGTGTCAACGACAACACCATCTAAATCAAAAATAAATCCTGTATGCTTCATTACTACACCTATAATCTTAACTTCATTAGTTTTCTGTTGATTCTCTTTCCACAATGGTGGCTTCTAATATTTCTGTTCTAAAGGTTTCTACATCATTTTCACTCTCTACCTTTTCGATGAGCATTTCCGCTGCTATCTCCCCCATTTTTTCTCCATGCTGCGCTACAGATGTTAATGTAGGGTTTGAAAATTTTGATAAGATACCATCCGTAAATCCTATAAAAGAAATATCTTCTGGTATTTTATAGCCCATTTTTTGAGCGATACGCATGCCATGAATAGCATAAATTTCATTCACACATAAAACAGCATCTACTTGCTGATTTTTAAAAAAGGTTTCCATTTTATCTCCTTCAACACTGCTCATAGATGGTAATTTTAGAATTAAATTTTCATCTATTTCTATGTCAGACTCTTTTAAGGCTTGTAAATATCCCATTGTTCTATCTTTACTCACACTCAGATAGTCTTCAGTGGCAATTAAAGCTATTTTTTTTCTTCCATTTGAAAGTAGTTTTTTAACCGCTCTATACGCACCATCTTTATCATTGATTAATACCTTATCACAGGCTACTGAATCGGTCACTCGATCAAACAGCACCAATGGTATACCTTGTTCAATTAATTCATTTAAATGGTTGTAGTCGTTATTTAGTTGCGTTTCTGCAGATAAAGACATGATAAAGCCATCGACGCTGCCATTCGCGAGAATTTCCATGTTAATTACTTCCTTATCAAAAGATTCGTCCGAGACACAAACAATAACATTGTAGCCTTTTGCATTCGCGTATTTTTCGATTCCTCTAAAAACTGTGGTGAAAAAATGGTGTACGATATCTGGAATAATTACGCCAATATTTTTAGTTCTTTTATTTTTTAAACTAATCGCTATATTATTGGGTTTGTAGTTGTATAATTTAGCGAAAGCTTGTATTTTTTCCTTGGTGTCTCGACTAATTTCCTCACTATTTTTTAAAGCTTTAGATACCGTTGAAATCGAAACTTCTAATTCTCTTGCGATATGCTTTAAAGTTATTTTTTGTTTCATTTGCTATTTTTATAATGTAACTTTTAGAGTATCTATGGAATAACCTAATGCCTATTTATACCTTTAACATCTTTACTGTTGCTCTTTTAAAAAATCAAAATGTTAAATTAGTATTTAATTAGCCAAACTATATGAATTGTTGATTTTTTAACAATTGACCAAATAAAATACAGTGCTACCTAATTAAATAAAAATTGTATATTTGGTAAAAAAGGCAAAATTACAATTATAACATCAAAAAATTGAGAATATCGTATTCTTCTATAACTTTTATTACAAGGATAACAATTTAAAAAAGTTATCAACACGAAACCGTTTTCGTAAATTTTGAAACACAAAGGAATGAGATTTTAACAAAAAATTTGTATATTTTTAACTTTCGATTATAAATTAACTCAACTTAAATTAATTATTTATGAAGATTAAGCTATTTAAAAGCTTGTTAATGGCAGGGGCATTTTTATGTTTTGGCTTTATGCAAGCGCAAGAGGTATCCGGAACAGTTTCCGATGCCAATGGGCCTTTACCTGGCGCTAGCGTTCTTGTAAAAGGAACTACAAACGGTACACAAACCGATTTTGATGGGAACTACACATTAAACAATGTAGGCAGCAATGCTATTCTAGTATTTAGTTACATTGGCTTTAGTAGCCAAGAGATTGCTGTTGGCGGAAGGTCAACAATTAATGTTACACTTGCGGAAGATGCTCAGGCATTGGAGGAAATTGTAGTAGTTGGTTATGGTAGTTCTACTAAAAAAGAAATTACTTCTGCTGTTACAAAGGTAGATGAAGAATCTTTTAACAAAGGTACAATCAACTCGGCCTCAGAATTATTACAAGGTAAAGTTGCAGGTTTAAGTATTTACAATAAAGGGGGTAACCCAAATGAAGACGCCGTTATTCGTTTAAGAGGTATTTCTTCTGTGGGCGCAAACTCTCAACCTTTAATTGTTATCGATGGTGTAATTGGAGCGTCTTTAAATAACGTAGATCCAAGCGATATTAAAGAATTAACTGTACTTAAAGATGGTTCCGCTGCTGCTATTTATGGTTCTCGTGGATCTGCAGGGGTTATTATTGTAACTACTAAAAGCGGTAAATCTGGCGCTAGTGAAGTTACCTATAATGGTTCTGTTGCCGCCTCTTCTATAGCTAGAACTATTGATATTTTATCGGGTGAAGATTTTGCTGCTGCCGGAGGTACTGATTTAGGAAGTAGAACTGACTGGTTAGATTTAGTAACAAGAGATGCAATCACAAACATTCACAACATTGCTATTTCTGGAGGTCAAGACAACACTAATTTTAGAGTATCTACAAACTTTAGAGATGCACAAGGTATTTTAGAAAACTCTGGTTTTGATCAATTCAATACTAGATTTAATGCTACTACGACTGTTTTAAATGATAAATTAAAAATAGATTTTAATGCATCGTATACGAAGAGAGATTCTGATTTTGGATTTAATGAAGCCCTTCGTTATGCCATTCTTTATAACCCAACAGCACCTGTATTCGGTGTAGATTCACCTTTTCCATTTAATGCCGATCCTTATGGTGGCTATTTTGAGACTTTAGGTTTGTTTGATAGCTTTAACCCAGTTTCAATCATTAATCAAAACACCAATAAAGGAAGTCGTAATGAATTTACTTACAGTGCTAACTTTAAGTATTTAGTTACTAACGATTTTACCGTTAATGCCATGTATTCAGAGCAAAACTCAAAATACACAAATAGTGAATACTATAGAACCACCTCTTTATTTAGAGGGGCTGCTACTAGCCCAACACGAAAAGGACTAGCTAGACTTTCTTCTGGAGAAAATAGATTTAAATTATTTGAAATGTATGGGGATTATAACTTAGACCCTACAGAAAAATTAAATTTAAAAATTACTGGTGGTTATTCTTGGCAACAAGAAAATTTTAATAACTACTTTTTAGCTGCAGGTGATTTTCCAAATGACAACTTATCCTATATAGACGCATTAGAGTGGTCTCAAGATAGAATTAACGCAGGTTTTATTGATATCAACAGCGACCGTTCTCCAGACCAAAAAATTATCGCAATGTTCGGAAGAATCAGCGGTACTTTTGATGATGCTATCTACTTTAACGCATCGGTACGTAGAGAAGGTTCTACTAAATTAGGAGATAACAACAAATGGGGTGTTTTCCCTGCTTTTGGTTTAGGAGCTGATTTAAACAAATACCTAAACTTAGACCAAGTAGACTTATTTAAAGTACGTTTAGGATACGGGGTTACAGGTTCTTTACCTGGACAATATGGTCTGGCTAGGGATCAATACAACCCAACGGGTAATTTATTATCTAGTGTTTTGGTACGTAACGCGAACCCAGATTTAAAATGGGAGCAAAAGGCAGAAACCAATTTAGGTTTTGAATTTAACAGAGGTCGTTTATCTACTACATTAGATTTATATACCCGTAAAGTATCTGATTTCATTCTAGAAAGAGCCGTTGATGTTGCTCTTTACCCATCAGGAAGTAGAGTTGAAAATGGCGGAGACTTATCTACCAATGGTCTTGAATTGGCTGTAAATTATGACATCGTTAAACAAGATGACTTTACGTATAATGCTGGTTTAATTTTTTCTACCTACAAAACTACTTTAGATTCTTTTGACCAAACGGCTTTAAGAGGTAATTTAGGAGCTCCAGGTCAGAATGATACGAATGTAATTTTAGTTCAAGAAGGTCAAGAGATTGGACAAATTTACGGCGCATTGTGGACAGGTGATATTGTAGACGGTAGACAAACCTTTGTAGATGTAAATGGTGATGGTAATACAGATGCTGCTCAAACTTCACAGGTAATTGGAAATCTTATTGATGCAGACGAGGACGGTGTTCAAGACGGAGATTTGACGAGATTAGGAAAAGGTATTCCTGATTTTGAATTAAGCTGGTCTAACGTTTTCAGATACAAAAACTGGGATGCTCAAGTATTTTTTAGAGGTGCTTTTGGTCACAGTTTAGTAAATAACTTTAGAGTTTTTTATGAGCCTAGAGTAGGAAGCCAAAGTTCTTATAACTTTGTGAATACAGAATTAGCAGAACCAACCATTACAAATGCTCAATTTAGTTCTTTGTATGTTGAAAAAGCTGATTTTATTAAATTAGACAACATGTCGGTTGGCTATACCTTTAACATGGCAGATAATAAGTATATTAAAGGGCTAAGATTATCGTTAGCAGGTCAAAATCTATTCGTGATTACAGGCTACACAGGAGCAGATCCAGAGCCATCACTACAAGATAGGGGTGCTGTCGATAATGGCAATTTCCTAGGTTTAGGTTCTGATCCATTAGTACCAGGTATCGATAGAAGGTATAATTATTTTGCAGCTAGAACTTTTACTTTAGGTGTAAATGTTAATTTTTAAAAAAAAAAGCAATGAAAAATATATATAAATCAATTTTAATGTGTTCTGCACTCGTTAGTTTTAGTGCGTGTACAGACTTAGAAGAGAATTTGGTAGGTGAAATACAAACCGAATTTAATGGATCAGAGCCTAGTTTTGGAAATTTTGATGGTGGCGGGGGAGGCCCTAGTGATGCTGTAAGTTCGGCATATGCCCAATTAAGAGAATCTGGAACAGCAAACCATGGTGGTTATTGGTCCGTACAATCCGTTTCATCGGATGAAATGGCCGTAACTCAAAAAGGGGGTGACTGGTTTGACGGTGGTATCTGGATTGATATGCACAGGCATACGTATCCGCCATCAAACGGACCTATTAATGGTGCTTGGACGGGACAATATGCTGCTATTGGAGCTTGTAATACTGCTCTGGCTTCTGGTGATTTAGATGAAAATCAAACAGCACAAGTAAGAGCCTTACGTGCATTTTTCTACTATCGTTTAGTAGATTTATTTGGACGTGTGAAAATAGTTACTACTCCTGGGGTTGATGCTCCGCAAGCTACAAGAGTTCAGGTGTACAATTTTATTGAAGCTGAATTATTAGCTACTTTAGGAATAACTGCTGTATCTCCTACTATGGACTTATCAAACAGCCCATTAACAACTGAAGTTAATCCGTATAGAATTAACCAATATGCTGCTTTAGGCTTATTAGCTAAATTGTATTTAAATGCAGAAGTTTTTGCTGGTACTCCCAAATATTCAGAGGCAGCAATTGCGGCAAGTTATGTTATTGACAATGGTAGTTATATTCTTTGTGATACTGGATGTTCAGTGCCAAATCCTGCTCAAAGACCGAGTGTAGAATCTGATCCAGATGAATTAGAAGGATATGCTGCTGTATTTGCACCCAACAACCAAGATAATCCAGAAATCATCTGGTCAGTTGCTTATGATAATGTTACAGGTGCCAACATGAATTTTGCACAGATGACATTACATTATTCTAGCCAATTTACTTGGAATATTCAAAACCAACCTTGGAATGGCTATTCTGCTTTAGAAGAATTTTATAATTCTTATGATGATACCGATAAGCGTAAAGAGAATAACTTTTTAGTAGGTCCTCAATTAGATTATGAAGGTTCTGTTATTTTAGATTATGCTGCTCCTATTGATGAATTAGAATTAAATTACTCAACAGACATAAATGAATTAGAGCCAGATGCTTCTAGAAAAGGTGGGGCTCGTATGAGTAAATTTAGCTTTAGACAAGGGCAAAGAGATAACATGGATAATGATTACCCTATTATTCGTCTAGGTGATTTATACCTAATTAGAGCTGAAGGTTTAGCTCGCGCTGCTGGGAATTGGTCATTAGCTTTGCCAGATGTAAACACCATCAGAGCAAGAGCAGGTTTAACAACAGCATTAGGTTCTTTAACTGCAGATGAATTTTTAGCAGAAAGAGGAAGAGAAATGTTTATGGAAGTGACAAGACGTCAAGATTTAATACGTTTTGGCAAGTTCAATGATGCATGGTGGGAAAAGCCAGCTTCTGCCCCTTTCAGAAATTTATTTCCAATACCACAAGAGCAAATTTCAGCTCCAGGAAGTGGCTTAACGCAAAACCCTGGTTACTAGTTTATAATTAGTAACGTTTGAATAAATAAACAAAAAGGGATACTTTTATAAAGTATCCCTTTTTTATTAATGTATTTAATTTCTGCCTGTAAATGAAATACGTACTACTGATTGTTATATTAAGTACCCTATTCTTTTCCTGTGATTCAAAAAAAAGTGAATCTACCTTATACCTCTTAAAAGATAACTCAACTGGCATTGAGTTTGAAAATACACTAGTGTATACCGAGCAATTAAACCCCTATACCTATAGAAATTTCTATAACGGAGGTGGTGTAGCTCTAGGTGATATTAACAACGATGGACTATTAGATATTTATTTTACCGGAAATTTAGTCAACAATAAATTATACCTCAACAAAGGAAATTTTAAGTTTGAAGATATCACGAGTAAGGCAGGTGTTGCCTGTGATAACGTGTGGTCTTCAGGAGCAACTTTTGTCGATATTAATAATGATGGTTTACTTGATATCTATGTATGCAAGGCCGGGCCACCTAGCGATAGCCCAAATAGGTCAAACGAATTATTTATAAATAATGGTGACTTAACCTTTACTGAACAATCTAAAAAGTATGGCTTAAATATTACAGGTTTATCTGTACAAGCTGCATTTTTTGATTTTGACAAAGACGGAGATTTAGATTGCTATTTATTAAATAATTCTATTCGCTCCGTTGGCGGTTACGATTTAATAAAAGATCAAAGAGATAAAGCAACAGCATCAGGAAATAAACTATTCAAGAATGAAAATGGATTTTTTATAGATGCATCTAAAGAAAATAATATCTACACAAGTGCTATAGGCTTCGGTTTAGGCATAACTTTAAGTGACTTTAATCAAGATAATTGGACAGACATTTATATTTCTAATGATTTTTTTGAAAAAGATTATTTATACCTGAATAACAACGGATTAAATTTTGAAGAAAGTGTTGAAGAAAAATTTAATGCTATTCCCATGGGTTCCATGGGGGCTGATGCCGCAGACTTAGATAACGATTTACTACCAGATATGATGGTCACAGAAATGTTGCCTCAAACCTTAGAACGCCAAAAATCAAAAGCAACCTACGAATCTTGGGATAAATATTCATTAGCTGTAAAAAACGGTTATTTTTACCAATTTCCCAGAAATGCATTACAGCGTAATTTAGGAGCATCAGGTTTTATGGAAATTAGCCGATTTTCTGGGGTTGATGCCACAGAATGGAGCTGGGGAACCTTATTATTTGATATGAATAACGATGGTTTAAAAGATATTTTTGTGAGCAACGGTATTTATAAAGACCTTCTCGATAGAGACTATCTTAACTATATGGCCAACGAAGCTCAAATTAGAAATATGATGAGTAATGACAAAAACATCATTACAAAATTAATAGATTTGATGCCTTCTAAAGCCATCCCCAACGCTGCCTATTTAAATTTAGGCGACTTTTCCTTTAAAGAAGCAAATGAAGAATTGGGCTTAAATACACCAAGCTTTAGTAACGGCAGCGCTTACGGGGATTTAGACAATGATGGAGATTTAGACCTGGTGGTGAATAACGTAAACATGGCTTCTTTTGTCTATGAAAACACCACAGATACCACTAAAAACAAATTTATAAAAATTCGTTTTAAAGGAAAAGGAAATAATACAAGTGCTATTGGTACTAAAATTATTGCTTACTTTGACAAGGGAAAGAATAGCATGTTTGAAAATTACCCTTCCAAAGGATTTCAAAGTTCCGTGGCACCCGAAATTTTAATGGGATTTGGAAATATTTCTACCGTAGATAGTTTAGTGGTAATTTGGCCAGACCAGGCTATAAGGGTTTTGAAAAACCTTACAGTCAATAAAACCATTACTATTGAACAACAAAACAGCTCAACTAAAAAATATAGTCCTCCAAAGAAAATAGCAGCCTTTGGTATCGAAAAAATAGCACCCTTTTTTAGCTTTAAACACGAAGAAAATAATTACATCGACTTTAAAAGAGAACAACTACTGGATAGGATGACTAATAATGAAGGTCCAGCCATGGCGACAGCTGACTTGAATGGTGATGGATTTGTAGACTTTTATTTAGGTGGGGCTAAAAACCAAAAGAGTCAATTATTTATGTCGAACAAAGATGGCTCTTACGCCACTATCGACAAGCCTTTTGAATTCGATAAAAATGCAGAAGACACAGATGCAATCTTTTTCGACAGTGATTTAGATGGTGATTTAGACCTTTATGTTTGTAGCGGTGGCAAAGCCTTTTCTAAATACGACTCTAATTTAGAAGACCGGCTCTATATTAATACGAACAATACCTTTATAAAAAGCACCTCACCCCTTCCCTTTCCTAAAAGAATTAGCAGCGCAAGCGTTGAGGCTTTCGATTATGATTTAGATGGTGATTTAGACTTATTCGTAGGAGAAAGGTATAACCCACAAGTTTATGGAGAGCCTAGTTCAGGATTCCTTTTAAAAAATGAAGGCAATAATAAATTTAGCCTAGACCAACAGGGTACATTTGAAAGTATTGGTATGATTACTAAAGTAGTTAGCGCTGACTTAAATAATGATAATTGGCCTGATTTAGTCATTGGCGGTGAATGGATGCCGATTTCGATATTTATCAACAAAAATGGACAGTTTATTAATGAGACGAATTCATTTCAACTAAACAAAAGTGTTGGTATATGGTCTACATTAGCGATAAACGATATCGATGATGATGGTGATTTTGATATTATTGCTGGCAATATAGGCCAAAATAACTTTTACAAAAAAGGAACAACGATTTTCGTATATGATTTTGATAACAATGGTACTACAGAACAAATTATTTGTCAAAAAACAAATGGAAAATATTATCCTATCGCGGATCGAGACGAGTTAATTTCACAAATACCTTCCTTGAAAAAGAAATTATTATATTATAAAGATTATGCCATAGCTGATATGGAGACTATGTTTACTGCAGAAACGCTAAAAGCTTCCGTAAAATTAACACTCGATACCAGTGCATCTGCACTTTTTATAAATCATAACAATACATTTGAAAGCCTAATTTTACCCCCAGAGATTCAGTATTCACAGAACTATGCCATACAAGTTTATGATATTACTAAAGATGGTGTTAAAGATATTTTTTTTGGTGGCAATCAAGACTTAATAAAGCCAAGATTTGGTAAATTAGATGCCTCAAAAGGTTGGCTTTTAACGGGAACAAAAATTAACGGGCAGTATCGTTTTAATGAAGTAAGCCCTCTAAATATATCAGGACAAATTAGGGGCTTTAAAATTATTCAATACAATCAAAGAACAATACTCACCACCAGTATAAATAATGATATTTTAAATTTTTATGAAATCAAATAATCTAAAACAGCTTTTGCTATTCTTATTCGTATTTTTAACAGTTTTAACGGCTTGCCAGTCTGATTACACTAAGTTGGTGACCAAAGAAATGAACAGTGGAATTGTCCATGATTCAATCCTATTTGGCTTAAAATTCGGAGATTCAAGGAATAAATTTTTTGAGCGCTGTATGGAGTTAAACAAAAAAAAATTAGTTTCTCAAGGACCTAATAATAATTATGTTCAGTACAGACTTCCTATTCATAAAAACGCCGATGTAAATGGCAATATTGACATGATGTTTTATGCGAAATTTACTGAACTTGATAAAATTAAAGCTATGGATTTAAAGTTCAATTATGCGAGCTGGTCCCCTTGGAACGAAAACCAACATGCAAAAAAACTTACTCCCGTTGTCATTGATACGATTCTAAAATGGTATCCAGGAAATAAATTCATTGAGGTAGTGAAAAAAGACGAAACAAAAGTTTTAGTAAAAGTTGATGGCAATAGACAAATAACCTTATTTCCTGAAGAAAACACAAAAGATGTTTCAGTACTTATCGAAGATTTAAGAATTAAAATGAAAATGAAAATGAAAAATAGCAAATAACATGTATAAAGCTAAATACTTTGTTGTCTTCTTAATGTATATTTTACTCTTTTCTTGTACAAATGAAGAAGTGAAAAAAGAAACGCTTTTTGAATTGGTAAGTGCTAATGAATCGGGTATCTCATTTACAAACCAACTCAGCTTTTCACAAGACTTTAATGTCTATAAATATCGCAATTTTTATAATGGAGGTGGTGTTGCCATAGGTGATATCAATAATGACGGTTTAGTTGATATCTACTTAACTGCAAACCAAGCCACAAATAAACTATTTTTAAATAAGGGAAATTTCAAGTTTGAAGATATTACCGATAAAGCTAAAGTTGGGGGAACCAAGGCCTGGTCCACAGGAGTCACCATGGTCGATATCAATGGCGACGGATTTTTAGATATTTATGTGTGTAATTCGGGTGATGTTGTTGGAGATAACAAACAAAACGAATTATTTATAAATAATGGCGATAGTACTTTTACCGATCAAGCAGAAGTCTATGGCCTTGACGACAAAGGTTTTTCCACACATGCCTCATTTTTTGATTTTGATAAAGATGGTGATTTAGATGTGTACCTCTTAAACAATTCGTATCAAGCAATAGGTAGTTTTAACTTACAACGAAATGAGCGTCCTAAACGCGATATTCTAGGTGGTGATAAGTTATTAGAAAATGTAGATGGCAAGTTTGTTGACATCAGTGAAAAAGCAGGAATTTATGGCAGTGTTATAGGCTTTGGTTTAGGAGTTACTATTGGTGATACCAACAATGATGGATGGGAAGATATTTTTGTTTCAAATGATTTTTTTGAGCGCGACTATTTATATATCAATCAAAAAAATGGCACTTTTAAAGAAGCCCTGACAAATCAAATGAAATCGATAAGTGGTGCATCTATGGGTGCAGATATGGCTGATATTAATAACGATGGCTTTAATGACATCTTTGTAACCGAAATGTTACCCTCTGAATATAAGAGACTAAAAACAGTAACTACTTTTGAAGATTGGAATAAATACCAATACAATGTAAAAAATGGGTACTATCATCAATTTACCAGAAACACCCTTCAATTGAATAATGGAAATGAAACCTTCAGCGAAATTGGCCGTTTAGGAGGCGTTCAAGCATCTGATTGGAGTTGGGGAGCCTTACTTTTTGACATGGACAATGATGGTTTAAAAGATTTATTTATAGCCAACGGTATTTATAAAGATTTAACAAATCAAGATTATTTGCAGTATATTTCTAATGAAGAAGTTATTAAAGGTATTGTTAAAAATCAAGAAATAGACTTTAATAAATTAATTGAAATTATTCCATCTAATGAAATTGAAAATCAGTCTTATAAAAACTTAGGTAAGCTTGAATTTAAATTGTTTGAAGATTCTGGATTGCAACAAAAAAGCTTTTCAAATGGTTCCGCTTATGGGGATTTTGATAATGATGGCGATTTAGACCTTGTGGTCAATAATGTAAACATGCCGTTTTTTTTATACAGAAACACCTCAGATACCAAAAAAAATAATAATTATTTAAAACTAATTTTAAAGGGCGAGGGTAAAAACACGAACGCTATCGGAGCCCAAATACGCATAGAAACTGCCACAGATAGCTTTTATATGGAACAACAGCCTATTAGAGGGTTTCAATCGAGTATGGATTTAAGACCAAACGTGGGTATTGGCAAAGCGGTTAAAGCCACTGTAAAAATTACTTGGCCAAATGGTAAAGTTTCTATTTTAAAAGATCAAGATGCAAACCAAAGTATTATTTTATATCAGAAGGATGCCTTAAACCCAGTGCCAGTTGATCCGAGTGATGCTTCTTCCCTTTTTGCGAAAAGTGATACTCCCTTAAACTATTTACATATTGAAAGTAGGTTTATAGATTTCAACAGAGATCGACTTCTTAATCACATGCTCAGCACAGAGGGCCCTAAATTAGCTTTAGGCGATGTAAATAATGACGGGATTACCGATGTTTTTATTGGAGGCGCAAAAGGACAAGCCTCTAGTTTATATTTAGGAACAAAAACAGGATTCACTTTAAGCAAAAACTTAGACTTCGATAAAAATGCTATCAGCGAAGATACTGCAAGTGTGTTTTTTGATGCCGATAATGATGGTGATTTAGATTTATATGTTTGTAGTGGTGGTGTTGAATTTTCTCCTTTTTCTCCTAATTATTACGATCATTTATACCTAAACAACGGTACAGGTAAATTTATCGATTCTAATCAAAAACTACCGCTAATTGATGTTTATAAAAGCACAAGTACAGTACAACCTATAGATTTTGATGCCGATGGCGATCTAGACTTATTTGTTGGCGAGAGAAGCGTTCCAGGTAGATATGGTGTTAAAGGTTCTGGCTTTCTCCTAGAAAATGACGGAAAAGGTAATTTTAAAGATGTTACTAGTAGAGTAGCACCACAACTTTTAAATATTGGTATGATTACCGATGCATTAGTTGCCGATCTAAACAATGATAAACTCCCTGATCTTGTTGTTATTGGGGAGTTTATGGATATTCAGATTTTTGCATCTAAAAATGGAACATTAGAAAAATCAACTGCAAATAATGCTGAAGTAATCTCTGGTTGGTGGAATACAGTAAAAGCAGCGGATTTAGATAATGACGGAGACCTTGATTTAATTATAGGAAACCACGGTTTAAACAGTCAATTTAAAGCTTCAAAAGAACATCCAATACGCTTATACGCTAAAGATTTTGATAAAAATGGTTATATAGATCCCATTCTAACTTTTAATGCCCCGAACGGAAAGGATTATCCGTATGCTTTGCGGCATGATTTAATAGACCAAATTAAAAGTCTGAAAAAGAAATTTCCAAATTATGCTTCTTTTGAAGATGCCACGATTCAAGATATGTTTGATGCTGAAGATTTAAAAGATGTTATTCCATTAGAGGCTAACACCATGGAAACCATACTATTAATTAATGAAGGTAACTTTAAGTTCAAAAAACAAAAATTACCTGTGGCCGCGCAATTAGCACCAATTTATGCTATTGAAACCTATGATTTTGATGGTGATAATGATATTGATATTCTCATGGGTGGCAACCTCTTTAATGTAAAACCACAAGTAGGTAGGTATGACGCCAGCTACGGTGTTTATCTTGAGAATAAAGGAAATTTAAATTTTGAGACCTCCAATAAAAATAACGGATTCACACTATTTGGGGAAATAAGAGATATAAAAATAGATGCTAAAAAAGAGCAATTCTATGTAACGAGAAATAATGATTCAATCGCAACCTTTACGTTTAAAAATAATGATAAATAAGCACTATGTTTTTTTACTAGTTGCTACACTATGCTTAGGGTACTCATGTAAGGATAAAAATATTAAAAATGAAGCGACTGAGGGCACTCCCCTTTTTAAGGCCGTGCCTAAGGATAGTAGTGGACTTTCATTTGTAAATCAACTAACGTATAAAGAAGATTTAAATATTATAGATTATTTGTATTACTATAACGGCGGCGGTGTTGCTATTGGTGATATAAATAATGATGGTTTAGAAGATATCTACTTCACCGCAAATCAAAGTTCTGATAAGTTATTTTTGAACTTAGGCAACTTAAAATTTAAAGACATTACTAAAAGTGCGGGAATTTTAATGGATAGCACATGGTCTACTGGTGTTACCATGGAAGATTTAAATAACGATGGACTCTTAGATATTTATGTTTCTAAAGTTGGTGTTTTTAAAAATTTAGAAACCCATAATAAGGCCTATATTAATCAAGGAAATTTAACTTTTAAAGAAGAAGCTACTACATTGGGTATCGACTTCGCTGGCTATAGTACGCAAGCAGCATTTTTTGATTATGATAATGATGGTGATATGGACATGTACTTATTAAATCACTCCATTCATACACCAAGAAGTTATGGAACTGCACAAAAAAGAAATGAAAATGATAGCCTTTCAGGGGACCGTTTCTATGAAAATAAACTGAACGAAGGCATTTTTAAATTTGATGATGTTACCCAAGATAGCGGTATTTTCTCTAGCGCCCTAGGGTATGGTCTTGGAATCGTTGCTAGTGATATTAATAAGGACGGATTTATAGATGTTTATGTCACTAATGACTTTCATGAAAATGATTATCTATACCTCAACCAAGGAAATAAGACCTTTAAAGAAGCTTCAAATGAACTATTACAACACACCAGTAGATTTTCTATGGGTGTTGATATTGCCGATATTAATAATGATTTACTTCCCGATATTTTCACCTTAGATATGATGCCTTATGATCATCAAATATTCTTAAAATCTGGTGGTGAAGATTCTGATAAGGTCACTGAGATTAAGAAAAAATTCGGTTTTAATCCACAATCGACAAGAAATAGTTTTCAATTAAATAACGGTGACAACTCGTTTACAGACATAGCCTTACTAACAAACACCTATGCTACCGACTGGAGTTGGTCGACGTTGATCCAAGATTTCGATAATGATGGGCTAAATGACATTTTCATCACAAATGGTATTTTCAAAAGACCGAACGATTTAGATTATATTAATTATTTGAGTTCTGTAAATTTTGCGGACTATTCACAAAATGAACAAACGGATTTAGAAAAAAAATTAATCGAACAAATGCCATCGCTTAAAATTCCGAATGTACTTTTTAAAAATGAAGGGGATTTAAAGTTCAAAAAACTATCTAAAGAAGTAGGTTTATCCGATTCCTACTCCAACGGGGCGGCTTATGCCGATTTAGATAATGATGGTGATTTAGATATCGTTATTAATAATATTAACGAAAACATTACTTTATTAGAAAATAGTACTGCTAAAAATGAACGTCACAATTACGTAGAAATCCGTTTAAAAAACAACGATTTAAACAAAAACTCAAATGGAGTTAAAGTTATCTTGTATGCCGATCATCAATCTTTTGAAAAACAAGTGAGCCCCACTCGAGGTTTTCAGTCATCTTCTACAAGAAATCTTCATTTTGGAATTGGTGCAATTTCTAAAATTGATTCGGCTCAGATAATTTGGAAAGATAATTTAATACAATCTGAAACTGCTATAAAAATAAATGGCAGTACTAGTATTGCAAAAAAGAATAATCTCAAAAGCGTATCCTTACCTTATCAAAATAACAATGTTGATTACACGTATTTTCCATACCAACATATTGAAAACCCTTATCAAGATTATTCAAGAGAACCTTTAATTCCAGAAAAATTATCTCATGAAGGGCCAGCTGTGATTTATGAGGATTTTAATGGTGATGGTTTAAAGGACTTATATCTAGGTGGCGCAAGAAATCAAAAACCTAGCTTTTTTGTGCAAACACAAAACAAGGACTTTAAATTAATGCAGATTTTAGCTTTTAACAAAGATGAAGCCTACGAGGATGTGGCTATTGGTGCCTTTGATTTAGAAAAAGATGGGGATTTGGACTTATACGTAGTTAGCGGCGGAAATGATTTGGATCAAGGCGATCCCAATTTGCAAGATCGAATATATGTCAATGATGGGAAAGGCAATTTTGAACGCTTAGAAGCTCAACTACCAGCAACGAATGGAGGTAGTATTGCCGTCGGAGATTTCAATTCTGATGGGTATGATGATATATTTGTAGGAGGCAGGTCTGTACCTGGCGTTTATGGGCTATCACCAGTAAGCTTAATTTTAAAAAATACCACTAAGGGTAATTTTGAAGTAGTTGCTCAAGATAAATTAGGCATGATAACCGATAGTCGATGGATTGATATTAATAACGACACCCATCAAGACCTGATCCTAGTGGGCGATTGGATGCCGATAACCATTTTAATGAATAACGGCCAAGGAAAGTTCACCGATGAAACTAAAAACCTTGGTTTAAATGAAACCCAGGGTATGTGGAACACCCTAGCATTTTCGGATTTAGATGAAAATGGGAAGGTAGATATTATTGCCGGCAATGTGGGTACAAACTTTAAATGGAAAGCGAGTTCATCAAATCCTGTTCGCTTATATCTAGACGATTTTGATAAAAACGAACAACCAGATCCCATTATTTTTTACGATTTTTTTGGGCATCATGTTCCCTTTGCCTCAAAAGATAAATTAGTAGCACAACTTCCTTATCTCAAAAAGAAATTTACGAACTATGCTTTATTTTCAAAAATTAAAAATATTGAAGATTTGACAGGAAAAGCTGAAAAAGATATCGCTATTAAAAAAGAGATAAAAGAGCTAAAATCAATGATGTTTTTAAATGAAGGAGATTCATTTAAAGCAGTCGCTTTGCCTAAAGAAGCTCAATTTAGTGCTATTCAACATATTATCGTTGACACGTTTAATACTCAAAAAGCTATTTATTATATAGGAAATAATTTAAGCTATGTTACAGAACTTGGTCAGAGTGATGGCAATGCAGGTGGTGTTTTAACAGCGTATAAAGATGGCGTTTTTGAAAAAATACTATCTTTGAAACTTCCAAATAAAATCGCTTACAAAAAAATAATTAAATTAAATAAAGATCAATTTCTCGTAATAAGCAACAACGAAAAAGCTTACATTATAAGTCCTCAACAAAAATAAAGATCAAAACCTCAAGTATATTATGACACTCAAGAACGTTTTTTTTGCTGCCATTCTAGTTTTTTTTGTAAGCTGCAAAGAAAATACAGCATATAAAGAAAAATTGCAAGATCCCGAACTTTTTCAAAGTTCCATGAAAAAGCTTACAGATGTAATTGTGTATGACATTTTTTCGCCGCCAGTGGCATCTAGAGTTTATATGTACCCGACAATAGCCTCTTACGCTATTATGCAAAAAGCACATCCAGGAAAGTACAATACACTAGAAGGCCAAATCAACGATTACACGAATATTCCAGACCCAACAGACGAGAATACCGACATGAATCTGGCGGCCATTCATGCTTTTTTAACCATAGGAAGGCAGCTTATTTTCTCGGAAGAAAAAATTAATGAATTTCAAGATAAAACCTATGCTGATTTACAAGAAGCTGGTTTAACAGATGAGGTCTTAGAAGCTTCAAAAAAATATGGAGAGGTAGTAGCACAACATATTTCAAAATGGGCAGATACTGATATGTATAAACAAACAAGGACGTATCCAAAATATACGATTCTTGATGAACCACAATACTGGAAGCCTACCCCACCCGATTATATGGATGGTATAGAGCCGTCATGGAATAAAATAAGGACATTGGTGTTAGATTCTGCCGGACAATTTCCTCCGATACCGCCTTTACCTTATGATTTAACAGAAGGGAGTCCGTTTCAAACACAATTAATGCAAGTGTATCACGAAGGCTCTGGAACCGATCAAAATAAAAGAGATATTGCAAGTTTTTGGGATTGTAACCCCTATGTGTCTCACCACCGCGGACACGCCATGTTTGCTACAAAAAAAATAACACCAGGAGGCCACTGGATGGGTATTACCGCAATTGCCAGTAGAAAATCGAAGAGTACTTTTGACGAAACGGTAAATGCCTACACTAATGTAACTACCGCACTTTTTGATGGTTTTATAAGTTGTTGGGACGAAAAGTGGCGAAGCTTGTTGGTTCGACCAGAAACTGTCATTAATGCAAACATCGATGAAGAATGGGTACCCCTTCTACAAACACCTCCATTTCCTGAATATACAAGTGGCCATTCTGTAATCTCAAGAGCTGCTGCTGTTACCTTAACCAATTTATACGGCCCTAACTTTGCTTTTGATGATACCACTGAAGTAGAATACGGACTACCCGTACGCAGTTTTACCTCTTTTATACATGCGTCTGAAGAAGCTGCCATATCAAGATTATACGGCGGAATTCATTATATGATGGCTATCGAGGAAGGTGTAAAACAAGGTGAAAAAGTGGGTCAGCACATTACTAAAAACCTAGTCACCTTAAAAAGGTAACTCGAACAATAGGGTACTGCAAGAAACAAAAAGGAGCTAGTGTAACTAGCTCCTTTTTGTTTCTTGCATTCTTGTAAAACTACCGTGCAAAATAAACATAAATTGCAATCACCACAATGCATATCCCTATGCCTACTTGGTGTACATACTTATAAGGCGTAATAGATACTTGATTTGTATATTCTAAAACATACGGTTCTTTTCTGGGATAATACTTACCAATAAGCAACATAATTATACTATTCGTAACAAACAAAATAGCCATAATATGCAAGAAGTGCGGATAATTTTCTTCTCCAAACACATATGGTTTTAATACAAATTGACTTAAAATATATAAAATAGATCCAGAAATAATTCCGATTTTTGCCGCAATGGCTGGAACTCTTTTCGTTAAATACCCTACCACTATAATACTAAAAATGGGAATACTGTAAATTCCGTTTATTTCTTGTAAATAGTCGAATAAACTCCCGGCATTTGCTATTAATGGCGCAATGAACATGGCCGCTAAAGCCAAACATACACCAAATATTTTACCATACTTTACGACCATATTTTCAGGAGCTTCTTTATTAATGTGTTGCTTGTAAATATCAATCCCAAATAAGGTCACCGAACTATTTAAAACACTATTAAAAGAACTTAAAATAGCTCCAAATAAAACAGCTGCAAAAAAACCAACTAAAGGTTTGGGCAATACAGCTCGTACCAATTCTGGATATGCCATATCACTTGATGCTAAACCATTATCAAAATAATGGTAGGCTATCATTCCGGGTAATACCAAAATTAAGGGTCCTAAAATCTTTAAAAAAGCAGCCAACATTAAACCCTTTTGACCTTCTGCCAAGTTCTTAGCTCCTAAAGCTCTTTGAATGATCTGTTGATTGGTGCCCCAATAAAACAATTGCACCAACATCATACCTGTAAAAATAGTAGCAAATGGCACTTCTTGACCAGGGTTTCCAGTAGAATCAAAGCGCTCTGGATTAGCAGAAACTAAAATATCTATTCCCGATAGTACACTTCCATCACCAATGGCCATTAAACCAAATACTGGAATAAGTAAACCTCCTATAAGTAACCCGATAGCATTTATAGAATCAGAAACCGCAACAGCTTTAAGCCCCCCAAAAACGGCATAAATAGAACCTATAAGCCCAATACCCCAAATACAAATCACTAAAGCTGTGTCATCAGAAACTCCTAAAAGTGTAGGCACATCAAACATACCGCTAATAGCAACAGAACCTGAATACAAAATAACAGGTAACAAAACCACGACATAGCCTGTTAAAAATAACGCTGAAGTAATCGTTTTTGTAGTGGTATCAAAGCGTTTTTCTAAAAATCCTGGGATGGTAGTTAATCCTCCTTTTAAATATCTAGGCAATAAAAAAATTGCCGTTACTACAATGGCAATCGCTGCTAAGGTTTCCCAGGCCATCACCGATAATCCATCTTTATACGCGCTACCATTTAAACCCACAATTTGCTCTGTAGATAAATTGGTTAATAACAAAGAGCCTGCAATTACGCCAGCTGTTAAACTTCTGCCTCCTAAAAAATAGCCATCAGATGATTTTTCATCGGTTTTTCTTGTGGCCAAATAGGCGATAATAGCCACTAAAGCCGTAAAGCCTATAAAAGATAGTATTCCTAGCATGTTCTTATCCTTAATTTGATTATATGGGTTAAATATATATGAATATTTAGAAAGAACTCAATTTAGGCGGCAATAAAACCAACTATTCTTTTTTTTTACTTCAATAAGGGTACTACAACGTTTTCATAAACCATTAAATTATTTTTAACAGGGTTTTAATTGTTTTAAAAAAGGTATTTTGTTGCTTTGTACCCTAAAGCATGTCTTTTAGTGTTATTTATTTTTACTCCATTCTAAAAATGAAATATCTTAGCCTTGTATTGTTTTTATTTTTACTTTCAGCCTGTGCAAATTATGGGCAGTTGACTGTTATCACCAAATTACCTAAAAGTTTAAAGGAGAATTCCGGTATCGCTTATTACAAAGATGACAAGGTTTGGACCATTGAAGACCACGGCAACAAGGATGTCATTTATCAGGTAGATTTTAAAGGAAATATTACACGTGAATTTAAAGTTAAAAATGCTAAAAACGAAGATTGGGAAGATCTTACTACAGATAAAAGGGGTAATTTATATGTAGCCGATATAGGCAATAACGATAACGACCGAAAAGATTTAGTAATTTACAAACTTCCCAACCCTGAAAGGGAATCAGACGATAAAATTAGCGCTGTAAAAATTGAATTTAGCTATCCAGAACAGGCTGAATATCCACCCAAAAATGCCGATTTATTATTCGATGCTGAAGCCATATTTCATCTTGGGAACCATTTGTTTATTATTACAAAAAATAGAGCTACCCCTTTTAATGGAAAAACCTTAATTTATAAAATACCTGATACGGAAGGAAATCACTCTGCTCAATTTATAGATCAGTTCGTAACCTGTGAAAATGAAGCGGTTTGTAAAATAACTTCCGCAGCTGTTTCTCCAAGCGGAAAAAAAGTTGTGCTACTCAGCTATGGATTTTTATGGGTATATTCTGATTTCAGCGGTGATAAATTTTTAGAAGGAAATTTAAAAAAAATTGATCTTGGGGTAAGAACACAATTGGAGGCGGTTTGCTTTAAAGACGAAAATACCCTATTGTTATCTGATGAAGAACGCGCTCAAACAGGACAAAACTTGTATTCGTTTAAACTAGAGTAAGCAGCCATCCACCAATTTTCAACTTAAAATCTAAATCCTAAACCAAAAGTAAATCTTGCGCCATCTTCACTATTGAAAATCGCTAAATTTACAGACAATAAATCGGCTGCGTTAAGAAAAAATCCACCACCGTAAGACGTATGCCAAGTGTTTGAGTCTATGTTGGGGAACCATACTCTACCATAATCAAATCCTGTAAAAAAACCTGTGGCTATGGGTAAAATACTTGTTCTTTTTTTTCCCAAACTAAAACGTAGATCTGTATTTTGATAATAGGCTGATTTTCCAATAAACCGCTGGTTCCTATACCCCCTAAGGCCATCGTCACCCCCTATGCTTGCTGCTTGATAAAATTCAAAATCTTCTCCTGTATTAAAATGTGCTTTCCATTTTGTGGCCAAAACAAGGTTTCCACTTGGTATTAATTTATAGTCAAATGACACGCTGGGAATTACATAGGCAAAACCATTTTGATCTTCCCCTATTTGTTTTTTATAACCTACTTGAAGCGATGTAGCCATACCCATGGTGGGGAATGCATTATTATCTTTATTTTCATAGGAATAAGATAGCTCAGATCCTAGGAAACTTTTTCTTGTTTCTTCATTGTTTCTTTGGTAAAAATCATTGATAAACCTATCTGTTGTTTCTTCCACCTCAATAGATTCTATGAATAAGCCAGCACTGAATTTAGCACCCATTCTACCCCTCCAAACCATGGAAGGAGTGAAATTTATAGTTTCTAGTCGCACCCTATTAAAATCAAAACCTAGTTCGTCATCAAAATTATCTGTATCATTCCCAAATCCAAAAAAATTGGTAGCGAAATTTGGACTAGTAAAACGCATGGCTAACTCTAGATTCCAGTTTTCAAGGATGTGCGCAAACTCACCAACGTATGAAAAATTATAGCCACTTGTTGCAAAATAATAAGAAGCACTAACCACATGCTGCGCTTTAAAAGGGTTTTGCCTAAACCCATTTTGGGTATAGGTATTTATAAATCCAACTCGGATTCCGTCATCAGGATTAAAACCTATCGTAGGTAAAATTTGGTTAAGATTTCTTCGCATCTTAAAAGGATGATAGGTGTTTACATCATAATCATCAACTAATTTAACTTTTACACCTTTTACATTTTTTAGTGTATTTTTTTTACTCTTGTAATCGTAAATACTAATTTTTTTGGAGGCACTAATATCATATCTATCGTTGTTTTGGCCTCCAATCAATCTTACTTTTATACCGTTATTTTGATGTCCTTTTACTTCAAATACATCATCATCATCTAAACCATAAACCCATATTTCTTTCGTCGTATTTTTATGAAATGTTTTATCGAAAAAAAGCTTCTTTTTTTTGTCTTTCAGATTTCGATAAGCTTTTATATTAATTTCATTATTATTTAAAGGCTCGATCACAAACCAATCATCTTTATCCGTTCCTGTAACCACGGCAAACTTGTTCAAAATAAAATAATATTCTTTGGCAGTATTCACTATACCAGCTAAACGCGCTAGTAGGTTTTTTTTAATAAGCGCCATGGTTTCATCCCTCACCTCTTCAGGAAAAGCCAAAAGTGCTTTGTCAATTATTTCTGGTGTGATATTCTCTTGGAGATATTCAGCCTGGCGTATCCATTCTTTCTCGGTTGATTCTGGAAGTAGCGCCATATCTAAAACATAGGTTTTTGGCGAAGAATTTAAGCCCTTTACGCTTCTAATCTTTGGATTAAAACCTTCCATAAGCTTTAAACCAGGAACCGTTCTCGTAGCCATTCCCATCAACAGACCATCTCCCATGTTAGAAAACACCTGATCTCTGTCTCTAGGCACCGGCCTGTAGCTTACTTTATCGGAGCTTTTATCTTTAAATTCGGCCCAGCGCCATTGGTCGGTATGCCTATCCCAATCGCCAATGATCATATCAAAAAGTCGTGCTCTTATATACAGCTTGGTATCTACACTGTATTTTTCATCATCACGTAAATCCTCGAGCATGGAATCTGTACTTTTTAATTCGTTCGCATAACCAAAACTTTTTAAGTCCCCATGATTATCCCCGGCATGTTCTTCAATCATATATAATTCATCTCCGAAGCTTTCATTATATTGCATTAAAGCTGTTTGTTTGGGTATATAATATAATACGGGATTGGTGTGATAAATACCAACAGCATCTGACAATACCCCTACGGTAAATGGTGCGTAAGGATGTGCCCCTGTATAAAAATCTTCTAATAAACGTTCCGCATAAGTGTCTTTTAAGTCGTCAATAACATACTGATCTGGAAAAACCATCGATTGGAGGTACAGTTCTGCACTTTTTCTCAAAGCACGCATAACGTATTCTTTACCACTTTTATCTTGTAGTCTTAAGGATTTTGATTGATGACCTCCTCCCATTTTCACGGGTATTAAACCTCCAAAAAGGGTATCCAAATCTACTGTAGGAGCACTTACTTGGGTGGCGTAATATTTACGGTATTTCTCTCCCCATACTATTTTATGAAACTTAGATTTATCTACCTCTTCTTTAGTGTATATGGATGCCGTAACAGTGGCAGGAAATGTATCACTATACTTTTCTGGATCTAAAACGCTAAGAGCGGGTAAAACTTCCGAGCCAAACAAAAATAAATCTTCCTCTTTATCATCTAAACCAAAATATCGAACTTTTGAGGAACCATCCGTATAAATTTCTAAGGTAGCATACCCCATTTGTCCTGTTGAAAACTGGCTACCGTTGATGAGTCTGGTAACCCCTTTTTTTGCTCCAGAACCACTGACAATTTGCGGGGTATTTTTTTCTACAATATATTGTAGGGTATGTTCATGACCTGAAACAAAAATTACCTTGTCTGAAAATTGGGCTAAGGTGGTCATACGGTCGCTTAACTCTCGGTAAAGCTTATTCTGCGTATCTGCTATTGAAGGCCCCGCAGTTTTACGCAAGATATTGGCAATACTACCAAACACAGGTAATGGCACAGTTTTATTACTAGGAAATAATTGTTGTTTTAAAGAAAATTGGCCTCCATGTGGACCATAGGTAAACATAGGATGATGCAACGCAATTAGTGTTGTACGCTCTCTATTTTCTTTGATAATATCTTCTATTTCCACCAAAAAATTTTCTCTACTTTTTATATCACAATCATCATTTATTCCTGGACGTTTGTCCCAATTTGTTAAATACCACTCTGAATCCACAAGGACAAGTACAATATCTTCTTCTATTTTTATCGTTTCAATAGGACAGCCATTTTTGGGAAAAAAAACTTGATCACTACTTAATTTTTCTTCAATATACTCTTGCTCTCTTTTGAGACCAACAAGACCCTCGGTATACCAGTCATGATTTCCTGGAATAAAGAATTTATTGCCTTTAAAATTTTCCAAAGTAGCTATTTGAGCGTCTAAATGACTTGAAGCCATTCTAAATGCTTTCGTTGAGTCTACTGGATCTGGTAAACCTGCAGGATAAATGTTATCGCCTAGAAAAATTGCAGTACTATTGCTATTCGCTCTATTTAATTTTTCTTTAAATATTTTTAGCGCAGGGTTCATTGCTCCGTAAGGAGATAGCCCTGCATCTCCAATCAAATAAAAGGTATGCAGAATTTCTTTATCGGTCATTTCATCTATTTTTAGCGCTGGATTTTTGTATTTAGCTTTGTAGGTAGCACACCCAGAAAAAAATAGAAGAATTAATAGAAGCGTTAAATGTTTGCGCATAGTGGCAATTAAAGTGTTTTAAAATTTGTAATTTGGACCATGTAACTTTATTCTCATGACGGACATTATATCCAAAACTGAAGCTTATGTAAATGAGCTACTTAGCGAAAAACTCGACAAGGCATACCTATATCACAATCTGAGACATACACAAAGAGTCGTTAAAAGTACTAAAGAATTACTAAACTTTTACGCCTTAGCAAAAGAAGAAAATATTGCTATTCTTACAGCTGCATGGCTTCACGATGTGGGTTATACCTTAAGTAAAACAGATCATGAAACACATAGTGCTGTCATTGCTCAAGAATTTTTAGCAAAAATAGGATGTGATGATGATTTTATAGCGCAGGTAAGTGCTTTAATTTTAGCTACAAAAATGGGTCATGACCCGAAAAGTTTGGCTGAGGAAATCATCAAGGATGCAGACTGCTCTCATTTTGCACAAAACAGTTATCTGCAAACTACAGAGCTATTACGTTTAGAACTCGATTATTTAGATATTGCAAAATTTACAACAAAAGAATGGCGCCTTAAAAATATTGAGCTATTCCGGACGGAGCATCGATTTTTTACAGATTATGCCTTAAAAAACTGGCAAACTATTAAGGATGAAAATTTAGCAGTTCTTCTCAAAAAAGAAGAAAAAAATAGCAAGCTTATTAAAAAAGAAAAGTTAAAAGTAAGTCTTAAAAATAAAAGTCCTGAAAGAGGTATACAAACCATGTTTAGGGTCACCATGCGCAATCACTTAAAATTAAGTGATATTGCAGACACAAAGGCTAATATTCTACTGTCTGTAAACGCGATAATCATATCCTTAATTTTAGCCAATTTAATTCCTAAATTAGACAATCCTAGCAATGATTATCTCATAGTACCCGCAGCCATTTTTGTGGTTTTTAGTGTTATTTCGATGATCATGTCTATCCTGGCTACACGACCAAATGTAACCAGCGGAGAATTTACCAAAGAAGATGTAAAAAATAAGAAGGTAAATCTTTTATTTTTTGGAAATTTTCATAAAATGAAATTACAAGATTACGAGTGGGCTATTCAAGAACTTATTAAAGATCAAGAATATGTATATACTTCATTAACAAAAGATCTATACTTTCTAGGCTTAGTGCTTAATAAAAAATACAAATTACTACGCTGGACCTATACCATTTTTATGATCGGAATGATATTATCTGTTATTGCCTTTTTTGTGGCCTTAAAATTTTATGGCCCAGAACGTATTATCCAATTACCAAACTAATAGGTATGTGAGATTTTAATTATTAATCTCAGCCATAAGATCTTCATAGGTATATTTCTTTTCGGGCGAAAGGCTATTTGCGTATTTTATATCAACACGTATCGCTTTTAGACCAGTAACGCCTTGAAGACCTTCTAGTTCTAAAATTTCTATTTTACCTCCAAAACATCCTTTGGATTTTAAAAATTTTATCGCTCTTAAATATTCTAATTCATCACTTTTTTGAGCGTAGACTACCACCATTTTACCTAGTATCGTTAAACGAAGATTAGTGCCTTTAATAAATGACTTATCAATCCTTTTTTTAATAATTTCATACCTCGCATTATAGGTTCCGTCCACGTCAAAACGCTTTTCATCCATTCTGAATCTAATGGATAAAGAGGTATTATACACCAGAATAAGTGATGCCACGTCTAATGGAACTGTAAGTTCTGGCTTTAAGTGGTAGTGCTCGTTTTCCATTTCGCACATCACCTGTAACTGCCATAACCTTAAGTTTCTTAAATACAACATATGGAATGGTTGGTCTTCCGCTATAGTAGCACCAATATACATGTTATGCTCTACGCCGTCTGTTTTATACCGTTCAAAATAATGAGGAAACATTTCTTGAGCCTCTTTTTGTCTTCCGTCAATAATTGATGAAAGTTTTTTGTTGATTAACATGACGCTCTGATCATAATTTCTACGATGATCGTAATATGATTTTGTTTGGGGGTCTATTTTAGATTCGTAGGCGGTAATCAAATCAAATAATCCTTGATCTGCATATTGGCCTTTTAAGAAGCTAAAGATGGGTACTATTTCTTTTTGAATAAATTTAAAAATAGCCTGTTCACTATTGGTATGCAAAACATCTTTGACCTCTTGAATATACTCTTGAACTCTAAATAGTAATTCTTCTAAAATCGGTAATTTTTTAACTTTTAGCGCAAAATTTATAACTCCCTTAATTTCAGAAAGCTGAATCATTAGATCGCGTTGAATCCCAATATTTCGTGCCAAAGAGGAATCTTTAATGTCTGTTTGACCGTATAATGGATAGACATCGTTAAACACAATTTCTTTAAAAGAAACTTGTTTATTTTCCATTCCATCAATCATAAATTGTCTTGCTTCTTCCTTAAACTTCCAGTATACAGCGCTATGTACAGAAGTACATTCGTTTTGAATAATAGCATCGATTCTATTTACCTCTTCGTTCATGGAGCGTAATACGCCACTAACAATAAAAGGCATAATATCTTCTAATTTATTAGCATTTACACTGTTCAGTGCATTTTTTTTCATGGACACAAGTTCTAGAACGCCAAGCAGTTCTCCTTCGTTCGCTATTGGAGCGAATATCGCGCTTTTAATCCCTTGTTCTTTTAAATTCTTAAAGGGCCTAGCGCCTCCTGATCGCTCATATAGCGCAGCCACATCTGAAATCGAAAAATAAGTATTTTCATTGATTAGTTTATGATATGAAGACTTGCAGAGCGCTTCATCACAAGGTTCTAATTCATTATCTTGAAGTAAAAAGCTTTCAATACCAACCCCGAAAACTTTTTCAAATTGACTTTTTTTAGAATTATAGGTCACAAAACCAACTTTAATGTCTGAAACACTAAAGAAAGATCTAAAGGTTTGCATTAAATTCTTCATAAAACCTTCACTACCCCTTTTGCCCTTTGCAATTAAACTCGATTTTATTTCTGAAATGGCATGTTCATTAGTCACATCAAACATCGACGAGATCACAAAACCCTTACAAATAAAACTCTTTGGTGGAATTTTTTCTTTCCATAAGGCTAAATCATCAAAATTCTCTAGAAGTTCGTTGAAATCTTTTTTAGTTAGATTTTTTGACTTATCCGTCGGTAAAATTTCCATAAAATCTGCATTGTACAAAATTCTATAATGCCGCATAACGCCATTTTTATCAGGAATGTCATAAAAAAATGGTCGCTTAAAATCTAACTGATACTTGTAATGTGTACTTAAAACAATAGTACACGCTAGAATGTAAAGGTGATGCTCCGGCAAGTTCCGTAAATGTGGAGAAAATTCGTTATCCACGGCATCAGCATCTTCTAATATTTTTTTGAATCGTTCAGAAACATTAAAAATCACATTATCATAAGGCAAAGAAGCTGCTTTAATTTCGTTGTTAGTCAATACTCCTGAAAAAGTGTCTTGTAAAATTATTTCAATAATATCTTTATGTTTTTCCAGCAAGCTAATATCCGTAAACCCTTCTCTTAATTCGGGATACGGTGCTTGAGCATCAAGAATATACCTTGCTTTTTGTGCGATAAAACTATTTTCGCTTTGCGCTAAAACATCATATTGTTCTAATAATTTATTAAAACTAATAATTTGATCTAGTGGAGATTGTAGTTTGCTATCCATAATAGTATTGGTCGTTTCTTAATATATAAAATTACGCAAGAAAAACAGTATTTTTAATTCGTAATAAACTGCAATAACCAAAGTTTTTTTGGAGTTTTATAAAAATTTATCGGATGTCTTCAAAATACAGATTATCAAGAGCCTATAAAAATGCAAAGATCCTAGCTTTTGACAATACTTCAAAATTTATTCTATTTAGCGATTGCCATAGGGGAGACAACAGCTTTGCCGATGATTTTGCCAACAACAGAAACATTTATTTTCACGCCCTAAAATTCTACTTGAACGAAGGTTTTTCGTACATAGAACTAGGTGATGGTGATGAATTATGGGAGAATACTAGTTTTGAATCCGTTTTTAATGCGCATAAAAATGTATATTTTTTACTCCAAGAATTCTTTAAAAAAGATAGGTTGCACATGATTTGGGGAAATCATGATATGGTGTATAAGGATTCTAAATTAGTAGCGCAGAATTTAGATACTTATTTTGACCCTGTTGAAGGTTGCACTAAAGCCTTACTCCCAAACTTACCTTACCATGAGGCTCTAATTTTAAAACATAAAGATACCCGTCAAGAGCTATTTTTAACACATGGCCATCAAGCAGATTGGTGGAACTACACGTTTTGGAGATGGGGTCGCTTTTTAGTTCGAGTGCTTTGGAAACCTTTACAAGTATGGGGCATTGCAGATCCGACCAGCCCAGCCAAAAACTATAAAGAACTTATAAAAATAGAACGAAGAATTAAAAAATGGATTGTAGAAAACAAGTATTTATTGACTATTGTTGGCCACACGCATAGGCCAAGGTTTCCACAACCAAGTGAAATTCCTTTTTTTAATGACGGTAGCTGTGTACACCCACGGAGCATTACCGGTATAGAAATAGAACACGGAGCTATTAGCTTGATTAAATGGAATATTGAAACCACGGACGACGGCGTCTTAAGAGTTGTAAGAGTATTATTGGAAGGGCCTAAAAAATTAAGTGATTATCAAAAAATGAATACTGTTTAACACAAAAAGTGCCGGTTTTAATTTAATAAAAGTGATGCGCTGCGCACGGGCCGGTATCATTCATAGTACTGAGTAACTTTAGGTAGCCCTTGTGAGGCTAAAAAAATAGAAGAAAAAATTATAGTGCTGGTCAATTAAAAAAAATCTCAACTAATCTTTTGTGGTTTTGTAACGAAAAGAATCGCATAGCGATGCGTACTTTCTTTATTTTAACATCAATTTAAAACACATTGGCAGGGTATTTGTTAAATTTACAGTGACTTAAGTTTATTTAAATACCTATGCGATTTCTTAGTTTGTTATACTTTCTGTTACTTTTTCAAGGTGTTTTTGCGCAAGAAATACCTAAAACTACGGTAATCAAAATCGAAAGCAAAACCAATACTAATGAAAAGATTGACTTAAAGTTACTTCCTGAAAAAAAGAATCAATTATCTTTAAAGATGCCTGATTTATTAGGCAGAACTACGGAAGCGGATATGAAAGGTGATAATAAACCTAAAGTATCCATGCTACCCAATACCGATTTAAAACAAGCAGGGTACGACTTGGTATTAGATCCTAAAATAAGGGAAAAAAGGGATTCCAAATCTGGTGGTTATTTTCCAAATATGTATTTAGGTGACATAAAAAATAACGGTAAATTTATCGGTATCGTTTGTCGTGATCATGAATACGTTGATGGAGATTTAGTTAAGATTACCGTAAATGGTGTTGAAGTTGAACCAAAACTATTTTTAACTGGTGCTTTTAAGGGGGTCAATGTTGATCTACAACAAGGTTTTAATCGCATAGAATTTGAAGCATTAAACGAAGGTTCTTCAAGCCCTAATACGGCACAGGTCAATGTCTATGATGATGTTGGAAAACTCATTTATGCCAACCAATGGAATTTATCAACGGGATCAAAAGCTACTTTTGTTGTCGTGAAAGAATAATGTTGACAATTAGTAATGACCAGACAACAATTAGCAATTAACCGGCATCAGTTAGCAATAAAGAATTATCAGTTAATGCTAATCAGCTAATTAATTGTTGAAGAAATTAGGAGCTTTTTTAATTTTTATTCCGCATAACGTTCCCCAGGTCGATAAGTTTCTTTAGCGCGTTTTAAAACATCTTCTTTATAAAAAGGTACGTCTTTAAACTGCATATCGGCATATTTCTGAATTTGATCATCAAAATGTGGCGATTTTGGATCACCACTTTGTCCTCCGGCTAGGATGCTTTTTGCTTTTACTTTAGCTCCAAATTCTACCACCGCAACAAAGCTATTACCTCTTGTTCCATATATTTTTTTGGTGTTGTTAGTATAATTAACGCCATAGGCTGCTAATGCGCCCCACCTACCCGATGCAAACCCAATAGGAATACTTGGCAAACTATCATTAAAAGCCTGTTCAATTGCTCCATTTAAGCGTTGGTACCTATTGACCTCACCCCAGGGCATTTCCCAAGTGCCAAAATCAGCTGTTAGCCTCTCAATGACAGCCTCAAAAACTTGTAAACGTTCCGTGCTTGGGGATACCGTGCCAAAATAGTTCATACGCTCCATATCACTTAGCCCTCTGGGTGCGCTGCCCATTTGCCCATACATCGTTCCGTAATAGTGGGCTAAAGTCATACCAATTGCTTCCTTTGATGTTTTTAAATCCCATTGTTTTAATACCGCAATCGGCTCAGCAAGCTTCGTATTTTTTACCGCACTAGCTTCATAGGCTTGTACTAAACCTGGAATTAATTTTTCAAAAGCGGGCAAATACGGGTCATGTGCTAGTGCAATTAAACCATCTAATGTAAATCCAGACTTGCCCTTTAATAATTGAATGGCATGAATACCTCTAAAATTTTCCTGGTCTTTCGACATGTAATAAGGATAGTCTTCTTTTTTGGGACTAAATTCTAAAGCCGCTGTAAAAGGTGTAGAATTACAATTTTGAAACCATCCATTTTCAGGATTCAGCAGTAAAATATTTTCATCCACCGTATGTAAACCTTGCCAATCGGTCTTGGGGTTACTACCATCCACAGGCATTGAATAATCAAAACTCACATCGCGTTTAGGAACAAAATTTCCATGAAAATAAGCGATATTTCCTTCTGCGTCGGCGTACACCGTGTTATTTGAAGAATTGGTACGAATATCCATCATCTCCTTAAATCCTTTATAGCCGGTCTGTTTTGTTCGTACAAATGATTGTTCTAAAGCTTTTACTGGTTCCCACATCATGGCAGAAGCTGTCCATTGCCCATCAACGCTATGGGTAATTGGACCGTGGTGGGTGCTATACCTTGGAAATTTTTTCTCTTTAATACTATCGCCTTCTTTGTATTTTAAAACAACTTCGCCCACTGTAACAGGTCGTAATTCTTCTCCGTATTGGTACACAATTTTATCTTCAAGTTGTGTGATGGTTTCTTTAAACTCGTCCATAACATCAGTATAGGTAGACGTATGCATCCATCCTGTTTTTTCATTAAAGCCCTGATAAACAAAAAATTGTCCCCAAGTTACTGCGCCATAGGCATTTAAGCCTTCTTCACTAACCACGTGTACTTCGGGTCTAAAAAAGAACGAGGTGTGTGGGTTAATCAATAAGAGTGGATTACCAGATTCGGTCAATTTTCCAGAAATAGCAATTCCATTAGAGCCTTGTGGCTCTAATGTTGCTGCTTCTTTTTCTATAGCAAGGATCTCGGCTTTTGGTATCTCTATTCCGTTTTCATAAAAAGCCTTGAGTTTATTGGTTGAAATACGTTCAATATCCCCACCAATAGAGCCCTCACTAAAATACATGGGCATCCAAGGCTCAAATTGAGTGAGTAATTTAGGTTGTACTTCAGGGTGCGTTTTTAAGTAATAATTGATGCCATCTGCAAAAGCATCACATAATTTTTTTAACCATTCAGGGCTATTTTCGTAATTCGCTTTAGCTTCTTCCTCGGTCATAAAAAGTTTTGCACGTAAATCACTATATAAAGCTTCTTCACCTTCAACCTCTGCCAACCTGCCTGTTGCCCAGATATAATTCTGTTCTACTCGGTTAAAATCGTCTTCGCATTGTGCGTATAATAATCCAAAAACAGCATCTGCATCCGTTTTTCCATAAATATGGGGAACACCAAAATCATCTCTAATAATTTCAACATGGTCGGTATAGGCTTTGTATTTGTCACTTTCCAAGGCAGACCCTGGTTCTGTTTTACAAGAAGTTAACAAAAGAAAGGTAATCAAGATAGATTTCAGAAGTGTTTGCATCATATTGAATTTATCCATGCAAAGTACAAATAAATTACTACTAAGTAAATTGAAATAAAGCGCTATTATTAAAAATTGATATAGTTTTGCCATAACTTGCGACTAAATTGAAAAAAGTAGCATGTCGGAAAAAAAAGTTACCATTCTTACGGCCTTCAAAACCATCATTTGGCCTCGTAGGAACCTTGTTTTCTTAGGTCTTGTCTTGATTGTAATTAGCAAAGCAGCTAGTTTTGTCGCGCCTTTGTCTCTCAAATATTTAATGGACGATATTATCCCCAATAAGGATGTCGATTTTCTAAAACTATTAGTGGGTGCGGTTGCTTTTGCAATTTTCGTACAAGCGATTACTTCGTTTTTGCTAACAAAAATATTAAGTGTACAGGCTCAATATTTAATCTCTGAACTTAGAGCTCAGGTTCAAAAAAAGGTATTATCGCTGCCCATCCGCTTTTTTGACAATGCTAAATCTGGCGCTTTAGTTTCAAGAATCATGACCGATGTTGAGGGGGTTCGAAACCTTATAGGAACGGGTCTTGTACAATTGGTTGGGGGCTCTATTACGGCGGTAGTTTCTTTGATATTGCTGTTAAGAATTAGTTGGACCATGACGGTTTTTACACTCATTCCCTTAGCCATTTTTGCGCTTATTGCTTTAAAAGCTTTTAAATTTATTCGCCCTATTTTTAGAAATAGAGGTAAAATAAATGCCGAAGTAACCGGACGATTAACCGAAACATTAGGTGGGGTTCGGGTTATCAAAGGATTTAATGCTGAAGCGCAAGAAAACAAAATTTTCGAAGAAGGTGTAGAACGCCTATTCTTAAATGTAAAAAAGAGTTTAACAGCAACGGCTTTTATGACTAGTTCTGCTACTTTTTTATTAGGCATTGCCACCACTGGAATTATGGGGATTGGTGGTTATAAAATTATGATGGATGAGTTGACCATCGGAGAGTTTTTGACCTTTACCTTTCTTTTAGGATTGATGGTTGCCCCGATTGTACAAATGAGTAATATTGGGAGTCAATTAACCGAAGCTTTAGCCGGCTTAGATCGTACCGAAGAATTGATGAATATGACTCCTGAGTCTGACCAAGAAAATAGAACCACAGTTTTAGAGAATATCAAAGGATCTATTGTTTTTAATGAGGTGTCTTTTGCCTATGAAGAAGATAAAGAAGTACTCCACAACATTAATTTTGAGGCTAATTCGGGCGATGTTATCGCTTTGGTAGGGAGTTCTGGCTCTGGAAAATCGACTATTGCTGGTTTAGCAGCTACTTTTTTGAATCCTCTTTCAGGTACTATTTTTATTGATGGTCATGATTTATCTAAAGTAGACTTGAATAGCTACCGAAAAAATTTAGGGGTAGTTTTACAAGATGAATTTCTATTTGAAGGCTCGATTAGAAATAATATTTTATTCCCTAGACCAAATGCCACCGAAGCTGAAGTACAAGCTGCAGTAAAAGCGGCATATGTAAATGAATTTACTGATAGGTTCGAAAACGGTTTAGAAACGCTTATCGGCGAACGAGGCGTGAAACTATCGGGAGGGCAACGCCAGAGAATAGCCATTGCTAGAGCTATTTTAGCCAATCCAAAAATATTAATTTTAGATGAAGCAACATCCAATTTAGATACCGAAAGTGAGGCGTTAATACAAAAAAGTTTGGCCACTTTAACCGAAGGTAGAACCACTTTTGTTATCGCCCACCGTTTAAGCACCATTAGAAAAGCGAATCAGATTTTAGTGATTGAAGATGGTCGTATCGCTGAGCAAGGAACGCATGACGAATTGATTGCCAAAGAAGGACGCTATTTTAACTTGTTTACCTACCAAGCTAGAATTTAGGGCGTACTTCCTTGATTAGTTTCTATAAGCCACAAAAAATGCGAGTATATATACTCGCATTTTTTGTAATCTTTTAAATTTTAAAATCGCCATCCAAAATTGAGACCTCCCCTTAATTGTACTTCAATAACATCTCTAAATTGATCATCCTTCACGAATCCTAAGTTTCTTCCCACGCCAACACCTAAATCAACCAGAAAACCACTATCACTTACCCATTTCCAGCCTATCCCAGCACCTATAGCCGTTTCAAAAGCAGTTTCTTCAGAAGAAGTTGTGCCACCTGGGCCTTCATTTATTTGTATACCATCAAAAGTGTAAAACTTCACAAAACCTTCTGCATAAAAACCCTTAGCACCGTAATCTTCTTTTGAAAAGAAATACTGACGATAGTAAGGCGTTAATGAAAATTTTTCATAATCAGAAAAATCTAAATCATCGTCTTCCAAAGAAATAAATAAATCAGCTCCAACACCTGAATATCTTCCCAAAATATATTCGTAGCGAGGACTAAATGCTGGTATCGCCAAAATGGATGTAATATCAAGACTTACTTCATGTTTATTGCTAGTTGCAAATGTCTCCATACGCTTTTGCGAGTCCGTACGGTCATCATCTTGTGCGATAAGATTTACAGTAGCCAATAGAGCTAGAACGCTTAACAGTAATTGCTTCATGATTCTTTATTTTTAATAACTTATGATGAAGATAGCGCAATTATTTAAAGTATTTTGTTTTAAAAAGTATTTTCTACTTTAAGTAGTTGTATTTTTTATGGTGTAGATACAATCCTAATTTTTAAGAAATTAGAAAAATAATTTCAGAACAAAGAAATTATTCAAAATTATGATTCCGGAGCCAACTCAATTTCCAAGCCTTCAATGTCTTCGGTGAGGTGAATTTGACAGCCTAATCGGCTATTGTCTTTGACGTAGAATGCTTCGGATAACATAGCATCTTCATCATCGGATTTTTCAGGAAGGGCTACATCATTTAGTACATAACATTGGCAAGAAGCACACATGGCCATACCACCACAAACACCGATAGTACCTTCTGGGGCCAGTTCGTAGGCACGCACCAGTTCCATGATATTCATATTCATATCGGTTGGAGCATCAACTTCGTGAGTTACACCTTCCCGGTCGGTGATTTTTATTTTTATATCCATAAATAAGTAGTTAGTGGTTAGGAATTAGTAGTTAGCTATTCTTTTTTACTAATCGATTTAATAAAACCAAATAACACTTTTGAGATTTCATTAGTTTTATCAATTAAATCTGAAGCTTTTTCCTTAGAGATAAAGTTAAGTTTTACAGATAAATATAACATGGAACGAACTTCACTGTTTGATGCTGAAGCAAAATATAAAAATCGAACAAAATCAGAATTAGAACTCCTTTCAAAGCCCTCCGCAATATTGTTAGAAATAGAAACCGATGCCCTTGTGATTTGCTCACGAAATCCGTAATCTCTGAGACTTCCAAAATTTTCATATATCTCTACGGCAAGTGCTTGTGCTCTTTGCCAAACTAAAATATCCTCAAATTTTTTAATTGCCATTATAAATTTAACTTACAATAAATCACTAACTCCTAACCCCTAATTACTAGCTACTACTAATTTATTGATTTCACAACAGCTTTTGGCGCTTCTTTTTTACTACCATCAAAACCATTAATTCCGCCAACGGTAGTGTATTTTAATACGTATTTTTTATCTGGAAAAATCCGTTGATAAGCACTTTGACACATTAGCGTAGCTTCATGAAAGCCACATAAAATAAGTTTCAATTTTCCTGGGTATGTATTTACATCTCCAATAGCATATATTCCTGGGATATTGGTTTGATAATCAAAGGTGTTTACTTTAATCGCATTTTTTTCAATCTCTAAGCCCCAATCGCCTATGGGTCCTAATTTAGGAGATAAACCAAAAAGGGGAATAAAATTATCGACTTCTAAATCGATATTTTGGGCTGCATCTGTATGTTTGGTAATCGTGACTGACTTTAAAGCACCATTACCGTTCACAGCTACAATTTCCGCAGGAGTAATGAGATTAATTTTACCCTCGTTCTTTAATTTTTGTACTTTTTCAACAGAATCTAATGCACCTCTAAATTCATTTCTTCGGTGTACTAAAGACACTTCTGATGCTACATCTGATAAAAAAATACTCCAATCTAAAGCAGAATCGCCACCACCAGCAATAACCACTTTTTTATTGCGATACATTTCAGGGTCTTTTACAAAGTAATTGATCCCTTTATCTTCAAAACTTTCGATATTCTCTAAGAGTGGTTTTCTAGGTTCAAAACTTCCTAAACCGCCAGCAATAGCGACTACTGGAGCGTTATGTTTCGTACCTTTATTGGTCGTAACGATAAATGACCCATCTTCCAAAGTTTCAATTGTTTCTGCGCGCTCCCCTAAAGTGAAACCGGGTTGAAAAGGCTTTATTTGTTCCATGAGGTTATCCACCAAATCGCCCGCTAAAACTTCAGGAAATCCTGGGATATCGTATATGGGTTTTTTTGGATACAATTCAGAACACTGTCCGCCAGCTTGCGGCAATGCATCAATTAAATGGCATTTTAACTGTAGTAAACCTGCTTCGAAAACAGCAAAAAGACCCGTAGGTCCTGCGCCAATGATAAGTATGTCTGTTTTAATCATTAAAAATAATCTTTAAAAATGCTAGGTAAAATTACAGCTTAGTTTTAAATGAAAACCTGATATTTATCAGGCCTCTAAGAAAGCTTTAAACCAGCTGTTCACTTCACAATTCATGAAAGCCCATAATGGCTATTTAATTAAATAATGGCAAGACCAACCGATATGAATCAGCGCATAGCAGCTCGTTTGCTAATTTTTATAGTCCCGAAATATTGATGACTTCTTGTATTTGGGGAGCGTATTTTTTAATCGTCATTTCTACTCCACTTTTTAGGGTCATCTGATTTACGGAACACCCTACGCAAGCCCCCTCTAACCGTACTTTTACCGAAGAATCGTTATCTATAGAAATCAACGAAATATCACCCCCATCACTTTGTAAAAACGGACGAATTTCGTCTAGGGCTTTTTCGATATTTAATCTTAATTCTTCTGTGTTCATAATTATTTCTTTTTAACAGCAGAACAACCTGCCATTGTTGTTATTTTAACCGCCTCTGTTGGTGGCAAACTATCGTTTCTATTCACGACTTGTTGTACCACATTGCGCGTCAATTCTTCAAAAGCAGCCTCTGTCGCTGTTCCCGTTTGCATCGCTGCTGGTCTACCTACATCACCTGCTTCTCTAATGCTTTGTACCAAAGGAATTTCACCTAAAAAGGGTATTTTTAAATCTTCTGCTAAGTTTTTAGCACCTTCTTTACCGAATATATAGTATTTGTTATCAGGCAGCTCTTCTGGAGTAAAATAGGCCATGTTCTCTACAATTCCTAAAACAGGAACGTTGATAGAATCTTGTTGAAACATCGCCACTCCTTTACGCGCATCAGCTAAAGCGACTTCTTGTGGTGTGCTAACCACAACCGCACCTGTTATGGGCATTGCTTGCACTATACTTAAATGAATATCGCCTGTTCCCGGAGGTAAATCGATCAACATAAAGTCTATTTCTCCCCAATGAGCATCAAAAATCATCTGATTTAATGCTTTAGAGGCCATAGGTCCTCTCCAAATTACCGCTTGGTTGGGTTGGGTGAAAAATCCGATAGACAATAATTTAACGCCGTAACTTTCTACAGGCTTCATTTTAGATTTTCCTTCGATATTTACCGCTAAAGGCTTTTCATTCGCAACATCAAACATGATAGGCATCGATGGGCCATAAATATCAGCATCTAACAAGCCTACTTTGAATCCCATCTTAGCCAATGTAACAGCTAAATTTGCCGTAACGGTAGATTTACCCACACCGCCTTTACCAGAAGCTACAGCTATAATATTCTTGATACCTGGTATTGGTTTACCTTTAATTTCATTCGTTTTTGGCTTCGTTGAAGGTGCATCAACTTTTACATTAATTTTTATTTTTGCCTTCTCGTAAACCTCTTTATGAATGATCTTAAGGATCTCAACTTCGGTTTTTTTACGTGCTTGAAGACTTGGATTTTTTATAGTAATATCTAATTCAACCTCATCACCGAAAATTTGAATGTTGGTCACTGCTCCACTTTCTACCATATTCATACCCTCGCCAGGTACTGTAATATTTTCTAAAGCTTTCAGGATATCTTTTTTCTCTAACTTCATTGTCAATTTTTTACAGTCTTTATTAAAACTGATTCTAAATTACAAAGATACAGTTTAGAACCGATATTTTGAAAGGATAAAATTGAAATATCGAATGGTTCTATAAGAATGGTTGATATGCTACAGCTTAATTCATCAGGTTACTTAAGCACCCAACTCTTTATAGGGATCCCAAAAAAGTTTTTCGAAATCTTGAATTTGAAAAGCGACAACTTTAATGCCCTCGTTTTCTAACAATTGCTGCATTAAATTGGTGCCTGCAAAATGATGTTTACCCGTTAACAAGCCTTTTTTGTTGACTACTCTATGCGCTGGAATATCGTCCATTGCATGTGATGCATTCATTGCCCAGCCTACCATACGCGCACCACGAGTGGCTCCTAAATGTTTCGCAATAGCACCATAGGAAGTTACCCGACCATAAGGAATTTGCCTTGCAATTTCATAGACTCTCTCAAAAAAATTTTGATGATCAGGCTTCATTTTATTGATTAAAAATACGAACAGTGGTGATGACAAAAAGGATCAACATTAAGGCACTTAAAATGTAATTAGAGTTCCTTGAAAACGAATTGTTTTTTGTTTCTAACTTATAAAAGTAGATCGTGTACAAATACAAAACGGTAAATGTTCCTAAGCCAGCAGCTACCACAAAAGTTAAAACATCAGTAATTTCAAAATTGATCCAGCCAGAGGTCTTCCACATGGCGTTTAAACCGCTATAGTAAGGAATGGTCAATAGGTTTAAGGCTGCTAATAATATTCCCTTAAAATAACTGTTTTTTTTACTTAAATTAAGTGCTTTTTCTTTTTGAATGGTATTTTTTTTGGCTAAAACAAAAAAATAAATGGTAAAAAAAGCAAATACCACTAGGGCTATTTTTAATAAAACAGCCACTACCTCTGGATTATTATGTAAGTATTTTGAAATAAGTACGGCAATATAGGCCTGTACCATGATCATGGTCGAGACTCCAAGACTAAACATAATTCCGTTTAATTTGCCTTTTTCTACGCTGGTTTTTGCGGCATTCATATTCAATAATCCTGGAGGAACTGTGGCCATAAAAGCTGCAGAAAAGGTGACAAAAAAAAGAATTAATACATGCGTCATTGGTTATTTGACTTTAAATTGAATAAAGGTGATTGGTTTTCCTTTCTCAAGATACTGCTTTTCGTAGAAAGTTTGAATATTCATTACTTCTTTTGGACTTCCTTCATTTTTGTACACATCATGATTAGCGTAAAGTACTTCTAATCCAGAGCCATGTAATAAACCTAAAGTATACCCATGCATAAATTCACTATCGGTTTTTAAATTAACAACACCGGCATCGTTTAAAATAAATCGGTATTTATCTAAAAATAGTTGATTGGTTAGTCTGTGTTTTGTTCGTTTATATTTTATTTGAGGATCTGGAAAAGTAATCCAGATTTCTGAAATTTCGTTTTCAGCAAAGAGCAAATCTATTAATTCGATTTGGGTTCTTAAAAAAGCCACATTGGTTAAATGATCTTCAATTGCTGTTTTTGCACCGCGCCAAAATCGAGCCCCCTTAATATCGACCCCTATAAAATTTTTATTCTTATTTTGTTTGGCTAGCCCAATCGTATATTCGCCTTTACCACAGCCCAATTCCAAAACAATAGGATTATCATTTTTGAAAAAGGAATTCCAATTGCCTTTTAAATGCACCAAACCCTTTTGAACATCATCTCTATCTGGTTGAAGAACATTTTCAAAAGTTGCGTTTTCGTTAAATCGTCTTAGTTTATTTTTACTTCCCACTTTTTTGTACTGTTTTAAAAAAGGCAAAGCTAAATAAAAAATTTCTTGTACGTGATGATCTCCGAGGAAGTACCGTAGGATGCTTATTGATGCCTAGAAACAACCTAGCCAGGAGCAAGTTTATACGTCGTTTTTGATAGATTCTGCTTTTTCTAAGGTAAATGAAAATTCAGAACCAACACCGAGAACACTTTCCACATAAATTTTTTCATTATGCGCTTCAATAATATGTTTTACAATGGCTAGCCCCAGCCCTGAACCACCTTCTTCTCTACTTCCACTCTTATCAACCCGATAGAAACGTTCAAAGAGTCTAGGAATAAATTGCTTGGCGATACCTTCCCCATTATCGGTAACTCTGACTATAACTTTGTTTTTTATCAAGTTTTCAACGCTAACTTCTGTGGTGCCATTTGCATGACCATATTTTATAGAATTCACTAGAAGATTAGTAATTACTTGCTGTATTTTTTCTTTATCGCCTTTTACTAAAATTGGCTTTAGGTATTTCATATCAAAAGCAAGCGTTATTTTCTTCTTAGAAGCCTTCATTTCTAATAAGTCAAATATATTTTGAATAAGCTCTACAATGTTAAATTCACTGACTTCTAAGTTTAAATCGCCAACTTCTAACTTGGTGATTAAATCAAGGTCTTTTACAATATAGATAAGTCTATCAACACCTTTACTAGCACGTTGTAAATACTTTTTACGCAGCACTTTATTCTCTGCAGCACCGTCTAATAAGGTTAAAATATAGCCTTGAACCGTAAATAGGGGTGTTTTAAGTTCGTGTGATACGTTACCTAAAAAGTCTTTACGATACTCTTCTCTGATTTTTAAGGTGTCGATTTCAATTTTTTTATCCTTGGCGAACTTTTCTATTTCTGCCGTTAAGGTTCCCATATCGGTAGTGACCGTTCTAGAGCTTAAGCTTGAAGATTCTAGTAGAGAAACATCATCGTAGATACGTTTAATTCTTTTGTAAATAAATTTTTCAACGCGCAACTGAATTACAAAGAAGCAAACAGCAAAAGAAACTAAAGCTGTAACAATTAAAAGTAGCACATTTAATTCTTCTTGAAATACTAAAAAAAGAAACAGCAACAATAATGATAAAATAGCGGTTATATAAATCGCTGAACGTAAAGCAAATTTGTACGATTTTTTAAATAATATCGCCATTATAAAATAAACTTATAGCCTACCCCTTTTACCGTTTTAAAATGATCATCACCAATTTTCTCACGGAGTTTTCGAATATGCACATCAATAGTACGCCCCCCTACCACAACTTCATTGCCCCAAACTTTATCTAAAATATCTTCTCTTTTAAAAACTTTATTGGGTTTTGAGGTCAAAAGGGCTAGCAACTCAAATTCTTTTCTAGGTAAGGTTAATTCTTCCCCATTATTAATAATCTTATATTCTTCGCGATTAATAACAATATTACCCACTTTTACAATATCATCGGTATTTTCACCTTCTTCTTTTAACCTCCTTAAAAGTGCTTTTACTTTACTAACTAAAACTTTAGGCTTTATAGGTTTCGTAATATAATCATCAGCACCTGCATCAAAACCAGCCACTTGAGAATAATCTTCGCTACGAGCGGTTAAAAAAGTAATTAATGTATGTTCTAAACCACTCGTGTTTCTGATAATTTCACAAGCTTCAATGCCATCCATTTCTGGCATCATAACATCTAAAATTATTAAATGCGGCTGTTTTTTCTTTGCTTTTGATACAGCTTCAACACCGTTTTTAGCGGTAAAAACATCGTAACCCTCTTGGGATAAATTGTAATTCAGAATTTCTAAGATATCTGGTTCATCATCTACCAGAAGTATTCTAATGTCTTTCTTTTTCATCTGTCACTATTGTTTTTTGAAGGCTGCTTCACTTTTATTCTATCACTCAAAAGTAAAGATAATACTAATATTACTAAGGGCTTAACTATAATTTAATATGATAACCTTAAGGTAACGTTATAAAAATAGATGTTTAACATACAGCTAACACCACTTTTACAAAGGCTAGGTTTCTTTGCATCATGAAATTTGAACAGCTACATAAAATGAAATACGCTTTACTATTTTTTGTTTTTTTGATCACTAGTGCAGCTACATCCCAAGATGTTGGGAGTATTGTTGGAAAAATTACAGACAAAGAATTTAATAACGATCCATTGGCTTTTGCTAATGTTTTGATTAAAGGTACTACTAAAGGAACAACTTCTGATTTTGACGGCCTTTTTGAAATTACGAATGTGGAACCGGGCACGTATACTATTGTTTTTAGTTATTTAGGCTATCAAACCGTTGAAATACCAAACGTAGTGGTAGAGGCGGGAAAAGTGACTACCATAGATACACCAATGTCAGCTAGTGAAGGAATGTCTTTAGATGAAGTAGTAGTAACTACATCAGCCCGAAAAGATTCTGAAATAGCACTTTTATTACAGCAGAAAAATGCACTAACCATGCAAGAAGCTATAAGTGCTGAGGCTTTAACCTTAAAAGGGATTGATGATGCTGCTGCCGCTGTTGCTCAAATTTCTGGAATTTCGAAACAACAAGGTTCAAGTAATGTTTATGTTAGAGGTCTTGGCGACAGGTATCAAAATACAACGATGAATGGCTTATCACTTCCTTCTAATGATGTCAATAAAAAGAATATTAATCTTGATTTATTTTCATCAAGTATCATAGAAAATGTTTCAGTAAGCAAGGCGTATACACCACTTTTTTATGGAGATTTTGCGGCAGGAAATGTGAATGTAAAATCTAAAGAGTACACCGGTAATGGATACTTAGAAGTTGCTCTCGGAAGCGGGGTTAACTCGAACGCAGCGGGTGAGGCTTTTGTGAGAAGTGAAGGCCCTAGTGATTTTGGTTTTTACAATAGATATAGCAATGATCCCTTCGCAATTATTTTATCGCATGGTGTTGACCCTATATCATCATGGGAGCCTATAAACATCTCGGCAGCCGTTGAAGGTGGATATTCATTTAATTTTAACGGTGATAAGTCTAGATTAAGCTTTTTTGGTGCAGCTAGCTTTAATAATGGATACACCATTTTAGAAGGTCCTGCTAGAGATTTTACAAATGTTCTAAAAGTAGACTTTCCAAGTGTTAGAGAGTTCTCATATAGCACAAACACTACCGCTTTGGGTAATATTACGTATAAAATTGACAGCAATAATAAAATTAACTATAGTTCGCTTTTTATAAATAGCTCAACCGATGCAGTAGGCTACTATGGCGTAGATGGAAATGGTTTTAACAGAGATGCCATTGCAAGTGATACAGGATTTTATGTAATGAATGTGCAGTTTAACCAAGACATGATTTTTGTAAATCAGCTGACTGGACAGCATATTTTTGATGATAAACTAAGTTTAGATTGGGGTACTGGTTTTAATAAAGTATTCTCAGATGAACCAGACAGAAAAAGAATAACCTTAGAGGATTATCAATTTTCTTTAGATAATGATCCTACTACAAATCCTATTTTTTATACCAATATTCCTTTTGATAACCAACGATTTTTCCAAAGTATTGAAGACGATGAGCTAAATAGTTTTTTGAATTTAGGTTATGAAGTTTCTGAAAAAGTAAAGTTGAATATCGGTTATAATGGAAGAAGAAAAGAACGAAGATTTAACAGTATACGTTATGGATATGACATTCAAGACAGAGACGCTACCCCTATTACCGATGTAAATAATTTTGACGCTATATTTAGCGTTGACAATATTAATATCCCCAACGGAGAAGGTATTTATAATACTTTAGTTTTAAATGCTATCAATAACGAGGTCGGCAATATTAACCGACCTGGCTTACCTGAAAATACCTACCAAGGAAATTTAGAGGTACATGCCGGTTTTTTATCTGCTGAAATTGCTGCTAATAAATGGAGTTTTGTTCCTGGCATTAGAGTGGAGTCTTTTAGTCAAAAAGTAGCCTATAACGTTATTAATATTCGTCAGGACGATCCAGGCTTTAGATCGGTCTATGAAAATTTATATTTACCTAGTTTAAATATAAAATACGGTTTAACTGAAAACGCTAACCTACGCCTTGCCTTTAGTCAAACAGCTTCTTTCTCTGAATTTAAAGAAGCAGCACCTTTTGTATATGAATCGGTAACTCAAAGAGTTGGGGGTAATCCAGATTTACTCGGTGGCCTAAACGGTACAAGTGCTACCTACTCTGATGTTTTTAACTACGACTTAAAATATGAATGGTTCTTAGAACGTGGTGAAATTTTTTCTTTGGCAGCCTTTGCTAAAACTATTAAAAATCCAGTAAATAGAGTTGTTGCTGCCGACGCTACTGGAACCCAGCGTTATTTTAGAACTGGTAAGCAAGCAGATATCATTGGAGCAGAAATAGAAATTAGAAAAAATCTACTTTTAGATGCAGAAGATAGACCTGTATTTTCATTAGGATTAAATGCAGCATATACACGCACGCAACAAGATTTACAAGACATTCCTGCGGGAGAACTTAACACTTTCGGAACTTCTTTTGATAGAGATTCGGACCAACTAGAAGGGGCTTCACCACTTATCATTAACACAGACTTAAACTATAGTCCAACTTTCGGCGACTACAAGCCTAAAGCAACCTTAGCCTTCACTTATTTTTCAGATAGAATATTTTCTATTGGGGCAGGTAGCTTGGGTAATATTGTAGAAAAAGGAGTACCCACATTAAACTTTGTCTGGAAAAATTCTTTTGGAAAGCATTTTGAAGCAAACCTTTCAATAAAAAATATACTAGATCCTAATATTTCTTTTATTCGAGAAAATACAGGAAATGGAGACATTGTAATTCGTGAATTCACACTTGGCGTAAACGCGGGCTTGACCCTTAATTATAAATTTTAATATATCAATTCTATTTTAAACTCAAACAAAATGAAAAACAAGTTTTTACTTTTAAGTTTAACTGCAACTATCTTTATATCCTGTGAGAGTGATGATACTGCAGATATCATTATTAACGATAACAGTGTTACAACGGTTAATAATACAACCACTACTGGAGAAAATCCGGCAACAACAGTGAATTTAAATGGGTTATATTCTGCCGATTTAACACTTGACCCGAATATCGAATATATCATTACAGGCCCTGTATTAATGGCTAGTGGTACCACATTAACCATCCCTGCTGGCATGACTGTTAATGCTCAGCCCATTGGTGTAAACGCTTACATTGCTATTCAACAAGGTGCTAAAATCAATGCTAATGGTACCGCAGCAAATCCGATAATATTCACTTCTAATGCAACAGCTCCTTCGTCAGGAAATTGGGGTGGATTAGTACTTTTAGGGAGAGCACCTATTAACTCTACTGCCGATGGTTCTACTGAAATTGCAACTTCAGAAGTTGGTGCTTTGGCGTATGGTGGTAATAGTTCTGATGATGACTCAGGAATTTTAAGATATGTGCGTATAGAATATGCTGGAGGTGCTATAGATGGCAATGCAGAGTTAAACGGATTATCGGTTTACGCTGTAGGTACCGGAACAACCATAGATTACGTTCAAATTTTTGAAGGATCTGATGACGGGTTTGAATTTTTTGGAGGAACTGTAAATGCTAGCCACTTGGTAGTAGTGAATGCTGAAGACGATTCTATTGACTGGACAGAAGGCTTTACAGGTACCTTAACAGATGTATATGTTCAACAAGATGCAGGAAAACCTCACGACAGTGGTTTCGAATGTGATGGTTTTAATACTGATTTCTCACTTGTTGGTTCATCAGTTTCAAAACCGACCATCAATAACGTGACGGCTATTGGTGATGGCGATAGTGGTAGAGCATTTAGATTACGCGCTGGAACACAAGGTATTTTTACAAATGTGGTAGTGACTAATTTCCAAAGAGGTTTTGTCATCGAAGACGATGTAAATAACTTACCTACAAGTGCGGGTGTAACTTCTGGTGATTTAACTGCTACTAATGTTTCTTTTGCGGCTAGTGTAACGACACCATATACAGGCACCGCACCACAAGCAGATTTTATAAAAGGTGACGCTTCTGCCGCTACTGGAACAGCTATTGGTACTTGGGGTGCTGGATGGACCAGAGGTATTCAATAAAAAATAAATCAAAACAAAAAAACCCGCACATGTGCGGGTTTTTTTGTTTTTGAAATTGTAAGAAAGTGAGATACACAACTTTAAATTCGTATTTATAGCAGTAATTTGTGCATTTCATCGAAAATATTTCATTCCATGGGCTAAGGCTGCAACGAACGGTTTTAAATTTTAGTATATTCGCTCTATGCTTTTTTTGCCTTACTAATTGTATGAAGAAACTTTACATTTTAATCTTATTCTTATCTTTTGCCTCTTTTAGCTATGCTCAAGAGCAAAAAAATATTGGAGATATTGAAGGTTTTAAACTGTATCCTAACCCAGTAACTACCGGTAAAGTTTACATCAACACCAAATTAAATGCTCCAAAAAAAATAATTATTCTAGACGTTATTGGCAACAAGGTCTTAGAAGCGACAATTATAGGTTCAGAGTTAAACCTATCGGATTTGGATGCTGGCATCTATATAATTCGTGTTTTTGAAAAAGACAAAGTGGCTACCCGAAAGCTTATTGTGAAGTAAAAAATAGCGTTTCTTTTTTATTCTCTCTTTTATTTTTAAAACTCTAATTAAGCGGCGTTTAGCTTAAAAAATAAGTAGATTTTTTTTAGAAAAACTACATTTAAGTTATTGTAAAATGCAAAAAAATAGGGTTCACCTACAATAATTTGTATTTCACAACAAATAGTACACAATCATTTAAGCTTTGTATATTTTTACTTCAGTTATCCCAAATGATGAATCATGAAGAAAATCTACTTTCTATTACTTATGGCGTTTGCCTTTACATTATCTGGTCAAGAAAAACTTGATACGCAAAAAGATAATCCCGAAATTGTCGGATTCAAATTGTATCCGAACCCTACGTATAATGATATCGTTTACATTACTACAAAAGATAACGCCACTAAAGATATTCTAGTATATGACTTATTTGGAGAAATTGTTCTTAAGGAGCGAACTACTTATAAAGAATTAAACATTGCCATATTAGATGCTGGGGTATATATTGTACAAGTAACAGAAAATTCAAAAACTACTTCAAGAAAATTAGTCGTAAAATAAAAACCCAACCAACTTTATTTAAAAACTCCTTTTCCTAACAGATAAGGAGTTTTTTTATTTTAGATGGTTGTAGTTTAAAATTTTGTTAGGTGTAGCCAAGAGATTTACATCTTGTTTATAAACTACATGAAAACTATGTTTACTTTTGCACCACGATTAGCAACTATGGATTGGTCAAAAATTTTCAAAATAAAATCATATTTAGACTTTGAACGTATTTCACTTGAAGTTTACCAACACCAATATACGAACAATACAGTGTATCAAGAGTTTTGTGACTACCTCAACAAAACACCAGATACCGTTCAAAAACTAATGCAAATCCCCTTTTTACCAATCGAATTTTTTAAAACGAAAAAAGTAGTCTCCACCAATGCTAAGGCTCAAATACTATTTACCAGTAGTGGCACCACTGGAAGCACCACTAGCACACATTATGTGTCTGATGTTGGGTTGTATGAAGAAAGTTATTTAAGGGGGTTCGATTATTTTTATGGCAACATTCAAGACTATTGTGTATTAGCCCTTTTACCCTCCTATTTAGAACGTGAAGGTTCTTCCTTGATTTATATGGCCGACGATTTAATCAAAAAAAGTCAACATCCGGAAAGTGGATTTTATCTGAATGATATTGAACTATTAGTTAAAAAATTGATTGCCCTAGATCATCAAGGCACTAAAATTATCCTTATCGGTGTATCTTTTGCACTGCTTAATATTGCCGAAAAATATAGCCTCAATTTAAAAAATACGATTATCATGGAAACTGGCGGTATGAAAGGACGAAGAAAAGAAATGATTCGTGAGGAGCTCCATGCCATTCTAAAAAACGGATTTGGCGTACAAAAAATTCATTCGGAATACGGCATGACAGAACTTTTATCTCAAGCCTACTCCAAAGGAAACGGAGTTTTTAATACCCCACCTTGGATGCAGGTTTTAGTGCGTGATACCGAAGATGCGTTGAGTTACCAAACCAATGGAAAAACTGGTGGGATCAATGTTATTGATCTAGCCAATGTCAACTCTTGCTCCTTTATAGCCACCCAAGATTTAGGTAAAAAATTCGATGACGGGAGTTTCGAGATTTTAGGCAGGTTCGACCACTCTGACATACGAGGATGCAACTTAATGGTTTTTTAAAGTTCCGGGAACGCTACAGAACTTAAATTTATCTCAAGCTAAAATTCTAATACACTCGTTTACCCTATAGCTGCAGTAGTACACTGCGTTCCACTGAGAATTCATTGCGTTGGGCTACAAAAAGTCCCGTTCCCTTATTTCACCAGAATCACAAAATAGTTTTTCTTTCCCCGTTGCAAAAGCACAAACTTATTATTGATTAAATCTGCTTTGGTAATTACATAATCTTCCCCAACCTTCTCTTTATTCACCGATATAGAATTTTGTTTTAACTCGCGCCTTGCTTCCCCATTAGATGCTAAAAAGCCTGTTTTTGCCGCTAAGGCAGCAATCATATCTAAACCTTCTTCCACATCTGCCATGGTCACTTCGGCCTGAGGAACGCCTTCAAAAATATCTAAAAAAGTTTTCTCGTTTAACTTTTTTAAGCTTGAGGCAGTCGATTTTCCAAATAAAATTTCACTGGCCTCGACCGCATGATCTAAGTCTTCTTGCGAATGTATCATTACTGTAATTTCATCTGCTAATCGTTTTTGTAAAATTCGCAAATGGGGTGCTTTTTGATGCTCTAAAACCAGGGCAGCTATTTCTTCCTTCCCTAAAAACGTAAATATTTTAATGTACTTTTCGGCATCCTCATCCGAGGTATTTAACCAATATTGGTAAAACTTATAGGGTGATGTTCTTTCAGCATCTAACCAAACATTACCACCTTCGGTTTTCCCGAATTTAGTACCATCTGCCTTAGTAATTAAAGGACAGGTCAAGGCAAACCCTTTACCACCACCAATTCTACGAATTAATTCAGTGCCTGTAGTAATATTTCCCCATTGGTCGCTCCCACCCATTTGCAAGGTGCAGTTATGGGTTCTAAACAAATGTAAAAAATCGTAGCCTTGTACCAATTGATAGGTAAACTCCGTGAACGACATACCCTCTTTAGCCTCTGATGATAAGCGTTTTTTAACCGAGTCTTTAGCCATCATATAATTTACGGTAATGTGCTTGCCCACATCTCGAATGAATTCTAGAAAAGAAAAATCTTTCATCCAGTCGTAATTATTCACTAAAACTGCCGCATTATTTGCGTCGCTTTCAAAATCCAAAAATCGTGAAAGTTGATTTTTTAAAGCTTCTTGATTATGACGTAAACTTTTTTCATCTAACAAATTACGCTCGTTCGATTTTCCAGAAGGGTCGCCAATCATTCCTGTTGCCCCACCTACTAATACATAAGGTTTATGCCCTGCTAATTGAAAATGCCGCAACATCATTACTGCCACCAAATGTCCAATATGTAAAGAATCTGCCGTAGGGTCTATACCCACATAAGCCGATTGCATCTCATTCATTAAATGTTCTTCAGTTCCAGGCATGGCATCGTGCAACATCCCCCGCCATTGTAATTCTGCTACAAAATTAATTTTCATCAGTGCTGTTTTTTAGCTGAATGCAAATATAAAAGAATTGTGTTGTTTAAAGGGGTATAAAAAATGAATAAATACGATACTAATGTGTATTTTTAAACCATGATTTTAGTCACAGGTGGAACAGGTTTAGTAGGTGCTCATCTTTTGTTTGAATTAACGAAAAATGGCTCTGCAGTAAAGGCAATTTGCAGAGCTACAAGTGATGTACAAAAAGTTGAAAAAGTATTCTCCTATTATACAGAAAACTATAAAGAACTGTACCAAAAAATACAATGGATTAATGCTGACCTTACGAATATTCCTGACTTAGAAACTGCTTTTGCAGGCGTTACTTATGTATATCATTGTGCAGCGCTTATATCTTTTGATCCTAAAGATTATGATCAATTACAAAAGGTAAATTGCGAAGGCACCTCTAATATCGTCAATCTTTGTATTGCAAAAAACATAAAAAAACTCTGTTATGTAAGCTCTATTGCCACTATAGGTAAAAACCTAAACCATGAAGCTGTAGATGAAGAAACAGAGTGGACTAAAAAAGATGCTAACGTTTATGCTCTTAGCAAATACGATGCTGAAATGGAGGTTTGGCGTGGCTCGCAGGAAGGGCTAGCGGTAGTGATTTTAAATCCTGGAGTCATTATTGGTCCTGGTTTTTGGGGTACTGGAAGTGGAAAGTTATACACAACGGTCGCGAAAGAACATAGGTACTACCCCCCAAGCGGAACAGGATTTGTTGCCGTAAACGATGTGGTTCAATTATTGGTAATGGCGATGAATTCTAATATAGACAAAGAACGTTTTATTACTATTTCAGAGAATTTGAGTTATAAAGATGTACTAGGTTTAATTGCCCTTGAATTAGGCTTAAAACCACCTACGAAGGCGCTTGCTTTTTGGCAACTCGAAGTGCTATGGCGATTAGATGCTTTACGCTCTTTTTTATTCAAAGGCGAACGAAAAATAAGCCAAAAAATGGTCGCCTCCTTACGAGAAAATAAAGTGTATCGGAATGAAAAAGTAACTAGCACTTTTAATTACAAGTTCCAAGCGCTGCAACCAAGCATTGCTTTTACTAGTGAAAAATTTAAAAAAGAGAAGCTTTAGTTTGTAACTAAACTATCTATGGGTTTTGTTAATTCTTTAACCCGTGCGATACTATCTAATTTTCGTTGTTCTTTTTTAGCATCATCTAATTCTTTCACTTCTGCTTTTAGTCGCGTTTCCGCTTTTTGATAAATTTCTTTATAGATTAGTGGGTTTGATGCATAATAAACATCGCTTTCTACAAATTGCAGACTATCGATATCATGCTTTAGGTAAATATAATTCATGGTTTCAATACCCTGCGTTACAAGCACTTGCTTATTTGTATTTTTAGCCGAAGTTACTATGGCTAAATCATAATAAATAGCTGCCATTTTATCTTTTGGTATTAGGTTTTCGGGTTCTTTTATTAATTTCTCCTTACAAGAAAAAAATAAAATTAAGAATCCCAGAAAGACTATTCTACGCATGAGTTATCGGTTAAACGTTAATCGTTTTGCATTTCTTTTTTCTGAAAAGACACCGTTATCGTATGCCAAATGTCCGTTGACAAAGGTATGCGATATTTTAGAACGAAAGGTGTTTCCTTCAAAAGGCGACCACCCGCATTTATAGGCGATATTTTCTTTACTGACCGTCCATGAATTATCGAGATCTACTACTACTAAATCCGCAAAATAACCTTCACGAATATAGCCTCGTTTTTCTATCTCGAATAAAATAGCAGGATTGTGGCACATTTTTTCTACAATTTTTTCCAAGCTAATCACTCCTTCGTGATATTTTTCAAGCATCGCTGGCAGGGCGTGTTGTACTAAAGGGCCCCCAGAAGGTGCATTGGTATAGGTGTTTTCTTTTTCTTCGATGGTATGTGGGGCGTGGTCGGTAGCCAAAACATCAATACGGTCATCTAAAAAAGCCTTCCATAATTGCGCTCTGTCTTCAGCTGTTTTAACCGCAGGATTCCATTTAATTAAGGTTCCTTTAGTTTCGTAATCTGCATCCGAAAACCATAAATGATGCAGGCAAACCTCAGCGGTAATTTTCTTATCTTTTAATGGAATATCATTTCTAAACAAACTAGTTTCTATACCTGTAGAGAGATGAAAAACATGAAACCTAGCACCTGTTTTTTTTGCTAATTCGATGGCCTTGGATGAAGATAAATAACAAGCCTCAGCACTTCTAATTAACGGATGCGCTGCTATAGGAATAGCATCACCGTAGGTTTCTTTATACGCGGCCATATTGTTACGAATCGTAGTTTCATCCTCACAATGCGCTGAAATGACCATCTCCGTATTTCTGAATATTTTTTCTATCACCTCCTCATTATCCACCAGCATATTCCCTGTTGAAGAGCCCAGAAATAATTTTATTCCTGAACAGGCATTTTTATCAAGCCGTTTTATTTCTTCAAGATTATCATTGGTCCCGCCAAATAAAAAGGAATAATTAGCATAAGAGCTCGCTGCACCTAGCGCATGCTTTTCTTCTAGTTTTGCAATGGTCGTGGTTTGTGGATTGGTGTTGGGCTGCTCCATATAGGTAGTAATTCCACCTGCTATAGCAGCTCTACTTTCGGTAGCAATAGTACCTTTATGCGTTAAACCGGGTTCTCTAAAATGTACCTGATCATCAATGATACCTGGTAGTAAATATTTTCCACGCGCATCAATAACCACGGCAGTAGCATCGGAGATATCCTTAGCGATTTTTACAATGCTATCTTTGTCAATTAAAACATCTCCCTCAATTTGCGAATTCTCATTAACAATTATCGCATTTTTTATTAAAAATCTACTCATTCCTTAAAGTTATTTTTTCGAAAAAAACTCATCCATTTCATTTTTAAGACCCCAAAAACCGCTTCACGAACTATCGATGAATTCATTTTTGATTTTCCCAAAACACGATCTGTAAAAACAATAGGCACCTCAACTATTTTGAATTTTCTGAGGTGGGCTCTAAATTTCATCTCAATTTGAAAAGCATAGCCTACAAAATGGATGGCAGATAAATCTATGGTTTCTAATACGCGTCGTTGGTAACAAATAAACCCTGCGGTTGGGTCATGCACGCGCATGCCGGTAATAATTTTTACGTAAAAGGATGCCCCATACGATAACAAAACACGGTGCAATGGCCAATTGACGACATTTACCCCTTTTATATAGCGAGAACCAATGGCTACGTCGGCTCCATTCACACAGGCTTGGTATAAACGAATTAAATCTGATGGTGTATGCGAAAAATCGGCATCCATTTCAAAAATATAATCGTACTTTTTTTTCATCGCCCAACGAAATCCGTGGATATAGGCGGTACCTAAACCGGCTTTTTCTTTCCGTACTTCAATAAATAAGCGGTCTTTAAATTCGCTTTGCAAACTTCTTACCTTTGATGCTGTCCCGTCAGGAGAGTTATCATCTACAATTAAAACATGAAATTCTTTCTCTAAAACAAAAACCGCACGAACTATCGCCTCTATATTTTCAATCTCGTTGTAGGTAGGAATAATTACTAGACTATCGATCATTAATGTACATCTATAAAACAAAAATAACTTTTTTTATCCTGCTAAAGAAAACCAGCTTTATGTTTTATGTTTTTTTTACACTATGATGCATTTAAATCAGCCTGTGAAACCACTTCATTAAAAGATAAAAAATTACTTAAGGTAGCCTCCAAACACATCATTTAATGATAGGCTATGGGCAATCTATTATAATTTGTAATTTTACCGAAATTAAGAAGTAGATGTCATGTTAAAAACCCCTAAGTTATTTAGCTATTTATTAGTAATTATTTTTATTATTAATCTTATACAGAGCTATTTCACTGATTTAATTTTTGATGAAGCTTATTATTGGCATTATGCCCAAAGTATGGCCTGGGGCTATTTTGATCATCCGCCAATGGTGGCTTTAATGGCTAAAATTAGTAGCTTTTTTTTTGATGGCGAACTGGGGGTTAGGTTTGTCAGCTGTATACTTTCTGTAGGTACTTTATTTTTTTTATGGTTGTTAATTGATAACCCAAAGAAAAAAAACTACGTGCTGCACTTTTTTGTGCTTACTTTCTCTATGACTTTATTGAATGCTTACGGTTTTTTTACACTACCCGACACGCCTTTATTATTCTTTACTGCTGTTTTTTTATACCTCTATAAAAAGTTTATCGCCTCACCTACTCTCTCTATTGCCGTAGTATTAGGACTCAGCATGAGCGCCTTGATGTATAGTAAATACCATGCCGTTTTAGTGATTATTTTTGTATTGCTATCGAACTTAAAACTAGTCACCAATAAGCTTGCTTGGCTCGCTGTTGGGGTTGCTTTGCTTGGGTACTTTCCTCATTTTATGTGGTTGTACGAGAATGACTTTGTTTCGATACAATACCATCTTTTTGAACGTCCCAACAGGGGGTATGATTTTAATGACTTTACACTAGGTTTTTTTCTAAATCTATTAGCGCTTTTTGGCTTTACTTTCTTTTGGATTTACAAGGCACTATTAAAAACAAAACCTACCGATTTATTCCAAAAGGCTTTATTGTTTTTAACCTATGGTACCATCATCTTCTTTTTTATTTCAAGTCTTAACCGGAGAATACAGACCCAATGGATGATTGTCATATCAATTTCGTTGGCGGTTATTGCCTTTAATTATATGTTAGAAAATGAAAATGCCAGAAAATGGATTTTTAGAATGGGTGTGTTAAATATTGTGCTTTTAACATTTGGCCGATTTGCACTTGTTTTTGAAGAAATTTCGCCAATACATTATGAGGCCCATGGGAACCAAGAATGGGCGACAACAATAGCAGAAAAAGTTGGAAAAACACCTGTGGTTTTTGAAAATTCGTACCGAAACGCACCCATGTATGCTTTTTATAGTGGACACATCGCATTTTCTTTAAATAATGTCATGTACCGTCGAAATCAGTATTCTATTGACGATAGTGAAGCTAAAGTTCAACATCAGAAAATAGTATATATTTCAGAATATGCAGAAACCGGTGATATAGCGGTAGACCTGCCCAAACAAAAACATGGCTTTGGTTCGTATATTGAAAATTTTGAATCGTTCAGAAAACTAAGGGTCCTGGTGGAGCAAAAAGAAGTTTCCATAAAAGCAGAAAAAGACATCATGTTTAAGCTTTACAATCCTTATGAAGAAAACATTAGCTTGGAAAAATTAAAATTTACTGTGGCCTATCACAACCAGTATAAAAGACCAGAAGAAATAGTAGCGATTGACGTTATACCACAAAATTTAGCCGCCACAGAATTAAAGGCAAAAGATACCCTGTTTTATAGTTTTAAATTGCCGAAATTTAGCATGAAAAATCCTGGGTATTTTAAGATTGCTATTTCTGAAAATGGCTTGTTCCCTGGTATGAATGGGGACAATATAAAATTAGTAGATTAGAAAATAGCCTAAAATTATTTCAAGAATACTACTTTTAGCGCTTTAAAATTTTTAAAAATGAATAACGCTGTATTACGAACATTAGAAGATATAGACTGGATCACCATAATTCTGGGCTGTAGCGTTTTATTTCTAGTGATAGCCAAGCAATTGTTTTATAGCCGTTTTACCAACTTTATGATCCTCCCTTTTAATAACAAGTACATTTTTATGTATAATAAAAAAGAGAAATTGTTACATTGGTTTACCATTTTGCTTTCTATTTTTCAAATCTTAAATTTTGCCTTATTTATTTATTTGTTAAGTGATATATTTCCGAGCCGTAGTTCTAGCCAAGTGCCCTATTTGTTTTATAGTATTATAGGATTTTTGCTTATTTTTTTTATAAGTAAGGTTTTATTGCAACTAGCAAATGGTCTCATTTTTAATATAAGTGATATCATTAGCGAATACCTCTTTAAAAAAATATCGTATTTAAACTATAGTGGATTGGTCATGTTTATGGCCAACATCTTATTAACTTATGTCTTAAAAGATTCAAAAGCTGTCGTTTACGTAAGTGGATTTTTAATTTTACTCATAAATACGATAGGATTAGTCATTGTATTACGAAATCATCAAAAATTGATAGCCAATAATTTTTTCTATTTTATTTTGTACCTTTGCACACTCGAAATAACACCCTTGGTGCTAATTGGAGATTACTTTAAAGACTGATACCTATGAAAGTAAAAACGATTTTGGTTTCTCAACCAGAACCGAAAATGGAAAACTCTCCGTATTCTCGGCTAATTGATAAAGAAAAAGTAAAGGTAGATTTTAGACCTTTTATTCATGTGGAGGGCGTAGATGCTAAGAATGTCAGGCAGCAAAAAATTGATTTAAACAATTTTACGGCTATCATTTTAACGAGTAGAAATTCTGTTGATCATTTTTTTAGATTAGCTGAAGAAATGCGTTTTAAAGTTCCTGATACTATGAAATATTTTTGTCAGTCTGAAGCCGTTGCTTATTACTTACAGAAGTATGTGGTCTACAGAAAGCGCAAAATTTATGTAGGGAAAATGAATTTTCAAGACCTTACTCCTTTATTCAAAAAATATAAGGAAGAGAAATTTTTACTACCCTCGTCTGATGTTCTAAAACCCATAGTTCCTGAAACTTTAGATGCTTTAGGCGTTAATTGGATTAGAGGCATTTTTTATAAAACAGTCGTGAGTGACCTGTCTGATTTAAAAGATGTGTATTATGATATTTTGGTCTTCTTTAGCCCGTCAGGAATACAGTCTTTACTTAAAAATTTCCCTGATTTTAAACAAAACGAAACAAGAATTGCTGTTTTTGGTAACTCTACCGTTAACGCAGCTACCGAAGCTGGTTTAAGAATTGATATCAAGGCACCTACGCCTGAAACACCTTCAATGACTATGGCCTTACAAAAATACATTACAAGCGCTAATAAAAAATAAGATTGTAGTTGACATAAAAATGCCTCTTTTTTCAAGAGGCTTTTTTATGTCAATGAAGATACATGTGCCAAGATATACTTGTATTTATTTACGCTTATGTTTGGGTTCCCAAATCAGTCTCACAAAAGAGCTTAATCTTTCATTTTCCCTACTCACAGGAATTCCTGCTACGATTCCTATTAATAAGTTCTCGGCAATTCCTAAGCGCATTTGAGGACGCAAAGTCATATCAAAATCATTTTGATCAAAGGTTTTGTTCAATTCAACACCAATAAAATTTCGCGTACCGGATATCATATAATGAAAACTTGTGTTGACATCATAGGTGGTGTGTACTTTATTTGAACTAAAATGCTGTTCCAACTTTGGCCCGGTATATATCAAGGAATGAAAATTGCTTCCCCAACGCTTGGCCACTACAAAAAATGGATTATACACATTTCCTTTTATAAATGGGTCTCCGAAATTTCTAAAATCAGACAGTTCAAACTCATTGATGTAACCAATTGCCATTGACATCGCCATTGGCGCATTCACAAAGAAGGTCCATTGCGTAGCTATTTTGATGCTGTTTAATTGATTTGAAGGAACTGAGCCTAATTCCGTTTCAAGAGCGCGTGTATAAAAGGTAAAGGGTAATTCAACTTCAAAACCTAGTCTATCAATAGGTGCCCATTCATACTCTACTAGGGCTTCATAAGAATCAAATCTTAAGTTATCTGTTAAACCTAAGCCTACATTCCACTCTTTCTCTCCTTTTCTTGCACCTAAATCACGTATCAGGTCGATGTAAAGCGGTTCGGCGTGTAACACTTTATCGGGTTCTTGGTAGTCTTCTACGTGTTGAATATAAAGGCTATCTTTTTCTGAATTAGTAATTTGTGCAGCTGCATAAGAGCAGGATACCAATAGCATAAATACTATTAATGATGTTTTTATGTACATTTTTGATTTGTTTTTTAAGAATAATAAAATTATCCCAGCACTATTTTAGTTGCGGGAAGTAGTCAAGTCGTAAAAACAAATCAATTCTTGGGCGGAGGAGTATCTAGTTTTCCAAATCCTTTCACCAGATTAGTGTTATAATCCGTAAAGTTTTGCACTGTTAGTGCATCGTTTTCTTTATGTAAAATTGAATATATAAGGTAATGATGAATTAAATCAATTTTAATAGTCGTTTTTGTGATAGGCTCGTCTGTATCACTGTCATCATATTCTTCTATAGCATTTTCATATCCTAAAACAAGTTCAACGACCATTTCAATAATACTTTCTTGGTCATTGATCGATAAATCTTCAGGAATGTTTAAGGGGTTATGATCTACTGTATCAACACTGATGTTGAGCAGATAAAGCCCCATTAGTCCCCAAAGGATTTTAATAAATAAATTATTTTTTATTTTACGAATCAATACTCAAAATTAAAATTCTTTTGTCCCTATGCTTTAGGCAAAGAAAACAACGGGCTAAAAAAATATTCCAAAATCAAAAATACCAACTTTTTTAAAACAAAAAACAAAAAGATTTGCCAAAAAAAAAGCCTCTTTTTTAAGAGGCTTTTTTTAATTAAAATCCGTAACGCTGCGGACCGCCACGTCTTATTTCTTCACTCGCATAAGCTTCGAACTTTTTAAAGTTTTCACGGAATGCGTTTGATAATTTAAAGGCTGTCGTATAATACTTTTCATCGTCATTCCAAGTGGCTCTCGGACTTAAAACTTCCGTTGGCACTCCTGGACATTCTCTTGGTTGCGCTACTCCAAAAACAGAATGTATACTATAGGTGTCATAGGAATAGGGGCCTAAATCACCATTTAGTACTGCAGTAATCATGGCGCGCGTATATTTTAATTTCATACGCGTACCTACACCATAAGGACCACCGGTCCATCCTGTATTTATTAACCAAACATTCACGCCTGCTTCCTGCATTTTTTTACTTAACATTTCAGCGTATTTTGCCGGATGTAATGGCATAAAAGGTGCTCCAAAACAAGCAGAAAAATTAGGAGTTGGCTCTACAACACCTGCTTCTGTACCGGCTACTTTAGCCGTATAACCTGAAATAAAATGATATGCCGCTTGACTAGGTGTTAACTTTGAGATAGGAGGCAGAACGCCAAAAGCATCTGCCGTTAAGAAAAATATGTTTTTAGGGTTTTTCCCGATAGAGGGTTCCTGAATATTGTCGATATGGTAAATGGGGTAACTCACCCTAGTGTTTTGAGTGATGCTCGTATCTTCAAAATCAACCACACCTTGAGCGTTCATGATAACGTTTTCTAACAAGGCACCTTTTTTAATCGCCCCGTAAATTTCAGGCTCGTTTTCTGCTGATAGATTAATTACTTTTGCGTAACAACCACCTTCAAAATTAAAAACGGTGTTTTCATTGGTCCATCCATGTTCATCATCACCAATTAATTTTCTGTTAGGATCCGCTGATAAGGTTGTTTTTCCAGTTCCTGATAAGCCAAAGAAAATAGCCGTATCACCGTCTTTACCAACGTTTGCCGAACAATGCATCGGCAAGGTGTTTTTATACACCGGTAAAATAAAGTTTAAGGCAGAAAAAATTCCTTTTTTAATTTCTCCTGTATATCCTGTACCTCCAATTAAAGCAATTTTTTTTGAAAAATTTAAAATCGCAAAGTTATGCTGCCGCGTACCATCGATTGCTGCATCTGCCATAAAACCCGGCGCATTTATCACTGTCCATTCTGGATCAAAACCAACCAAATCCTCATCTGTTGGCCTTAAAAACATATTATAGGCAAACATATTAGACCATGGATATTCATTGATGACGCGGATATTTAATTTATAGGCTGGATCTGCACAGGCATAACAATCACGTACAAAGAGTTCTTTTTCATTGAGATAGGCAATTACTTTATCATAAAGCGCATCAAATGCCTTTGGTTCAAATGGGATATTAATATTTCCCCACCAAACTTTGTCTTCGGTTATTTCGTCTTTTACAATAAAGCGATCCATCGGAGATCTGCCCGTAAATTCTCCGGTATCGACAGCTAAAGCTCCTGTAGAAGCCTCTTTTCCCATTCCTTTTTCTACAGTAATTTGATGCAGTTCATTAGGAGTTAATTGATACTGAATTTTGTCGGTATGAATACCATAATCAGATAACGAAATCGTTTTCGCGACTTTACTCATGTCTTAGAAGATTTATAAGTTGTAATGGGTCAAAATTATTGAATTTATAATTGATACCATATTTTTTTCGTTAATATCTATTTAAAATCTTTTAAACAACGGATTCCTAGTAGCGCCCAACCGGCAATTAAAAGCGTTCCACCAATCGGTGTAATTAGTCCAATAACCTTAAAATCAAAACTTGTTAATGCATTTGTTGCTAAAGCATAAATCGAAAATGAAAACAACACCACCCCTATAGTAAGCATCCAATACACCAGTTTTTTACTTTTTTCTGGTATTTTCGTAAGCCCGCCTAAGACCAATAATAAAAGTGCGTGATACATTTGATACGTAACACCAGTTTTAAAAGTCTCCATAGCTTCAGTGCTTATTAAATTTTTTAAACCATGCGAGGCAAAAGCCCCTAAAATAACGGCTACTATTCCAAAGAAAATTCCAGTGCTAAAAATTGTTTTGTTCATAACTAAAATGATTGTTATTTTTACAAATATAACAATTGTTGCTTTTTTTATTTTAATTGATTTCTCTTATAAAGATACAAAACTATGCTAAGAAACATACTCATCATTGGTGCAGGAAAATCAACTTCTTACCTATTAGATTATTTTTTTGAGAAAGCAGAGCAAGAGCAGTTGCAGTTAACCATAGCGGATGTAAATACCGATACCATTCCTGTAAAGTTTAAGCAGCACCCTAATTTTGAAGTGGTTTGTTTAGATATTTTTAATACCCCTGACCGACAAAAACTAATTCAAAAAGCAGCTATAGTGATATCGATGCTTCCTGCGAGTTTGCATATGAATGTCGCAAAAGATTGCATTGCATTTAGCAAACATTTAGTAACAGCTTCTTATGTGAGTGATGAAATACAAGGTTTAGATCAACAAGCAAAAGATAAAGGTTTAGTCTTTATGAATGAAATTGGTCTCGATCCAGGTGTGGATCATATGAGCGCCATAAAAATCATCAATAAAATTAAAGAAAAAGGAGGTAAATTACTCTTGTTCGAATCTTCTACTGGTGGTTTAGTCGCTCCGGAAAGTGATACCAACTTGTGGAATTATAAGTTTACTTGGAACCCAAGAAATGTCGTAGTTGCTGGTCAAGGAGGTACTGCTAAATTTATTCAAGAAGGCACCTATAAATATATACCCTATCATAAATTATTTAGAAGAACAGAATTTATAAGCATTGAAGGCTATGGAAAGTTTGAAATTTATGCGAATCGCGATTCTTTAAAATATAGAGAAGCGTATGGCCTGTCTAACGTATTAACCTTGTACAGAGGAACGATACGGCGTGTTGGTTTTTCTAAGGCGTGGAATATGTTTGTACAACTTGGACTTACCGATGATAGCTATACTATTGAGAATTCTGAAGGGATGAGCTATAGAGAATTTGTAAATCATTTTCTACCCTACTCCCCAACAGATAGTGTAGAACTAAAACTGCGCTATTACCTTAAAATTGATCAGGATGATGTGATGTGGGAAAAACTGCTCGAATTAAATTTATTTGATGCGAATAAAAAAATAACTTTAAAAAATGCAACCCCTGCTCAAATTCTACAAAAAATATTAGAAGATAGTTGGACTTTAGCGGACACCGATAAAGATATGATTGTCATGTATCATAAATTTGGATACGAGTTGAAAGGTGAAAAGAAACAAATAGACTCACATATGGTTGTTATTGGCGAAAACAGAACCCATACCGCAATGGCAAAAACCGTCGGCCTTCCTGTTGCTATCGCCACCTTACTCATCCTCAATAAAAAAATAACAACGGCTGGTGTTCAAATTCCGCTTCATAAAGAGGTTTATGAACCTATTCTTGACGAATTAACGAACTACGGGGTTGTTTTTAAAGAAATTGAAGTTCCTTATTTGGGATATAATCCAGAATCGGTAGCAGGTTAAATTTTTATACCATTTTAAGAAATATCCTTCCTAATTAAAACAAATTAGCTATATTTAATTTTAAATGAAATATATTCTGTGTTTTTAACTACCATATGCACTATTTAAATTCTAATTTGGGAATTTAAACGTTATAATAGGGCATTCAAAACGTATCCTATGCAGCACTTTTTACTTTGAAAAAAAGCTCTCTGTTTTTTTGATGTATAAAGGAAAAAATACTTGCGCTGACATGTACATAGCTACTAAAAAAGAGGAACCATAAAAAATGAAGTCTACCAAAGAAAATGTCAAGATTGACGGTATCGATAAGAAAATTTTACGCTTTTTAATGTCTGATGCGCGTAAACCTGTTTTAGAAATTGCGCGAAATATTGGAATTTCGGGAGCAGCCATTCATCAGCGACTTAGAAAATTAGAAAATTCTGGCTTAATTGTAGGTTCTAAATTTATGATCAATCCAAAAGCATTAGGCTATTCTACCATGGCCTATGTAGGTATTTATTTGGATAAAGCTATGAGTAACCCACTCGCTGTAAAAGAGCTAGAAAAAATTCCTGAAGTATTAGAATGTCACTATACCACAGGAAATTGGTCTATTTTAATCAAAGTATTGTGTCGAGACAATGAGCATTTAATGCAGGTGCTCAATAATAATATTCAGCAAATAGGTGGCGTATCAAGAACCGAAACCTTTATATCTCTCGATCAACAAATAGAACGGCAGATTACCATTTAATAAACGCCATAAAGTGCCGTAAGTATAGCTGCCGCTAAAGCACACAAGGATATTATTTGTAATCACCTAGTAAAAAAAAAGAACTCTTGTTTTTAGAGTTCTTTCTTTTATAGCTATATTATCAACTTGTTTTTATTAATCCCTACTACCTCCAAATACTTGGATAGCCCAATAGGCCAGGGTCGCTAAAGATCCAATAGCAGCCACCAAATAGGTTCTTGCCGCCCATTTTAAAGCATCTTCTGAACCTTTATATTCTTCGGGCGTCACTATATTTTTAGCCTTTAACCATGCTAAAGCTCTGTTACTCGCGTCATATTCTACAGGCAAAGTAATAAAACTAAAAAGTGTAGCCATACCCATCATTATAAGCCCAGCAATTGCGACATAATAGCCTAAGCCAACACCTGCGGCGGCGCCTAACATAAGTCCGCCAAAAACAACCCACATAGACATGCTAGAAGTAATACTCACTATGGGTACCAATTTAGAACGCAGGGTTAACCATTCATAAGCCTGTGCATGCTGTACAGCGTGACCTACTTCATGAGCTGAAACAGCGGCAGCCGAAGCATTTCTTTGATTATAAACCCCTTCACTTAAATTCACTGTTTTGTTAGCAGGATTGTAATGATCGGTCAACATTCCGGCTGTGGAAATCACTTTTACGTCACGAATACCATGATCTGACAACATCTTTTCTGCTATTTCAGCACCACTCATGCCATTTCGCAAATGAACTTGAGAATAATGCTTAAACTTACTTTTTAATTTGTTACTCACCAACCAACTTACTAGGGCAATTCCCCCTATCAATATCCAATATATCATCATAATTTTATCGCTTTAAAAAAATAAATATAGTAAAGTTTTTCATTTTGCTTACTATCTCTTAACAGTATATAAACAAAAATCCCGCCAAATTTTCCAATCTAAAAAAAAGGAAAATTTGTCAGGATTTTATTCCGGCATTCAACTAAAAGTTACACTTTTAGGATACCCAATCGAAAGCTTCTATAATTTCTTTATAAACTACTTCTCCTTCAGATATATTCAACCCCTTTTGTAGTCCTGGATCAGAAGCTAAGGCCTTTTTCCATCCCATATTGGCTATTTTAATAGCGTAAGCCGTAGTCACGTTAGTTAATGCTAAAGTTGACGTGTAGGGCACTGCACCTGGCATATTCGCCACAGAATAATGTACTATTTCATCAATAATATAAATAGGATCTTCATGGGTTGTAGGCCTTGTTGTTTCTACACAACCACCTTGATCAACTGCCACATCTACGATTACAGCACCTGACTTCATGGTTTTAAGCATGTCACGTGTAATTAGGTTTGGTGCTTTTTTACCTTTTAGTAAAACACCACCTATAATTAAATCATGCGTTTGTACATGTGCTCTAATATTGTATTCATTTGAAAATTCAGTTACACAATTCGCAGGTAACACGTCGTTGGCGTAACGTAAACGCTTCATATCTATATCTAAAATAGTTACTTGAGCCCCTAAACCTGCAGCCATTTTAGCGGCTTGCATACCAACAACACCCGCTCCTAAAATCAACACTTTACCTGGTGATACCCCTGGTACACCGCCTAACAATAACCCACGGCCTTTTACGGGCTTCTCTAGGTATTTGGCTCCTTGTTGTACTGACATTCTTCCTGCCACCTCAGACATTGGTGTTAATAAAGGCAAACCACCTTCTTTATCTTCAACCGTTTCATAAGCAATACATACTGAACCACTCTCTATCATCGCCTTTGTTAAGGGCTCGCTTGATGCAAAATGAAAATAGGTAAATACTATTTGTCCCTTTTTTATTAAGCTATACTCTTCCTGTATGGGCTCCTTTACCTTGACAATCATTTCGGCTATAGCATAGACCTCTTCTATAGTTTCTAAAATTACCGCTCCAGCTTCAATATAAGCTTCATCTAAAAAACCACTATTGTCGCCAGCGGTCGATTGCACATATACTTGGTGATTGTTTTTAATTAATTCGTAAACACCACCTGGAGTCATGCCTACACGACTCTCATTGTTTTTAATTTCTTTAGGAATACCTACTATCATACCTTGCTATTTTTTAATTTATTTCTTCGATTGACTTACTAGGGTCAAATTTTTAGTATCACGACGTCTCAAAACTATTCGTAAAAGCCAGAAAAAGCTATAGTTTTTCTACGCTAATGCCTATTTATTTAGTCCCTCCAAAATTGCTACAAATAGTTATAATAAAAAAACAATACGTCGTAAAATTGTCTCAGTTTAACTAATAATCAGTCTTTTAACACTAAGTACAACATTGCTTTACTTAAATATTAAAATGCTTGCTTTTAATTTATGAATATCAACAAAACATTAGTTCCTTGATACCCTACTCCACAAGGCCTACACACCTAAATGCATATGCAATGCCTTACCAATATTAGCCTACAATATTTATAATTTTACCCGGAATAATAATAAGTTTTTTAGGCGTTCTCCCGTCTAATTGTTGTTGTGTTTTTTCGTGAGCCATCACGGCTTCTTCTATTTGTTCTTTAGAAAAATCCATAGGCAGCTCTAGTTTAAAACGCATTTTACCATTAAAAGAGACCGGATATTCCTTACTGCTTTCTACCAAATATTGACCATCAAATTTTGGAAAAGGAGCCCTTGAAATAGATTCGGTATACCCCAATTTACGCCACAATTCTTCGGCTATATGGGGTGCGTAAGGCGAAATTAAAATAAGTAAATTTTCTAATATTTCTCTGTTGGTACATTTTTGAGCAGAAAGTTCATTCACGGCTATCATAAAGGTAGAAACCGAAGTGTTAAAAGAGAAATTCTCTATGTCTTCTGCTACTTTTTTGATGGTTTTGTGTAAAGTTTTAAGAGCCTCTCCCAAGCCCTCTGAAGGGGAGGAGCTTGTTACGTGAAATGCATTATCTGGACCTGTATGATACAAACGCCACAATTTCTTTAAGAAACCATGTGTACCCGTAATACCCGCAGTATTCCATGGTTTTGATTGCTCTAATGGCCCTAAAAACATTTCATACAAACGCAAACTGTCAGCGCCGTATTCTTTGCAAATAGCATCAGGACTTACCACATTGTACTTAGATTTCGACATTTTTTCAATTTCCCTACTAACCTTAAAAGTACCGTCTTGTTCTTTTACAAAAACAGCATCCTTATATTCTGGTCGCCAATTTATGAATGCCTCAATATCTAATTCATCAGATGCGTTTACAAAGTGGACGTCTGCATGTATTTTCTGCAAAGCATCATAATTTTCAGATTTTAAATCGCCATCGAAATCAGCAGAAACGTGGTAATTCCCCAAATCATCAGCTCTGTCTTTGGAAACAAAAGTTAATTTTCCATCAATCTTAGTTCTATAAACAAACGCACTAGTCCCGGTAATCATCCCTTGATTAATCAGTTTTTTGGCGAATTCATCTTTAGGAACAAGGCCTTTATCAAACAAGAATTTCTGCCAAAAACGGGCATATAATAAATGCCCCGTAGCGTGTTCACTGCCACCTATATATAAATCTACATCTTGCCAGTAATCAATCGCTTCTTTGGAAAAGATTTCGTTTTTAGTATTCGGGTCCATGTAGCGGTTAAAGTAGAAACTACTCCCAGCCCAACCCGGCATGGTATTTAATTCTAAGGGGAAAATGATTTTATGATCTATTAAATCGGTACTCACCACTTCATGGCTTTCTGTATTCCAAGCCCAAACATCGGCATTCCCTAATGGGGGCTCACCTGTTTCGGTAGGTAAATATTTCTCTACTTCTGGTAATTTTATAGGTAAATGTTTTGCATCAATCATTTGCGGCATTCCATTTACATAATACACTGGGAACGGTTCTCCCCAATACCTTTGGCGACTAAAAACAGCATCGCGCAAACGGTAGTTTATTTTACCTTGTCCTTGTCCTAAAGTTTCTAAGGATTTAATCGCAGTATCACTGGCTTCTTTGTAGCCCAATCCGTCTAAAAAGTCAGAGTTGCTGATGATGGTCTTTTCTTTATCTGCATAGGCTTCCTGAGAAATGTCGACATCTTTGAAAATATTAGGAATTGGAATATTAAAATGTTTTGCAAAATCGTAATCGCGTTGATCGCCACAAGGAACAGACATTACTGCACCCGTTCCATAGCCTGCCAAGACATAATCACCTATCCAAATAGGAATAGGCTCTTTGGTAAACGGATGTTCCGCATAAGCCCCTGTAAAAGCACCAGAAATGGTTTTTACATCAGCCATTCTATCGCGCTCGCTGCGTTTTGCCGTGGCTTCTACATAGGCGTTCACTTCTGCCTTTTGTGCTGGAGTTGTGATTGTAGTCACCAATTCATGCTCTGGGGCAAGTGTCATAAATGAAACTCCGAAAATGGTATCAGGTCTTGTCGTGAAAACTTCAATGCCTAATTCTGAATTTAAAATTCTGAATTCTACCTGCGCTCCTTTACTCCTTCCAATCCAATTGGTTTGAGAATCTTTTAAAGGCTGTGGCCAGTCTATTTTAGCTAAATCATCTAACAAGCGTTGTGCATAGGCCGAAATACGCATACTCCATTGGGTCATTTTTTTACGAATCACGGTATGCCCACCACGTTCAGAAACCCCGTTGACGATTTCATCATTCGCTAAAACAGTACCTAAAGCAGGGCACCAATTTACTTCAGTTTCGGCTAAGTAGGTTAATCGGTATTGTAACAGTATTTCTTGTTGTTTTTTGGTGTCAAAAGCATTCCACTCATTTGCCGAAAAAATTTCAATCGTATCGTCGGCAGCGGCTTGTACTGCTTGATTTCCATCTTTTTCAAAAATTGCAATCAACGTAGCTACATCTTCTGCCTTATCAATATTTTTATTGTACCACGAGTTAAATAGTTGAATAAAAATCCATTGTGTCCATTTATAATAGTCAGGATTAGAGGTACGCACTTCGCGACTCCAATCAAAAGAAAATCCAATTTTGTCGAGCTGTTTTCTGTAGCCTTTGATGATGTTTTCTTGATAATTTTCATCCTTAATAAATGTTGCTTCGTTCTTATCGATTAAAGCTTCATTTTTTATGCTACCGTCTGCATTTACGTATTTTGGCATTATGTTACCATCGGCATCTAAACAACCATCAATATTAATAGAGGTCGTCACTGCCGGGTGCAAGCCTGTTTGTATCGCGTATTGTTCCGCAGGTAAACCAAAAGAGTCATAACCCATTGGGTGCAGCACATTAAACCCTTTGTGCCTTTTGTAGCGCGCATAAATATCACTAGCAATATACCCTAATGGATGCCCAACGTGTAAACCTGCTCCAGACGGATAAGGAAACATATCTAACACATAAAATTTTTCTTTATCAGAATTGTTGTCAGCTTGAAAGATTTTATTGTCTGACCAATATTTTTGCCATTTGGCTTCAATTTCGGTGAAATTGTAGTTCATCGTGAATAGTTTGTAGTACCGTAGTCGGTTTTTATGCCTTGCAAAAATAAGTTTAATATAGCAAAGGCGAAAAAGATTATGTAACTATCCCAAAAACTATAAAACCAACTTAATCAACGATAAAACAAGTGGTGTAATTTTTAAAAAACATATCTTTAAATCGTGAAGAGGATTACGACACTATTTTTTTTATGTATAGGACTATCTACTCAGGTTTTAAAGGCCCAACTGGGCTTTTGTAATGGAAACTCAGGAGATCCTATTTTTACGGAAACCTTTGGAACGGGAACAACGCCTGGACCTGCACTAGGTCCTGGAATTACTACCTACTCTTTTGTAAATGGCACACCAGATGATGGTAGCTATACCATTTCAAACAGAACAAATTTTTTTGATTGGCACGATGCGCAAGACCACACACCAAATGACACCAATGGAAAAAGCTTAATTGTCAATGCCGGTTTTACAGCGGGAGAGTTTTATAGGAGAACAGTAACAGGACTTTGTGAAAATACCTCTTATGAATTTTCATCGTGGCTCTTAAATTTACTTCCAGTGGGTAGTTGTAATGGTAACGGGATCCCTATCAACGTAAAATTTCAAATTTGGGACGCCACGGATACAAATTTATTAGCCTCCGGAGATACGGGTCAAATCGCTAATAAAAGCACTGCTGTTTGGGAACAATACGGTTTGGTTTTTCAAACCATTCCTGGTCAAACTTCGGTGATTTTAAAAATGCTGAACAATGAAATTGGCGGCTGTGGAAATGATTTGGCTATTGATGATATCGTTTTTAGAACTTGTGGAGATTTTATTGAAATAAAGGATACTCAAAATGCGAATTACATAGAAGCTTGTGAAGAAAATGGCCCTGTAGCTACAGTATTAACAGCATCACCAGATTTTTCTATTTATAATTCGCATGCATACCAATGGCAAGAAAGTTTTGATGCTACTAATTGGACAGATATTCTCGGGGCAACAAATCAATCTTATACCACACCTGCTTTAACAACAACACGCTATTTCCGAGTGAAAGTTGCTGAAGATGCTATTAATTTAGCCAACCCACTATGCAGTTCAGTTTCAGAAATTTTTGATATTCTAATTATAGCGACACCAGCAAACCCCATTAGTAATGGCGATGTTACCGTCTGTATAAACGAGCCAAAACAAGTTCGTGTGCGTGTGCCTTCAACTATTTTAGTCAATTGGTATGATGCGCCTTTTGGTGGTACCCTATTACAAGAGAATAGCCCCACATATAGCCCTACTGCACCAGGTACTTATTATGCAGAGGCAAGAAGCTCTTTAGGCAACTGCCCTTCTGCCGGAAGAACAGGTGTTAACATTCAATTTGTTGATTTACCCGTAGTCACTGATGAAAATTTTGATTTTTGCGAAGGTGAAACGATAGTTTTATCCGCAAACTTACAGAATGTCTCCTATTTATGGAGTACTGGTGCAACGACAGAAACAATTACAGTTTCAGCAGCAGGAATATATACAGTAAATGTCACCAACAGCACAAACTGTTCCAGCACAAAAACGATAAGCATAGCCCAAATTGAGGTTCCAAAAATTCAAGAAATAAAATCCAAAGGCAATGATATTATTTTAAATATTGAAAATGAATCAGGTAGTTTTGAGTATTCTATTGATGGCTTTAACTATCAAGATAGTCCTATTTTTACTAATGTAGTAGGTGGCTTGTACACCATTTATTCCAGAGAAAAAAGCGGCTGTGGCCTAACTTCTATAACCTACTTTCATTTAGTAATTCCTAATTTTTTTACACCCAATGGTGATGGTGAAAATGATACATTTAGTATTACCGGAATTGATTTTTATGACGTCTACGAGATCACAATTTATGATCGGTATGGTAAACTCTTAAAAAGTATTCAAAATTCTTCTAATGGGTGGGATGGCACTTTTAATAACCAGAATTTACCAGCAGATGACTATTGGTATTTGATAAAAATAGACCAAAAAACGTATCAAGGTCATTTTACTTTAAAACGATAAATTTTAAATGTTAGAACAAAAAAAACCAGTTGTAGAAATAAAAAAAGTCTTTCAAGGCCTCTAGGTTTAACAAATGCTTAAAGTTTAAACAAGTTCTGAATATACTTTGCTATTTTTACCATATTATTTTCTATACTTATGAGTACATCATTTGAGCGTTATCAAAAAAGAAAATTAATATCGAGTTATTTCTCGGTAGTTTTAAGTATTGGTTTGGTCTTATTTTTGTTAGGAATTTTAGGATTGCTTGTCTTAAATACTAAAAAAATGGCAGATCACTTTAAGGAACAAATTACCATATCGGTTTTTTTAAAAGACAATGCAAAACAGGTTGAAGTAGACCAACTTCAAAAAAGTTTAGCCATGGCTGATTATACGAAAACTGCTACCTATGTTTCTAAAGAAGAAGCCGCAGAGCAACACAGTGAAGATATTGGAGAGAATTTTCAAGAATTTTTAGGCTACAACCCACTAAAAAATTCGATTGATGTGCAACTCAAAGCAGACTTTGTGACCCCTGAACAGTTAGAAGAAATTGCTGCAGAGATTACGGAGAAAGACTATGTGCAAGAAGTGAGTTACGACAAGCCTTTAATTGGTTTATTAAATGAAAATGTAAAAAGAATTAGTTTTTGGATTTTAGTTGCTAGTGGTATTTTCACATTTATTGCAGTTTTATTAATCAACAGCTCTATCAGGTTATCGATATATTCAAAGCGATTTATTATCAAAACGATGCAGATGGTAGGGGCTACAAAATTATTTATTCGAAAACCATTTCTTTGGATTAATATAAAATTAGGCATGTTAGGTGCTTTTTTAGCCATCGTTGCTTTAACAGGTGTACTTTATTATGTACACGAGAATTTTCCTGAATTTGGATTAATGAATGACCCTGTTATTCTTATTATTTTGTTGGTAAGTGTTTTTGTTTTAGGGGTTTTAATTTCATTAGTAAGCACGTATTTTGCTACCCAACGTTTTTTAAATCTAAGAACAGACGAATTGTATTATTAAAGTTCAAGTTAAAAAAGCAGTAAGACATTGAAAACTACAAAAGCTGTAAAACTAAAATTGAAGTAAAAATATCGTTCAAGAGATCTATCACAATCATTGAAAATTTTCAAATTTAAACCATAAAAAAAAATAACATAAATTTGCAGCATGGCGAATAAAAACAACAATGTGAATTCAGAATCGAAGCAAGAGTTTATTTTTCAAAAGAAAAATTATATTTTCATGTTTATCGGTTTAGCCTTTATAACTATTGGTTTTATCTTAATGAGCGGTGGTGGCAGCAACGATCCAAATGTTTATAACCCTGAAATTTATAATTTTAGAAGAATAAGACTTGCCCCTACCTTGGTTTTAATTGGTTTAGGAATTGAAGTCTACGCCATTTTATTGAATCCTAAAAAGAAGAATTAATTGGAAATTATAGATGCAATAATCCTTGGAATCATTCAAGGGTTAACAGAGTTTCTACCTGTTTCATCAAGCGGTCATTTAGAATTAGGAAAAGCTATTTTAGGTGACAATTCTGTTCCTGAGGAGAGTCTCTTGTTTACCGTAATTCTTCATTTTGCCACCGCGTTAAGCACCCTAGTTGTTTTTAGAAAAGATGTTTGGGAAATACTTAGTGGACTTTTTCAATTGAAATGGAACGAAGAAACTCAGTTTTCATTGAAAATAATCATTTCCATGATACCAGCAGTCTTTGTTGGTTTGTTTTTTGAAGAACAATTAGAAAGCTTCTTTGGAGGTAATGTGCGTTTTGTAGGTTCTATGTTACTTATAACAGCAGTCTTACTTTATTTTGCTGATAAAGCGAAAGACACTGATAAAAAAGTTAATTTTAAAAATGCCTTTTTAGTGGGTATTTCTCAAGCCATTGCTATGTTGCCCGGGATCTCTAGAAGTGGGGCCACTATTTCTACCTCTGTTTTACTTGGGGTAGACAAAACAAAAGCTGCGCGATTTTCTTTTTTAATGGTAGTGCCCTTAATTTTGGGTAAAATTGCTAAAGATGTCATGGGTGGTGATTTAGTTTTTACAGGAGAAAATAATGTAGCCATGGGCGCTGGTTTTATCGCTGCTTTTATAGCCGGCTTAGCGGCTTGTACATGGATGATTAAATTGGTCAAAAAAAGCAAGCTATCTTATTTTGCTATTTACTGTTTTATGGTAGGCCTTGTTGCTATTGCCTACGGATATTTAGCTTAAACATACTTAAAAGAAACTTTTGAAAACAAAAGAAGATTTTTTAGACGGACAAACACTTTTAATAGATAAACCCCTAGGTTGGTCTTCATTTCAGGCTGTAAATGCAATAAAATGGAGTATCCGTAGGGCTTTTGACCTTAAAAAGATAAAAGTGGGTCACGCAGGTACCCTCGACCCTTTAGCCACCGGATTGTTGATTATTTGTACTGGAAAATCTACCAAAAAAATTAACGACTACCAAGCCCAAGAAAAAGAGTATACAGGAACCATTACGGTTGGTAGCAGCACACCTTCCTACGATTTAGAGACTGAAATTGATGCTACCTTTCCAACCCATCACATTACAGAAGAGCTTATACAACAAACTACCCAACAATTTACGGGTACTATTCAGCAACTTCCTCCTGTTTTTTCGGCCTTAAAAAAAGACGGAAAACGATTGTATGAATACGCTAGAGAGGGGATAGCGGTAGAAATCAAAACGAGAGAAATTACAATCACTGAGTTTGAAATTACCAATATTTCCGAAAATGATATTTTCTTTAGAGTAGTATGCAGTAAAGGCACCTATATCCGCTCTTTAGCCCATGATTTTGGAAAGGCACTAGGGTCTGGAGCACATTTATCGTCACTAAGAAGAACCAAAATAGGTGATTTTAACGTAAATAAAGCGATAACTACAGAAAGTTTTAATACTTTGTTGCAGTCGCTTGGAGAATAATTATTCAAATAGTGGTAATTCAACGATTTAAATAAAATAATTTCCATAAAAAGTGGTTATAGCATTATGAACTTAACCAGAAGTCAACTTTCTTTACTCATTACCATTTTCTCCATGGCCATAGTGGTGTTGGCATTATACAACACGCACCTAAATTCTACTGAAAAAGAAGAGTATGTAATTGAACTGGCTGTTCTGGATGAAGAAGAGCTTGAGGAGCTTGTGAAAGAACAAGAAGAACTTCAAGAAGAATTAACACAATCTGAGTCCATAAAATCGCATATGGCCTTTAATGAAACTGCAAAAGCCAGTTACGGCAACCCTGAACCCCTGAAAACTTTAGAGGAATTAATGGCGGAAAGTGAAAGTAGCTCTGATAGTGATGAACCCTCAGAACTTTTATCTTCTGATAATGGTTATGCAGCTAATTTAAAAGAACTCCAAAAAAAACGCAAAGAGGCGAAAGAATTGCTTGGCGAGCGTGAAGCACAAAAAGATGTTCCTACCAACAATTTAGCGAAACGCAGAACTTCAATATCCTATTCTTTAATAGATAGAAATCATATTACGCTACCAGTACCTATTTACACCTGTATTGAAGGGGGGCGCATCGTTATAAACATCCTTGTGGATGGGAATGGAAATGTTCTTGAAGCTGAATTTAACAAGAAAAGCTCTTCGACAGAAAATGGTTGCCTCATTGACAATGCCATTAAATATGCTTTAAAATCGCAGTTCAACACTTCTTCTAAAGCGCCTCAAAAAGGAACTATAACTTATTTATTCCAAGAAAAGGCACGCTAAGATATCCGTAGCGGTACTTTGTCCTTTATCCTTGGTATACCACATTTGCAAGTCTTGCTTAAACTCAGGGGTTAAACTACCATGTTCTTGCTTATAGTCTTGAACCATTTGCATTGCTTCTTTAGGTCTTGGTCCCCAATCAGCTATAACATTTAAGGCTTCGTCAACAATCACAAGTTTAGGGATAGAAAGAGTGCCATTGGTTAAAAACAAGTTCATTAATTCCAAATTTTCATCCCTCAGGACTACTTTAAAATCAATATTGGCATTGAGTACTGCCATTTTATTCATTATCGGCATTATCTGAGCTGCATCTCCACACCAGCTTTCTGTAAGCACTAAAAAAGTAATTTTTTTGTCAATTTTTTTAAGCTTGCTAACGATAAGATCTGTTAACTTTATTGTTTTATCTAAACGCTTCATTCGTTTATCATTCAACAAGGTATAGTCTGCCAATTCCTCTAATTGTTGGGGGCCCGTTGTTTTATGCTCTAAAGCTAATTGGGTTACCATAGCGCGATAATCCTCATAGGAAAATGCTTTAGATAAACTTTCTTTCAGTATTGTTGTTATTGATTTTTCCACACGATTTATTGTTTGATGCTCCATACCCAAATATTTAATGCAAACTTAGCTCGTTTCTTATTTTTAAAACCTGAACTATATCATGTTTTGTAGAAAAAAGGAACCATAACTTACAACGTTGAGCATAGATTGCTGCGTTTGGGATATTTTATAGATCGGTCTGAAGCCTTAAAATAGAGGTACGGCATTTTTTATTTTTTAAATTTTGCATGGCCCTTATTAGTACAAAACTAGTAAGCATCAAAAAAGCCACCCATATACTAGAGTGGCTTTGCTTATTACTGTACCTAAATTATTTCTATTTTACAATACACTGATGAGCATCAAAATTTTTTGGCAAATAACGTTGTACGTCAAAACCAAGATCTATTTCTACCTCTTCTTCTATGTAATTAATATCATCAATAGCTAACTCAATACCTGCGTAAGGGTTAAAATCTGTTGGTAAATAATCATAAGGATTAAACCCTAAATCGATGTCTTGCTCCACTTCAATAAAATGAATGTCATTGACACCAATAGCACAACAAACATCGATTGTTTTTGTCTTTTTAAAAGGTATGGTGTATTCTAAATCGCTATCCCCCGTGTTCGCCTGGAGACCATTAACAAAGGTAAAAATTACTGCTGCGAAAACTACTTTATACTTATTCATAACTAAGGTATTTAAACATTATTCTTTAACTAATTTTTTACTAAGTACTGGCAAAATTGTTCTGGGAACGTATTGCGTTGTACCCGTTTTAGTCGAGTGCAAAAATACAACCAAACAAAAAGATTAGGCCAAGGAAATTCGTTAAATAATGGTTAAACTATTTATTTAACATAGTATTACTATCATTTTAAAAACAAAAGACATAACTACCTATATATAAACTACTTAAGTATATATATATATATTTAAAAATTAGGTGCAAGGGATTATTTCTACTGCTTTAGTACTTGACATATCCTAAAAATTACTTAAAATCTTGCCAGTTTTTTAGTCTAACGGGTATCTTGTGGTTTAAATGAAGAACTCTTAAGTCCAAAATAATTTAATTAGCTCGTGGTATTTACTATCCTAATTAGACCTGAGATTGGGCATAAATTAAGGTCTACTCCTAATAGTTTCGATCTACCATGGGTAACACCTGTTAAGCAAAAGCTATTGCTACAAAAGTACTTTGCAGAAGATTACATGGCGTGTCTCTTTTTAATCATGCCTCCTCGGGTATCATTGATACGATGCATGATCACAAAAGCTTTTGGATCAATTTTGGAGATTTCAATATTTAACCTCCTAATTTCAAGCCGCGTAATTACGGTGTAAATAACATCATGATCGTTATTAGCTCCTTTTTTTCCGTAACCACCACTTGCTTTATAAATAGTTAATCCCCGTCCTAATTTATGAATAATCATTTGACGAATTTCATCACTATCATCTGATATAATAGTTACACCTGTGTACTCTTCAATACCTTCTACGACAAAATCTAGAGTTTTTGATGCCGCTAAATAGGTGAGCATGGAGTACAAAGCAGTTTCTATAGTTAAAAAATAAGCCGCTGCTAAAAAAACTAAAATATTAATTAGAATGATGATATCGCCGATGGTGGTTCCAAGTTTTCTACTTAAAAATATAGCTACCACTTCTGTGCCGTCTAAGACACTGCCCCCACGAATACTTAAGCCTATTCCTGCCCCTAGAAAAAAACCTCCAAAAACAGCAACCAATAGCTTGTCTTGTGTAATTTCTGGAAAAGAAACTGTAGCCAATACTAAGGCTAAACCTAAAATAGCCAGACTGGCTTTGATTGTAAATATTCGGCCAATAACACGATACCCCATGATTAAGAAAGGGGTATTCACGATTATAATAAGAATCGGTAAAGGTACCTTGGTTACTTCTGCAATAAGCAAAGAAATACCTGTTGCACCACCATCAATAAAACTATTGGGTAGTAAAAAACTCTCTAGACCAAAGGCTGCTGCAAAAATACCTAAGATAATAAAAAAAGTATCTTTAATGAACGCATTAACACTTAAGCGTAGCCTTCGAGATTTTTTAAGATAAGTTTTTGCTCTTAACCAACGTTTGTAACCTTCTTTTTTATTGTTTTCCATATTGAAATAGTAAAGATGAAGGTACTATTAATATTTAAACTTATTCCGCGCTAAGCTCTTTTCTTCCACTCCATCGCAAAATAAAATAACCAATAATACCCGATAAAATAGAACCTGAAATAACACCTACTTTTGAAGAATTTACATAAACTACTTCACCATAAAAAGCTAAGTTGGCTATAAATATTGACATGGTAAAGCCTACACCTGCTAAAATAGCTACACCTATTATTTGCGTAAAATTTGTACCACTAGGCAGTTGGGCCCATTTTAACTTTATACTGAGGTATGACAATAAGGCAATTCCAATACATTTACCCACAAACAGGGCAATAGCAATGTTGAGAATTAATGACATATCTATCTCCATGTTGCTGCTAAAAGCTACCCCGGCATTAGCTAAAGCGAATAAGGGCATAATAAAATAAGCGCTCCAGCCATGCAATTTATGTTCTAAATACTGAAGTGGAGATCGAAACTTTTCGGTTAATTCTTCTAAATTATCCATCTCTTGAATTTGATCGTAGGACAAAATAGGCTCTTTTGATTTTTCTGTTTTAATAATCCTTTCTGCAATAGTTTTTAAATTATCAATAAAATCGACCAGCACAACTTTTTGCCTTACCGGCACCGTAAATGCCAGAAGAACTCCTGCAATGGTTGGGTGGATTCCTGATTTTAGAAATAAAACCCAAATAATCACCCCTAGAATTGTGGTTAAATATTTTGAATAATAGCCTTTTTTCTCTGCAATTACTAATGGTATAAAACAAATTGAAGCATAAAGTATGAGTATCCAATTGATCGTTTCGCTATAAAATACAGCAATGACTAACACAGCAACTAAATCATCAACAATGGCGAATGCCGTTAAAAATATTTTAAGGCTCAGCGGCACACGGTTTCCGAGTAAGTTCAATATAGCTAAGGTAAAAGCAATATCAGTCGCCATAGGAATACCCCACCCTTTAAATGTTTCTGGAGTATCATTTAAAACCATAAAAAGTACGAGCGGAAAGATGACACCTCCAATGGCTGCAAATAAGGGAAGCGCTGCTTTTTTGAACGAATTTAACTCACCAATTAATAATTCTCTTTTAATTTCGAGCCCTATTAAGAAGAAGAATATGGCCATAAGACCGTCATTAATCCATAAGATTAAGGGTTTCGATAAACTAAAAGAATCAGAAGTAATTCCTATTTTAAAATCCCATAGCCATTCATAAACGTCACTGTAGCCCGAGTTGGCCCACAACATGGCAAAAATGGTGGCTCCAAAGAGCAATATGCCACTTAAACCTTCAATTTTTACGAACTTTTGGAATGGAGTAAGAATCACTTTTCTAATCATATTTTTTTAATAAGAACCCTCGAAGTTATAAATTTTTTGGGTTTGAGGCTAGACTATTAAATAATTTAGCTTTTGCTTCAAAAAATTTATTTTGAACTTGATTCTTTTTTAACTCGGCATCGATTAACTTACTTTCCCTTGAGTTAATTAAAAATAGTGAACTTTCTCCAAAACTAAATTTACGTTCTTCCGCTAACAGTAAGGTGGTATAATTCTGAACAATTTCATCAATTAAACTATTTTGAATTTCAAAGGAATCTAATTCCTTATAAATCGCAATAATTTTATTTTTAATGGATATTTCAGCATTCTTAAAATCGAACTCAGCATCTTGTAATTTAAACTTAGCTAATTTTAAATCTCCGCGTTCTTTTCTTAAAAACAACGGAACTTGAAACGTAATGCCTCCTTTATAATTTGGTGTCTGCAGCGAATTTATCAAAGCTGGTGTTTCTGTCAAAAAATTATACTCTACATCTATTTTTGGAAGCAATTTATTTGCTTTTAAATTTTTATCAACGTTTAGCGCTTTAATTTTAAAATCTAGTGATTTAAGTTTAGGATGATTCTCGATGGTAAAACTATCCAAGGGCACTCCTAAGATTTCTAAAGTAATATCGATCTCCTTATTCAAATTCTCATCAGGAATCACGTTTTCTTGAAGCTCTAGCGGAATATTATCATTCAACCACAAAAAATTAGATAATTGTAGTGAGGTATTCATGAGTCTAACCTTTGCTTGCTCAAAGTTTAACAATCTATCTTGAACAGCTATTTTAGCCTCTACCGTGTCAATGGCCGCAACTTGGCCCGAAGCCGCACTTTGTTTTACCCCCTTAAAACGTACTTTGGCATTTTCATAAAAATTATCAAAAATTTTGCTTTCATTATAGGCTTGTAACCAATCAAAATAGGCTAGCGAAGCTTGGTACAAAATTTCATTTATTAGCAAGTCTCGATCTGCAATCGACTGTTCCCTAAAAAATTTTGCCTGTTTAAGCGTGGCCATCCGCTCATTAATCCATAAGCCTTGGCCTACTGACATGCTTACTCCGGCGGCATATAGGCCATCTTCTGGCACTGTTGATTCAGGATTAAGGTACACGCCATCGTTTTGTTCAAAAGTTCCTTTTAAAGTTACGCCATACCAAGTCGGTATTTTAAACGCAGCATTTAGCCGATCATAATACTCAGTACCTTTAAATTCTTTCGTATCAAAATCTACTTCTATTTTAGGGTCGAAACCGCCACGCGATTTCATTAAATTAGCTTGACCAATGGCTATGGTTAATTCTGCTTGTTTTGCAATAGGGTGGTACTTTTTTACAAAACCAAGGTATTCGTTGAAATTTAAAACAACGGTGTCCTTGGTTTGCCCATTTAAAAAGTAAACACAAACAAAAAATAAATAACATAAACTATTACGCATCATATTTACTTTTTTGAAATAGCTGTATCGGGCTGATAAAAATTAGGTGGAAAGCCGTTTATCTGACGCCACAATTCGTACCAAATTGGTACGTCTTCTAGCAAGGCTATCGTATTGGTTCCAGAACCCACACGAAGTTCGTCTGGCCAAGGCTTTTCTTCTGGATCTTGTATTAACAAGACACGATATTTTCCATTGGTACTCATAAAATTTTCAATAGCAAATACAACCCCACCATAAGTACCATATGATGCATTTGGCCATCCGCTAAAAATAATCACAGGCCAACCATCAAATTGAATTCTTACTTTTTCTCCTTTATGCACTAAGGGTAGATCTATAGGTGCCACAAACATTTCAACAGCTTTATCATAATTCTGTGGCATAATACTAACTAACTCTTCGCCTTCTTTAAAGGTTTCACCCAAACCCGCCTTTAAAGTTCTATTAATTAATCCACTTTGCGTTGCCCTTATATAGTATAAATCATTGCGTATCTCATAATTAGTAAACTGATTTTCAAGTTTAGTTACTTGCGCCTCAGAATCGAATTGTGAAGATTGCGCAGTTCGCATATCACTTTCTGCTTTTGATATTTTATCTATATAGTCTGCCTGAACACTATTTATTTCTATTTCAGCATTTATAACCTCATTCTTGCTGGCTAGTAGTTTATTCTCTTGAGAAATTATTTTTGCCTGCGTTTCTTGAAGTTTTAACCTTTTTTCTTCTACATCAGTTAGCGCAAATAATCCTTCCTCTTCAAGCTGAACGATTCGTTCATATTGCCTTTCTGCAATGCGCAAATTCGTTTCGGCTGCCTTGAGATCTATGCTATCACTTTTTACTTTGAGTTTTGATTGTAGTAATTTGTTTCTAGCCTGCGCTAGTTTTAAACTACGCCCGTTTGATAAAGCCCCAATTTGCGTATTTAATGCCTTAACTTTTCCCTGGTATGAAGAAACAGACATTTCTTTAGCGTTTATTTGCATTCTTGTGCGTTCCACTAATCTGGGATCAAAATATTCATTTTTTACTTCGGAAATAAACAATATCGTATCTCCTTTTTGAACGTAGTCGCCCTCTTGCACGTACCATTTTTCAATTTTACCAGGTATAGTTGATTGAATAGTTTGCGGACGCTGATCTGGTTTTAAAGTAGTTAAAGCTCCTTTGCCCCTAATATTTTGCGTCCATGGAAGAAATATGAAAATTAAACCAAAAATAGCCGACGCCAATAAAAATCGATTAAAATGCTTGTAATGCCTTTTATGGAAAACTGTTTGGGTTGACTTATAGGTGGTAAGATCAACTTTTTGATTTACTGTGTTTTTAGATATGTTTAGCATCGTATATTATTTATCACTTACTATTTTACCTTCTTCAAGTGTTAAAATTCTGTCACATCTGGTTAGCCACTTTGGATCGTGACTAACTATAATAATAGACCATGGGTTGGCTTTATCTATTAAAAAATCCATTATTTTTAAAGCATCCATTTCGTCGAGTTGGTCTAAAGGTTCTTTTAAAATTAATAATTTTGGTTTGCGCACAATAGCCCTTGCTAATACAATCTTTTTTGCAACGTTGTGCGGTAATTGTTGACCCTCAGGGAAGATAAACGTATGGATCCCTTTTGGTTGCTTTTTTATAAATTTTGACAATTCGGTTTTTTCTATTGCCCAATATAAATCTTCTTGAGAAATTGAGGTATCACCGAAAGTAATGTTATTCAAAATTGTACCTTCAAATGTGCTCTCCTCCGTTAATGATTGCCCAATAAAAGAACGATAATGATTGGGGATGATATTATCAAGTGCTATATTATTAATAAAAATGTTACCCTCTGTAGGCTTATAGAGTCCTGCAATTAAACGCAATAAACTTGTTTTTCCAGATCCATTAGAACCCAAAATCAATGTTCTGCTTTTGGGGGCAATGGTCAAAGATAGGTTGTCTATTATTTTAATTTTAGAATTTATAGGTGTAAAACCTACAGCATCTAACTCAACTATTAATTCTGAATCTTGCGTTAAAGGAGTTTGCCCTTCTTGGTTTTCTATCTCTTTATCAACTACCTGCCCTATTTTTTCTAAAGACGTTAAAAGGTCATAAATAGTTTCTAAGCCTCGAATTAACTTTTCTACAGAATTTATAACTAATAAAATAATGATCTCGGCCGCCACAAATTGACCGATATTCATTTCTTGATTTAAAACTAATAAACCTCCGATTAATAAAAGACCACCAGTGACTAAAACTTTAAAGCCAATCATTTGAATATACTGCATGACTAAAACTCTAAAGTGGTTTTCTCTGGCACCTAAATAATCGCTTACTAAAAGATCATTTTTCATTAGGGCATGAGACGTATTTCCTGATAATTTAAAACTTACTAAGGAACGAGCAACTTCTTGAATCCAATGTGCAACTTTGTATTTATACTTAGATTCTTCTAAGCTTGTATTTAGCCCTTTCTCAGCGGTAAATTTAAATACCACATAAATTAATAATACGAGTAGTAATCCGTAAATGATAAAAAATGGATGGTAGAAAGAAAGTAATAACAAGCCAAATATAATTTGCAACAAGGACGCCGGAAAATCAATTAACAGTTTTGCTAGTGATTTTTGAATATTAATCGTATCAAAAAAGCGATTGGCAAGTTCTGGTGGGTAATAATTATTTAACTCACTCATTTTAATTTTCGGAAAACGATAAGACAATTCAAAAGAAGCTCTTGTGAATATTTTTTGCTGAATGTTTTCTATAATTCTAATTTGCATTAATTGCAAAATTCCACCAAAAGCGACTCCCCCCGTAACAAGAATGACCAAAATAATCCAGGAAGTACTTATCTCAGCGCCTTGAATTAAATTAATGATCGCCTGTATCCCTAAGGGTAAGGAGAGATTTACCAGTCCGGCGAAAATAGCATAGTACAAGGTTTGTAAAATATCTCTTCGGTCTAATTTTAATAAGCCAATTAAACGCTTAAAAGGACTTAATGTATTTTTAGCCATTTTTTGCCGTATTTAGAGTGTTTAAAACCATATGTGTAAAATATTCGGTTGGTGTTTTAGGTGAATGACAATTTGTGAGTGACGGAAAATGATCTTTCAAGAAAAATTGATGTAATGAACTCTCTAAAACAGTACTTGACAAACTTAAGGGGTATTCATAACTTGGGTTTAAATTCATGATCATTTCACTAAACCTCGTAACCAATCGCTTATAAATAACATAATACCCATTTTTATTTTCTTGGTCTACTTCCTTTGTCAGGTACGATTTTGAATACTCGTTAATAACAATTTTATTTAAAGCTATTTCATTGATATGGGAAAAAGCAGAATCTTCTTCTGTTTGTCGCGTAATGACTTCAATGGCCTTTACTATTTTCTGCTTTGGATCGGGAATATTATTGGTTGAAAACACCAATTGATATTCTAACCAACCCCAATACCAAGACGCCAAATACAATAAAAGTTTATGCTTATTTTCAAAATACCTATAAATTGAACTTTCTGTAGATGCTATTTCGTCACCAAGTTTTTTAAACGTAAATTTCTCAAATCCCATTTCGTGGATCATTAAGATACTGTGCTGTATAATTTTTTTTCCCAACTCTGACGATTCAGGATCTTTAACGTATATTTTATCATTAATGATAATTTTGACAGAATGTATAAGTTGATCCATATAGTGGCCTTTGAAAAATTAAAACGCTAATTTAATAGTATTACTACTAACAATAGATAGTTTAACTATTTTTTAACGTAATTCAAGCTGTTTTTTTTGCTGTAAATTTATAAATTTGACAGTAACCATAATAAAACAGCAATGATGATAAAAAATATTTTACTTTCGATGGCCTTACTATCTTTTGGTATTTTAAGTGCTCAAAACTCAAGTGCTACAATCGAAGTAGGGACTATACTTCGCCTTTCTGAACCTGTTAGCGACACCTATAAACACATAGATTTTCCCAAAAAAAACACTGTCATAAAGCGCGGAGCTATTGCCGATTATACCAGTTTAAAAGGGTTAAAAGTTGTTGTTGATGCGGTAGAAACAACAAAAAATGGAGAAACCTTGATACATCTTAAAAGAAACGATGGGAAAAATTTTTTCAGATTTTACCCAAAAGTAACCGCTAATTATCAAGAGGCTTTAAATAGTGGTGAAATACAATTGGTTCCAAAAAATAATAGCTAATAAAGCTGTTATTTACCGAATCAACTTAAAACTAATCCCTACGCTGCCCTTGTAGGGATTAGTTTTTTTATAATACATAAAACATCTTGTATCCTGTTGAATCAATATAAATCATGATTTTATCTCAAAAAAATACCCTTACTCAAGATATTACAGAAGCTAAAAAACAAGGTTTTATTTTAGAATTTTACTACAGAGATTTTAAAATTTATGCTCGTAATACAGATAAAGTTTATGATAAGAATGATTGCCTCTTAATAGAATATTGCCGACACGAAGGAATGTCTGATCCTGGCGATGCTTCTATTTTGTTTTTAATTGCCTGTAATGATGGCAGCAAAGGACATTTAATTAGCGGGTACGGAATATATGCTGATTCAGAAGTTATCGATTTTGTTTTATCATTAAAAAAACAGACTAAATAATAGTATAAATATGATTTTAGTACACATTATTACTAATGATAAATTACAAGCCCTAGAAATAGTACATCTATTAACGCTTGAAAAATTAATATCAAATGCTATTGTCTCAAAAAAAATGATGTATGAGTATAAAGATGAGCTTATAAAAAAAAAGCAGTTTTTAATTATAGGACAAACAAAAGGCTTATTATTTAAGTTAATTAATGAAAAATTAAGTACTAATTATCTCCAAAGTATGCCCATACTTTATGCAGTACCCATAATTTATATGGACGAAAACCAAACCCATTATATTCGGCAGCATACAGCAAAAGTTTAAAAAAATACTCTTCTTCCAAAATTAATAATCTACCTTAGTTTAAAGGTATTTTAGAGAAAAAAAAATGGAAAAACAAAGGTGTGGATGGTGTAAAGGAGATTTGCTCTACGAAGAATATCACGATATGGAATGGGGAGTTCCGGTTAAAGATGATGATACATTATTTGAGTTTTTAATTCTAGAAACGTTCCAAGCTGGTTTAAGTTGGATTACCATTCTTAAAAAACGCGAAAATTTCAGAGCTGCCTTGGATCAATTTAGTTACAAAAAAATTTCAGCCTACAACGAACATAAAATAGCCTCCTTATTAGAAAATAAAGGTATTGTAAGGAATAAACTAAAATTAAAAGCCACTGTTAGCAACGCACAAGCTTTTATGCATATTCAAAAGGAATTTGGTAGTTTTCAGAATTATATTTGGGGTTTTATAAATCATAAGCCCATTAAAAATAAAGTTAAAAATTATAAAGATATACCACCAAATACCGCACTATCTGACGTCATTAGTAAAGACCTAAAAAAAAGAGGGTTCAAGTTTGTTGGCAGTACCGTTATCTATGCTCACATGCAGGCGACTGGAATGGTAAATGATCATGAAATTAATTGTTTTAGGTATGATGAAGTTTAAATTTTTAGGAGTCCTCTTTTTTTTAGTGACTATAACTACCACCGCTCAGGTAAAATATGAACGTGAATTCCGGATTAAAAAATCACAATTCCCAGCAATAGCGCATCAAGTTTTAAAAAATAATTTACAAGGTGCAAAGCGACTTAAATTTTACAAAGAAATTGATAGCACCAACATCAGCTATGAAGCAAAATTTAAAAAAAGTCGGCTTTGGTATAGCATAGAGTTCAATAAAGAAGGCGTTTTAGAGGATATTGAAATCACCATTAATGAGGTTGACATCCCCAATGAAACTTTTGATAAAATTCATCACTTTTTAACTACTAATTTCATCTCCTATAAAATCAAAAAAATACAACAGCAGTATGTAAATAATGGGGATGAGGCTAAGGTAATAAAAGATGCTTTTCAAAATTTAATGCTACCCTATATAAATTACGAAATTATGTGCAGTGGAAAAAAAGATAAGGCCTATCAAGATTTTGAAATCTTATTTAATTCCGAAGGAATTTTTAAATCGATTAGAAAATCATTACCTGCAAATTATGACCATGTGCTGTATTAAAAAACATATTTTTTTTGGTTTTTTTTTGACAGGATTTTTATCATTTGCTCAAGAAAATTTTACGGGCTATCTAGAGCCCTCTGTTGCCATAAATTATAAGGTCAAGGCTACTTATTCTCATAATTTTACATTTTCAAACAGAAGCTATTTTTTTAATAACGAAGCCTATCAACTTAAAACTCGGCAAATTGACATAGCGCATTTTTCTGATTTAAAAATAAAATCAAATCAAAGTATTGCTTTAGGAGTTCAATACCGATTTAGAGATAATTTTGAACCTGATCGAGAAAATGAATTGCGATTAACTCAACAGTATAACAGCACTTTTAAATCCAGAAACATACGTTTTGGTCATCGGTTGCGGAGCGAACAAAGAATTCAAACCTCATTAACAACGCATCGATTTAGGTATAGATTTGCCCTTGATTTTCCGCTTCAAGGAGAAAATTTGGATATGGGTGAAACCTATTTGGTAGGTTCAACAGAAAGCTTGTTAAGCGTTGCAAAAGCCACTAGACCAAGTTTTGACCAGCGAATTACTACTCATATTGGGTATTTTTTGTCCGCATCCATAAAAATACAAGCAGGTATGGAATACCGGTTAGAAAACTACAATCAAGAAACAGAAAGAGTTTTATTTGTAACCTCCTCTTTAATCTTAGCTTTGTAGTAGTTCTATAAACACTTTTCTTGGAATCTCTTCCGCTCCTAAACTTTTCAAGTGCGAGGTGTATATTTGACAATCAATAAGCTGGTAGCTTTTTGCATGTAACTCTTGGGCTAAATTTATGAATGCAAATTTTGAGGCATTAGCCACCAAACTAAACATACTTTCTCCACAAAAAACATGACCCAGATCTATACCGTAAAGTCCGCCCACCAAGCGGTCATTTTCCCAAACTTCATAAGAATGCGCGATACCCATTTCATGTAGTTTTAGGTATGCACTTTTTATGTTATTAGTAATCCAGGTACCTTCTTGATTTTTCCTTTGAATTTTTGAACAGTGCTCAATAACAGTAGTAAAACAGCTATTTTTAGTTAGGGTAAACTGATTACTTCTAATCACTTTACGCATTGTTTTTGATATTTTTATCTTTTCGGGAAATAAAACCATTCGTGGGTTTGGACACCACCAAAGTATCAGCGAATCTTCATTAAACCAAGGGAATATACCACTTTTATAGGCTAATATTAAACGCTCAGGAGATAAATCGCCACCTACAGCTAATAAACCCTCGGCATTGGCATGCTCAACAGTCGGAAATTTTAAGGCCTCTGATAGAAAATAAATAGGTTTATGATGTTGCTTATTTTTCAATTCAATGATTTCAAGTTAAAATACGAAAGAACTACAAAACAAAAAAGACCTAATCATCAAAAAAATGAATAGGTCCTATAAAAAATAGTGTTTGCTTTATTGACGTTTAAAAAGGTAAATCGTCGTGATCTTCCTCGTTTAAATTATCCGCTGCCTCAAAAGAACTCATAGGTGGTACGGGTGGCATTCCTGCTGTATTTGGAACATCTGATTGTACATTTTCAATTCTCCAGCCTTGGATAGCGTTAAAATATTTGGTTTCTCCCTGAGGATTAACCCATTCTCTACCTCTTAAATTAATACCTACTTTCACTGACTGCCCAACCGTGGTTGCGTTTAACAAATCACATTTATCTTGGATAAATTCTACCAATATATGTTGCGGATACTGTTCTTCTGTGGTTACTACCAATTCTCTTTTTCTAAAACCGTTGTTGCCAATCGCTTGGGTTTCTCCAACCATTTTTACTTTTCCTTGTACTTCCATTTTGTCTTTTAATTTGATAATAATACCTTCCAAGCGGAAAGTACGTTATTTTTATGTAAATATTCTTGTGCTTTTTGATGTAATTTTGTTTTATCATTGGCACTAACCAATGACTTCAATTCCTTATTGGAGGCCACAAAATCGTTAACTTCTTCTAAACTAGGAATTTTTTCGATATTTGCCAACATCCCCAAGTCATTTCCTGTTAAAACCTTACTCAATTTTATACTATCAGGCAAAGCATCTACACCAATACCATGTGTTGAAAGTGGTTTTGGCACTTCAAAAAGACCCAAATTGGCCCTACTATACCAGTTGCCTCCCATCCGCGCTACCAAATCTATTTTATGCTGATCGATACTTCCATTCTCATCTAAAATGGCCTTAGCTATATGCACTTTTACTACTTCACAGAAAACTAAATTCCCTGCACCACCTTCGGCACCTAAAGCTTCTACTTTAGTGACCTTACATTCGAACTGAACTGGAGCTTCTGCCACTCGAAATGGCGCCACCAAATCAGAAGCTAGCATCGTTAATCCGGCTTTTATAAATTCATTTTCGCCCTCAGGATATTCTGTACTCGCTAAAGACATTTGTTGCACCATTGCAAAGTCAACGACATTGATAACAACTTCTTTTGTTTTTAATACATTTTCTAAGGTATGTTTTGTGGTATTATCACGCACCCTTCTCGCAGGAGAAAATAGTAATATAGGTGGGTTGGCACTAAACACATTAAAAAAACTAAAAGGAGAAAGGTTTGGTCTACCTTCATCATCCATAGTACTTGCAAAGGCAATTGGCCTAGGCCCAATAGCACCCAGAAGATAGCCATGTAGTTTTGCTGTTGCAAGCTCCTTTGGCAACACTGAAATCATTTCTAGCATAGGTGTACAAAAGTACATAAATTAGTTCCAGAAATGAAAATTGCGAGTTTATTTCCATAGAATATCTTTAAACAAAATGCGTTATATTGTAACACTATTCAGTACGTATTGAAATGAACTTTAACCCCGATAAAAAAACGACCACTATATTACTACAAATAACATCTTTTGTTATTGTTAGTTTAATACTTTGGAACACCAATAGTTTCTTTAAAAAATTTAAAGAAGAAGAACGTAACAAAATGGTGATTTGGGCTTCTGCTCAAGCCGAAATTTTACAATCATCTGAGGATAGAGATTTGGGCGACTTACCTGTTGTTGTTTTGAAAAACAATGAATCTACACCCATGATTTTGGTCAATAGAGATGGGGCCATTAAAGTTAGTAATATGCCTAAACAGGTAGCCACGGATACTATTTTAGTTCAAAAAAAAATAAAGAAATTTGAAAGTGAAAATACCCCAATTAAAATTGATTACAAAGGGGAAGATTTAGCCACGCTATACTATGGAAACTCTGAGGTTTTAAATAAATTAAAATACTATCCCATTGCGCTTTTATTAATTATTTTTCTTTTTGGCGCGGTAATTTATTTCTTCTTTAAAACCAATAAAGCTTCAGAGCAGAATAAACTTTGGGCGGGCATGGCCAAAGAAACTGCACATCAAATTGGCACCCCCTTAACGTCCCTTTTGGGATGGAACGAACTTTTAAAAGCTGAAAATATTAGTCCGACAATCACCGATGAAATTCAAAAAGATATTTCCAGATTAGAAACCATTACAGATCGTTTTTCAAAAATTGGATCCTTACCTAATTTAGAAACCCATGATATTGTGGCAGAAACAAAAAACGCTTTTGACTACCTTCAACTGCGAAGTTCTAAATTAATAGTATTTTCATTTGATACTAAGGTTGAAAACATGCTTGTGCTACTGAACAAACCATTATACCAATGGACCATAGAAAACTTAGTAAAAAATGGTATTGATGCCATGCGTGGCAAAGGAAGTATTAGCATTGAAATTTTAAAAGAAGGCAATAATGCCGTAATTTTAGTTTCTGATACAGGTCATGGTATTTTAAAGAAAGAATTTCAGGCTATTTTTAATCCGGGCGTTACCACTAAAAAAAGAGGATGGGGCCTTGGTTTGTCTTTAGTAAAACGAATTGTTGAAGAATACCATAATGGAAAAATAAAAGTACTGTCTTCTAGTAAAGAAGGCACCATTATGAAGATGACGTTTAAATTGAAAAGTTAGGTTATGGCAGAGATTAAATTAGAATTGATTAAAGAAGCAGAACTTACCAATAACTGTCCTGAGTGCTTTAATCAAGAACTAAAGCTATCGTTTTATCAAAAACATTCGTATGGGAAATTTGTTCATAAAATTACGGATGAAGTTTCTTCAGAAATTAAGTGCAAAACTTGTCATAATGCCATTTACCCTGTTTCTTGGACCCCTGATATAGAACGTGTTTACGAGTATTATAAAAAAACCGCAATCCCAGTTGAGCCAGCCGTGAAATACACACGTAGCTTGTATATTATAATATTACTCCTGATTGTTTTAGTGGCTGCTAGCGTTTATATTTTACTAAATCGGGAATTATTCACGAGTTAAGAACTATAAAGGTCTAAAGTTCAGCTTTTATTTTTGCTGCAATAGCTTCAAACTCTTCTCTGGAGAAAGAAACTTTCTGCTGAAACGTAGCATCTTTCATATCGTTTAAAGGAATAAGATGCACGTGAACATGAGGTACTTCAAGACCAATAACCGTCATCCCAACACGTTTACATTGAATCGCTTTTTCTAAGGCGATACCGATTTTTCTAGAAAAAGCCATTAAGCCTGTATAGGTAGCCTCATCTAAATCCATAATTTTATTGACTTCCTTTTTGGGAATACAAAGCGTGTGGCCTTTCGCATTAGGGTTTATGTCTAAAAAAGCAAAGAAATTTTCGTCTTCTGCTATTTTGTAGGATGGTATTTCTCCAGAAATTATTTTAGTGAAAATACTTGCCATAATACGCTACTTAAGATCTTGTAATTTCTAGAATCTCCAATTTCAAAACTCCGTTTGGAATGGTAATTTCTGCCACATCGCCTACTTTTTTACCTAATAATCCTTTTCCGATTGGAGAGTTCACTGAAATTTTCCCTGTTTTTAAATCAGCTTCGCTTTCTGCCACCAAGGTATATTTTACCTCGGCATTATTGTTGTGATTTTTAAGCTTCACGGTAGAAAGCACTAAAGCCTTTGAGGTATCTAGTTGTGATTCATCAATCAGTCTCGCGTTGGCATAAACATCCTCTAATTTAGCAATTCTAAGCTCCAGCAAACCTTGCGCCTCTTTAGCTGCATCATATTCCGCATTTTCGGATAAATCTCCTTTATCCCTAGCTTCGGCTATATCCCTAGACGCTTTTGGACGCTCTACATCTTTTAATTGATTAAGTTCATCTCTCAATTTTTTTAATCCTTCTGCGGTATAGTAAGATGTTGTACTCATGATTCTGCGTTTTTGTAAAATACGAAAATCCTCTTTTTTTCTAGAGGATTTAAGACAAATATACATTTTTTTTGTTCAACTTTGTGGGTGTATTCATAAAATACAAAGTTGTTATGCGTAGCTATTTAATTCTTCTAGTATTCCTATTACTTTTTGCCTGTGACAAGAATACCACAAACAGAAATCCGTATTTACAGGAATTTAGTTTTAGGTTTGATATTAATACAAGCCTACCCTTATATAGCAACCTTACCAATGAAGGTAGTGCCATTTATATTGGCAACGAGGAAGCGGGTACAAGAGGTATTTTTGTCATAAAAACATTAGCTTCATTTAGCGGTTATAGGGCTTTTGAAGCCAGTTGCCCAAACCATGTTCCCAATAGCTGCTCGACCATGACTTTAGATACCAGTAGAAATTCGGTTAGCTGTAGCTGTGAAGCCTATAACTACACTTTATTTACAGGTCAACTTTTAAATGCCCCTGAAGATGGCACTCGGTTTTATAATATGCTAGAGTACAGAGTCAATGTTAGTGGAGGTGTTATTTCGGTAACGAATTAGTTTTTTTGGGAGCTGGTTTAAGGCTTCAAAAATTATTTAAGGCTTAAATTTCTTTTTGTTGTACGGAAAAAAATGAATACTCAACATCTAAAACTTAAAACTACTCCTTTTTACTTTCGACCTGGGACTTTCGACTTTCGACTTTGGACATTAGACACCCATTTCACTTCAAAACCGCAGTCATGACCCAACTGGTGTGCAAGGCCGTTTCACTTGTAGAAGGATGCGTTTTACCCTCCAGTAAAGCAGCTTTTAAATTCTCCACATGATATTGCTGCACGTGTTTAGGGTTTTCAATAAAGAGTGATTGTACCCCGTTTGCATTTTGCAAAACAACATCTTCATCATTGAAGACAGAAAACATAATTTTTCCTTTTTCTCCGATAATCTCAACCTTATCTTCCCTTTCTTTGGCGCCAAAATTCCAACTTCCATTCCCCGTAATTCCGTTTTTATGAATCCAACACGAAGTAATTGCATCTTGAGCTGTATATAAGCCTTGTTGATTGGTACTTAGACCATAAACTTCCTTAAAATCACCTAATAAATAGGCAAATAAATCTAAGCCATGACTCGCCAAATCGTCAAAATACCCTCCTGCGGCAACTTTACTATCGGTTCGCCAATTGTAAGCGCCACTTATATCAATAGCACTAGCCGGTTTAGAAAAATTCCAGTGGATATGCCTTACCACTCCTATTTCATTAGCTTTTAGCCATTTTTCTACGTGTAAAAAACGAGGTAATGAACGCCTGTAATAGGCCACAAATAAGGGGATATGTGTAGCTTTAAATGCGGCAACAATAGCCAAAGCCTCCTGGTAACTTGGCGCTAGCGGTTTTTCAATACAGCAAGGTTTACCCGCTTTGGCTACCTGTAAACCGTAAAATTTATGAGTATCTGGTGGCGTGGCAATGTAAATGGCATCAATTTCTGGGTCATTGATCAGCTGTTCCGCTTGATCATAGTATTTTGGTACGCCATGCCGTTGCGCAAAATCTTTCGCCTTTTCAATATCTCTACGCATCACAGCTTCTAAAGAAAAGCCTAGGGTATTTTGGTACGGTGGACCACTTTTTACTTCGGTCACTGCGCCACAGCCAATAATTCCCCAGCGAATATTTTCTTTGTTCATCATGCGAATTTTTTTAAAAACTAAGCTTTGATTACAAATATAAAAAGTAATCAGTAACAGTGTAGACGAAGCTAAAAATCTAGTCGTTTCCCTAGGGTTTAAAACCTAATCCTGGCCACTGTTACTGAAAACTGTTTGCTTCTAAAAGCTCAATGTTGCCCCTAGTAAAAAGTTAGCCCCTGCTTGTGGGTAAAAAACAACAAAACCTCCACCATAATCGGCGCCGTTAGACACGATATCCGAATTAAAAATATTATTGACTAAGCCTGAGAAAGCGATGCTTTTCGCAAATGAATTCATTGGAATGCTATATTGAATATTAAAATCGGTCTGAGAATAGGCTTTCAACACCGAATTTTCATCCTGAATATTATTCATAAACTGCTTCCCTACGTACTTGGTCAATAAAGAAATTTGAAGGTCATTATTTGGTACGTAACTTAACATATTACCTACAATTAAATTTGGAGAAAAAGCGATATCCGTATCGCCCAAAGACTCTAAACCAGTGGCCCCTTCAATAAAAAAATCTACATTTTTATTTGTGCTTAAGGCAACATTGGGTTGAATTTTAAACTTATCTCCTAATTGGATGGCGGCATCTATTTCTAAACCCAAACGGTAACTATCACCTACGTTTTGTCGCAAAGGCGCACCCACATCATTTAAACCACCGGTAAGTACCAACTGATCTTTGTAACGCATATAATAGGCATTGGTATTGATTTGAATCTTTGAATTAATATAACGCCAGCCTAATTCAAAATCATTTAGGCGCTCAGGTTTTGGACTTCCATTTTCATAATCGTTTCTGTTGGGCTCTCTATTGGCAACAGCATACGAAAAGTAGAAATTATGATTAGGGTTCATATCGTAGGTAATCCCTGCTTTTGGATTAAAAAAGTTAAAGGTATCATCAACCAAACCTGTATCCTCACCATTGGCTGTAAAATCAACCCTTCTGTACTGCAAGTCGCCAAACAAACTCCATTGCTGGTTTAGGCTATAGTTGGCTTTAGTAAACATGTTAAAATCGGTCTTCGTTGACCTATCTTCATAATACCGATCTCTGATATTGCTATTGCCGGCAAATCTTGCCCAGATAATTTCACCAAAATGATCCCCAACGTAGTTGTTTAGTCCACCACCCACAATAAAATCGATATTTTCATCTTTGTAATTGGCTGAAAAAACAGTACCATAAAAATCATTATCTAACCAGCGTCTTCGAATTAAATCGGTAGTGTTGACTTCCGCTCCATCGACCTCAATAGGTGTAAAACCATAAGTTTCAAAATCATCTTCTTCTTTAAACTGTTCAAAATAACCACGGCCTCTGGTATAATGTAAAGCAAAGTTGGTGCTCCAATGGGCATTCCAAGTTTCGTTCCATAAAAGCTGAGCGTGGTCTTGTTTGTAGTTATCGGTTTCATTATCATAAAACTGAGTATTCCCATTTTCATCGGTATATTGACCCGCAACATTAAACGTTCTGTTCTCTCGTAAAGTCTGGGCATCAATGCCATACCAAGCTTGGTAGGTGAGCTGATTTCCACCAAAGAGCAAGCCTTTAATTAGGGTGTTTTCATCTTTATAGGCCGCTTGTAAAAAATACGAATCCATGTTCACACGAGCTCTATCTACATACCCATCAGAATCTAATTTTGAGAGCCTTCCTGAAATTTCAACCTGATTATTCAATAAACCAGTACTGAACTTTAGGTTGTTACGTAAGGTGCCAAAACTCCCGATAGAGGATGCTATTTGCGCATAGGCATCTTCCGAAACCGCGTCGGTTAAGATATTTAAACTCGCTCCAAAAGCACCAGCGCCATTGGTGGAGGTACCTACGCCACGTTGCAACTGAATACTTTCTGTAGATGAAGCAAAATCGGGCATATTTACCCAAAATGTTCCATGCGATTCGGAGTCGTTATACGGGATACCGTTAATGGTTACGTTTACGCGTGTAGCATCACTGCCACGCACTCGAATGCCCGTATAACCAATACCTGCTCCTGCATCTGAAGTGGTCACTACCGATGGTAAAAAATTAAGTAAAATAGGAATGTCTTGACCTAAGTTTCGAGGTGCAAGTTCTTCTTTGTTAATGTTTGAAAAAGTTACTGGCGTAGCCTTGGTAACCCGAATAGCAGACACAAAAACCTCGTCTAAGACGACCTTTTTGCCTTCTAACGAATCGAGTTCTTTGTCTTGGGCATGAAGGCCAAGAGCCCCTACTAATAAAATTGTGGTACATATACTTTTAATGCTATACTTACTTTTGGTGTTTAGCATTACTTCGTCTAGAAAACGGACGGGAAAAGAATTGAAAATTGAAAAAAACAGTTTCATTCGTACTAAAATTTAGTGACGAATAAAAGGGGCTGTTATTCTTGTTAATATTAGATTGTTTTGGTTTTTACTTTAAAAGCGCTTTTAAAATAAGAAACCCTGCGTGTTCCTAATGGCGATAAGCTTTAAAAAAACCTATCGTATCCCTTGGCAGCATTACCTGCCCAGGTTCATTGGGTATAATCTCAGCATCTTCTTAGCTACTTTCAGTAATTACTCGAAAATAAATTTAGAATTAGCACCCCTTTGAGATGGGGCAAAGCTACAACTCAATTTTGGAATTATCCTAAAAAAAGAAAAATAAACATAAAAAATATTCTTGAAATTAACAGTTAGTGCTGGACTTTTTTACCAGCCCCAAACCGTCTCTCTGATCCTGCAAAACAATCAAAACCTAAAGCTAAATTTAACTTAGCCATACCTGAACCGTATATTTCACGACGACCTCTAGGCTAAGGTGTAGCTATTTTGAAGTAAAATTATTTATTAAAATTATGTTAAAAACATAAAATTTTAACAAAAAAGGAATAATTGTTGATGTAATAAAAATCTGACGAACAAATCAATTTATATGAAACTACCATACCTTCTTAGCCTTGTATTTATAGTAATATTTTCATTCTTAGGCTTTACACAACAAAATGAACTTCTTCAAAATATTAACGGAAAACTCAATCGGTACACAGCTACTGAAAGTCCCGAAAAAGTCTATGTTCAAACTGATAAAGATATCTATGTAAACGGTGAAACGGTTTGGTATAAAGCTTACCTCTTAGATGGTGTTACCCATAACATCAGTGATAAAAGTAATGTAGTTTATGTAGAATTGGTAAATGCTCAAGACAGCGTAGTCGTACAGCAAAAACTATTTGCAGAAAGTGTTGGTGTTGCAGGAAACATAGATATACCAGAAAGCTTAGGTGAAGGAAATTATAGGCTTAGTGCATATTCTAAATACATGCTCAATGAAAAACAACCAGCCATTTTTTCGAAACAAATTGCTATTTGGAAGCCTGAAAATAAGGTCAGTAAAATGATTCCTGCACCTAGGAGTAAAGAGAGACCATCAACTACGAAACCTGATAACAAGTTAACTGTCGACTTTTTTCCAGAAGGTGGCACCCTAATATATGGCATAGAAAATACGCTTGGCATTAAAATTACAAATGCCAAAGGAAATGAAATTTCGACCTATGGAAAGATTGTAGATCAGAACAACACTTTTATCAAAGATTTTGAAACCTTTGAATTTGGACTCGGAAAAGTTAGTTATTCACCAGAGGCAGGCAAGACCTATTACGCCAGCATAACTATTGAGGGTCAAGAAAAAAAATACAATCTTCCGACACCAGAAAATAAAGGCTATGTATTAAATGTGGTACAGACGCCAGAGTACATTACGATTAAAGCCACTAGCAATATTAATGATGGCCTTAAAGGTAGTTTGTTGGTTGGTCATAGTAGAGGTCGTGTTTTTCTTAGCCATACCAAAGAATCTAGCGACCCTAGTTTTTTAATTAAAATTCCGATGGAAACTATGGTAGATGGCGTAGCCCATTTTACCCTGTTTACGTCAGCCGGAGAACCTGTTTGTGAACGTCTTATATTTATCAATAATCCTGATAACGATTATACGTTAAAAATAGAAACGCCACTAGCTAATTACCAAAAACGACAAAAAGTTGATGTAGCCCTTATTTTAGAAAGTATGCAAGGAAAAGAACCTTCTGGAAGCTTTTCTGCATCGGTAATTAGCAAGGCTGCTAAAACAGGGCATGCCGCTCAAAATATTGAAAGTTGGCTCTTATTAAATTCAGACCTGGGTGGTACCGTTCAAAATGCTGGTTTCTTTTTCGAAGAAGAGACTGCTAAAAAAAGATTTTTATTAGACGCTTTAATGCTTACCCATGGTTGGAGACGTTTTGTATGGAAAGAAATGCTGAATAACAATGTAAGCAAAAACCTCGTTTATGAACCTGAAAAAGGAATTATGATATCGGGTAAAACAACAGCTTTCGACAATAAATACCAGCCAAAAGCGTCAAAAGTTAAATTACTGCTCATAGACGATGATTTTTATCAAGAACAAAAGGCTACTGAGCTTAATGGAGATTTTAGCTTTGGTCCCTTTTTCTTCCAAGACAGCATTCCATTAGTGTTACAAAGTACGCCTATCACTAAAGCCAAAAATAAATCGGATAACGATTTTAGTATTCAAGTAGAAACAAGGCAACCAGCTATCAATTATAGTAATTTATCACAACCTGAAAATAATACCTTAGCCTACAAATATCCTAAAGAATACATTGACATAGCATCCCAAAAAAAGCAAGTAGATTTTATACTAAACCCTAATACCATTAGGCTTGAAGAAGTAGTGGTTACTGAAAAACAAAAAACGCGTAAAGAAATTATCGATGAAAGAATAAGTGAAGTAGTTTTTCACAACGAGCCAGATCACCGAGTTTTTGCAGATTCGATAATAGGTGGAACGGGATCTTATAATTCTGTTTTTGATATGTTGAGAGGCTTGCCAGGTGTTCGGGTTTTTGGACCTGGCTTAGATTCTATACGGATACGATCTTCTGGCACGCCCCTTATTCTTGTAAATGGATCCCCAACACCTATCGAATTTATCAACACTATAAATCCTTTTGATGTTGAGTTTATTGATGTTTTAAAAAACTCAGGGGCAGCGGCCTATGGTCATAAAGCTTTTGATGGTGTAGTTGCCATATATCTAAAAGGGGTGTTAGGCCTTTCTGGCCTTGAAAAGAACAAAACCCCTAATCCTAATATACTCAATAGCACTTTTAAAGGCTTTTATAAAACAAGAGAATTTTATAGCCCTAATTATGCTATTGTTGATCAGAAGGATGGCCTTCAAGATTTTAGAACAACCCTGCATTGGCAGCCAGATATTATAATGAACGAACAAGGAGCACCTAGTCTTAATTTTTACACAGGCGACGTTTCAGGTAGCTATATGATTCATGTTGAAGGCATTACCGAAGATGGCACACCTGTAAGCGCTAGTCAATTCTTTGAGGTAGAGGATGATACTAATTAGGTGTCTATTGACGAGCAAATAATTCAGAAAAAAATACAAACAAAAAAACAAAAGTGGTCTATATTTTTTACAGAAAAAAGATAGACCACTTTCATATGAGTATAATGGTAGATTAACAAATTACAAAATCTAAACCTGATGCGCAGGCTTTAATAAATCGTTTATCTTGTTAAGAAATAAGTATGTAAATTTCTATTTAATATACCGTAAATTCTTATTAAATTATAACAAAAAAGGAATGATTGTTGATATCATAAAAATCTGACTAATAAATCAATTTATATGAAACCATCTAACCTTCTTAGCCTTGTATTTATAGTAATATTTTCATTCTTAGGCTTTACACAACAAAATGAACTTCTTCAAAATATTAACGGAAAACTCAATCGGTACACAGCTACTGAAAGTCCCGAAAAAGTCTATGTTCAAACTGATAAAGATATCTATGTAAACGGTGAAACGGTTTGGTATAAAGCTTACCTCTTAGATGGTGTTACCCATAACATCAGTGATAAAAGTAATGTAGTTTATGTAGAATTGGTAAATGCTCAAGACAGCGTAGTCGTACAGCAAAAACTATTTGCAGAAAGTGTTGGTGTTGCAGGAAACATAGATATACCAGAAAGCTTAGGTGAAGGAAATTATAGGCTTAGTGCATATTCTAAATACATGCTCAATGAAAAACAACCAGCCATTTTTTCGAAACAAATTGCTATTTGGAAGCCTGAAAATAAGGTCAGTAAAATGATTCCTGCACCTAGGAGTAAAGAGAGACCATCAACTACGAAACCTGATAACAAGTTAACTGTCGACTTTTTTCCAGAAGGTGGCACCCTAATATATGGCATAGAAAATACGCTTGGCATTAAAATTACAAATGCCAAAGGAAATGAAATTTCGACCTATGGAAAGATTGTAGATCAAAACAACAGCTTTATCAAGGATTTTGAAACCTTTGAATTTGGACTCGGAAAAGTTAGTTATTCTCCAGAGGCAGGCAAGACCTATTATGCCAGCATAACTATTGAGGGTCAAGAAAAAAAATACAATCTTCCAACACCAGAAAATAAAGGCTATGTATTAAATGTAGTACAGACGCCAGAGTACATTACGATCAAAGCCACTAGCAATATTAATGATGGCCTTAAAGGTAGTTTGTTGGTTGGTCATAGTAGAGGTCGTGTTTTTCTTAGCCATACCAAAGAATCTAGCGACCCTAGTTTTTTAATTAAAATTCCGATGGAAACTATGGTAGATGGCGTAGCCCATTTTACCCTGTTTACGTCAGCCGGAGAACCTGTTTGTGAACGTCTTATATTTATCAATAATCCTGATAACGATTATACGTTAAAAATAGAAACGCCACTAGCTAATTACCAAAAACGACAAAAAGTTGATGTAGCCCTTATTTTAGAAAGTATGCAAGGAAAAGAACCTTCTGGAAGCTTTTCTGCATCGGTAATTAGCAAGGCTGCTAAAACAGGACATGCCGCTCAAAATATTGAAAGTTGGCTCTTATTAAATTCAGACCTGGGTGGTACCGTTCAAAACGCTGGTTTCTTTTTCGAAGAAGAGACTGCAAAAAAAAGATTTTTATTAGACGCTTTAATGCTTACCCATGGTTGGAGACGTTTTGTATGGAAAGAAATGCTGAATAACAATGTAAGCGAAAACCTCGTTTATGAACCTGAAAAAGGAATTATGATATCGGGTAAAACAACAGCTTTCGACAATAAATACCAGCCAAAAGCGTCAAAAGTTAAATTACTGCTCATAGACGCTGATTTTTATCAAGAACAAAAGGCTACTGAGCTTAATGGAGATTTTAGCTTTGGCCCCTTTTTCTTCCAAGACAGCATTCCATTAGTGTTACAAAGTACGCCCATCACTAAAGCCAAAAATAAATCGGATAACGATTTTAGTATTCAGGTAGAAACAAGGCAACCAGCTATCAATTATAGTAATTTATCGCAACCTGAAACTAATACCTTAGCCTACAAATATCCTAAAGAATACATTGACGTAGCATCCCAAAAAAAGCAAGTAGATTTTATTTTAAACCCCAATACTATTAGGCTTGAAGAAGTAGTGGTTACTGAAAAAGAAAAAACGCGTAAAGAAATTATCGATGAAAGAATAAGCAAAGTAGTTTTTCACAACGAACCAACTCACCGAGTTTTTGCAGATTCGATAATAGGTGGAGCAGGTTCTTATAATTCTATTTATGAGATGTTGAGAGGTCTTGTTGGTATTCGCGAAAGATTGACGATGGGTACTTTTAATCCATATGCTGAGCCAGCAAATGATAGTACAAGTACCACAAGTACCCTAGGAGAAGAAAAAATAGGACCGACATATCTTCTAAATGGAGCACCTATACCCTTTGAATTTGTTAATACCATAAACACTTTTGATGTTGAGTTTATTGATGTTTTAATAGGCCCAGCGGCTGCGCCGTATGGGATGAGAGGTGGTGGTCTGGTTATAGCCATATATTTAAAAGGTGTGCTCAACCTTTCCGGCCTTGAAAAAAACAAAACCCCTAATCCTAATATACTCAATAGCACTTTTAAAGGCTTTTATAAAACAAGAGAATTTTATAGCCCTAATTATGCTATTGTTGATCAGGAGGATGGCCTTCAAGATTTTAGAACAACCCTGCATTGGCAGCCAGATATTATAATCAACGAACAAGGAGCACCTAGTCTTAATTTTTACACAGGCGACGTTTCAGGTAGCTATATGATTCATGTTGAAGGCATTACCGAAGATGGCACACCTGTAAGCGCTAGTCAATTCTTTGAGGTAGAAGATGATACTAATTAGGTATCTATTGACAAGGAAATAAGTCAGAAAAAAATACAAACAAAAAAAACAAAAGTGGTCTATCTTTTTTTACAGAAAAAAGATAGACCACTTTCATATGAGTATAATGGTGCATTAACAAATTACAACATCTAAACCTGATGTGCAGGCTTTAATAAATCGTTTACTGTTTTTACCGGATTAAAAGTCACTAAGGGCACTTCTACAAAAATGGTATTCCAGAAGGCCATGGCACCATTCCATAATCCTGGTAATTCTAAAGCCTTTAAATAGACACCGTCTTTGGTTTTTTCGGTGATAAACCCTTGTTTGGCATCTACAAAATCTAATAAATTGTACCCTTCTCCTTTATAATTTTTTACACCACAAACCAAGTCGACCGGATTAAAATGGGTAGAATTTTTAAAAATCTCCATTTGATGGGCATCAGCTGTATTTACTTGGGCCGATTCTATAATTTGCAACGAGATATCCCCTTGGCCATCCTGAATCCAAAAAGGACCACCGCCAGCTTCGCCTTCATTTTTAACCATCCCACAAACGCGGATAGGCCTATTGATTTTATTTTTTAAAATTTCAACTTGCTTGCTGCTATCAAAATTTTTAAAAGTAGTCGCAAAACGCACGTTAAGTTCAGTTTCTAAAAATTGTTTAATTTCTTCGATTTTTGTAGCCTCTAGGTTTGTTTTTTCTTCTAAAACTGATGCGTAGGCAAAAGCTTTTTCTTGAGTTTTCAAAAGTAGTCCTGCCAATATTTTTTTACTATCCGCAATTTTAGCCAACGCTTTATTGGTCACTACATTGTCGATATTTTTTATAAATATAAGATCTGCTTCTTGTTCGTTTAAATTTTCAATTAAAGCACCGTGACCTCCAGGCCTGAATAATAAGGAACCATCCGCATTTCTAAACAAGGTATTATCCATACCCACGGCTATCGTATCGGTTTCTGATTTCTGGTATGAGTAACCAACCGTAAAAGAACAATGGGTTTCTTTAGAAACGCGTTCTTTTATCGCATCAAATTCAGTAGTAAACATTTCGCCATGCTGTTCTGAAATCGTAAAATGAAGTTTCGCTTTACCCTTTGTACTCGCATACAAAGCGGCTTCTTTGAGATGTTCTTCGAAAGGTGTTGCGGCAAAGTCTCCATAATTATGAAAAGGCAAAAGCCCCTTTGGATAAAAACCATAATTTAGCGCCTCCTCTGACAGCATTTCGTTAATAAATAAGTAGAGCTCTTCGCCTGGATTGGTACTTTTTAGGTGTATTCTCCCCTGTATAATTTCATAAAAGGGAAGCTCTTTTAAGTGATCCGAAAAAAATTTAAGGTCTTTATCGTTTGTTCTTTTAAAATAACTTTCTAATGTTTCCTTTTGTGGTTGGTAGACTTCTAAAAAATTAAAAAATGCCTTAAACATTCTTGATGCTGCTCCTGATGCTGGCACAAATTTTAACAAACTGTACTCACTCTTTTTCGCATCAAAAGTCTCCATTAACTTTTGTTCTTCATCGTCAGTAAATTTTCGGATACCGTCACCGACAATCGCAGCTTTGTTTAAGGTTACAAAAGGAATACCTTCTTTGAAGGTCTCTACTTGATTCAGTACTTTTTCTTGTACTATGCCTTTCTCCTTGAGTTGCTGTTGATCTTTTTCCGAAAATGTATTCATGAATCTAAAAGTTTATCGATATGTGCTATTGCCGTTTTTAGCCTGGTATTCTTATCCCCTTTCAACAGTACATATGTTCTATTATACGTATCTAAAGTATTTTTAAAATATTGGAACATCCGTTCCCTTTCCCCGGGTTTATCGCGTAAATCGTCTTTTTCCCACGGAACATCAATATACGTCAAAAAGTACAAATCGTAGGTATTTTCTAATGCATATTTTTCTAAAATAGGATCGCAATGACCAATATAATAAGCTTCAGAATATACTTTAGTTTCCAATAAATCGGTATCGCAAATCAAAACTTTATTCGCCTTTTTAACCAATTTATTTTCCAGTCTCATTTGTCCTTCAGCGATGGGCAGTAGATCTTTAGGCTCGCAAGTTTTGCGCTGCTCGTTCCATTTATCTTGTAAATATTCTCTAGCATACTCAGGTACCCAAACGGAATGATAATGCCGAGCTAGTTGTTCTGATAAGGTAGTTTTACCCGTAGACTCAGGACCAAATAAAACTATTTTTATAATGTTTGAATGGATTTGTTTAAACTTTTCTTCCATGCTAAGTACCCTTGGATCGCTAAAATTGTAAAAATAAGATACTGTAAAGATAGTATTCCTAGTCCACGATAGGCATAAAGTGGCACCGTAATTATGTCGGCAATAATCCAAAGGGTCCAGTTTTCAAGCTTTTTTGTCGCCATAAACCACATGGCTGTAAAAAAGAGACCTGAGGTAAAAATATCGATGTAATTTTCAAGTTTTATCTCTGAATTAAAGGCTTGATACACCAAATAGGTCACTATCATCGTCGCGAGACCCAAAATAACACCTATTATTTTTTCTTTCCCTGAGGTTCTTGAAATTGGGACTAAAACGGTATCTCCTTTTTTTCTACTCCAATTATACCAACCGTATATGCTCATGATTGAATAATAGAAATTCATCATCATATCCCCAAAATATCCTGCTTTGTATAACAAATACACCGTAATAATGGTAGCTATTAATCCCGTGGGATAAACTAAAATATTCTCTTTTTTAGCATAGACTACACTCGCAATTCCGAAGAAAAAAACAAGTACTTCTAAAATAATGACATAGGTTGGACTATCTTGATAGGCCTCTAAAAAAAAATCAAAAATGGGGTACATAGTCGCTTCTATCTGATTTTACTATTTTTAGATACAAAAGTCCTTTATCCATAAGCTCAAAAGCTTCTTTTATTTCTGTATTTAAAATTTTCATTACTAGATCATATTCACCATATACCTGAGTGCTTAATGGGTTTTCAAGTACCCTAAGACCAGAAGCTCTTAGCTTTTTGATGAAATTGATAATAATGGGTTCAAATGTATCTTGTAAGGGGGATAAAGTAAGTTCTACAGAAATATTCATGCTTAAAAAATTTAAAAATAATGTATTACAGGTTAAAAAATAAAGGTGTTAAATAGGCTAGCCCACCAATTGTTGTTTTGAACGTTTTTTACAATTTTACCGCGTACACACAAGTATACCCTTGAAACTCTAAAAAGTCAAAAGCATAGGCAGAATAATCCCCTTTATAATTTATTTCGGCAATACTTTCGGCATCGTCTAAATCGAACTCCTTAACATCAATATGATGCAAAAAACTAAGCCCTTTATGGCTGTAAATTTTATAAAGTGATTCTTTAGCGCCCCAAACTACGGTTAACTTCCTGACAACAGCATCTGAATTTGCTAAGGTTCTATATTCTTCAATGGGCGTAAATTTATGTGCTATTTTTAAAATTTTATCGCGTTGCAATTCAATGTCTATCCCTACTTCATCACTGTGTTGTGCTACAATAATTGCCGTAAAATCATTAGAATGCGTAATTGAAATTTTATTGCCATCTTTCAAATGAGGTTTTCCGTTTTCATCGTAAAATAAATCGTGATCTACGTACCCTGCCTCAGCTAATAAATGTCGGATACTTAAAAAAGCCCTTCGGTGCTGTTCGGATTTCATACCCGCCATTCGTTCAGAACAAACCCTTGTGAGGCTGATATCTTTAGCAAGATCAACTTCAGACTCTGTTACGTTCCAAATGTAAACGGTAATGCTCGGTGTTACGCTAATTGTTTTGTAAAGAGGCATGGCTTTAGTACCTTTGCAACCACTAAAATTTTAGTGGTAAAATTGCTATATAACGAAAGTAAAAATAAAAAAGGATATGAGCACTAAAACTATTCCCTATATACCGTACAAGGTAAAAGATATTTCTCTAGCAAATTGGGGGAGAAAAGAAATTAATTTAGCAGAATCAGAAATGCCAGGACTTATGGCCTTGCGGGAAGAGTATGGTGATGATCAGCCTTTAAAAGGGGCTCGGATCGCTGGATGTTTACATATGACCATACAAACTGCCGTGCTTATTGAAACCTTAGTGGCCTTAGGTGCTGAAGTTACTTGGAGTTCTTGTAATATATTTTCTACTCAAGACCAAGCCGCTGCTGCCATAGCAGACGCTGGAGTTGCTGTTTATGCTTGGAAAGGTATGAACGAACAAGAATTTGATTGGTGTATTGAACAAACCTTATTTTTTGGAGAAGATCGCAAACCTTTAAATATGATTTTAGATGATGGTGGCGATTTAACCAATATGGTCTTAGATCGCTATCCTGAATTAGCAGATGGTATTAAAGGACTTTCTGAGGAAACTACAACTGGTGTACATAGACTTTACGAGCGCATGAAAAAAGGCACTTTACCAATGCCCGCGATTAATGTGAATGACTCCGTAACCAAATCTAAATTTGATAATAAATACGGTTGTCGTGAGAGTGCCGTTGATGCTATTCGAAGAGCAACAGATACTATGCTTGCGGGTAAAAGAGTAGTTGTTGCCGGCTACGGTGATGTAGGTAAAGGAACTGCCGCTTCTTTTAAAGGAGCAGGCTCTATTGTTACCGTTACTGAAATTGACCCTATTTGTGCGCTACAAGCTGCCATGGATGGTTTTGAAGTAAAAAAACTAGAAAATGTAATTGCCAATGCCGATATTGTGATCACCACAACCGGAAATAAAGATATTATTCGTGCAGCACATTTTAAAGCGGTAAAAGACAAAACAATCATTTGCAATATAGGCCATTTTGATAACGAGATTGATATGGCTTGGTTGAACAAAAATTACGGGAATACCAAAGACGAAATTAAACCACAAGTAGATAAATATACTATTGACGGTAAAGATATTATTATTTTGGCAGAAGGTAGGTTAGTGAATTTAGGTTGTGCTACGGGCCACCCTAGTTTTGTGATGAGTAATTCATTTACCAATCAAACACTAGCTCAAATAGAACTCTGGAAATACAGTGAAAAGTATAAAAACGAAGTATATATGCTGCCAAAGCATTTAGATGAAAAAGTGGCTTTTTTACATCTTGCGCGCTTGGGTGTTGAATTAACAGAATTAAGTACGGATCAAGCAGAATATATAGGAGTTACGGTTAAAGGACCTTTTAAACCTGAATATTACAGGTATTAATTTAAAGGGATAAAGCTAAAAATTATAGTTCCAAAAATCCTCGTTTCTATAAAATGGGGATTTTTGGTTTTTTACACCAAGCTAAATGAATATACTTTTAACAGGAGCAACAGGAACACTAGGCTCAAGAGTCTTATACGCGCTATTCGAAGAGCGTTTTAATACCATAACAACTATTTATCTTCCCGTTCGTAAAAAAACCACGGTTCATCCTGAAAAACGTATTCAGAATGTGCTTTTAAGTGAATTTGCCCCGCAATTTATAAAAGATAATTCGGCTGCTATTTTTAATAAAATAATAGTGATTGATGCCGACAATTTTTTAAACCCAGCGTCATTTTTAGGCAATACTACTAAAATAGATTTTTTTATCCACGCAGCTGGCTTTGTCAATTTATCCACCCTTCCAAGTGCAAAAACTGAAATATTTAAAGAAAATTTACAATTCACTAAGGATATATTTTTTGCTTTCCATAAGCACATATCTAAATTTATTTATATCAGTACTGCCTTTGCCTCAGGTAATGTAGGCGGGCGTATTGAAAATGATTTCAGTACTCTAAAAGCAGCGGAGTATCGCAATCATTACGAAGCCTCTAAACATGCTTCAGAGTTATTTTTAATCAAAGCTTGCAAGGAGAAGAATCTTCCCATTCAAATACTACGCCCCAGTGTTTTAGGAGGAAACATATGGGAAAAACCGACCTATTTTATTTCAAAATATATGGTTTTTTACTTGTTTGCGAAATTCTTTAAAAGTGCTCCTACGGATCACAGCGTCCGGATTACCACTACCGAAACTACAGGATTAAATATTATCCCTACGGATTATGCTGCTCAAGTAATTGCCAAAGTAATTTCGAGAGATATTGAACAATTAAATATTGTGCATCGTAAAGAAACAAATATGATGAAGGGTATTGCTCAAATTCTAAACACGGTAGGCTTTACTAATTTTAGTTTCACCACGGATGAAATCAATGCCACAACAGGGTACAAGTCCGAATTAGAGGCTTATTATTATGAAACTATTGGCGTGCATTTACACCCTTATATGACATCTAAACCCAATGAATGGGATACCGAACTTTTAGAAAGTATTTTACCCATTCCGGAGTACACCCTAGAAGAGTATTTGGCAGAAACAGTGGCTTTTGCCGTAAAACATAATTTTAGAAATCAGAAGTGGTAATGGGGCTGTTAGGTTTTAGTTGAGGAACATTCTTTACCTAGTAGCTGTATTCTTTTCCTTATCAAGCCTTGTACTTTTTATAGGCTGGGCTCCCTATTTCACTTCTTACACCCACTACCTAATGGCCATAAGTACGAAAACCCTTCATTATCATTAGTGATAAGAAGGGTTTTATATTGTCGTAAGAAATGAACTCTTAAGCTTCGAAAGGCTCAATAGATACGAAAGATTTTCCTCCCGATTTCTTCTGGAATTTTACCATACCATCTACACGTGCGTGTAAGGTATGATCTTTACCAGCGTATACGTTATCTCCTGGATTGTGTCTAGTTCCACGTTGTCTAACAATAATGTTACCAGCGATAGCGGCTTGACCACCAAAAATCTTAACACCTAAACGTTTTGATTCTGATTCTCTACCGTTTTTAGAACTACCTACACCTTTTTTGTGTGCCATTTTGTTATGGTTTTAAGTTCCTGTTTTGCAACAGGATAAAAGTTATACTTATGCTGGTTTCCCACCATCTAATTCATCTTGCCATTTCTTAAGCTCATCCCACTTACCATCAGCTGCTAATTTAGCTTGTGCTGGCCATGTGTCTGTTACGTGATTTCCACGTACATCAGCGATGATCTCAGAAATTTTAGCTGCGTCGGTTTTAGCCAATTCTGCAAAAGTCGAAATACCTGCCGCTGCTAATGTTTCAGCAATTTTAGGTCCAATACCTTCCACTTTTTTCAAATCATCTACCGCAGTAGCTTTCTTTGGAGCTGCTTTTTTAGGAGCTTCAGCTTTCGCTTTTACTTCCTTCTTTGGAGCTTCCTTTTTTGGAGCGGCTTCTTTTTTAGGAGCTGCTTCTTTCTTTGGAGCTGATTTTTTAGCACCTGAAGTAACAATACTTTCGATAACTAATTCCGTTAAATACTGTCTATGACCGTTTCTAACCTTGTAACCTTTACGTCTTTTTTTCTTAAAAACGATTACCTTATCACCTTTTAGGTGCTTAATGACTTTTGCCTCAACAGCGGCTCCGTCTATAGCTGGGGCGCCAATCGTGATGTTACTACCGTCTTCTAATAAAAGAACATTGTCAAAAGTAACTTTGCTACCTTCTTCTTCTTGTAAACGGTGAACATACACTTTTTGGTCTTTCGCAACTTTAAATTGCTGCCCTGCTATCTCTACAATTGCGTACATAGCTTGTGTTTGTTATTTATCAATAAATCAGTTTGCCTATTTTAAATAGGCGGGTGCAAATATACTGCTAATTACTTAAATTGCAAGATTTTTTTAAAAGAAGTATTTAAAAATTTTATCACTCTTAAATCGCTGGTTTTAAAAGGGTATTTAGCTTCAATGTGAACTGAGTACAGTGCTTTTAATTTTTATGCTGTTTTTTTAAATTATTCGAAGATTTGAATAATTGCATAAATGCCAAGGTTAAGACAATAGAAGTTGCAAAGCCCATGATGGCCACGGTAAAAAAGACAATACCTACTTCTTTGTTGTTATTTTTAAACCACTGCTCTGAAAGCTCTGGTAAAAATTCTAGGTTAATTTCTGTCGCATAGAAAGCAAAAAAAACGGTGAAAATCAAGGTGGCCACGAAGCCCGTAACAATACCGGCTGAAAACCCCCTACCGTAATTAAAGGTATCTCTATTCTCGATGCGCAAGTATTTTATAGCTTCATAAATACCAAAACCGGTAATAACACCATTAAACAGACTGTAAAAAACGTTAGTGTGAAGTCCAAAAAGTGACAGTATTAAAAAATATGCTATTAAAGACCCGCTAGTGGCTATTCCGAATCTTACGGGTAATATAAATCTCATCATTGTTTTACGAATTTTAAAAATGTTGGCTCAAATTAAGGAAAAACTATGAATATTTTTAAAAAGTCATGTTAAAGAGTTAAGATTTTTCTTCATCTAATTAATAAAACTTTTATTTTCGTGTAACAAAATTCAAAATACCGATACTAACCTAGCATGTATATGGTGTATTTGACCAGTTTACAAAAATTGCTAATTTAATTTAAAACACTTATCAAGAATGAAAAGAAATTTATTTCTAGCTGTTACGCTTTCACTAGCGGGAATAACAGCTAAAGCTCAAGAGGTGGCTTATGAAGAATACAAATTGGACAATGGTCTCCATGTTATTCTTCACCAAGACAATAGTGCGCCTTTGGTAACAACATCAGTTATGTACCATGTGGGTGGCAAAGATAGAACAGAAGGAAGAACAGGTTTTGCTCATTTATTTGAACATTTATTGTTTGAAGGAACTGAAAATATCGAAAGAGGAAAATGGTTTGAAATTGTTTCTTCTAACGGAGGCACAAATAATGCAAACACATCTCAGGACAGAACCTATTACTACGAAGTTTTCCCTTCAAATAATTTAGAATTAGGCCTTTGGTTAGAGTCTGAGCGCTTGCTTCATCCCATCATCAACCAAGTAGGTGTTGACACTCAAATTGATGTGGTTAAAGAAGAAAAAAGAAGAAGCTATGACAACAGACCTTATGGTCAAATTTTGCAAGTGGTTGGAGATGCTTTATTTTCAAAACACCCTTACAAAGACCCTAATATTGGGTATATGAAAGATTTAGAGGCAGCTACCCTAGAAGATGTAACTGCTTATAATAAAATGTACTATGTACCTAATAATGCGGTGTTAACCGTAGCTGGTGATATTGATATTGCCAAAACCAAAAAAATGATTCAAGATTATTTTGGCCCTATTAAAAGAGGTGCTGATGTGGTTCGTAATTATCCAAAAGAAGATCCTATAACGGTAGAGACTAAATCAGTTACTTACGATGCGAACATTCAAATTCCAGCCTCTATCATTGGGTATCGCACCCCTGGTTTTAAAGAACGCGATGCCTATGTTCTTCAAATGATTTCTAGTTATTTAAGTGACGGTCCAAGTTCTAAGCTTAATAAAAAAATGGTTGATGATCAAAAACAAGCATTATCAGTAGGTGCTTTTAACATTGATCAAGAAGATTACGGAATGTATCTTGTTTTTTCATTGCCCCTAGGCGAAACAAGTTTAGAGACTTTAAATACAGAGATTGAAGAAGAAATCACGAAAGTGAGAACCGAATTGATTTCAGAAAAAGATTACCAAAAATTACAAAATAAATTTGAAAATCAGTTTGTTAATTCAAATTCAAGTATTGAAGGTATCGCTGGATCATTAGCCACGAATTACATGCTATATGGTGATACTTCTTTAATTAACAAGCAAATTGATATTTACAGATCTATAACTCGTGAGGAAATTAAAACTGTCGCTGACAAGTATTTAAAGCCTAACCAACGTGTTATTATCGATTATTTACCACAAGAAAAACCTGCAAATTAAACACTACAATGAGAAAAATATATATCACCTTAGTTTTTGCATTCGTTGCCTTTGCAACCAATGCACAAATAGACAGGAGTACCATGCCTAAAGCAGGCCCAGCTCCTGAAATTAATTTAAAAGAACCACAACGCTTTGAGCTTAAAAACGGTTTAAAAGTACTAGTGGTAGAAAACCATAAATTACCTAGAGTTTCGGTACAATTACGGATAGACAATCCTCCGGTTGCTGAAGGGAACAAGGCAGGGGTAAGTTCTTTTGTCGCCAGCCTTTTAGGCAATGGATCCACTAATATTTCAAAAGATGCCTTTAACGAAGAAGTAGATTTTTTAGGGGCCAGAATTAATTTTGGCTCACAAAGCGCTTTTGCAAGTTCTTTATCTAAATACTTCCCTAGAATTATGGAATTAATGGCCGATGCTGCCCTTAATCCAAATTTTACTCAGGAAGAATTTGATAAGGAGAAAGAAAAAATCTTAACGAATTTAAAATCTTCGGAAAAAGATATTGGTGCTATTGCAGGCAGAGCACGATCGGCTTTAGCCTACGGAAAAGATCATCCTTACGGAGAATTTACAACCCCTGAAACTGTAGCAAATATTAAACTTGCGGATGTAAAGCAATATTACAGTAACTATTTTGTACCCGCAAATGCCTATTTGATCGTTATTGGCGATGTAAATATAAAGGATGTTGAAAAATTAGTAAAGAAAAACTTTACGCCTTGGACAAAGGCAACACCACCATCATTTCAATTTTCAAAACCAACAGATGCACAATACACACAAATAAATTTTATTGATGTTCCCAATGCCGTACAATCTGAGGTGGCGGTTCAAAGTTTAGTGAACTTAAAAATGGGAGATGCAGACTTTTTCCCTGCATTAATTACCAACCAAATTTTAGGAGGCGGTGGTGAAGGTCGTTTGTTTTTAAATTTGAGAGAAGATAAAGGCTACACCTACGGATCGTACTCCAATATTGGAAATGACAAATACGCTCCCTCAAGATTTACAGCCACAGCACAAGTAAGAAATGCTGTAACGGATAGCGCTGTTGTTGAAATTTTAAAAGAGATTGATAAAATTAGAAAAGAACCTGTTTCTGAGAAAGATTTAGCCAATACAAAATCTAAATATATTGGACGATTTATCATGGCCTTAGAGCGTCCTGAAACTATCGCTGGTTATGCGCTTAATATTGAAACAGAAAACCTTTCTAAAGATTATTACAAAAACTACTTAGAGCGTATTAATGCGGTAACTATTGCTGATGTTCAAAAAGCAGCACAGAAATATTTTAGCACAGAAAATGCAAGAATTGTAGTTGCCGGAAAAGGTAGTGAAGTACTTGAAAACCTTGAAAAGGTAAGCTTTAATGGCAAAACCATTCCTGTGATGTACTATGATAAAATGGTAAATAAAGTAGAAAAACCAGATTACACTGCTGCCATTCCTGAGGGTATGAATGCAAAAACTGTAATTGAAAACTACATGAAAGCCATTGGCGGAAAAGATAAACTCGCTGGTGTATCGTCTTATTCCATGTCAGCAGAAGCCGAAATTCAAGGTATGAAGTTAAACCTTGAAATTAAAAAAACCACCAACGATCAGTTCATGCAAGATGTGAAAATGATGGGGAACTCTATGAGCAAACAAGTTGTGGATGGCAATTCGGGTTATATGGTTATGCAAGGGCAAAGAAAAGATTTAGACGAAACAGAGCTTGCTAAAATAAAAGTTGAATCTGCTCCTTTTGCAGAACTAAACTATGACTTTGAAAATTTACAGCTAGAAGGAGTTGAAGATGTAGATGGTAAAAAGGCGTATAAGATTAAAATTTCTGATGAAAAAGCATCCTTTTACGATGTTACTACTGGTCTAAAAGTACAAGACGTAGTTACTGCTGAAATGAACGGTCAAAAAATGAGCAGTTCTTTTAATTTTTCTAATTACAAGGAAGTTTCAGGAATTTTATTTCCGTTTACTTTAACGCAATCTATGGGTCCTCAAAAAGTAGATTTTAATGTAAATTCAATTAAAGTAAATGAAGGCGTTTCTGATGCCGATTTTGAATAAAGGCCTTAGTCAGTAATGCTAAAAAAGTAGTACTGACCTATCCAAAGGAGAGGGAAACAAAACCTCTAAAGTCTACGTCTAGACTTTAGAGGTTTTTCTTTTTTATTAGTTTAAGTAGATATCATTTAAAGTCTTATGCCGAAAGTATTATCTTTATATTTCAATAAACTTCACATCATGAAAAAATATATTTTAATTGTCTCAGCACTTTTTGTAACTGTTTTATTCTCTTGCAAAGAAAGTACTAAAGCCGAAACTCCGACCCAAATGCAACAGGTAATAGCTGTTCATGACGAAGTGATGCCTAAAATGGGGCATATTGGGAAATTAATTGCTCAATTAGAGGATAAAATTGAAGAAACAGACACCCCTGAAGCTTACATGCAAGCTAGAAAAGACCTACGCGAAGCCAATATAGCAATGATGGATTGGATGAAAACTTTTGGCGATAGTTTTGACGGGGAAGAAATCATGAAAGGAAAAGCCCTAAGTGAAGAAAAACAAAACGTTTTAAACCAGCAAGAAGCTGCCGTAAAAGCACTTAGGGACCAAATAAATACGAGTATTGAGAATGCTGAGAATTTATTGAACTAGGGACTTATGCGATAGGTCGGGCATACTTCATGGACTGCTTATAGCTTACTAACGAAAATCCTCTCAGATTTTCTTTTGAGGAACTAGGTACTATTTTTTATGCTTTGCCCAACAACTAAGGCTACAAAAAACCTTTATCGCAAAGTAATGCAACTTGTTGAAGCGTAAAAATAAAGATCTAAAAAACGCAATAATGCTATGTTTGATGGCCTTTCAAGCACGCCCTCATTCGTGAAAATCAACGATGAAAACGAAAACAAAGAGAAAAGTGCTTGTTTAACCCTTCGGTATAGGTACCAAGCTTTTTAATGGTGTACTAGTGACAATTCACTTTTTAAACCCCTTCTAAGCTATTCTTTCCATCTTAATGTTTCCATAATAGCGCGCATATCTGCTTGTAGGTAATTGGCAGCAGGCAAGATAGAATCGTAATTTGGTTTTGTATAAAAGTAGACCGAACCCGTCACAAAATGATGAATACTATCGGTTACGTAAAACTGCGATTGAGAAGCAGCATCACCTATAATTTGAAAATACGTGCCATATACTTTATCATCTTCATTTATAAAAGTTCTGGGCTCAATATGATCTGCCTTCCTCATGTGTTCGAAAGATAATTTTTGGGCGTCACCAATTAAGGTCTCTAAATTGTTTTGAATTGCTTTATAGGTAATAAAAATAGACCCTTTCATGGCCGGGTAGTCTAAAACAATAGCATTTTTATTTTTGACAACAGGCTTCGCTAATTCGTTATAATTAAAAATAAAACTATCATTTTCAAACTGTGCCTCAACAGGTGTTGGAAAATCTAACCGGAGCATTGCTTTTGGCTTCGGAACATACACCTCTTCTTGACAAGCTATAAATAATAAAAAAAACAGTATTACAAATCCAGAAATTTTAAAGTTCATTTGGTAATGTTATTTTAATTTGCTTTAATCTTTTTTTATCTAAGCTTTCTACTACAAAGGCATACTCTTTAAAACTTATGATCTCGCCGCGCTTAGGAAAGCTACCTGCTATTTCTAAAACAAAACCTGCAATGGTTTCGGACTCTCCTTTACGTTCTTCAAAATCGTTCTCATCATCAATCTTAACCACTCTGTAAAAATCTTTCAAGGTGGTTTTACCATCAAAAACATAATTAGTTTCGTCTAGTTTGGAGTAAATTAAATCTTCATCATCAAACTCATCACTTATATCGCCTACTATTTCTTCGATAATATCTTCTAGCGTAACAATACCTGAAGTACCTCCAAACTCATCCACAACAATCGCTAAATGATTTTTCTTTTCTTGAAATTCTAGCAGCAAATCATCTAACTTTTTGTTTTCAGGCACAAAGTAAGGTTCTCGGATAAGATTCATCCAATTAAAGGTCTTACGGTCAATGTAAGGCAATAAATCTTTTACATATAAAACACCTTTAACATTATCTACATTTTCAGAATAAACAGGAATTCTTGAATAGCCCATTTTTTTTATTTCTTCTAAAACTTCGAGATATTTCATTTCGGTATTCAATGCAAAAATATCAATTCTGGGACGCATAACCTGTTTGGTATCCGTATTTCCAAAAGACACTATACCTTCTAATATTTTCTGCTCCTCTTTGGTTGTATCACCTTCAGAGGTAAGCTCTAAAGCTTGAGATAAGTGATCGACACTTAAACTCGATTTTTGCTTTCCTAACCTGCTGTGTAAAAATATCGTTGCCGAGCGCATAGGTGCACTTAAAGGTGTAAACAAAAAATCTAGTGCCCTTAAAGGAAAAGCCATCATGTGGGCAAATGTTTTTTGATTTCTATTGGCGTATACTTTGGGTAATATTTCACCAAACATTAAAATCAAAAAAGTTACAACGACCACTTCCAGTAAAAAACGAACAGAAATAAACCCTAAAATTCGATAGGTGATGTCTGAAAAAATGACATCGCCAATAGCACTAAACAATAACACAATGGCAATATTAATGGTATTGTTGGCAATTAATATGGTCGCTAAAAGCTTTTTAGGTTTTTCTAAAAGTTTAACAATAATATTTCCTTTAGTAGACTTTTCATCTTCGATGGTATTTACCTCGGTACCTGAGAGTCCGAAAAATGCGACCTCGGCACCTGAAATTAGCGCAGAGCAAAAAAGTAAAATAAAAAGAATACCTATCTTAAAGGCTAAAGCACTATCAAAAACAACACTTAATACGGTACTAAAGGGGTCTGGGTCCAAAGATTATAATTTAGGTTTTAAATTAAAAGGGTAGATCATCTTCTTGATGGGGTTCATTCGAGGGAGAAGATGCTGCTTGTGTTGTACTGCTATTTTGTGTATTTTGAGTGGCAGTATTGGGTTCGTTACCCTGACTATTGCCAGAATTTGATTTGGTTGTCAAAAAAGTAAAATCTTGCACATGTACTTCGGTGGTATAGCGTGGTTGACCATCTTCTCCTTGCCACTGCCTATTTTTTAAGCGGCCTTCAACATATACCTTATCGCCTTTACTTAAATATTTTTCACAGATTTCTGCTGCTTTATTGCGAATCACAATGTTATGCCAGTCTGTATTGACTACTTTTTCACCAGTTTGTTTATTGGTATACGATTCATTGGTAGCTAATGGAAAGCGCCCTATGCAATTACCGCCTTCAAAATAATGAACTTTTACTTCGTCGCCTAAATGTCCTATTAACATGACCTTATTTAATGTACCGCTCATAACCAAAATATTTTGTCAAAAATACTAAAATTTAAATGCATTTATAAAATCTGCGATTAAAACTGGTACAGGATATTCATATACTTCTGAAACAGGTATCCTATCTTTCATTTCATCCGTTATACTCACAATCCAAAAAGTGGTGTATAAATGCTGGTGCGACAGCTTATGAACAATTTCGGTCGTGTTATACTGATACACCTCAAACGCATTTTTAAAATTAAATTGCTTTTCAATTTCACTTTTAATTTTAGACGCCGCTAAGCTTTGATCAGATTCTACTAAGGGAAATTCATATAAGTTTTGCCAAATACCCTTTCCTGTTCTTTTTCTAAGGATTGTTTTCTTTTGATCATCTAGTAGAACAAGGTAATTAAAATACCTTAGCTTTACTTTTAATTTTTTAAGTTTTACAGGAAGCGCATCAATTCTTCCCTCCTTTAAAGCTACACAACTATTTTGCAAGGGGCAAGCCCCACAGTTTGGATTCCTAGGCACACACTGGATAGCACCAAATTCCATAATAGCTTGGTTATATTCACGAATTGCTTCAACATCCATGACGCGCTCTGCTAATGCTTTAAAATAGTGAATACCCTCCGAACTGTTTATGGCTAATGAAACTCCATAATAACGGGCTAAAACTCGATATACGTTGCCATCTACCACAGCCTCGGGCCTATTAAAGCTAATCGACGCTATGGCACTCGCAGTATAATCGCCCACCCCTTTTAACTTTATGAGCTCTTTGTAGGAATCGGGAAAGCGAGCATTGTATTTATCCGTTACTATTTTGGCGGTCGCATGTAGGTTTCTAGCCCTGGAATAGTACCCCAGCCCTTGCCAAAGTTTTAAAACTTTTTCCTCACTAGCAGCAGCTAGATGTTGTACGGTCGGAAAATTATCAATAAATTTCAAATAATAAGGCGTACCTTGAGCAACTCGGGTTTGTTGCAACATAATTTCTGATAGCCAAATATGATACGCATCAGTTGTGTTCCTCCAAGGAAGCTCTCTTTTATTCTTGGCATACCAAAGCAAAATTTGTTTTGAAAATATCATGAAGAAATAATTAACCTATATTTTTGTGCAAAAATACGGAGTAAGAAAAATAATTTGTTTTATTATTCATGTAAAGAGTAGAAATTAAGTATAGCAATAGGTAGCGACCATTTTAAACTAAAAAAAAACCTTAAAAAACCCTATTATTCGACGATAAAATCACACAAGAATCGCTCTATCGCCAAAAGTAATGGTTTATATGCTTAAAAATGAAGTTCTTTAATGCGAACATTGAATTTTAATTTATATATTTGCAACCCGAAAAAACATAGATAAATCTAGTACAGAAAATGACGAAAGCGGATATTGTAACGAAAATCTCAGAAAAACTGGGAATTGAAAAAGGAGATGTACAGGCTACTGTAGAATCTTTTATGGAAGAGGTTAAATATTCATTGGAAAATGGAGACAATGTATATTTAAGAGGTTTTGGTAGTTTCATTATCAAAACAAGAGCTGAAAAAACAGGTAGAAATATTTCAAAAAATACTACCATTAAAATTCCGGCACACAATATTCCTTCTTTTAAACCAGCAAAGGTTTTCGTAGAAAGCGTAAAGAGTAACGTAGAAGTAAAATAAAATATTAATCCTAAAAAGTCATAATTTATGCCAAGTGGTAAAAAAAGAAAAAGACATAAGGTAGCTACACACAAGCGCAAGAAGCGTAGAAGAGCTAACCGTCACAAGAAAAAGTAGTTGTATCAACTACTTTTTCGTTTTAAAACGTTCATTGACATAGAAATTCGTGAACGAATTTCATCAGGTTTTAAAGAACCTGTTACATACATTGTTTAATCATTTATTTAACCACTACCTTATCGTAGGTTGCGCTTAAATAAATAAAAATTGATTCAGGTGAATAGAGAATTAATCGTAAGATCTAGTTCCGATACCGTCGATTTTGCCCTATTAAAAGATGGAAAATTAACAGAGCTTCAAAAAGTAGAAGACAGTAATAATTTCTCAGTTGGCGATATTTTTATCGCAAAAGTTAGAAAACCTGTTACTGGATTAAATGCTGCTTTTGTAAATGTGGGTTATGAAAAAGATGCTTTTTTGCATTATCATGATTTAGGCCCACAGCTTTCTACCATGCTTAAGTTTATAAAAAATGCAAGTACTGGTAAATTAAAAGATTTTTCATTAAAAGATTTTCCGTTTGAAGATGATATTAATAAAGATGGTGTTATTACCGATGTAATAAAAGCAAACCAATCGTTATTAGTGCAAGTTGTTAAAGAACCAATATCTACAAAAGGACCACGAATTAGCTCTGAATTGTCTATCGCAGGACGATACTTAGTTATGGTTCCCTTCTCGGAACGCGTTTCTGTTTCTCAAAAAATAGAAAGCGGAGAAGAAAAAGACAGACTTAAAAGACTTGTTAAAAGTATTAAGCCTAAAGGATTTGGTGTTATTATTAGAACAGTTGCAGAAGGCAAAAAAGTCGCAGAACTCGACAAAGATCTACAAAACCTACTGACAAAATGGTCAGTAATGTGCAAAAAATTATATAAAGCCCCGCACCCGTCAAAAGTTCTCGTAGAACTTAACAGGGCATCGTCTATCCTTAGAGACGTTTTCAACGATTCTTTTACAGGAATTTATGTTGATGATGAAGTGCTTTATGAAGAAGTTAAAGATTATGTGGCAGAAATTGCCCCAGAGAAAGAATCTATTGTTAAATTGTACAGTGATCATACTACTCCGATTTTTGAAAAATTTGGAATAGAACGACAAATAAAAACTTCATTTGGTCGCACCGCGGCTATGAGCAAAGGTGCCTATCTTATCATAGAACACACTGAAGCGCTACACGTAGTAGATGTAAATAGTGGAAACCGCTCTAACAAAGCAAAAAATCAAGAAGATACCGCATTAGAAGTAAATCTTCTAGCCGCTTCTGAAATTGCAAGACAATTACGCCTAAGAGATATGGGTGGTATTATTGTGGTTGATTTTATTGATATGACCAAAGGAGAAAACAGGAGAAAACTTTTTGATCATCTTAGAGATGAAATGAAAGATGATCGTGCAAAGCATAAAATTTTGCCTCCTAGTAAGTTTGGACTGATACAAATTACAAGACAACGGGTAAGGCCCGAAATGAATATTAAGACAACAGAGGAAGACCCCAATCAAAAAGGAAAAGAGGTTGAAGCTCCTATTGTTTTAATCGATAAAATAAATGCTGATCTTGAAAAATTACTCAACGGTCCGGCCAAGGATAATGTTATTACTTTAAACATTCATCCGTTTATCGCAGCCTTTATAAGCAAAGGCTTCCCATCCATACGCACTAAGTGGTTCTTAGAGCATAAAAAATGGATTAAAATACAACCCAGAGATGCGTATACGTATCTAGAATACCGTTTTAAGAATAAAGACGGAAAAACCATATATTAAATTTTAAAAGCGACTCCAAAACGGGTCGCTTTTTTTGTTTAAAAAATATCCTATTTTAGTACTTTAAAATTTTATATAATTTTATGCAAGTTTCATATGCCGTATTACCTGAAAGAGTAAAGGCAGCAATCATTGATAGTATCGTATTAATAGTCATGATGTACGCCGTATCTGAGTTGTTTGGAGTTTTTGAAACTGTTCCAGATTCATTTAGAATTCTAGCGTTCATCTCAATTTTCATACTTTATGATCCTATATTAACAAGCATATATGGAGGAACAATAGGTCATTCTTTTAGCAAAATTTTGGTTAAAAGCGCAAAAAATCCTTTAAAAAATATTTCTTTTCCCTTAGCCATAATCCGTTTTATTATAAAATTCTTTTTGGGTTGGCTATCCCTATTAACCGTTACTTCAAATGAAAAAAGAAAAGCACTCCATGATTTTGCTGTTAATTCAATTGTAATTCGTGAAGAGCCTGAAATCTTAGAATAAATGTTTAACACTACACCTTCATACACCCTTCATGAAGCTACAAAAAAAATTGAAAGCTACTGCGCTTATCAAGATAGGTGCCACAAAGAAGTGGAGAAAAAACTCCGTGAAATGGGGATGATTCCCATAGCTATCAACCAAATTATAGGGCACTTAATTCAAGAAAATTATTTAAACGAGGAGCGTTTTGCAAGAAGTTATGCCAGGGGAAAGTTCAATATTAAAAAATGGGGTAAAAAACGTATTGTAAACGACCTAAAACAGCGCGATATCTCTAAATACAACATAAGCTCGGCATTAAAAGAAATTGATGAGCATGAGTATCTCGAGGCCTTAGACGCGCTTGCCAGGAAGAGATTAGCAGCCATTACCGAAAAAAATAGTCAGAAAAGAAAAAAAAAGTTAGCTGATTATCTTTTATATCGGGGTTGGGAAAGTCATTTAGTATATGAAAAAATCACTATGCTGATAAAATAAAGCGTAGCGATTGGTCTTCGACAAGCTCAGACAGGCATTAGTTTTCATGATTGTCTGTTTAGAAAAAATTATAATTTTAGTATCATTCAAATAATGAAGTTTACAACGATGAATTAAACTACTCTGTTGAGCCCTTCGACTTAGGTCAGGACAGGGCCTATTGAGGCATTTTAGCAAGGTCTTCGACAAGCTCAGACTCACATTAGTTTTCATTATTAGCCTAATAAAAACCTTTTTTTATTTGCAGTATTTTTCAACTTTCTAAAATCACAATTACTAGTTCCATTGCTTTGCTGAACTTGTCGAAGCATTTTTTAAAAACAAAAAAAACCAAACTATTTATAAAAAATAATTTGGTTTCCTAAAAAGATAAAATATTTTACTACAAATTAAATACAGCTCCAAAACTAAACACAAACTGGTTGTGTAATTCTTCAGCTGGTGTTAAAGTTTCTGTTTTATATTTTGCAAATGGCAAAGAGGCTTCTGCAAACAAACCAAAACCATCACTAAAAAAGTAACGCGTTCCTAAATGTCCACCAAAGTTTTTTAAGCCTAAATTTAAACCTGGGTATACATCCATATTGTCAGGCAATTCCATAACGCTACCTAAGTTTGCATTGAAACGTACTTTTACGTCGAATCGATCTACAAAATCAGCATTTATAACTTCTTCTACACCTAAAATATAAGAAGTTGTTGCTCCAATCGAGAAATTTTCTCCCATCCCGTAATCGTAACCCAATACCAATCCTGTTCCGTTCTCTTGAAAGTTGATACCTACTTGAAACTTTGCGTCATCTTTTCCGCTGTATGCCTGAGCATTGACAAAAGAAACTCCAAGAATCATAGTTAAAATGACTAGTGTTTTTTTCATGATTTATTATTTAAGTTTTTGTGATATTCAAATTATGGGCGCAAAGATACTTATTATTAGCTAATTGTATTGCGCAAATAACGGTTTGTTCTTGTAATTGCTTTTTCATTTTTTTTATCAATCCATTTTTGGCCTTGACGCTTACGCATAAAAGTATCGTAATACCGCATGATAAAAATATTATAAAAGGCTTTACCTAAGTTTTTCGGATCCCGAGCTATGGCTCGTAAACTCATGGAAAAGCCAGGGGTTATATATTTCATATAATGCCAATAGCCTTCAGGGATGTACAACACGTCACCGTGTTTTAAATTTGTGGTATACCCGGTTGCATTTTTCAATGCAGGCCATTGCTCAAAATCAGGATCAGAAAAATTGATACTTTCATGGGTGATTAAAGAGTGTGGTACTTTGTACAGATGTTTATTCTGAGATTGATCGAATAAGATAACCTCTTTTTTTCCTTCAAAATGAAAATGAAAAATATTGGCTAAATCAATATCATAATGCATGAAGGTATAAGAATTGGTACCCCCAAAAAATAGCATTGGCAAACTTTTCAGTAACTTTAATCCAAAATCAGGATAGGTAAAATCGTTTTGTAATTGCGGTACTTCTTTTAATATATTCCACAAAAAAATACGAAATTTGGTAGGCTCTTTTTTGAGCAAGTCTACATAATCAGCCATTTTCATTTTGGCATGAGGTTCATTAAAACCATCCTTATGACTTACCGGGCGATCGTCGTACAAGGGCACTATTTTGTCACCAGCAACGGCTTTCATATAGTCTAAATTCCATTTCGTATACGCAGGCCATTCTTCAATAAAACCTTGAATTACTACAGGTTTTTGAGGTTTAAAATACTGCTCTATAAAATCGCTTTTAGAGATACGATCTACTGATGGAATAGCTGTCAAATGCAATGTAAATCAATTTTAAAATGACTTCAAAAATAAAAATACCCACTAAGTTAACTCCAAATACTAAGACGTTTTTGCTTTAGCTTTCGCTGCTTCATTCCGCTCAATGGCATGACCAGGTCTTGACCATTTTGGTTTTTCTCCTAATGTTTTATATTCAGAATCTTGTGCTTCTACAGTTTTGGGTTGCGAAACTTTAGTAAATGGTTTTTGCGGATTTAAGCCTAAAAGCTGAAACATTTCCATGTCTTGATTTACATCAGGATTTGGAGTCGTTAACAATTTGTCACCTGCAAAAATGGAATTTGCTCCTGCAAAAAAGCACATCGCCTGCCCTTCTCTACTCATTTCTGTTCTCCCTGCTGAAAGTCTCACTTGTGTTTCTGGCATCACAATTCTGGTGGTAGCCACCATACGGATCATATCCCAAATAGCAATGGGTTCAATATCTTCCATGGGGGTGCCTTCTACAGCCACTAAAGCGTTTATCGGCACTGATTCTGGTTGTGGGTTAAGCGATGCTAAAGCGACTAGCATTCCTGCTCTATCTTCTAATTTTTCTCCCATCCCGATAATACCACCGCTACATACCGTAACATTGGTTTTACGCACGTTGCTAATGGTATCTAAACGATCTTCAAAAGCTCGGGTAGAAATAACATCTTTATAATAATCTTCAGACGTGTCTAAATTATGATTGTAAGCGTATAACCCTGCTTCAGCCAAACGTTTTGCTTGGTTTTCAGTAATCATCCCTAAGGTACAGCACACTTCCATATCGAGTTTGTTGATGGTCCGCACCATTTCTAGCACCTGATCAAATTCTGCCCCGTCTTTTACATTACGCCATGCGGCACCCATACAAACTCTAGAACTACCAGAAGCTTTTGCTCTAAGCGCTTGCGCTTTTACATGCGGTACGGTCATTAAATCGTTACCTTCTACGTTGGTGTGGTACCGAGCGGCTTGCGGACAATAGCCACAATCTTCAGGGCAACCACCCGTTTTTATAGAAATTAAAGTAGATACCTGAACCGTATTGGGGTCGTGGTGTTCTCTATGTATGGTGGCAGCATCGTATAGCAACTCCATTAAAGGTTTGTTGTAGATGTCTAATATCTCTTGTCTTGTCCAGTTGTGTCTTGTCTCGCTCATGTAGCTCAAATATATCAGGCTCAAAAATAACCTATTTGTTATTCATATCCCAAAAAAGAAAATTTATGATTTTAAAATTTTGACTTTTAAAATTACTATTTCACAGAAAAATAGCTTTATTTAACACCCCTTGAAGTAATTATACCATTGAATTTTTTCTTTACTTGCTGAATGTTAGTTTCGCTTGAAAATAAAAAAACATGAAATTCAATCTTCTATTCAACTCAAAATATAAAATAGCGACTCATATTTTTGTTTTTAGTTTATGTGCTTGGAGTATTTTTAATGTTTTTAGCTTCGCCCAAAAGTTCGACGCTTCGTTCATATGGAGTGAATTATTTCCTGTTCTAATTTTTATAGGTACCCTCTATATTTTATCATGGTGGTTAATTCCAATACTTTTTAAAAACTACAAAAGAGGCATCCTATTTTTAGTTTTATACCTTGGTATTTATGTAACTTTTTTAAGTTTTATTAAAACGATAGAGTATGGTCTTAGTTCTATAAATAGTGCCAAAAGTTACAATGTCTTTGATTGGATTTATTATTCCTTCAGGACGTTTATTCCATTTACAGTGATGTCTTTTGCATACAGTGCTGTTATTATGGATAAAAACTTATTAAAAAAGATTTTTGACATTAAGCGATTAGAACCGATTATTAATACTGGTGCTATTTTTTTTATCATTCTATATTATTTTTTAATGAATAGTGCTCCAAAACTTACAGAGGTGTTATTACTATGTTTGTTCATATCCACTTTTTATGCTAATGTATTTTTTGTTTCACCAATTTTATTCTCAAAAAAAAACAAACTAAAATACACGCCATCCATCATCCTGTTAATTGTAATTTATTTTTTTTTAATATGGCAGTTAGGGTATTGGAAATTGAATTTGGATATTTACTTATTTATTTGGGGTCTTACCTTAATTGGAATTTTGATAGCCTCTACGTATTATGGGTATTTGAGATTAGAAACTAAAAAAAATAAATTGAAATTTGAGCAAAAAGAAAGTGAATTAAAGTTACTTAAATCTCAAGTAAATCCACACTTTTTATTTAACACATTAAACACGCTTTATGCAACAGCTTTGCAAGAAAATGCACCCATAACAGCTGAAAGCACGGCGAAATTAGCAAACTTAATACGCTATATGCAAAATGATATCTCTGAAGATTTTATACCCTTGGAAAATGAAATTAAATACTTAGAAGATTATATTTATATTCAAAAATTACGATGTGAAATAACTCCAGAAATTAATACGAACTTCAAAAATGTCGAGCATCATAAAATAAGTCCAGGTTTATTAATCCCTTTTGTAGAGAATGCTTTTAAATACGGTATTGACCCTAACAAACCATCTAGCTTGAACGTATCGGTAATAGGGACTGGTAAAAGCATTTTTTTTAAATGCATAAATAGCTATGATGATTCATTTAATACCTATTACAAAGAAAAAGGATTTGGAATTGGTATTGAAAACACCAAAAAACGTTTAGCACTTGTTTACCCAAAAAATCATACTTTAGAAGTACTAAAAGAGAATAACATTTTTTCAGTAAAAATAAGTATTGAAAGCAAATGATACGAGCCATAGCTATAGATGATGAACCAAAAGCAATTCAAGTGATTCAACATCATGTGTCAAAAAGCAGTAAAATTTTACTTTTAGCTGTCTTCTCAAATGCCCAAGAAGGTTTGATATTTTTAAAAGAAAACCCTATTGATTTATTATTTTTAGACATAAATATGCCCCATTTGTCCGGTTTAGAACTTTTAGCTGAACTACATGTAAAACCTTATGTAATTTTTACCACTGCCTATTCAGAATTTGCTGTTGATAGTTACATCTATGACGCTGTGGATTATCTATTAAAACCATTTGAATACAATCGCTTTGAAATGGCCATCAAAAAAGTGGAAGATCGCATGGCAAATGCTAAAGAACAAAACGCCTATTTTTTTATAAAAGACGGATTTAAAACTATAAAAATAGCTTTCGAGGACATTCTTTTTATAAAGAGTTCTGGCAACTATTTAGACATCGTAACCCAAATAAAAACACACAATACAAGAATGACATTTTCCGAATTCATAAATAAACAGTTACCCTTTGGTTTTGCAAGAGTACATCAATCTTACCTAGTTCATAGCTCCAAAATTGAAAAAATTGAACATAATCAAATATTTATTGACACTCACAAAATACCTATAAGTACTAAATATAGGGAGCTTTTTTATAAAAATTTAGGCACTTAAAAAAGCCCCAAGAATATAAATTTCCTTGGGGCTAGTGCTACTTAAACATAGCAGACTATTGCTCTGAATCCTTCTTTTTAGAGATACCCGATTTTTTCAAGGCATCTTGTACTTCTTCGGAATCTAGATCTTTCCCTTTTAAATATTCGGGCAATTGCATACCTGCCATATTAAACATTTCTTGTAAAGGAGGTACCGATTTGTACATGCCTGAAATAAAATTGGCGGTAGAGTTTTTGCCATCTTCTGATTTTGATCCAGAATCCCAAACCGTTACTTTATCAATCTTAATATTTTTAATGGCTTCGGCTTGTGTTCTTACCAGTTCCGGTAATTTATCAGCAATAAGTAACAAAACAGCATCTTTAGGGCTATTGCCAGCCGCTTTTACAATTTCGTCTAAACCTTTTGCTTGCTTGGTTAATACCTCTAATATACCTTGTGCTTCGGCCTGTGCTTTGAATAAAATAGCATCAGCTTCCCCTTTGGCTATGCGTCGGGTGCGTTCTGCATCAGCTTCAGCATCAATCTCTACTTTTTTCTTATCTATTTCTGCAGGAACTACAATATCGGCCATTTGTGAGCTTCGCACACGTTCAGCTCTTGCCAATTCTGCCAGTTGCTCTGCAGCATACGATTCTTCTAGGGCTTTTGCGTTTTGTACTTTTTCTGAAGCTGTAGCAGTGCGCTCTGCTTCTGCTTCACGTTGGCGACGTAGGGAATCTGAATTGGCAACGTTTATTTTTGCAATGTTTTCTCCTTCAACCGCCTGTGCGTTAGCAGCGGCAACTTGTGTACGTTCGTCTTGTACTGCATTTGCCTCACCAATAGCACCATCTCTGTTTTTTTCTGCCACCGATTTACGTGCTGCGTTTATCGCGTGTGCGGCTGCTTCTTTTCCTAAAGCTTCAATATAACCCGATTCGTCAACAATATCGGTGATGTTAACGTTGATTAATTTAAGTCCTACTTTCTTTAATTCGGACTCGACACTCTGAGAAATATTGGTCAAAAACTTATCTCTATCTGAGTTTATTTCTTCAATATCCATTGAGGCAACCACCAAACGCAATTGACCAAAAATAATTTCTTTTGCTAAATCTTGTACTTCTTGCATGCCCTGACCTAACAAACGCTCTGCAGCATTCTGCATAATGCCTGGTTCTGTAGAAATTCCAATCGTAAATCGTGACGGTACATTTACACGAATATTTTGCTTACTCAAGGCGTTGACCAAGTTAACTTCTATAGAAATAGGCGTTAAATCAAGAAATTCATAATCTTGAATTACAGGCCAGATAAAGGCAGCTCCACCATGAATACAACGGGCAGAATTTCCTGTACCTACTTTTCCATAAACGACCAATATCCGATCTGAGGGACAACGTTTGTAGCGTCTGATAAAGGATATGATAATGATAAAAAAGAATAAAATTGCAAAACCAATGGTCAGCAAGGTGGCACTACCACCACCTAATTGTAAGGGTAAAAAAAACATAGGGTTATTTATTTAGGAGTTCAACAATTAATATCCCGTTATCGGTAACGGCTTTTACACGAACCACATTGCCTTGGTGCAAATCGGTTATTTCTTCGGTTAGCGCATCTAACTCAGGTAAAGTTCCTTGAACTGTAATACTTACTTTCCCGATAGAAGAACGCTTGGCACCAATAGTGAGGTATACCTCACCTACTTGATTAATCGCATTTTTTAACAATAAAGTACCACTACTCTGCAATTTTGCTAAGTAATAGAATATGGTCGCCATAGCAAACATCATCGCTAAGCCGCAAACTATTGATATAAAAACTACTGCAAATTTTGATAATTCAGCATTTAAGCACGCGATACCTGACCAGCCAAAAATGGTAAAAAATCCCATTAAGTTCTTAAAAGATAAAAACTGAAAATCTATTCCCGTATCGCTTTCAATCTCAGCATCTACATCACCGTCGATGCCGCCGCCATCACCGCCGATTAGTGTTAAAATTAGGAGAATCACAAATATTACAGATGAAATACCTGCTACTACCCAATATATTTTTTCAAACAAGCCCAGGGCTTCAAACCATATTTCCATAGGTTGTAATTTAAAGGTTACTATACACTTTTTAAAACTATACTCACTGCATTTCCTCCAAAACCGACGGCGTTAACCATCACTTTATGTATTTTAGTAGGAACCTTCTCATAGGATACAAAAGGTACCTTTATTGCTTTTTGGTGTTGCAGCATTAAAACAGCAAGTTCTACGCTCAACATTCCAGAAGCTCCGAAAGTATGACCTATCTTCCATTTATTGGTAGTGCAAAAAGGTTTTTTGTTACAAAATATTTTATCGATAGCCTCCATTTCTGATACATCGCCTTTAATAGTACCCGGGGCATGCATCACGATCACATCAATTTCATCAGGGTGTAGCACACCTAAAGCCATTTTCATAGAACGTTGAAAACAAACAGCATCGGTAGAAATAGAGATGTTGTGCTCTAGAAGTTCAGTGGCATAGCCTATACCTTCAATAACCGCCAAGGCATTGTCTGGCAGGCCTTTTTCTAAACATGCCACCGCAGCACCTTCACCCAAAACCATCGTATTTTGAGTTTTATCTAGGTCTAAAGCACGGCAAGGGTAGCCTTCAGATTCGTTAGCACCCGAAGTTTTGGCGTAAATTTTTAGCGCTTTCATTTGCGCAATAGTAAAAGGGGTTAATGGAGCTTCACTACCCCCCACTAAAAATTTATCTGCCATACCGCCGCGTAGCCATGCCACTCCGTTTAAAAGCGAATGCAAGGCCGTAGAGCAGGTGATAGAATGTGAAATTTCAGGGCCTTGAGTTTGTAAATCGTGCGCAATCCACGATGATATATTTCCTAAGGTGGTTGTGGGTGAGGCTAAAGTAACTGCCTTTCCTCTTTCTAGAAACTCTTTGTGGTATTTTTCAAACAAGCCTGTGGCGCCTCTGGAAGACCCTATATTTATCCCAAAATTATCGCCAGCAACCCAACCTGCATGGGCAATAGCATTTCTCGATACGCATAAGGCAAACAAAACACTATCGTCTAAGTTTTTATATTTAGCATCTGATTTTTTTAAGATCTCAATTTCCTCCCTGCTCTCATTTGCTAAAGCCCCCACCCAAACCTCTTCTTTTCCTATCCTTTTAAGATGCACAGAGCTTGTCGCTGTTTGGTAGGCATTCCAAATAGCATTTTGAGAAATCCCTAAAGGTGAAATAGACGAAATTGCGGTGATAGAAATAGCTTCCTTTACGGCTAAATCCGGTTTTTTTTGATTTGTATGTGCTACAGCATTCTTCATTTACATTAGATCCAAAACACTTTTTATGGCATCATAAATTTGTTGTAATTCTGCTTCAGATATTACATAAGGTGCCGAAATGTAAATTGTATTTCCTAAAGGACGTAAAAACACCCCATTATCCATAAAATGCTTCATCAATTTATCCCGTAAATTACCGTATCGCTCCATTTTGACATTTAAATCTAAAGCAAAGATTGTTCCTGTTTGGCGTGTGGTTAACACCTTTGGATGGTCTTTTATCTCCTCATTAAATTTTTGATGCGAAGCGATTACCCGTTGAATATTCCCTTGAATTTCAAAAGATTGTAACAGCTCAATACCTGCTAAAGCAGCAGTGCAAGCTAAAGGATTTGCAGTATAGGTATGCCCATGGAATAAACCCTTAGAAATTTCATTACTATAAAAAGCATCATATACCTTTTGGGTACAGCTCGTTACCGCCATAGGTAAAAGTCCGGCTGTTAAAGCTTTAGACATGCACATCACATCTGGTTTTTCATTTAAATAATCAGAGGCAAAATACTTTCCTGTTTTACCGAAACCTGTCATGACCTCATCGGCTACGGTGATTACATCATGTTGTTTTAAAAGTGCCAAAATTTGATCTAAACCAGCAGCATCATGCATTTGCATGGCGGCGGCTCCTTGAATTAAAGGCTCAAAAATAAAACCTGCAATATCATTTTGTTGTAATCGCTTTTCTAAGTGTGCTAAAATGGTAGTTATAGTATCTTTTGTAGGTGTTGCAATGCGCTCTACATCGATAAAATAATCCTCAAAAGGACCATTATACACCGATAATCCGGAAACCGACATGGCCCCGAAGGTATCGCCATGAAAAGCATCTTCAAAAGCTAACAACACTTTACGACCCGTGCCTTTGTTAAAATGATACTGTAAAGCCATTTTAATTCCGATTTCAGTGGCCGTAGAACCATTATCCGAGAAGAATAATTTTTCTTGATTGCTAGGTAATATGTGGATTAAAGCTTCAGACAATTGAACAGCGGGTTCATGCGTAAATCCACTAAACACCACCTGGTCTAATTGTTGCATTTGGGCGTATACTTTCTCGATAATATAATCGTTACAGTGTCCATAAACACAAGTATACCAAGAAGCTATTCCATCAATATAGGTTTTACCCGCTTCATCCGTGAGCGTACAAGCCTTAGCCTTGGTAATGGCCAACATCGAGTCATGTAATTTATGTTGCGTTAAAGGGTGCCAAATATGCTTTTTATCGCGTTCAGAAATATTTTTCAATGGGAATAAATTTTTGAATCCGTGTTTTTATATATCTTGCAAAGATGCTAATAAAAAATTTCTTGAAAATGAAATTTTTTATTTTGCTTCACCCAAAACTACTCTAAAAAGTAGTTTTGACCTCTCCAAAGGAGAGGTGAGTTAGAAACCCAAGGCTCAGGCCTCGCGCAATCTTTAGATAATTAGCCAAATTATGCTAACCAAGCTTATAAACTATTTGACTCCCAACTACCCACATCTTAAAAACAGGACTGTTTTTTTAATCCTATTTTTCGTTTCTTTTTTTATCAGGCTTCCCTTTTTCTTTAGGGATTATATAGATCGTGATGAAAGCACCTTTATTTTAATGGGACAATCATGGGTAAACGGACATTTACCCTATCTTGAACTTTGGGATTTAAAACCTCCCATGAATTTCTTGTTTTTCGCTGGTATCATCTACTTTTTTGGAAAGAGCATGATCGCCATTCGTTTTTTTGGTGTTCTTATTGTAGCCATAACAGCTTGGTACACGTATAGTATTAGTAATCTTGTGAACTCCAAAAAAATTGGTTTTTGGTGCGCCATCTTTTGTGTTTTTCTTCAAAGTTTATTTGGCAGTATGCAAGGGGTGATGTCCGAACATATTTCTGTGTTGTTTTTTATGCCAGCCCTTTACTTTTTAATAAAATATAAAGAATGGTATTGGTTTCTATTGGCGGGCCTATTAATGGGCTTAAGCACTATGGTAAAATTAAATATGGCCTATCCTATAGCTTTAATTGGTTTGTATTTATCCTATGGATATATCATAAAGAAGCATATTCGTACAGGGTTTTTAAATATGATGATGTTTAGTATTGGGGTCATCACTATAATTCTATGTGCTATTTTACCCTATTACCTCCAGGGAAATTTTGATTTATGGTGGGATTCTGTTATCCAGGCACCCTTACTATATTCAAATTACGGGCGCTCATCTATTCTTATTTTTCTACCGCTTTTGCTATTCTTAGCCTTGTTTTTATGGTTGGCTCGTAAAAAAAATTACATTAATTTTAAAACGGATACGATACAACTACTTACTGTCGCCATTATTGGGATTGTACTGTCATTTATAAAAGGTGGACGATTAAATGGTCACTATTTAATTCAACTTTATCCGAGTTTATTAATTTTGGTCTTTGTTTTTATTAGCGCAATCCCCTCTCTAAAACGTGCTACCTATAAGCCCTTATTTGCGCTATTATTACTTTTAATCCCCATGGAAAGTTATCTTGAATATGTGGCCATTTTAAAGAATAAAATTGACAAAGGCACTTTTTACAATGGAGAAGGCATTGAGGTACCTAGGTATATTAGCGCCAATAATTTAGACTATACCAATATTTTATTTACTGAATATCATATTGGGTATTGGTACTTAGGTACAAATCCACCCTCAAAAACAGCAACTCATCCTAGCAATACTTCCCGACCAGAACTTTTTCAGTATGCACAAAACCCTAGAAAAACGGTCATGGAAGAAATACAGTTTATTTTAGAAGTAAAACAACCACAACTCATTGTAGCTCGGCAAGGTGACCTATTGCTATTTGATACTCTTATTGACGAAAACATTTACGTCAACCACTATCTAAAACAATACTACCAACCTATAAAAACTATAGGTAAGGCTATTATTTATCAACGCTTAAAGTGATTCTAAAACCGACTTAAACGCTACTGCATATTTTTTAATGGTGGCTTTATTAAAACTGGCTTCTTCGTTAATTCTACCAATAACGGTAGCACCTGTTTTTTTTACAATAATTTCTTCGGTTGTTTTATGCTCATTTCCACTAAATAAAATAGCAACATCATAGCCTTTTTTTTGCAACCAACCCACCGTTAGCAAGGTGTGATTTATACTCCCTAAATAATGCCTTGAGACCACAACAACTTTATAACTGGGCATGATAATATCTAAAATGGTATCTTCATCATTGAGGGGCACAAGCAAACCTCCTGCACCTTCAATCACCAAATGATTCGTGGTTTCAGGGGCGTTAATTTCATTGATATCAATTTCAATACCTTCTATAGCGGCAGCGGCATGCGGACTCACAGGTGTTTTTAGCGCATAGCTATTTTTATGAATTAGGGTTTTGGTATTCGAAATTAGATGCTCTACTTTATGGCTGTCAGAATTTTCAAGTTCACCCGCCTGAATGGGTTTCCAATAATCGGCTTCTAAAGCTTCCACCAAAATAGCCGAAGCTATTGTTTTACCAACTTCTGTAGAAATTCCTGTGACAAAAAAAGTATTCATAATTAGGGCTTTGTAATCATGTTACAATGTAAACATTTGTATTTTCTTTTTTCAAAAAAAGGAAAAAGTTTATGAAAAATAGTTTTCCGCTCGTAGTACGACTCTGATTTTTGTGCCTTACAATTAGGGCACTGTATTAAATTTCCCTCATCATCTATGGCATAATGGCGCAATTCGTCATAAATTTCTAAGGCTCGAGCCTCATCTTCCTTAAACACCTGCAATTTTGCGCCGCCAATAGCATAACTTATCATCGGATCAGAATTGAGCACGTTGTGATCTTTCAAAATCACTTGTATGCCTTCGAACTCTAGTTTTGTTTTTAAAACCTGTAAGTCTGACACATATTCAAAAGAAGCAATGGTTACTAATTTACTACTCATGCGCTTTAATTGATGTTTGCAACAAACGCAACACGCCTGTAATTTCTTTTTTAGTATTATAACTATGCAGGCAAAACCGCAAACGCTCTTGCCCTTTCGCTACTGTTGGTGATAAGATAGGTTTTACAGCAAAGCCTTCTTTTTGTAGATAGGATGACACCTTTTTTACCTTTTCAATTCCCGAAATAACACAACAATGAATTGCGGAAGTACTTGGTATAAATTGAGTATCTAGGCCAAATACCTCTATTTGCGCGTTAAAAAAAGTAATGTTCTCTTTTAATTTTTGCCTTGAATTTTTGGTTTTTAATTCGCTATAGGCACTACTTATGGTTGCTAGTGCATGCGGGGGCATACCTGTAGTATAGATAAAACTACGCGCAAAATTAATTAAGTAGTTTTTCAAGTTTGCACTCCCCAAAATAGCAGCGCCATGGCATCCCATAGCCTTACCAAAGGTTACAATTTGGGCAAAAATTTTAGGCTGAAGTGTCGCATCAAAAACTAAACCTTGACCTTCGCTGCCAAAAACTCCTATAGCATGGGCTTCATCAACTACTAAATGATATTTTTCTAAGGCACAAAAATGGGCTAATTCGGTTAAGTTAGGGGTATCGCCATCCATCGAAAAAACAGACTCGGTGACAATGTAAATGTCTATGGTGTCACTACCACTAGATTGATCGGCGCTGACTTCGTTTTTTGATATATGTACTCTTTGCAGTAATGCTTTTAAATCATCTAGGTTATTGTGTTTAAACTTATAGCTCTTCGCCACACCCATGGCAATGCCATCGCGAATGCTGGCATGTATATATTCATCGTATAAAACAAGATCACCACGTTGCGGAACCGAACTAAAAAAACCAATATTAGCATCATAGCCAGAGTTAAACAGCAAAGCTTCTTCAACGCCATGAACATGGGCGATCTGGTTTTCAAGCTCAAAATACAACTCAGAATTACCCGATAGTAAACGCGATCCTGTTGCTCCGTTTTGAATTATTTTTTTCTGAAAAAGCAAATTACTAGATCTTTCAAAAATTGCCTTATTCCTAGCGAAACCGAGGTAATCATTAGAAGAAAAATCAACTAAATTATTTGGCAACCCTAAGGATCTTAGCGCATTATTCGCTGTTCTTTCTTCTAATTTAGCCTGTAGCTTTCTAGGAAAATGTACCATAGCGTAAAGGTAGTAATTCGTTAAATAGCCTTACTCAAAAATTTATGGCTTTTAACACAATTGTACACCTGAGTTCAAGGACGCTACCCTAAAAATCGCACGCTTTTGCATTTGACTTTATAAGTTGCAGTAATTTTCTGATTAAAAATTAACCTTTAAGGGAAAAAAATTGTTGTATTTCATCGAAAATAAATTTAACATTTCTGTTTTTAACGTATTTTTAACTACCTAACTGTGTTTCTATTGAAGAAATTTCTACTCGCTTTTTTTATGTCTTGGACCTACTGCTTTTCGCAAAGTATTAATTTTGACCAGCTTGAAAAAGAGAAATGGTTAAGGTATAATGGCGGTATTTCAGCAAATAGCGTCTTTTATGATGGTACGGCAAATCGTCAAAATTTGACCTACTTTGTTTCTGGGAACTTAAACTTCAATATCGCAGGCTTATACTCCATTCCTTTATCGTTCACGTATTCTAACCAAGATTTTAATTTTCCGAGTCCGTTTAATTTTAATCGCCTAAGCTTACACCCATCTTACAAATGGGTAACGGCGCATATTGGCGATGTAAACATGACATTTTCACCCTATACCCTCAGCGGACATCAATTTACCGGTGGTGGTTTTGAACTTAATCCAGAAGGTAAATTTCAGATAAGTGCCATGTATGGCCGTTTGTTGCGCGCCACAGCATACAATGCAGAGGCACCAGGTGGAATTACTGCGTACAAACGTATGGGCTATGGCGTAAAAACTGCTTACGATTTTGAGTTTATGAAATTGGGCGTAATTCTATTCAAAGCTACTGATGAAGAGAATTCTATTGAAAATTCGTTTCCTGTGGAATTAAATTTAAGCCCTAAAGATAATGCCGTACTTTCTTTCGAGAGTGATTTTCGAGTATTTGATAAAGCCAATTTTCATATAGAATATGCCATCTCAGGTGTTACAGAAGATAGCCGATTAACCGAAGAAAAACCTTCAACCGGATTGCTTGCTTTTCTACTCGATGAAAATATAAGTACCACGTATTACAATGCCCTAAATGCATCGTTTAACTACCCCGCTGGTTCGGGTAGCTTGGGCGTAGCTTATGAACGTATTGATCCAGATTATAAAACTTTAGGTGCTTATTTTTTTAATAACGATCTAGAGAATGTTACGGTAAATGCCAACCAGACTATCTTCAATAACAAACTTAATTTAAGTGTTAATGCTGGTGTACAGCGTGATAATCTTGATAAAGCAAAATCCTCTGATCAACGGCGAATCGTAAGCGCTGTTACGGCTAGTGTCATGCTTTCCGAAAAATTGACATTAAACGGCTCCTATTCAAATTTTCAATCGTTTACCAATATTCGCGATCAATTTGATTTTATCAACCAAGTAGGTGATTTTGACAATGTGGACACCCTAAATTACCGCCAAATTTCACAAAATGCGAATTTAGGTATTAACTATATCCTTAAAAAAACGGAACAAAAACAACACAGTACCAATTTAAATTTAGTGTATCAAAACTCGAGCAACGAGCAAGAAGGGGAAACCATTGCGGATGGGCAAAACGCTTTTTACAATGGTACCGCAGGGTACACACTAGGCTATCCCAACAAAGATTTAACTGTTTCGATAGCCGCAAATACTTCATACAACACAGCAGGAATCGACAAGAGCTTAACCTTAGGCCCTACTTTAGCCGTGGGTAAACAATTCTTTGACAAACAATTGCGCACCAATATTTCAAGTTCCTATAATACCTCTTACAACAATGGTGAACAACAAAATAGCGTATATAATTTTAGGTTAGGTGGTACTTATGTATGGCTAGAAAAGCACAATTTTAGCCTTAATTACCTAATGCTTTTTCGCAATGCGAATCTAAATACGAATCGCGATTTAACCCTAACTTTTGGTTATAGTTATGCCTTTGATAATTTTAAAATACAATTCAATAAAGGCAACAGAAATACGCCGAACAGCAGTATTAATTCTAGAGATATTTGGAATTTTAGATATAGAGGTATTACCTACAGTGGCACGATACCTGAATTAAACGAACAACTAACCAACGTATTTGCCAGCGAACAGTTTAGTACTATCCCTAGATTTAAAAAAGATGATTTAGGGCTCTTATTGCAAATTACCAAAGAACAAACCAAAGAAGCACCTTACAAAGAAAATGGCCTACTTTTCTTGAAAGAATTATACAGCTTTGAAGATTTTCAAGAAGTATATGACAAAACACTTTTTACCGTGATCAGAAAAATACAGCTCGATATGCGTAAAATAGATATGGCGCTAGAGAACTTATTTGTAGCTAAAAAATTAGAAGTCGACAGCCACCCTTTGTTCACTAAAAAGGAAACAGCGTACAGCATCGATGATTTAGCCTTAGCAACCGAATACAAGACACTTTTAAGTGAACAAGAAGACCGCTTAAGAAAGTTAGTGGGTCACCGATGGATGGAAGAAAAATTTAATGACTTTACGGACATTAGCGTGGTAAAAGAACCCAGCGGCTATTTAAAAGAGTTTAAAACAAATACTGCTTTAGCAGCCTATAAAATTTATGATGAAACAGATGACTCCAAAAACCTGGAAAACTATTTAGAAAATGAAATCATAGATTTCTATTACAAAAAGTCACTAGACATAGTGAATCCAGAAGGTTTTGAGTTGCGGTATATTAATAAGAACTAGCCCCTAACCCCCAAAGAGGGAATTTTAAAGGATTAATGGGTAAAAATGCATATCGTTAAGCAAAAAAAAAGATTATTTTGAAGATAAAACTACTTATTAGAATTCTAAAAAAGATAAGCCTTTTAGGCTTACTAGTTTTAGCACTCCCCCTTTGGGGACAGGGGGGCATTTTCCCTGTTCAAATAATTCCGCAAGTAACGCCACCACCACCTATATACCTATCGAACTATGCTGATGCAAGTACCATTAACAGTCCGCTACGGGTACAATTAATACTCAACGACTTTAATATTCAAAGTAGAGCAGTACGACTAAAAACGTATTTTCAGGGCAGTGGACTTAATTTTCAGAGTACCGATTTAGTGACGGGAGCCACACCATTATTTTTAGAAGCGGGCGTACCCTTAATCTTAACGAATACCGAATTAGCCCCTTATTTTAGATTTGAAAACATCGCAGGTATTTCGCCAAATGTATATGGCAATGCTATTCCCGAAGGTACCTACCAATTTTGCTTTGAGGTTTTTGATGTCGCTACCGGCAACCGACTATCGAGTAAAACCTGTGTTACGACGGTAATTTTTAAAAACGAACCGCCTTTTTTAGTCACTCCACGTAATAGATCGAATGTTGCAGAAATAAACCCACAGTATATTGTTTTTCAGTGGACCCCACGAAGCATTAATGTTAGCAATGTGGAATATGAGCTCAGTCTTGTTGAAATCTGGGATACTCAAATAGACCCACAGGCTGCTTTTTTAAGTTCACCTCCTATTTACCAAACCACCACCAATGCCACGACCTACGTTTACGGACCTAGTGACCCGCTATTACTATCTGGAAAAAATTACGCCTGGCGTATTCAGGCCAAAGCGAAACAAGGTACCGAAGAAATAGGCCTCTTTAAAAATGAAGGCTATAGCGAAATATATTCGTTCAGCTATGCCACGGCTTGCGATTTACCAGAAGGTATCAACCACCAAGTAAAAGGCAGTACCATTGCCAATATCTTTTGGGAAGATTTCTCTAATGACGTTCCAGAATACACCATTAGATACCGGAAGGCTCCCTCCAACTCTCCCGAAGGTGGAGAGCAAGAGTGGTTTTATAATAAAACCACTTCAAATACCACCTCACTTTGGGGTTTAGCGGCAGGCACTAGGTATGAATATCAAATTCAGAAAAAATGTGCGGTGACCAAAAGCGATTGGAGTATCGCAAAGCAGTTTACCACCCATATTGCCGATAATGAGGCTAGTGTATACGAGTGTGGTATTACGCCCGATTTTAGTTTAAGCAATACAGAGAAATTAGCAAGTCTGACTAAAGGGGATACGTTTAAGGCAGGCGATTTTCCAGTAAAAGTACTGAGCACAAGTGGTAGTAACGGCAGGTTTACAGGTACAGGTTATGTAACCATCCCGTACTTAAATAGCATTCGCGTCAGTGTACAATTTACCAATGTACTAATTAATACCGACAAACAACTCGCCGAAGGTACGGTGGTTACCTATTATGATGAAAACTTAAGCAATATTTTAGATCTAGATGAGGCCATTGAAACGGTTGGGAATATTGGCGAAGCCGTTGGAGAACTCTTCGAAGGAAATAACGATCTCGATGAAATTCGTATTAATTGGGTGCTCGATCCTGAGAAGGACATTGAAATTAAAGATGGTATATTAGTTATTACCAATCCCGCCAACGGAGCTACAGAAACGAGTCCGCTTGGTGATGACAAAGTTATTGTTGATGCTGCAGGTAATGTATACCATGTAGACGCCGGTGGAAATGTTACGAAAGGCGGACAAATAGACCCTAGTGGCTCGGTAACTACAGGAAATATTACCGGTGTTTCAAAGCAAGGAGAACTAGAAGCCCTAACCGCAGAAGGCATTCAAGTACGTTTTGAAGATCAAGGTACCTATGGCTTTGATAAAATACCTTCAACTGCTAATGACCAATTAAAAAAAGAATACACCACCATCCCTGATGTTACAGGCAAGGAATATACTTTAGCACATATAGCCGTAGAAAAAGGAAATTCGATTAGCGTCACGGCTAAAGTAGACCTAGTGGCCAATTCGGCTTACCGTTTAGCTGACCTAAAATTTAAAACCAAAGCGGGTGAGTTGATCCCTGCAAAAATAAATGAACGTACTAATACGATTGACCTCAGCATAAAAGGCTATTACACCTTAGAAAGTGAAACTATTTATGCCGTAGTCAACTCCAAACAAGACAGCACCCAACAACTCACCGCTGGTGCATTTACCCTTTGGCATTTAACGGATAGAACAGTAAATGTGGTACTCGTTTCGGTAGATGGCGCGCCGCTACCCAATAGTACAACCATAGAGAATATTTTTAAAAAAGGGATTGTTAGTTTAACTATCGAAACGGCAGCCGCCGAGTTAGATGATAGTACCCTAGGCCTGGATAAGCGCCTAGAAATTGGCGATAGCCCATGGCTAACCGCCTACAACGCTGAACAAAAGGAGGTCATAACGCATTTAAAATCACAAATAGACTATGACAAAAGCAAGTACTATGTATTTGTATTCCCTAAATCTTTTGAAACTACAAAACCTATCGCAGGTTTTATGCCCTTACAACGTCAATTTGGTTTTGTATTTAGTGCTGATTTAAATGCCGGCGAAGAAAGTAAAAATAGCCTTGAAGGCGTAACCGCTCACGAATTAGGCCACGGTATTTTTGCCCTACAACATCCATTCACCCAATACGGCACAACAGAAGGCAGCACTAATTGGTTGATGGATTATGGCGAGGGTATAAAATTACCCCACACCCATTGGGCTCAAATGCATAACCCTGCCCTTAAGTTTTATGTGTTTCAAGATGAGGAGGATGGGGAGATAGGAAAAAAAATATGGTTTACACCAGATTGGGAACCATTTACTGTAGGCACATCTCATACTATTTTAACTATAAAATCAGAACACGTTAACGGTACTGTTTGGGGTTTTCAACTTGAAGATAAAGAAAAAACTCAATATAAGGCTACACTTAGAAGTGATGGAAAATACGAATATATAATATATCCAAATGATAACTCTTCCGCATTACCTATCTATCCTATTGAAAAGGTACAACTAAAAGAAAACGCTATCATTTATCTTTTTGATTCTAGTAGTGAATGTAATAAACGCTGGGAGACCAAATATAAAAAGGGACTTACAGGATTTGAAAATTATGCTTTACACGCTTCAAAGCCTTACGAATATCCTTGTGAAAATTGCGATAAAGGACAAGAATTTATTGCTAAATATAAAGAAATAAACGACCCTAAAATTCAAGGTGTAATAATTGAAATATCAAAACTAATATGTGCTCCAAACGCAGACCCTTCATTCATTGATGAATTAGAAAAAAGAGGCATAAGTAATATGTTTGGTTGGCAACAAATGGACTATTACGATGGATTTGGAGATATAAGTTTAGAGGCTTTTAAAAAGTTTAAAAAAGTCTACGAGCTTTACATTGCATACTTCAATGCTGCGAAAGAAATAGTCAAAACATCAGAAGATAGAAAAGCAATTATACAAATAGCATATAATCTTTCTGAAAGTCAACTTACTCTTTTGACCGTTCCTGAGCGCTTGGTCATGCTTAGATTGATGGCTACTGGTCCAATGCTCGGCTACTGGACCAGTTCAGATTATAATGTTGAAGCATTGGCGTTAAAGATCATTCGTTCAATTTCTTTCGAAGAAAGTGACGAATTTATTAATGGATTAGTCGATCAAACCTATTCTATTGATAACCAAGTCTTATACAAAGTTCTTTTCAAAAGGATCGATGATGCTCTTGAAGGTGAAAATTTTACACAGTTAATACTTTATTTAACCGATCTAACCTTACAAAGACATAATATAGACAAATCGGCTGCTAATAGTATTTCTGTAATTGAGGAAAAAGCTCAAGGACGCTTTGTTTGGGATGTTCAAAATGAAAGTTTTTTATGGATATTTAATCGTGTAAACGATAATAATAAAATTTTAATAAAACCAGGGTCAGGTGAAAGTCTGAATTTTAAACAAGGTTGTATTAAATATAATATTCAAGGGACAGGAGAATATGTCACATATGTTTGCAGTGAATATGAAATTGACATTGATTTAAATCCATTTGATTTAGTTTCTATTCAAATAATCAATGACATCACTTTTATCAAAGGAAGTGGAGCATGTGATAATTCAAATGTGGTTATTTGTGGCAAAGAAGTTATGGTTCCTGCTGCATTCTTAATCTTTTTAAACGGTAAAAAGAAAAGTGCCATTACTCAGAATATTGTTACCAATACTTTGACCGCTGCATCTATATATTTCTCTGGTGCTGAAATTTTGGCTGCAAAAGGTGCATTATCAATAGCAACGTATGCTGCTTATGCAGATTTATTCGTAACATTTACGGATCCCTACTTTTCTAGCCCTAATTTTAGATCCCATGCCTCAGAAACAGCTAAAACCATTTTTGATATAAACCAAGAACAGGCTGATGAAATTGCTGATGTACTTCAAATTACATGGACAATAGGGTTAACTGTAATGACTATTGATACTGCCAAAAAATTACCCGACCCAGATGAACATGTAAAAGCTTTAGCTACTTATAAGGCCTTAGTGAATAAAGTTGGAGAATTTGATGCAAAAAAAATGTTGTCTCCTGATCCAGTTTTAGCTAATAAAACTGCCGATGGATTTAAAAATGTTGAGAATGACTTTATTAAGCAAGGACGTGCTAATGAATTGGCTGAAGAAACGAAAAAGGCAGAAGATAATATAAATAAGTTTATAGGGAGAAACGCAAGTTTCAAATTAGGCAAAGTTACAAAAAGTTCAAAAGCTCTCATTATAGAAAATCTACCAGATCCTGCTGGACTTTTTAGACAATTTGCATTAAAAGTTGATGATCAAGTTAAGAATCTTAGGGCGGCAAATTTTGCAAAAAAAGCAGATGAAAGTTTTAATCACTATAGAGATATTACTGGCAAATACTACATTAAACACAATCCTAATACTGGAGAAGTTTTGTTGATTGATGTAATTGACAAAAAATACCTAGCGTATGCTATTGATGAAGTCTATGATTCGCAGAAATTTATTCAAAACGCCACGGAAAATGAATTTGAAAACTTACTAGCAAAATGGCAAACAATCAAAGGTCTTAATGAAATAGATGAGATTTTAGTCAGTGGCAAAAGCATTAAGTTTCCAAAAGATAAAATAACTCTTATTTTAGGCAAATATGAAATCTTAAACAATACTAATAAATATATAACAACAAAAGCGGTTTTAAAAGAACTTGGCTTAAATCATCTAAAATATTGGGAACTTTCAAAAGATTTATTACCAAGCACTCAAAGAATTCATATGCTCAATGTGCCTAAAAACACATACGTAAAAGATACTTGGTGGACGTCTTATAATGCACAGCTTATAGAGGATATAGCAAAAGATCCATCTAAATATAATGTAGTGATCTTAACAAATGTAGCTAATCCAAACTATACAGACGAATTGAAGGTTTTAGGAGGGGCTTATGAAAAAGAAATACTGGAATTAAGCAAGAATTTCCATTTTATTTCTAAAGATGATTTTTGGACCATAAAAACTAAATAGGTGAAAAAAATAGAACTAGAAAAATATTATCATTTAAAGAGTAAAAAAAGGTTGTCAAATAATGAGTTTTTTGAACTTAGTAAGTTGTCTTTTTTAAAAAGACAACACGATTTTGAAAAAATGATCATTCCTAATTTTGAAAATTTTGCTAAAAAATTTGATTTTGAATTAACCCATAGTTTTAAGGAGTTATCTCGTATAGTTTTAAAAAAGGAGGGTTTGGAAATTTTCTTTGTTGAGGAATATCAGCCTAGAGCTATTTACAACATAAATTTCAAATTCTCAATTGATGATAAGGAGATCAATTACAACTTATCTAATATAGTTTTTGAAAATGAAGACAATTTGCAATTAGAGTTAAACTGTTTTAAGGAAATAGATTTGGTAAAAGCATTGTTATTTATAGAAAAAAAAATTAAAAATAACCTAACACCTATTAATGTCAAGACTATACTTGATCAGTTTGAAGAAAAAATATAAATGATTAAAAAAATAAACAAAAAACGAACAAGTGAATTTATTAAAAGAACAGTAATATAAACATTGGAGGTTTTAACCTCCAATGTTTATCTGCAAAGTCTCCAAACTTGGCAGACAAACCAATATCATATCCTTTTATTACAGAAGAGTATGAGTATATAATGTAGTTAAATGAACGTAAAAAAAGTAAGCAAATCATTATATCCCAAATATTGGGCAGGTCGCATTCCTATCTACTTGTTTATGGGGATTATTCCTCTATTGACTGGGATAATGTATTTAAGCCTTTACTTCAGTACCGATGAAAGTTATTTCCAAGATTATAAATATGATTTAAGTGTAACAGAAATAGAATCGTCAATGTCAGAACCTCAATTTATTTTAGAAATCAAAACTATTGATAAAACAGTAAATGATAGGCTTGATTATGATGCTTGGCTTGATTTTTTAGACAACTATGGCAAGCCTGGACTGCGACAAAGGGTGTTAAATACCGAGAATTTAAAATACGCCTTTGACAGGATAAAAAAAGAATCTCCAGAATTGAAGTTCTTTTATAATAACGATAAAAAAAAGATAACTGGTTTAAAGTTTAATGGACATACAATAATATTTCATTACAACCATTTTTTGCTTGGGTTCATAATTACTTTAATAGGATTATTTATGATCATTGGATCACTTTATATGATTATCAAAGATCCTAATGAATGGTATAAAAAAATAACCTCCCGTTCCGCTAAGTCCCCCGACTTTGAGGACGACTAAGGTACAAACAAAGTCGAAAAACTAAAATAAACTAAAAAAATAGAAACAAAACAATTCCCCCTTACAAGGGGGTGCCCGCAGGGCGGGGGATGTAAAATGCTAAACACAACTAGTACGTAAAAATGAGTAGCAATTAATAAACATAACACCAACACCCCTATAGTCCCCTCAAGGGGACAAGTGTTAGTAGAAAAATATCGATGACAAAAAAACGCAACAACATAATACCCTATAACCCTAAGCTAAAAGCCTATGCTAGACAGTTGCGTACTAATAGCACCTTATCTGAAGTTTTACTTTGGCAAAAAATAAAAGGGAAAGCATTAGGGGTACAATTTCATAGGCAAGTACCCATCAATGAATTTATAGTAGATTTTTATTGTCATGAAATACAGCTCACTATAGAAATAGATGGCAGTAGCCACGACAACAAATATGATTATGATTGTAAACGCCAAAACGTTTTAGAAACAAAAGGCGTGCAATTTATACGCTTCACGAATAATGAAATAAACAAACAACTATTTAGTGTTTTACTAGCTCTAGAAGATAAAATAGTAGACTTAATGAACAGCAATCATAACCAACAATTATGACTAAAAAATACATATATACAATTTCACTACTGTGGAGCTTTCTGCTTAGCACAACAATACACGCTAAGCATTACACATCTCGTGCTGAGCGTCCTGTGCTAAGCGAAGCCAAAGTAAGTCGAAGCGTAGAATGGGGATTAAGGGGGATGTTATACACTGTTTCTACAACACCAACCGATTCGGTAAAAGTTAAAAAAACAAATACTAGCCAATTAACCTATTTACAGCAATTAAATAAGGTGTACTCGAGAAGTTCAGCTACTACGAGTACAGCCCTGCCTATAGGAAGTCCCACTTCGGCAAGCTCGGCGCACCGCCTCAAAGAAACAATTATTGATGTAAATAATTCCCCCTTAGAAACAGTAAAGAGGCATAGAACTTTTCCAAGCCTACAAGAAAATCAAAACTTGACTACCGGACAATCAGGTTTCAACTTCCCTTTAGCAACTAGAAAACCCGAATTTACGGAGAAATATATCGCAGCTAATTTCAGCAAAAACCCGAAAGTAGACACCTTAGTAGCTCAAGCCAAAAAAGCATTTGACCAACTAAAAAAATTAGGCAATTTTGTGGATATTATCACAGGTAAAGAACTACTAGAATTACCCGTAGGCTTGCGTAAAAAAGATTCTACCTCTCAAAATAGCGTAGAATTAGCGATTGTAGAAGTAAAATTCACCCCTCAATATGCCGAATTTAAAGCCTGGGGTAAACTAAGCATTCCACAAAAAGGGCCCAATGGAGAGCCACAACGAGAACTTTATTTTGGCGCAGAAGGCATTAAACTATCCCATGACGGGGCATTGTTGGGCGATATGAAATTGGTGTTGTTAGGCGATCAAGCGATTCCTATGCAAGGCGATAATTGGCTCTTGACCTTGAAAGGAGGTATCAATCTTGAAACAGGAGTTTTTGGTGACCAATCGTATATAGAATTCGACTGTGCGGGTCTAAAAGGTATTGGCTTAGAAGGTGACCTACGTATTTCGCGTCAGGTATTGCTGCCGATTACCAGTGGTGGTAATTACACCTGTGGCGATAAGATTGAGAATAAATACCTAAAAGATCAAGAAGGAGTGGTTAATAACAAATGTTATGTCGGGACCAGCTTTAGCGTTCAAGCCAATGGATGGAATGACATTCTACTGGAAGTAAGCTTACCCAAATTTGAAGTAGTGGGACTCAAAGGATGGGGCTTTAATGTACAGAGAGCTGTTCTCGATTTAAGTGATACCAAAAATGCTTCTGGTATTAAGTTTCCCGAAGAGTACAAATCTCTTTACAATAATGCGACCCGCAAGTTATGGCGCGGCTTTTATGCAAAAGAAATAAGTATTACGCTTCCGAAAGGTATTGAAAATACTAAAACTTCAGATGGTCGTGTACAATTTGGCGCAGAACATTTGATTATAGACAGCCAGGGCGTTTCAGGTACTTTTTATGGTGAAAATGTATTGAACAAAGGTGATGGTACGGCTGGAAAATGGGCGTTTTCAGTGAGCGATGTGAGCATAAGCTTAGCCATGAACGCTGTTACAGGTGGCGCTATGGCCGGTGAAATTGCTGTTCCTATCTTAAAGGAGGCTATGGAGTATGAAGGCTATATAGCGGCTACTGGTTGGGGACTAGAAGTTGGCAGAAAAAGTAATTATCAAGCACCAGTATTTTTAGGTGAGATTTTCCTAGAACGCAATTCAAAAATAGGGATTGATGTCAAGGATGGTAATGTGTACCCGTTTGCGCACTTGACAGGACAATTATCTGTAGTTGGTAAAATCAACCAAAAAGAAGGTGAAGAACCACCTACACCCGAAGACATAGCAAACGATACTAAAGGTTTTTCTTTCCCAGGAATTGTTTTTGAAGAACTTGCCTTAGAAACCGAACCCGGCAAAAAGCCGATTAGCGCAAAATCATTTGGTTTTACGGGGGATATGAAATTAATGGGTTTCCCTGCATCAGTATCTAAATTAGCTTTAGTAACTCCGGCTAATGAACTGGGTTTATCATTCGATTTAAGCATAAACCTTGATGGAGATGGCTCGCACGCGACGACGAGCATGAATATTATCGGAAAACTTGACGAGGGTGCTAAAATTCAAGAATGGAAATTTAAAAGTGTAAAAATTGAAGGTATTGAAATAGACTACAAAAAAAGTGGTATAGCACTTAAAGGGAGTTTAGAAATCATGGAAGACCATAGTTGGTATGGTGATGGATTTAGAGGTGATTTAACAGCCACTATAAAAGACCTTGATTTTACAGCCAAAGGAAAAGCAATATTCGGAAATAAAGATTTTAGGTATTGGAATATAGACATATGGACTGAGGATAACACTTCACCTCAGAAAAACAAACTACTCATCACTGCTTTTGCAGGTGGTATTTCTTATAAGATGAAAAAATCTAGAGGAAATAATGATGGTTTTTCTCCTTCATCTGCAGTATACCGTCCTAATATAGACTATGGTTTGGGGGTCAGAGCTGGAGTCGCTATAAGTGCTCAGAACAAAAGTGCCTTTAACGGTCGAGCCTATTTAGATATGGAATTCAACACCCATGGCGGACTCAACCGCATTGGATTTACGGGGCAAGGCACCTTTATGAGCGATTATGAAAGTGGCTTTTCAAGTGGTACCGAAGGAATGGGCGCTTTAGAAAAAACACTTGAAAAAGTAGAAGGTTTTATTGAAAAAAACGAAGCTAAAATTGCTAAACTAATGAAAGATGGCAATTATATGGAAGTTGCTCAAGAGGCCATTCCACAATCTGATGTCGCCGATAAAGGAAGCATTGGGGTGTATGTTGGAATTGAAAAAGATTTTGTAAACAACACCTTTGATGGAGAGTTCGAGTTGTATCTTGACCTAGAAGGTATCCGCGGTGGCGGTGCTAATAATTTAGCAGGTTATGCAAAAATGCATACCAGCCCTGAAGATTGGTACATCTACATAGGCACACCTCAACAACGAATTTCACTGGTATTTTCAATCCAAGCTTTCGAAGTAGAAGTGGGTGGATATTTTATGACAGGCACCAAACTACCTTCACAATTAGATCCGCACCCGCAAGTAGTGAAAATATTAGGTAGCGATATGCTCAATAATAATCGGCGAGAAAACCAGTTGCAGGCGGCTAAGGGTTTTGCCTTCGGACTTAATTTTATCTATCGCCAAAATTACAGCTTCGCTATATTTTATGCTTCATTAGAAGCGGGTGCCGGTTTTGACGTCATGCATGCCTATTATCCCGATGCGAAGTGCGTTGGCAGACCAGGACCCATTGGTAACGATGGTTGGTATTCTATGGGGCAAGTCTACGCTTACCTCTATGGAGAATTTGGCGTGCAAGTAAACTTAGTATTCATAAAAGGAAAGTTTCAAATTGCGGAGGCAGGTGTGGCTGCAATGTTGAGAGGTCAATTTCCTAATCCTTTATACATACAGGGCTATGTGGGCATGTATTACAATATTTTAGGAGGGCTCGTTTCTGGACGTATGCGCCTAAAGGTAGAAATGGGCGAAGAATGTGAATTGGAAAACATCAATAATGCCGTCGGTGTACCGATGATTTCTGATGTGACCCCAGCCGATAAAAGTGATGATGTTTCTGTTTTTGCAGCACCACAAGCTGTATTTAATTATGCCGCGAACCAAAGTTTTGATGTAGAATTAGATGAAGGAAAACGTACTTTCAAATTACAATTGAAAAACTTTACCGCCACATCGGAAGGAAAAACCTTAGCGGGAGCATTAGAATGGAATGATACGAATGATGCGGTAACCTTTAAACCTGCTGAAACATTACCTTCTGAAAAGGAAATACAACTTGTCGTTGAAGTTAGTTTTGACGAAAAAATAGGTGGTAATTTTCAAACCATGGTCGAAAATGGAAAGCCTGTTGTTGAGAAAAAAGAAGTTGTTTTTATAACAGATAAAGCACCTGATCATATTCCGCTAGAAAATATCGTGTACATGTATCCTGTTTTAGAACAGCAAAGCTTTTATCCTGAAGAGTTTGATAAAGGCTATGTAAAAATGAAAACACCTCAGCATTATCTCTTTGAAAGTGGGTATGAAATGCGGGCAGAATTTGCTAATATCAACACGGGGCTAGCCATTCGCTCTAATTTATCCTATGATCGTAGTAAAGCAACTATTTTTTATGAGGTTCCTGATATGATGTTAAATGTGCCTTACACCTTAAATTTAATTGCGTTTCCTCCAGGTACTGAAATACAACAAGAAGTAACTATTGTAAAAGAAGATGTATTTACCGATGCCGAAAGTGGCGATACCAATTGGTTCGATGTTGCTTCAAATACACAAAATAAAGAAACCGTAAATACCTCTGGGTCTGCTGTAGTTGCCAGCAAGAAAGCAAATAATGTGATTCTGGCTAACGGAGCACCGAAATCTATTTTAGCGTACAGCTTTAAAACTAGTAAACACGAATCTTTTAAGGATAAAATCCGTGACCTATCGGTAGTTGATAATTTAACCAACTTTATATATGCCGATGTTCATTCGCTTTCTATAAAAGTGGCAGATTATGAATACCTAGACAAGCTAGAAGTACTAGGTGGTAAATATACCGAATCAATCCCTTTGGTGTATGCACAGGCTATTTTAGATGACCAATATTATAAGCGAATAATTTATCCCTTACTGTACGAAAATTATCCTTTAGATGGAGATATTCGTGTTAACCGAGAGGAAGAATTGTTAGGTATTCCTCCAATACGTTCTTTTTACGTGGGCAATGAATATTTGGCTAATTTAGAGAACAATCCAAATTCCCCTTGGGTGAAAAATAGGATTCCCTTTGTTTATAATATGCCTTACCAGTATAAATCAGATATGGTGTATTTAAGAAATAGAATTGTAAATCGATACAATAGTACACAAGGCGATCCTGTAAAATATGAAGCCTATAAATACCTATTACAGAGTTCGTTCCCGCCTTTGCCTTTAGGTAGTTTTAAAGCACAATTAATCTATAGAACACCGGGTAATTTATATCAAAAGGGCTACGAGCTTAAATATAAGAATGATTAGCCCCCTAACCCCCAAAGGGGAATTATTGCGCAAACAATTCCCACTTATAAGGGGTTGCCCGCAGGGCGGGGGATGTTTTGAATGTTGAAACAAACGCAAAGCGGTAAGCGGTAAGCGGTAAGCGGTAAGCGGTAAGCGGTAAGTAAGAAAAAATAAAAAAATAATGAAATACAGTATCATCATCTTATTAGTATTTACAAGCTTTTTAAAAGCTCAGGAGACTAGGCCTACCGTTCAAGTTCTTGCGCGTTCTTTGCCGAATAAGGTATTGTTACGTTGGGCAGTAGATCAGCCCTTGGCATGGAAAAAAGCAAATGAATACGGGTTTTTAATTGAAAAAAGTACTATTTCTCGCAATGGACAGGCCGTCATCCCCATTCAAAAAGAACAACTCATACAAAGCCCCTTACAACCAAAGCCTTTGAGAGATTGGGAAGCACTTGCTACACGTGATCAAAATGCCGCTGTATTAGCCCAAGCTTTATATGGAGATACCTTTGAAACCGATGCCCCGAGTGATGCTCTAGGGAAAATATATGCTATAAATGATGAACTAGAGCAACGCTTTACATTTGGACTTTTAGCCGCTGAGCAAAATTTTGAAGCAGCAAAATTAGCTGCTTGGGCTTTTGAAGATATTAACGTCATTAAAGGGGAACAATATGTGTATAAAATTTCGGTTGCCGTTCCTTTGGAGGATACTTTAGAAATTACGGCAGGTACCGTATTTGCTGGACCTGATTTATATGAAGAATTACCACAACCAATAGGGCTAGCTGCCGTTTTCGGAGATGGTAATGTACTATTAAGTTGGAACTTTAATTTACTTCAAGGGCTTTATACAAGTTACACCATAGAACGTTCTTCCGATAATCAAACCTATGACCCACTTAATGCTGTACCCCTATTCAACGCACAAGAAAATGATGGTCAGAGCGAAATTTCTCTATATTACACCGATTCTATCCCCAATAATACGGACTTCTATTATCGTATTAAAGGTTTAACTGCTTTCGGGGAAACAGGCCCATCAACAGCACCCCTAAGTGGTAAGGCCGAAAAAAGTTTGGGCTTTGTACCGCGCATTTATAAAAAAGAAATCCCAACAGACGATTCTGCCATCTTGTATTGGGAATTTGACGAAAAAGGAAATGATTTGATCAATGGCTTTGAAATCCGACGCGCTAATTCGGATAAAGGCACTTATGAAACAGTACAAAATAATATTCCAATAACACAACGACAAGTCACAATAAAGAATTTAAAACGCGTGAATTATTTTACCGTTGTAGCCCTAGGTAAAAATGGAGTAGCCAGTGAATCCTTTGCCACTTTAGTGCAACCTGTAGATTCTATTCCACCTTCACCGCCTACAGGCTTAGAAGCAGTTTTAGACACCATGGGGATCTTAAAATTAAGTTGGACTAAAAATACTGAGGAAGATGTAGCAGGCTATAGAATATTTAAAAGCAATAACCCTGAAGTAGAATTTAGTGAAGTCACAAAAACCACCTTTACAGGGGGAACTTTTGTAGATACTATCCCTATAAAAAACCTAAATGAAAAAGTTTATTTTAAACTAAAAGCAGAAGATTATAGGTATAACCGCTCTGACTTTTCTGAGATTTTAATAGTAGATAAACCTGATGTTACGCCGCCTTCTCCTCCCCTTTTTAAAAATTATAAAGTAACTAGCGAAGGTGTGGAGCTACAATGGATCAATAGTACTAGTACAGATGTTATAGCACATATTTTATATAGAAAAAATAATACTATGTCTGATAGACAATGGGAAGAAATTAGCGTTTTTACAAGTATTGTAGATAGTATCTACGTGGATAAAAGTATCATTGCGGCCGGAAATTATGACTATACCATGATAGCCAAGGACAAAGTAGGATTAGAAAGTACTCCAACAGACCCACTCAGTATTACCTGGAACGGATTAAACATAAATGAAGATGCTATCAAGCTTTCAGGCACGGTAAATCGTGAGTTGCGTTTTATTAATTTATCATGGAAAATAAAAGATGTGAGCGTTGTAGAATATCGTTTGTATCGGGGCACCGCTGCCAACGACTTGAAATTATACAAAACCTTCAACGGAGATACCACTAGTTTTAACGATACCACTTTAGACATCAATAGTGACTATTGGTATGGCTTGCAGTTAGTATTATCCAATGGAAGAATCTCAGGGATAAAGGGGATTAATTTAAAATATTAGGTTATGAGGAACGATGGACTTTTTACAATAGTTTTCTGTTTTTTGGGCTTTTCTTTATTTTCACAAACATACTCGATTGATGAAATAAGTTTTTTTAACAATCCAGGATGTGGGCAAACGACTACCAATTACATTATAAATTTTAGATTTAGTGCCAATTTCAGTAATGGAAATATCACTGGTTATACTGTTATTGATACGGGAACTGCAACATTTGATGGAGTACAACAATGTGATTATGATAATACTCGCGATGAATATTTAAATACTTCCGAGGCTATTTGTGCAATTTTTACAGAGTCCAATTCGCATTGCTGTGATGATGAAACAGTTAATTTTAGAATTGTTCCTAATTTGACAATTACGACTCCAAACACTCAAACACCAAATTCTACTTTTACTTTAAATGCAACTGCCGGATTTAATCCTTTAATCTACAATTGGCAATATTTTGATCCTTTTACAGGGATTTGGACAGATCTTCGAGCAGCCTTTCTAGGACAAAGTAGTTTTACTTTCACACTTCCTGAACTTTTTCAAGGCACTGGCAGGGATTATAGAGATTATTTGAATTTATTTTTGGACTTCAGAATCGGATTATGCAATGGTTGGGTATCTGATGAAACAATTCAGTTGCAATTTGTAGAACCATCTCCTGAATGGCAAAACACCACAAAATCAGATGCCACATGTAATGGGGATAATGACGGTAGCGTAACCTTAACTTTTGATAGAAATGTTGATATTGCTGGTGGCTTTGAGATGCGGTATTTTTTATATGAAGGAGACCCCGCAACCTTTCCACAAACACGCTTAACAGATGTTAACCAACCTATTCTAACAGGTATTCAAGTGGTAGCAGACCCTTTCATTACACTTAATACTAGTTTTGAAGGAAGCTATTCAGGACTTGGCGAAGGTGAATATTTTATTGTTTATCAAGAAGTAAAATATGATCGTGATCCATCAAATGGCACAGATCCTCCTATCGTTAAAAGTGGCAAAATAACACCCCAGTTCACTATCAGTCAACCTACCCCAATAACCCTTAACACTTCTAGTCCCAACTTTTTTACCCAAGCTAATTGTGGTAATCCAGCTATTTTTCAATTAAATGGCACAGCAACAGGAGGTAATAATCTAAATGCGAGTGGTACGTTTGGGTACGAATATAGTTTAAATGCTGGACTAAATTGGCTTCCTGTGACGGGTACAAATAATGTATTGGAAATACCTGCTACCACCAATACACAATCGGTTCAAGTTCGTGGAGTTTATAATGTAAACAATGAAATTTGTGTTGGGCAAAACTATACATATCCCATTTCAGCGATTGTAAACCCCATTGTAATTATAAACCCTACAAAGGTAAATACCTCAACAGCATCTGCCGTTGACGGAAGTGTACGTATAGAATTTTCTGGAGGTACTCCTAATTACACTTACGAATTAAATAGTAGTACATCCATCCCAAACCCTACTCCTTTAATAACTTCACTACCTAGTGGAGATATTGTTGTTACTTATAACGATTTACCTGCCGACACTTATCGAATTACGGTTACAGATGGCAGTGGCTGCCCACAAACATCACCCGATTTAGTCGTAGGCACAGATCCTATACCCACTTTAGGAACACCTATAGTAACTCAAATTTCTTGTACTGGTCCTGCTGGTCGTATTTCAGTACCTGTTGCTGGGTTTGACACGAGTTACCGCTACCAATGGAGTATCAATGGAACTTTAAGTGCTATAACAACCAGCAGTTCGGAAAATCTTGAATTAAATAATATTAACACTGGTGGAGAATACATTTTAAGAGTCTCCAGTGCACGAGTTTCAGTTCCAGATTTTGATAACGATACCAATGTAGCAATTGCGCCTATTACTATGGCTGTTCCTTCTGTAGTAACGATAGATAGTGCTACACCAAATGATGCAGGTTGCCATGGCGGTAATGACGGAAATATCATATTGACACTTTCTGGTGGTACTACCTATGAATACGCTTTAGGAAATAGTCCAACTACTTGGCTGCCATTAACAGCAAACACCATAACAGGATTAGCTGTAGGCACCTACAGTGTAACGGTTCGTAATCAAAATAACTGTGAATCTCAAACAAGAACAAATATTATTATTGGGGAACCAGGCCCAATTATTATTGAAGAGATCCCAAATAGCCGACAAGATGTAAGCGTAAATGGTGGAAATGATGGTGCTATTTCTATCGCTGTAACGGGGGGTATTACTCCTTATACCTATAGCTGGTCGGGCCCTAACGGATTTATAGCAACCCAACAAAACCCATCTGGCTTAAGTACAGGGAATTATAGTCTTACGGTTACTGATGCCAATAATTGCCAACAAAATTTTGGTCCCATTTTCATCAATGAACCTGGTCCTTTGGGTATTGTAAACTTAATACCTACATCAGTATTGTGCAGAACTACTGCTACAGGGAGTATTACAGCAGCAGTAAATGGAACACCGCCCTTACAATTTGTTTGGACCAAAAATGGAGACCCTAGTTTTAACGCACCCAACCAAGCAAGCATAGCAGGATTAACAGCAGGCACATATACCTTAAGTTTAACGGATGCTTCTGGAGACCCAGCCGTGACAAGTACTATTTTTGTTGATGAACCTTTAGAGTTTTTAGGAGCCACAGCAACACCTACTGTGACGTCCTGCGCTTCGCTAAATGATGGCGAAATTAACATTAGTACTACTGGTGGCACAGCTCCTTATCGCTATAGTTTAAACGGCTCAGCGACACAAAACAGTACTAACTTTAATGCGCTCGCTCCTGGAGTTTATACCGTCACGGTCTTTGATGCCAATAATTGTGAATTTATCATCAATCCTATAACTGTAAATAGTGCCACTGCTATCGCTATTACGACAGATGTAGTCCTAAATATATCAGAGTCTGGCCAATCTGATGGTGCCATTAGCACCTCAATTACTGGTGGAACATTACCCTACAGTTTTAGTTGGTCTGGTCCTAATGGATTTACGGCCACCACGAAAGATATCACCAATCTCGCCGAAGGTATTCATATTTTAAGGGTTACCGACGCCAATAATTGTTCTGCTTCTCAAGCTTTTAATATTACCGAACCTAGTGAGCTCACTGTTACTGCTTCGCAAAGTTTATTTTTAGATTGTACTTATGATGATTATGCCGAAATTGTAGTAACGGTGACCGGAGGAATCCCCAATTATAGTTACCAATGGTTTCAAATTGAGAATGGATCTACTAATCAACTTAATGAAACTTCAACTATTTTAGCCAATTTAAGTGTCGGTAGTTATTTTGTGATGGTCACTGATGCGAATAACGTTTCTAGAACGTCAAATACGATATCAGTTACAGAACCCGACATTTTAAATGCAGCAGTACTTAATAAAGTTGATGTGCTTTGTAGCGGAGAAAGTACAGGAAGTATTCAAATTGCAGTTTCTGGCGGTACTTCACCCTATACGTTTTATTGGAATGGAGACCTAAGCACGCAAAACCTGGACAATGTAGCTGCAGGAGATTATTTTCTAGAAGTTATAGATGCTAATGGTTGTTCTGATGATCTAGTAATCACTGTAGCATCGCCAACCGATCCTTTACGTATTCAAGATGCCACGGTTATTAATGCTTCTGACTATCAAGTTACGGATGGCAGCCTAAGTATCGCAGTCGCTGGTGGCGTTCCTGACTATAGTTTTGAATGGACGCGTAGTTCTGATAATACCGTCATCAGCAATCAATCTAGTATTAGTAATTTAGCGGCAGGCTTTTATGAAGTATTGATCACCGATACGAACACTTGTGCTATCCGTCAAACCTATGAAATTACGCAACCTGATACCATAGAAGAAACCATAACCAACCCCACTTGTGCTGGTTTAGCCGATGGGAGTATAAGTTTACTAGTGAATAGAGGTAATGGCAATTTTACCTATAGTTGGTCTACGGGAGCAACCACAAATAGTATCACTAATTTAGCTGCTGGAACTTATACGGTGACCATTACAGGTTTTGATACTCCTGAAACGCGCACCTATACCATTGAAGAACCGCTACCCATTTTGGTAGATTTAGGTGGAGATAGAGTTCTTTGTAAAGGACAGAATTTAGAACTAGACGCCACCGTCGAAAATAGTAACGCAATATATACCTGGATCTCCGATACTGGTTTTTCTAGTTCAAGCCCAATAGTCACAGTTTCAGAAAAAGGAAATTACACTGTATCCGTAAGCAGCAATGGCAACTGTACCCAAACTAGCACTATTTATATAGATATAAGCGATCAAGAAATAAGTGCTGAATTTGCTGCTTCTTCTCAAGTATATGCAGGAGAAACACTCGTTTTAGTAGATATAAGTTTTCCAATTCCTGATAGTATGGAATGGATTATTCCTTCCTCAGCACAAATTTTAAAGCAAGATAAAGACGAAGCAGAAATAGTCTTTGCGACGCCTGGTGAATACGAAGTCGGTATTATTACCCAACGTGGTTCGTGTACCGAAATGCAAATTAAGAAAATAATGGTTTTGGCAAAAGATCCTACAGTCACCGAAGAAGATACCCAAGGCGGAAAAAAGTTAGTGGAAAATTTTATTATTTATCCAAATCCTACCAGTGGAGAATTTACGGCACAAGTAGACCTTACGGATAGAGGCAATATTAGCATTAAAGTATTCAGTTTTACAAACAATATGCTTATTGCTAGTGAAAAAGCAAGAGGAGAATCTTCCTATACTATTCCCTTTAATATCGCTAACATGCCCGCTGGGGTCTATGCTGTTGTTTTAGAAACTCCTTATGGATCAACCCTACGGAAAATTATTGTGAGGTAGAAAAAAGCTCAAGTAAAATTTTAAATCTACTTGAGCCTTTTATTTAAAATAGTACCTTAGTGACCCTTAAAGTATACTACTATGAAAACTTCTTTTGCATTTATCTTATGTTTACTATATACCCTTACTTCAACGAGCCAAACCAACACCTATAGCATATCCTTTGAAAATGCGGTGCACCATGAAGCTTTTATAACTGCTACTTTTCCAGAAATAACTTCTGAGGTTTTAACCTTAAATATGGCTCGAAGTTCACCAGGCCGTTATGCCGTACATGAATTTGCTAAAAATGTGTATGGTTTTAAGGCTACCGACAGCAAGGGTAAAGCATTACAAGTAACGAGGAACAACCCATACCAATGGAACATTTCGGGTCATGACGGTGCTGTAACGGTAAACTATATTTTATTTGCCAATCGTGGTGATGGTACCTACTCACAAGTTGATGAAACTCATGCACATTTAAATATTCCGGCTACCTTTATCTATGCTCCAGAGCTTGCTGATAGAGACATAAAAGTTGATTTTAAAGTGCGTAAAGATTTGAATTGGAAAGTTGCTACGCAATTACCCAAAGTTTCTGGCACCACGTATAGCGCGCCTCATCTGCAGTATTTTATGGATAGCCCTACTGAAATTAGTGATTTTGGACTTAGAGAATTTGTAGTTACGGAAAGTAATGGCGATAAAAAAACTATACAATTGGCATTGCATCATAACGGTACTGAAGCGGAGCTAGATACCTATTTTGAAAAAGTAAAAAAAGTTGTTTTAGAACAGCAAAGTGTATTTGGCGAATTACCAGACTACGACTACAATACCTATACTTTTTTAGCTTGCTATATTCCGAATGCCTCTGGCGATGGTATGGAACACCGAAATTCTACGATTTTAACCAGCACCAGAAGTTTAGCGAATGGTGGTATGGAAGGGAATATTGGTACCGTATCGCACGAATTTTTTCATGGTTGGAACGTGGAGCGTATTCGCCCAAATGATTTAGAACCTTTTAATTTTGCAGAAGCCAATATGAGTGGCGCCCTATGGTTTGCCGAAGGATTTACCAGTTATTATACAAATCTTATTCTGTGCAGAGCAAAACTAATGTCAGAAACGGAATACGTAGAAGGTTTAACAGGAACCTTTAATTATGTATGGAATTCCCCAGCAAGGCAATTCTTTAGTCCAATTGAGATGAGTTACCAGGCACCTTTTGTAGATGCGGCAACCTCCGTTGATCCTGTAAATAGAGAAAACACCTTTATTTCATATTACTCCTATGGTAGTGTTTTAGGGCTGGCCTTAGATTTGTCCTTGCGCGAAAAAGGCTTGAATTTAGACGATTATTTTAAATTGATTTGGAAAACCTATGGTAAAAATGAAATTCCATATACGATAGAAAACTTGCATGCCAGTCTAAAAACTTATGCTGGAAATGACTTTGGAGATACTTTTTTCAACAAATACATTTACAAAAGTGAAATGCCTGATTATACCTCCTTATTAAATGCTGTAGGAGTGACCTTAAAACAAAATGCTGAAGCTCCGTATTTTGGTGCTTCCGTGGCTATAGATAAAGATTTGAATGGAGAAATTAAAACTAATTCAATTATTGGGAGCCCTGCTTATATGGCCGGTTTAGACGAAGGTGATCGTATAACAAGCATCAACAATACCCCATTTCCAAACGGCTTAAGCTTTGCCAATTATATTAAAACACTAAAGGTTGGCGATACACTTGAAATCGATTTCACTCGGTTTGGCGTAGCCAATAAAACGACAGTTACCTTGGCTTCAAGTCCTGAATATTCGATTCAATTAAGTGAAAAAAATGGAGAAAAAGTGTCAAAAAAGATACTAGAAAAAAGGAATCAGTGGCTTAAAATAGAGTAAAAGGGAATTTATTTTTTTAATTTTATTATTGTTTTTCAATAATTTTATTATATTTGTTATCGTTAAACAATAATATTTTAAGATTATGACGAAAAACAAACTATTAAATATTGTAATTATCATTTGTAAATTATTGCAATTTATCTATATCGTAACTGTCGTAGCATTAACCGCATTTTTTTTACATTTTCAAATAGATAAAACCTTTTATAGTGATGTTAACATAAATTTTAATACTACTGAATTTCAATACACTACACTTTCCACCTGGACTATAGATAGTCTAGAAAATAGCGACGAAAATCAGTATAGCTTGGATAAGATAAGTACGTTCTCATTGTATCTAATCTATCTGCAATATATTGGTGTATTAATAATTCTATTTTTAATAGCGAAAGAATTTCGGAAGGTAATTCAATCGGTAAAAAATTTAAACACTTTTAGAGATGATAACATCAAGTCTTTTAGAAAAATTGGAAGGTATATTTTTTTATATTTTTTACTGACTTCTTTTTATTTCATCCACTTCGAAACTGCAAGTTTTGGTGGTTTTAAAGTTTCATTTACACCTTTAGCTTTAATGGGTTTTGCATTTTTAATGGCCGAAATATTCAAAGAAGGAAATTCTTTGATGTTAGAAAACGACTTAACCATATAAGTATGCCCATTTTTGTACATCTAGACAGGGTATTGGCTGAACGTCAAATCAAAAGCAAAGAACTTGCTGAAGCTATCGGCATCACCGAAGCAAACTTATCTATTTTAAAATCAGGTAAAGCCAAAGCGGTACGTTTTTCGACCTTAGAAGCCATTTGCGCTGTTTTGGAGTGTCAGCCAGCAGATTTACTGGAATATAAACCATAAAAAAAGCCACACATTGCTGTATGGCTTTTCATTATTTGTAGTATGCGTTCTTAATCCGCTAAAACAATAATTTTATTATTTTTCATTTCCACCGTACCACTTGAAATAAGCAAGCTTGTAGCACTGGCCGTTGTTTTAGAAAAATTATGTTTATTAGCCTCAGCTATTTTAATAGCATTTCCTTGAATTTTAACCTCTCCTTTTTGCAATAAAGATACAATAGGTGCGTGATTCGATAACATTTGAAATTCTCCGTTAATACCTGGAACAGTTACCGAGGTAACTTCTCCTGAAAATAAGGTAGCTTCTGGTGATACAATTTCTAAATACATAGTTTTTCAGTATTCCGTATCCAGTGTTCAGTAATTAGTAAGCAAAACTGCTAACTGTGACTGAAAACTGTTTACTAGTTTTTAAGCCTCGGCTAACATTTTATCTCCAGCCTCGATAACTTCTTCGATTGTTCCTTTAAGGTTGAAAGCAGATTCTGGTAAGTGATCTAACTCACCATCCATAATTCTATTAAAGCCATTAATGGTATCTTTAATATCCACCAATACTCCTTTTAAACCTGTAAACTGTTCCGCTACGTGAAAAGGTTGTGATAAGAAACGTTGTACTCTACGCGCTCTACCTACCGCTAATTTATCTTCTTCAGATAATTCTTCCATTCCTAAAATGGCAATAATATCTTGCAATTCTTTATAGCGTTGTAATAACTCTTTTACTCTTTGGGCACAACCGTAATGTTCTTTCCCTAAAATATCTGCCGTTAAAATTCTTGAAGTAGAATCTAAAGGATCAACCGCTGGGTAAATTCCTAACTCCGCAATTTTACGAGAAAGTACTGTTGTTGCATCTAAATGCGCAAATGTCGTTGCTGGTGCTGGATCCGTTAAATCATCCGCAGGAACGTAAACCGCCTGTACTGATGTAATTGACCCTCTTTTAGTTGATGTAATACGCTCTTGCATGGCACCCATTTCTGTTGCCAATGTAGGTTGATATCCTACCGCAGAAGGCATACGACCTAAAAGTGCAGATACTTCTGATCCTGCTTGTGTAAAACGGAAGATATTATCTACGAAAAATAATACATCTTTACCTTGTCCCTCACCTGCACCATCGCGGAAATATTCCGCAATTGTTAAGCCAGATAATGCTACACGAGCACGAGCTCCAGGAGGTTCGTTCATTTGACCAAAAACGAAAGTCGCTTTTGATTCTTTCATGATATTTTTATCTACTTTGGTTAAATCCCATCCACCTTCTTCCATAGAGTGCATAAAATCATCACCGTATTTTATAATTCCTGATTCTAACATTTCACGAAGTAAATCGTTCCCTTCACGAGTACGCTCACCTACACCAGCAAATACCGAAAGACCACCGTGACCTTTGGCTATATTGTTGATTAATTCTTGAATCAATACTGTTTTACCAACACCTGCACCACCAAATAAACCAATTTTACCTCCTTTTGAGTAAGGTTCAATTAAATCGATCACCTTTATCCCTGTAAATAAAACTTCTGACGAGGTAGATAAATCTTCAAATTTAGGTGCTTCTCTGTGAATTGGAAGTCCGTCTTTACCAGCCTTAGGCAAATCACCAAGACCGTCAATAGCATCACCGATAACATTGAATAAACGACCGTAAACATCGTCACCTATAGGCATTTGTATGGCTGCTCCTGTAGCCACTACATCAGTACCTCTACTTAAACCATCGGTAGAATCCATACCAATTGTTCTTACAGAATTCTCACCAATATGAGATTGTACTTCTAGAACTAAAAGTGAACCATCTTTTCTCTTGATCTCAAGAGAATCGTATATTTTTGGAAGATCTGAACCTGATGGAAATTCAACATCAACAACGGGTCCTATTATTTGAGAAACTTTACCTGTAACTTTAGACATTACTTACCTATTTATGTTTAGAATTAAAGCGTCGAAAAAGATAATTGACTACGAAATAGTTAACATTCTTTTTCAGGGTGCAAAGATATGTTTTTACATTTAAATTAAAAATTGTTTTTTTACATTTTATTCAACCCTTTTTTTACTGGATTATATGCATAAAAAAAAGCGTCATTTTATGACGCTTTTGCTTACTAAATAAGTTTTTTTACCTTATAGATTAATACCCCAAGAGATATAGTATATAGAACCGATATTACCAGTTCCAATAGCCGTTACATACTCTTGATTAAGAATATTTGAACCTCCTATTTTAAATAAGGACTTCATACTTGGTACTGAAAAATTCACCTGTGCATCTAGCACAGTAAATGCAGGTACATCACCATCGGCAAAAGTTGCTTGCCAGAAATACGTATCCGTCCATCTGTAATTGATATTAAAGCCCACATTTTTAAAAACTTCTGTATTACCAAAAGAGGCTCTCACCTTGTGTTTCGGCGTGTTGAAACTAGGTCTAAAATCAGGAAAAGCAGCTTGGTCAAAATCAAATTCTGCATAGGTATAACTAGCGCCTAAATCAAAATTTCCTAAAACTTTAGCATCAACACCAATAGTGGCGCCATACGAATTTATGTCTGCTTCTGCATTGGTGTAGGTTTGATACGCCTGTACATCAGTGTTACTTAAAGCTGCTATGGCTACTGGCGTTGAAGTACCAGGAATAACTTCTTGTAATTCTGCATCGCCATAAAATGGTGCTACCACAGTTGTATTTGAAATAAAGTTGGCATAACTGTTGTAATACCCACTTAAATCAATACTCACTTTACCTAATTGAGCTCTATACCCAAGCTCATACGCGGTAATTTCTTCTGGCTGCACAAAATCTGTATTCACAGATTCTAGTAATGCCAATCGCTCCTGAAGTGGCAGGGCTGCTGATTCTCTAAACGCTGTAACAGAACTCAAAGACCAAGCATTTTCATAGGCATTTCTACCAGTTAAGGTTGAAGTGGTTCCTTGCCCTATGGCTTGCGCATTACCTTGAGGATTATTATTCAGTACACGAACATCTCTGTCTAAGTTTGTTGGTGCAGAACCCACTAAAATAGCTCTACCTGCATTTAAGCCAATAAATAAATCTTGTGTTGTTGGGTTTCTAAAACCTTGTTGTACCGATAACCTAACATTATGATTTTTCTTTTCTCCTAGAGTCATCACACCTGATAATCTAGGGGATAAAAATCCGTCAAAAAATTCATTCTTATCATAACGAATAGACCCTGTTAATTTTAAACGATCATCAATAAGTTTTTTCTGAACTTGCATGTAAGCCCCAAATTCACTGTACGTGATAGGACCATCTTTATCGGTAAAAATAGTACCGTTCGAGTTTAACTCGTATTCTCTAAAAGAACCACCTACTTGAATGTCGGCAAAATCTTTAGTCAAGTGCGTAAAATTATAATTACCATCGGCATGACGTAATTTGGTATTATCCACAAAACGTGCACCACCTTGATCTAAATTTCCATTCGTTATAACACTATTAAAAGCGTTCTCAAACTCTGGAGTACCAGGTAACAATCTACCTCGGTCAGCGGCTTGTCTCGCCAAGGCATGCGCCGTTGTTTCATCTAATTGAACTCCCGTACCTACGCCTAATCTAGCACCGATAAATGTTCTTGCATAATCGCCAAACCATGATGGAGTTGCAGCGTTATTTGGATCCGGAGCATCTTGTTTCCAAGACCTGTTTACATTAATTGCGGCAAATCTAGTATCATACGAATCTCCAGAATTTTCAACAGTCAAATAGCCTCTTAGGAAAAAGTTATTATTTCTGATCTCAAATTTATGCTGCTGCATGATAAAGTTCTTGATAGAATATCTATTAGTTCCTTGGTATATGGTATTACCTCTACCTACTCTACCATTGTATAAAATTTCAAAATCATCAGCGAAAGGTTTGTAGTGTACAGAAAAGTCTGTTTTTACACTTTGTGCCTCGTAATTCGCCAAATCTAACTCATCATACCCTGTCCTAGAAACTAAGGCTGAACCCAAAGTACCTGAAGGCAAAGAGTTTACCTGTCCGTTTGGACCATCAGGAACCGCTAAATCATCAAAATTTAAGGTAGTTGAAACCTCATCGCCATATACATTTAAACCATCGAACGCTGGGTTTTCTCTGGTCGCCCCTGGTCTTGCTAAATCTTGTATACTATTCGCATGCCAATCTTCCCCTTGTAAATAAGAGAAGTTTGCTTTTATCGCAAATTTATCACTAAAAGCGTGTGCTGCACGAATACCAAAATCGTAATAAGCGTTATTTCCAGCAGCTTCTTGCGAGGTATACCCTGTTTTATAATAAGCACTTATTCCCTGATAGTCAAAAGGATTTTTACTGGTCATAAATAAAACACCGTTAAAAGCTCCTGCACCATACAAGGCCGAAGAAGCGCCTGGCAGAATTTCAACACTCTGAACTTCTAACTCTGACATCCCCACTAAGTTACCTAACACGAAGTTAAGACCTGGTGCCGAGTTATCCATACCATCTACCAATTGCAAAAATCTATTATTAGCAAAAGTGGCAAAGCCTCTCGTGTTAACAGATTGAAATGTTAAACTGTTGGTATTTACATCTACCCCTTTTAAATTTTGTAATCCTGAATAAAAGGATTCAGAACTGGTATTTTTAATTTCTTTGAGTCCAAAACGCTCAACAGACACGGGTGATTCAAAAATACGTTCTGGAGTTCTAGAAGCTGAAATCACAATTTCATCTAAAAGTGTTTGAGACTCATTTAAGATAACCGAAACAACTTGATTGTTGGTCGTCACGTCTACGGATGCTTCTGAATACCCAATACTTGTTATGATAAGTTTAAATGGAGGAACTTCAGAGGTTACAAGGACAAAATTTCCATCAAAATCAGTAACTGTTCCTACTGATTTTCCTTGTATAACTACGTTCGAGCCTGGAATTGGCTGGCTATTTTGGTCCACAACAGTACCTTTTACTGTTGTTTGAGAAAAACCAAAAACTCCTAACAATAGAAAGGAGAAGTATAGAATTTTTTTCATTCGAGGGTTTTATGTTAAATATTAGTTAAGTACCGAAGATACAGAAATTTTTAAACCGACAATATGAAAATGAAAAAAATTATGCATGCATAGTACAATTTTAGCAATTGACCGCAGTTGTTTTTTAGAATATGCCAAAAAAAAGCAGGACGCCTATAGGAACATCCTGCTTTATATTTTTTTTGAATCAACTAACCTACTCTACCGTAACCGATTTTGCCAAGTTACGTGGTTGATCTACATTACAACCTCTCATCAAGGCAATATGATAGGATAATAACTGTAAGGGTATGGTAGTTAATAAGGGCGTAAGACTTTCAAAAGTTTCAGGCACCTCAATAACGTGATCCGCTAATTCGGTTACCGTGGTATCGCCTTCAGTGACAACTGCAATGATTTTTCCCTTACGCGATTTAATTTCTTGAATATTACTGACCACCTTATCATAATGCCCTTTTTTGGTGGCGATAACGATTACAGGCATGTGTTCATCAATTAAGGCAATTGGCCCATGTTTCATTTCAGCCGCAGGATAGCCTTCCGCATGAATGTAACTAATCTCTTTTAACTTTAAAGCACCTTCTAAGGCCACTGGAAAATTATAACCTCTTCCTAAATACAAACAGTTCGTGGCATCTTTATAGACCTCTGCTATTTTTTCAACCACGTTGTTGGATAGCAATGCCTTTTCAACTTTTGATGGTATATTTTCTAGTTCTGTCAAAAACTCATGCAACTTGCTTTTGGAGAACACGCCTTTTTCCTTTGCTAATTTTAATGCAATTAAGGTTAAAACTGTAATTTGAGTGGTAAACGCTTTGGTTGAAGCTACTCCAATTTCTGGTCCTGCATGTGTGTAAGCCCCAGCATCTGTTTCTCTTGAGATCGATGAACCAACTACGTTACAAACTCCAAAAACAAATGCCCCTTTTTCTTTGGCCAATTTAATAGCTGCTAAGGTATCTGCCGTTTCTCCTGATTGTGAAATGGCAATGATGACATCTTTATCTGTAATAACGGGATTCCTGTAGCGGAACTCTGAAGCATACTCTACCTCAACTGGTATTCTTGCTAAATCTTCAAAAATATATTCTGCCACTAAGCCAGCGTGCCACGAAGTTCCACAGGCCACAATGATAATTCTATTTGCGTTTAAGAATTTTTCTAAATTATCATCAATACCCGACATTTTTATGATTCCCTGATCCGCTAATAAACGGCCTCTGTAGGTGTCTAAAATAGCTCTTGGCTGCTCGTATATTTCCTTCAACATAAAGTGATCATAACCACCTTTTTCAATCTCTTCTATATTTAATTGTAGCTCCTGAATGTTTGGGTAAACTACTGAGTCGTCTTTAATTTTACGAAGTTTTATTTCTTTCCCTAAACGAATAATGGCCATTTCCTCATCTTCGAGATACATAGCATTATTGGTAAACTCTATAAATGGCGATGCATCCGATGCGATAAAAAATTCGTTCTCACCAATACCAATAGCCAAGGGACTACCTAATTTAGCAACTACAATTTCATCGGGTTTATTTTTATCAAAAACAGCAATAGCATAGGCACCAACTACCTGATTCAATGCTATTTGAACCGCTTTTCCTAGTTTTACACCTTCTTTTTTCTTTACTTCTTCGATAAGGTTAACCAAAACCTCAGTATCTGTATCTGAATGAAAAACATAACCTCTTTTGATCAGCTCTTTCTTAATAGAGTCGTAATTCTCTATAATTCCGTTGTGAATGATCACTAATTCTTCTGAGTTCGAGTAATGGGGATGAGAGTTTACATCATTCGGTACACCGTGAGTAGCCCAACGCGTGTGCCCTATTCCTAATTTACCATTTAGTGACATACTAGCTTCAGATTTCTTTCTTAAATCCTCAACTTTTCCCTTGGTTTTACTTAGGTTGATGTTTTTTCCGTCATAGATGGCAACACCTGCACTATCGTATCCGCGATATTCTAAGCGCTGCAATCCTTTCATTACAATAGGATAAGCATCTCTATGACCTATATACCCAACAATTCCACACATATTGATTTAACTATTTTAATTAATGATTTTAGTATCGCACAAAGTTATTACACTTTTCACCCAAACTGTGCAAACATTAGACGTATTACGAAAAACTACTTTAAATGGTATGTTTTTAATTAGCTTTTGTGTAAGAAATTTCTAGTTGAAGCTTTTTATCGCTATTCGCCGCGTCAACATTACTTCCATATAGTACTGTTCCAAAGGGATTTACAGTAGACATTACTGGAATTTTAGACATCACCGAAACTCCGTTTTCAATAACCATGGCATTACCCACACTACTATTGACGATGTCAGAGGTAAGTGCCAGACCTATAGAAACATTTTCAGCATCTCTAACCACCAGATTATTTATATAATCTGTAATGCGCACCTTATACTTGATCCCTTTATCATTTTCTTTACTCAAAATCCCATCGAAAAATAAGTTTTTTCTCAAGGTATTTCTTGTGTTCGGCTCACTTAATTCTGTAATTAAATTGTATAAAGGAGCATTAGTTTCTGAATTATAGAGGTACAACCTTGGTGGCTCAATAGTGCCACCAGCAGCATCTAAAGTTTCACGATCCACATAAAAAACCAGGTTTGCCTCGTTAATAATCCAATTATTACTTTTTAATTGAGAAATTATACTTTGACTGGTAGCTTCATCTTCACCAAAAAGTTTTAATTCGGCATAAGCACCAGCACCACCTTTTAAATATATACGTTCCGCATTGGAAGTAGCATTTAGTGCGTTTGTAATTTCAGAAGGATAAGCTTCATTTACAAAAGTATTCACAACATTCCCTATTAAAGGAAGCGTAGCCCCAGTTTGAGGGTTAATACCACCACCCGCAATTAATCTAAAAACATAATTATCTTCTAAGGTTTCTACGAAATCATCGGATGCATCGGTAGCGGTACCATTTGTATTCACTGCTTGATAACTATAATTCATGTTGATACTGGCACCCAACATATTTAATAGCATGTAAATGTCATCGGTAGGACTAATTGAGATATGTAAGCCTCTTAAAAAGTTTTTAAAATTTTGATTGTTCAATAATTCTTGACTACCTTCTTTGTCCAAAATATTTTCTTGAAAAAAGTCGTTACTCAAAGGCAGATAAAGACCTACACCTATTGTTGATTTAACCGTTTTACTTTCGTCTTCATCTTCAGTATCAGGATCATCCGTATTGAAAATCAAAATTTCCTTGTTCCTAACGGTAAGCGTATCAACATCAGCAATAGTTTCGGCGAGGAAACCATTAAAATCTGGTGTATTCGAAAAATATTCTTGTGATTGTTGAAAGTTGGCATTTGGATCTAAATCTCTTAAAAAATAAGTTGATCGCTGTACTTTTACATTAAACGTTTGGTTTACACCACTGCCAAAAATACTGTCTAAAACGAACTCTTTGGGGAAAGCCGCTCTATCATTTACAGGATCTTCACCATCTAAAATACCATCTCCATCTGTATCATTACTTAATGGGTTTGTATTTTGAAGGCGCTCTTGGTTATCTGAAACACCATCACCATCCGTGTCACTATTAGGATCTGCCGGATCTATATCTAAATCATCTGGTACCCCATCTTGATCCGCATCTTTGATATTCGTAAGATTTGGAATAAAGAGAAAAACACTTGTTACCGTTTCATTTTCAGCTATTCGAGTTGGGAATTCGTCATCTGCTACTTCTTCTGACGGTATAAATTTACCAAAAGTTGGATTTACTGTTGATAATTGTATTTGCGATACAATGGCAGCTGTTGTTTTACCGTAAATAGGATCTTGAAAATTACCCAATTGGTACACAGGTAGCTCATTTGTTTTAACAGCGCTTATTTTTTTATTATACGCAAAAACATCAAAATTAACTTTACCCGTTTCAAAGGGCTCTCCCCCGATTATTCCGTCGCCAATAGTCGTAATTTCCTCTTCACAAGAAGAAAAAAAAGCAATCAACATAATTCCTGATAAAACAGGAAGCGCGATTTTTTTATAAAATGTCATGTAATTTATTTTAAGACTTCAGTGTTATAAAAGTTTGCATAGGTCTCTTCAAATTCATGAAAAGGAACGTATGCTAGCACCGGTTTTTGAAGGTTGGCAATATGATTATTTAAATCTTCTGGAACATCTTCCGAGGCTAAAATAATAGCATCAGAATAATCTATCGCTACTTTTAACAAATTATTATAGTCTGGCGTCGCCAAGCCACTAAGGTGTTCTCCTGGAATACCATCAAAAGCTATTTTTTTAACTAAATCGCCACTTAAAGCACCGTCAAAACCTTTTGAATACACCGATGTTACAATCTTGCTTTCTGAAAAAAGTGGTTCATCGGCATAATATTGCTTTAAATACAATGGCACTAAAGAAGCCATCCAGCCATGAACATGAATAATATCTGGGGACCAGTTTAGTTTTTTTACCGTTTCCACGATTCCTTTTGCAAAAAATATAGCACGCTCATCGTTATCAGGAAAAAGAGTGCCGTTTTCATCCGTAAATGTAGCTTTACGCTTAAAATATTCTTCGTTATCAATAAAATATACCTGAATTCTTTCTTTTGGAATGGAAGCAACTTTTATGATTAACGGCATATCCATATCGTTAATCACTAAATTCATCCCCGAAAGTCGAATCACTTCATGCAATTGGTGCCGTCTTTCGTTAATATTGCCGTAGCGCGGCATAAAGATTCGTATTTGACCTCCATTGCTATTAACCATCTTAGGGGTTTCATAAGACATCAGGGAAACTTCATTCTCTGGCAAATAGGGTACTAATTCTGAAGATACAAACAATATCTTTTTACCATTCATAAAAATTGTTTTTTATTTATTTTATTGGCGTGATTGCAAAATTACAAAAATTATGCAGATTACGAGTAATTATCTAAGTTTGCGGGCTGTTAAATACGTCTTAATGCAATTATTACATACAAAACAAGAGTTAAAAAAGTATTTATTTCCATTAATTTCAAAGTCTAAAACCCTTGGCTTAGTGCCTACTATGGGTGCTTTACACCTAGGTCATGTCTCCTTGATTCAAAAAGCGTACCATGAAAATGAACATGTTGTGGTGAGTATTTTTGTGAACCCTACACAATTTAATAATGCCGATGATTTAAAAAAATACCCTAAAACACTAGACAAAGATATTGCCCTTATTAAAAAAGTTTCTCCTGACATCATCATTTATGCACCAAGTGTTGAAGAAATATATGAAAATCAAGTGAAGGCTGAAAAATACAATTTTGAAGGTTTAGATGTGGTCATGGAAGGTGAATTTAGAGCTGGTCATTTTGATGGCGTTGGCACTATTGTCGAAGAATTATTAACCTCTATAAAGCCTAACCGGGCTTATTTTGGTGAAAAAGATTTTCAACAGCTGCAAATCATTAAAAAATTGGTAGCGATAAAAAATATTCCGGTTAAAATTATAGGTTGTGCTATTGTAAGAGAAGAAAACGGACTAGCCATGAGTTCTAGAAATGAAAGGCTAAGCCCTAAACTGCGACAAAGAGCCTCGTTCATCTATGAAACATTAAGTACTGCCAAAGAAAAGTTTGGCACAAAAAGTGCTTTAGAGGTAACAAATTGGGTGAAAGGTCAATTTGAAAAAGAAGAAGATTTTAAATTAGAGTATTTTCAAATTACCGATATAGACCGTTTAAAACCTTTAAAAAGAAAATTAAAAAACAAACAATATAGGGCATTCATTGCCGTTTTTGCTGATGATGTTCGGCTAATCGATAACATTGCCTTGTAAATTTACTATCTTTGTATCATGCACATAACAGTTGTAAAATCTAAAATTCACCGTGTAAAAGTTACCGGGGCAGATCTAAATTATATTGGTAGTATTACCATTGATGAAGATTTAATGGATGCGGCTAATATTATTAGGGGCGAAAAAGTTCAAATTGTCAATAATAATAATGGTGAACGCCTAGAGACTTATGCTATTCCGGGCACAAGAAAAAGTGGAGAAATAACCTTAAACGGGGCTGCTGCTAGAAAAGTAGCGGTTGGCGATGTGCTTATTTTAATTACTTATGGTAGTATGGATATTGAAAAAGCAAAAAGTTTTAATCCAGCATTAGTATTTCCTAACGAACAAAATAACTTACTAGAATAAGTTGAAAAAATCCATAAAAAAAACGCTTAAAACAATACTCCCAATTACTTTGGGAGTTTTTTTAGTTTGGTATTCTTATCATGTTACCTCTCCTGAAGATAGAAAGCAAATACTCTTTTACATCAAGGAAGCTGATTTATTTTGGGTTGGTATTTCTGTGCTTATGGGTATTTTAAGCCATGTATCTAGAGCTATTCGTTGGAACTACCTATTAGAGCCCTTAGGCTATAAACCTAAGATAGCCAACAACATTCTTATTATTTTGACGGCTTATTTTGCCAATTTAGGGATTCCAAGATCTGGTGAAATTTTACGTGCAACCGCTTTATCTACCTATGAAAAAGTTCCTTTTGAAAAAGGGTTTGGGACTATTGTAACTGAGAGAGTCATCGATTTAATAATGCTTTTGCTTGTGGTCGTTATCGCATTTTTTTTGCAGACTGATATTATTCTTGAGTTTTTTAAAAATAGAGGTTTCAATCTCAACTCATTATTGCTTTTACTAGGTGTAGGCGTGGTTGGTTCAGTTTTAACTTTCTTTTTATTAAAAAAAACGAAACATCCCTTTATTAATAAAATTAAAAGCTTTTTAACTGGTTTACTACAAGGGGTTTTAAGCATTTTTAAAATGAAGCATAAATGGGCGTTTCTTGCGCATACCTTTTTTATTTGGGCAGTGTACATTGGAATGTTCTGGGTGATAAAATATACCGTTCCAGAAACCATTGCTTTAACCACTAGTCAACTTTTGGTGGCTTTCGTTTTTGGCGCTTTTGCTATGACCGCAACAAATGGCGGCATTGGCCTGTATCCTATAGCGGTAAGCAGTGCCTTAGCTATTTTTGGCATCAGCAGCACTTCTGGGGATGCTTTTGGCTGGATCATGTGGATTTCACAAACACTGATGATTGTTGTATTTGGTGCAATATCTTTTCTTGTTTTACCGTTATGGAACAGGAATAATCAATGAACTAATTACAATTAGTTCTCTACCAAATTTAACAGATGAAACCTACGCTAGTACTTTTTGTGCTCTTTTTGTGCTTTGGAGCTAAGGCTCAAGTAACTCAAGAAATATTTGAATCGTTTAAACTTCAAGAAAGGCGCGATGTTAGTTATTATTTCCCCGAAGATTATACGAAAGAAAAAAAATACCCACTTATCATAGTTCTTGATGCCGATTATTTATTTGATAATGTGGTGGCTAATGCCAAGTTTTACAGCACATTTCATGGCATGCCTCAAGCTATAATCGCAGGTATTCATCAAAGTAAAAATCAACTACGCCTTGAAGATTGTGCTTTCGATGAGAGTACTGGCTTGCCCAGCGAAAAAGCAAAATTATTTTTTGAATTTTTGGGAATGGAACTCATCCCCTATTTAGAAACAAGCTACAACACGGCCCCTTTTAAAATGATTGTAGGTTATGATATCACCGCAAATTTTGCGAATTATTATCTATTTAAGGAAGAATCACTTTTTAACTCTTATGTGGCTATTTCACCAACCTTAGCGCCTGAGATGGAAACTAGAGTTCCTGCACGATTAACTGCGATGCAAAAAACTATTTTCTATCATTTAATTACCGATGGAGAATTATCTAAAAATGATAATCAAATTCCAGTTTTAAATACGGCTCTAAAAGCGATGGACAAGGAAAATTTGCGTTATTTTTATGACAATTACAGCAATGCCGACCATATTTCTGTGGCGACCTACGGCATCGGAAAAGCATTTGATAATGTGTTTACTATGTTCAAGCCCATAAGCCCAACGGAATATAAGACTCAAATTTTAACCTCTGAAGAACCTGTTTTTGACTACTTAACAAATAAGTATGATATGATCGAAAAGCTTTTTGGTTTTAGAAAAACTGTGGGCTTAAATGATATTATGGCTATCTACGCAGGGTCTCGCAAGAAAGAAGATGTTGAATCGCTTAAGTCACTTGCCGATTTATGCAAAAAAGAGTATCCTAGCACCATGCTCGGGTTTTACTTTGAAGGGGAGTACTACGAACAAATAGGCGAACCTAAAAAAGCACTAAGAACTTTTGAAAAAGCATTTGGTATGGAAGAAATAGACTTTCTAACAAAAGATATGGCCTTAGAGAAAATAGATGCTTTAAAGGCCGATTTTGGCTATTAGATTACTGGGTTTGGCATCAAAGGTGTCAAAAGAAGATTTCTGGTTTCAAGCATTGTTAAATTAAACAAATTGTTACATTGTTACATTAATTATTACCTTTGATTTTATACTAAAAACAGGTAATGGCCAAAACAAAAACAGCTTTTTTTTGTCAGCATTGTGGTACGCAATATGCAAAATGGGTAGGACAATGTTCCGCTTGTAAAGAATGGAATACAGTCGTAGAAGAGCTGGTTCAAAAAGAAGAAAAATCGAGTTGGAAAACGGCTTCGAATACGACAAAACAAGTGGCCAAACCACTGCTGGTAAGCGAAATAAGCAGCGAAAAAGAAATCCGATTAAACACTTTCGATTTAGAATTTAATCGCGTTTTAGGAGGTGGCCTCGTACCAGGATCCCTAACCCTTTTAGGCGGAGAGCCTGGAATTGGAAAAAGCACGCTTTTACTTCAAATTGCTTTAAAACTTCCTTACAAAACCTTATATGTCTCCGGTGAAGAAAGTCAGAAACAAATAAAAATGAGGGCTGATCGGATTCATCCTAATAGTGAAACCTGTTTAATTTTAACGGAAACAAAAACCCAAAACATCTTCAAACAAATTGAAGCAACAGCACCAGATATTGTGGTCATCGATTCTATTCAAACGCTTCATTCCGATTATATAGAATCTGCCGCTGGAAGTATTTCCCAAATTAGAGAATGTACCGCTGAACTTATAAAATTTGCCAAAGAAACCAATACCCCGGTACTATTAATTGGTCATATTACAAAAGATGGTTCTATTGCAGGTCCTAAAATTTTAGAGCATATGGTAGATTGTGTCCTTCAATTTGAAGGTGATCGCAATTACGTATATCGCATTTTACGTTCCCTTAAAAATAGGTTTGGCTCAACTTCCGAATTGGGTATTTATGAAATGAAGGGCAGTGGATTACGAGAAGTAAACAATCCGTCTGAAATATTAATTTCAAAAAATGACGAAGGCTTAAGCGGAACAGCTATCGCCTCAACGGTTGAAGGTATGCGTCCCTTAATGATTGAGATTCAGGCTTTGGTAAGCTCTGCCGTTTACGGCACACCACAACGCTCTACTACGGGTTACAATGCCAAGCGCCTAAATATGTTATTGGCGGTTTTAGAAAAAAGAGCTGGTTTTAAACTAGCAACTAAAGATGTATTTTTGAATATTACAGGAGGCATATCGGTAGATGATCCTGCTATTGATTTAGCGGTTGTTGCCGCAATATTATCTAGTAATGAAGATATGGCCATTGACAAAGGTATTTGTTTTGCCGCCGAAATTGGCCTTGCAGGAGAAATCAGGCCTGTTCAACGCGTTGAGCAACGAATATTGGAAGCGGAAAAATTGGGCTTTCATACCATCTTTGTGTCTAAAAACAATAAAATTACCTTGAAAAACGCAAAGATTAAAATTCAATTAGCGGGAAAAATTGAACATGTTGCAGAAAACTTGTTTGGCTAAAACCTCATCTTAATTGGCTATTATTGTAAAACCTATACATAAAATTTAAAACCATGAAAAAACTACACATTCTGTGCCTCATTATTTTAGTTGCCTCTGGCTGCAAAGATCTAGCGAAAGAAACCAGTACTACTCATACTAACATCGAGACTGATTATTTAAGCTTTCAGAACCGAGACGACCAATTTACGGGCGGCATTAAAATGATTCCTATTACCACTGATAAAGGTACCTTCAAGGTTTGGACTAAAACCGTAGGAAACAACCCAACTAAAAAAGTGCTTTTATTACACGGTGGACCCGGTATGACGCATGAAATTTACGAATGTGCAGATGGTTATTTTCCTCAAGAAAGTATTGAATACATTTATTATGACCAACTGGGGTCTTATTATAGTGACCAACCAGACGATTTAAGTTTATGGAATACAGCTCGTTTTGTTGAAGAAGTTGAACAAGTTCGAAAGGCCTTAGAACTAGATAATACCAATTTTTATCTTTTAGGACAGTCTTGGGGAGGAATTTTAGCCATGGAATATGCTTTAAAATATCAGAAAAATTTAAAAGGATTAATTATTTCAAATATGATGTCTAGTATTCCTGAATATAATACCTATGCCCAAGAAGTTTTAGGCCCACAATTAGATCCTATAGTCTATGAAGAAATTAAGCTTTTGGAAGCAAATAATGATTTTGCTAATCCTAGGTATTCCGAACTTTTATTTGAGCATTATTATACCCAACACGTGCTGCGAATGCCAGTTGCTGAGTGGCCAGAATCAATATTAAGAACCTTTAATCACGCAAATAATCAGGTTTATGTGCACATGCAAGGCTATAGTGAATTTGGCATCACAGGAGACGCAACTTTAAAAGATTGGGATATTAAAAATCGATTAAAAGAAATTGAAGTCCCTACTTTGGTCATTGGCGCAAGGTATGACACTATGAACCCTGAACATATGGAATGGATGTCAAAAGAAGTGCAAAACGGATCTTACCTATTTTGCCCCAACGGAAGCCACCTTTCGCAATATGACGACCAGAAAAACTATTTTAGCGGCATTATTTCGTTTATCCATAACACCGACGCTATACGGTAACCAAGTAGTTGATTCATAGAAATTTATATATGCTTTAAGAACAACATGCATTTTTGTTTCTTACCGTTCAATGGCACATTGCCTTAAGGGGCCGGATTGGGTATTTCGTTATGAATAGTTTCAATTTTATTTAAAATTTCATCCGTCAAGCTAATATCAATACTAGCTATATTTTCTTCTAATTGGTGCATATTGGTTGCACCGATAATATTGCTGGTGATAAAAGGACGAGAATTCACAAAGGCCAGGGCCATTTGTGTTAGACTCAAATCGTAGTCTTGTGCCAGTTTATAATAGTTTTGGGTAGCTGCAACCGCCGTTTTTCCGCTGTAGCGTTTGTAATTTGGAAATAGTTTTAGACGTGAATTATCAGGTAGCCTTTCCCCTAAATATTTTCCACTTAACACACCAAAAGCTAAAGGAGAATAGGCCAATAGCCCTATATTTTCTCGATGTGAAATTTCTGCCATTCCTATTTCGTATTCTCTATTGAGTAAATTATAAGAATTTTGAACCGTGATCATCCGGGGCAACCCTGCGTGCACTTTACTTTCTTCCAAAAAACGCATGGTACCCCAAGGTGTTTCATTAGATAAACCTACATGCCTAATTTTCCCTTCCTGAACTAAATCTCTTAAGGTTTCTAATACTTGATGTATATTATCTTCCCAAAAGTCTGAGGCATCATACACATAGCCTCGTTGTCCAAAAAAATTAGTTTTACGCTCTGGCCAATGCAATTGATATAGATCGATATAATCAGTTTGTAAACGCTCTAAACTACCTTCAACCGCTGATATTAAAGCGTCTTTTTGGAACCCTGTGGTTCTAATAAATTTAGTCATATCAGCCTTACCTGCAATTTTTGAAGCTAAGATAACTTTATCCCTATTTTGATTTTTCTGAAACCAAGAACCAATAATTTTTTCCGTATTAGAATGTCTTTCCGCACTTGCAGGAATTGAATATAGCTCCGCTGTATCAAAGAAATTTACGCCTTGGTCTAAGGCATAATTCATTTGCTCATGGCCCTCTGCTTCCGTGTTTTGGTTTCCCCAAGTCATGGTGCCTAAACAAATTTTACTTACTTCAATATCCGTATGTGGTAAGGTGGTCAATTCCATAAAATGAGTCAAAAAATTAGAAGTACAAATTTAAGAATATTCTCATCTATACATTTCTCTAATGCGTTATTTATTAATGCAATTCAATTAAAATAGGACAATGATCGCTATGTTTTGCTTCTGATAAAATCACAGAACGTTTAAGCCTATTTTCTAGGGCTTGGCTTACTAAAGCGTAATCTAAACGCCATCCTTTATTATTATTTCGTGCATTAGCTCTATAGCTCCACCAAGTATAATGATTGGGTTCTTGATTAAACACTCGAAAACTATCAATAAACCCATTGTCCATAAAACTGCCTATCCATGCTCGTTCTGCAGGTAAAAAGCCCGAGGTATTTTTAAGTCCGACTGGGTTATGAATATCAATAGCTTCGTGACAAATATTATAATCGCCTAAGATCACTAAATTAGGGTGTGTTTCTTTTAATTGATCAATGTAGTCTTGAAAATCAGCCATATATTGAAACTTAAAATCTAGCCGATCTAAATTTGTTCCTGAGGGTAAATACATGCTCATGATTGAAACGCCATTAAAATCTGCGCGAATATTTCTACCTTCAAAATCCATGTAATCAATACCGGTTCCAAACTCTACATGATCCGGTTTTTCTTTGGATAAAATCGCCACACCGCTGTACCCTTTTTTTTGTGCACTATACCAATAATGGTATTTGTAGCCTGCATCTTCAAATAAAGTAAGTTCTAATTGATCTTCCTGCGCCTTTATTTCTTGAAGACAAATCACATCAGGATTAACCGTTTGCAGCCAGTCTAAAAAGCCTTTTTTTAAGGCCGCCCTAATTCCGTTGACATTATAGGAAACAATTTTCATTCTAATTTTTTTTCGAAATTAAGGAATGTTTGGCATACAAGGCAAACCACAGTAAATTTATATCGCCTGTTTTTCAAGTCATATCGACTATATCTTATTACTTTTGCAAGCTTAATATATCATATGACAGATCGTATCTTAATGACTCTTTTTGTATTGGGTATGAATACTTTTGTTTTAGGACAAAACCCGATTAAAAAAGACAGCATCACCAATCTCGAAGAGGTAATTGTCCTAGAATCTATACTCACCAAAAAAGCGGAGGGCATCACACCCTCGGATCTTATCGGTGCAAAAATATTTGAAAATTATAGCCCTATTGACGCTGTTTCAGCTATCAATCAAATTCCTGGAGTCTATGTCCTTTCTGGTGCCTTAAACACCAATCGAATTACAATTCGCGGTATTGGCGCTCGGACCTTATTTGGTACCGATAAATTGCGCTTATACTATAACGAAATCCCCATTACAAACGGCTCTGGTTTCTCCTCTATTGAAGCTTTTGATTTAGAAAGTTTACATCAGATTGAAGTCGTAAAAGGCCCAAAAGCTACAAGTTTTGGCAGTAATTTGGGTGGTGCAATGTTGTTGCAATCGAAAGAAGCCTTAGGCAATTCAACGAACTTTAATAACAACTTCACTGTTGGATCCTACAATTTATTGAAGAATAGTTTTTCTTTCTCTCATACCGATAAAAAGCTCTCCTTAAGTTTAAATTACGATCACATAGCCACAGATGGCTATAGAGAAAATAACAGCTTTGAGCGTGATGCTTTACTCTTAAATGCTTCTTATCGTTTTAGCCAAAAAAGTACCTTAGGCTTACTGGTTAATTATGTGGATTACACGGCTCAAATTCCCAGCTCTTTAGGAATCACAGCTTTTACAGAAAATCCAAAGCAGGCGGCCTTTACTTGGAAATCCGCCCAAGGTTTCGAAGCAAATAAATATAATTTGGTTGGGGTTTTTCACAACTACCGTTTTAATGAAAAAATAAAAAATTCAACCAGTATTTTTTATACCTATTTAGACCATTATGAACCTAGGCCCTTCGGTATTTTGGATGAATTTACAAATGGTTTCGGATTTAGAACTCGTTTTTATGGGGATATTACCCTTTTTTCTAAAACAAGCTCGTACTCCTTCGGGTCAGAACTTTATAAAGACGAATACAATTGGAGTGAATTTGAAAACCTTTACCAAGAAAATAACGGGAATGGCAGTCTACAAGGTGCTATTTTCGCCAAAAACAAAGAGTTTAGAACTCAATTAAACAACTTTGCTACACTGTTGATTCCTTTCGATGCCCATTTTAGTGCGCAGTTTGGTGTAAATATGAACAACACAAGCTATAATTATAGGGACTTATTTAATGAGCTAAACAACAAAAGTGCGCGTCGTGATTTTAAAACTATTGTATTACCGAGTTTTACCTTGAACTATTCATTTTTGGAAAACCAAGTAGTATATACCAATATAAGTCGAGGCTACTCTAACCCAACTTTAGAAGAAACCTTAACGCCAAGTGGCGTTATTAATCCAGATATTGAACAAGAAACTGGGATGAATTACGAAGTAGGTACTACGCTACATCTAGCGAATAAAAAGCTAATGGTAAATGCTGCGATCTATCAAATGAATGTTAAAAATTTATTGGTGGCACAACGGGTGGGTGATGATCAATTTGTGGGAAAAAATGCCGGTAAAACTAAACATCAAGGACTTGAAGTTGCCGCAAATTACAAACTCGATATTTCGTCAAACCTAAGTCTAAGCCCTTTTGTAAACTATACTTTTAACCATCATAATTTTGTTGATTATATAGATGGTGAGAACGACTTTTCGGGCAACGAATTAACAGGTGTTCCCAAGCACCGGCTTAGTTCTGGATTACAACTTAGTTTTTTAGGCGATTTTTACTGGAATACCGTACATCAGTATGTGGGCGCTATTCCCCTTACGGATGCGAATACCCTGTATAGTGAAGCTTTTTCTATTTTTAATACAAAAATGGGCTATCAAAAAAAATTAAGTAGCAACTTTTCAATCCATGCCCAAGTAGGTGTTAATAACCTTTTTAACCTGCGTTATGCACAATCTGTTTTAATCAACACTCAAGCCTTTGGAGGTGCAGAGCCGCGTTACTATTACCCAGGTAATGATCGAAATTATTATACAAGCTTGCAGCTGAGGTATACCTTGTAAGATTTAACAATGTTCAGGCCCCATGTAAAGCATAGGTTATATCTAAACATCGCAAAGACGACTAAAAACGAGGATTCCACCTATACTTATATTAAAAAAGGCTTGTGAAGTAACTTCACAAGCCTTTTTTAATTCTATACTTATGAAAATTACATTTTCATCAACCACTGCTTCATATCTACTTGCTTGCCAATAATAGTTTTTAAATCGCTAATGGCTATACGCTCTTGTTCCATGGTATCTCGATGGCGAATCGTCACCGTTTTATCTTCTAAAGACTGATGATCAACGGTAATACAAAAAGGAGTTCCGTTGGCGTCTTGCCTTCTATAGCGGCGCCCTACAGCATCTTTTTCATCGTAAGCTACACTAAAATCCCACTTTAAATCTTCTACAATTTCAGTAGCTAATTCTGGCAACCCATCTTTTTTAACTAAAGGTAAAATAGCAGCTTTTGTTGGGGCTAATACCGATGGCAATTTTAAAACCGTTCTAGTGGTACCATTTTCTAATTCCTCTTCTTGTAATGAATTTGAAAAAACGGCTAGAAACATACGGTCTAAACCTATGGAGGTTTCTACTACATACGGTACATAATTTTTTTGCAAGTCATTATCAAAATACTGTAATTTTTTTCCTGAATGTTTTTCGTGCTGTGATAAATCAAAATCAGTTCTAGAATGTATGCCTTCTAGCTCTTTAAAACCAAATGGAAATTTAAACTCAATATCAGCAGCGGCATCGGCATAGTGTGCTAATTTTTCATGATCGTGAAAACGATAGTTTTCTGCACCCATTCCTAATGACAAGTGCCATTTCATACGGGTTTCTTTCCATTTTTCGTACCACTCTTGTTGGGTGCCTGGCTGAATAAAAAATTGCATTTCCATTTGTTCAAATTCGCGTTGGCGGAAGATAAACTGTCTGGCCACAATCTCGTTACGAAAGGCTTTACCCACTTGGGCAATTCCAAACGGAATTTTCATTCGACCTGTTTTTTGAACGTTTAAGAAGTTTACAAAAATACCTTGTGCGGTTTCAGGGCGCAGGTATAAATCCATAGCACTATCAGCAGAAGCGCCTATTTTGGTGCCGAACATTAAATTAAACTGTTTTACATCAGTCCAATTTTTTGAGCCTGAAATAGGGCACACAATGTCTAATTCGTCAATTAAATTACGTACGTCTTGTAGGTCCTCACGTTCTAAAGATTTTCCTAGACGTTGTAAGGCAGTATCAATTTTTTCTTGATAGGCTACAACTCTTGGATTCGTCGCTAAAAATTGAGCTTTATCAAAAGCCTCACCAAAACGTTTTTCAGCTTTAGTTACTTCTTTCTCTATTTTAGCTTCTATTTTAGCTGCGTAATCTTCAACCAATACATCGGCACGGTATCTTTTTTTAGAATCTTTATTATCGATAAGGGGATCGTTAAAAGCATCTACGTGGCCAGAGGCTTTCCAAACGGTAGGGTGCATAAATATTGCCGAATCAATCCCTACAATATTATCATTCATTTGAACCATGGCTTTCCACCAGTATTCTCTAATATTTTTTTTGAGTTCTGCGCCATTTTGTGCATAGTCATACACGGCACTTAATCCGTCGTAAATTTCGCTTGATTGAAAAACATATCCATACTCCTTGGCATGAGATATTACTTTTTTAAATTGATCTTCTTGATTTACCATGGGGCAAAAATAGAATATTACCCTAAAATGAAATAATTTATTTCAATTGAAATTCAGAACTAGTAAGTAATTTTTCGTTTTCAAAAACATTGAGGGTGTAGGTACCCGATGGTAAAGAACCTTCAGGAATCGTAATAGATTCACAAACGCCTATTTTTTCTCCTTTAAAGACAAAAACTACACGTTTGCTATAGGTGTTTCCATTGACGTTAATGGTAGTTGCATTATCTGCAATTATGGCTTTATTAGGGTCCAGAAATTGTAGGTAAAGTACTTTATCTTCTTTAATAATATTCAAATCTTCCTGAATCGTTACACAGCCTTTTAAACGCGAAATAGTAGATGCTTTATTGGTTTGTATAGCACTACTACCTCTAATTCTAAAACCGGAGCCTTCTGGGTCTTCCAGTCTTAAGTAACTTTTAATTTTTAACTCTTCACTTATTTTTTTATTTTGTCTTCTTAAGTTGGCCTCTAATACTTCTAACGAAGCTGTTTTATTTTCAAGATTTTCCATCCTATTTTTGGTCTCATTGTATTTATCAGCTAAAATAGAATTATTGTAACGTAAGGAGTTATTTTTAAGTTTTAAACTATCGAGCCTGAGTTCCATAGTACGTAACTCTTTTTTATATTCTCTTAATTTAGTAATATCGAAATTTAACCTCCCAATAGAATCTTCAAGTTGTTGTAATTTATAGTTTGAAGCTTGCATTTCTAGATCGTTAATTTCATTCGCAACAGATAAGCGATCAACTTCGGCCTTCATAAGGCTAAGGTCTTTCACTAAAATTTGTTTTTGATCTTCTAAGAATTCAATTTTATTTTTTGATTGGGCATTGTTATAATAGAATGCAATTAAAATACCTATGACTAATGCAAGTAAGGCCGCTAGCAGTATTTTATAATTGAATTTAGTATCTTGAGAACTCATTTAGGCTAAGTAGGTTTTTTATGCTTATTCTTTATTCTGTTTTAAATGTACGTACAATTATCAAAGATACTAAATGACATTAACAGCATCCTAGTACCTAAGGGGTGTTTTGGATGTAATGTGCGTTTAAATCGAGGAGAGAAGTTGTTATGTACCGTTTGTCGAAACCAAATACCGCTTACCGATTACAATTATAACGAAGAAAACCACTTCGATAGTATTTTCTATGGCAGAGTTCCCATAAAAAAAGCAAGTTCATTCTTATTCTTTACGGAAAACGGTACGGTAAAAAATCTAATACATCATTTAAAATATAAAAATCAGGAAATAGTCGGTGAATTTTTAGGTGATTGGTGCGGATTAGTACTTAAGGATGATCCCCATCTCCAAAACATACATATTGATCTTGTTTTTCCTGTACCCTTACACAAAAACAAACTAAGAAAAAGAGGCTATAATCAAGTCTCACTTTTTGGAAAACGAATTGCACATCACTTAAGTACTAATTTTTATGAGGATGTGCTTATAAAAAATCAAAACACAAAAACACAAACCAAAAAAGATCGTTTTTTTAGATGGCAGAGTAATCAAGGTTTATACTCTTTGAATAAAAAGTATTCGCTTGCCCACAAAAAAATTCTTTTACTTGACGACGTGGTCACCACTGGTGCCACACTTGAGGCATGCACCAAAGAGCTTAATACCATCGAAGGTATTACTATATACATACTGACCATGGCAATGGTGCGTAAAAGTTAACATTTCGTTTAAGTTTTTCGTTCCGTTCTAAACTATAGTTTTACCAAAATAATTGTTTCTTTGTGCTTTAGACTCTTAGGTATATTATGATCAGACGCATATTAGCTTTTATATTTTTAGTACTTGCCACTTTTTCATTTTATCAATGTGGTAGAAAAGGAACTCCTACCGGTGGTATCAAAGATATTATTCCTCCTAAATTAGAAGAAGCGCAGCCCGCCCAAATGACCACCAATTTTAAAGCTGATAAAATTAGACTGTATTTTGATGAATATATAAAATTAAAGAAAGTACAGGAACAGTTGATCATATCACCACCGCTAAAAAACACACCAATTATTACTCCAGCTGGTACTCCCAGCAAATATGTAGAAATTAAACTTAAAGATACCTTAAGGGAAAACACCACCTACACCTTTAATTTCGGCCAGAGTATTATTGATAATAATGAAGAAAATCCGAATAGCTTTTTAACCTATGTATTTTCTACTGGCGATTATATCGATTCTTTGCAATTAAAAGGAGTAGTTGAAAATGCTTTTGAAAAAGATACAGAGACCTTTGTTAGTGTGATGCTTTACGAGATCGATAGCACCTATAATGACTCAACAATTTATAAAAAACCACCTACCTATATCACCAATACATTAGACAGTACTGTGTTTTTTACCTTGAATTACTTAAAAAAAGGAAGCTATGCGCTATTTGGCTTAAAAGACAATAACAAGAATAACTTATTTGACCAAAAGTTAGATAAGATTGCTTTTTTGAAAGATACCATAACATTGCCTACTGAAGAAACCTATCTACTCACCCTATTTCAAGAGAAACCTAATTACAGTATCTCAGTACCTAAATATGAAGCTAAGAATAAAATTATATTTGGGTATCAAGGCGATAGTAGAGATATTACGATAGAAAACTTAAGTGTTTTACCTGATAGTGTTCAGACTATTATCACCAAAGAGCGAGAAAAAGACACCTTAAATTATTGGTTTACGCCTTTTGCAGCGGACTCACTTATATTTACAGTGGCGAATGAAAGACTTAAACTCAAAGACACTTTTGTACTTAAAACGAGAAAATTAGCCTTAGACTCTTTAATCCTTAAGCCTAGTGTCTCAGGGGCCATAGGTTTTGAAGAAACCTTTTCGATTTTAGCAAATACACCTATTGTTAAAACCAATCCGAGCAACCTACAATTAATGAATAAAGATTCTCTAGCGATTGATTTTACCACAAGCTTAGATACCTTGAATAATAGTTTGAAGGTCGCCTTTAATAAAGTGGAAAGCGAGCAATATAAATTGACTATTTTTCCAAACTTGATAGAAGACTTTTTTGGGCATACCAACGACACTGTGGTGTATAACCTAAAGACCAATAAATACTCGGACTACGGTAATTTTGAGTTATCCCTTAGTGGAAATATTACGTATCCAGTCATCATTCAACTTACTGATGATAAAGCGAAAGAAATAAAAAGAGAACTGTATGCTACAGAACCCAAAAGCTTTAAGTTTAATCACCTAAATCCAGGGAAATATAGTATTCGAGTAATTTTTGACAGCAATAAAAATGAAAAATGGGACACAGGAGATTACCTACAAAAAATACAACCCGAACGTGTCAGTTATGCTCCTAAACCCATAGACATGAGGGCTAATTGGGAAGAAAAATATGAATTTATATTGTTAGACTAAAATCATCCTTATCCTCTAGAAATTTCAGTTTATTTCTAGTGGTTTCTATATGTTCTTTGTATAAGCTAATCGTTTTAATTTCTTCTTTCTTAGAAAACACTAATTCATTCCCCAATACGTCATATACTGCAGAATGACTGGGATACTCGTGGCCTAAATCATCAGTACCTACTCTATTTACACCAATACAATACGCCATATTTTCAATGGCCCTTGCTTGTAAAAGAATATCCCAAGCATTAATTCTTGGTTTTGGCCAATTGGCAACATATAACAACACATCGTAGTTTTCCGTATTTCTTGCCCAAACAGGAAATCGTAAATCATAACAAATTAAAGGGCAAATAGTAAAGCCTTTATAATTTATCATAATTTTAGTGCTTCCTGCACGATATGCATCACTTTCACCCGCTAATGTAAAGGTGTGTCGTTTATCATAAAACACAATTTCAGCATTTGGTGCAACAAAAAATAAGCGATTGTAATACGTACCATTTTCGTAAAAAGCTAAGCTACCTGTAATGGCCACTTTTTTGCTACTAGCTATCTTTTGCATCCAAGCCACCGTTTTCTCACCTTCTGAAGGCAATATTTTCTCCGGATGCATCGTAAAACCTGTAGTAAACATTTCGGGAAGTACAATTAAATCAGTAGCTATTGAGATGGCATTGATTTTCTCAAGGAGCAGTTCTCTATTTAAGGATGGGTTCTCCCAATAAATAGAGGTTTGTACCAAGGAAACTGTTAGTTTTTCAGACATTCCTACTTATTAGATGCTAGTAAATCAATTAATGAAGGCATACCTTGCATTTTCGCATGATCTAAAGCTGTTTTACCCCTTACATCCTTCAGTGACCTATCGGCACCGTTTGCTATTAGTAATTTAGCAATTTCAAGACGATTAAAGGTCGCGGCATAAATTAAACTAGAAGCACCCATGGTATTTTGTTCATTAATATTTGCTCCCTTCTCAATTAATAATTTAGCAATATCATCAAAACCTTTAAAACAAACGCCCATTAATGCGGTATTTCCGGTGGCATCTTTTGCATCTAATCGTGCGCCACTCTCTAACAGTAATTTTGTGATTTCGATTTGATCGTAATAGGTGGCTAGCAATAATGGCGTTGAACCTCTCTGGTCTTTACTGTTTAAAAGCACAGGATTTTGTTTTAGCATTGCTGTCACTTCAGCAACATTGCCATTTCTTATCTCATTAAAAAAAAATTCGTTCATAGCGCTATGCTTTCTTCTGTTGTGATATAAAAGTAAAAAGAAACTGCTTCATCTCAACGAGATATAACAGTTTCTTTTTAAAATAAAAGTTAGGTTAAATAGTACTAGGAATTTACGCCAAGTCAAAACGATCAAGGTTCATTACCTTCGTCCAAGCAGCTACAAATTCACTTACAAATTTACCTTTCGCATCATCAGAAGCGTACACTTCAGCAAGTGCTCTTAATTCTGAATTGGATCCAAAAATTAAATCAACACGAGTTCCTGCCCATTTTACTGCTCCAGTTTTTCTATGTAAACCAGCGAACACATCATCAGCATCGCTCGTTGCTTCCCATTTTGTACTTAAATCTAAAATATGAACAAAGAAATCATTAGATAAGACCCCTGGTTGATCGGTAAAAACACCATGTCTTGACTGATTGTAATTGGTGTCAAGCACGCGTAGCCCACCTATTAAAACTGTCATCTCTGGCACTGTCAAGGTCATAAGTTGTGCCTTATCCACCAACATTTCCTCTGCAGATAAATTATATTTTTGTTTCATGTAGTTTCTAAAACCATCAGCTGCCGGTTCTAAGACTGCAAAGCTATCTACATCCGTTTGTTCTTGTGTGGCATCTGTTCTACCCGCAGAGAATGGAATGGTTACTGGCTGCCCTGCTTTTTTAGCAGCTTGTTCCACACCAACATTACCAGCCAATACAATTAAATCGGCCAAAGAAACTTTTTTAGTTCCAGTTTGAGACTCATTAAATTTCTTCTGAATATCCTCTAAGACACTTAAAACCTTAGCCAATTGAGTAGGGTTGTTCACCTCCCAATTTTTTTGTGGCTCTAAGCGAATTCGGGCTCCATTGGCTCCACCTCGTTTGTCAGAACCTCTAAACGTTGAAGCTGATGCCCAAGCAGTACCGACTAGTTCGGAAACTGAAAGTCCTGTGGCAGCAATTTTTTCTTTTAATGTTTTAAGATCTGCATCAGTTACCAAATCATGATTTAAAGCAGGAATGGGATCTTGCCAAATTAATTCCTCTTTTGGAACTTCTGGTCCTAGATACCTAGATACAGGTCCCATATCTCTATGCGTTAATTTATACCAAGCTCTAGCGAAAGCATCTTTAAAAGCCTCAGGATTTTCATAGAAATGTCTGGATACTTTTTCATAAGCTGGATCTGCCTTCATAGAAAGATCGGTTGTTAACATAAAGGGTTGATGCCTAAGGTCGGTGTCATGTGCGTCTGGTACTGTTCCTGCACCTGCATTATTTTTTGGCTTCCATTGATGTGCACCAGCTGGGCTTTTCGTTAACTCCCATTCAAACTCAAATAAATGCTTAAAATAATCATGGCTCCATTTGGTAGGAGTAGTTGTCCAAGCGCCTTCAAGACCACTGGTTATGGTATCTTTGCCAACACCCGATTTAAAGTTGTTTTTCCAGCCCATGCTTTGTTCAACAATACCTGCACCTGCTGGTTCTGCTTCAACGTATTGCACAGGATCGGCAGCACCATGGGTTTTTCCAAAAGTATGTCCCCCTGCAATTAAAGCTACGGTTTCTTCATCATTCATCGCCATTCTACCAAAAGTTTCACGAATGTCATAGGCGGCAGCCAATGGATCTGGCTTACCTTCTGGACCTTCTGGATTTACATAAATCAGCCCCATGTGCGATGCCGCAAGTGGATTTTCAAGTTCGCGCTCACCAGAGTATCGTTTATCCGAACCCATCCATTCTGCTTCTGAACCCCAGTACACGTCTTGTTCTGGTTCCCAGATATCTTCACGACCACCAGCAAAACCGTAGGTTTCAAACCCCATAGATTCTAATGCACAATTTCCTGCAAGAATCATTAAATCTGCCCATGAAAGTTTATTCCCATATTTTTGTTTTATGGGCCATAGCAACAAACGCGCTTTATCTAAATTGGCATTATCAGGCCAGCTATTGAGAGGTGCAAAACGTTGAGAGCCTGAACCAGCACCACCACGACCATCAGAAATTCTATAAGTTCCCGCGCTATGCCATGTCATTCTAATAAAAAATGGCCCATAATGTCCGTAATCGGCAGGCCACCAATCTTGGGAATTCGTCATTAACTCGAAAAGATCTTTTTTAACTGCAGCTAAATCTAGAGATTTAAAGGCCTCAGCATAATTAAAATCTTTCTCCATAGGACTTGACAAAGAAGAGTTTTGCCTAAGAATATTTAACTTTAATTGATTTGGCCACCAATCTCGGTTTGTAGTACCACCGCCCGCTGCTTGATTCACAACGCCACCCATAAAAGGGCATTTATTTGCTTCGTTTACATCCCATACTTTACCATGAGTTGATCCGTTTGAATGTGTATTATTGTCCATATTTTTTATTTTAACCTTATAAAGGAAATCAAATTTTATGATTTTTAATAATAGTTTTTATCTATATATTTTATGTATTGATAGTTATGCTCTATAGTTTTAGCTACTAACCTCTGTTAGGCTCAGTTTTAAACTACTTATTTTCTTTCTTTTAATTCATTTAACTTGCGAAAATTATAAGTGTTTTCTTACTATTAAAAAAAATAAAATTATCTTTGCTGCGCTATTACCGGCATCCATACTGTCGAAAATTAAATATTTTAATTTTCATTTTAGTATTTTATTAAAAATCCGCTGCACATCTTTTTTCGAAATTTTATGGTTAGGTGTTTTTAAATTTGCTTTTAGCAGTTCGTATTGTTTTTAAAATCTAAAAAAATGAGTATCACAGCTCAAAAATTGAAAGGGGTATTATTTAAACCATAAGAGGTATAACGAATAAAAACAAACCTGTACATTGCACAGGTATTTTAAAAAAAAATTAGAATTAAATTATGTCTAGATTTAAGAGTATTTGCATTATTGATGACGATCCCATATGTGTTTTTGGTATTAGGAAAATGATTGAGCAAGTTAATTTTTTTAATGATATTACAGTGTACTCCAATGGTCTAGAAGCCATACAAGATTTTAAGAAAAAATTGGATGAAAATTTAATTTTGCCAAGCACCATCTTTTTAGACTTAAACATGCCTATCATGGATGGATGGGATTTTTTGGAGGATTTTAAAAAAATTCCATTAGAGGACAGAAAAAATGTTCAGATTCATATTGTAAGTTCGTCGGTTGATTCAAGAGATTTTACAAGAGCAAATGGCTACAAAGAAGTAAATAATTTTTTTACAAAACCAATTACAAAAGAAAATATCGATAGGGTTGTCGAAGAAATTCATTTATCGTAAAAATGAAATAATTATAGATTATAGCGTATGAACTCGTTTCTCAAAGAACTAAAAATTAATTCAGGTTTCATTAAAGACACGCCAGTTCCAATAGCAACGCTAGATGAAAATTTAATTTTTCTATCTCACTCCAACCTCTTTTCCGAAAACCACCAACTAGGTACATCAGATATTAATGGATCCTATTTCTTTGATGTACTCCAGGATGTTCCAGCTAATTTTAAAGGCATATTCGACAATTGTTTACAGGGAATACCGTCTCAAAACGATGGTAAAAAATTTATTTTAAACGATGGTAAAGTCCTTTGGTTAAAATGGAAAATAAACCCTTGGAAAAAGGATAATGATACTGTTGTTGGTTTAGTACTAATTTTAGAAAACATTACAGAAAAAAAGGTTATCGATGAGTTGACGCGAGAAGCCCAAGAAGTTTCAAGAACAGGTGGCTGGCAGGTTAACCTATTAACAAAAAAAACACTTTGGACTCCAATGGTGAATAGTATTCATGAAATGCCATTGACCTATACGCCTCAAACTTTTGAAGACAACTTCATTCATTTTAAAGAAGGTGAACATAGAAATAGGATAATTAATGCCGCTGAACGTGCCATTGAACTTGGAACGCCTTGGGATGAAGAGGTTATTGTTACGACAGGAACTGGACAGCAAATTTGGGTGCGCACTAAAGGCAGGGCTGAGTTTATTAACGGGGAATGTGTTCGTATTTATGGTATTTGTCAAGACATAGATATTTATAAAAATGCGCAACTAGAGTATAGAAAATCTACAGAATTATTAAGAAATGCTATTACTGCCTCACAAGTTGGCACCTGGGAATATAACATCGCTAATGGTGAAACCGTTTGGGACGACATGAATTGTCAACTGTATGGAGTAGATAAAAAAAAATTAACAAACAGCCTCTATCGCATCTGGAAAAACAGGTTACATCCAGAAGATTTAGAAAGAGTCATCAAGGAGGCAACTTTAGTTTATAACGGGAAAAAAAAGGGTAGCGTGGAGTACAGGATAATCTTGGACGATGGTACTATTCGATTTTTAAAATCGACAGTAACTTTTGTGTCAGATGTTAAAAGTACTACTCAAAAAGCAATTGGTATCACCCAAGATGTAACAGTTGAAAAGATCGCGGAGAAACAGCTAAAAGAATTTGCACAAATTACTACCGAACAAAACAACAGCCTAACCAATTTTGCGCATATGGTATCGCACGACTTACGGTCACACGCTACAAATTTATCGGTTCTCACCTCATTTTTAGAAGATGAAAAAGATGAAAATGAAAAAAAGCAAATCTTAACAATGTTAAAAAATGCAACAGAAAGCCTTAATAGTACCGTTTTTAATTTAAACGAAGTAGTACTAGCTACAGATACGAATTTAAGTAACAAAATGGTGGGCATTAATTTGCTAGATGCTATTTACAGCGTACAAAATAACATATCAGTCTTGTTATTAGACAAAAAAGGACAGTGTATCATCGATGTTGATCCAGAACAAGTAATAAAAGTAGTTCCTGCTTATTTAGACAGTATTTTATTAAATTTATTCACAAATAGCCTAAAATATAGTTCAGCTTCAAGAAATCCTGTGATTAAAATTACAACTCAACAAGAAAATAGTGAGTTAGTAGTAACATTTTCTGACAATGGTAAAGGTATTGATATCGAAAAATTTGGAGGCTCTATTTTTGGAATGAATAAAACATTTCATCGAAATAAAGATGCTAGGGGGGTTGGGCTTTATATTACGAAAAATCAGATAAATGCCATGGGAGGAAGCATTTCTGTAGAAAGTAAGGTTAATGTGGGTACGACCTTTATATTGAGGTTTAAAATATAAATTGATTAAAATGGGAAAGATGTTTGAAAATATTTATATGATTGATGATGACCCTATTTACCTATTTCTAGCAAAAAAACTATTTATAGAACAAAAATTTTCTCAGAACATTAAAACTTTTGAAAACGGGAAAATTGCGATTGAAAGCTTGCTTAACAGTCAAAATTTAAAAGAAAATTTACCTGACATCATTTTTTTAGATCTAAACATGCCTTTGATGAATGGCTGGGAGTTTTTAGATAGTTTGAATGCTGCACCCATCCCAAATAAGGAAAATATTACAATTATAGTCATGAGCTCATCTATTAACCCTATGGAGATTGATATGATCAAATCTTATCCTGTAGTGCAAGACTACATTGTAAAACCCTTAACGCCAGCAGATTTACAAAAACTATTAGCTTTTTGATATAACACGCAACAATTAACGAATTTTTGGAGTAAAGTTTTCAGGTGCATTTTGTGGTAAATTAATAGTACCCGAATCCCCGGTATCATTATAGATTTCCCATTCATTAAACGTATATGTAGGATTCCCAAATTCAATCGCTGATTTTCGTAAGGCACGACCATCTTCAAACTCATGATTAGTACCTGAACCATCTTCTCCTATAATTCCAAAAACATCAATGTCATTTCCAAAAGGGTCTACTAAAACAAAGTTATCATCGCCATTAGAATTGGCAGCACTGTTAGATCCCCCAACCAAATCAGGCAAAAACCCATACCTTGCTTCAAAAACTAAACTGTTTGCTGCAATAACTAGTGTGCTTTGAGCATTAATCACGAAGTCTGATAAATCTAAGCTATTACTCACTTCTGTATTTTCGTTCGTATACCTATTTAACCTCCAACCCTTTAAACTTAATGGGCTTTGGTCCGAATTGTACAACTCAATAAAGCGGGCATCGGCATCGTTATCGGGATCTGCAATTTCTGAAATCAATATTCGATTTGAGGTAAATTCATCGACCACATCCTCACAACGTTCTTGAATAAAGTTTAAATCACTTTGATTATTTACGACTAGAAAATACGCATCATTTTCTTTTTGCAGTAAAGCGCTCACCGTTCCACTCTTATTTGGCAGTATCATGGCTTGAAAATCGGAAAAACCACTATTTAAAAGGTTTATTTCTAAATCATCACAGGCGATCAAGGTGCGTTGTGTGGCTTCCCGATCCAGGGCAAAAGGTTGCCCCAATTCTTCTTCCACAAATTCTAAGCGATTTAGTGCTACCCATGTGTTTAAATAAGTATCTAAATTTTCATTCAATGAAATTTCTGTAGGAATTATAGACCTAGTTTCATCACAGGAGTTAAAGATGTGTTGCTGAACTATACTGGCGGGTAACCTACCCACAGAAGCATTCCCAAAAGAAGTAAAAACGCCACCAAGCTTATAAATACCCTTGCTTCTTCCTAAATATAAGCCCTTGAGTTTTATCAAAATTTTAGAACCCACGGGATAAAACAAATGACTGTCTCGAACATCAATTTCAATTTGAAATCCGCTTGTAGGGTTTACTGGTGTATCTTGAAAATGTAAAACACTAAAAAAGTTACCCGCTTCATCCGAAGAAATGACATAACCCTCTAAAATTAAATCTGTTTGAATTTGCAAGGTTTGATCTGTGTAAAGTGCTTTTACATCAGCATAGGTTGTATTTGCAATCATATCCGAAGTACAATCTATCTTTGGAAGATCGAAATTTCTACTGTCTACACATGAAGTTAAAAATAGTAGAACGCAGCTGATAGCAAACAATAAGGTTTGAACCTTAAAAAAAATACTAGGTTTGTGTATTACATTCATTGGACCATTTTTTAAAAACTTATGGCTAGGTTTAAAAAATACGTTCTCCCATATCCGTACCAATATTTAGGTGCAAACGAAGGATTGCCGCTTAAATTATCTTGCTGTAGTTGTCCATAGTTGCCATTTCTACTTTGCTCATAACCTCCTGTTCTAAAAACAGTATCAAACACATTATTTACACTCGCAAATACACTTACATATTTACCTGCTTTTAACCACGATTTACCGCCAATTAAATTCAATAAATAAAAATTATCTAATGGTTTTTGAGCTAGTAGTTTAGCGACGTTTTCAGAAGTTGCCTCCGGAAAGTTAAGTCCCGTTTCGGGATCTAAATAAAAGCTTTCAGTTCTGGTAATAGTAGAAATATTGGCATAATTGTTAGCCAAGTAATTCGCCGTCAAGCCCACCCACCAATACTTAGGATCTCTATAATTAATACCAAACGCAAAAGCCTGTTGTGGTCCCTGAGCTAGTTTGTAATCTTTAATAGCAGCGGGACCCAAATCAATGGAGCCTTCTAAATTGATCAAATCTTCTTCGGCACCTGCCGTGTCAAAATTTATAGCCACAGAAGGGTTACTTGCGTAGACCAGTTTATTAATTGCCCCTACAGCCGTTAATTGCACCGATGAAGATAATTGGTATTCAAAACCTATTTCTGTTCCTAAATGTAACTTATCCAAATCGGTAACTACTTCTTGAACAAAATCAGATCCTATACCCGTATCTACAAAAAAGAAATTTATATCAGTTGTATTTTGAAATCGCGTATAAAATCCTGTTATTCTTCCCGTAAGTTTTGGTAAACGCAAGTAATAATTAAGATCTACGGTAGTTATTTTTTCTGAAGCTATTTCCCCTACACTCTGGTTATTTTCCCTTGGGTTTATAAATACATTTTGTAAAATTGGCGCTTCATTCAATAAAGCTCCATTGAGTTCTAGCCAATGTCTTCCGTTTAATTTGTAGGTTGCTCCGCCCTTTATTCCAAAGTCTGAAAAGCTTAGTAATGCACTTTTACCCAATGAATTATTTAAAAAGCGTTCATTTTGAAAAATACCCTCTCTTTGGTAATGATTCGTGGTATACATAGCAGCTAAAAAGGCAGTAAGACTTTGTTTTTCATAATTCAATTGAGCAAAAGCCTCTAGTTTATCGGCAAATAATTGATAATTATAATTAAAAATAGCTCCATTACCCTTCTGAATGTCTGCATTTACATTATTTCGAGTATCGGAAAAGCTGTCTATATCTTCATGGTATTCAGCGCCTAATAAATCATTAATTTGAGCGTAATTATCAGAAATCATTTTTTGATAATTTATTCCCAAATCAAACCTTAAACTACTACTTAAGCTCATGTTAGCAGTGGTACTTATGGTAATTTGCTTGTCTTTAGATACATCATCATAAAGCAAATATGCAGCATTGGCGTTTTGATTGGCCCTATAAACTTGGTTCCAATTTAATTGAGGATTTTCTAAAAATCCCTGTTTGGCCAGATTTGCACTTATAAAATTAGCACCAATCGGGCTATTGATATAAAAGCTAGGTAAATATCGGTAATACGTTGGGTCAGGATTTGGCGCGTTGTAATAGCCCAATCTACTTCTTGAATGTATACCCGATTGATAGGATATACCCGTGGTTAATTTAAGAAAATTTGAGGTGTAAAAATGATTCAAAATAAATAGGGGCTCTGCTATTTTTCGCTCTCTAGAGTTTCTAATTTTACCATCCTGTTCACCCCAAAATGGATTGTAACGGTTCCCTATAAGATCAAAGACTTCTTCTGTAATTGCCGAGGATCGTCCTCGTCTGTTTGAAGCTACTATTCCAGTGAACAAAAAACTATTCTTTTCGTTCCACTTAAATTCTAAAGCTCCAAAAAAAGAAAATGCATCATATACTGTTCCCTCAACATACCCTTCTTTAGCCCATCTTCTAGAACCTGACACAGTATAAGCCAATTTGCTAGTATTCATAGGGGCTGTATAGGTTGCCATAAGTCTACCGCCATAGGTTCTATTCGATGCTGATGATGATAATCGAATTCCAGAGCGCATACCCGTTGGCCTAGTGATGATATCCGTAGTTCCTAAAATAGCGCCAAAATTATTGTCAGATGCTTGTAAGCCACTTGTAAACTCTTGATTTCTGGTGACATCATTTAAGCCACCCCAATTATTCCATTGCGGCCGTCCATCAAAAAATTTATTCATTGGTAAGCCATTTATGAGCACTTTGCCATTTTTTGAATCATAGCCTCTAACACGGAAAAAAGCTTGCCCAAAGTCGAACGCAGCTCTGTTTAAAAATACATCTCTTGTCGCTTGCAATAAGCCTGAGGCATTAGCGCTTATTTCGTCATCAAAAAGTTCCGTATCGGTTAAAGTAATCAAGTTATCTTTTTGTTCAAGCATACTGTCTATTTCTAAATAAAGGACTCCTAAATCGAGTACGGCTCCCGTTAAGGTTATCGGAATACGTTTAGTAATAAAATCTTTTGCGCTTATTTGCAGTATAAATTCACCTTCCAAAGCTGTTGAAATTACAAAACGACCATCAGCCATTGAATTTGTTGAAATTTGTGAGTTTTCAAGTGTAATACGGACTGAAGAAAGTACATTTTTAGACTGATGATCTACGACAATTCCCAAGATGGTTGTATTATTTTGCGAAGAAATAATACCCGGTGATAACAGAAAAAAGAAAATAAAAATTGTAGTATGCATGAAATAAAAGTGTAAGATTTTTATTTATTCATGTTCATTTTATTAACAATACAACAGCTATTATCTTACAAATTAACTTATTTTTGTGATTATATAATAATTTTTTTATTAATAAAATGAATATTGTCTTATTTCTTTTGATATACAGCGTTTCTTTCAACCTAATGGCTCAAAAGAAATCATATCAAATAAGAACCATTGCTTTCTATAATGTTGAGAATTTATTTGATATAAAAAATGACAGTTTAAGCTTCGATGATGACCGAACACCAGAAGGCAAAGATCAATGGACATTGGACCGCTACTTTAAAAAAATTGAGCAGCTCACTAAAGTAATATCAGAAATTGGCGCTGACATCCCAAAAACTTCTCCCGATATTATTGGCTTATGTGAAATAGAAAATAGAGCCGTTTTAGAAGATTTAATTCAGCATAATCATTTAAAAAATAAAGAATACGGAATAATTCATTTTGATTCTCCCGACGAACGCGGAATAGATGTTGCTTTATTGTATAAAAAGGCGGCATTTATACCCAACACTTTTAGAAGTCATCGTTTGCTGTTGTTTAATGAAGATGGCTTTAGAGATTATTCACGTGACCAACTAGTGGTTGGTGGTTTTTTAGACGATGAGCAATTTTATTTTATTGTAAATCATTGGCCTTCTCGAAGCGGCGGTGAAGCAAGAAGTAAACCCAACAGAATGGCAGCCGCTGAATTAAACAAAAGAATCATAGATTCAATTGTTAGGTTTGATGCATCCGCAAAGATTATAAGCATGGGTGATTTTAACGACGATCCCACAAGTGATAGTCTTAAAAAAATATTGAAAACTAAGGGCGAGTCTACAAATTTAGAACCTAACGACCTTTATAATCCTATGGAACGCTTGCACAAAAAAGGAATAGGTTCTTTAGCCTATAGAGATAAATGGAATTTATTTGATCAGCTTTTTTTTACCTCTAATTTGATCACTAAGCACAAGAAGACGTATTCATTTTGGCAAGCTTTTGTTTACGCTCCATCTTATTTAATTGACCCTAGTGGCAGGTTCAAAGGCTACCCCTTGCGAACCTATGCCGGAGGAAATTATGTAGGTGGCTTCAGCGACCACTTTCCTGTGTATATGTATTTGATAAAAGAATCCAAAGCCCCATAACAGCCCCCTCTAACTTCCCCAAAGGGGGAGAACTCTTTAAATTTTTAAAGATATTCCTTATTTATTTTCGTAATATATGCCATTCTCCCTTTAGGATTAGGGGGCTTTTGCTATTTTTTTAAAACCATTGACTCCAAGGCAAACGGCTTAGTATTAGTAACAAACCTATTCCGTAAAAAATGGCAATTGTTTTAAATTTTCTACTCGCTTCCATTAAATTTTTATGTTTTGACCAACCTATGGTAATAAAAACCAGGGCAAGGATGTTTATAAAGGGGTGTTCAACCGCTAATAAACGAGCAGCGGAAGTTAAGCCGCCCATACCAAATTCTTGAATTGCGCTAAATCCTCTGGCAGAAACAAAATAAAGCACCAAACCAACCAACAACTGCAGATGAGAAAGAATTAGTGCAAAAAGGCTTATTCTAAAATCTTTTTCTAAGGTAAAATCTTTTTTTCCTGTTAATCCCAAGATGGCATTTATAAGGGCTATCCCCAATATGGCAAGAACGATATAGGCTAAAAAAGAATGCAGGTTAAAAATTATTTCGTACATGGTTTTTGAATTTAGTTTGTACGTTAAAAATAGTAAATTTTAGGCATAAAAAAACCCTGCCGAAGCAGGGTTTTTAAATTTTAATAGTTTTAAAATTAGAAGCTATATCTAAGTCCTAATTGCATTTGCCATCTTGATGAATTTAAGCCAGCATCATCAATAATATTTTTTGTATCTGGCGCACTAGCATTATACGTAAAATTAGGTGTAGTCCCATCTGATTGAAAACCTGCAAAATTTAACAATTGTACCTGGTTAAAGTTAGCAAATGTTCTAACTCCCCATTCTTTATTTAAAAGATTTGTAAAGTTAAATATATCAGCGGTAAATTCAATTCTATTTAGAGTTTTTCCTACCTGAAAACGAAATTCTTGGGCAAATTTTAAATCTAATATGTGTATCCAATCAGTTCTACTTGCATTTCTTTCTGCAAATTGACCTCTTCTATCACGTAAGTAATCATCACCTTCGATAAAAGCATCTAAAGCCGCCCACTGCTCAGCAGGGGTTGGTGTACCTGGTATTATTGTGCCACGATTTCTAAAGAAATCTAATTGAGCTTCTGCTTCATTTCTTGGCACATATGCTAATGCCGAAGCAAAAGCTCCAGTATCATTGATTAAACCACTACCGGCTACCACATAACTAAATGGCTCTCCTACTGCTCCTTCATAAAACAAACCTAATCTTGTTCTAAGATTTTCAGTCCACTTTAATTCAACGGTAGAATTCGCAATAATACGGTGACCTGGTGAAAAATCAGATCTTGAAAGTACTGGTCTATTGGAGCCGTTTACAGTCTCTAAATTTTGCCATTGAGAACTGTTCTGTGACGACGTTGCATCTATTAATACATCCGAATCACCATAAGAATAAGTTGCCGAAGTTCTAATATCAACTTTAGGTGTAAAAATATCTTTACTTAAAGTTCCACTAACATTATAAGAGCTACCTTCTCCAGTGTTTGAAGCCAAAAATATTTCATTGTAAGTACCGTCTAATCTTACGTTTCTATAATTTACTCTAGACCCTGCACCAGTTGTTTCAAATTGCGGGCCTGCTAAGTTTAAATTTTCATAAGCAATAGCCGTAATATTATCATTCCAAATAAAATCAGTAGAAAGTGTAAAACCTCCTGGTAATTTTTGGTCGAATGCAATATTCATCTTCAAAATCTGGGGTAATTTAAAGTTTTCTTCAAACAAATCTATATTACCTCCTAAACCTCCTGTTCCAGGAGCTGGATTAGAAAACTGTTGATTTACATCTGGATTAAATGCAGGAACAGCACCACCTGATAAATCCAAAAGACCAGCTGTTAATCCATTGTTGTTATATGCACCACCTGGCCAAACTAATGGAATCCTTGAAGTAAACACTCCTAATCCACCTCTTATTTGAGTTGAACGATCACCATTCACATCCCAATTAAAACCTACCCTTGGTGAAAAGTGTACATTTGCTTTAATTCCTTGACCAACTCTAGCTCCTTTTAAATCTTTACCATTTGCTTCTAATAAAGCCACTGTTCTTGTATTAAAATCATCATTAGCTAAACCATCTGCCCAATAAGGAATATCAATTCGAGCTCCCATGGTAAATTTAAAATTATCTGTTACGTTAACAATGTCTTGTACATATAAACCAAACTGAAAAATATCAAATTCAGCCGCCCCTTCAGAGTTATCCCCTATACCTCCTAAAAGTGAGTATCCGCGACGAAATCTATTAGCACTTTGACCTGTTAAAAAGTCATTTAAACTACTAAATCTATAGTACCCAAAATTACGACCAAAAAACACATTCTTTGCAGAAGAAAATTCGTTATTAGTTCCTATAGTAATAGTGTGAGGACCCGAATAAATCTCAAAATTATCGGTTATTGTTAGTACGCTTTGTTCTAACAAATTTGCAGTAGAAAAGGCTTCAGATCCAAAAAATATTCTATCGTTTGTAGATCCTGCACTAATTTCTACCGCTGGAAAAGGATTTCCAACAAAATTACGATCATCATTAACTGTAGTATAACCCACAACAAGATTGTTCGCCATATTATCCCCAATTTTAGAATTTAATTCTAAAGCTGTCGAATTTGTAGTTGAGGAAAAATCAATTGCTCCATTAAGAAAACTAATAGAGCCTTGGTTTGAACCAGGAGCATCGAATTCAACTGCCTTTACGTAACTGTGTTTTAAAGAAAGTTTATGATTTTCATTAATATTCCAGTCAATCTTAGCGATTAATTTATCACTTACAAGACTTGATGTATTATTTGCATATCCTCCTGGATTATATCCATAGTTATTAACGAGAAAATCAGAAAGTTGCTGAAGATCTGCTGCCGTAGCAGCTCCTCTGTAGGTGCCTATATCAAAAGGCTGTGGTGTTTCATTATCTTGTCTTTCGTAATTAACGAAGTAGAATAATTTATCTTGTACAATTGGCCCTCCAACACGAATACCGTAAGTTTGGGCTGAAAATTCATCTAATTTAGTTCTCTCGTTATCTCCAGCTATGCCAACAGGTGTTTTACCAACCATATCCTGATTTCTATAAAATCCGTAAACAGAACCTTCCGTAGTGTTTGTTCCAGATTTAGTGATAGCATTGATACTAGCACCTGCAAAACCAGATTGTCTTACATCAAAAGGAGCTACGTTAATTTGAAATGATTCTATAGCATCTAATGAAATAGGGCTCACTCCTGTTTGACCACCATTGGTACCACTTCCAGCAAGACCAAATACATCATTATTGACAGCACCATCAATATAAATGGCATTATAACGATTGTTCTGCCCTGCAACAGAAATGATATTATCTCCAGAAACTTTAGCTTGTGGGGTAAGCCTAGCAAAATCAGAAATATCCCTGGAAATAGTAGGAAGGCTAGTAACTTGTCTTTGACTTACATTTGTTTCTGCGCCTGTTTTTCCTGAATCGAAAACACCATTAGCTTGTGCTACTACCACAATCTCGTCAAGTGCATTTAAGGCCTCACCTAATTGAGTGCTAATTCTTTGAGTATCTCCTAAATTCAAGAAGAGGTTATCATTTTTGTAATCCTCGTAACCGATATACGAAATTGTAATTTGATAAGGCCCACCAGTCCTCATGTTTGAGATTCTGTAATACCCATCAAAATCAGTTGCGGCTCCGTAGGTAGTTCCTGAAGGTGTGTGGATTGCCACAACGCTTGCTCCTGGTAACGGCTCGCCTGTTTGGTCAGTTACTTGCCCACCAATGGAAGCTGTAGTAACCCCTTGTGAAAATGCAATTGCCGTAAATAAAAATGCGACAATCGCGAAGTACATTTTTTTCATTTTTCTAAGTGTTATTTTTAGTTTTTTATTTTGTTGCAAAAGTGTAACATTTATTACACTTGAACATTAACAAAACGTTAAATTAGTTTTGCCAAAATTAACATAAAAAAAGAAACTTAAACCTTGAAAAAGAAGAAGTTATTAGACTTTATTAAGAAATTTGATAATTACTATTTAAATCTTAAAATTATGCAAAAGATTCAATGTAGAAGCGTCATGTTTAGACATTTCTGAGTTTTCAATATCATTTAATACTGTTGTCGCGAGTTGCTTTCCTAATTCAACACCCCACTGGTCGTAACTAAAAATATTCCAAACCACCCCTTGTACAAATATTTTATGCTCGTACATGGCGATAAGCGCTCCTAAGCTTTTGGGCGTTAGGGAATTAATCAATATCGTATTTGTAGGATTATTGCCTTTAAAAACTTTAAAAGGAATTAACTTTTCAACAGCACTAGACGTCATTTTCGACGTAGAAAGCTCTTTTTTTACCTCCTCAGCTTCTTTGCCATTCATCAAGGCTTCGGTTTGAGCAAAAAAGTTAGCCATTAACTTGTTGTGGTGATCTTTCTCTCCATAAAGAGAGTGTTTATAGCCAATAAAATCAGTTGGAATTAGCTTTGTACCTTGATGTATTAGTTGAAAAAAAGCATGCTGGGCATTAGTTCCTGGCTCTCCCCAAATAATAGTTCCGGTTTGGTAATTAACCACATCTCCGTTCCTATCTACGCTTTTGCCATTGCTTTCCATGATACCTTGTTGAAGGTAGGCCGAAAAACGACTTAAATATTGTGTATAGGGAATAATAGCTTCCGTCTCTGCCCCGTGAAAATTATTATACCAAATGCTTAACAAGCCCAAAATAACGGGTATATTATCCTCAAAATCTGCTGTTTTAAAATGTTCATCCATTTCGTTAGCACCAACTAATAGCGCATCAAAATTTTCATAACCTACAGCTAATGCAATAGAAAGACCTACCGCACTCCATAAAGAAAAACGACCACCAACCCAATCCCACATGGGAAATACGTTTTCGGCTGAAATACCAAACTCACTTATTTTTTCGGTATTGGTAGATACGGCAGCAAAATGCCTGGCAACATCGGCTTGAGTGGCGTGTTGTAGAAACCATTTTTTAATGGTGGTTGCATTGCTCAAAGTTTCTTGTGTGGTAAAAGTTTTTGAAACCACCACAAATAAGGTCGTTTCAGGATTTAAGTATTTTAAGGTCTCAAAAACATGATCACCATCGACATTACTTACAAAGTGCATTTTTAAATGATTTCCATAAAACTTTAAGCCCTCTACCACCATAGCAGGCCCTAGGTCAGATCCGCCAATGCCAATATTTACCACATCAGTAAAAGCTTTTCCTGTAAATCCTTTTTTTGCTCCTGAAATAATGGCTTCTGAAAACGTTTTAATCCTATTTTTTACTTCATAAACTTCGGGCATAACGTTAGCGCCATCTACCAAAACCGAGTTGGTTTTCTTAGCTCTCAAAGCCGTATGCAAAACCGCACGATTTTCAGTTTCATTAATAAGAACTCCTGAAAAATAATCTTGAATAGCTTCTTTCAAGTGCACTTCCTCCGCTAATTCTAAGACTAACTGAATGGTTTCTGAAGATATTCTATTTTTGGAAAAATCAACTAAAAAATCATTCCAAGTAATGCTAAAATCTAATGCTCTATTGGAATTGGTATTAAAGTACTCCTTAATTTGATGGTCTTTCGTTGCTTCAAAATGTGCTTCTAATTTTTTCCACGCCTTTGTTGTCGTCGGATTGATCGATTGTAATGCCATTATTAATTTTCTGTTATCAGTTGGTTATCTAAAGTAACCTCAGTATAAGGAATACTATCTAATTTTGATTTTAAAGGCGCTATAAACGCTAAATACTTTGTTTTCAATGAGTCTGCAATAGGATCCGCTACAGGAAGTTTTTCTCTTAGAGGGTCTACTTGCACTCCGTTTTTCCAAAAGCGATAACAAACGTGGGGACCACCTGAATTTCCCGTCATTCCAATCCAACCGATAACATCGCCTTGTTTTACATACTGCCCCTTTTTTACATTTTGGTTTTTCATATGTAAATACTGGGTACTATAAGTTCCGTTGTGTTTTATTTTTACAAACTTTCCGTTCCCTCCCCTACGGGTTGATTCTTCAACAGTACCATTAGCGGTAGCAATAATAGGAGTCCCCATAGGTGCGGCATAATCGGTGCCTTTATGTGGCCTAACTTTATAGCCATAATAGGCAATTCTTCTATTTAAATTGTAACGCGAAGAAATTCTTACCTTTTTAAATTCTACAGGAGCAATTAAAAAGGTTCTTCTCAAATTTTTAGCCTCTTCATTATAGTATTCTGTTACCTTATTTAAGGAATCAATTTGATAGGCAAAAGAATAGAATGATTCTCCATTATGTTCAAAATAAGCAGCTTCAATAGGTTCTGCTCCAGCATAAATAGTATCGTTTATATATTTTTCTTTGTAAAAAACTTTAAATTTATCTCCCTTTTGCAATCTAAAAAAATCAATAGACCAAGCATAAATTTCAGATAAATTATTCGTGACCATATAATCTATACCTTGCTCATTTATCGCTACTGATAAATTAGAATTTATGACTCCAGAGGCCACTCTGTCTACATATTTTACATTCTTTTTACTTCTATAGGCGTTTATAGAATCTCTTAAATCTAATACGGTATAGTTTATTTTATCGTCTTCGTAAATAAAAAATTGAGCAACTTCTGAAGTATCTTTAGATTTTAAAATGGCATAAGGCTTACCCACATTAAATTTACGAACATCAAATGTATCTTTAAATTCAGTCGAAATTCTGAATATTTTTTGATAATCTACCTTATTCTTTAGCATTAAATCGCCAAAAATATCGCCCTTACGAACGGTGTCTCTTAAAACTACAAAATCGTTTAAATTAAAACCATAAGCTTCAATCACGACTGGTTTTTCTATTATTTCTACTTTTTCATTAGCATCGTTTGATATTTTTTCGTCTTTACATGAAGCTATAAGAAGACAGCTTAGCAGTATGATATAAATTCTCTGCATCTTTTAATTTTCTATTTTTTCGGGGTTAAAGATATGGTCTATCCATTGTTTTCCCCAATCATTTAACTCATCTTTAGAATATAATTCTGGAAAAAAAATAACTTTTTGAAAACTTGGCGGTAAATATTCTTTCCAGTTGGTGCCTCCCGTAGCGTCAATTGGTTTTTTATCTTTCGCTAAATATTTATACGCTGAACCCAAGTGCATTAATGGCCAGTTAACATTGGCATTCAAATCTAAATCTTTTAAAGCCTTAATCAACTCTTTATTTTCACGATCTTCTGTTGGTAATTGCAGGTATTTATGATAGATTGTTTTATTTTCTATTTGCTTTGCAATTCGTATAAATCTTGGCGTATAGCGGTATTCAAATTGTTTTAAGGTTAAGGTTTTTTCACCCGTATCTTTATCCGTTGCCCCTTTTTTCCAATATATATTTTCGTACAAATCCTCGATACTGTTTTCCGAAGAGAAAGAGTTTCTTTGGGTATGATGCACTAAATTTTCTAAAGGAGTGGCATACATTTCAATCATTCTATATTGGGCAGACTGAAAACCGCTAGCGGGCAAAAGCGCCATTCTAAACTGAAGAAATTGCTCACGCTGCATACCAGTGATCATCACTCCAAATGAAGATATTAACACCTTAAAATAACTATTAATCCGATTTGCCTTTTCAACAAAAAAAGCTATTTCTTGCGTTTTATCGTCTACCAATTGCTTCTGCTCATGCAAAATTAGTTTAAAATACAATTCAGTAATTTGATGATACATGATAAAAATCTCTTCATCAGGAAAGTGTGTTCTGGGTATTTGAAGGCTCAAAAGGGTGTCTAAGTGTATATAGTCCCAGTATGTTAAATAACGCTCGTACAAAAGACCATCCAGGTACGAGCTGAGGTCCTGACCAGAATCTTTATACTTCTCTTCTAGTTTTGATATTTGCAGCTTTATATTTTCGTTATTTTCCAAATTAAGAAAATTTAATTGACAGCATAACACCATCTATGTTATGGACAAAAATAACATAAAGTTTAAGCTATTAATACTGTACCTTGTAATTATTACCAGAGATTCTTCAAAAAAGAACCTATACCCGAAAAAATCAATCCATTATAATTTTAAATTGATTCTCTAAGCCATTGTATCCATCTAAATCTGCTTTAATAGATCCTACCGCAATATCTGCTTTTATTCGTATCGGAATTTTGTTTAAATCGTTAGAAACCCAAAGTGATAGACTTTCTTCTTCTTTAAAAACTCGACCAGATTGTACATAAGGTCTAAATTTTAAACATTGTACTTTTCCGTATTTAGTTTTTAAGGTATCGATACCTAAATACTTTAATTTAAATTGAAAAATACCATCATCATCATACAACATGTCTAACTTTATAAACTCACCTATGACTAAATCTTCGAAATCATAATTTTTCCGAATGTAATAGAAAGCTGAAATTAAATCTTGTACTCTATTGGTTATGGTAAAGTTTTGCTTTTTATTATTTTTTTTATCGTTTAGCTCGGCCTGTTTTTTGGTGTAATCATAATTAATTTCAATATCCTTGGTATAGCCACCTTCATCTATTTTTCGAACAAACCTATAGGGTTTACCATCTTCTTTATCAAAATAACTTTCGTAAACATCATCTACCTTATAAAAAATTCGCGCAGCTCCAGTAGTTTTACCTTCACCTCGAACCTTATACACACTTTTTCCATTCAAATTATCATTGGTTAAATGTAATGTTGCAGAACTTGCATTAAATATTCCATAATGAATTCTAAACTTAAGCCATTCTCCCGATGTGAAAGGGGTACTTGTCTCCTGAGAAAAAGCACCTATACTCCAAATAGTTAAAACAAAAACTACTATTTTCTTCATATTTTTTTAGCTTGGATGATGCCTCAAAAAAATCAACACCATTTTTTTAATGAAAAGGCTAATATGGTAAAATTAGCAAAAACTTTTTTTACAATATCTGCATTATCCGTATAGATAAACAAAATTTATTCCAAAGTATTGTGTAGGTGTTTTTTCCTTTCAACATTCTCTTTAAAATTAACAGAAAATAGCTCAAATAGTCATCGTAAAAAGATGTAGAGTAGCTATCTGAATAAGTTTCCTTCATAAAAAAAGCCCAGTGTTTCCACTGGGCTTTCCCTAAATAACCAACCAAACTTTAAATTATGAAAAACCAATACTTAAAGTTAATAAGGGAACCACCCCTTATTTGATAACAAATTTAAAACAAAGCTTGAAATTAAAAATGCTTTTAACGTACTTTAACTATAGTCTTAACAGTATTTTATAGATTGGTATTAGAATTTTAATTTTTAATTAAGATTTGTATCATTCTTAAAGGGTGCCTCTCGCGGCCTGTTCTCTTTCAATCGCTTCAAAAAGTGCTTTAAAATTACCCACTCCAAATGACTGCGCCCCTTTACGCTGAATAATTTCAATAAATAAAGTGGGCCTGTCGACGATGGTTTTGGTAAATAATTGCAATAAATATCCTTCTTCATCTCTATCGATAAGAATACCGTGTTTTTTTAGTACTTCAACATCTTCATCGATATCTCCAACACGTTCTAGTAAATCGTCATAATATTCTTCTGGTACGTACAAAAACTCTACGCCACGATCTCGCATAGCACTTACCGTAGCCACAATATCATCTGTCGCCAAGGCCATGTGCTGCACTCCAGGGCCGTTGTAAAAATCTAAATATTCTTCAATTTGTGACTTCTTTTTGCCCTTTGCGGGTTCATTTATCGGAAATTTTATACGTCCGTTGCCATTACTCATCACCTTACTCATCAAGGCAGTATAATCAGTAGCAATATCATCATCTACGAACGAAACTATTTGTGCAAAACCCATTACTTCACCATAAAATTTACACCAGGTATTCATTTCATTCCAACCAACATTGCCCACCATGTGGTCTATAAACTTTAAACCTGTTGGTTCTGGATTATAATGTGATTCCCATTTTCTGAATCCTGGTAAAAAAATACCATTATAATTTTTACGTTCTACAAATATGTGCACCGTTTCACCGTAAGTATAGATACCTGAACGAACCACGTAGCCATTTTCATCTTCCTCTTTGGTAGGTTGCAAATAAGGTTTGGCCCCTCTTTTGGTGGTTTCTTCAAAAGCTTTGGCAGCATCTTCTACCCATAAAGCAACTACTTTAACCCCATCTCCATGTTCGTTAATATGTGCATTTATTTCTCCGTCTTTTAACAATGGAGTCGTCAATACTAAGCGTATTTTATCTTGTCTTAAAACATAGGACACCCTGTCTTTTACACCGGTTTCTAAACCGGCATAGGCCTCAGATTGAAAGCCAAAGGCCGTTTTATAAAAATGGGCGGATTGCTTTGCATTCCCTACGTAGAGCTCTACGTAGTCCGTACCAAGTAATGGCAAAAAATCCTCCGCCTCTTTGAATAATTTTTTTAAAGAATATTCTGTATTTTTTAAATCTTTTAAGTTTTTTATTTCTGCTGCCATGATGTTTTTTTGAATTAAATTTTAAGGATGTTTTGATGTCTTTTACATTTGTGGTATTAAGGGCCAATGCGACCTTACCACATGGCTCGAAGATGGGCTGTAATATCAACTCTACATTGTAACATGTTACAAATATCGTAATTAAAGTATGATTTTTCTGTTACTCTAATAGTAAATCCTTGAAAAAAACACTTAAAACCAATAACCAACACTAATAAATAAATTACCATCTGAACGTTCTGGGGACCACGAATAGTTAAATTGTACAGGCCCGATGAAAGATTCCCAGCCATAGCCTATTCCATAGCCTGAAAAATCAGGTGCGGTAAACCATTCTCCTGTTCTAAACAAATCATCATCTACATTGGCATAATTAGCTGCAAAAATTAGATGATGTTTTGGCACAAATTCATAATCTAATTTAGCTAATCCTTTTACAAAACTATTCCCAGGCAAACTAAGAAAGTCATATCCAAAAAAGGGTGTAAAGTTATTTATTTTAACTGCACCAAAACCTCCTAAAACAAAATCAAAAGAGGTCACGGGTGATGTTCCTAATTTAAAACCACCTTCTGTTTCTATGTTTAAAGAAATATTCTTAAATACTGGGAATGCTGCGCCCATTCTAGCTTGTGCCACAGAAAACTCCTTAAAATTATCATTAAAATCAGATGAAGCTAGATATAAGTGAAAATCGCCCTCAAAATACAGTCCAGTACTTGGGAAAAATTTATCATTATAGGTATCTAACTTTAACTTTCCATAGGTGCTATAAAAGCTGCTATTCTCAAAATACAGCCTGTCATTATTAAGGCCATTATTGGTGTTGGGCACACTAGGGTTCAACAATTGACCGATAGTTCTAGTGCTAAATTTTAATAATTTATGTTCAAGCCCTAAAGCAAAAGCAAATTCTTCTTTTATGACTGTTTGTGCGTAAATTTGATTGGTTAAATCTGATACATCTAAATTAATGAAATTGATATTCGGATCATTAGGCACATCAAAATTAGATTCTAATATGCGATAGTTTAGCCGCTGATTAAAACCCACAAACCTAGAATTAAAACCATAGCTCCAATAGCTTCCTTTGTCTATATAATATTGTAAATTATACCTTAAATTATCTCCAATAATAAAATCGAATGAAACAACATCATCATCTACTAGAATGTTTTTTTTTGTTAAATTTATAAGTCCTGCACTATTGAGGAGGTTATCATAGTGCACTCCCATCTTAATAAATGTTTTGTTTGGATTTTCATTAAGGTTTAAAATAAGATCCGTTTTGCCTTCGTTAGATTTTAAGGTATACCTGATACTTTTAAAACTGCCACTCGCAGATAAATTACTAAATCCTTTTTGTAATTTTTGAAATGAAATTACATTGTCTGACGGAAATCTTAGTTTGCCTTTAATAAAACCTCTAGAATAATTTTCGCTTCCATTGATGATTAAGTCATTAATCACTATAGTATCTTGAATTACTATAGCAGGTTTAGCGCTTGTTGTTCTATTTTGCTGAATGGCCAACTTTTTGAGTGCTGCATAATGTTCTCTAGTTGCCAATTCACCTTTGTTGATGATTTCATCAAACAAATTAAAATCAATTACGGAATATTTCTCAATATCTGGTTTTATATAAATATCTGTTTTTTCAGCCTTCGAAACCATGTCTTTTACGGTTCTATAATTATTTATTTGAAGTAAAATTTCTGTTGCTGATGATAGGTTTTCACGACTTGAAAGGCCATGTTGCACATCGATTCCTATAATATGAGTTGCCCCCATTTTAAGCACCCTATCTACAGGGTAATTATTGATGACACCGCCGTCGATTAAAATCTGACCATTTATTTCAGAGGGTTCAAAAAGGGAAGGAAACGTTCCACTAGCCATTATCGCTGCTGGTAAATATCCTTTATTTAACAATACTTCATCTCCAGTTTCAACATTGGTGGCAATACAAAAAAACGGAATTGGAAGCTTGTTGAAATCCTCTATTTCATGAACGTGATACAACATTTTTACCAATTTATTATAGATGTTTTGCCCACTAGATATCGCCGATGGAAATGATATTTTAAAATTATTAAAGGGTAATGTTAAGGCATATTTTTCTGAGTTTTCTTTCTCATAAAAGGTTTTTGCATCTCGGGGCAGATTGTCTTGAATGAGCTCGGTAAAATTTGTACTTCTAAAAATAGAATCTAACTGATTTGCAGAATATCCAGAAGCATATAAAGCACCGACGATGGCTCCCATACTAGTGCCTCCAATAAAATCGATCTCTATTCCAGCCTCTTCAATCACTTTTAAAGCACCAATATGCGCAAAGCCTTTAGCCCCACCACCACTTAAAACCAAGCCTACTTTTACAGGTTTATCGGTTTTATCGTTTTGAGCAAACGCACTCCAACTACACAAGGCATATAAGAGAAGAAATATTAATTTTTTATTGCACATAGTGTATCACTTAACGCTTTAATGAAAGGCATCATAAATTTTTTTTGCCCTTGCCATCCCTATTTCAGCAGACAAGTTTTCAAGGGAGGCTTCTTTGACCCTTTTTACCGATTTAAACTTTTTAAGAAGCTCATCAATTGTTTTTTCACCGACACCTTCAATAGTAGATAACTCTGATGTTATCGCCCCAGTACTTCGTTTATTTCGGTGTAGTCTAATCCCAAACCGGTGTGCTTCATTACGTAATTGCTGAATTATTTTTAAGCTTTCAGATTTTTTATCTAAATATAAGGGAATTGAATCACCTGGAAAATAAATTTCTTCTAATCGTTTCGCAATACCAATAATGGCAATTTTTCCTCTTAAACCCAAGACATCTAAACTTTTTAGGGCTGACGACAACTGTCCCTTTCCACCATCAATAACAATAAGCTGTGGTAACGGCTCCTCTTCTTCTAGCAATCTTTTGTACCGCCTAAAAACTACTTCCTCCATAGATGCAAAATCGTCAGGACCAACCACTGTTTTTATCGTGTAATGTCGGTAGTCTTTTTTAGATGGCTTTCCATCCTTAAAAACTACACAAGCCGCCACCGGATTAGAGCCTTGAATGTTCGAGTTATCAAAACACTCAATGTGCCTAGGTTCTTGGGATAAACGAATATCTTTTTTCATTTGAGCCATTAGCCTATTCGTATGCCGATCAGGATCTATAATTTTAATTTGATTAAAGCGCTCCTGCCTGTATAACTTTGCATTGCGTTCTGATAGTTCTAAAATTCTTTTTTTATCCCCTAATTTAGGAACAGTAACCTTTAAGTTTAAGTCTGTAACTACTTCAAATGGAACATATATTTCCTTCGAATCAGATTGAAATCTTTGGCGAATTTCTACAATAGCCAACTCCAGCAGTTCCTCATCTGTTTCATCGAGTTTTTTCTTTATTTCTAAGGTGTGAGATCTAACTATAGAGCCATGTGATAGCTGAAAGAAATTTATATAGGCAAAGGCTTCATCTGATATTATTGAGAATACATCAACATTATTAATTTTTGGATTTACGACCGTAGACTTCACTTGATAATTCTCAAGAACATCAATTTTTTCTTTGATGAGTTGCGCCTCCTCAAACCGCATATCGTCAGCCAAAGCCTTCATTTGATGTTTAAAATACTGTACCGATGATTTAAAGTTGCCCTTTATAATTTCTCGAATATCTGCGACCTGTTTTTGATACTCTTCTAAACTTTGATCACCTTCGCAAGGTGCTTTGCAATTACCTAAATGATATTCTAAACAGCGTTTATATTTACCCGCCTCAATTTTTTCTTCAGACAAGTCATAAGAACAAGTTCGCAGGGGATATACACTCTTAATTAAATCGAGTAAGGTACGCACGGTTTTCATACTGGTATAAGGGCCGTAATATTCTGAGCCATCCTTTATATGTCTTCTCGTTGGAAAAATTCTAGAAAAACGCTCGTTTTTTATGCAAATCCATGGGTAAGATTTGTCATCCTTTAATAAAACATTATAACGAGGTCTGTATTTTTTTATAAGGTTATTTTCTAACAACAAAGCATCGGACTCCGTAGGAACAATAATATGTTTTATAGCCTTAATTTTTTTTACCAACACACGAGTTTTGCCTGTGTCATGGTTTTTAGTAAAATAAGAACTTACCCTTTTTTTTAGATTTTTTGCTTTACCAACATATAAAATTTTATCATCCGCGTCATAAAATTGATACACCCCTGGGTTATCTGGCAGTGTACTCAGCTGTATTTGTAAAGAAGGTTCTTGCATTAATCAGGTTATAAAAAAAACAAAATTTGACTCCGTTAAATTACTGCGTTTTTATGAAAGGCGATAACTTTTAAGGCACTTTAACGTGAACTATTGAGGCTGAAACTAAAAAATAAATATTCCAAAACCTATGAAAAAGTATTGGGCACTTTCTTCAGAATGTCAAAGCTTAAAGATTTAATTTTTAAAAATTCCACAGGTCTACGTTTCACCTTGGCTTAGCTGCAAATTCAAGTTTTTAGTGTGTCTTTTACTGTTCTATAGTCTTAAAATTCATAAACTTTTGCTAAAAACGTGCATTTCAACGATTAAATGATGCACTTTGTAGATGTCTTATTGTTTTTTTATTTACATTTAGGTCAAATAAAATTACCCTTGCTATGGAAAATTATATCATTACTTTAGGAACTTATGTGATTTTAATGATTTTTTTTAAAATTTACGTTGCTGTTGCTGGAAAAGAATAAGCACATTGGCTATACCAACAAATTTTTAAATCATTATTTTTAAGCAAAAAATATGCTTAAAAAAAATCTACGCATAAACTTTTCTTCCTTACGCTCCGCCTTAACTCCTGAAAATATATCAGATCTAAGTATCGCTATTGCCAATAAAATACTCGACCTACCAATTTGGCAATTTACAAACTACCATATTTTTTTAAGCATTACAGAAAAAAAGGAAATTGACACTTCCTATCTCATGAGCATTTTACAGGGTAGAGACAAAAATATTATACTATCGAAAATGGTCGCTGATCAACAGCTAAAACATTTTTTACTCACCGATAATACCTTGATCAAAAAAAATAAATGGAATGTTCCAGAACCTGTAGATGGTTTTGAAATTGACGCAAACAAAATAGACGTTGTTTTTATTCCTTTGCTTGCTTTTGATGAACGTGGCCATAGAGTAGGCTACGGAAAAGGATATTACGATGCTTTTTTAGCAAGCTGCAAACCAGATGTCATCAAAATAGGGGTGTCTTTTTTCGAATCAATTTCTAAAATCGATGATGTTTTTGAGGCAGATATTCCCTTAGATTATTGTATTACTCCTAGTAAAATCTACTCATTTTGATCCTCTTCTTCGGACTTTGCGAAAGCTTTTTTATTAAAGACTAACAAAATACCTACCCCCGTACTTATGGCCATGTCAGCAATATTAAAGACGGGTTCGAAAAAACTAAAAGTTTTGCCTCCAAAGTAAGGCACCCAAGCAGGCCATATTGCATTTTCTATAAACGGAAAGTGAAGCATGTCGACTACTTTACCATGAAAAAGACTCCCATAAGGCTCATCGGAAAACATAGTGGCCACAGGACCTCCATAAACACTTTCACTAAAAATAGTTCCATAAAAAACAGAATCAATAATATTGCCGATAGCTCCTGCAAAAATTAAGGAGATAGCAATAGCTAAAGTCTTGGATAAATTTTTACGTACGGTGTCAAAAAGCCAATAGCCTATACCAATAACCGCAAAAAGTCTAAATACCGTTAATATCAACTTGCCAGTTTCTTCCGAAATTGGTAAAAAATCACTTAATTTAGTTCCCCAAGCGGCTCCAGAATTTTCTATAAACACAAACTTAAACCAAGAAAAAACCTCCACACTTTCATTCATGGTAAAGTGTGTTTTTACATAGATTTTACTTACTTGATCTATGACTAATATGATGGCAACAAGTATTAATGATTTCTTTAAATTCATCCCGTATTATAATAAAAGTTGTAAAAATAGGTATATTATTCGGTTTTATAAATATGTATATTTCCAGTAACAGAATTCAAACTATATTGATGTATACCGTTAGCAATTTTTTCTGAAATTACCTTTCCATATTTTGAAATCGCAGTTACACTTCCACTTTTAGTATATACTTCTATTGTTCCACTTTGGGTTGTTACTTGTGCATTATAACTAACATTCCTCAAGACACAATTTCCATCATTTAAAGCAATAGTAATATTTTGGTATTTTCCTGTAGCATTAACCGTACAATGAGTGCCATAGAGCTCAACTTTCATGTTTTCGGGAATAGTAATCTTTAAAGAAATTGAGAGTACTTTATGCGCTGCTAATTTATCATTAGGCAATTCAAATACGGGGCTAAATGAAGTATTCACCAATAAGGTTTTACCTTCTTCATGAACATTTAATAATAAATCATTGCTGTATTCCCCATCCATTTGGGCTTCTACTGAAATTTCATTGGTTTTAGCTGTGGTAATAGTTACTAAAAAACAATTATTAGCATTTATTTCAATAGCCGTATCCTGCGTATCAAAAATTGTTTTTTGCACTTTTTTTTGAGCATTCATTCCCTGAATACAGAAAAAAATAAAAAAAAGCACAAAACTCTTCATGGCTTAAAGCTTACATTTAGGTACAAAAAAAGATCTTTGAAAATACAATGCAAAGACTAAGCATTTATCATCAGAGATCTTTTTTGATTTAATTTATGAATTTATTGCATATTTTTTGCCTCAATACTAAGGGTAGCATGCGGTACTAATTTTAAGCGTTCCTTATTGATTAATTTACCAGTAACTCTACAAATACCATAGGTTTTGTTCTCAATACGCAGTAAGGCATTTTTTAAATCGCGAATAAACTTTTCTTGCCGAATAGCCAACTGCGTATTTGCTTCCTTACTCATCGTTTCAGAGCCCTCTTCAAAAGCCTTAAATGTTGGTGAGGTGTCATCTGTACCGTTATTACCATCATTCATATACGAGCTTTTCAAAAGCTCCAAGTGGCTTTTTGCCTTTACTATTTTTTCCTCAATAAGAACTTTAAATTCTGCTAAATCCTTATCAGAAAATCTAACTTTTAAATCATCAACCATAATCTTAATGTTTTTGAATAAACAATTTGGTATTCACATCATCAAAAGCAATATCCATACCATTTTCTAATTTCTCTTCGAAATTTAATTCTGCGGTTAGCGTTTCAGTTTTAATATACTCTATATTACTGGCAACGGCATCCTCTACAAAACCATCTTTCAAAATTTTAACGTCAATTTTGTCTGTGACTTCAAAACCAGAATCTTTTCTTAAATTCTGGATTCTATTGACCAACTCTCGTGCAATCCCTTCTTTTCTCAAGCCTTCGGTTATGGTAACATCTAAGGCAACTGTAATATTTCCTGAGCTTGCTACCAACCAACCTTCAATATCTTGAGAAGTAATCTCTACATCTTGTAACTGTAAAATACTACTTTTATTTTCAATTTCAATAGAAATTTCTCCCTCTTGTTCAATTTTTTGGATGTGTTCCTGAGTGAAATTTGCTACCACACTGGCTACCAGCTTCATATCCTTTCCAAATTTAGGACCTAAAACTTTAAAATTAGGCTTAATTTGTTTTACCAAAATTCCAGAGGCGTCATCTAAAAGTTGAATTTCTTTTACGTTTACTTCAGATTTAATTAAATCGGATACCGCTAAAATTTCTTCTCTCTGATTTTCATCTAAAATAGGAATCATTATCTTTTGCAATGGCTGACGTACCTTTATTTTTTCTTTCTGACGTATGGACAAAACTAAGGAAGAAATAGTCTGTGCTTTTGCCATTTTACTTTCCAATTCCTTATTTACAATAGTTGCATCGTAGACAGGAAACTCAGCTAAATGAACACTTTCAAAGTTTTCCTTATGTGTGGTATTGTTTAAGTCTTTATAAAGTCTGTCCATAAAAAACGGAGCAACAGGAGCTGACAATTTAGCTACGGTAACCAAACAGGTATATAATGTTTGATAGGCCGAAATTTTATCTTTTTGATAGTCGCCTTTCCAGAAACGTCTCCTGCTTAATCGCACATACCAGTTACTTAAATTTTCTTGTACATATTCTGATATGGCTCTTGTTGCGCGGGTGGGCTCATATTCAGCATACGCCTCGTCTACTGTTTTAATTAACGAATGTAGTTCCGATAAAATCCATTGATCTATTTCTGCGCGTTCCTGTAAAGGAATTTCTGCCTCTGTATATTGAAATTTATCAATATTGGTATACAGTGCAAAAAACGAATAGGTATTGTATAATGTTCCAAAAAACTTACGTTTTACTTCTGCAATGCCTTCAATATCAAATTTAAGATTGTCCCAAGGATTAGCATTAGAAATCATGTACCAACGTGTTGCATCCGCACCATGTTCATTCATCGTTTCAAAAGGATCTGCAGCATTACCTAAACGCTTCGACATTTTTTTACCTTCTTTATCCAAGACTAAGCCGTTTGAAACGACATTCTTATAGGCCACTGAATCAAAAACCATGGTTGCAATGGCATGTAAGGTGTAAAACCATCCTCTAGTCTGGTCTACGCCTTCAGCAATAAAATCTGCTGGAAAAGTTTTATTTTCATCAATTAAATCGCTATTCTCAAATGGGTAGTGCCATTGTGCATAGGGCATAGCTCCACTATCAAACCAAACATCGATCAAATCACTTTCACGTTTCATAGGTTTGCCAGACGCGGAAACTAAGGTAATTTGATCTACAATATTTTTATGCAGGTCTATTTTATCATAGTTTTCTTCGGTCATGTTCCCAACTTCAAAACTATCAAAAATATCATTTTCAAGAACTCCTGCCGCTATAGCTTTTTGCATTTCTGCTTTTAATTCAGCGACTGAGCCTATCATGATTTCTTCTTTTCCGTCTTCAGTTCGCCAAATAGGAAGTGGAATTCCCCAATAACGAGAACGTGATAAGTTCCAGTCGTTTGCATTCGCTAGCCAATTTCCAAATCTACCTTCTCCCGTGGCTTTAGGCTTCCAATTGATAGTTTGGTTCAGCTCAAACATTCGGTCTTTAACCTCCGTTACTTTTATAAACCAAGAATCTAAGGGATAATATAAGATAGGCTTATCCGTACGCCAGCAGTTAGGATAACTGTGTACATATTTTTCAACCTTAAAGGCCTTATTTTCTTCTTTTAGTTTAATGGCTATTTCTACGTCAATAGAACGTTCCGGTGCTTCGCCCTCTTCGTAATACTCGTTTTTTACGTATTTACCCCCAAATTCTTTTAATTCTGGTCTAAATTTACCCTGTAAATCAACTAAAGGAACTGGATTGTTATTGTTATCCAAAACCAACATAGGCGGAATTTCGGGTACTGCTTGTTTGGCTACAAAAGCATCATCAGCACCAAAAGTAGGGGCTGTATGTACAATACCAGTACCATCTTCGGTCGTTACAAAATCTCCGGCAATGACTCTGAAGGCATTTTGTGCGTTTTGGTAGGGCTGTACATAATCTATCAATTGTTCATATTCGATACCCACTAAATCTACACCCTTTGTTTCTGCTATAATTTTAAAGGGAATCTTTTTATCTTCATTTGAAAAGTTAGCAAAGTCATCTTCGGTTTTAGCTTCAAAAAACTTACCGGCAAATTGTTTTTGTACTAAATTTTTGGCTAATACCACGTGAATAGGATCAAAGGTATACTGATTAAATGTTTTTACCAACACGTAATCAATCTTTGGCCCCACCGTTAAGGCTGTGTTTGAAGGTAATGTCCATGGGGTTGTAGTCCAAGCAATGAAAAAGAAATCTTCCTCCAAGCCTTCTGCTGGAGGAGAAATTTTAAATGCTTTAAAAATATCGTTTTTGGTATCACCTTTAGGAGCTAGGCGACTTTTAAATTGGGCTGTAACTGTGGTATCGGTAACATCTTGGTAAGTACCAGGCTGATTTAATTCGTGCGAACTTAATCCTGTTCCTGCTTTTGGTGAATAAGGCTGAATAGTATAGCCTTTGTAGATTAAGCCTTTATCGTAAATTTGCTTTAGCAACCACCATACGCTTTCCATGTATTTAGACTTATAGGTAATGTATGGATCTTCCATATCTACCCAGTAGCCCACTTGCTCGGTCATTCTATTCCAAACATCCGTGTAGCGCATGACCGCTTTTTTACAAGCAGCGTTATAGTCTTCAACTGATATTTTAGTGCCAATATCTTCTTTGGTGATCCCTAATTCTTTCTCAACACCTAATTCAATTGGCAAACCATGGGTATCCCAGCCAGCTTTGCGCTTTACTTGAAAACCTTTCATGGTTTTGTAGCGTGGAAATATATCTTTGATGGTTCTAGCCATCACGTGATGAATACCAGGCATTCCATTGGCTGAAGGTGGCCCTTCAAAAAACACATAGCTTTGGTTACCTTCTCGGCTAGTGATACTTTTTTCGAAAATAGTATGTTCTTTCCAATAGTTTAAAACTTCTTCTGCAACTACTGGTAAATCTAATCCTTTATATTCCGCAAACTTCATAATTAACTGCTTCTGGTACTACATTTTAAGGCTGCAAAATTATAAATTTAGATTGAATAAATCGTCTTAAGTTTAAAATGATATGCATCGATGCATAAATATGATTTTTATTGCTTAAAAAATGGCAAAAATATAAAGCAAAATATTCACCATAAACGTAAAAAATCTAGACTACTAAAATGAGAAAAGTGATTGTAAACGCTACAAAAAGCTAGAGATAAGCTAAAACAATAGAGCTCTATTTCCTTCTACGAGTACTAAATACCGTCTAGAAATTAATGCTAGCGTATTTTAGAGCTTATTTTTAGTTCAATTTTTAAAATTTATATCCCAAGGCTAGTATTAAATTTCTTCCTGGTGCAACAATCCCCGAAGAATAACTGCGATACCGTTGGTTGGTAATATTTTCTATGCTTAATGAGGTATTTAAGGCATTAGAAATTGTGTAGTTTGAACGAAAATTTAAGGTATGCCATGCAGGTGAATATGAATTTCCATTCGCGTCAACCGCATACATGTAATCTTTACTCTGTTCGGACATCGCCAAATCCTCAGCGGCTATCTCTCCATTAAAATTTAGAAATAAGTCAGTTTTTAGCCTTTGATTTTTCCAAGTCAAATGCACGTCTCCAAAAGTAGGAGCTACATGCCTTCCTGGAGAATCGGTACCATCCTCTTCCTCCTCTATACCTTGGGTAAGGGTTAGGTTAGATCCTAAAGATATGCGTTCTGTAAAGTATACATCTATTCCAAACTCAAAGCCATATACATAGGCTTTAGCCGCATTTTGTATGGCCTGAACATTGCTTAATTCTCCATTATATTCAATTTCATTTAATCCATTAAACTGAAAATCTCTTCGCACTAAGGCATCTACTAAATAGGTGTAAAAAGTGGCTCCCTTTAAGGTGAGCTTATCTCTTATGTTTTTTTGAATTCCAAAATCCATATTATAGGCATATTCAGGCTCTAAATTTGGATTTGGCACTACTACTGACCCAGGTTCGGAATCGAATATTTTGCCAATATCGTCAATGTTCGGCGCTCTAAACCCAGTAGATGCATTTGCGGTAATCTGTAAATCTGCTTTGGGAAACCAACTTACACCTAAACTGCCCGTGAGCGCTCCCGTGCTTAAATCGGCATTATCGAAAGGAAAAGTATAAAAATCTCCTTGAAATTCTGCATCAACCCAAACATGACTGTAGCGAACTCCTGATAAAAGTGTTAAATTAGGTTGTATTTTATACGATGCATTTACATACCCAGCTAAGGTTTGCCAGGTTGCACCGTCGGGATATCTACTCGCTGTTGGAGCAGTGATATTTGTTTGTATATTTTTTTGAAATCCAGTGGAATAAACTTTATTAAAAATGTATTCTCCCCCGTAGTACAATTGTAAATCCCCAATTTTTTTATTTTCAAAATCAATATTTGTGGAAAAGGCATCTAGTTTTTCTTTAGTAGCGTACCGGATATCGTCTTGAAAATTACGGTCATTTCTACTTTCTTCAAAATGCTGGTAGGCCGTCGTTATTTTAAATTGGTCATAAAATAGATTTTTGCCTTTTTTATTAATTTGCAAATTACTCATCAACCACTTTTGAGGCCCATAAAACCATTCTGCTGAACGCAAACCGTCACCAGTTCTATCAGGACGAATTAAGCGGTCATACCTAGAGTAGTTCGATGTTTCTGAATAATAATTACTCCAATTAAATGCCCAATCAGAATTAGGTTTAAAGGCAATTTTCTGTAAAAGATTTATTTGATCATAGCCCGTAGGAACTTGCTTTAGGCTGTTTTCATTAGGCACTAGAGTATCTACACCGTCTATGGTCTGTACAAAATTATTTCTAAGATAAGAATCTGGACCAAATTTACCCATTCTTAAATCTCCAAAACTATTATAGCTGACACTAGTTAAAAAAGCCCATTTTTTCTTTCCAAAATTAAAATCGAAATGACCTGTATTTTCAGAATTTGCTGTTGATAATCGATAGTCAGCATTTCCTGAAAACTCAGAAGCATCGGTACTTGAAAATTGTGCTTTTTTTGTAAAAAAATTCATCACACCACCAATGGCATCACTACCGTAAATTACAGATCCTGGGCCAAAAATAATTTCTGTATTTTTAATAGTATAAGGATCTATTGAAATCACATTTTGAATATTACCGCCTCTAAAAATGGCATTGTTCATGCGAACGCCATCTACCGAAAGTAATAATCTATTGGTCGAAAAACCTCTAATCATTGGGCTTCCCCCACCTAGTTGGCTCTTTTGGACAAATACTTTTCCGCTCTGTTGCAGTAGATCGGCCGATGTTTGTGGATTTGCGAACGCTATTGTTTTAGCGTCAATACTTATAATTTTATTGGGAATTTCTTTTTTCTGTTGCTGCCATTTGGAGATAGACATCACTACCTCATCTAATTGTTGAGATAAGGGAATTAAAAATAAGATGTTCTTTTTTTTTAGTATGGCTTGTTTTGTAGTACGATACATTTCATACCCTAAATGCTTAAAAAAAATAGCTTCGTTAGGGTCAAAGGCCGATAAATCACAAGTGCCCTCAGAATTGGTTAAGGTGGTTTTTGTTTTGGCAGCATTAAAAACAGCTACATTCGAAATAGGATCTTTTGAATCAAAGTCTAAAACGCTAACTTCTTGAGCTACATTTAGCTGAAAAAAAAAGAAACATATACCAAATATAATTTTATACATGTCAACTAAAAACTTCATTTAAAACCATAAGAGATTTAGGCTTTCTAAATCCGTGCAAATGTAATTCATAATAAAGAACAAGCAAATTTAACAGCTCTTGTCTGTTTTTCTTGTTCATTTTTATAGTATGTACTGTATCAAAATTTATGCCTAAAAACTGTTTGAAATAATTTAAATTTTCTCCGGAAATTAAAGAATTTAATGATGGTGCCATAACGAAAGCTCCTTCTTGAAGATCAAAATAAGGAGCATTTAAATCAGAAGTCTCCGGATAAAAACCGAGATACTTGCTTAAAACAAGCAAAAAATAAATATGAAAATTTGAGATCTCATCATTGGTATCTAACCATTGCAGGGATGCTTCTAAAAAATTGAATAAATTTTGGTGGCTTTCTTCTTCCTGAAGACTATTGCTCAACATTTCTGCCAAAAAAAAAGTTAAGGCATTTTTTACAACATTCGTTTGTAAACTTTGATACTGATAATTTATTTTCGCCTCTCGAATCGTTTCTAAAGTACCCTTATTTTTATGATACGCCACAATTTCTAGTTGGGATAACAATTGAAAATAAGCAGTTTTCAATTTTCCTCGTCTTGATGCTAAAACGCCTTTTAGTAAGTAGCTTTTTATACCGTCAGAAGCCGTAAAAGCTTTTACAATTAAGCTTGTATCCCCATATTTTAAAGAAGATAACACAATGGCTTTGGTGGTGACTTGCATGTTGCCGGTTTAGGTTGCGGCAAAGATAGTATTTTGAATTTATGGACTATGGGATTTACTTTCTGGTTTCAAACAAAAAAAGCGAAGCTTCTTGACAGAAACTTCGCTTTTTATTTTTCTTAGGGTTTTTAACTTATATTACCCCTTGTGCTAACATAGCATCGGCCACTTTTACAAAACCGGCAATGTTTGCGCCTTTTACATAGTTGCAATAGCCATCATCCTCTTTGCCGTATGCAATACATGAATCGTGAATATCGCTCATAATATCTTTTAAACGACTATCTACTTCTTCTCTCGACCAGCTAATACGCAACGAGTTTTGAGACATTTCAAGACCAGATGTTGCTACTCCACCGGCATTTGATGCTTTGCCTGGAGCAAATAATATTTTTGCCTGATGAAATTCATGAATAGCTTCAGGAGTAGAAGGCATATTGGCACCTTCAGCAACACAAATACATCCATTTTTGATTAATGTTTTAGCATCTTCTCCATCCAATTCATTTTGCGTGGCACAAGGCAAAGCAACATCACATTTTACTTCCCAAGGATTTACTCCTTTGTGGAAGGTAGCGGATGTATATACCTCTGTATATTCAGAAATACGACCACGTTTATTGTTTTTCAAGTCCATCACAAAGGCCAACTTTTCTTCGTCAATGCCCTCTTTATCGTAAATATACCCTTGAGAATCTGAAAGTGTTAACACTTTACCGCCTAAATGCAATACTTTTTCTGCGGCAAACTGAGCTACGTTTCCTGAACCAGAAATAGTCACTGTTTTACCCTTAAAATCTTTTCCCTGTGTTTGCAACATACTATTTGCAAAATATACAGTACCGTACCCTGTTGCTTCAGGACGTATTAACGAACCGCCCCAAGAGCGCCCTTTACCTGTTAAAACTCCTGTAAATTCGTTTCTGATTTTCTTATACATACCAAATAAGAAACCAATCTCACGAGCACCAACGCCTATATCGCCCGCAGGGACATCGGTATTTGGGCCAATATGACGGTTTAATTCTAGCATAAAGGCATGGCAAAAACGCATCACTTCATCGTCTGATTTGCCTTTTGGATCAAAATCAGAACCACCCTTACCACCACCCATAGGCAATGTTGTTAAGCTGTTTTTAAAGACCTGCTCAAAGGCTAAGAATTTAAGGATACTGGCATTGACTGAAGGGTGAAAACGCAATCCACCTTTGTACGGTCCAATTGCAGAATTCATCTGTATTCTATAGCCTCTATTCACGTGAATATCGCCCTTATCATCTACCCAAGCGACTCTAAAAGAAATTAATCGCTCAGGTTCCACCATGCGCAATAAAATATTCTTACCGTTGTATATTTTGTGTTTCGCAATATACGGGATTACTGTTTCTGCTACTTCTTGTACTGCCTGAATGAACTCTGGTTCATGACCATTTCTAGTCTTTACCTCGTCCATAAATAACTTTATTTTATCCTCCATTAGTCTTGTTAAATGCTGTTAGTTTATTATTTAAAATAGGTGTTATTGTCAAATATAAAATATATGCACAAAATTATACTATTATGACAATTAAATTGTGTTTATATTATAAAAAATAGAATACGATTGTACGTTTTCTTTGAAAATCATCTAAAAAATTCCCAGTTATTTATTAATATTGAATTGGTTTTTTACTCCCCTAATGTCTAAAAGGCCCTTTTAATTGACTGATACCCTTTTCAAAAGAGGCTATTCCACTTTAGCCGTTCGAAAAAAAATAATTTTAGCATATAGTGCTACGCATTTCATTTTACTTTAAAGCCTGTTCTAAATCTGCAATGAGATCAGAAACGTCTTCAATACCAACACTTAATCTTATTAGGGCGTCAACCACACCTACTTTTTCTCGTTCTTCTTTGGGAATACTGGCATGAGTCATACTCGCCGGATGACCCACTAAGCTTTCGACGCCTCCTAAGGACTCTGCCAAGGTAAAAACATTTAAATTTTCTACAATTCTTTTTGCATCTGTATAAGTACTTCCTTTCGGGATAAACGAAATCATTCCTCCAAAAGCTTTCATTTGCTTTTTTGCTATGCTGTAATTTGGATGGTTTTCAAAACCAGGCCAATAGACTTTTTCAACTTTGGGATGCTCAGCCAGATAGTGAGCTATTATGGATCCGTTTTCACAGTGGCGTTGCATACGTACATGTAATGTTTTAATTCCGCGTAGTACCAAAAAACTATCCATAGGCCCAGAAACTGCACCACTTGCATTCTGAATAAAGTAGAGTTTATCTGCTAAATCAATATCGTTCACCACCAAGGCACCCAGCACCACATCGCTATGACCTCCTAAATATTTGGTAGCGGAGTGCATGACAATATCCGCCCCTAAATTTAAGGGTTGTTGTAAATAAGGACTGGCAAAGGTATTATCAACGGCCAATAGCAAATGGTGTTTTTTTGTCATTGCTGCTACGGCCGCAATATCAATAATATTCATCATTGGATTTGTTGGTGTTTCTAGCCAAATTAACTTTGTTTTAAGTGTTATTAGCGTTTCAATGGTATTGGCGTTTTGCATATCTACATAATGAAAAACTAAACCATACTTTTCAAAGATTCTATTAAATAAGCGATAACTCCCTCCATACAAGTCATTGGTAGCAATTACTTCGTCTCCAGGATTTAAAAGTTTAAGGACCGCATCGATGGCAGCTAAACCACTAGCAAATGCCAGTCCGTACTCCCCATTTTCTATACTTGCCAAAGACTTTTCTAAGGCACTACGTGTTGGGTTGGCGCTTCTTGAATAGGCATAGCCTAAATGCTCTCCAGGTGATTTTTGAGCATAGGTTGATGTCTGATAAATAGGAGGCATTACCGCCCCATAAGCTTTATCTGGCGCTTGACCTCCATGAATAACGATACTGTTAAATTTTAACTTATTTTCCTTCATATAAGATGACTTAACTATTCCATGTACGCTTATCTTTGTGCAAAAATCAGTAGTACATCAACGTTATATAATTACATTTCAAAATGAAGATACAAATACTTTTCTTACTTCTTTTAATCAGTGTCATGGGTTGTAAAAATAAAGAAGAAGTAGCTTACGTTCCCTTAAACTATGAGAGCGACCCGTGTATAGACTGTGCGACGGTAGCTATTGCTATTTTTGAGTTTAACAAGGAAACAGATTTAGGAATTGCAGTTAACACTGCGTTGCGAAAAGAAATTGTACGCCAATTAAATTTCGAAGGAAATGCAGAAAATGCGAGTATTGAAGAGGCCATTGCGGCGTTTAAAAAAGAGTTTCAGGATTTAAGGGATATGTATCCAGAAGAGAGCATAGATTGGGAGGCTATTATTAAAAGTGAAATAACCTATGAAAACAAAGATGTATTAACCATTCAATTAGACACTTATATTTTTACGGGTGGGGCTCACGGCCATTCTACATTGCGCTTTTTAAACTTTAATAAAAAGAAAAACGAATTGTTCGAAAATTGGGAGCTTTTTAAAGAAATAGATGATTTTGAGCATTTTGCCGAAACCAAATTTAAAATTCAAGAAGATATTCCACAAAATAGTGAAATTAATAGCACTGGTTTCATGTTTGAAGGTGAGCGTTTTTATTTGCCAAATAACCTAGGATTCACAAAAAAAGGGGTACAATTAATTTACAATCAATATGAAATTGCTTCCTATGCCGACGGCCCAATTTTTATGACCCTACCTTATACTGAGATTGAGTCCTTTCTTTCTGTAAAAATCCTTCCCAAGTCTTTATAAAAAAGACAAGAACCCATTCAACAAGTACAAATAGCCTGCAAAATGTTGTCAAAAAGGAGGCTAAATTATGATGTAGTAATCATCTTAAACAAAGATAAGATGGCGCCTAGATGAATGCCTTCATGATAAATATTAAAAGCCAAGGCGTCTTCAACAGTATCTAAGGTTATATTCACACTTGTAGTGTATGAATTAAAGGTCGTAAATTTTCCTTTTTCATAATCTTCTTGCGTCCATTCTATCGTCGAAAACAAAAAACCACTAATAGCTTCAAATTCCTCATCCGTAGCTGTCCCATCTGGCACCGTTCCCTTCATGAATTTATCCACTAATTCATTGGAAATACGCATCGGTAAACCACTTAACTTATAGACTAAAATTTGCTGAGTCACCACCACATGGGCAATGTTCCACCAAATATTATTTCTATAGCCCTCTGGGATTTCAAGTAATTGCGCTCTTGGTGTGTCTTTAAGAAATTTATACAGTATTTTTCTGTTCTGTAAGGTGATATTAAATAGCTTTTCCAATTGTTATAAATTTAATTCAGGGTTAAAAATAGAACATTTCCTTATAATTAGGTTTCTTTGTACTTTAAAATATTTTAAGTGTGAAAGCACGTACTTGCTCAAAATAAACGGGGTTAAAAAAAACAAGTGATACAGCTTATAAACGCTTACTTAAAATAATGACCCCCTAACCATCGAAATACAAATGAAAAAAATATACCATTTAAGTACATGTAATACATGTCAAAAAATTATTAAAGCCTTAGAACCTTTGGTCGATTTTGTATTTCAAGACATAAAAACAGAAGCTATTACTCCTGACCAATTAGAGGAAATGCATGCTTTAGCAGGTAGTTACGAAGCTTTATTCAGCAAAAGAGCTCGCTTATTCCGTGAAAAAGGACTTCATGAAAAGTCGCTATCCGAAGCTAATTACAAAGCATTAATTTTAGAACATTATACCTTTTTAAAACGACCTGTAGTCTTAGTAGATGATCAGATTTTTATAGGCAATAGTGCCAAAGTGGTAGCCGCAGCTAAACTTAAAATAAACGATTGAATCATAGAACGCTAGCTATAATAGCCGCTTTTTTTGCCACTTTAATCTATGGTTTAAACCACACGATTGCCAAAGAGGTTATGCCTACCTATGTGCAGCCTTTTGGATTTATTTTCCTTAGGGTTTCTGGTGCTGCCCTTTTATTTTGGGCCATCGCACCCTTTGCGCCCAAGCAAAAAATAGATCGTGGTGATTGGTGGCGCATCCTTGTCTGCTCCATCGCAGGTATGGTCATAAACATGCTAGCTTTTTTTAAAGGCCTACAACTGTCTACACCTATTAACAGTGCTGTTTTAGTGACCATTACCCCGATTATTGTCGTTGTCCTATCCGCATTTTTTATCAAAGAAAAAATAACCCTATCCAAAGGCTTTGGCGTTTTGTTAGGACTAATTGGCGCGGTAACCTTAATACTTTTTGGCGCAGAATCAAGGATAGATGCACCAAATATCCCACTCGGTAACTTTTTGTTTATCGTCAATGCTACATTTTATGGTACTTATTTAATTTTAGTTAAAAAATTAATTGAAAAATACCATCCCTTTGTGTTGTTAAAATGGTTGTTTACGATTGCTGTTATCATAAATTTTCCCATAAGTTTTTCTGAGGTAACTGCCATTGAATGGTCTGTTTTACCAGTACACATTATTGGTGCCATCTTTTTTGTTATTCTAGGAACAACCTTCGGAACCTATCTTTTAAATGCCTTTGCCTTAACACAGTTAAAGGCCTCTACAATTGGTGCATTTGTTTACCTACAACCTTTAATTGGAGTACTTTTTGCCTTATTTACAGGAAAAGATCAATTATCTGGCATTAAGATAACTGCCATGGGACTTGTACTTTTAGGGGTTTATTTAGCCAGTAAAAGACCTAAACCAGGTGCCTAGGTTTTTTTGAGAACTTACGGGTGTCTTCTTTTGTTAACATCCTAAAATTTTCTCCTTTTTTAATACTGCTTAAACTCTTGAGAAAGTCGCCCTTGAGTCCTGTTAAATTCCTAGTATTTAAATCCATCCAAGCGCCCATCATTTCACAATGGGCAAAATTGTTTCCTTGATAATCATATAAATTATGATGAAATTCAAAAAATTTACCATCCTCACTCATCCCCATAATCTCCAAAGAAACTCGTACTGGTTTCCCTAGAAAAGCCTCTTTAAAATAATAGATATGTTCGTAAAAGACTACTGGTCCTAGTTGATGTTCTGCTAAAGCCTTTTGGCTAAAACCTAGTTCCATTAAAAATGACATTCGCGTATGACCCATAAAATTAAGGTATGCCGAATTGGCCAAATGGCGATTTGCATCAATATCACTCCAACGAATTTCAAATTCTTTAAAATACATAGTATAATTTTTAGTATGCGTGCATAATAATCCCAAAAATACCATAGTTTTGATACATCAAGTGAAATTGTCTTAAAAAAAATGGCGTCAGTCTGGCCTTAAATGGCTTGAAAAGCATGCCATTTTCTAACATAAAAAACATACTATGTCTCAAAAAGCAAGCTTTATTAACGCGTTATCACTTCCAGTAGTGGCAGCACCAATGTTCTTAATTTCTGGTCCAGAGCTAGTTATCGAGTGTTGCAAAAACGGAATTGTTGGTACTTTTCCTGCACTAAACCAACGTACAAGTGAGGGTTTTGAAGAATGGTTGGTTCAAATAAAAACCACATTAGCCACATTTGAAAAAGAGACAGGAAAAAAAGCAGCCCCTTTTGGAGTTAATTTAATTGTGCATCAAACAAACCCAAGATTAGAGGCGGATCTAAAATTGTGTATAAAACATAAAGTGCCTTTAATTATTACCTCTTTGGGTGCTGTTTCTCAAGTTGTGGATGCCATTCATAGTTACGGAGGCTTAGTTTTTCATGATATCATTAAAAAAAGGCATGCGGAAAAAGCCGCAGAGGCTGGTGTTGACGGATTAATTTTGGTAGCTGCTGGAGCAGGCGGACATGCAGGCACAATAAACCCTATGACCTTAGTGGCAGAGATTAAAAAATTCTATCATAAAACCGTACTGCTCTCTGGTTGTATTAGCACAGGAAGAGATATCGCTTCGGCTGTACAAATGGGTGCAGACCTTGCCTACATGGGTACACGATTTATAAACACAAATGAAAGTAAGGCTACTGACGAATATCGAAATATGATTATCAAGGCTGGCGCAAGCGATATTGTGTATACCGCATCTATTTCAGGGGTGCACGCAAACTTTTTAGCTGCTAGTTTAATGGCCGCCGGGATCACAGCGGAAGATCTAAAGAAAGATGTAAAAATAGATTTTGGTAAAGAATTAGATACCGAAGCCAAAGCATGGAAAACTATTTGGTCAGCAGGGCAAGGCGTTGCAACTATTGACAATAGTATTTCGGTTACGGAGTTAGTTACTAGTTTAAAAGCTGAGTTTAAAACGGCTATTGAAGAGCAAGCCAAAGTGTTAAATACATTTCCGAAATAAATGCCACTTATTGCATCAAAATATAAACCTCCTCTTTTATTTAAAAATGGACATTTAAGTACCATTTATGCTGGTGTTTTCCGAAAGGTTGATGCCCTTGTTCAAAAAAGGGAGCGAATTACCTTACCAGATTCTGATTTTCTTGATTTAGATTGGAGTTTTGGAAATCTGCCATCGAAAAAAGTAACTATTATTTTACATGGTTTAGAAGGCAACGCACAACGCCCTTATATTGCAGGAAGCGCCAAACAGTTTAATCTTCATAATATTGATGTTTGTGCTGTTAATTTTAGAGGATGTAGTGGCGAAGCTAATCGTTTGTTTAGATCCTACCATTCTGGAGCTACAGAGGATTTAGAAGCCGTTATTCAACACATTTTAAAGACCAAAGATTATCAAGAAATTTACTTACATGGATTTAGTTTAGGTGGAAATTTAGCATTAAAATACCTAGGTGAACGCCAAATACTCCACCCAGCAATAAAAGGCGCTGTTGCTGTTTCAGTTCCTTGTGATTTGCATGATTCCTTACAACAGTTGTTACTTCCTAAAAATGCACTTTATGCCCATCGATTTAAAAAGCGTTTACTCGAAAAATTACATATAAAACAAGAATTATTTCCAGATAAAATTTCAATTACCGACATTTCAAAAATTAAGAATTTAAAAGATTTTGACGATGTTTATACGAGTCGAGCACATGGTTTTAAAAATGCTTTAGATTATTATACCAAGGCTAGTTGTTTGCCATTTTTGAAAAATATTAGTATTCCAACGCTTATCATCAACAGTAAAAACGATTCCTTTCTGGGTAAAGAATGTTATCCGTACAAGGAAGCAGCCGAAAATGACCATTTATTTTTAGAAATTCCTAAGTATGGCGGTCACGTTGGATTTTTTGGAAAAGACAATACAAGTTATACCGAAAAAAGAGCTGTAAATTTTTTATTTGAGCGCAACTTAAAGCACTAGAATTCGTATCTTAGTACTTTAACAAAAGATTGGATAGCATGAAAAAAATAATTGGAATTTTAAGTCTCAGCTTATTATTGGCAAGTTGTGGTGAAAAAAAAGAAGAGAAAAAAGCAGGTTTTGAAATGAACCGTGCCAAAACTGAAAAGAAGGCAACTGTTGAGACTAAGGTTGATGTTCCTGTGGACATGGACAATCAAGGTGTTGGTCCGTATAAAAACATTGAGTTTCCTACTACTATTGATGCTGATTTAGCAGCAAAAGGTGAAATTAAATACAATGCCGTCTGTACCGCTTGCCACATGCCAGAAAAACGCATGATTGGTCCGGCATTAGCTGGAGTTTACGAAAGAAGAAGTGCTGCTTGGGTAATGAATATGTTGAAAAATCCGGATGAAATGCTAAAAGAAGATCCGATTGCGAAGGCATTATTAAAAGAGTATAACAACGCCATTATGCTCAATAACAACTTAACAGACGATGAAACAAGAGCTGTTGCGGAGTATTTGAGAACACTATAAATAGGGCAACAATTTAGTTTTAAAACCGCTTTCAAGGCGGTTTTTTGTTTTTATTAAAGTTAGCGTCCAAGATTTTGTACCCTAAAAGCGTTTTATTTTAATTCTTGAAAAAATAGGCTGTAGACCTCAGTAGTAGTTTTTGTTTCTTTACCCGTAGCGTTTTTTATAAAATCTAGTACGCCATCCTAGTTCTAAAGTAACCAAAAGCTGAGCTGAAATTATTTAAAAGTAAGGTGAGTCTAAATCACTTTCACTACTTGAACCTATCCGCAACGACCTTATAGGTTGGATCTTCTAAAACATTGACATCAATAATGGCATCCGCATTTTCTAAGAGCTTTAAACAATCCTTACTTAAGTGCTTTAAATGCACCTTTTTATTGACTTTTCTGTAACGTTCGGTGAGTTTATTCAGGGCTTCAATACCAGACATATCTGCTACTCTGCTCTCTCTAAAATCAATAATTATTTCTTCTGGATCGTTAGGAACATCGAACTTTTCCGTAAACGCCGTGGTAGAACCAAAAAATAATGGCCCGTAAATTTCGTAAGTTTTAACACCGTTAGCATCTACACTTTTACGAGCGCGAATGCGTTTTGCATTTTCCCACGAATACATTAAGGCTGATATAATTACCCCTAACAAAACCGCGATAGCTAAGTTGTGCGTAATAGCGGTTATTAAGGTAACCAGTACCATCACAATAACATCAGAATTAGGCATTTTTTTAAATGTTTTAAAACTCGCCCATTCAAAAGTGCCAATGGCCACCATAAACATTAAACCTACTAAGGCCGCCATCGGTAATCGCTCTATTAAACTTGAACCAAACATGATAAATACCAATAACATGACCGCAGCTGTAATTCCTGATAAACGCGCTCTTGCTCCAGAGGAGGTATTGATTAAACTTTGACCAATCATGGCACAACCACCCATTCCTGATAAAAAACCTGAAAGTATATTGGCCGAACCCTGTGCTACACATTCTTTATTACCGCTACCGCGTGTATCTGTAATTTCATCAATTATATTCAGTGTCAATAAACTTTCAATAAGCCCTACACCCGCAACGATAGCCGCAAAGGGAAAAATTATTTTAAACGATTCAAAAGTCAAAGGAATATTTGGAATAGAAAGTGGTGGAAAACCACCTTTGATGGTTTGCCCTTCTTTCATAATTCCTGCCACGGTTAAAGTATCGATATTAAAGCCAATCACTAAGGCCGAAACTATCACAATGGCTACTAAAGTTGACGGAACCGCCTTTGTTAGCTTTGGCAATCCCCAAATAATAGCCATGGTAACAATGGTAAGTCCTAACATCATGAAAAATGATGGCCATGGCAATAAATCTGTGGTATCTTTTATATAAAAATTAGGGAATTGTGCCATAAAAATAATAATCGCCAACCCATTCACAAAGCCGAACATTACCGGATGTGGTACTAGCCGTATAAATTTACCCAAACGCAAAACACCTGCTAAAATTTGTAAAACCCCAGCTATAATAACGGTCGCAAATACATAATTTAAAATAGTTTCAGGAGTGATGCCCGGAAAGTTTCGTTTTAATTCTAAAATTAAACCTATAAAAATTACAGCTACCGCGCCAGTCGCACCAGATATCATCCCTGGACGACCACCAAATATCGAGGTGATTAAGGCCAGAACAAAGGCTGCGTAAAGACCTGTTAAAGGAGAAAAACCCGGTATTAATGCAAAAGCAATAGCCTCGGGAACTAAGGCCAAAGCTACCGTTAAGCCCGAAAGGATTTCGGTTTTATAATCTACTTTTTGTTTAAAATCGAATAAATTAAGGAGCTTTTTCACATGATTATTTTAAGCGCGCAAAAGTACGTTTTATTATTTTTATAAGCTGATTGCTTTACATTATTCCATATATCCTAATGTTAAGGATGAATAAAAAGAATATAAAATGTTTATCCCTACATAATTAGAGTATTTACAATAAGTATGCATTTAAGAGAAAAATTTATTGGTTAAGGCACTTCTAAATCTCACTTATACTGTAATTTCGCGAAAATTATAAACATGAAAATAAAAACTTTACTACTTATTAGTACGCTATTCCTATGTACCATTACGTCATGTTCACCCCGAATGGTAGGCACATGGAAGGTTACAAAATTTGAAACGATTAGCCCTGGAGAACAAAATGTAACACTGCAAAATATAGGTACGATAACATTTAAAGGGAATAATAAAGGTGAAAAAGAATTGAACTATGAGGTCATGGGAATTAAGCGAAATGACGTACAACCATTTACTTGGAACACGGCTGAAAACTATATTACGATAGACAGCAAAGATTCTGAAGTTGCAAAAACCTGGATTTTTATTGAAAACAAAAAAAAGCGACAAGTTTGGAAATCTACAGATGGTGGTAAAAAAATTCAAAGTCTCGTATTAGAAAAAAAATAGTAAACCTTACTTACCAAATAAGTAACCAAAGCGAGCTGCATCCCTATTTCATAAAAAATACAATAAGTAGAGGCTAAAATGGGTAACGTTTGTTTAACTAAAATAGTTGATATTATTTGACACATTCACTAGCCCTAGACATTTACAAAAAAACCGTTGCAAGTTTTGAACTTTGCAACGGTTACTTTTTAAACTGGAAAACTTCCTGTTTTATTTTTTCTGTCGTATAACGTTCATTATAGGGTTTTTAACCTTTATTCTCTTTTTAGATGATGATGCACCATCAGATTTTAAATATTGTATGTATCCCCTACCTTTAAATTCATAGGTAGTTCCGCTATTTGGGTGATACAATTCTACCGTGCTATCATTAATCACATACAACTCAAAATAATCGTCTCCGATAAAATCATAACTCAATGTTATGGTTTTTAGTGAAGCATCATTAGCTACATCAAATACTTGATAATCACCTTCAAAATCCCACTGTAAATTGTTTATTCCAGTTCCCGGTGAATCAATCGATGATCTAAAGAAATCGCCATTATCACCTGATAAAAATTGTAGGTAGTTTTCACTATCAAAATCGTTTATAGCCCCAATTTTGCTGGTATAGACTTTTTCCCAAACCGTATACTCTTGCAAAAAATATTGAATGTTGTCATAAAAAAGCATATCATAATCAAAATTACTTCTGCTAAATCCTTTTAGATAGTAGGAGGTATTTGAGCTGCTATCAAATAATTCTATGGTGCGATTATTTATTACAAAAACCTCTAACATCCAAACTCCGTCTACATCATGCCTAATTTCTACTGCGCCTCTTATGGGGGTATAGATTCCGGCATCGATACCAAAACCATTTCCATTTTTTCCTATTCCAGCAATATTGTTATTAGCGAATAAAGTACCTCGATCAAAAGTTACTGTAAAGGCACGTTGTAAAAACGGCACCTCTCCGTTTCCTTTGGTGGCATTAATGTCGACATACCATAATTCATGTGCGCTTAATACTTGATCCACAGAAAAAGCAGGTTCATCAAAAAACTCATCGCTTACCAAAACCTCAGTGTAACAAGATGAAGCTAATAATCCTATAAAAAGAAATCCGAATAGTAATCTTGTTTTCATAATTAAAAAGTTTAAAGTTCATTTAATAGCAAACAATTCTCGTGCCAAAATTATTAATTTATTGACTATCAGTATTTTACGATAAATATATTTTAGCTAATTTTGTATGATTAAAGTTAATTTTACTTTTTTTTGTAATACCCTTGAAGTATGAATAGAGCTACGAAATTTGCTGTTTTAGGAGGAGGAAGTTGGGCAACCGCCATTGTAAAAATGTTAACAGAAAACGTAGATACTGTTCATTGGTTTATGCGAAATGCAGATGCCATTGAACATATTAGAACCCAGGGACATAACCCAAACTATTTAAGTTCTGTAGAGTTTAACACCAAGCAATTGATCTTAACAGATGATATTAATACCGCTGTAACCGAGGCTGATATTTTAATTTTTGTAATTCCGTCTGCATTTTTAGAAATAGAACTTAAAAACTTAAGCGCTTCTTTAAAAGACAAAACCATTTTCTCTGCCATTAAAGGAATTGTGCCTGAAACAGGACGTATTGTAGGCGAACATTTTCACGAAAAATATGCCATTCCCTTTGAAAATATCGGTGTTATTACAGGTCCTTGTCACGCCGAAGAAGTTGCACTAGAACGTTTATCGTACTTAACCATAGCTTGTGCTGAAACCAAAAAAGCAGAAATAGTTGCCGAACATTTAAGTTGCGAGTATATAAAAACAAAGATTTCGGATGATATTATCGGCACCGAATACGCTGCCATGTTAAAAAACATTTACGCTATTGCTGCTGGAATTGCTCACGGCTTGGGTTATGGCGATAATTTTCAAAGTGTACTGATGAGTAACGCCATTCGCGAAATGAAACGCTATATAAAACGCGTACATAAAATGAAGCGTAATATTAATAATTCTGCCTATTTAGGTGATTTATTAGTTACGGGCTACTCGGTTTTTAGCCGTAATAGAATGTTCGGAAATATGATTGGCAAAGGCTACACCGTAAAAAGTGCCATGATGGAAATGAAAATGGTTGCCGAAGGCTATTATGCGACCAAAAGTGCCTATGAAATTAATGCACAGCGCAAAAAGAAATCTAAAACTCCAATTTTAGATGCTGTATATCAGGTGTTATACAATGAAAAAAATGCTAAAAAGGTATTTAAAGCATTAACAGAGGAATTAGATTAGGAGACACTATTTTTTTCTATACTTAAGTAGCTAATTAGTCAACAACTTTCATTTCTTCAGGAACTCTCGGATTCATAATTTTAAACCAGAGTGGCGGCAGAAATGAAAGGACCATAGAGGTAGGGTAGCCAAAAGGCATTTGTGGTGAGATATCGTGATAATCGAGAATCTGGTACTTTTTGGATGATTTAAAATGGTGATCGCTATGCCTAGTTAATTCATACAGTACAATTCTTCCGATAACATGGTTACTATTCCAAGAATGAATTTCACGCACCCGCTCATACCTGCCAGAGCTTATTTTTTTACGTAACAGTCCGTAATGTTCAATATAATTCACGGTTTCTAGCATCAAAAACCCAACAATTCCACTACAAACGGCGAAAACTACCCCTATTAATCCGAAAAAATTAAAGAGCATAACAACATAAAGCAGTTGAAATATGCTGTACCATAACATATCGTTTTTTAAAGCGAAAAAGCCTTTTTCTTCTGCTAATAACAACTTAGATTGTAATTTCCAAGCACTAAAATATTGTCGAAATACAGAGCTAAGCCAAAAAGAATATACGCTTTGGTTATAAGCTGCTGTAGCTGGGTCTTCGGTTGTAGCTGCTTGTGCATGATGCCCAAAATTATGCTCTATATAAAAATGCATGTAAAAAGAAGGCAAAAGCAATAGTTTAGCTAAATAACGCTCTTTCGTTTTTTGTCGGTGCCCTAATTCATGAGCCACATTGATTCCATTGGTGCCAAGGACAATTCCCAAACTTAACACTAAACCAACAAGTTCATACGTTTTATAGGCATGAGTCGTAATATCGAAAAGAAGATAGCCTAAAAGGCCAAAAATTATGGGAATATTCAAATAAAGCATCCAATCAAAAAGCTTGCTTTTTTCCTTTTCTATCCGTTCTTCCCCCTCATGGTTCGAGGTGTCGTGTGGAAGCAATACTTCTAAAATAGGAATCAGAACAAAAGCATAAAAAGGGGTAAAATAACTAAAATAGCCCTTAAAATAAATACTAATAAGTGCAGATAACGGTAAGGTTAATGCAGCGAGATATTTTAAATCTTTCATTTGCTATTTTCTTAAAAAACAAGAGCGCTAGTTGACATAGCTCTATGCTCATAAAGGCAATTATTTATATAGAAAATTAATGAATCTTTTTGATTAAAGCAATATGTTGTACACTGTAAGCACGAATGTAGTTAAAACTCAACGAACCCAATGGCTGCGAATTAAAATCGAACTACACAGCATTTGCATGACGTTGGCGCATTTCCTTAGCATCGCCTTTTAAAAATAGGTATAGCACCAAGCACCTCGAATATCAAAAAAGTAAAACAAACTATATTTTACTGATGATATGCTGTGTTATGTACTAATGCAGTACCACAGCTATTACAATTACCAGCAGTTCCAGAACCTCCAGAACAACCTTGACTACAGCTGTAATGCCATATACCGGCTGCATTTTGGCTAGGTCCAGGTAAAGCAGGAGTGGTTTGATTGGCAAAAGGTGATGATGTAGCCGGGGTAGGATTGGCATTTGCATGATACGCTGCGTTATGTGCTAAAAGGCCTCCACAAGTGTTACAATTACCTGCAAGACCGGCCCCTCCGGAGCAACCTTGACTACAGGTATAGTGCCAAACGCCTACTGCATTTTGCGGAGCTTCAGCAGTATTTGGATTTGGGACAGCTGCCCTTGATTGATTCGCCCACTTTTCAAGATCTAGTGGCTGTAAGGTTTCTTCTTTTGGTACTTTAGGCGCTTCTTCTTTACAGGAAGATAAATAAAGCACTGAACTAACTAATACTAGGGCAATTAATTTAAGGTATTTCATTATTGAATTTTAAAATTACAAGGAATTGTAGTGATGCTTTTTTACTTCGTTTTTTTTCCAAAGTATAGTTCATTATGCAAACGTAGCTTTCTATTTTTTAGTATTTAGGTTCTTTGAATTGTATTAAAAACTTAGATCAAGATGCTAATTTTGCTGTTGAAACTTAGTGTTCTATGGATTTCTATAAAAAGTGACCCGATAGAAAACATACAATCACTCTACGGTAATCGAAATTTTAGCTTCGTTCCCTAATTCATCTACTACTGAAATTGTTTGTACGCCAGCATCCGGTAATAAAGCTACTTCATGAAAGTTTTTGGTTTCTTTTACGAATAAACTATTGAGATACCAAAATACTTTGGTTTCTGGTTTGGCGTGAGCCAATTTAAAAATAAGTTCGTTTTTATAGCCTTCGAAATTTTTAGCCAAGATAATTTTACTGCCATTTTTTGGATAGATAAACTCCATTGTCAGCGTATTTAAGGCGATACAATCATTTCGAAATGGCGGTAGTGCCTTATACAATGGGTGGCTTTTTTTATAGTAAAATTCTTGTAAGGGTGGTAAAACAAACCAAGATTCCGCAAAGGTTTGGGACAGATCTTCACAAGAAGAATTTACCCGAAATTGCTTGTTTTTATCTAATTGAATGGTTTGGTGAAAAGCGCAAGCAGGCACATAATTCTGCTTCTTAGGAATATCAATCTTTTTTTTTGGACAAATAGGGCTTGCTAAAAAACCACTCTCAGCACAGACCTCAACAGACACAAATTCATCTAAAGGTTTTAGAAACCAGTCCGATTCTGGTAATACATCAAACACCTCAAACAAAATAGGGGCTGCACTAGCTACCCCTGTAACACTAGGCCTACCTTCACCATCAGCATTTCCCACCCAAACACCAACCACGTAATCATTAGTAATGCCTATTGCCCAGGCATCTTTATTGCCAAAACTGGTGCCTGTTTTCCAAGCAATTTGTTTGCTTGAATCGTAAAACTCCCAAGATTCGTTACCTTCGGGCCGGTTTACTTCTTTCATGGCTTCAAAAGTCAAGTAAATACTCCCCGCATCAAAAACAGTTTTTTCGGTAGATGTTAAACCGAAATCTATAGTCTCGTTCTGCAACCACTTAGGATGGGTAAATTCATTTTTATAATATTCACTGGAACTGGTATTAAAATGACGTACAGTCGAGGCTAAATTAGCGTAGGTTTTGCATAAGTCCCATAGGTTACTTTCTGCGCCCCCTAAAATTAGGGTTAGTCCGTAATGATCTGATGATTTTGTTAACCCGCCTAGTTCAAAAATATCGAGTTGATCCCTAAATTTTTGCAAACCGTAGGATTGTAACAAACGCACCGCAGGTATATTTAAAGAACGTGCTAAAGCTTTTTTAGCTTCTATGGCGCCACTGTAATCTTCATTAAAATTTTCAGGGGTATACCCTGCAATTTGGGTTGGAACGTCAGGCACTAACATATCAGGGAGCAATTCACCTTCATCTAACATGGCGGTATATAACAAGGGTTTTATGACGCTTCCCGTACTTCGGTTAGCGCGCACCATATCCACATCTTTCTCATGAAATTTATCCGTCGGAGAATTGCCAACATATGCTAAAACTTTTCTCAATTGTACGTCTAGTACCAAAACAGCGACATTATGTACTTGATTTTCTTTCAAAATATCATAATTCTTTTTTACAATGGCATTTACATTTTGCTGCAAGTTTTGATCTAATGTCGTTTGTACGCGTTCTCCTTTTTTTTGTTTGGCGATGAATTCTACAAAATGAGGGGCTGCATCGGGTATTGCAAATGGTTGTTGTGGCAATGTTTCGAGCAAGGCCAATTCGTAAGTCGTTTTATCAATGCTATTTTCTTCAAGCAACTTTTTTAATAAGCGATTTCTTTTTTCTAAAAGCCGAGCTTGGTTTTTTCCTGGATAAATTAAACTGGGTGCGTTTGGCAAAACAGCTAAGGTGGCCGATTCAGCCCAGGAAAGTTGCTTGGGTAACAAACCAAAATAGCGCCAAGCTGCCATTTCTAAACCCACCACATTACCACCATAAGGTGCATGACTCGCATAGAGTTGTAGAATTTTATCTTTTGAATACCGCAGTTCTAATCGGGTCGCTAAGAGTAGCTCGATGAATTTCTCGCCATAAGATCGTTTTTTGTTACCCCTAGAGAGTCGAATAACTTGTTGTGTAATGGTACTACCACCACGAACCGTTTTACCTGCTTTAAAATTAGACCCTATTGCCTTAAACATTGAAATAGGATTAAAACCAGGATGCTGATAAAAATAAGCGTCTTCAAAATTTAATAAACAAGTATTGAATTTATAAGGAACACTATCAATTTCTGGAAAACGCCATTGCCCATCATCAGCTATTTTTGCGCCTATTAAACTTCCGTTTTTACTTTCTATTACCGTTGCCGTAGGACTATCAAAAAGTGGTTGGGGAAGACAAAAATAATAGGCGATTAAAAGCGCAAAAATTAAGAAACTTTTTTTAGGGTTATTTTTGAAAAAATTTAAAATCTTGTCCTTCAACCTTTGTGATGCTTATTTATTAAAATCGTATTCCCGTTCTACGAAACAAATGCGAACTTTATAGTTTTTGTACCACTCTTTAATGCCTTTTTGCTGTGCTATTAAATGATCCGTGTTTTGTTTCCATTGAGCAATCGCATCTAGACTTTCCCAATAACTTACGGTGATTCCTATTGCTTCACGTGCGCTTTCTAAACCTAAAAACCCCTCTTGTTGTTGGGCTAAATTTTCCATTTGTTGCGCCATTTCTGCATAGCCATGATCAGCATCAGTTCTAATGGATGTAAAAATTACAGCGTAATAAGGTGGTTTAGTGACCATTTTACTCAATATACTCTTTCTCTACAAAATACGTGACAATCGCTTCTTTCATTAACACAGACTGTTCCCCTGCTTTTAACGGCGGTAGTTCTTCCTTAACGATATAATGCGGCCAGCCATCTTCATCAAAATAATCAAAAACATAAAAGCCGTAGGGCTCTAATAACCTGCAAATGGCAATATGCATCAAATCTAATTTTTCATCTTTTTTATAGGTATTATGAATTTTCCCAAGCTCTTGTACACCGACTAAATAAATAATCGCATCTAACTCTAAGGTATCCCCATCGGCAAATTGGATAGATAGTTTTTCTACCAAAATATCCCAACGCTCTTTTAATTGTATATCTCTTGACATTGTAGTTTTATTAATCTAATAAATAGCGGTTGAAACACCACTATTTCAAATTCTTTCAAAGGTACAAATCAAAGTTCTATATTTGTTAAAATTAGTCAGCCATGAATTTTTTAGACATTATTTTAGGTTTGCCCCTAGTTTTTGGACTTTATAGAGGCTTTAAAAATGGATTGTTTGTAGAACTTGCCTCCCTTATTGCATTAATTGCAGGTATTTATGGCGCTATTCATTTCTCATATCTCACAGGAGAATATTTAGCACAGCATATGCAATGGGATGAAAAATATATGAACATTGCCTCGTTTGTCATCACTTTTATCATCATTGTAGTTGTTGTCAACTTATTAGGAAAACTGTTTACTAAAATTGCCGATTTTGCTATGTTAGGGGTATTAAATAAAATTGCAGGTAGTATTTTTGGTGCCTTAAAAGTAGCCGTAATGTTAGGTGCTATTTTAATTTTTTTTGATAGTGTAAACCAAACCACAAGCTTGATTAAAGAGGATACTAAAACCGATTCGATACTTTACGAACCTATTAAAGAAATTGGTGCTTTTATATTTGAAAAGGTATTAATTTTTGATACGGATCCCTATATAAAATAAAAGTAAGACCGCTTCGCCATAAGCATCAAGAACCAAGACTAGAATATTTTAGTGTCTTGGTTCTTGATTTTAAAAGCTCTTTACCTTAGATAAAAATCGATTTAACATATTCATTATTGAACCACTTTAACCCATTGTCCTTTTGTTCTTGCCGCATAATCATTATCATACATGGCTTCCGCTTGAACACCTGGTAAATAATAAGTGCCTAAATAGGATGCGTTTAATAATATGCTTAGCGTTTTGGTTTCGTTCTTCTTCATATCAAAATAAAAGTGTGCTCTGTCATCGCGCAAATCGGTATGCGTAACATTATTTTGAGCAAAATCGCCAAAATCAGTAAAACGTGTGTTTACAATTTCCCATCCACTAGGGAAAATTTGCGTTAAGGCAATATTTTTAATCGTACTTCCGGTTGTGTTTGTCAAGGTTACCTCGGCCACAAAATCTGTTCCTTGCATCATGTTTGTCACATCAATTATAGAACCATCGCGCCCTTTAAATTTAGTCTGAACTGCAAAATTACGTTGGTACTGTTTTTCTTGACCCACGGGTAAAATTCCGTTGCTGATAAGGCTTGCGTATAAAACAGTGCCTTCTTGATTTTTAAGCTCGATGGTATTGCTTCCTTGTTTTATTGCTAGCGCTCTACTGGCTAAAGTTTTTGACGTACTCACACTTTCAGATGTACCATTTACAGATACCAATGCTTTTACGCCTTTTCCGCCTACCATTTCAGCAAATTTACCCATAGCTAATAAACTATACGCCGTGCTTTGTGTACTCATCCATTTCTTTTCGTTTAAGCTTGCTGCCACTCTTTTGGCTAATTCTTGTGCTTTCGCCTTATCTTTTAATAACACAAATGTTTCTAAAGCCATGGCGGTATTTCTTTCTGCAGAACCATAGGTATAAGAATGGTAACTATCTTCTTTAAAAGCTATTTTAGCGGTATTTAAAATTTCTTTTGCAACATTCGCTTGCCCAATTAAACCATAGGCCGCAGCCAACCTAAATTTTGCATCGTTTGATATCCCATTTGTTTCTCGTAAACGGTTCATGGATGCTACATCTGCATTAGCTGAAAGTGCCAAAGTATATAAACGATACGCTTGTACTAGGTCTGAATTTGAATTACCAGAACGCCATTGTTTCGCTACATTTTGTTGGTATTTTACCCAATTTGTTTTAAAACCAATAGGCATCACATAGCCTTTTTTCTCTGCCTCTAACAAAAAGTGACCCGCATAGGTCGTACCCCAATCATCCGCATTGTTTAATCCTGACCAATACGAGAATCCTCCGTTTGGTCGTTGCATTCTACCAATATTCTTAATGCCATTTTCAATATTCTTTTGAGTTTCTGATTTTTTCTGTGCTGTTAAATCAAAAATATCATTCAAATACAATTGTGGAAATGCGGCTGATGTGGTTTGCTCTACACAACCATGCGGGTATCGAATTAAATAGTTCATTCTACCATCAAAATTCATAGGTGGTAGGGTTGAAAATTCTACGTGTGCCGAATTGCTTCCTGATATTCCAAAAGTTTCTAAGTTAATGGTTTGATTCGCATTAGCTTCTAAAATAAAATCTTGTTTTTCTGAACTCATCGGGTTCGGGTTCACCACATCAATCGGAATTTCAAAAGTAGCAGTTTCTCCGCCACCAGAAGCTTCAACCCTCACTTTTCCAATACCTTTAAAATCAGCCACTTCCAAATCAAAATATACCATTTTTTCATCAGGTTGACTAAAGGTTAACGATTTTGTGGCTTCGCCTAAAACGGTAAATGCTTTATCTTTTTTAATTCTTATCGTGACGTTTTTTACCTTGTTTTCCATGGCAAATACGGTCACAGGCAGGGTCACTTTTTCACCTGGAGTAATTTTTCGAGGTAAGGATGCTAAAATCATTAATGGCTTACGAACTGGTGTTGTCTTCTCTGCCAAACCATAAGCTTCTTTTTCTGCATTACCCGCAATGACCATGGTTCTAACAGCACCTACATATTTAGGGATTGTGATTTTATGTGTATCTGTTTCACCTGTTTTTAATGTAAAAGGCCCTAAATGCATCACCATGGGCTCAAACCTATTGGCTTTCTTATTTTTAGCACCTGCAAGTTCATCATCACCGCCAATAGCAAAGACTTGATCTATTCTGCCACCAAATGCACCAATAACATCGTCATACATATCCCATGTTTTTACGCCTAATGCCTCTTTGGCGTAGAAAGAACGCCATGCATCTGGTGTTTTAAAACGGGTTAAATCTAACAAACCTTCATCAACAATAGCGATGGTATAAGTCATTGCCTTTTTATTTTTCTCTGAGACTCTTATGATGATGCTTTCTTCTGGACGCAGCACATCTGGCATGCTAATTTCAGGCGCTAATTTTGTTTTGGGATTTTCGACACCTATACCAACAATACCATACATGCGAATAGGAGCATCGTTTAGCGTAGAGGCATGTGGTTGTAATAGCGCAATATTGATATAGATATTCGGTGTAAATAATTCTGTAATGGGCAACTGAAATTTCGTTTCGCCTTTGGTCGTTTCTACCCATATCGCTTCTAGTACTTCACTTCCGTTTTCTACCGTCACCAGAGCTCTGCCCCCTTCTGAACTGGGAAAAGTAACTGTAGCCTTTTCGCCAACGCTATACTTTTCTTTATCGGTTGAAAACTGCAGCATAGTCGCTGCCGAGGGATCATTTTTACGGGATTTTCCTGCCCATCCTGGCCAATCAATATACACCGTTGTACCAGTTGAATGACCTCCATCTGTATCTTCAACCAGCACTAAATACCGACCCCAATCTGGATATTGTAATTCGAAATTAAAACTGCCTTTTCCATTTGAATTGGTGTTGATGGTTTCTTCAAAAACTTTTTCACGGTATTCGCTGCTGCTGTAGGATGATAAATTGTCGGCAGCGTTGTCCCACCACCATCTCCAACTTACTTTAAGAATCGAGACTTTTACATTGCTTGATGCTTTTGGCTTTCCATTTTCATCAACAGTAACCACTTCAAACGTATTTTGCACATCAGTCAACAACATACCTCTATTTTTATCGCCTTTTGGCACATTTAAACCTACATAGGTGTTAAAAGGAGAGTAGGGTTTAATAAATACATCGGTACTAAAATCGCCTCCATTTTCGTAAACTTTAGTCACAAAGGCTGCATTTAACATGCCAGCCGCTTTGCCTTTTAACTGTGGATTAATGCTAAAATTAGCTTTGCCTTCCTCGTTAAGTTTCCCATTAAAAACTACTTGTTCTTCGGTAGAAAAACTACGTGTTGGATCATCAAAAATATATCCTGGAAACGATTTAAACGATGTGGTTGTGGGGTTAAATTTAGCGGTAATATCTGCCCTTAAGTTTTTAGCAATTGCGCCATGAAGCCATTTTACTTCCATTACTCCCTGAATGGGCTTTGAAGCATCTAAAATTTCAGCGCCAAAATCGGTGTTAATTTTTAATCGATTTGGTTTAATGGTTTCAATTTTTAATGTTTTTGTAAACGATGCACCACCAACCGATAGTTTAGCCATCCAGTTTCCTGTTGGCGCATTTTCGTCGGTTTTTAAATCAAAATGATAAAAATTATCTAATCCGTTTGTTTTTATTTCTTGATGCACCACTTTATTATAAGGATCTAACAACTCCAATTTTACAGGGTGATTTGCAGGTAATTTATTGGCATTATCATTCAACATAAAGGATAGGAATATGTTATCGCCTGGTCTCCAAACACCACGTTCCCCAAAAATAAAGCCTTTAATCCCTTCTTGTAAGGCAACACCAGAAACATCAAACTTACTTACCGAAAGCACATTAGCGTCGTTAAGTTTTAGGTAGGTTTTTTCTCCATTATTTTCAACGACAACAAAATACGCTTGGTTATTTTCTGCATCGAAGAAGGTCGTTCCTTTTACATCTGTCGTAATAGAGCCAACTGGTTGTTGCTGATAATTATAAAAAGTAACCTTTGCCCCCGCAATAGGTTTTGTGCTAATCATATCGTTAACTGCAATAAAATAGCTTTTGTTGAGTCCTTTTTTTACGGTCACCCCTATGTCTGAGGCTAAAACGTTTATCCCTATTTTTTTATCGTAATAGTAAGACGAATGACATGGATTTTCACGTTCGTTCCAATCATAGTCATCATAATTATCTTCGTAATAGTAGTCTTCAATACCATTCCAAGAACTATCTTCGGTTTCTTCGTCATAATTGTCACCTTGAGCTTGGGTATTCTCAAAATTAGTAGACCTACACTTGTATGAACTATAAGACGGTTTAAAGGAAAATTCTACTCTATATAGTGCCCCTTTTTCTGGTGTAATGAGAGATTTTAAGTCTAAGGCATGCGCTGACCATTTACCGTTATTTACAGATAAATTATTTTGTAATTCTAATTTTTTTGTTGCAATTGGTCTGGCGACGCGTTTTAAATTATAGTTGCCATTTAGATTATTGTCCTGTAAAAACTGCATGACATTATTTTGGTAGATTTTCACTACTGAAACATCGACATATTTTAAATTTACAGCCTCAAAATTTATTTTTAAATTGCTTGAAGATGGTAAAATAGTTCCGTTTGACAACCATCTAACTTGGGGTAAAATCTGTTCAAAGGCGACGCTCTCTTCATATTTATTTTTAAGCTTGTAACCATCTACACTTTGAATGCCGTCAAAAACCTCAAGTAATGCCGTTCCTGTAATTTCTATGGCAGGATATACTTTTAAAGAATTACCATCAACGCTATATTTTACATTAGTATCACCTTCTAGAACTACTAAACCCTTAAAATTCTGACCTTTTTTCAGTGGATCAGAAAAATTGATGCTCAGTAAAGGCCTCTCTGTATTTTCAACCACAACATCTAAAATGGTAAAGTTGTTTTTTCCTGGAATACGCAAGGTGTTTGTTCCTTGACTACTAATATTAAACTTTGCACCATCCCAAGAAATTTCTAAATCTGTATCCTCTTCAAAACGTTGAATATTTTCTATTTTAAATTGGAATAAAGTTCCTTCTTTAACCGTCCCATCAAATTTTACTGGAATTTCTTTTCCCTTTTGTTTAACGCTAAGTAATTGCTCTGCTATTTCTAATGGAAGTATGTCTGAACTGCGCAACTGTCCTTCAATAAATTGTTTGTCTTTAGCATAAGATTGTAAGGCATTCGTATAAATACTAAACTGTTGTTCTAGTATTTTTACACTAAAACTTAAGGATTTCAACTCTTTAGGCACGTCTTTTATAATATCCCCTAAAACCAAAGTAAACTGATATTCTGTATTCTGATTAAATTCTTTTTCAGGAACAAAAGCAATAGTTCTGCTATCTAAGGCCACAACCTTTCCTGCTACATTAGGCGTAACCTTAAAAAGTTGTTTATCTAATACCTCATTGGAGTTCCATGCTACTACTGGATTGGTAAGCACTACACGAACATCACTCTTAGAAGAAATGATTCCCTGTGTTACCTCCGTAATATATTCTTGATACTTATTTAGGTTATCTGATGGATTTTTTAGTTCATTATCCTTGTCTTTACAAGAGTAAAAAAACAGGATACTGGCTAGAATTAGATATTTTAGGTTCATGTTCGGATATTTCTTTAAGTAAATATACTATGTTTCTTAGGATAAAGACGAATGCCTAACAGTGATGTTATAGAGCAAGATACTAGCTATTAGTGGGTACTATTTTTTAAAAATGTGTAGCTTATATGTGGTGTTTTATGTAAGGTTATTTTTAATTTTGTAATACATACACCACAAGTCTTAAAAAAAGATGTATTTCATCGAAAAATGATGCCCACTTGCGGATTACAAGCATATTTTTAATAATCTTACAGTATTGGAATTCGAGAACCAAAATTACCCTAGAAATCCCCTTTTCTACCGCTTCCTGCTTGCAAATAGAACATTATGAAAATGAGAATGCACTATGCAATCTTAGTTTTATTTGTATTAACGATTAGCTCTTGCGGTAAAGAGTCAATAGAAGATACAGTTACAATAGAATCTGAGAATGTAGTTTTGATTGAAAATGAAGTACTAAAATTAGTAAATAACTATAGAGGCTCTAAAAATTATAATACTTTAGAATTTAGCCCAGTAGCGTATAAATATGCCAATGTACATACAGAGTACATGATTGCTAAAGGAAACATAAATCATGATAATTTTACATCAAGAGCTTCTGGAATTGCTTCTGAAATAAATGTTTCAGAGGTTGCCGAAAATGTAGCTAAAAATTATAGTACTGCTTTGCAAGCTTTTGAAAATTGGATGAAAAGTACCGATCACCGTAAAGCAATAGAAGGAAATTATAGTCATACTGCCGTAAGTGTTAAAATGGATAAAAATGGGAATTACTACTATACCCAGTTATTTTTCAGAAAAGCTCAGGATTTAAATTAAATACCTACTGAGATAAGTAGTTCTTCATTGCGGCACGCATTATGTCAAGAGTTTTTTTTAACTTTCGTAAAAACTCAAAAACATGGCTATTGCACCTCCTTTTAATCTAACCAAATGGATTTCAGAAAATAGAGACCTCCTAAAGCCGCCAGTTGGTAATAAAAACTTATATACCGAATCTGGGGATTATATTGTGATGATCGTTGCTGGACCCAATGCGCGTAAAGATTATCATTATAACGAAACTGAAGAATTATTTTATCAATTAGAAGGCTTTATAAAAGTACATATACAAGAAGATGGTCAAAAAAAGACCATGGAACTTGGCCCTGGGGACATGTATTTACACCCTGCTAAAACACCACACTCACCTGAGCGAGGAGAAAATTCTATAGGTTTAGTCATCGAAAGAAAAAGAAATCACCTTAAGGTCGATGATGGTTTACTTTGGTTTTGTGACAACTGCAATCACAAATTATACGAAGCTTACTTTACTTTAAATGATATAGAAAAAGATTTCTTAGCGCATTTTAAACATTTTTATAATTCAAAAGAATTGCGTACTTGTGACAATTGTGGTGCTGTTATGCCTGTTGACGAACGTTTTATTGCTAAAGAATAATACTATGACCATTACATTAAATATACTGATTGGAAGTATAGCCCTTCTGCACCTATACTTTATGTGGTTCGAAATGTTTGCATGGACCACTAAAGGAAGAAAAGTATTTTATAAATTCCCAAAAGACCTCTTTGAACCCACCAAACAAATGGCTGCAAATCAAGGTTTGTATAATGGATTTTTAGCAGCAGGCCTGCTTTGGACATTTTTTATAGCTAATATGGAATGGAAAACTAATATTGCCCTATTTTTTCTAAGTTGTGTAGTAATCGCTGGAATTTATGGTGCGTATAGTGTGGAACGTAAAATATTTTTTATTCAGGCTTTACCTGCTATTTTAGCTATTCTTTTCTTATTCATTAGTTAATATAATTTAAGACGAGAGTTTGAGGTTTCAAGACTAAAATTCGTAAATTTGAAATAAATATAACAAAACAGAATAAAAACGTTACAAAATGTCAAAAATAGCTGCAGATTTCGGTATCAATGAAGCTCTTAAAATTTTAGGAGTTAAAGAATTAAATCATGGTTCATCAACTGGATCGGATAGTTTTGGTTCAGGAGATGAAATTTCATCGTTTTCCCCTGTCGATGGTGCCTTAATTGCAAAAGTAAAGAGCACCACCCAAGCAGATTATGATAAAGTTATGGCATCAGCCACAGCAGCTTTTGCAACATGGAGAACGAAACCTGCACCTTTACGTGGCGAAATTGTGCGTCAGTTTGGTGATAAGTTAAGGGAATATAAAGAACCTTTAGGGAAATTAGTCTCTTACGAAATGGGAAAGTCGTACCAAGAAGGTCTTGGAGAGGTACAAGAAATGATTGATATCTGTGATTTTGCAGTTGGGTTATCACGGCAATTACACGGACTAACGATGCATTCTGAACGTCCAGGACATAGAATGTATGAACAATATCATCCTTTAGGTGTTGTTGGTATTATATCTGCTTTTAATTTTCCGGTGGCTGTTTGGGCATGGAATACGGCATTGGCATGGATTTGTGGTGATGTTTGTATATGGAAACCTTCAGAAAAAACACCTCTATGTGGTATCGCTTGTCAAAATATAGCTGCCGAAGTATTTAAAGCAAATAACTTACCAGAAGGTATTTCTTGTTTAATCAATGGGGACTATACGGTTGGAGAAATGATGACGAAAGATACAAGAATACCATTAATTTCAGCGACAGGTTCTACAAGAATGGGGAAAATAGTAGCGCAAACTGTTGCAGGTCGTTTAGGTAAATCACTCTTAGAATTAGGCGGTAATAATGCCATTATTGTTACGCCAGATGCCGATATTAAAATGACGGTAATAGGTGCTGTTTTTGGCGCCGTTGGTACCGCTGGCCAACGCTGTACCTCAACACGGCGTTTAATAATACACGACAGTATTTATGACCAAGTAAAAGATGCATTAGTTTCGGCGTACCAACAACTTAGTATTGGCAATCCTTTAGATGAAAATAATCACGTGGGCCCAATAATTGATAAAGATGCCGTTGCCAGTTATGAGAAAGCTTTAGCCTCGGTAGTTATAGAAGGTGGCAAGTTTATTGTAGAAGGTGGTGTGTTATCAGGAGAGGGCTATGAAAGCGGTTGTTATGTTAAACCAGCCATTGCAGAAGCTAAAAATTCATTTGCCATTGTACAACACGAAACTTTTGCTCCTGTACTTTACCTTTTAAAATATTCAGGTGAAGTAACAGATGCGCTTGCCATACAAAACGGTGTAGCTCAAGGATTATCATCAGCTATTATGACAAATAATTTAAGAGAAGCTGAACTTTTTCTTTCTACAAATGGAAGCGATTGTGGAATTGCCAATGTAAATATTGGTACTTCAGGTGCTGAAATTGGTGGTGCCTTCGGTGGTGAAAAAGAAACAGGCGGTGGAAGAGAGTCCGGATCTGATGCTTGGAAAATTTATATGAGAAGACAAACCAACACCATTAATTATACCACAGAACTGCCTTTAGCGCAAGGCATTAAATTTAATTTATAAGTATATTTTCCGTTAGTGAGAAACCACGTTAAACTAAAATAAAACTAGTCTTAACGTGGTTTTTTAACTAATCAAAAATACTCCTAAAAAAACCTATGTTGTACACCTTGTCTTTATCAAGGGAAAAAAGGTTTTAACCTAACGCTTCTTAAAGGTGGTCAATAACCATCTTCTGTACAAGCAACATCTTATAGACGGTACGGAAAAATGTATAAAATGCATTTAAACCAGTTCTAGGCTATTTTTCACTTCCTAGTTTTTAATCATTAGCTAAGCTACATCTAGTATTTAATCCTCTAATAATTAACAACTTAAGAATTTTTTTAATACTTTAGGTATCCTAAGCAAATAACTCAGCGCTTCAGCAGCATTATTTTAAAAGATTTTAAGGTTTAAGAAGTACTTTAAGCTAATATTTCAAAAGTACTTTTAGAGAAATTTGAGAGTATCTCGTGGTGCTGAATTATTTAATGTGATAAAAAAATTACATTCTTAAGCCTAGTTAAAATAAATTTTGTAGTGTTCAAAAAAATCAACTAACCAATAAATACACATAAAAATGAACTTTGAAAATTTGACTATTTGGCACTGGATTATTCCAATTTTAATTGGGGTTCTTTCTACCTTCCTAGGGTACTATTGGGGTCTTGCCAGCAAAAAAACAATGGATCACGATGGTGAATTAAAACTATGTCAAGATAAAGTATCTAAATTAGAAAAAGATTTAAGAGATTGCAAGGAAACATTATCGACACCAGCCCTTAAAACAACTGTAGCATCTGGTACTGCTACAAAAGCAACAAATATTTCAACGAATGCTTTCAATGCTGGAGCTGCAAAAGCGATTTTAGGTAAAACTATTAAAGAAAATGATTTAAAAGTAGTCGAAGGTATTGGTCCAAAAATCGAAGCCATGTTTAAAGATGCTGGTATTAACACTTGGCAAAAATTATCAGACACCAAGGTTTCGGATTGTCAAAAAATACTAGACTTAGGCGGAAATCGATACAAAATTCACGACCCTTCATCGTGGCCAATGCAAGCTAAAATGTGTTATGAAGGCAAATGGGCACAACTTCAAAAATGGCAAGTTGAGCATAAATCCGGTAAATTATAAAGTGTTCCTTTTATAAAAAAATAAGAGACCAGCAATCTGCTGGTCTCTTATTTTTTATAGTCCCTGAAATCAATGATGTATTAAAACCTTCCGTTGGCCTCAACCCATTTAAATTGGTATTGATCGTCAGGAAATTTCATTCTCGTAGCTATGCGCTCTAAACGATCTGGCAATTTCATTAAATAATCTCTAGCACGTTCGGCATCATCGTTAAGTGCTCTTATGTTATCTAATTCCCAATAAGCGTTTAATTTTTTCAAAATGTCAATATAATCTAAAGCCGTGTAGACCCCTAAACGCTGTGCACAATTTGAAAAATTCTCAAAAGCAGTGCCTATGGTTCCTCCTGATTCTCTTAAAAAATGGGCAGGCATGACAATTTTTTTCTTCATCATATCGGCAAAAGCCAACATCATTTGACTTGGGTCCTGATCAAAGATTGATTTCACAAACTCTCGGTATGCCAAATGGTGACGCATTTCATCACCCGCTATAATTGTACACATTTTACCTAAAAGCACGTTGCCTTTTTTCTTCGCCATTTGCCCTACCCTTTTATGAGAAATATTCGTGGCTAACTCTTGGAAAGAAGTGTATATAAAATTCTTATAAGGGTCTCTATCCGTACCTATATCAAAACCATCTGCTATCAAGTGTTGTGTAGTCATTTCGACTTCACGCATATTAACACGTCCAGAAAGGTATAAATATTTGTTTAGCACATCACCATGACGGTTTTCTTCAGCAGTCCAATGGCGAACCCATTTAGACCAACCGTTTTTATTTTCGCCATGTTGATCGATTCCTTCAACATCCATCAACCATGATTCATAAGTTGGTAAAGCCTCTTCTGTAATCGTATCAGCAACCATGGTTACCCAAAAGTCATACCCGAGCTCTTTAGATTCTTCTTGAATTTGCTTCACAGCATCTAAAAAACCATCGCTTTGAGAATCTGGCAAAAAATCTGTTGGCTGCCAAATTTCTTCCGTAGGAATAAGATACTGGTCTATAAAGCCATTAACTTTGCCCTCAATAGCTCGCATAACCTCTATTCTAATATTCTTTGCTGACATATTTTTGTTTTTTACAAATTTCGTAATAATACTTATAAGTTTTCTTAAAACTGAATCAAATTTACTAAAATCAGTTTCTTCCTAGTTCACTGGGATAAAATGTATGCACCGGATCACTCTGCCAAACCTGTTTTGTGACTACGTCTATGATTGATAGTGGGCCTTTAAATGCCGCTCCAGTGTCAATATTCCATACATTCGCAGCATTTTGGGGTGTTGTTTCTCCAATCCGTGTTACTGGGGTGTGCCCAATATATATTTCAGAATAATGTAATAATCGCTTTGGATAAAATTGATCATTCTTTTTTAAACCAGGATTCATCGAAAGAACCAATTCCCAAAGCGTTCTGTCCCAATAAAAGTTTTTAGAAAAATACTCATATTCAATACCCTTTAAGTTAGTGAATCCTGCGTGAAGAAACAAACGATTTTGTGGATCTAGGTAATAATTTTCTAATTTTTCATAAAACTCAAGATGTACATTTATGGTATTGCCATTGGTTTTACCATAGGATTTTACGGTGGCCTCCCCACCGTGTTGGTACCACAGTGGGTTATCTTTCCCTTCTTTTAACCACAAATAACACAATTCATCATGGTTACCGCGAATAAAAGTACATTGGTGGCTTTTGTTTAGTTCAATTAAAAAATTAATTGTTTCAACGGCCTCACTCCAACCATCTACATAGTCTCCTAAAAAAATAAGGTGATCTTCGGTCGTTAATTTTGCTTTGTATAAAACTTGCTGTAAAGCTTTCAATCCTGAATGAATATCTCCGATAACTAATGTTCTCTTCATTTAGCAAAAATCGCAATTACTGTTATGATAAGCACAATAAAAAGCACTAAAAAGAATATTTTCCAGAAAGAATAAGGTCTAACACCACTAATACTGCCTGTTTGGCCATTGATATAAAAATTGTAGTTTTTGCCATTAAAAAAGTATGAGCTAATAAATACAGGCACTAGTATATGTTTAAATGTTTCGTTAGATAGTTTTATGTCGGCATGATCTATTCGCTGAGTATCGCCTCCTATATCTTGCCGAATCCAAGCATAGGCAATATTTTTGGCTTCTTGAAAAGACTGATGATGGCCTTCTTTTAAAGAAATGGTATATTTCTCAGTAACAAAACCCGATAAATATTTTGAATTAAAACCTACCATTTCCTTCAAGTTCCAAAAGGCAACTTTACTCGGAATATGGTGGCTTTTTTTTTCCGATGCATTGATTAAAATATCATCAATAAAACCATCCACTGATCCAGAGGCACTTCGCCATCTTGTTTTTCTTACTTGTCTAGTTTGTGTTCCTTTTTTAGTTCTGTAGGTTTGTGTTTCGTAATAATAATCCCCTCTTTGTCCTTGGTACTTTGCATCTAGATGCGCATCAAAAGTCCAATAAGGCACATACAAGCCATGCAGCCCTTCCGCATCTAAAGCTGCTTTTTTTAAATTATCAGGCGCAAACCAAAGGCTTTTTACCCAATTTGTAAAAATCTGTTTCGCCTTATTCGCATCCATTTGAAAAGGCACCAATGCACCTGGTAGAATCCAACCTTCTTTTTGAATGTCTTCTCTAATTAATGGCTCACCGCAATAAACACAGCCAAGTGATTTATAATGTTCTTCAACGTGTTGATTCGCACCACAATTTTTACAATGGAGCAATGCTATAGTTTCGGTGTATGCATTGGCGCCCACCACTTTTAAATAGTGTTGTAGTTCTAACTCTTCGAAACTCGACTTTTCTTGCTCAATAAACTCTTCATACCCGCAATAGTCGCACTTTAACTGGTGCGAACCGGGCTTAAATTTTAGTTCTGCCCCACAATTAGCACATGCTTTTTTAGCTTCTGATGAAAAGGTTTTTTCCATTGACGAATGTTGTAGCCCAAGACGGACATTAACAAAAAGATAGGTCTAAACAATTTAAAAAATTGAAAAGATATTCTGTTTAATTAGTTTGTGTTCTGCTATTGTGGTAGTGGTGGTGGTGTGTTACCCCCTAAAAAAACCTTTAACTCCTCAATTTCTTGCAATGCCATCCAATTTGTCATGCCTTGCTTCCAAATTAAAGAATCTTTATTGATGGTTCTATTAGCAAATAACTCTTTTAATTTATTGAGATTTACAGGTCCCATTTGCGTGCCATTCGATGCGTAATGATACATTATTTGTACTGGCATTGGCGGCGGAAAAGCCTGTGTTTGTGCTGGCTGACCTTGACCCATTTGTGGCTGCATAAGCCCACCCATTTGTTGGGCCAATACAAAGCCCATACCCATACCCATACCAGCTCCGGCAGTACCGCCTTCATTTTTAGCAGCTTCTTCAATAGCTTTAGCCGTTTTAAATTGGGTAAGTTTAGCCATATCTAACTTGTCAAGCCTACTGTACTCAAAAATTTCCTTTTTGAGTTCTTCGGGCATCGATACATTTTCTATATAAAATTTCTCCAATTCAATACCAACACGACCAAATTCAGGTTGCATTACTTCTTGACAAGCCTCAGATAATTCTGAGGTATTTGCAGCATATAATTCAATAGGTAATTTAGCCTCTCCAACGGTATCCGTAAAGCGAGTGACAATTAAACTTTTTAAATGTTCGTTAATTTCATAATTGGTAAAATTACCATCGGTACCTACAACATTAATTATAAACTTACCCGCATCAGAAATTTTAAAACTATACGTTCCAAAAGCCCGAATTTCCGTGAGCCCGAAACGTTCATCATTTAATATTATGGCATTTTTAGTTCCCCATTTTTCATCCGTGAAGAGGCGTGTACTTACAAAGTAAACTTCAGCCTTAAACGGACTATCAAAGCCATATTTCCAACCTTTTAGCGTGGATAAAATAGGTAAGTTTTGAGTGCTTAAGGTGTGGGTTCCTGGTTTAAAAACATCGGCCAATTGCCCTTCGTTGATAAAAACTGCAACTTGTCCTTCGCGTACAATAAGCTGGGCATTATTTTTAATTTCATTTTGGTAACGCTCAAAACGATGTACAATGGTTTCATTCGTAGTATCTAGCCATTCTATGATATCTATAAACTCATTGCTTAGCTTCTTTTTTATTTCATCAAATAGTCCCATTTTCGGTTTGTGTTTTTATAATGAGTAAGAAGGTAAGGATTTCTTTAGAAATGGCAAAATACCCCATTTTGTTTTTTAAGAGATTTCTGAAACAACGACTACTTTTTAACAAGCACAGCTAGCCATAGCTTAAAATTCGAGTGTAAAAAAACCACTACTTAAAGATTTCCTAGGAATAGTCAAAAACTTCTGGTGCCTAAAGAAAAAGATTGTGGCTCTTCGAAATGTGGTTAATCAAAAACCTTGTAAGAAGCTAACCGCATAACAATGCCTATAGTTGTAGCAAGGTTTTTCTTTTTCTTTCTTGTCCAAAAAATACGCTACCGGTTTTAGATGGTATCTGCTCCAATTAGCCCAGAAATACAAAGCTAATTGGGGCTCTCTTAGCGCAATTCTAGGTGTAAGCTTGTAAGAGTTTCCCATTGATTATTGGTATTATAAAAGATTTCTAAGTACTTTAGACTTTCCCTAATTAAATAGCATGAAAAAAGTATTTTGTGTCGGTGAACTTCTCATCGATTTTGTTGCTGAAAAGCAAGGCAGTGATCTTTCTAAAGCAAAAGAATTTACAAAAAAAGCAGGTGGTGCACCTGCTAATGTGGCCTGTGCTATAGGGCGTTTAGGTGGCGCAAGTTCATTTATTGGCTGTGTGGGCGATGATCCTTTTGGAAATTTTTTAGCAGGTATTTTAGATCAAATTAAGGTCGATATTTCATTCTTACAACGCTCTAAAACCTTTACTACCCTCGCCTTTGTTTCGTTAGCCGAAGACGGTGAACGCGATTTTGTTTTTAACCGAGGAGCCGATAAAGAATTAGGCTATGACAAAGCCCTGAAAAATAGTTTTAAAAATAACATGCTGCATTTAGGTGCTGCGACTTCATTTTTAGGAGGCGCGCTTGAAGACACGTATTCACGTTATTTTCGAGATGCCATTCAGGCACAAACCTTTATAAGTTTTGACCCAAATTATAGGCTTGATTTATGGAAAAATAATGAAGCTACTTTTATTAAAAAGTGCTTGCCTTTTATAGAAGGCTCCCATTTGTGTAAATTTAGTGCAGAAGAAGCGCAACTTATTTCTGGTAAAGAAAACCTAGAAGAAGCTTGCGATAAATTGCATCAAATAGGCACTCAAATTATTACCATAACCCTAGGTGCTGGAGGCACCTTATTAAGCACACCAAGTAGCAAAAAAATAATCCCTAGTATAAAAGTTTCTCCTGTAGATACAACTGGCGCAGGGGATGCTTTTATTGGATGCCTATTATATCAAATTTCAAATTTACCAAACTTAGATACCATTTTTAAGGACAAAAACATCCTTGAACATATGGTACTTATAGCCAATAAAGCGGGTGCTATAACCACTACAAATTATGGCGCTATTGAATCTTTACCCACTTTAAGTCAATTAGAATCTTAGTGCTATGAATCAAAATTCGTTACACCAACTGTTAGGAAAATCTAAATTTAAAAATTTAGATAAAGCCGCTTTAGATGATCTTTTTGAATTGCGATTAGCCACCAACAGCACCCTGATAAAAGACCTGTTTTTTTCCTTATATCCTGAGGAAAACCATATAGCAGACTTTAAAAAACTACTCTCTTTATTACCGCAACTATTTAAAAACAGGCCCATTGATTTAAAAAAACAAGATATAGAACGACTGCAAAAAGGAACTTGGTACCAATCTGAAAAAATAGTTGGTATGCAATTGTATGTAGATCATTTTAACAAAGATATTAATGGTCTTTCTGAAAAACTACATTACTTTGAAACCTTAGGCGTTAATTTTTTACACTTAATGCCCATTACTACCAGGCCTAAAGAAGAAAATGATGGCGGTTATGCCGTAAACAGCTATACGGAGGTTGATAAAAAATACGGCACAAAAAACGATTTACTGAATTTGACTCAAAAATTACGTAAAAAGGGTATGTTTCTCATGCTTGATTTTGTAGTAAACCATACTTCAGATGAATTTTCTTGGGCTAAAAAGGCTCAAAAGGGCGATTTAAAATACCAAAACTACTATTACACCTATCCTGACCGCAAGATTCCTGATGCCTTTGAACGGTCACTTCCAGAAGTTTTTCCTAGCTCATCACCTGGCAACTTTACCTATAATCATGACATGCAAAAATGGGTCATGACCGTTTTTAATTCATACCAATGGGATTTAAATTATAGCAATCCAGAGGTGTTTTACGAAATGCTGACCAAGCTTATAAAACTTGCTGATTTAGGAGTAGATGTCGTTCGATTTGATGCATTGGCCTTTCTTTGGAAGAAAATAGGTACGGACTCTCAAAACTTACCCGAGGCACATGCCTTAATAAGTTTATTTAGAATGTGCCTCCAAATAGTAGCTCCTGGCGTCATTCTTTTAGCAGAAGCCATTGTTTCACCTTATGAAATCATGAAGTATTTTGGGGAAAAGCAGTACAAAGGAAACGAATGTGAAGTAGCCTACAACGCTACCTTAATGGCCTTATTATGGGAGGCGATCGCCACTACAAAAACACAGTTGTTGTATAGAAGCCTACAGCATTTACCCCAAAAACCTAAAAGTGCTACATGGATAAATTACGTTCGATGCCATGATGATATTGGTTTAGGATTTGAAGATCAAGAGGTGTACAACCTAGGTCTTGATGCGCGACAACACCGCTTATTTTTGTTAAATTATTACACTCGAAAATTAAGCTGGTCACAAGCAAGAGGTGAAATGTTTATGTACAACCCCAAAACAGGGGATGGCAGAATTACAGGCAGTACCGCTTCATTACTTGGTTTAGAAGCTGCCTTAGCTAAAAATAAGCCTGAAGATATAACAACCGCCATCAAAAAAATTAAAATGATGCATAGCATTATTTTGGCCTATGGTGGTATTCCTTTAATTTACGCAGGAGATGAAATTGGCACCCTTAATGACTACTCCTATAAAAGTGATCCTAATAAAAAACAAGACAGCCGTTGGGTGAACAGACCGCAACAAAATTGGGCTACTATCGCAGATTTAGAAAAGAAAAAAACACCAGAATCTGATATCTATTATACCCTAAAAAATTTGATAGAAATTCGTAAAAATAATCCGGTATTTGCAGATCATAACAATTTTAGGCTACACCAAAATGAAAATCCTCATCTTTTAATTTTTGAACGATACGCTGAAAAAGAGCGCATTTTGATTATTTGTAATTTTGATACGCACCCACAAAGCATTGATAGGTCTTGGTTAGACCATATCGAATTTTGGATCACTGAAAAAACGATAGATCTAATTAGCAATACCTCTTTGATTCTTAAAAATAATACACTTGAAATTGAAGCTTACGCCACGTATTGGATGCTCAAAAACTAAATTAAAACCAATGAAAAAACAACAAATTTTTATTTTAATATTGATAACCAGCATCTTACTAACGGGCTGTCAAAAAAATATAACGAATCTTAAGCTTAATTCTCCTGATGAAAATATTTCAGTCGATTTTGCACTTTCCTCTAAAGGACAACCCTTTTATGTAGTGCACTACAAAGACAAAAAAATTATTGACACTTCTTATATGAGCTTTGATTTTAAAGACTTAGCTTCTTTAAAAGACAATTTTAAAATTATCAATACGGCTACCGCCGCTGTTGATGAAACTTGGGCTATGCCTTGGGGAGAACAAGAGCAGGTAAGAGACCATTATAATGCTTTAATTATTAATTTAGAAGAGCAATCTGATTTAAAAAGAAAACTAAGTATCCATTTTAAAGTGTTCAATGATGGTATAGGGTTTCGCTATGAATTTCCCGAGCAATCTAACTTAGAGGAAATACTGATCACAGCCGAGAATACAGAATTTAATTTAACAGGAGACCATACCGTTTGGTGGCTGCCAGGCGATTGGGATAATTACGAACATTTATATAACGAAAGTTATTTCTCGAAAATTGATGCATTATCAAAACGTGACAATCCCGATTTAGCGGCTACCTATATTCCTGAAAATGCCATAAATACTCCTGTTACTATGAAAACTGCTGATGGTTTGTATTTAAGTTTTCACGAGGCTGATTTAACGAACTATTCTGATATGACCTTGAAAATAGACCCCGAAAATTTGGGGATGACAAGTGAACTTGTGGGATCTGAAATTTTAGGAGGAAAAGCAGAAGTTAAACTACCTTTCAATACACCTTGGAGGTCGATTCAAATAGCAGAAAAGCCAGGTGCTTTAATCGAATCTAAAATGATTTTGAATCTTAATGATCCCAATATAATTGGTGATGTTAGCTATTTTACACCAATGAAATACGTAGGTATTTGGTGGGAAATGCATATTGGAAAATCTACTTGGGACTTAGAGGGTAGTCAAGATATGAACACCTACACTACAGGAAAAAAAGGATCATCAAAACATGGTGCTACTACAGAAAATGCTAAAAAATATATTGATTTTGCTTCTGAAAATGGTATTAAAGGGCTTTTAGTAGAAGGCTGGAACACGGGCTGGGACAAATGGATCAATACGGATGATAGAGAGGGTGTTTTTGACTTTATGACGCCTTATCCTGATTATAATTTTGACGAAGTAATGGCTTACGCTAGTGAAAAAAATGTTGAGGTAATTATGCATCATGAAACTTCCGCTGCTCCACGAACTTACGAAAAGCAAATGAATGAAGCTTACGATTTTATGAAAGCCAACAATATGAACTCGGTTAAGACGGGTTACGTAGGTAAAATTATTCCAAAAGGAGAATACCATCACGGGCAGTGGATGGTGAACCATTATCACCATGTTTTAGAAGAGGCTGCCAAAAAAGAAATCGCTATAAATGCTCATGAACCCATTAAAGATACTGGAAAAAGAAGAACTTACCCAAATGCCATTTCTAGAGAAGGTTTACGAGGTCAAGAATTTAATGCCTGGGCTAGTGACGGTGGTAATCCACCAAATCACTTACCTACGATTGCTTTTACGAGAATGTTGGCCGGACCAATAGATTTCACGCCAGGGATTTTTAACATCAAATTTAACGAGTATAAAACAGAAAATGAATTAAATACTACTTTGGCACACCAATTAGCACTCTATGTAGTTATTTACAGTCCAATACAAATGGTAGCCGATTTGCCAGAGCATTACATGGAAAACGGACAAATACACCCGGCTTTTCAATTTATTAGCGATGTTGGCGTAGATTGGCAGAAAACAAAAGTATTAGACGGTGAAGTTGGAGATTTCGTAATCATTGCTAGACAAGAAAAAACATCTGGTAACTGGTTTTTAGGGGGTATAACCAACGAAGATACTAGAACAGCAAACTTGAGTTTTGATTTTCTTGAACCCAACGAAGCCTATAAAGCTGTCATCTATAAAGATGCTCCTGATGCCCATTGGGATACCAATCCAGAAGCTTATGAAATTGATGAATTAGAACTCAATACAACCTCTACATTAACTATTCAATTAGCACCCGGTGGTGGTTTTGCTATCAGTATTATGAAGAAGTAGCGTATTAAATTATTAAAGATATAGCTGCAAGGTTAATTTTTAACTATACTTTACTTTTCTCAAAATTCGCAAAGAATCCTTAAAAGCTTGATATACTTTTGCGTGATGCGCTTTTAACACGGGGCCTGCCTGTTCTAAATGGTCTTTAGCTTCTTGGAAACCATTTAAATAACAAATAAGGTAGGTTGCTGGTAAATTAGTTACATCTATTATTTCTGAGGGTGATAGTCGTGATTTATTTTCAAGTTTTTTTAATAATGAATTATTGGCATTGTAAATATGATGTAGTACTTTTTTATCGAACTGAGGGGCTTCAAACAACAATTCACTTTTAATTTGATAGGTGCCATTGGCTTCAAAAGTAATCACTACTTTTTCCAAAGGATAGTACTGTTGTTGCCCACCAAGTCCTAGTTGCACATATTCTACGGTGCTAAATGAATCGTCATCAATACGTATAATAATTTCATCTAAAGCAGAATAAAAAAGTTTTACTTGCTCATTAATTAACTCAATATCTACACGTGAATAATAGGTCTCATTAGCTACCTTTTTTTTATGACCCGCCCAACAGATTACAAATTGTTCTTTAAAGACTTTATAATTACTGGTTAAATCTTTATGCCGATGATTAATAAAGTCGATAACACCGTCTAAGGTGAGTTCAATATTGTTTCGTGCATGAAGCTCAATAGTCGCAACGGCTTCAGAATTTATATCTTTTAATTCAACGTTGTAGGCTTTTGGTAAACTAATGCTACCTTCTCTAAAAAAGACAGATCCGCCATAGTATTTCCAAATATTCTTTTTAAGAGAACATACTTTTCCATTAGATTTTATGGTAACTAAACCCACTACCTTGCCTTCTGGCAAATGAGGAAATGGGATGTTTTCGTAAGCAATTAAGGGTGGGTTTTCAAGATAGGCATTTACCAGATTTTGTATTTTACTATCATCAAAAAAATCAACTCCAACAATTTTATTGTCCTCGTCCTCAACGCCAATAACGATGAACGAATTATTACTTGGATTGCTGTTCGCTAAAGCACAAACATGTTTTAAAAACTTGGCCTTACCCTCCCTTCGACCTATATCTACAAAACGCTTTTTATCATAAAAACTATTCTCGTCATTATGGGCTAGAAGATTTTTTACAAGTAAGCGTTTATTAATCATGAATTTCTCTTCAAAATAGTAGCACTCGCCTGGGCAGTGGGCATCACAATTAAATCAGCGATATTTACATGATAAGGTCGGGTGACTACAAAATGAATAATATCCGCAATATCCTCTGGCTTTAAGGGCTGAAAGCCTTGGTATACATTTTCTGCTCGAGAGGTATCGCCTTTAAAGCGCACATCGCTGAACTCAGTTTCTACCAAGCCAGGATTAACCGCACCGACACGAATTCCGTAAGGGTTCAAATCAATCCGCATCCCTTGATTAATGGCATCAACCGCGTGTTTACTGGCGCAATATACATTCCCTTTAGGATAAACTTCTTTACCTGCTGTTGAGCCAATATTAATAATATGACCGGATTTTTTAGCGATCATTTTAGGTATAATAGCTTTAGAAACGTACAATAAACCTTTTACGTTAATATCTAACATGGCGTCCCAATCGTCAGTGCTCCCTTCATCGATAGTATCTAAACCGTGTGCATTCCCTGCATTATTGACTAAAATATCGATATCAGAAAAAGCTTCTGGCAACGAATTTATGGCATCAAAAACATCCGATTTATTGCGGACATCAAAAGTTAAGGTGTGTACTTTTGTTTGTTTACTCAATTCGCTTTTTAAAATATCAAGTCGATCTTGCCTTCTACCACATAGGACCAAATCTATTCCGTTAGCAGCAAACAAAATGGCTGTGGATTTTCCGATGCCACTAGTGGCCCCAGTAATAAAAGCTATAGGATTTTTAATTGTCATGTTTTTAATTTTTTATACCACTGCCGTGGATCTTTTTTTAAATAATTTTTATCGTAAAGCTTGCAAAGCCTTTGGGCTATTTTATGCCACCTCGTGCCCATTGCTAGCTTCTAAAAGTAGAAACCAATCTTGCAGGTCTAATTTTATTTGAATTGCCGCTACACTAGCTGCCAAACGTTTAGGATCTGTGGTACCTACTACTGGAAAAATTTTAGATGGATGTTTTAAAATCCATGCTAATAGTAGTTGGTCCTCAGTGGCATTATATTTATCTATCAACGAAGTTAAAGTTTTTTTAACCCGTTTTGTTCGTATCGTATTTTCGTTAAAATAAGCCCCTAATGGACTCCATGCCATGGCCATTCGATGATGGGCGATACAATCGTCCAAAGTGCCATCATGCATCACATGATTAGCCGTTAATGAGTATTCTATTTGATTTGCGGCCACCGGAATTACCGTTTCTAAGAGCGCTATCTGTGAAGGCGTAAAATTCGATACCCCAAATTTTTTGATTTTGCCACTATCCTTAAGGGTCAATATCGCCTCAGCAATTTCATCAGGTTGCATTAACGGACTCGGCCTATGGAGCAGAAAAACATCTAAATAATCGGTGTGAAGCTTTTTAAGGGATTGTTCAGCTGACCAAATAATGTAGGCTTTATCATACTGATAATGCTTTACTACATTTTGTCTTCCAGAAGTCATTTGAATACCACATTTACTTATAAATTGAGCCTTTGTTCTATCTATTTTAGAATCTAAAAATGCGTTGCCAAAATGAGCTTCATTGGTATAATCCCCGTAAATATCAGCATGATCAAAAGTAGTAATTCCTAAACTTAAACAGTGCTCAAATAAAGATGCCATTTTTGTGCTGGAGAGCTTTTTTCCCCAACTTCCCCAAGTCATAGTTCCCGCAATAATTTTCGAATAATTTGTAAGATTTCCCATAGGAATGTGAAATTATAAAATAAATCCCTTAAAAGCTTCATAAATGTTTGGCTTAATATCATTTTTTAACCAATTGTTAACAGCGGTTATCTAAATAAATTTTCAATTTGCGTAGCAATTTGTTAGCTTGTCCAATTAAATAAAAAATATGGAAGAAAATACTTCAATCGATATCAGTGCTATCAACGAAAAAATTGCTCAAGAAAGTGCTTTTATAGATTTATTAATGTTAGAGATGAACAAAGTCATTGTTGGTCAAAAACATATGGTGGAGCGCCTGTTAATTGGATTGCTTGGTCAAGGCCACATTCTTTTAGAAGGGGTTCCTGGTTTAGCCAAGACGCTAGCTATAAATACACTAGCAAAGGCAGTGAAGGGCAGCTTTAGTAGAATTCAGTTTACACCCGATTTATTGCCAGCAGATGTTGTGGGAACCATGATTTTTAATATGAAAGAAAATGACTTTTCTATTAAAAAAGGACCCATATTCGCCAACTTCGTATTAGCCGATGAAATTAATAGAGCTCCAGCTAAAGTGCAATCTGCATTGTTAGAGGCCATGCAAGAGAAACAAGTAACTATTGGAGACGAAACCTTTATTTTAGATAAACCTTTTTTGGTAATGGCCACTCAAAACCCTGTAGAACAAGAAGGTACATACCCATTGCCAGAAGCACAGATAGATCGTTTTATGCTGAAAACGGTAATTGATTATCCTAAAATGAACGAGGAACAATTGATTATGCGCCAAAACCTTACTGGGAGCTACGATCAAGTAAGACCTGTCGTTTCTACAGCACAAATCTTGAGTGCTCAAAAAGCAGTGAGAGAAGTGTACATGGATGAAAAAATTGAAAAGTATATTCTTGACATTGTTTTTGCAACGCGTTATCCTGAAAAATATAAATTGGCAGATTTAAAACCCTTGATAAGCTTTGGAGCTTCGCCAAGAGGTAGTATTAACTTAGCAAGTGCTGCTAAATGCTATGCGTTTATCAAAAGAAGAGGCTATGTGGTTCCTGAGGATGTGCGTGCCGTTGTTCATGATGTTTTAAGACATAGAGTAGGTTTAACCTATGAGGCAGAAGCAGAAAACATAACCTCTGTTGAAATCATCAATAAAATTGTAAACGAGATTGAAGTACCCTAACCAGTTAGCAGTTACAGTTGGCAGTGCTCTTGAAACTAAGAAGCGCTTTCACTGAAAACTAATTACTGTTTACTGAAAACTGTTTACTAAGTTAAGATGGATACTAAAGAGTTACTTAAAAAAGTTCGTAAAATTGAAATAAAGACACGTCGACTGTCTGACCATATTTTTGGTGGAGAATACCACTCAACCTTTAAGGGTCGTGGTATGACCTTTAGCGAAGTCCGACAATATCAGTTTGGTGATGATGTAAGGGCTATTGACTGGAACGTTACCGCACGCTACAACGAGCCCTATATAAAAGTTTTTGAAGAAGAGCGCGAACTAACTATGATGCTTATGGTTGATGTGAGTGGCTCTGAATTTTTTGGTACTTCAAATCAATTTAAAAACGAAATTATTACGGAAATATCGGCAACCTTGGCATTTTCTGCCATGCAGAATAACGATAAAATAGGCTTAATTCTTTTTTCCGATCAAATAGAGTTATTTATTCCTCCTAAAAAAGGAAAAAGTCATGTGTTACGGATTATAAGAGAATTGATCGAGTTTAAACCGGAAAGTAAAAAAACAGATTTAGCCGTCGCCTTAAAGTATTTGACTAATGTGATAAAAAAGAGAGCTATTGTTTTTGTGCTCTCCGATTTTATTAGCGATGATTACCTACAAACCTTGAGAATTACGGGCAAAAAACACGATGTAACAGGTATTCGTGTGTATGACGAGCGTGAAGAAACCATTCCTAATCTCGGTATGGTACAAATGCAAGATGCGGAAACAGGACAAATACAATTAGTGAACACGCAATCTAAAAAGGTTCGTCTCAATTATGGTAAATTTTACCACGAAAGAGTAGCATATTTTGAAAATACCTTCTCTAAATCGGGTTGTGGAGTTTTAAGTTGTCGCGTTGATGAAAGTTATGTGAAAAAGCTATTAAGCTATTTTAAAAGGCGATAATCAGTTTCGTTATTTGGGACTGGCACAGCTTGATACTAAAAAAATTTAAATATTAAAATAGAATGCTTAGCCTTAGGTGTTAAGGAAAGAATAAAATGAAGACAAAAATTTGGAATATAGCATTTATAAGATCGTGGTTACAACGGTTTGCATTTCTATGTCTTTTTTTTATGAGTTGGCATGGTAGTTCTCAAGCCAAGCCAGTGGTTCAATCGGGGGTAGATGTTACTGAAATTAAAATCGGGGAACAGATAAAATTTACGATTAATCTTAGTGTTGAACCAACTGATCAGGTTATTTTTCCAGAAGGACAAACCTTTGCTCCTTTAGAAATGGTAGAATCTTTTGCCACTGATACCCTTCGAGAAAATTCAAGATTAATACTCTTAAAAAAATACGCGCTAACGCAATTTGATTCTGGCAGCTATACCATACCTCCACAAAAAATTTTAATAAATGAAAAAGTAGTCACTACTGATTCGTTAAAAATCTATGTGAATACGGTACCCGTCGATACCATTGCCCAACAATTATATGATATTAAAGGTCTTATAAATGTGGACAAAAGTTCGGATATTCCTTGGCTTTTAATTCTTGGGATACTTTTAGGAATTATATTCATAATAGGCCTATTATATTGGTTCGTTTGGCGTAAAAAGAAATTAACGGAAGAAGAAAAAGTAGCACTTTTAGCACCCTATGATAGAGCTATGCTAGAGCTGAAAAAATTGGAAACTTCTAAATATTTGATTCAAGATCAGTATAAAGCTTATTATTCTGAACTAACCGATATTGTGCGTTCTTATTTAGAAGAAGATGTTCATATTTCAGCACTAGAAAGTACTACCGATCAGCTCATTGAAAAGCTCGAAATGCTTAAAGATGCTGGTAACTTAAAGTTAGATGACCAAACCATAAGTCAATTTAAAAAAATATTACAAACCTCAGATTTGGTAAAGTTTGCCAAATCTAAACCAACCAGCGCAGTAGCCGAAGAGGATCGCAAAGCTATTGAACATATTGTTACCAAAACCAAGGATGCTATTCCGCCCCCTACTGAGGAAGAATTATTATTACGAGCAGAATATTTAGAGGAACTAGAACGCAAAAATCACCGTAGAAAAATTATCATTAGTGCCATAACTGCTGCTGCCGTATTTTTAATTGGTGTTGGGGTCGTGGTGAAGCACTATGGTTTTACCTATGTGAAAGATACGTTTCTAGGACACCCGACCAAAGAACTATTAGAAGAAAAAGAATGGATAACCAGTGCTTATGGGGCTCCTCCAATCAGCATTGAAACTCCTAAAGTTTTATTACGACAAGAAGTAAAATTACCTCCCGAATTACAAGAAAATATTAAGGAAGTTCAAATTTTTGGTTATCGAAGTGCCATAGGTTTATTTTCTATCGGTGTCACCTCAACAACCCTTACGCAACCAGTAGAGGTAGATCTGCAACAATCAGTAGATTTCTTTATCAAGAATTTAGAAAGCCAAGGGGCTAAAAATATTGTTACTAAAACTGATGAATTTACTACTATTGGCGGGGTAAAAGGGGTGAAAATATATGGTTCTGGAAAATTTGTAGTGCCCGAGTCTAAAGAGTTAGTCAATGGAAAGTATACTATTTTAAGCTTTGGAGGTAAAGGATTTCAACAACAGGTGATCTTAACCTGGTTAGATGAAGATGTGTATGCTGATCAAATCGTAGAACGGATTTTAAGTACCGTTGATGTAAAAACAGAATTATAAATGTTTGAAAATATAGAATTTGCTAATCCGCAGTTTTTTTGGTTGTTTTTGTTGCTTCCAATAGCCCTGCTATGGTATTTTTTAAAACGTAAAGAACAAATAGCTTCTTTAAAAATTTCAACAATTAAAGGTTTTTCAACCAGCAGTTTTTTGCCCAAATTAAAACCTTTACTTTTTATTTTAAGGATTTTAGCGCTAGCGGCGATCATTACCGCTTTGGCCAGACCGCAAACCACAGAAGTTTCTACAAAAACAAAAACCACTAAGGGAATTGATATTGTCATGGCCATTGATGTATCATCAAGTATGCTTGCGCGAGATTTAAAACCAAATAGATTATCAGCCTTAAAAAAAGTTGCAGCAGATTTTATTACCAAGAGGCCTAATGACCGCATTGGATTGGTAGTCTATGCAGGAGAAAGTTATACAAAAACACCTATTACCAGCGATAAAGGTATCATTTTAAGCTCTTTAAAAGAAGTAACTTATGGTACCTTAGAAGATGGTACCGCGATTGGTATGGGCTTAGCCACATCGGTAAACCGACTTAAAGAAAGTAAAGCCCTAAGTAAGATCATTATCCTATTAACAGATGGTGAAAACAATATGGGTTTTATTGAACCACAAACGGCTGCAGAATTAGCGGTAGAATATGGTATTAAAACCTATACAATAGGCTTGGGAACTAACGGAAACGCCTTATCCCCAATTGCGTATAATAGTGACGGTACATTTAGGTACGGGATGATGCCAGTGAAAATAGATGAAGATTTGTTAACCGCTATCGCAGAGGCCACTGGGGGTGCTTATTTTAGGGCAACAGATAATAATAGTCTAGAAGCTATTTACGATGAAATAAATAAATTAGAAAAAACAGAAATAGATGAATTTAAATATACTAACTATGAAGAAAAATATCGGCCTTGGTTACTCTTAGCGGGCATTTTACTTTTGTTTGAATGGCTATTTCGAAACACCCTTTTTAGAAGTTTTATATAAAAAATGATTCAGTTAGAAGAAAAAATATACTTTTATTTATTATTTATCCTACCAGTTTTGGTGGTGCTTTTTGTTGTTTTACAGTTTTGGAAAAAAAGAACTCAAAAGAAATTTGGAGATCTGGACCTTCTTAAAAGAGTAACTCCTGACAAATCAATCTTTAAATCGAGTTTTAAACTTTTGCTTTTCTTACTAGGCCTATCGTTATTAATTATCGGATTGGTAAATCCAAAAATTGGGACCAAACTTGAAACTGTGAAAAGAGAAGGTGTAGATATTGTGTTTGCACTAGATGTATCAAAAAGTATGCTTGCCGAAGATATTGCTCCAAACAGATTGGAAAAAGGAAAGCGTTTGGTCTCAGAAATTATCAATCAATTGGGAAGTGACCGTATTGGTATTATAGCGTATGCCGCACAAGCATATCCACAATTGCCAATTACGACCGATTATGGTGCGGCCAAAATGTTTTTACAAAGCATGAACACTGATATGCTATCTTCACAGGGCACAGCAATTAATCAAGCCATAGATTTAGCATCGACCTATTATGACGATGATCAGCAAACCAATAGGGTTTTGTTTATCATATCAGACGGTGAAGATCACGGAGAAGGTTCAACTGAAAATGAAGTAGAAAAAGCAGTCGATGAAGGTATTAAAATTTTTACTATTGGTGTCGGTAAAACGAAAGGGGCTCCCATTCCTATAAAAAGAAATGGCGTTGTAGAAAGTCTTAAAAAAGATATGAATGGTGATGTGGTCATCACAAAACTAAACGAAGAAATATTACAAGAAATTGCAGATAAAGGCAATGGAGCCTATATTAACGGAGAGAATACCACAGAAGCTGTTGAAGTGATAAAAGAAATTCTTAACCAAATGGATAAAACAGAATTTGAAGACAAGCAATTCGCAGAATATAAAGATCAATTTCAATGGTTTGTTGCCGCTGGTTTTTTATTGTTCTTTTTAGATATGTTTGTTTTAGATCGAAAAACAAAATGGTTAAGAAAATTGAATTTATTTAACGAAAATAAAAATAATTAAAAATAAAGTCACGGTAGACCTTTAAGTACGCACGGGTACTCATTGAAACCGTTTTTGAAGATAGATATAATAGCGTATTGTGCTTATTTAATTCATTAGAAAAATAGCCGCACAACGCCTAAACATAAAATTTAAAAAGATGAAACATGTAGTTTATTTGGTATTTCTTTTTGTAAGTCTTTTGAATGCTCAAGACGAGGATAAAGAGAAGCAGAAATTGAAAAACCTTCAGGCATCGAAAAATTATACTTGGGAAGCCAACAAGGCACTTGCTGAAAAAGACTTTGTGAATGCAGAAGCAGATTATAGAAAAGCCATTTCAAAAAGTTCTGAAAATGCCGCAGCCCCCTATAATTTGGGAAATGCTTATTATACCAAAGAAACGTTTGGAGAAGCTTTTTCACGATTTAAACAAGCTGGGGAATTAGCGACTAGTAAAGAAGACAAGCATAAAGCATACCACAATATGGGTAATGTGTTTATGAAAGAAAAGCAATATGAAAAAGCTGTTGAGGGCTATAAACAAGCTTTAAGAAACGATCCTACGGATGAAGAAACTCGTTATAACTTAGCCTTGGCACAAGAAATGCTAAAAAAACAACAAGAGGAGGATAAAAAAAATCAGGATCAAGACGAAGACAAGAAAGACGATAAGAAAGACCAAGACGAGGAAAAAAAAGAAGGCGATAATAAGGAAGACCAAGGAGACGATCAAAAAAAAGAGGGAGACGAAGGCGATAAGGAAGATAAAAAAGATAAGGAAGGAGAGGGCGACAAAAAAGAAGATAATAAAAAGCCTAACGAAGGCGACAAGCCACAGGATCAAAAAGAGCAACCACAGCAAAGACCCAGTCAGTTGTCACCTCAGCAAGTACAAAACCTCTTAGAAGCCATGCAAAACGAAGAGAAAAAAGTACAAGAAAAAATGGATGCCAAAAAAGTAAAAGGTGTTAAAACCAAAAATGAAAAGGATTGGTAATGCAGCAAAAGATTAAAAATACTGTGGCTTTGGTGGGCTTATTGTTTTTTGCTTTTATTTTAAAAGCACAAGATGATGACGCCGTTACTTTCGATATGACGGTGAGCAAAGAAAAGCTTGGTATAAATGAAAGATTACGCGTAGATTTTACCATGAACCAAGACGGTGATAATTTTTCACCTCCTGACTTTGAAGGCTTTAGAGTTATAATGGGGCCTGGACAATCGACCAGAAATTCTTGGATTAACGGAGTTCGAACTTTTTCAAGAACCTATTCCTATACCTTAGCGCCTACGGAGCGCGGAAAGTTTACGATTGGGCAAGCCAGTATTTCAATTGATGGAAAAATATACAAATCACTTACCAAAGTTATTGAGGTAACTGCCGCGGTCGATGATCCAAATGCCCCGCCAACCGCAGCCTCTGTTGCAGATGACAACTTGTATTTGGTAGCGGAAGTATCAAAGGCAAACCCTTACTTAAATGAAGCCGTGACTGTGATTTATAAATTGTATGTAGGCAACATCAATGTTACCAATTTTAGGCCCCTTGACAACCCAACGTATAACAATTTTTGGAGCCAAGACATGCCTGTAAAACAGTACAATGCCCAGGATGGCACGTATGACGGCAAACCATTTAGGTATGTAGTATTAAAAAGAGTAGTGCTTTATCCGCAAAAAACAGGTGAGTTAGAACTTGAACCCTTATCTCTTGATGTCTCGGTTGAAGTTCCTAGCAGTAGACGTGACTTTTTTGGTCGTCCACTGTATACCTCAACAAACAAAACAGTGTCTGCAGGTAGAAGAACCATTAATGTCAAAGAATTGCCCACTCTTGGTAAACCCGAAAATTTTAGTGGCGCTGTAGGTGAATTTGATTTTTCGGTAACGACTAGCAAAACGGCATTAAATGCTTCAGAATCTTTACAAGCCTCAGTAAAAATTAGCGGTGCTGGAAACTTAAAGCTTTTTCAACTTCCTGAACCTAATTTTCCTAGTTCACTAGAAGTTTACGAGCCTGAGTTCGATGAGCAAGTCAGAACAAACTTAAGCGGCATGGAAGGTACGGTTTCTAATAACTATACCGTTATACCCAGTTTCAAAGGAAAATATCCAATTCCAAGTATTTCTTTCAGTTATTTTAATCCAAAAACAGAGGAGTATGCCACTTTAAACTCTGATGAAATATTAATCAATGTTCTTGAAGGTCCCTCGAGTGGAAATGCGGCGTCGAGCACTCTAAATACAAATAAACAGTCTGTAGTGGCCACGGGAGACCAATTTCAATTCATTAGTTTAAATACTACTTTAATACCTTTGAACGATACTTATTTTTTTGGTTCTAGATCCTACTTTTTATGGTTACTACTGCCCCTTTTATTAATTCCTTTGACCATATTATTTGGCAAAAAAAGAGAGGCAATTGCAAGCGATATTGAAGGAAATAAAATTAAAAAAGCGAATAGGTTAGCTAAAAAATATTTGTTTGCCGCTAAAAAAACTTTAGGCCACAAAGAATCGTTTTACGTGGCATTAGAGAAGGCCTTGCATAACTATCTGAAAGCAAAATTAAAGATTGAAACTTCTGAGTTTAGTAAGGACAAAATAATAGAGCTTTTATCAAAAAAGAATGTTGACACAAATACTTCGGAAGGCTTTATAGCATTACTTAAAAACTGTGAAATGGCACGTTATAGTCCTTTTTCAGAGGTACAAATGCAAGAAGATTATACCAAAGCTAGTGAAGTTATATCGGCAATGGATAAACAATTATAGTACTTTAATACCTACGATTTAAAATTTACACAAGGTGAAAAATCTATATTATATACTTATTTTATGTGTTAGCTTTTGCGGTTTTGCACAAAACAATACGCTTTTTGAAAAGGGCAACAAAGCCTATAACGAAGGCTCGTATGAGGAGGCAGCTAGTCATTATCAAAAGATTATTGATCAGGGAGAGCATTCTGCTGAACTTTATTTTAATTTAGGTAATACCTATTATAAGTTAAACAAAATAGCACCGAGCATTTACAATTACGAAAAGGCTCTCTTATTAAAGCCCAATGATACCGAAATAAAAAATAATTTAGCCTTTGCTCAAAACATGACACTTGATGCTATTGAGGTATTACCTGAAACAGGATTGTCAAGACTGTATCGCAGCTTAACCTCAAAACTATCCTTTGACGCGTGGGCTTATTTAAGTATTGTATGTATGTTTCTTTTTGTTGTGGGGTATATTTTATATTATTTTCTAAACTACGCTACTCATAAAAGAATTTCTTTCATCAGTAGTTTTGTGTTTCTTTTTATTGGATTAAGCCTTGTTCTCATTGCTTATCTTGAATACAAAAAATTTAAAAATGACCAACCTGCTATCGTTTTTGATACTGAAGTTATTATAAAATCTGAACCGAACAATAGAAGCGAGGAAACCTTTAGATTACATGAAGGCGCTAAAGTAAATGTTGAAGAAACGCTTAATGAATGGAAAAAAATAAAGTTAACAGATGGTAAAACAGGCTGGATTCCTTCCAAAAGCATAAAAATGCTTAAAAATTTTTAATCTTTATTTAACTGAAATATAATAGCAATACTATTATATTTGTTAATCTTATGATTAACATTTATAAAGTTTATGTTTTATTATCATTTTGGCTATTCGTTTTAGCCTGCCCTACTATCATAACTATCTTAGATAATGATATAAAAATTGTTGTGACCAATTTAAATGAAGAAGAAAATCAGGAACAGCAACTGGGGGAAAAAATTAAGGAAGTAGCCAAATATATAGCCTACGACTTTTATACTTCATCCTATCTAATCGCACAAAAAAATTTAACTTACGTAGATTGTTCTCTACTGCAAAACTCGCAGTATGCAGCAAAAATCATTCTTCCTCCTCCCGAACATACTTTATAATTCTTTTAGGAAAATAGTATAAAGTATTCATCTGTCTTTGTTATTTAAGTACAAAGGCAAAAATCATTGTATTTAGTATGTTTAAAAATTTAAAAAGCGACTTGCCCGCAAGTATAGTTGTATTTTTCGTTGCGCTACCTTTATGCTTAGGTATTGCTTTAGCCAGTGGTGCTCCTCTTTTTTCTGGTTTAATCGCTGGAATTATTGGGGGAATCGTTGTTGGGGGATTAAGCGGCTCCAAAATTGGTGTCAGTGGCCCCGCCGCAGGCTTAGCAGCCATAGTATTAACTGCTATAGGTGCGCTAGGAGGTTATGAAAATTTCTTGGTGGCCGTTGTTTTAGGTGGTGTTATTCAACTTATTTTTGGGATATTAAAGGCAGGTGTTATAGGGTACTATTTCCCTTCTTCCGTAATTAAAGGTATGTTAACCGGAATTGGCCTTATTATCATTTTAAAACAAATCCCAAACTTTTTTGGTTACGACGAGGAATCTGCCTGGGATTTGGAGTTTTTTGAAATTGATGGGGGAAATACTTTTTCGGAATTATTTAGTATCTTAGGTAATATACAGCCAGGACCAGCTTTAATTGGGATTATTAGTTTATTACTCATCATCCTTTGGGATAAAGTACTGAGCAAAAAATCTAAATTATTTGAATTAATTCAAGGTCCGTTTGTTGTAGTAGTTTTGGGGATTATATTTTTTATAATAACGAAAGATCACAAGGTTCTTTCGATCAGTGCGAACCACATGGTTAGTGTTCCTATCCCTACTGATGCCACTGATTTTATAAATCAATTTAGTTTCCCAAATTTTTCTGCCATTACAAATATCGAAGTTTGGGTTACTGCCTTCACCATTGCATTAGTAGCAAGTTTGGAGACTTTATTATGCGTAGAAGCTTCTGATAAGATTGACCCTGATAAAAATGTAACACCGACCAATAGAGAATTATTAGCGCAAGGAACAGGTAATATAATTTCTGGTTTAATTGGTGGATTACCCATTACACAAGTGATTGTTAGAAGTTCTGCTAATGTACAATCGGGTGGAAAAAGTAAATTATCCACTATTTTACATGGCTTTTTACTATTAATATCGGTTATTTTAATCCCTAAATTACTGAACATGATACCCTTATCAGTTTTAGCGTCTATTCTATTAGTGGTGGGCTATAAATTAGCTAAACCAACGTTATTTAAAAAAATGTATGCGCTCGGTTGGAAACAATGGGTGCCCTTTATTGTGACAGTGGTAGGCATTGTATTTACGGATCTACTCTTTGGAATTGGATTAGGATTAGGGGTTGGTATCATAGTGATATTATTAAAAAGTTACCAAAATTCACACTTCCTACATATCCAAGATAACAGTAATGGAAAGCATAAAATAAAAATGACACTAGCAGAAGAAGTAACCTTTTTCAACAAAGGAGCCATTTTAAAAGAATTGGAAAGCTTACCTAGAGACACCTATTTAGAGATCGACTTAGTAAACACCAGATATTTAGACAATGATATTATTGAAATTCTAGAAGACTTTATATTCAAGGCAAAAGAGCGAAACATAGATTTAAAATTAGTTTCCAAACGTGGGGTTGTTGAAAACCCAACGAGTTTTATTGAATTCTTTAATGAAAAGCCAAAATCGAACTTAAGTTTAAGTTAAACATCATGAAAAATAAAAAATATAAAATACTAGTCCTTTCAGACTTAAAGGATACTACACAAAATGTATTAAAAAGCAGTATAAGTCTTGCTAAAATGGTTAATGGAGAAATTAATTTTTTCCATGTAAAAAAACCTTTAGACGTCATTAAAAGAGATAATCAGTTATCTGCCATGCGCAGTCTTAACCAAGGACATACCGCAATTGAAAAAGAAATACAATCTATGCTATGGCCTATTTCGGACGCCTATAATGTACCTATCGATTATTCTTTTTCGATTGGAAACATAAAAACTGAAATAGAAGTATACATTAATGAGTATCAACCTGATATTATTGTACTTGGAAAAAGAAATCCTAAAATGATTAAATTCATAGGAGATAGCATCACAAATTTTGTCCTAAATAAGTTTGATGGTGCTATTATGATGGTAGCCAACTCAAAAGATTTAGAACCAAACAAAAAGTTATCATTTGGTCTATTTAATAGCCAAGACCAAACATTTAATAGTGATTTTACAGAGCATTTGATAACTAATGCACAAAAACCTTTAACCTCTTTCAGCGTAATTAAAAAAGGAAGCGACACCAATAAAATTGAAAGCTCTAGCGATCAAAAAGTAATAGCTTATACTTTTGAAGATAGTGCTGACGCCATAGGAAATATTTCTAAATACCTTTCAAAAACTAAAATCGATGTTCTTTTAGTGAATAGAATGAAAAATAAAGCAAAAACACCTACAAGTTTTGTAAACACAACTATAAAAGACCTTATGGACGATTTAAATATCTCGCTGTTGATTGGTAATAAAAGTGCATCAAAAAATCTAGTTTAGTCAATTAATTAAAAATAAAAATATGAACAAGTTCTATAAGCAACTTTTAGAAAATAACAAAAAATGGGTTGAATCGAAATTAGCATTAGACGAAGAATATTTTATCAAATTATCTCAAGGGCAATCACCTCCTGTTTTATGGATAGGTTGTGCAGATAGTAGAGTACCGGCTAACGAAATTATTGGTGCAAACCCTGGAGAGGTATTTGTACATCGTAATATTGCCAATATGGTAGTTCATAGTGATATGAATATGTTAAGCGTACTTGACTATGCCGTAAATGCTTTAAAAGTTCAGCACATTATTGTATGCGGACACTACGGTTGTGGTGGAGTAAAAGCAGCCATGGGAAATGATTCTATTGGATTGATCGACAATTGGGTAAGGCATATAAAAGATGTATATCGCTTTCATAAAGATGACCTTGACGCCATTAAAGATGAAAAAGAACGCTTTGACAAATTTGTTGAGTTTAATGTAATTGAGCAAGTTTTCGATTTAGCCAAAACCTCGATTGTACAATCAGCTTGGAGAAAAAACCAACAGTTAAATGTACATGGTTGGGTATATGAGTTAAGTAAAGGTATTGTAAAAGATTTAAATGTTAATTTTGGAAATAATTCTGAACTTGATAGTGTTTACCAACTTAATATCTAATTCAAAAATAGCAGGATAAATAATTGTCTTTTAGACTGCAGTCATTTTTAAAATAGTAATTCTATCTAGAAAAACCTATATTACAAAGAAGAACTAAAATGGACTTAAAAAAAGTATTCGAAAACAATAAAACTTGGATTTCAGACAAACTTGCAACAAACCCAAAGTATTTTGAAGAAATGGGAAAAGGGCAAAGTCCTGAATTGCTCTATATTGGTTGTTCAGATAGTCGTGTTACTGCCGAAGATTTAATGGGATTAGGTCCTGGAGATGTTTTTGTACATAGAAATATTGCTAACATGGTGATCAGTATCGATCTCAACGTAATGTCAGTAGTCAATTATGCGGTAGATCATCTTAAGGTGAACCACGTGGTCGTTTGTGGTCACTACGGATGCGGAGGTGTAAAAGCCGCTATGCAATCTGCTGATTTAGGTATTCTTAACCCTTGGCTAAGAAATATTCGAGATGTTTATCGCATTCATAAAGATGAATTGAGCGCGATTAAGGACGAAGATAAAAGATATGACCGCTTGGTAGAATTAAATGTAAAAGAGCAGTGTGTAAACCTGATCAAAACTGCGGCAGTTCAAAAAGCCAACAGAGATCGAAATTTAAAAGTCCACGGCTGGGTTTTCGACATTCACACAGGAAAATTAATTGATTTGAATTTAGATTTTGATGGTTATTTAAAAAACATCATGGAAATATATCATTTAGATTAAAAAGCGCTTAAAAAAGCAAGATATGAAAAATCTTTTTTCAAATTTTAAAGGGGATATGTTCGGCGGTATTACTGCTGGTATTGTTGCGCTTCCATTGGCTTTAGCTTTTGGTGTTAGTTCCGGTCTGGGTCCAAGCGCCGGATTATATGGCGCTATATTCATAAGTTTTTTCGCTGCCCTGTTTGGCGGTACCAATACTCAAATATCCGGACCAACAGCTCCCATGACGGCAGTAAGCATGGTCGTTATTGCGAGTATTATCGCTGTTTATGAAGGAAGCGTAGAGAAAGCATTGCCAGCCATCCTAAGCGTTTTTTTGTTAGCAGGAATTATGCAAATTGGTTTAGGTTTATTAGGTCTCGGAAAATACATACGCTACATACCTTACCCTGTAGTTTCTGGTTTTATGACCGCAATTGGGGTTATCATAATTATCACACAAGTGTTACCTGCATTAGGGTATTATCCAAAAGAAGATGTTGATTTTGTAAATCAATTTAAACCTCAAGCTGAAGAATTAATCTTAGAGAACATCCTAAAAGAAGAAGCCGGTGAGGGTATTTTGGTTTTAGAAGATTTTGAACAAACCATAAAACGCTCTGGTGAGATCACCAACGAGGCTATAATGGACGAATCTAGGACCTTAGCTGCATCAGAAGCTTCAGGGGTGATTGGTGCTTTAAAAGCAATTCCGAAGGCAATCAAAAACATTAATTGGTTAGAACTAGCACTCGCCTTATGTACCATTTTAATCATTTATGGTTTTAAAAAAATAACTACGGCCTTGCCTAGTACTTTAGTAGCGCTACTTGTAGTTTCTGGTATTGCTTACGGTTTTGGACTTAATTACCGACCTATTGAAACCATTCCTGGAGGCTTTCCAATGCCAAATTTAAAAATTTTTACAGAATTTAAGATAGGTGCTCTTACGCCCTATATTTTTACGGCTTTAACGCTGGCACTTTTGGGCGCCATAGACTCACTCTTAACATCAGTTGTAGCAGACAACATGACCAAAACAAAGCATAAGCCTAATCAAGAACTTGTAGGCCAAGGAATAGGGAACAGTATTGGTGCCATTTTTGGTGGTATACCTGGAGCTGGTGCTACTATTAGAACCGTGGTGAATATAAATTCTGGAGGTAAAACCAAACTTTCAGGAATGATCGCCGGTATCTTGCTTTTGTTTATTTTACTTGCTCTAGGACCAATTGCTTCTCAAATTCCAGCTGCGGTTTTAGCAGGAATTTTAATTACAGTAGGCATCAGTGTCATGGATTATAAAGGTTTAAAAGCAATTCCGAGTTTACCAAAAGACATTAGTTTTGGCCCTATTAAATTGAGTTCAGAAGTTGTTATTATGATTGTTGTCATGATACTGTCAACGTTTTGGAATTTAGTTTATGCTGTTGGTATTGGTTTAGTAATCGCCTCTTTAATGTTTATGAAAAAAATGGGAGACTTAACCGCTGAACGTTCTAATGTAAAATCCTTAGAAGAAGAAACTGAATGGGACGATGAAAAGAACTTTCCTAAACACTTAAAAGAAGAAGTTTTTGTAAAACATCTAAAGGGACCCTTGTTTTTTGGCTCTACCAGTGAATTTCAAGCACTTGCAAATCAAATACCGCAAACTGCCTCGACCGTAATTATTAGGATGGATCGAATGCAATATATGGATCAATCTGGATTATATACGCTTGAAGATATTTTAATCGATTTAAAAAAATCAAACAAAAATGTGCTATTTGTAGATCTTTTGAAGCAACCTAGATATATGTTAGAACGGGTTGATGTGATACCAGATTTAATTCCAGAAGAACATATTTTTAAGAACTTTGATGAAGCCACACAGTGGATTAAACAAAATGTAAAAGACACCATTACGGTGGCCGAAGTAGTTTCATGACACAAAAACCAAAACAGCTTATAATTTTTAGTAGTATTTAATGGCGTAGCATGGCTAGAAAGTTTTAAATTTGTGCGCTATAGTTTACGATGATTATGATTGATAAAATAAAAGAACATATTGCTGAAATAGAACAATTCTCAGCTGATTCAAAAGAAGCACTGGAAGATTTCAGAATAAAATATCTGGGTAAAAAAGGACTTTTGAACGATTTTTTTGCTGAATTTAAAAATGTTCCTAATGATCAAAAAAAGGAATTTGGTCAGACCATCAATCAATTAAAGACTGTTGCTGCCGATAAAATCAACAGTTTAAAAGAAGCCTTAGAAAGTAACATAGAAGAAAAAGGAGTTTATGGAGATTTAACCCGCCCTGCAGAACCCGTTGAGCTAGGTGCGCGTCATCCCATATCTATTGTAACCAATCAAATTATCGATATATTTTCTCGAATCGGGTTTAATGTATCTGAAGGTCCTGAAATTGAAGATGATTGGCATAATTTTACCGCCTTAAATTTACCAGAATACCATCCCGCAAGAGATATGCAGGACACGTTTTTTATTCAAACCAATCCTGATATTCTTTTACGTACGCATACCTCATCCGTACAAGTGCGGTATATGGAAAACAATAAACCCCCTATAAGAACCATTTCTCCAGGAAGGGTTTATAGAAACGAAGCTATTTCATCACGATCGCATTGTTTTTTTCATCAGATTGAAGGTTTGTATATTGATAAGAATGTATCTTTTGCAGACTTGAAACAAACTCTGCAGTTCTTTACTACAGAACTTTTTGGAAAATCTAAGATTCGATTGCGGCCGTCCTATTTTCCATTTACAGAACCAAGTGCAGAAGTAGATGTATACTGGGGCTTGGAAACCGAAGCTGATTATAGGATTACCAAAGGCACAGGCTGGCTAGAAATTGGTGGCTGTGGCATGGTGGATCCCAATGTACTTACAAATTGTAATATAGACCCGGAAGAGTATTCAGGCTTTGCTTTTGGTGTTGGTATCGACCGTATTGCCATGTTATTACACCAAATAACAGATATTCGTTTGCTCAGTGAAAATGATGTTCGCTTTTTAGAACAATTTAAGTCGGCACTTTAAAAAAATTCTAACGAGACATCCGCTATTATTTTGAATCGGTTTTAGCTAGGGATAAAGTATGAAGAAAGATATTGAAATACCCATTGCTCAAGACGTCATCGTTGCCGCAGTTCAAGAATGGAACGACGACAAGCTAACTAAATCTTGGAATGCTTATTTTATCAACGATCAAAATTCAGCTATTGATATGCTTATGGTTGTTTCTAAAGGCTATGATGCTGACCGAAAAACAGCTGTGATGCGCCATAATTTAGGGCAATTAGCAGAAAAATCTTTTCGGAAAATCGAGATGCTTCATGAAACACTTTTTTCATTAAACAATGAATTCTACATTAGTTTTTTTGCGGACAACAAGTTGTATGAAAAGAAGTTTATCTTTAAAAAAGACAGCATCACAGAACAAAACTTAAAACCAATTCCCTTGATGGAAAATGAAGGCGTTTTGGCGGAATAATTTATAAAATTTAGGTCTACCAAGTGTTAAATGGTCTTTTACTCAATTGCGAATTGTAATATTTGGTGATCCCAGAAACTTCTTCACCCAACCAACTCGGTTTTTCAAAAAATTCATTTTCAGCAACTAATTCTATTTCAGCAACCACTAGACCTTTATTATCTCCAGAAAACTCATCGACCTCAACAGTGTGTTTGCCTACCTGTACCTCATACCTAATTTTATCAATTCTCCCTGGTTCTGCTAGTTGCAAAAGGGCTTCGGCTTCTTGAACAGCAATTTCTTTTTCCCATTCAAACCTAGTAAGTCCTGTTTCATTGCCTTTGCCTTTTACCGTTAAAAAAGCTTTATCCGCCATAATACGAATGCGAACGGTACGTTCTGGATCAGTATTTAAAAAGCCTTGAACAATTCTTTTTTTGGCTTTTGCTTGGGTTTTATACGTATCGGAAGTGACTAAAAATTTACGTTCTATTTCTATCATTTTTAAGTACCGATTTTTTTTATTTGGTCAGATTCAATTCTAATCATTTCACAGTCGTTATTTGCCAACCAAATCATTGCCTCTGCTATGGTCTGGGGTTCAATGCTCTTATACTTCGCTAAAGTACCAATCAGGATAAAATTAAAAACCTTCATCACTTGCTTAAACAGCCATTCTCCTACTCTTTTTTCAGAACGATGGCCTCCAATTAATGATGGTTGTAAAATAGTAGTATTTTTTACATTCTCAGCGAGAACGGCATGTTCCATCTCGCCTTTTATCTTGTTATAAAATACAGAGCTTTTGGCATCAGCACCAAGGGCAGAAATAATGATTAATGTGCTGATCTTATTTTGTTTGGCTAATTTCGCAGCAGCAACAGGAATACCAAAATCTATTTTTTTATAGGTGTCTTTATCAGGTGTCTTGCTTTTGGTAGTCCCTATGCAGCAAAAAATATCATCTCCCGTAAATAAAGCGCTATGCGTTTCTAATGCTAAAAGGTCTATTAAATGTTCTTCTATTTTTTCGTGTGTAAACCCAATAGATGATCTTGAGAAAAGTTTAATTTTCGCATACGTATCATTTTTCAACAAAAGGTCTAAAAAAATACCTCCAGTTAAACCTGTCGCCCCTAATAGTATGGCTGTTTTTCTTGACTCTTTCATGGTAATTTTATCTAACTTTAAAGATACAGCATTTCTTAAATTTAAAACTTCTAAAATTAATTTAACATGGATACTAGATTGCTAAAACTCTGAATTTATCTCATAGAAACCTTAAATTTGCCTATGCTTCACGAGTTGCCTTTACGAAAAATTATTCATGTGGATATGGATGCTTTTTATGCCTCTGTAGAGGAGCTAGACAATCCAAATTTAAGAGGTAAAGCAATTGCAGTGGGAGGCAGCGAACTGCGTGGAGTTGTAGCCGCCGCAAATTACGAAGCTCGTAAATTTGGTGTTCGCAGTGCCATGAGTAGTGTTATTGCAAAACGTAATTGTCCACATATCATCTTTGTAAAACCAAGATTTGAACGCTACAAAGAGATCTCTCAAAAAATTCGAAAAATTTTTTATGACTATACAGATCTTGTAGAGCCCTTATCTTTAGATGAAGCCTATTTAGATGTTACGGTGAACAAAAAAGGGAACCCTTCTGCTACCCTTATCGCAAAAGAAATACGGCAACGGATTTTTGATGAAGTGGGTCTTGCGGCTTCCGCTGGCATTTCTATCAATAAATTTATTGCAAAAGTCGCTAGCGATATCAACAAACCTAACGGACAAAAAACGGTTAATCCTGAAGAGGTTATCGGGTTTTTAGAGCAACTCGATATTCGAAAATTTTATGGTGTTGGTAAAGTTACGGCTGAAAAAATGTACACACTTGGTATTTTTACAGGTTTAGATTTAAAGCAAAAATCTGAGGCCTTTTTAAGTGCAAATTTTGGCAAAAGTGGCACGTATTACTACCACGTGGTGCGTGGTGTTCACACCAGTCCTGTAAAGCCGCACAGGACCCCAAAATCTGTCGGTGCAGAACGCACTTTTAATGAAAACTTGAGCAGTGAAATTTTTATGTTAGAACGCTTAGCACATATTGCCAAAGAATTAGAAAGCAGATTACTGAAAAACAAAATTTCTGGTAAAACCATTACCCTAAAGATAAAGTATAGCGATTTTACCCTGAACACCAGAAGCAAAACCTTAGCCTACTATATTTCCGATCAGCATCTAATTTTAGAGGCTGCAAAAGAATTACTTTATCAAGAAAAGATGGAAAATTCTGTGCGTTTATTAGGCATATCTCTTGCTAATTTAAATACCGCTAAAAAATCCAAAAAAGAAGGTTCAAAAGAGGATGAAAAAATAGTTTCTGTACAATTGAAGTTTGAGTTTTAAGATTTCGTTGTTGAAGATTAATGATCAGCAATGAGCTTCAAAATTCGCTGGTCGTATACCTAATAACAAAAACAACAGAATATGATCATTTCTTTCATTGTCTCTAGGTATTGGTATCAAAAAAATCCCCGATACTATTTAAGTATCGAGGATGTCCCTTTAGAAATATTTGATTTTGAATGTTATTTTAAATGCTGACTTTCTATCTCAGAAACTCTCAAGGTATTCACCATACCTTTATCTTTAATTGGCATAGCAGCTAAACTTACAAGCATATCACCAACTTCTAAAAAGCCTTTTGCCACAGCTATTCTATTTAAATCTTCGATGGTTTCGTCCGTAGACACAAACTTATCATAATAGAATGCTTTTACACCCCATAAAAGGTTTAACTGCGTTAATATCCTTCGGTTAGAGGTAAAAACTAAAATATGTGCACTGGGCCTCCAGGCTGAAATTTGAAAAGCGGTATACCCACTATTCGTCAATGTAGAAATAGCTTTAGCCTTAATATCGTTAGCCATAAGGGCTGCATGATAACAAATAGATTTTGTGATAAAACGATTTGTTCGAACATGAGGTGCTTCATGCGGTACTTTAATTAAATTTGAATTTTCTACCGTTGTCAGGATACTAGCCATTCTTTCAATGACCTGAACTGGATAATTACCTACAGATGTTTCTCCGGATAGCATTACTGCATCAGCACCATCCATAACAGAGTTGGCCACATCGTTTACTTCGGCTCTAGTCGGCGTAAGACTTGTAATCATTGTTTCCATCATTTGAGTTGCAATGATTACAGGAATTCTAGCCTTTTTTGCCCTTAAAACTAATTGCTTTTGAATTAAAGGTACTTCTTGGGCAGGAACTTCTACTCCTAAATCTCCACGAGCAACCATTAAACCATCGCAATACGCCACGATTTTGTCGATATTCTCGACTGCTTCTGGCTTTTCTATTTTTGCAATGATCGGAATTTTTACATCGGAATGCTCTTTAATCAAGTTTTGAAGATCAATTAAATCTTGACTAAAACGAACAAAAGATAAGGCCATCCAATCTACTTTTAGGGAGATTGCGAATATGGCATCCTTAATATCCTTTTCGGTCAATGCAGGTAAAGAAATATTTGTGTTTGGAAGGTTTACCCCTTTTTTTGATTTTAAAGGCCCACCTTGAATTACTTTAGCTTCAACTTCATTTTCTCTATTGGTAGAAAGTACTTCAAACATCAATTTTCCATCATCCAAAAGGATGCGCTCCCCTGGGTTTACATCTTTTGGAAACGTGGCATAATTCATATAAACACGCTCTGCAGTTCCTTCAAATGGTTTTCCGGTTACAAAGGTTATTATATCACCTGGAGCTACAACAACTTCTCCTGCCATTACACCAACTCTAAGTTTAGGGCCTTGTAAATCCCCTAAAATAGAAACATTGGTATCCATTTCTTCATTTAACTCCCGAATCATTTTAACACGCTCGGCGACATCTTCGTAATCTGCATGAGAAAAATTAATTCTAAAGACATCTACACCAGCTTCGATCATCTCTCTAAGCACTTCTTTTTTACTTGTAGCTGGTCCTAAGGTTGCTACAATTTTTGTCTTTTTTTTACTTGGCATTATTTAAAAAATTAAATTATTTTTATATTTTAAGGTATTCGTTTTAATGGTGTAAGCGGTTACAATTTTTGGAATGGCTAAAAGCGATTTTAGAATCATTGGTTCTGACTCAAGATCTTCTTGTTCCAATTTTAAAAAATAATCCACATTTTTGTATTCTGGTAGTAAATACGTTGTAGTCAAAGAAGGAGTATCCTTAAAAAAACCAACATTATTACTGCGCTCTTCCAGCTGAATATGATTTTGAATCATAGTCCAATACCGATCATTCACGGTATCTTTCCATTCAAAAACTGGAAGCGATATGGTTTCTGAAAAAATTAAATTTTGCTTTCGTCTTTTAAAGCTACATTTAAGGTGGCTATTTATAAGATAAGCTAATGAATGATCTTCTAAACTGCAATGCAAAGCAATTAAAACGAACGAATCTTCGTAAAAATCCAGTGACATTTTATGCAGTGCTACCATAGGCATCCAAAAAAAACTAAGATGTAAATATATGATTTCTACGACTCTAATACTAGTAGATGTCTGTTTTTTAAGCTATGGAACAAGCGAAAACGTTGTAGATTTGAAAAATTTTCGTTAGTCCTTGTCTATTTTGTTCTGTAACGCGTAATAGGCCCTTTTTGATGCCATCTCTTCGGCCTTTTTTTTAGAAGTAGCTCGTGCCTTTGCTACAATTTTGTCATTTATATGCAATTTCACAGCAAAATGTTTTAGAATTTCATTGCCAGAGTCTTCATAAATATCGAACTTAAATGATTTTTTTTGCTTTTGACACCATTCAATCACCAAGCTTTTATAACTAATTACCTTACCTTCTAGTTGTTCAATATCAACATAGGGCGCTACGACCCTATTGGCTATAAATTTTTCACAATACTTGTAGCCTCTATCTAAATATATAGCGCCTACAAGTGCTTCAAAAACATTCCCATGAATATTTTCACCGAAATGCGATTTAGGAATTCTACTTTCTACATACCTTATCAGGTTTAGATCTTTCCCCAATTCGTTCAGATGCTCTCTACTGACAATTTTTGAACGCATTTTAGTTAAATACCCTTCGTCGCCAGTAGGGACTTCAACGTATAAATATTTTGAGATAATAGTTCCCAACATAGAATCGCCTAAAAATTCTAAACGTTCATAATTCATTGGTTCTCCTTTGCTATTCTTTACATTGGCAGATCTATGTAAAAAAGCTTTTTTATAAATTTCGAGTTTCTTTGGTTTAAAACCCAATATTTTGCTAATCCCTAAAAAAAAATCCCCATCCTCTTTAGAATGGGAATTAAAAATATTTGAGGGAAAATTCATAACTTGAATTAACTTAATTTTTTAAAAATAACACAAGCATTGTGACCTCCAAAGCCGAAAGTATTACTTAAAGCAACTTTTACATCTCTTTTTTGAGCTTTGTTTAGGGTCAAGTTTAATCTTGGATCAATATTTTCGTCTACCGTAGTATGGTTAATTGTCGGTGGTACGATGCCATGAACCATCGAGAGTATAGCAGCAATAGCTTCAATAGCGCCTGCAGCTCCTAATAAATGCCCTGTCATAGACTTGGTAGAGTTAATATTGATATTTGGTGCATGATCGCCAAATACTTTAGTAATCGCTTTTAACTCTGCAACGTCTCCAAGTGGCGTAGATGTACCGTGTGTGTTTATGGCATCAACATCTTCAGGTTTTAAACCTGCATCTTTTAAGCAATTTTCCATGACACGTACTACCCCAATACCTTCGGGATGCGGCGCTGTCATATGATAGGCATCACTCGATAACCCACCCCCTGCAACTTCAGCATATATTTTTGCTCCACGTGCAATAGCATGTTCGTACTCCTCTAAAATTAGTGCCCCAGCTCCTTCGCCCAAAACAAAACCGTCTCGTGTGGCATCAAATGGTCTGGAGGCTGTTTCCATTTCATCATTCCTTGTCGATAGCGCATGCATGGCGCCAAAACCACCCATGCCAGCAATAGTTACAGCTGCCTCACTTCCACCAGTTACAATAACGTCACAATGTCCTAAGCGAATCGTATTTAAGGCATCAATAATGGCATTTGCAGAAGAGGCACAAGCAGAAACAGTGGTATAATTTGGCCCCATAAAGCCATGCTTTATAGAGATATTACCCGGTGCAATATCTGCAATCATTTTTGGGATAAAGAATGGATTAAATCTCGGTGTGCCATCTCCGGCAGCAAAATTTAATACTTCGTTTTGAAAAGTTTCTAAACCGCCGATACCTGCTCCCCAAATAACACCAACTCTAAATTTATCGACAGTATCAAAATCAATACCGCAATCTTTTATGGCTTCATCAGATGATACTAAGGCATACTGCGCAAAGCGGTCTAATTTTCTTGCTTCTTTACGATCAAAATAATCTTCAGCATTGAAGTTTTTAAGTTCGCACGCAAATTTTGTTTTAAATTTTTCGCTATCGTAATAGGTTATCGGGGCTGAACCGCTTCTTCCGTTTACTAATCCGTCCCAATATTCCTCAATAGTATTACCGATTGGGGTCAATGCTCCAATTCCTGTAACAACAACTCGCTTTAACTGCATTGAATATAATTTAATTAGCTATTTATACCCATTAAATTTAAAATGCGTCTGATGATTTGTTTCTATCCTGCCCTTATTTTAATAAGAAAATAAAACCCTAGCTATGCCATGATTTGATTTTCTATTTTATCTGAACACAATAGTTTTTCAATTCTTTAGACCCATTCAAACTCATCAAGGGTATTTTTCTTTCTTAACTAGGGTGTAAATTAAAAAAAAATATCCATGCAGAATAATTACCGCATGGATATTTTATAATCTTAAGCTAAGATATCATAAAATTACTTAGCTGCTTCTATATAACTGATCGCTTGACCAACAGTAGCAATGTTCTCTGCTTGATCATCTGGAATTTGGATATCGAATTCTTTTTCGAATTCCATAATTAATTCTACAGTATCTAATGAATCTGCTCCTAGGTCGTTCGTAAAGCTTGCTTCTGTAACAACTTCGTTTTCATCTACACCTAATTTATCAACGATGATAGCTTTTACTCTTGATGCAATATCTGACATAATAATTATTGTTTTAAAAATTTAACTGATGGCAAAAATAAAAAACTTTAGATTAATAACACCATTTGTCGTTAAAATGTATGGTAATTTACGAAAATTAAATACAAGAGTGTTATTTTCGCTCAAAATAATTCTGCTTTAATAACCTTAAAACACTGCATGAAACGTATTGTTCTATTTGCTTCAGGTTCCGGATCTAATGTTGAAAATATTTCACAATATTTTGCAAATAATGCCAAGGTTACTATAGCCGCTGTTTTAACCAATAAAAGCGATGCTAAAGTTTTAGATAGATGCAATAGATTAAATATCAGTGCATTATATTTCAACAGGACTGCCTTTTATGAAACTGATTGTGTTTTAGATGTCTTAAAAGCGAGTCGTCCTGATTTAATAATTCTCGCAGGTTTTCTTTGGAAAATTCCTGAAAAGCTAACCAAAAGCTTCCCGAATAAAATTGTAAATATACATCCTGCGCTATTGCCAAAATATGGCGGAAAAGGAATGTATGGAATGCACGTTCATAACGCTGTAAAAGCAAATAATGAGCACGAAACAGGCATAACTATCCATTTTGTGAACGAAAATTATGATGAAGGAGCGATAATTAAGCAGGTAAAAGTCAAAATTTCACCTGAAGATAGCGCTACAACTATTGCTAAAAAAGTTCATGAATTAGAATATGAACATTTTCCTAAAGTAATTGATGAATTATTACATGGATAAAGCTCAAGTACATATTTATACCGATGGCGCTGCTAGAGGAAACCCTGGGCCGGGTGGTTACGGAATAGTTATGGAATGGGTAGGTAAACCCTACAAAAAAGAATTTTCAGAAGGTTTTGTGCACACGACCAACAACCGAATGGAATTACTCGCTGTTATTGAAGCTTTAAAAAAACTCAAAAAAGAAGGTCTTTACATTACCGTTTTTACCGATTCTAAATATGTGGTGGATACCGTTGAGAAGAAATGGTACGTAAAATGGGAAAAAACAAATTTTAAAGACAAAAAAAATCCAGACTTGTGGAAACTGTTTTTAAAAGAATATAGAAAACATCACGTAAGCTTTACATGGATTAAAGGTCATAACAACCACCCTCAAAACGAACGCTGTGATGCCTTAGCGGTAGCCGCCTCGAAAGAAAAAAAATTAAAAATAGATGAAGGGTTTGTCAGTAATTAGACACAGTGCAAAGCCAAAAAGTAATTTTGAACTTCTAGGGCCTTGCCCATCCTAGTCTTTACCTAAATTACGATTATTGCAATATTGCTTTGTTGTTGTTTCTTTTAAACACACTTAATACTTCGCGCTTTTACCATTCGCCTGTGTTCTTTTTATAAAAGAACGAAGATCATCATTTGATTTTTTTAAATCTTCATAGCGCAAATACATCATATGTCCGCTGCGGTATCCCTTAAACTCGAACCTATCTTTCATTTGTCCACTTGGATCTACTTGCCACATGGTATATTTGGCATTAAAATAAGTGGTCGCACCATCATAGTAGCCGCTTTGTATCAACACATTCAAATAAGGGTTTTGTGCCATAGCCTGTCTTAAATCATCACGTGTAGTATCCTCACTATTATCCCAAGGCTGCACTGGACCGAACATGTTGTATTTAACATCGGTCTTAAAATTTAATTCTTCTTGTAGATAATAATTAATAGCGGGAGTAAAACTATGCAACCAAGAGGTTAATTCCGCGCTGTAATCAGGTTGCATTCCTTCCGACTGTCGATCAATACCAAGGTATCTACTATCTAATCTCCCCAGGGTAAAGCCACTTTTATCTTTTAATAAATGTTTCCAGAAATAACTATTGGGTACAACTAAATTTTGACCTAAAATATCATTTTTAGCTAAACCTGAATAGTAGGCCATTTTTTCTGCTACTTCATCTTTTTCTGCAGCATTAATAAAACCCCCTTTAGAAAGTGCGGGAATTAAAGAATTTAGCGTGTAGGCTTCTGCTTCAGGTAATATTTCTTCCAAATCTTTATTTTGCAATGCTGGTGCTAGCGCTTTGTGATGCCAAGCAGCGGCAGTATAATACGGTAGATTTAAAGCATCGGAAACCGGACCCCCTTCACGTAACACTTTATAATCTGCCGGAGAAACCATAATCACCCCATTTAAATACATCCATTGCTGGTTTTGTAAGGCGAGTGATAATCCCATCACTCTAGTACCTCCATAACTTTCCCCAATAATGTATTTAGGGGATAACCAACGATTGTTTCTGGTAACAAAAGTATTAAGCCATTCCGCTAAATACTTGATGTCCGCATTAATTCCAAAAAACTTTTTACGATTCACTTCTTCACCTGTCTCTGGAATAGTTCTACTGTAGCCTGTATTTACAGGATTTACATAAACGATGTCAGTTTCGTCTAAGACAGAAAACGGATTTTCTTTTACGCCGTATGGTTGAACAGGGTAACCCTCAGCATCTATTTTTAAAACTCTTGGTCCAGTATAGGCCAAATGCATCCAAACCGATGCTGAACCTGGACCCCCATTATAAGAAATCAATAAAGGTCTTGAAGCCCTGTCTTTGATATTATCACGAGTGTAATAAGTATAATATAAACTTGCCATTGGCTTGCCGTTCTCGTCCCAAACAGGTTGCATCCCAGTTTGTGCGGTATAGGGAATGACCACGCCATTAATAGTTACTTTATGCTGTGTCGTAATAACAGTGTCTACCGCTATTTTTCGGTGTTGACCAAAATTACTCTGCACCATAAACACAAGACCAATACTTAGTAAAAAAACTTTCATATAAAAACCATTAAATGAACTATTAAGAGTTTAAAAATAATACTAAAAATTTAAAGTTACTAGTATTTAGAACTTTTGAAATTTTCACAATAACCATCTTATAAACCAATTATTTTAAAATAACGAAATGGTGCAGCTCAATCCTAACATCAGTTACTACTGAAAATTACACCTCAGAAAATTATGGGTGTATACTTTATTCAAGCCAAAATCAAAAAGTAGCGCTTCAGCTTCTTTTTTTAAGGCAAACTAGAAAAGGAAAAGGTGTTTTTTATTGTAGTAATTTTAAATGGTAAATAGTATTACCCTTATATTTGCACAAAATTAAATACCATAATGGGTAAATTATTAATTGTAGGTACCGTTGCTTTCGATGCTATTGAAACTCCTTTTGGAAAAACAGATAAAATTTTAGGTGGAGCTGCAACCTATATAGGCTTAGCTGCTTCCAATTTTAACGTTTCATCTGCTATTGTATCTGTTGTTGGTGATGATATGCCAGCAAACTATTTAAATTTATTGTCTGCCAAAAACATTGACATTTCTGGTCTCGAAATTGTTAAAGGCGGTAAAACTTTTTATTGGAAAGGCAAGTATCATAATGACCTGAATGTAAGGGATACACTCGCTACAGAATTAAACGTATTAGCCGACTTTAACCCTAAAGTTCCTGAATCTTTTAAAGACGCTGATGTTGTTATGCTTGGAAATTTACATCCAAATATTCAATTAAGTGTAATTAATCAAATGACAGAACGACCAAAACTCATAGTTTTAGATACTATGAATTTTTGGATGGATCATAGCCTGCCTGAATTATTGAACGTCATACAACACATTGATGTGCTTACGATTAATGATGAAGAAGCTCGACAATTAACTGGGGAATATTCCTTAGTAAAAGCCGCTACTAAGATTGAAGCTATGGGGCCTAAATATGTAGTGATTAAAAAAGGAGAACATGGCGCTTTGTTATTTCATAAAAACAAAGTGTTTTTTGCACCTGCATTACCTTTAGAAGAAGTTTTTGACCCAACAGGAGCCGGAGATACTTTTGCTGGAGGATTCTCGGGATATTTAGCATCTACAAGAAACATCTCATTTGAGAACATGAAAAACGCAGTGATTCAAGGGTCTAATTTGGCATCCTTCTGTGTTGAAAAATTTGGTACCGAGCGCATGGTTACTTTAAATAAAGAAGAAGTAAATAAAAGACTGCTACAATTCAAAGAATTAAGTCAGTTTGATATAGAATTAGAATAAAGTTTGCCCTGAATTTCCAGGGCATTTTTAATACAACGCTACAAGAAAATGAGTGATGCAATTAAACATGAATGTGGAATATCTTTAATTCGCTTATTAAAGCCATTGTCCTATTATCAGGAAAAATATGGAACTGCATTTTATGGTGTAAATAAAATGTATTTGATGATGGAAAAGCAGCATAATCGTGGACAGGACGGTGCTGGTTTTGCAAGTATTAAGTTAGATATGAAAGCTGGCGAGCGCTATATGAGTAGAGTACGCTCTATTGCACAGCAACCCATACAAGACATTTTTGCTCAAATTAACGAGCGCATTAATACCAGCTTTAAAGAACATCCAGAATATGAACAGGATGTGGAGCTGCAAAAAAAACATATTCCTTATATCGGAGAGCTTTTACTGGGTCATGTACGGTATGGTACTTTTGGCAAAAATAGTATTGAAAATGTACACCCATTTATCCGTCAAAACAATTGGATGCACCGTAACCTAATCGTTGCAGGGAACTTTAACATGACAAATGTTGATGTACTGTTCGATAACTTGGTTCAAATTGGGCAACATCCTAAAGAAATGGCCGATACGGTCACGGTTATGGAAAAAATTGGGCATTTCTTAGATGATGCCGTAGCCAAACTTTATAAAGAAATTAAAAAAGAAGGGTATAATAAGCAAGAGGCATCACCACTTATTGCAGAGCGCTTGAATGTGGCTAAAATATTAAGAAGAGCGGCGAAAAACTGGGATGGTGGGTACGCCATGGCAGGTTTGTTAGGGCACGGAGATGCTTTTGTTCTGCGTGATCCCGCTGGTATTAGACCAGCTTATTACTACCAAGATGATGAAGTAGTCGCCATTGCCTCTGAAAGACCTGCCATACAAACCGTTTTTAATGTTCAATTTGAAAACGTAAAAGAATTAGATCCAGGTCATGCCATTTTGATTGGAAAAAATGGCCAAGTAAAAATCAAAAAAATTCTTGAACCTACGGAACGTAAGGCTTGTTCGTTTGAACGTATTTATTTCTCTAGAGGTAGTGACAAAGAAATTTATCAAGAACGCAAAGAACTAGGCCGCCTTATTTTTCCAAAGATTCTAAAAGCTATCGATTCAGATATAAAAAATACTGTTTTTTCGTATATCCCCAATACTGCTGAAACTTCATTTTTTGGCATGGTGAAAGAAGCTCAAACTTATATGAATAAAAAGAAAGAAGAACAGATTCTTTCTTTAGGATACAAAATAACAAAGGAACAATTGCATGAAATTCTTGATGTACGACCTAGAATCGAAAAGGTCGCCATTAAAGATGCCAAACTGAGAACATTTATTACACAAGACAGTGGTAGAGATGACTTGGTAGCCCATGTTTATGATATTTCTTATGGCTCTGTTAAACCAGGTGATAACCTAGTGATTATTGATGATAGTATTGTTAGAGGAACAACCCTTAAAAAAAGTATTCTTAAAATACTAGATAGGTTACATCCAAAAAAAATAATAGTAGTTTCATCGGCCCCGCAAATTCGATATCCAGATTGTTATGGCATTGATATGGCAAAATTAGAAGACTTTATTGCTTTTAGAGCGGCGCTTGAATTACATAAAGATCGAGGAACTACTCCAGTAATAGACGCTATTTATCAAAAATGTCTTTTACAAGTGAGCTCTAAAGATAAGGATGTTATTAACTACGTTAAGGAATTTTATGCGCCTTTTACTCCTGAGGAAATATCTGAGAAAATAGGAACATTGTTAAGTTCACCTGAAATTAATGCAGAGGTTCAAATTATCTATCAAACGATTAAAAATCTTCATCAAGCCTGCCCTAAAAATCTTGGGGATTGGTATTTTACGGGAGATTACCCAACACCGGGAGGAAATAGAGTGGTAAATAGAGCATTTATAAATTTCTATGAGGGTAAAAACGAAAGAGCCTACTAAAGCTATCATCGATGAAAAGCACCTTTAAGTGCATTTTATCGACAATACTTGCAGTTTATCGTAATTATCGTCGTTTCAACGACTATGAGAGTAATTTTAACACTTGCCATAGCATAAGTAGGTTAAGTTCATGGTAAGATTTGGGGAAAAAGGCGAAGTTTATCTTCGCCTTTTTTATTTTTAAAATCTGATTTTCTCTCATACCTAAGCTCAATGCAGTAATGCACATGCAACTAAGCCCCCTTTTTCAGCGGGTTGTGTTAGATCTACACATTCAAAGTCTTATAAGGAATTACATCCAAAGTTAACAACGAACTTTCCTAACTACATGATTTATTTCCCTTCATCCTTTCTCTTTTTAATCTTTATTGAAGACCAAACACCCTAATATGTACCGGTTAACTTTAAATAGTGCGTATTCATCTAAAACATACTGCCTGTTTTACAACAATGAATATCTTTGATGCACCATAGCATAAGTAGGTTAAGTTCATGGTAAGATTTGGGGAAAAAGGTAGAGCTATGCTCTACCTTTTGTTTTTTAAACATGAACCAAAGCCAACAGAGAACCATTTCGTAATCAAGTTTATTTCCTAAAAATAGCATTTCAACTTATAATCAAGACGTTCATCTAAAAAATTGCTTAAAAGGCCCTAGTTGGTTTAATTTCGTAGAACCATAGCATAAGTAGGTTAAGTTCATGGTAAGATTTGGGGGAAAAAGGTAGAGCTATGCTCTACCTTTTTCATTTCTGATAATCAGCACTTTACCAAATAATAAAGTCCTACTCCTCCTAAAACCATCAAATTAATCGTAAATAAACACATAAATTATAGGAGAATCTTTTGATATTTCTCTAAATACCAGTATTTTAGCATCGCCATAGCATAAGTAGGTTAAGTTTATGGTAAGATTTGGGATGAAAAGGGTAGAGGAAACTCTACCCTTTTCTATTTGGTATTACAACACAAAAGTCCGTTTGGAATTAACCAAACGGACTTTTGTGTTGTAGCTCTATTTTATTGCGATACGTAGCTTATTTATTCGCCGCGTATAAGGCTGATACCTTTTTCCAGTTAATCACATTAAAAAATGCAGTGATATAATCTGGTCTTCTATTTTGGTAATTTAAATAATAAGCGTGCTCCCAAATATCTAATCCTAAAATAGGAAAACCTGTGCAGCCTACTTCTGGCATTAAAGGATTGTCTTGGTTAGGTGTAGAACAAACTTCGACCTTACCGCCTTTATGCACACAAAGCCATGCCCAACCAGATCCAAATCTTGTCCCTGCCGCCTTAGAAAATGCTTCTTTAAACGCGTCAAAAGAACCAAATGCTGCATCAATGGCAGTCGCTAAGTCTCCTGAAGGTTTTCCTCCGCCGTCGGGCGACATCACTTCCCAAAATAAAGAATGATTATAGAAACCTCCACCATTATTACGAACAGCAGCATTACTCATGTCTAAGTTTTTCAAAATAGCTTCGATCGATTTTTTCTCTAAATCTGTGCCTGCAATTGCGTTATTCAGGTTCGTTGTGTACCCGTTATGATGTTTTGTATGGTGTATTTCCATAGTGCGAGCATCAATATTTGGTTCAAGTTCATCATATGCGTATGGTAATTTTGGTAATTCAAAGGCCATAATTATAGTTTTTAATTAATAAATCGTTGTCTTACAAAGTTAAGACTTTCAAAAAACTAATTGCATTAATTATTTGTTAAGAACTTTAGAATCCTGATTTTAGCGTGAAATTGAACTAAGATTCCGTACTTTGTAATAAAAATAGCTTGCAAAATTCTTCTTATCATATTTATAGTGCCTCTGCTGGGTCTGGTAAAACCTACACCTTAACAAAAGCGTATTTAAAAATAATTCTTGCGGATGCCTCTTCTGCAAATTATAGAGAAATTTTAGCCATAACGTTTACCAATAAGGCGGTCAACGAAATGAAAGAGCGGATATTAGGTAGTTTATTTGAATTCGGAAAAGTTCCTTTACTTGATGCTGCCAAACCCATGTTCAATGCCATTGCAGAAGAGCTTGAAATTAGCCCAGAAATACTACAAAAAAGAGCTAAAAAATCACTTAAAGAAATTCTCCATAACTATGCTTTTTTCGATGTTTCAACGATTGATAAATTTACGTATCGGTTAATACGAACCTTTGCAAAAGACCTACAACTACCACAAAACTTTGAGGTTATTTTAGACACATCTCTTTTGTTGAATGAAGCTGTGGCAAGATTAGTAAATAAAGCAGGTACTAACGAAGAACTTACGAAGGTATTGATACATTTCGCTTTAGAAAAAGCGGATGATGATAAAAGTTGGGATGTTTCTCTAGATATTTTTGATATGGGCAAGGAGCTTATATTTCAAGAAAAACACGAAAAGCATTTAGTACATTTTTTAGATAAAAATATTGCTGATTTTGAAATTTTAAAAAAAACCTTAAGAAAAAAAATAAGGGAATTTGAACATACTATAACCGAAGCAGCCAAAAGTGCTTTACAGCTAATTTCAGAAAACGGACTAGAATTTACCGATTTTAAAGCTTCTTATTTTCCAAAATTTATGGTAGATGTGAGCACTTTAAAGGCTGGTGTTAACTTTGATGCTGCTTGGAAACAGGATTTCGAAAACACCACCTTATACAACAAAACATTGGCGGCAGATAAAAAGGCGACAATTGATAGCTTACACGCTAGGTTTAACGAACAATTTAGCACTATTAAAGATCATTTTTATGCCATCGCATTCTTACGAAACGGCTATAAAAACATTGTACCATTAACGGTTTTAAATGCCTTACAAAAAGAGGTTAAAGCCTTAGAATTAGAACGTGATGAAATTCCTTTATCCACATTTAATGCCATTATATCAAAAGAAATTAAAGATCAACCTGTTCCTTTTATTTATGAACGATTGGGCGAAAAATATAAGCACTATTTTATAGACGAATTTCAAGATACTTCAGAACTGCAATGGACAAATTTAATTCCCTTAATTGGCAATGCCTTAGAAAGCACTGATGATAAAGGTAATTTAGGTTCTTTATTAGTCGTGGGCGATGCCAAGCAAGCCATTTATAGGTGGCGAGGGGGAAAAGCAGAACAATTTTTAGACCTCGTTACTAAAACCGTAAATCCGTTTGTTGTAGCACCAAAAATAGAAAATTTACCTGCTAATTATAGAAGTTATGAGGAAATTATAAAATTTAATAATGACTTTTTCACGAGCAGCAGCAGCAACCTCAATAAGCCTGCATATAGCACTTTATTTCAAGAAGGAAATCAACAGGAAATTAATCATAAAAAAGGAGGCTTAGTACAATTAAACTTTATCGAAGAAGCTAGTGAAAAGCAGCCTAACGAACTTTACTGTGAAGAGGTTTTAAAAACGATTCATTCCCTCTTGGAAAAAAATTATGCCTTACGTGATATTTGTATTCTTGTTCGGGATAAAAAAAACGGAATTTTATTAGCAAATTATCTAAGTGAACAAGGAATTCCTATTATATCCTCGGAAACTTTACTTTTAAAGAATTCGGATAAGGTAAGTTTCTTAATTCATCTTTTAAATTTTAGTCTCAATCCCGAAGATTTTGAAGCGGCTTTTGCTATACTTTACTTTTTAAAAGGAGAGTCAGACGATTTACATTCCTATTTAGCTTCAAATTTAAAGCAACTTGAAAAGCATTTAGACCTAGCCTTTGGCTTTAGTCTTACCAAATTTAGAACCTTATCGGTTTTCGATGGGTTTCAACAAGCCATAAAAGCCTTTGCTTTAGCAGAAGATGAGCCTGCTTATATTACCTATTTATTAGATGAAATATTAGATGTGGAATACAAGAAAGGAAGTAGCGCCGCATTGTTTTTAGACTATTGGGAAAAGAAAAAGGAGACCTTAAGCATTAGTGCTCCACAAGGTATGGAAGCCGTTCAGATTATGACCATCCATAAATCAAAAGGACTCGAGTTTCCTGTTGTTATAGTTCCGTTTGCCAATGCACATATATATAAGGATATAAAACCAAAAATGTGGCTACCGGTGCCCGAAGAAGATTTTAATGGTTTTAAAGAACTTTTAATAAACAAGAACAAAGAGGTTGTTCAGTATGGCGCGTACGCTAATAATCTCTACGAAATAGAGCAACAACACCTAGAACTCGATGCCTTTAATGTTCTTTACGTGGCATTAACGAGGGCTGTAAAAAGCTTGTACGTCATCACTGAAAAAAAATTAGATAGTAAAAGTAAAAAACCAAACCTTGATTATTATTCAGGGCTCTTTATGCAATATTTAATGGATAAAGGTCTTTGGAAAGAAGACCAATTAGTTTATGATTTTGGCAGATTACCAGCCGCCAATATGGTTTCAGCTAAAAACAATAAACAACAAAGTATTCCATTTCCATATTCCTATAAAGAACGAGCGAGCTTTAAAATATTGGCGAAATCAGGAATGCTATGGGACACGACTATGGAAGCTGCCTTATTGAAGGGAAATACGGTTCATACCATTTTGAGTTTAATACATACCCATGCTGATATCACCCCTTGTTTTGATAATTTAGTGAGCTCAGGAGAATTGAACCAAGAAGATGTAAGCGCTTTAAAACAAAAAATATTAATGATCATTCAACACCCTAAATTAGTTGAATTTTATAGTGCCGATAAAATTATCAAAAATGAAAAAGACATAATCGATAAAAATGGTATAATTTTGCGTCCTGACAGACTCGTTTTTGAGGGAGATGAAGTGACCATTATCGATTATAAAACAGGAAGACGAAATATTTCCTATAAAGATCAGATTGATTCGTATGCTTTAGCCCTTGAAGCAATGAATTATAAAATAAATAATAAAATCATTGTATATATTAACAATGAAATAACTCCAGAATTTATATAAATATGTACGGTAAAATCAAAGAGTATTTAGCAGAAGAACTTGAAAACATTAAAGAATCGGGCTTATTTAAAAAAGAACGTATTATTACAAGCGCCCAAGACGCTGTGATTAAAATTAGTACGGGAGAAGAAGTACTGAATTTTTGTAGCAATAACTATTTAGGACTTTCAGCACATCCAGATGTTGTTAAAGCAGCTAAGGACACTTTAGATAGTCATGGTTTTGGAATGTCCTCTGTTCGGTTTATTTGTGGTACTCAAGACATCCATAAAACACTTGAAAAAACAATTGCAGATTTTTATGGCACTGAAGACACCATACTCTATGCCGCTGCCTTTGATGCCAACGGAGGGGTTTTTGAACCTTTGTTAGGGGCAGAAGACGCTATTATTTCAGACGCCTTAAATCACGCTTCTATCATTGACGGTGTTCGTTTATGTAAGGCGATGCGCTACAGGTATGCTAATAATGATATGGCTGACTTAGAAAAGCAACTACAACAAGCTACTAAAGATGGCGCACGATTTAAGATTATTGTTACCGATGGTGTATTTTCTATGGATGGCGTTTTAGCCCCATTAGACAAAATATGCGATTTAGCGGATACCTACGATGCCTTGGTGATGATAGACGAATGCCACGCAACTGGCTTTATAGGGGAAACAGGACGCGGAACTCTTGAAGAAAAAGGGGTGATGGGTAGAATAGATATTATCACCGGTACATTAGGAAAAGCGCTAGGCGGCGCTATGGGTGGCTATACCACAGGAAAAAAGGAAATTATTGAAATGTTACGACAACGCTCAAGACCTTATTTATTTTCTAATTCACTAGCACCTGCTATCGTTGGTGCCTCAATCAAGGTGTTTGAGATGTTAAAAAACGATACTTCCCTACGCGATCAACTCGAAAAAAACACAAAATACTTCAAAAAGGAGATGAAAAATGCTGGTTTTGATATTGTTGAGGGAGATTCTGCTATTGTTCCTGTCATGTTGTATGACGCAAAATTATCACAACAAATGGCTGAACTTTTATTAGAAAAAGGAATTTATGTCATTGGCTTCTTTTTTCCAGTTGTGCCCAAAAATAAGGCGCGAATAAGGGTTCAGATATCTGCAGCGCATAAAAAAGAACACTTAGACAAAGCAGTTTCAGCCTTTATTGAAGTGGGGAAAAAGCTTGAAATTATTTAAACGCAGTACTTTTCTTATGAAATGTGTTAAAAAAAACAGGAAATTGATTTTGTTAATAATAGTTAACAACTTACATTTGCAGTTAATAAACCCTTAAACTTAAATATTATAAAATGAAACATCTTAGCAAATTATTAGTTGTTGCCCTACTTTTTGTAGGATTTAACAGCATTCAAGCGCAAGACGAGAATAATCCGTGGCAAATAGGTTTTGGTCTTAACGCCATTGATGTTTATCCAGCTGCTGGTACCAATGCACGTCTTGGTGACATTCCAAGTTCTTTCGGTAACGAATTTTTTAATGCAACTGATCACTGGAACATTCTTCCTTCTATTTCTTATGTATCTGTATCTAAATATGTAGGTAGTGGATTTTCTGTAGGCGCTAGAGGTTCTTTAAACAGAATTAGTAAATTAGGTGACGTAGAAGTTGATGATTTATCTCACTATGCAATTGACGGTACTATAAAATATTCATTCCTTAAAAATACAGTAATCGATCCTTTCGCTGAGATTGGTGGTGGTTATACTTGGGTTGAAGAAGTTGGTTCTGGTACAGTAAATGGTGGTGTTGGTGTAAACTTATGGTTTACGGAAAACATTGGACTTACTTTTCAAACTGTATACAAGCACGCTTTTGAAGATTACGGAGTTACACATTTCCAACATTTAGCTGGTGTCAACATTAAGTTCGGTGGTACTGATACTGATGGTGATGGTATTTATGACAAAGATGACGCTTGTCCAGAAGTTGCTGGTTTAGCTGCTTTCAACGGTTGTCCAGATGCTGATGGTGATGGTATTGAAGATAGCAAAGATGCTTGTCCTAATGTTGCAGGTTCAAAAGAAATGAACGGTTGTCCTGATACAGACGGTGATGGTGTTGCTGATAAAGATGATGCTTGTCCTAATGTTGCTGGCTTAAAAGCCTTAAATGGTTGTCCAGATGCTGATGGCGATGGTATTGCTGATAAAGATGACGCATGTCCTTCTGAAGCTGGTCCTGCTGCTAACAAAGGTTGTCCTTACCAAGATGCTGACGGTGATGGCGTTTTAGACAAAGACGATATGTGTCCAGATGTTGCTGGAACTGTAGCTAATAAAGGTTGTCCTGAAGTAACTGAAGAAGTTCAGAAAAAATTGAATGATTATGCTAGAACTATCTTATTTGATACTGGTAAATCTTCTATTAAAGCTGAATCTACTTCTGTAATGGTTGATATCATTACGATCTTAAAGGAATATCCTAATTCTAAATTTACTGTAGAAGGTCATACGGATAGTGTTGGTTCAAACAAATTAAACCAAAGCTTATCTGAATCTCGTGCACTTTCTGTAAAAGAATTTTTAGTAGAAAAAGGTATCGAAGAATTTAGATTATCTGCTGTAGGTTACGGTGAAGAGAAGCCAATCGCTTCTAACGCTACAAGATCAGGTAGAGAGCAAAACAGAAGAGTTGAAATTAATTTAGTAAAGTAATTTAATTACTGAGAATTAATTTTCAAATATTACATAGTAAAAAGCTCCGCAATCGCGGAGCTTTTTTTATTTTTACTTCATGCAAAGTTTTATTGAAGAAGTTGTAGAGACCCTTGTCAAATCTGAAAATGATATTTCTAAGCTACTCTTTGTTCTACCCAGTAAAAGAGCAGGTACGTTTCTAAAAAATAGTATTTCCAAATCAGCTCATAAAACCATTTTTGCTCCAGAAATTTATAGCATAGAAACCTTTGTAGAAAAAATATCTGGTTTTAGCTACGCAACAAATACTGACCAACTCTTTACCCTATATCAATCGTATCTAGCCACTACGAAGGAAGCGCAAAAAGATTCGTTTTTAAGCTTCTCCAAATGGGGACAAACAATTTTACAAGATTTCAATGAAATAGATAGATACCTTGTAGATACCAATAAAATTTTTTCGCATATGTCGGCGATTCAAGAAATGAATACCTACATGCAGGGCGAAAAAACACCAATGATTCAAGATTATGTAAAATTCTGGAACTCATTAGATGCGTTATACCATCATTTCAACACCAGTTTAGCGAAGAAAAACATAGCCTCTCAAGGATTTGCCTACCGAAAAGCTTACGAGAATATTCAAAATTTTATTTCGTCTTTAAAAGAGCAAAAAATAATATTTATTGGATTTAATGCCCTTAACAAAGCCGAAGAATTCATTATCCAAGAAGTTCTTAAGACTACCAATTCTGATATTTATTGGGACCTAGATTCATATTTTTTAGAAGATACCATCCACGATGCTAGTTATTTTATTCGTCAACACAAAAAAAATTGGTCTTATTTCAATGATCACCCTTTAAAAGGGATCAGTAATCATTACCTCAGCCCAAAGAATATCCAAATTATAGGCGTACCAAAAAACATATCACAAGCTAATTATGTAGGGGATTTATTAAAGAAAATACATGTAGAAAATGCTACTTTATTAAAAAATACGGCCATAGTCTTGGGAGATGAACATCTATTAAACCCAGTTATGAATGCAATTCCTATAGAAATTGACCGTGTCAACATTACTATGGGCTACCCTATTTCTAAAACGCCTTTAGCCGGACTCTTTTCCTTGTATTTTGATTTATGGCTAGGAAAAACTAAAAACGGATGGTTTTACGAGTATGTACTCAACATACTGTCAAACCCCTACATACAGTATTTCTTAGAAGAAAATTCGAGCAGCCAAGCTATGCTCATAGCCAACGCTATAAAAACTAAAAACTGGAGCTATATAAAAAGCCAACAGCTCTATAATTTAGTAGAAGATCCAAAATTATTAAGCATTTTATTTTCTGAAAAAGACTTTTCTGTGGATGTCTTTTTAAGTCACTGCATAAAAATAATCACAGTGCTAAAAGAAAAATTTCAGACTTTAAATCAGCACTTAGAATTAGAATACTTATATCGCTTTAACGCGCTATTTCATCAAATTTTACAGCTTGTACAGGAACATACATTCATAGCAGATATAAAGTCATTGCAAAGTTTATACAAAGAACTTATAGCTACTGAAACTTTAGATTTTCAAGGCGAACCACTGCAAGGCACTCAAATTATGGGAATGCTTGAGAGTAGAAATCTTGATTTTGAAACCGTTATTATTACCTCAGTCAATGAAGGCATATTACCTTCTGGAAAGTCAAATAATTCGTTTATTCCTTTTGATATTAAAATTAATTACGGCTTGCCTACCTACAAAGAAAAGGATGCCGTTTACACCTATCACTTTTATAGGTTGTTACAGAGAGCGAAAAATGTTTACCTCATATACAACACAGAACCTAATGTTTTGGAGGGTAATGAAAAAAGTCGCTTACTAACTCAATTATTGACCGATGAAAACAAAAATGCAGCTATTACTGAAATTACAGCTTCAAGCCTTGTAAAAACCTCTCCGATAAAAAAGCAAAGTATTTTTAAAAATGATGCGTTGATGGCCGAAATTAAAGCCTTAGGAACAAGGGGGTTTTCACCTAGTTCATTGAGCAATTATATAAGAAACCCAATAGATTTTTACAAAAAAAGTATCTTAAAAATATACGAAACTAATGAGGTTGAAGAAAGCGTTGCCGCCAATACCTTTGGAACTATTGTACACGATAGCTTAGAAGATTTATACCAAAGCTTTGTTGGAAAATTTTTAGAAAAAGAAAGCTTAACAAAGCTATTAACTGAGGTGGAGAAAACCGTACAACTCAATTTCAAAAAAACCTATGTAGAAGGAGAAATATCGACAGGTAAAAACCTTATTGCTTACCACGTAATTTTGCGGTATATTCAAAATTTCATTCAATTAGAAATAAAAGAAGTAGCAAAGCACAAGATTAAAGTGGTGGCTCTGGAGCAAAATTTAGAACTTGTTTTTTCTGTACCCAACATTGAAGTTCCAATTAAAATTAAGGGAAAGCTCGACCGTATTGATGAGGTGGATGGCGTACTAAGAATTATCGATTACAAAACAGGAAAGGTAGAGCCTAAAAACGTAAAAATAAAAGACTGGGAAGACATCATTCTAAACTATGACATGAGTAAGGCCTTTCAACTTATGTGCTATGCCCTTCTCTATGATCAGAAAACGCCAATAACGCGTATTGAAGCAGGAATACTATCTTTCAAAAACTTAAATAAAGGTGTCTTGTTATTCAACCAAAATACTACTACTGTCATAACCCAAGACACCCTTACTGATTTTAAAAATGTTCTCTTTGAACTAATTCAAGAAATTTTTGATCCTAACATTCCGTTCACCGAAAAAGAACTATAATTATTTTAAATCTGGTCGTGTAGGCCTAACTTCAATTTTACTAGGCAAAGTTCTTGGATTCATTTTTAATAAATCATAGACCAGTTCTCCAATATCCTCAGGTTGAATTTTCCAAGCATCTTTTTCAGAAGGCGTATGATCATTAAAATGCGTAGCTACTGAACCTGGCATAATGGTAGAAACTTTAATTCCGTATTGTCGTAAATCAAGCATTACCGCTTGTGTAAACCCAACAACACCAAATTTGGTAGCGTTATAACCCGCTCCCTTTTCAAAAAAATTTGTACCTGCTAAGCTTGCTAAAGTGATATAATAACCTTTAGATTGTTTGAGTGCTTTGACAGAGGCCTTTAGCGTGTGAAAAACTCCGTTTAGGTTAGTGTTGATCATTTGATGCCATTGGTGCTCTGACATTTGATCTATAGGCGCGAAATTACCTACTCCTGCATTAGCCAGCACCACATCTAGCTGACCCCATTTTTTTAGTATAGCTTCAACAGCTTTTTGTTCGTCAACTAACTTTGTAACATCTGATGCAATAGCTAAAACTTGATCTTTATTTCCTAGGGCAGTAGCAGCTTCTTGAACCGTTTTTAAGGTTCTACCGCTAATAGCGACTTTCATACCTTCAGCTAGTAATTTTTTTGCAGTACCGTATCCTATTCCTTTAGAACCGCCAGTGATATAGACGACTTTATTTTTTAAATCCATAATAACATTTATTTTAAGTGAAGTTAAAAATTGATTTACAGGAAATAAAAAATAGGGCGTTATAGTTTTCTTAAAACAAATTAAGGCTAAAAGTAAACGTGGTGGAACTTTTCAAGGAACCCTATGGTTTAATCCTTACTTGTACAAAAACAGGAAAGTGATCTGAAGGAAATTTAAAATCGATAGCGCTTGAAAAAGTAGCATATTTTTCAACTACAACAGCATCAGAAACCATAATATAATCTATTCTACGCGTCACAGGTTCGTTATATTTAAAACCATTAAATGTACCTTCAGGACCAAAAACTACTGTCGCTTTTTCTTTAGCATCTGATAAAACAGTCTTTGCTTCTGTTATCACTTCTGAATTTGGCTCCACATTAAAATCGCCCATGATGATTACCGGAAGGTTTTTAATGTTGACAGTTTTTATTTTTTCTAAGATAAGTTTCATGCCTTTTTGTTGCGCTACAGCTCCCACATGGTCAAAATGTGTATTAAAAACCCATACTTTTTGTTGGCTTTCTTTTAAAGCAAACAACCCATAAGTACAAACTCTTGGATAGGCTGCATCCCATCCCTTAGAAACCTTTTCAGGAGTTTCAGAAAGCCAAAAGGTATGTTCTTCTATCAACTCAAGCCTGTTCGAATTATAAAAGATTCCTGAGTGCTCACCTTCTTGTTCGCCATCACGTCCTTTCCCTATAAATTTATAGGCTGTTAATGTGTTTTTTAAATCATTTACTTGATTAGGTCTAGCCTCTTGAACCCCTAAAACATCAGGAGCCAGAAATAAAATTTGAGAACCTAAAAATTCTTTTCGGTTGGGCCAAGCATTTTCTCCGTCAGATGCAATATCTAAACGTACATTATACGTCATGACGCTCATTTGTTGACTTTGACAACTAGGTATGCACATGAACAAGACTATAAGTGAAAGTATAGGTGTTTTCATAGGTTTATAATTGATTAAAACGATATTTAAAATTAAGTACCAACAAGTGCCAATAGAAATTCAAATTTTTTATTTTGCCTGTTGATACACTCGAATATAATCAATAATCATTTGTTGTGGAAATATGGTATCGTCAATACCTTTTTGACCTCCCCACATACCACCAACCGCTACATTTAAAATAAGGTAGAATTTTTTGTCAAAAGGCCACTCAGCGCTTGTTTTACCTTCATTTTTGACTTGATTATAAACCACATCATCTACCATAAAATCTATTTTTTGAGGCGTCCATTCAATAGCAAAAACATGAAATTCATCATTTGGATTTTCAATAAAGGTCGATTTTCCTTTTTGTGTGCCCAGCATGTGGTTGTATGCTTTAGTGTGTATGGTACCGTGTATGGTATCATTATCATAACCAACATGTTCCATAATATCTATTTCACCACTTTCTGGCCATCCAATTTCTTTTCTATCCTCACTTAACATCCATATTGCAGGCCACATACCACGACCTTCAGGTAGTTTTGCACTCACTTCAATGCGCCCATATTGCCATGCCGCAAGGCCTTCGGTCTTTATTCTAGCAGAGGTATATTGTGCAGTATCAATTTCAGTTTTGTATTTAGCCCAACCACTAATTTCTGTATTTTTAAAATCTTTATTGGCTATTTTTTCTTTATGTGCTTCAAGAATCAAATGCCCTTTTTCAACACGCGCATTTTTTAAACTATCCGTATAGTACTGTTTTTCTTGATTGGCAATAAACCGGTAATCATAGCCCCACTTCGTCGTATCTGGCTTTCCGGTATAATTAAATTCGTCACTCCAAACCAAATGCCAGCCATTTTTTGACGGACTAGTTTTTAACCTTTCAAAAAGTAATTCAGGTTCGTTGGTGGTGATGTAATCAAAGTTATTTGCAATTAGCCAATCCAAATCTTCTTGAGAATTCGCTGTCCAAGCATTTAATTTTAGATTTTTATCTTTTGCTTCTTGTATCCATTCTGGTTTTCTTTTTAAAATATGAACGGCATAATCTAAGCCTGAAATACTATCATTGTGCAAAACCTCTGGCGATTTTGAACCATCTAAATACTGCGTTTTTGCCGTTGGGTTTAGTGCTATAATTTTTTGTAATATTTCGTAACTAAAACTGATGTAGTACGATATATAGGGCTCTGCATTAAGCTCAGCCACTAAGGCCACAGCTTTTTCTGCCATTAATACATTACGCCCTTCAATTTTTGAAGGTTTTAATTCGCAGACCAAACCCGTGCCAGGATTATTGTCCATTCCTGCGAGTATATAGTCCTTTAGGGTCGGTAAGGTTTCACCATTTGTTAATGTTTGCTCGGCTAAGGTGGCATAGGTGTTTTCTTCGATAATTAAGCCTTGATAATCAGGATCATGAGTGACGATTAAAATACTGTCTAAAGTCATTCTCACATCAAATTCTGAACCAGTACAACCTAATTCTATGGCTTGTTTTAAAGCAGCAATAGAATTTTCTGGAAGGTTTTTTGCCTTCCAAGCGCCTCTGTGAGCAATGACAGGATTATTTGCAAAAGTGACCTGCTTAGTTGCTATTGAACTACATGCACTGCAACCAAGGATAAGAACTATTAAAAAAAAATAACGCATATTTCTATAGATAAAAGAGTTCCTCATAAAAATCTAAGGGCAATAAATTGCCCTTAGAAATTAAATAAAAAAACTCAACTCAACTTTAACCTAATTTTTAAAACTATTAATTGTAACCTGTATTTTGAGGATAGCTAGGTCCGAACAAATCTAAATCTTCTTGAAAAATTGGCCAGTTAATAAAATAGTCTTGCCAATTTACTCTCGGGTCTCTACTACCTCCAAAATTATTTGGAAAGAATGCTCCATCACCAGCGTAATTTCTCATTTGAAAATTTAATGTTTCAGCACCAAATCTTTTTAAAGTAAACCAACGCTCTCCTTCAAAGGCTAATTCACGTGCGTTTTCATCTAAAATATCTTGCAAGGTTACGCTTGTTAAAGGGGCCGCGTTTGCTCTTGTCCGCACTGCATTGATATAAGGTAAGGGATCTCCACTACCAGATCTTAAAATAGCCTCAGCAGCTAATAAATAAGTTTCTGCTAAACGATACACCATGATGTTACTTCTTTGTAAATAAGAATTCGGATCATCATCATCTTGGGTATACTTTAATGTTGATGGGTGAAGTCTTTGATAAAAAGTGGTATACGTTCTACTAGGATTGTTTAAATCAGTAATCGGCTGATAAATAGTTATCTCTTGCCCTGAGTTTGGACCATCATTATAAAAATATTTTAACCTAAAATAGGTGTCATTATCTCTCGTATCATTTGGATCAGCTGCGAGTAATCCTTGTAAGTATAGGTTAGGTAAAACTCTTGAAAATCCTCTACCCCCCTGAGCTGTTTCAGCATTAATACCTGGAATTTGAAAATATTGAGTTACAAAATTAGCATTTATCATTGTGGTACCGCCACCACCTAATATATTGTCTTGCGATTGTATGACAAATAATTGTTCTGAATGATTTCTATCGCCTTTAAAGACATCAGCTGTGCTTGACACTAAACTATGTGGACTATCTGGATCTTCAATGACCGAAACCGCTTGGTTGCGAGCTTCAGTCCAATTTCCTTCCCATAAAGCTACTTTCGCTTTAATATGTTTGGCAGTACCTTTTGATACACGACCAAAAGTTACGTTCCAATCTAAATGTTCAACTGCAAAAGCTAGATCGCTATTCAATAAGGCAAATATTTCTTCTTCTGAAGATTTATTCTGAATAACCTCAAATGCTGTTTCGACGGTTACTGTTTCCGTAGAAACATAAATATTATTATACATTCTATATAAAAAGAAATAGGAAAGTGCTCTAAAGAACTTCGCTTCTGCTATGATTTTATCTCTACTTTCTTCGTCTAAACTATCTAAATCCTCTGCCGCGTTTATAATATCGGTTGCTTTATTTGCAATCGTATAAAAACGTTTCCAAAATAAAGAGGATACAAATTGGGAACCTAAATCAACTGGAGAAACTCCCCTCTCATATCTACCCATAAGTCCTGTATATCCAGATCTAGAAAATGCTAAATCACTTCTTGAAGGTAATACCACCCCTCCCATATAGTCTTCTGTACCTTGATCATAGCGATCTCTATAGAATTTATACAAACTGACTACTCCTGATTTTAAACCTTCTTCTGTAGTATACACATAATCAGCATCGATTAATGTTGTTGGCTGTTCTTCTAGAAAGTCTTCACACGAAATTGTAAAGAAAATAGCCATTAGCAAAAACAGGCTATATTTTACTTTTTGATAAAAATATGTTGTTTTCATTTGTTTATTTTTTTAATTATTTTAATTATAGACCAACTTTTACTCCAAAAGTTAAGGCTCTCGCATCAGGATATCCCGTATCGGCAGTTGAAAAAGTATTTCTTATGTTTACCTCTGGGCTATAGCCAATATAATCTGTCTTAGTAAACACGTTTGTTGCCGTTACATAAAACTGAATAGAATCTATATTTAATTTCGGAAGCGATGATGATGGTAATGTATAGCCTAAGCTCAATGTTCTTAACCTAACATAGGAAGCATCTTTAATGGCTAAAGAATTCAAATATTGCGGAGCAGTATCAAAACTTGGTCTTGGAAAGGTTGTTGATGGATTTTCTGGTGTATAATAGGGAACCTTAACTCCGTTTAATTTACCTGATAAAGTACCCCCATTGTTAAAGTCTGATAAAAAAGGATTTACTCTAGTGGCTCCTTCTACCGCATAAAAATCAACAAATAAATCAAAACCTTTGTAATTTAAAGTTGAAGACAATGACCCAAACCAATCTGGATTAGGATCTGTATAAACACGATCTTCTGGTGTAATTCTACCATCAGGAACTCCCGTGATATTGCCATCTATATCAACACCATTTGTATCTTTAATTCTGATATCACCTGGTCTTAAATCTGTCTGTACAATAGTTGACTCTGGATTTGCTTGAGGCGCATTTGCAAAATCATCTCCAACTTGCCAAATTCCGTCAAATGCGTACTGGCGTATAACTCCAACAGGTTGACCAACAAAATAATCAAAAGCATCATCTTCCAAAATGGCGTCTCCATTACCATCATTATATAAATCTACTAAATTATTTTTATTGTTAGACCAATTGGTAGATACCGACCATCTAAAATCTTGAGTATTTATTAAGTTAGCAGTTAAGCTTAATTCAACCCCGGTATTCTGTAATTCTCCAGCATTGAAATAGGTGCGATTATACCCAGTGATTGAAGGCACACCTCGTTGTAATAATAAATCGGTTGTTCTAGCGTCATAATATTCAAAGGCTCCTGTTAAGAATCTATCGAATAGCGAAAAATCTAAACCAAGGTTTAAGGTCGTGACTCTTTCGTATTTTAAATCTCTATTGGGCAATACTCCTGTTGGAGAAAAACCTGAAGCCGTTTGTCCATTGAAGATATAAGGCTGATCCTCTGCTGTAAATAATGATCTAAACGGACTAGATGGAAAGTTCACAAGCGTACCATAACTGGCTCTAAATTTTAATTCCTGAATGGCATCTATTTCTCTAAAGAAACTTTCATTATGCATTTTCCAAGCAAAAGAAGCTGCTGTGCTTTGTGCCCATTTATTGTTCTCTGCGTTTGTCGATGCTGCATCCGCTCTAAATGTCCCTGAAAACAAGTATCTATCTAAAAGATTATACCGTAAACGCGCCATGTAAGACGTTAAATTAAGTGGGTTTTCAGCACGTACTACTGTTACGTTACCTATTGCATTGCCAATCCCATTGTAGCCTAGATCTTCGTTAGGAAAACCTTGTCCTTCGGTTAAAGTTCCATTAAACCTATCTTCTTGTGACGATTGTACTAGGGTTAAATTAAATTTATGATCTTTTGTAAACTCTTTGTCATAGTTCAGGATGTTTTCAATTAAATATGATTTTCTTGTTTGATTTTCTATTCTTGCCACACCTCTTTCAGTCGCCCCTGGTGAACTCAAAGATGATTGGTATTGTCCACGTTCAGAATTTTTACGCGTGAGGTTTGCTTTTAATTGGTAGGATAAATTATCAGTGATTTTATACATAGGTGATATGTTAATCACAAAATCATTACCTAATTCATCATTAGTTTGTTCTCTTAAATTCCACAATGGATTCGTAGCTGTTAATTCCTCGCCACTAGGAAATTGCGTGATATTACCATCTGCATCAAAAGCACTTCCTAAAGGAGAGGTGGTAATGACATTTACATTAGCTGATCTAGCGATATCATCTGTTAAGAGATTCAAATCAAAGGCAACAGAAAATTTATCATTGATTTTTTGATCTACGTTTAAACGCAAATTCGTTCTGCTGTAACTAGATGTTGGAATAATACCATTTTCTTTAAAATAGTTTATACTCGAATAAACCTTTGTCATTTCTGTACCTCCAGAAATACTAATTGTTTGGCTATTAATCAAACCTGATCGTAATAACTCTTCCTCCCAATCCACAAATCGATTGTTAGCGATATTGTCAATTTCAACCAATGAAAATGCATCTATTTCATTTGGGTATTCATCCGTTGCATTGTTAGCACGGATAGCTTCTCTACGTAATTGTGCAAATTCTTGCCCGCTATACACATCAAAATTACGTTCTACAGTTTTTGAGGTCACAAAACCGTGATAATTTACTTGTATTTGACCACTTGTTCCTCGTTTCGTAGTAATTAAAATTACTCCATTCGCCCCCCTTGAGCCATAAATAGCCTGAGCCGAAGCATCCTTTAGTACTTCAATAGAGGTAATGTCATCGGCATTTATGTCTTCAATGCCACCATCTCTAATAATTCCGTCAACCACATAAATTGCACTTGTATTTCCTTCAATAGAACCACGTCCTCTAAAGATGATTTCAGAGTTTCCACCTGGTCTCAAAGTACCACCACCCACTTGAACTTGTAGGCCTGCAATTCTTCCTCTTAGCATTTCTGTTACATCTGATGTGGGCGTTAAAACAGCTTTTTCTAAATCCGTTGTCGCTACTGCATTTTGGATATCACTTTTCCTTTGTGTACCATACCCAACCACAACAATTTCATCTAAAGCACTGGCATCTTCTTGAAGTGTAATAGTCATTTCACTGCTCAAAGCATTAACTTCTTGAGGTGTGTAACCAATATACGATACCACTAAAACAGCATCCAAATTGGCAACAGTGATGGTAAACCTACCATCAAAATCTGTAGAAGTACCATTCGTTGTCCCTTTTACTATAACTGATGCTCCCGGTAGTGGCATATTATCGCCAGCTGAAGTTACAGTTCCAGAAATCTGCATTGTTTGAGCGCTGACTAAACCCAAACTAGAGAAGAGAAAACAGGCAAACAACAATTTAAATTTTTGATTAAATAATTTTAATTTCATGAAAGTTAGTTTTTGTTAAAATTATGATTGACTACAATAGTAGGAATAGTGATTCTGTAAACAACCACGTCTAATATTATGTTTTTGTAAATTTAAGTTCAAAAAAATACTATTTTGGTAATTCACACCTCGACAAAAAACGAACATGATAAAAGGTTTAAGAGAAAATTAACAAAAAAATCGCTGATAGTGCGTGTTTACTACAAAAAACCTAAGTTATTCAAATATGTTAAAATTATTAAGAATATTGAAAAATAAGGTCTTGTAGTGGTTTTGTAGTGGTCAATAAACACCTTGTAGTGGTTTTAAAATTTTAAGATGTATTCTACTAAACCATCGTCATGCTCTAAATTTAAACGTTTTCTTAAACGATAACGTTTAGTTTCAACGCTCTTTGTAGATATATTAAGTAGAGGTGCTATTTCTTTGGACGATAAGTTTAATCGCAAGTAAGCACAAAAACGCAAATCGTTAGGTGTAAGCTCAGGATGTGCTATTTTTATTTTTTCTAAAAAATCCTTATCGGCATTATTAAATGCCTTTTCAAAAAACTGCCAATCTTTAGAATTGTTTAAATTTCTATCGATTAGCACTATGGCCGATTCAACTTCCATGGACTTAGAATTCTTTTTTAATTCTTTTTTAATACTGTTAAGTACTTCATTCTTTTTTATGATACTCATCGTAGAAATTGCCAATTCACGATTTTTACTTTCTATAGCCTGATTTAACTTTTCATTTTTAATTTGCATGATGGTTTGTTCATTTTCTAACTGCTCATGCTTTAATTGTTTACGATAATATCTTTTATACGCTTTGTGGGTCATAAAGCCTATAAAAGTTAGAACAACGAAATAAAAAGTTAAGACGAGGTTACTAAAATACCATGGCCTGCTAATCATGAAATTATAATTTAAAGTGTTTTTTGATATTTGATTGCCTATTTTAGCTCTCACTTCAAAATTATAATCTCCAAAAGATAGATTTTCAAATCTTGTACGGGATTCGTTAGACCATTTACTCCATTTATCGGATAAGCCTTTAAGTCTATATTGGTATTTGACATCTAAAAATTTTTCATATTCAGGAACAGAATAGTTAAAACTAATAATGCCTTTGTCATAGTCAAATTCACCAGTATTTTTAGTATCAATAACCTGTGTTTGATCATTGAGGCCTTCTAAGGTAATGGCATTTAAATATATAAAATGTTCATTCCTGTGGTTGATTTTTGAAAGATCTATGGTGATATATCCATTAGCTGTACCTAAAAGATATTTATCCGTATTGAGTAAACTTATATTCTCATATCCTAGGGGTCCTTTTCTCAAGTATGAAGAAATTGAAATTGTATTTATTTTGGGGTTATTTGTTACAACGTCATTGGTAATGTACACTAAATTATCTTTCGTAAAAGCCCATAACTTATTTTTTTTATCTACGATTAATTTCCCAGATATATAATTGTCTTTTGAAAAAATAGCACTTAAAATACTATCTTTTATAAATTTATTTTTCACTGAATTATACCTAAAAGCTCCATTTTCTGAAGCGTAGATGATATCATCTCCATACATCGTTAAACCCGAATTTTTTCCGATAGCTAAATTTTCCTCCATACTAAAGTCTATGACTTTGGTAAATTGATGATCTAGTTTCAATTTAAAAACTCCCTTATATTCATGATTCACCCAAACCTCTTGATTCTCATTCAAGACAAAGTATCGAGAAGAATTTTTAAAACCATCAATTTTATTTCGAACATTCCAGGTTCCATTAATTTCTTGTAAAATGTTTAATCCGTTATAATTACCTTGAAGTAATATGTTCTCTCGATGTGGAATTTCTTTGATGTCCCAGGTGCCAAGAATGCTGCTAACCTGTTCTGCTTTGTCTTGATCAATAATAAAAGTTCCTAAATGATGACCACAAAATAAGGTGTTATCATTATGATTATAGAGGCTCCAAACCTGACCTTCGGTACCCTTAATAAACCTAAAACTTTCATTGTGGTGCTCCAGATTTCTGTAAAATAGGCCCTGATTAGTGCCAATATACAAATAGCCTTTAAATACTTGAGAAGTATAAACAGTACCTATAATACCCTCATAATCGAATAAGGTTTTAATGGCAGATTGAACATTAACGCAATCAATGCCATTATCTAAACCGGTCCAAACATTTTGAGCCTTATCTTCAAAAAGGGATAGCACGGTATTATTACTTAGTCCTCTTTTTTGAGTCACTTGATAATCTATGCGCCCCTCTTTTGTGATATGAATTAATCCGTTAGAAATGGTGCCTAACATAAAAGAACCGTCTTTGAGTTGTATGCCCGTAAAAACACTGGTAGTTTTCAATAGGTCATCGGCTTCAATAGACCATTTTTTTAATTCCCCGTCTTGATAGTTATAAAATCCCAAATTTCTAGTGATAATAACTAATGCATTGTCTACTTCAAAAACGTTTATAATTCTTTCTTTTTCGGCAATATCGCCCTTGATAATTAAATTTGGTATGCCACCGTCTATACGATATAGCCCTTCATTGGCCACGTGAAAATAAATCTGATCATTTACTTTAAACAACTTATATATAAGATTGTTGACTTTAATGGTTTTAAACTTTTGGGTTGCTGTATTGTAAAAATAAATATGATCGTTTGTTTGAAACAATACCCATTCATCATAACCAATAATATTCCAAACTTGTTCATCTTCTGCCATTGGCATTTCTAAATTTTGCACAAGAGAAGTATAAAAAAGTACTCCAGATTCATTTGGTTTCCAATACCCAAATTCAGAATAACAACCCGTATAGATCATATCATCAATGACACTTACAGCTCTCATAATGGTATTATTAGGAGAATTGAAAAGGCGCCAATCTGATCCATTAAACTCTAAAAGTCCTCGATTATTTGCAACGTAAATAAAGTTATTAGACGCTTGGGAAACCATCCAGTTTTGATTATCTCCACCATAATCCTCTGCCGTATATTTTTGAATAGGGGGTATCTCCTGGCAGAAACACGCCAAGTTGAAAAAAACTAATAAAAAAAATTGAAGAATTTTCATTATGTGCTCAGGTTTCTGCAATGATAACAAACCCAAAACCTGTTATAAATATAGTTTTTGAAAGTGGTTATACAAAATAGTAGGTCATTTAAAATGGAATTTTTAAGCTCTAATTAGCTCCGATTTACAACACTTTTAGGATAAAATCAACATCAATACAGCAGCCAAACAGGCGCCGACAATAGGGCCCAAAACAGGAATTAAGGCGTAGCTCCAATCACTTGCCGCTTTATTTTTTATAGGCAATATGGCATGCATAATTCTTGGTCCTAAGTCACGCGCAGGATTAATGGCATACCCAGTTGTACCGCCTAAAGACAAACCAATAGACCAAACTACAAAAGCTACAGGCAAAGCGCCTAAAGAGCCTAAACCAATAACTGTTCCCGGTTCTGTAAGTGTTGCGTCTGTAAAATAAAGTACAGCGAAAACCAATACAAAGGTTCCTACTGTTTCACTTATAAAGTTCGAAAAAATATTGCGAATGGCTGGAGCAGTGCAAAAAACAGCTTTTTTTGCTCCTGCATCTTCTGTTGCCGCAAAATGATCTCTATAAATTAGCCATACCGTTCCAGAACCCAACATGGCACCTAGCATTTGAGCTAAAACATAGCTTGGAACATCTTGCCAAGGAAATTTTTCTGCTACAGCTAAACCAATACTTACGGCAGGGTTTAAATGGGCGCCACTGTAAGGACCGCTAATAACAACCGCTACATAAACAGCTAAAGCCCAACCCGTGGTGATCACCATCCAACCACTATTATTCCCTATGGTTTTATTCAAAACAACATTGGCAACAACACCCCCACCCAATAAAATAAGGATTGCTGTTCCAATAATTTCTGAAATAAATGGCGTCATAATCTTGTGGCTTTGGTTCGTATTTTATGAAGTATTCTGTTTTTTATGTACATTATAAATAGTCTTTTACTTCTACTCAAGTAAAAGAGTTACAAATTAAAACAAATTGGACTATATTCTTTGTAAAAGAAAAAATTCAAAATAATTTTGGGCTGATCGAATCTAAAAACTCCCTTAAGGCAGTTCAACGCTATTTTAAACGCCATACATTGACTCTCTAATCTTCTTCAGTCCAGTATTCCAATGCCCTAATCGCCTTATACCACCCTTTAATCTCTTGATCTATAACTGCTCTTTCTTTGGTAGGTTTAAAACGTTTATCCGTTTGCCAAATCTGCTCAATTTCTTCAGGACTTTCCCAGTAACCAACTGCTAAACCCGCTAAAAAAGCGGCTCCCATGGCTGTAGTTTCTACAATTTTAGGTCGCACCGTTTCCGTGTTTAAAACATCAGCTTGAAACTGCATGAGCATATTATTAATCGTTGCTCCCCCATCAACACGCAATTCTTTAATTGATATTTCAGCATCTGCTTCCATGGCTTTTAAAATATCCATTGTTTGGTAGGCAATAGCTTCTAAAGCGGCTCGAGCTATATGTGCATCTGTACTTCCTCTGGTTAAACCAAAAATGGTGCCCTGTGCTTTTTGATTCCAGTGGGGTGCGCCAAGACCCGCAAATGCTGGAACAAAATACACTCCTTCGGTACTTTCGACAGAACTTGCTAACTTTTCTACATCTGCAGAGTTTCTTATAATTTTTAGACTATCACGTAACCACTGTACCACAGCACCAGCAATAAAAATACTTCCTTCAAAAGCATAGGTAGTTTTACCGTTTATTTTCCAAGCGACCGTGGTGAGTAAATTATTTTTTGATACGACAGGTTTATCGCCAATATTCATCAACATAAAACAACCCGTACCATAGGTGTTTTTGACCATTCCAGGTTTTGTGCACATTTGGCCAAATAAAGCTGCTTGCTGATCTCCTGCAATCCCCGCAATAGGAATTTTGGTATCGTAAAAAGTAGAACTTGTATGCCCATAAACCTCACTAGAGGCCTTAACTTTTGGCAACATACTTTTTGGAATGGTCAATAACTTTAATAGTTCATCATCCCAATCCATCGTGTTAATATTGAACATCATGGTTCTTGATGCATTGGTTACATCCGTTATATGCTGCTCGCCTTTTGTAAAATTCCAAACTAACCAAGTATCAATAGTACCTAAGATAAGATCCCCTGCTTCAGCTTTTTCTCTTGCACCTTCTACATTATCTAAAATCCATTTTACTTTTGTTCCGGAAAAATAAGCATCAATCACCAATCCTGTTTTTTCTCTTATGAGATCATTTTTGCCTTGTTTTTTGAGTTCATCGCAATAATTTGCTGTTCTTTTGTCTTGCCATACAATGGCATTATAAACTGGTTTTCCTGTATTTTTATCCCAAACAAGAACAGTTTCTCGTTGATTTGTAATCCCGATGGCAGCAATATTTTCTGCATTCAACCCTTTTTTGGCAATTACCTCAGCAGCAACACCTGTTTGCGTAGACCAAATTTCTGTTGGGTCATGTTCAACCCAGCCCGGTTTTGGAAAATATTGAGTAAACTCTTTTTGAGCTATCGAAATAATATTTCCTTGTTTATCAAAAACAATAGCTCGTGAACTTGTTGTACCTTGATCTAAAGCAAGAATGTATTTTTCCATGGTATTTGTTTTAGGTTTAAAAATAGAATAAAAAAAAACGAATTAGAACGAAGTATTCCACATTTAGACTATATATTGATCTGATAAAATTATAAATTCCTCAATTTGACTTTGTTTCCAAGCTTCATTTTTATTTAAATACTTCCCTAAGATTTCGGCTACTTGAGGTGCTATTTCTTGAGCTGCTTTGGCATCTAAAAACAAAATTCTTACGCGCCTGGCCAGAACATCCTCTATAGTACGCGCCATTTCATGAGTAACCGCCCATACTACTTCTGCTTTTAAAAACTCTAATCTAGGGTGTAGTTTATTGCCCAGCTCTGGATCAGTTTCAATGAGCGCCTCTATCGCTTTTTGGTCTGTTCCATAAATATAAAGATGATCTGCATCATCTGCTGAACCGTCTGCGCCATGTATCGGGAGATGCTTTGTTTTACACGCTTTTTGTGGTAGTTTACCTAAGGCAATGACTTTGTTTATAGTGTCTTGGGCCATTCTGCGGTAGGTCGTCCATTTTCCACCGGTAATGGTCACTAAATCAGATTCAGAAACAATAATTTTATGACTTCTAGAAATCTCTTTTGTTTTTTCTGAATTATCTTTAGGTGCTGCCAAAGGCCTTAAGCCGGCAAAGATACTCAGAACGTCTGCCCGGCTTACAGGCTTATTAAGATACTCATTTGCCGTTTCAAGTATAAAATCTATTTCTTTCTCTAGAGGTTTTGGTTCTAAACTATGACTGTCTAGCAAGGTATCTGTTGTGCCGACTACAATTCTGTTGTGCCATGGCACTAAAAATAGCACTCGACCATCTGTAGTTTTCGGAATCATGATAGCATCATTACCAGGCAAAAAAGAACGATCTAACACTAAGTGTATTCCTTGACTTGGCCTTATGGTATTTTTAGCCCCTAACTTATCCATTTGTAATACCTCATCTGTAAAGACTCCAGTAGCATTAATCACCACCTTTGCATTTAAGGTATATTCCTTTTCGGTTTCTACGTCTATCGCAATGACTCCACAGACTTTAGCTTTATCATTTTTCTTTAACTGTTTTACTTTAAAATGATTTAAAACGGTAGCACCCTGTTCAATACAAGTTTGCGCAATATTAACAGCTAACCGAGCATCATCAAACTGACCATCGTGATAAACAACACCTCCTTTTAATTTTTTTGTTTTAATCGTAGCTAATCGTGAAGATGTATCTTTTTTAGATATTCGCTTAGAACTTCCAAAGCTTAATTTACCCGATAAAAAATCATATATTTTTAAACCAATGGTATATTGTAGCGTATCCCACCAAGAATAATTGGGAATAATAAAGGATTGATTTCGTACCAAATGGGATGCATTTTTAAGCAGTAAACCTCTTTCGTATAAGGCTTCTCGCACCAAATCGATATTACCCTGTGCTAAATAACGCACCCCGCCATGTACCAGTTTTGTGCTTCTACTGGAGGTACCTTTGGCAAAATCAGACTGCTCCAAAAGCAAGGTGCTATACCCTCTTGTTACACTATCTAAAGCAACGCCTAAACCTGTTGCACCACCACCTATGACAATTACATCCCAATCTAATTCGGATGCTACTTTTGCTACTAAAGACGCTCTATCGAACAAATCAACTTAATTTTAATTAGCTTTATTTTCTTTCAAATATAAAAAAATTATAATCAAAACGAAATAAAATGAAACTTTATTGATAAAAAATATAGGATTTAATAGGTAAATAACTTCAATTTCTTTCGTACGTTTCATTTATTTATCTTTGTAGATGAATTCTACTATTATCCTAAAAAATGAAACGACATCAAATTATATTAGAAAAATTAGCAAAGAAAAAACATCTTGAAGTATCAGAATTAGGCGATTTGCTGAATGTTTCTACAGTCACAATTCGAAAAGATTTGCGATTATTAGAAGAAAAAGGTCTTTTGTTCAGGACTCATGGTGGCGCATCTTTAGACAACCCTTATATCAATGAAAAGGCAATTGGTGAAAAAGAAAAAATATCGGTCGAAGAAAAAAACGGTATAGCCCAACGTGCTGCGCAAATGATTGATGAGAACGACTCTATAATGATTGCTTCAGGGACTACGGTGCAAGCCTTTTCTAAGTTTATAAAACCAAAAAATAAACTTACGGTCATTACCTCTTCGCTTTACGTGGTACTGCATTTAATACAGAATAAGAACATAGAAATTTTACAGCTTGGTGGTTATATACGCCATTCTTCTGGTTCTGTAATTGGGTCCTATGCAGAACACATTTTAGGTAATATATCTTGTAGTAAGCTTTTTTTAGGGGTCGATGGTTTCGATTTAGACTATGGTTTATCTACCACTAATTTAGAAGAAGCTCAGCTTAATAAAAAAATGCTCCATGCTGTTCAAAAAATTATAGTGCTAGCGGATTCTTCAAAATTTGGAAAAAAAAGCTTTGCTAAAATTTGTGATATGGACCAAGTTCATGAACTCATCACCGATAAAGGGATATCACCAGAAATTAAGAGGAAAATTGAAGAAAAAGGAGTGAAGGTTACAATGGTTTAAATGAATTAAACCTGTACCCTAGATTTAATTCTACATGTGGACAAAAGCTTAAACCATCCATAAAAAGTATGCCGTCTTGCTTCTTTTATTTATTGCTGAATATTCGCATCACACCAATTCTTATAAGCCAATTCTAAGGCCTTAACCTGTTCAGGATACTTTGATGCTACATCTTTACGTTCTCCTGGGTCTTGAGTAACATTAAAAAGCTTTAATTCACTATTGTCTACTATTGGCGAAATATACTGTACAGAAGGTTCGCTTTTCCAATGGTTTTCATGTGAATTGGTCAATTTCCAATCCCCTTGCCTAACTGCCCATGTTTTCTGCCATTTCCAAACTAAAAGTCTATTTTTATCAGGCTTTAAAAGGCTTATCCCATCAAGGGCTGGATCCTGAACTTCTACACCTGCTGCATCTAAAAGAGTGGGTAGGATATCGGTGGCAGACACATAGTCGGTCACTATATTATTAGTTTCAATTTTACCTGGCCAGCTTATCGCCATAGGCACTCTGATACCACCTTCCCAAAGCGAATATTTACCTCCTGTTAAGGGTGCATTATTAGCGCCAGTTAACGGAGATCCCCCATTGTCGGATATAAAAACAATAAGCGTATTTTTAGCTAAGTTTTGTTCTTTTAAGGCGTCTAAAACACGACCAATATTATCATCTAGATTATTTAAATTAGCCAAGTAGTAATTTCGTAATTCATCCGCTTTAATAGCACCAACCCTTGAATATTTATCGTAGTACGCTGCATATGAACCTGGCTCATGGTTTCCAAAAGCTTCCATAGTACTTGGGTCGTAATTAGGAATTTCTTTAGCTCCAAATTTGTCTAAATACTTTTTAGGAACTTCATGAATTAAATGGTGTACTGCACTATACGATAAGGTAAGAAAAAAGGGTTTTTCGTGTTTTCTTTTAAGGTAAGCAATCGATTCATCGGTAAAAATATCCGTTAAATACCCTTCATTGTAACTCTTCTCCCCCATATTGTGCATTAGTGGCCCTAAAAGCGCACTTGTGCCGTAGGGATCTGGTGTTTTATCTTTAATTTCTTGAGAGTTTAACCAGTAATCATGAGCGTGGGCACTAAAACCTAAAAATTCATCGTACCCATGTTGTAATGGATACTCCCGTACATCATTTTTATGAAAATTGCGCCCCAAATCATTTTTTCCAATTTGCGCCGTATGATAGCCTGCTTCTTTTAAATATTCTGCAATAGTTTTTACCTCATCTGGCAAACCTGGTCCCCAACTTGCTGGTTTATCCCATCTAAACTGATTTTTTCCTGTTAAAATTCCTGCTCTTGAAGGACTACAAACAGGCGCAGTCACGTAAGCTTGCGTAAAAACAGTACCTGCCGCTCCTAATCGTAATATGTTTGGGGTAGATACCGTTTTATCGTGATCTTTAAATGGTGTAAAGTCGGCATAACCTTGATCGTCAATGACGATGAGTAAAATATTTGGTTTTTCAGGTGCTGTCTTGGTTTTCACGGAGCAAGAAATAAAATTCAAGCCGATGAACAAGAGTATTATATTTTTCATAATCAAGATTGCTATATTTTGATTTACTTCAAATGTAATAAAAAATAATCATACGAAACAAAACGAAATTAAATTTTGTTTTTACAGGAGAGCAATTTATTTCAAAGATAAAAAGTGCCTTTTGGCGATGACACTCAAAGAGATAGAGAAAAAATTACCCTAACAATATATTATAAGCGTTCAACCCTCCTTTACAATTAATCTTTCCCAATTCGATGAAGTTGCGAACACTGATAGGTATATAAAAAAATAATTCGAGTCGGTAAATCCATAAAAGAATCACTGATCCATAGCTTACAGTGCATTTGATAGAGGTTTTCTCATTTTACTTTTGGAAACCTACGGATAAATAAAAAATTTATTTCAGAAAGCATTTACCATGTTTCGTGCTATATTATTTTGTAATATACCTAATTAACAGTAATTTAAACTTTTCATTTACTCTTTATCAACAAAAACTAAGGATAAACTATAACCTATAGCTTTTTTTTTGGGAATAAATATAATACGCTCATAACCAACCAATAGAAATCTAAAATGAAAAAACCACTCATAATCCTATTAGCGTTTCTAGCCATAAGTTGCCATAGTGAAAAGAAAAACCAAACGGCATCTATCAGCAATTTAGCAGACATCAAAAAACAAGAAAATTCCCTTAAAATAGATTCTTTTGCCGTAGCACAAGTAGTACTCTCCATGCTGGATGTTGCCATGACCAAAGACCTTTCAGATAGCCTCGTATTTAATCAGTGGACTGATTTCTTTACGAGTGACTTTTTATATGGGGAGTCTGAAGGAAAACCTGCTCTTGAGATGGGCAAGGATGGCTTCAAGCTTATTCGTGAAGCATTTAAAAATATCAAAATAAACTACGATGAAATAATAATTGACCATGTAGAAGCATCCAGTGACTTAGCTTATGTTTCTTACCATTATATTGCCACTGTAACAACAATCAAGACCAATGAAACCCAGGGCATATCCCGTTCGGCGCTGGCCATATTAAGGAAAATAAAGTAGGAAGGTGGAGAGTAGCGTATCAATCATTCAATTAACGATTCCGTAGTGTAGTGTCTTTCGACCCTACAGTACGGAAAGCAATGTTTAATACATTGAAAATGAATTATTAAAATTTAATCATGAAAAACGGAATTATTATCCTTTTAGCATTTCTGGCAGTAAGTTGCGCTTCTGATAAGAAAAATCAATCACCAACTATCATCGATTTGGCAGACCGCTTTTTTGAAGAAACTTTATTAACGAATCCCCAACAAGCCTACGCCAGCGACATTCCTTTAAAGGATCATAGCCTGGTGAGTATTAATTCATTATCAGATATCAAAAAATGGGAAGATTTTGAAGATAAACTGTATGCTGATTTACAAATAATAGACGAAGCAAATATTTCCGAAAAAAGCGAAAGAATAACCTATTGGCTTTTAAAGGAACAATTAGAGGGCAGCATTGGAATGCGAGTTTGTAAAAGAAACCTATGGAATGTGAATCAGGAGACTGGCATTCATCATATATGGACGTACTTAGCCGATTTTCAGCCGGTTGAAAATGATACTTTAAAATTTCAAGCTTTCGAACGTTGGAACAAACTGCCAGCTATTCTACAGACGGAAATGGATAATCTTTCAATTGGGATTGCTGAAGGATATACCATGCCCAAAGAAATCGTAGCCATTGTTATTGAGCAACTGCAAACGCTTGGAGACTATCCGCTTGAAGATTCGCCATTTATGTCGCCAGCCAAAAGAAGTGAAGATGAAGCTTTCGCCAATAAATGGAAAGAATTGGTGATTATTACGGTATTGCCCGCTTTTAAACAATACCAAAAATTTCTTGAAACGGAATACCTGCCAAAAGCCCGTGAGGAAGTATCTATCTTGGCTAATCCAAATGGTAAGGCATGTTACCAAGCCTTTATTCGAAGTATGACCACTACAAAAAAGTCAGGCGATGAGCTATTTGAATTAGGGTCTAAAATCGTAGCAGCGAATACACTAAAAATTCAGGCATTAGGAAAAGAGCTTTACCAATCAAACGATTTTTCAGAAATTATCAATCGCATTAAAAGCGACTCGACCAATTATTTTAAAAGTAGGGACGAAATCTTGGCATATAACAATAAAATAATGAACGATGCTAAAATTAAAAGTGCAGCTTGGTTCGATGTTTTGCCCTCTACTGATGTAATTATCAAGCCGTATCTATCACACGAATCTGGCGTTGGAAGTTATGAGGCTGCCACAGGAGACAAACCAGCCTATTACCGAATTAATTTAAAAGACCCAACGCATCAAACCTTTTACAGCAATGAAACCTTATCCTTCCACGAAGCCTATCCTGGGCATCATCTACAGATAGGAATTGAAAAGGATATTAAAGGAATGCATCCGATACGCAACTTGATGTGGTTTGGAAGTTACGGTGAAGGCTGGGCACGATACAGCGAACAACTATCTGAAGAAATGGGGCTTTATAACTACAAAGCGTCCTTAATATCCAGAAGAGCATGGCCATCAAGGGGACTCGTTATGGATCCTGGTTTACATTTAAAAAAATGGCCTAAAGAAAAGATCATAATCTTTATGATAGAATCTGGTATTGAGGAATCAATGGCATTGAATTTATATCAAAGAAGTATCGTTATGCCAGCCCAGTTGACGTCTTATGATACTGGAGGTGAAGAAATAAAAGCGTTACGAGTATTGGCAGAAGATCAACTTGGTGATGCGTTCAATATCAAAGAATTTCACACCAAAATACTTGAAAATGGGTCCATCCCTTTATTGCCATTAAGGGCTGTGATAAAAGATTGGATTGCATTGAAAAAACAACCGATGAATTAAATATTGATTTCACTTACAAATCATGTACAAATCAAAATCATTATAAAGTATAAATTATGAAATTTATCTTAACCCACTTACTGCTATCAGTTTTAATCGTTTCATGCACATCGCCAAAGAATAATGATTTGCTTGTTGTGGTCAATCAACCCGCAGAGTTTGAAACGCAAGAAGCTCTTTGGTTAATTTGGCCGTCTACCGATCATAAAGAAGGGGAATCGGTTGAAAATGTTACCCTTTCTATTATTGAAGCGTTACTAGGAGATATAGACATTGTGGTTACGTGTAAAGACAAAGAACTGCTTCAACAGGCCTCGCAAATCTTAAAAAATCGTTTTGGAAACCAGCCAAGAATTCAACTATTGGAAATCCCATCGGTTGAAATTTGGGCAAGAGATATGGGTCCAATATTCGTTGAAACGAATAAAAACAACTTGGCCGTAGCAGACTTTAATTTTGATTCTTGGGGATATGCAGATACTCTGGATATCGATACCAAAACAGAGGAAATGTATGATGTAAGAGTAGCCCAGTATTTTAATTTGCCCGTGATTTCGAGTGCCATGATTAGCGAAGGTGGAAATCGAGAAGTCAATGGAAAAGGAACATTGATAACCACAGAAGCAGTTGAAATGGGCAGAAATCCGAGCATGACAAAGATGGAAATGGAAGCAGAATATGAGCGCCTTTTAGGTGTAAAAAAAACTATCTGGTTACAACAAGGTTTGGTTGAAGATGACCATACTTTTCTCGGACCCATTACAACTAAGGACGGAACAAAGGCCTATACCGTAGTGACGACCAATGGCCATGTTGATGAATTTGTTAGGTTTGTAAATGATTCCACCTTGCTTTTGGCACAAATAGATAGCACGGAATTGGACGATCCTATTGCTTTTGAAAACCATAAAAGAATTGAGAAAAATTATCGCATATTATCAAAAGCAACAGACCAAGATGGTAAGCCATTTACCATTATTCGAATGCCACTTCCGGGTACTGTTTTTTCAACTTTGAGTCCGGGCGATTATGTGTACGAAAACATAAAAAATCTTGATTACGAAGAAGAAAATATCTTCCCAGATGGAGAAACTGTAAAAGTTATGGCTGCCTTGAGCTACCTCAACTTTATCATCACCAACAAAGTAATTATTGGTCAGACTTTTTGGAGAGAAGGCATGCCTATTAAATTGAAAGAAAATGATAAACAAGCTGCATTGGTATTGCAATCTGTTTTTCCAGATCGAGAAATTGTAATGATAGACGCCCTGGCTGTTAATTTGGGTGGCGGTGGTATACATTGCATCAGTATGCAACAACCCGTACATTCAAAATAATTAGTTTCAAAAATAGCACAAATCAAAAATTCATGAAGAACATTTTATTTTTTCTTATCCTAAGCCTCTGTCTTCTTTGCAGTGAACATGGACATGCGCAAAACGCAAAACCACTTAATGGAACCATCACTGAAAAACTCAGCTACATTAAAGAAAGTAATAATTTCAGTAGCGAAAGTGTACGTTTAAAGGCACTTTTTGAAGTCTATACCAAAAGTCAATTAGAAGATTCGCCTGTAATGGCTACTTTTTTTGGTAAACCTGGAAACAACCATTTATGGGATGATGTTTCACCAGAAGGCACAAAAAAAAACTTGGCGAACTTGAAGATTTTTAACGAATCTAAAGACTGGTTTAACCCCAACGATTTAACAGAGGAAGATAAGATTAACTTCAACATCTTCAATCGTTCTGTTGGTGACCAATATGCGTTGAATAGCCAGTTTCCGCAACAGTATTTAATTATAGACCAAATTTCTGGGATTCATACCTTGATACCCGCAGTTATTCAAATGATGCCTACCAATTCGCCAAAGGCCGTGGAAGATATTATAGCAAGGCTAGAGGGTATATCCAAACTTTTACTAAGACTTGAAATAACACTATCAGAAGGAATTGAAAAGGGAATCGTAATGCCAAGAAATGCAGTATTGCTTGTCCCCAATCAATTAAAAGATATGATTGCTGAATCAGCAACGGAAAGTATTTTTTATACACCTTTTGTAGCACTGGAAGGCAATGAAGTACTTAAAGGGAAGGCTCAAAGTATTATTGCTAAAAGCGTTCATCCCGCTTTAGAACGATTTAAAGTTTTTATGTCAAATACTTATTTGCCTAATACAAGAGAAAGTTATGGGCTAAGTGATTTGCCCAACGGAATGGCTTGGTACAATGCGCAAATAAAGTATCATACCACCACAAACTTATCCGCTCAAGAAATCCACAACCTAGGCCTAAAAGAAGTAGCGAGAATAAAACTTGAAATGGAAAAAGTAAAATCTGAACTGAATTTCAATGGAGACCTAGCTGCTTTTAACAAGTTCCTAAAAGAAGACCCACAGTTCTATTTCGACACACCCGAAGCATTGCTTTCGGCCTATCGTGACATTTGTAAAAAAATAGACCCCGTTTTACCCCAACTTTTTGGAAAATTGCCAAGGCTCCCATATGGTGTAAAAAGAATTCCTGCCTATGCTGAACAAGCGACCACTACCGCCTATTACAACCCAGGTTCCTTACAAGCAGGATTGGCAGGTTATTTCTTTGCCAATACCTACAAGCTAAATACAAGACCAAAATGGGAAATGGAAGCCTTGACTATTCATGAGGCGGTACCTGGGCACCACTTACAAATTGCACTAGCTCAAGAACTAGAGAACGTTCCTGAATTCAGGACTATGCTGTTTTTCACATCATTTATTGAGGGCTGGGGACTGTATTCCGAAAGCCTAGGTCCAGAACTTGGAATGTACCAAGATGCCTATTCTCAGTACGGACAATTAACGTATGAAATGTGGCGTGCCATCCGTTTAGTGGTAGATACAGGTATCCATGCTTTTGGATGGACAAGACAAGAAGCCATTGACTATTTTATAACCAATTCCGGAAAAAATGAAAACGATATTACGGTTGAAATTGACAGGTATATTGCCGATCCCGGACAAGCCTTAGCCTACAAAATAGGCGAGTTAAAAATCAAGGAACTTAGAAAAAAATCTGAAGATACCCTTAAAGATCAGTTTGATATTAGGGCATTTCATGATGTTGTACTCGGAAGTGGTACAATACCACTGAACGTGTTGGAAGACAATGTGAATACGTGGTTAAGCGAACAAAAAACCAATTAAGGAATAAAACACTAACCCATTAAAACCAACCAACCATGTTAACTAAATTCGGAGAAAAATCTACCAAAGTATTTGAGAAATATATGCCTAATGCTTTTGTATTTGCCATGCTCCTTACCATCATTACGGGCGTCATCACGTTTACTTGGCTCGGTGTCCAACCCATAGAAATTATCAAAGGTTGGTACGATGGATTTTGGTCCTTGTTAGAATTTGGGATGCAAATTATATTAATAGTCATCACAGGTTTTGCTATTGCATTGTCTCCTACCGTAAATAATGGCATAGGTAAATTGACCAATTACATCAAGACACCTCAACAGGTTTACATTATGGTCGTATTGATCGGTGCTTTGCTGTCACTTATTAGTTTTGGATGGATTGTCATTACCTGTGTTTTGGCAAGGGAATTGGCGGTTCGTACCAAGGGCGTTAATTATCCATTTTTAATAGCCTGTGTTTATTTTAGCAGTGGAAGCTGGGTAACCGGCTTGTCAAGTTCTATTCCCCTGTTGTTAGGTACGGAAGAAAATTACCTCATAGAAGCTGGTATTTTATCCACCATTATTCCAACCGCTTTTACTTTAGGGTCAGGAATAAATCTTGCGATGATGGCACTTTATGTCTTCTTTGCACCACTACTCATTTTTTTTTTAATTCCTAAAACCAAGAACATTAAACAATTGGATGACATGCTTGAAGATAAAACGCTTAAAAAGGAGCTTTCTATAAAAGAGGAAGCCTTGAGTCTCAACTTATCCTACCCGTCTGTTTCCGATAGCTTAAATAATGGTGTTCTCCTTCAAATTTTTATTGTACTCATGGGGCTGGTTTATATTATATATCATTTTTACACCTACGGTTTTCAGTTGAATTTTAATATTATGATTTTCATTTTTTTAATGGTAGGCTTGGCATTGCACAAAACACCGATGCGCTATGTCATTGCCATGAAACGCTCAAGTAGTAATGTTTCTGGCATTCTGTATCAGTATCCCTTTTATGCCGGAATTATGGGTATTATGCTCTACACAGGTTTAGGTGAAAAACTGGCCGAAGTTATGGCCTCTGTCGCGACTATGGAGACCTATCCCTTCTTTGCTTATGTTACTGGTGGTCTCATCAACTTTGCCATACCGTCGGCAGGTGGTGAATTTGCTGTGGTAGGCCCAAGTATCATCAATGCCGTAAAAGATATTGGGGCAGGTTTACCAGCCAACGAAGTATCGGCCATGATATCGAGAGCGTCATTAGCTATTGCCTATGGGGAAAGTCTTTCTAATATATTACAACCTTTTTATTTATTGCTTGTGTTCCCAATTATGGGTAAAGGCATTAAAATTCAAGCGAGAGATGTGATGGGCTATTTAGTCCTTCCCTTTATTATTTTCTTCATCCTCCAGTCTGTTTTAGTGACATGGATGCCTTTATAATTTAAACGAAGCAGAAATAAAACCTAATAAACCAAAAAACCATGAGCAAAAAAAAACGTAACTGGAAATTTTACACCTCAAGAACATTACTCATCCTTTTTATTCTTGGAGGGCTTTGGCTTACCAATCTAATCTGGTTTAAGCCCTTCAATATCAAACACTTTTATGATAAGGTATTTGTTGAATTAGCCTTAGACAGCCCAGAAATATCAACCCAATTAGGTATTCCTGTGATTTACGACATGTATAAGGATGATTTGGATGACATTTCGCCTGCCAAGCAATTGGAGTCTTTCCATAAAATGAAAGCTGATTATGAAACCCTATTGAGTTATAATTTTGAAAACCAGTCGCCCGAAAATCAATTGAATACTAAGATTCTTGGTTTTTTTCTCAAAAGTAGTATTGATGGAGAACCATATATAAATTATGGCTATCCAGTCAACCAAATGTTTGGTGTACAGAGTAGCCTACCTAGTTTAATGGAAAGTGCCCATAAATTAGACGATGAAAGTGATATTGAAGCTTATATTTCTCGTCTTTCAAAATTTGACACCAAGTTTAATCAACTTATTGAAACACTCAATTTAAGCGAATCAAAAGGTATTGTTCCACCAAAATTTATCATCAAAATGGTATTAGATGAAATGGAGGGATTTGTTGGGTCAACTTCAGATAAAGAAATAGCTGCGGTACAATCAAACATCCTCTATGTAAATTTTGAAACCAAGGTAGATAAACTCACAGACCTTTCAGAAGAACAGAAAGCAGACTTCAAAAAGCAGGTCGAAAGCGAAATAGAAACTACCGTATTTCCAGCCTACAAAAAGTTGATTGCCTATTTTGAAAACCTAAACAAAAAAGCCACGAATGATGCTGGGGTTTGGAAATTCCCAAATGGCGATGCCTACTACCGGTACCAATTAAAACAAAATACCACACTAGATCTTGACCCGGAAGACGTGCATCAATTAGGTTTATCTGAAGTGGCACGCATTAAAAGTGAAATGAATGTCATTCTCTCGTCGGAAGATTATGCAGATTCTACAAAAACCCTTGGGGAAATTATTCAAAAATTAAATACTGAAGATCGTTTTCTATACCCAAATACAGACGAAGGACGACAACTAATTCTCGATGACTACGCACGCATAATTGAAGACATAAGTGCTAATCTAGACGATGCGTTTAATGTAAGACCAAAGGCCAGTATGGAGGTAAAACGTGTGCCAGAATTTAAAGAAGAAGGATCAGCCGGTGCCTATTATGAAAGACCAGCGATGGATGGATCACGTGGAGGTGTTTTTTTTGCTAACTTAAGAAACACGAATGAAACCGTAAAATTTGGTATGAAAACCTTAGCGTACCACGAAGGGATTCCTGGACATCACTTTCAGATCGCGATTCAAAGTGAATTACAGGACTTGCCTATGTTTAGAACTGTTATTCCTTTTACATCGTATTCGGAAGGTTGGGCACTCTATACAGAACAACTCGCTTGGGAATTAGGATTTTATGAGAACGACCCTTTTGGAAATCTGGGTAGGCTACAAGCCGAGATGTTTAGAGCGGTACGATTGGTAGTTGATACAGGTATTCATTATAAAAAATGGACACGGGAAGAAGCTATAGACTATATGATAACCAATACAGGGATGACCACGGGAGAAGTAACTTCAGAAATTGAGCGTTACATCGTGATGCCAGGACAAGCATGTGCTTACAAAATAGGTATGCTAAAAATATTGGAACTACGAGAAATGGCCAAAACAGCATTAGGAGCGCGTTTTGATTTACTTGATTTTCACGATGTGGTTTTAAAAAATGGTGCTGTGCCTTTGGTAGTTTTAGAGGAGATTGTACAAAACTATATTGCTATCACTATGAAATGAAAATAAGGCGAGTCTATTTTTAAATATTTAGAGCTACCATACCGCATAACCTTTTAAATTAAACTAAAAATCCGATAAAAATGAAACTAAAAACAACCAGCTTAATACTTCTAGCTCTTGCGCTAAGTATAACGAGTAACGCACAAACAGAACAAGAAAAAGTTATCGAGACGACCAGTAAAGCAAGCATTGAAGGGCACATCTATTTCTTGGCAGACGACTTGCTCAAGGGTAGAGAAACAGGCACAGCCGAAAATAAAATAGCCGCGTCTTATCTGGCAAATACCTTACGCAGCTATGGTGTAAAACCCAACCCAAAAACAGGAACCTACTATCAAGATGTGCCACTGAAACGGGTTTCACCTCCCTCCGAAGTTATCATAGAAATTAATGGTCAACAAATTAAAGACTACGCTTTAGTGGATCCATATGCCTTAACTTCAAATACTGATGCGGTGTATTTGAACTACGGCCTTGAAAATGATTATTCTGGAAAAAATGTAAAAGGAAAAGTCATCATAGTAAAGTCGGGAAGTACGGAGACCAAAGATGCGAGAGCTGCCTATGGCTTACTTGGTAAAAAACAGGAATTAGCCAAAGCAAACGGTGTCGCTGCTATTATAGAGCTTTTAGATACGGATGGTACTATGTGGGAATTTATTCACCATAATTTCAATGGCTCAAAATTAATGCTATCTGATCATGAAAATCAAGAAGCCAAAATAAGTGAAAATAAACAAATACCTCATCTTTGGGTTTTAGATACAAACCATAAAATGGCTACCGAGCTCAGCGCTTTAAAAAGTATTCCGGCTAAAGTTACCATTGGTGATAAGGAAGAAGAACTAGTGCTATCTCAAAATGTAATAGGCGTTCTAGAAGGCACAGATCCGAAATTAAAAGATGACTATATTATTTATTCAGGACACTATGATCATGTAGGTATGGGCACACCAGATGAGACAGGAGATACCATTTACAATGGCGCAAGAGATAACGCCGTAGGCACCACTACAGTCTTGAGTATGGCTGAAAATTTAGCAAAATATCCCACCAAACGATCGGCTTTATTTATTCTGTTTACAGGAGAAGAAAAAGGGCTTTTAGGTAGTGAGTTTTATGTGGAAAACCCTGTACTACCTTTAAAGCAAATAGTGTATTGTTTTAATAGTGACAATGCTGGCTATAACGATACGTCATTGGTCACGATAATTGGTTTACCGAGAACGACAGTAGCGCAACATATCAAAGATGCTGCTAGCACTTTTGACTTGACAGCTACTGATGATCCAGCGCCAGAGCAGGGTTTGTTTGACCGCAGTGATAATGTACACTTTGCCAAAAAAGGAATTCCCGCTCCAACCTTCTCATTAGGGTTTAGCGCATTTAATGGCGATGTTACAAAATACTACCACCAACCCGGAGATGAAGCCGATACTTTAGATTACGATTATTTATTAAAGTTTTTTAGAGCCTATATTTTATCTGGACGCCATATTGCCAACGATCTAAAAACACCGACTTGGACGGCTGGTGATAAATATGAAGCTGCTGGAAAGGCCCTTTATGGAAACTGATTTTTTATGACTCATTTTCATGAACCAACAACTAAAAACGACCCAAAAAATTAAAAAGAACTACAAAGCATAAAATTTCTTTAACGAGAACTTAATTGATACTGATTTTAACATCAACTAAAATTAAAAATTATGAAACGAGCTACTTGAACACATAATGAACCAGCAAAAAATGCAAACGCTGGGCCTACGTCGCAATACGATGATCCTGAAACCTATTTCTCTGGATTGATACAGTTTATAAAAGATGTCATTACTGGGGAGTTTAAATTAACGATTACAAATTAATAATAAATATATACCTATGAAAAACGAATTAACTAACTGGTCCAAAGCAGAACTCAAAATATACATATTACTCCTTTGTGCAAAAATAGACCAAGAAGAATCAGAGGCTGAAATAACCTTAATTAAATCTAAAACGGATGAGAATACTTTTAATACCATTTACAACGAGTTTTGTTGTGACGAAGAAGATGGTTGTTTTGAAAAAATTGAAAAAGCTATCCATCACCATCATTACTCCACAATGGAGCTTGGCCAGTTAAAAAAAGAAATTCTTGAAGTATTCCATTCCGATAAAAAATTTTCGATGAAAGAACGCTATTTGGAAAAAGTGTTTGATAACATCATATATTGAAAAAATAAGTGAACCTTAAACCCTTAAAACACCATACTAATGAAAAAATTAATCACACTTTTATTGGCATTCGTCTGCGTTAGTTCTTACGGACAAATTAACGCAAAACTGATGCGCTATGTTGATGTTTCTGAAACGCAAATCTGTTTTGTTTATGGGGGCGATATTTGGCTTGTGGCTAAGGAGGGAGGGGTGGCTACCCAACTCACCAATTCTCCAGGTGAGGAATCTTATCCTAAATTTTCACCAAACGGCCAAGAAATAGCGTTCACCGCAAGCTATAGGGGGAACCCAGATGTATATGTTATGAACACCCAAGGTGGCGTGCCAAAACGGATTACCTATGACTCCCAGTTCGACCGTATGGTAGAATGGCACCCTTCCGGTGCTAAAATTTTATTTGCATCACGCCGTGAAACAGGTATTCCTTCAGGTCGTATCAATCAACTATTTTTAATTTCAAAAAACGGGGGTATGCCCGAAAAACTGCCAATTCCTTATGGCGAAATCGCTACGTTTTCAGCCGACGGAAAACAATTGGCATACATTACCAAAATCACCGAAACATATCCGTTTAAAAGATATCGTGGTGGCTTAACATCTGATGTTATCTTATTTGATTTAGAAAATAACACCGCAAAAAATATTACCAATACTACGGCGAACGATGGTAAGCCAGCATGGGCTGGCGATAAGATTTACTTTTTATCAGATCGAGCAGATGATATGCGTTTGAATATTTGGAGTTATAACACCAAATCAGAAGCCCTGAATCAGGTAACCCAATTCAAAGAATTTGACATTACCTACTTATCAGCGGGTTCGTCTGACCTAGTATTTGAAGTTGGTGGTACACTACATCTTATGGATTTGGCCACCGAACAATCCAAAGAAATCAAAGTTTCTGTGGTTAGTGATCTTAGCTTAGAAATGCCCAAACGTGCGGATGTGAGCAAAAATATTACCAATATGACCGCATCGCCAGGAGCAAAACGCATCGTTTTTGAAGCGCGTGGCGAATTGTTTAATGTACCGGTAAAAGAAGGTTTTGCTGATAATATGACCGCCAGTTCTGGCGCTTTTGATCACAATCCTGCTTGGTCGCCAAATGGTGATCATGTTGCTTATTGGAGTGATGCCTCCGGTGAGTATGAAATTTATATCCAGACCATGCGAGAAGCAAAAGCTCCAAAGAAAATAAGCTCTCGAAACAAAGGTTATGGCTACAAATTGCACTGGTCGCCAGACAGCAACAAACTAGCCTTTATCGATGAAAAAAATGACATTAGTATCGTCGATATCGCTTCGGGTAAGATAGCCATTGCCGATAATTACAGATGGAATTATGGTCATGGAGGACGCTATAATTATCCGATTAACTGGTCGCACGATTCTAAGTATATCACCTATTCCATTGGTATGGACAATTCTAACGAAGCTATTTTCATTTACGACCTCAACAGCAAACAATCAAATCAAGTTACAAGTGGTTTTTACAGCGATAGTGATCCCGTTTTTAGTACTGATGGCAAGTACCTGTTTTTTCTTACCAAAAGAAACTTTGATGCCGCTTATAGTGCTTTAGACGAAACGTGGATTTATCCAAACGCCACCCAATTGGCTGCCATTAGTTTAAGTGATGCCTCGCCCTATCTTCTGCAAGCAAAAAATGATGCCTTAGAAGCCGAAAAGAAAGAAGAGACCTCCAAAAACGAGGATAAGGATAAAAGTAAAAAAGACAGCGCTGAAGAAAAAGCTATAAAACCGATTTCCATTGATTGGAACGGCCTTGAAAAAAGATTAGTGATATTGCCTATTAAACCGGGAAATTTAGAGCAACTTATGGCATTCGATAACAAAGTAGTCTATATGCGATATCCAAATACAGGAGCTGCGGGTGGCGATCCAACACTTATGTTGTATGATTTAAAAGAACGCGATGAAAAGTCAATACTGGCTAAGGTAAATGGCGTGGTACCAGTTGCAGATGGCACATCATTATTAGTTCAGAGTGGACCTCAATTTGGAATTATTAAACCTGAGGCCGATCAAAAAATTAAAGACGCTATACCTACAGATGCTTTAGTTATAGAACTCACTCCAAAAGAAGAATGGCGTCAAATTTTTAATGATACTTGGCGGAGATACCGTGACTTCTTTTATGATGAAAACATGCAGCAGGTAGATTGGGAGGAAATGCGTAAACGATACGGTGCCTTACTAGAAGATACAAGATCACGCTGGGATGTGTCTTTTTTACAATCCAACATGTTAGCCGAATTAAGTGCAGGACATACTTATACTCGAGGTGGTGATAACCAAGATGTTGAAAACATAAGTACAGGCTATTTGGGTATTGATTGGGATTTAGATGCTAAAGGCTATAAAATTAAAAGAATTGTAAAACCGGCCGCTTGGGATGCAGAAAATCGTTCCCCTTTTGATCGCCCTGGCGTTGACGTTTCTGAAGGAGACTATATTCATGCTGTCAACGGAATGGCACTAGCCTTGGATAAAGAACCTTTCGCAAGCTTTGAAGGTCTTAACGGCAAAACGGTCGCTTTAAAAATAAGTAAAACGGGTAAATTAGCGGATGCTAAAGACATTGTAGTTACGTGCTTAACCGCCAGCGAGGAGGGTAATATTCGCTATTTAGATTGGATTGAAACGAATCGTTTACGTGTAGAAAAATTATCAAATGGTAAACTAGGCTATGTGTATATGACAGACACTTCTCCCAGAGGTCAGCTAGACTTAGTGAAAATGTACTATGGCCAATTAGATAAAGAAGGCTTTATCATTGATGAACGCTTTAATGGTGGTGGGCAATTAGCGGATAGGTTTTTAGAGTTGATGACCAGACCCTCTATTTATAATTTATACTGGAGACATGGAAAAGCCCATACCCATCCTACAAAAACCAACACCGGACCTATGGGTATGCTCATCAACGGATGGGCAGGTTCAGGAGGAGACGGACTTCCTTGGGCATTTAGAGAATTAAATGCTGGACCCATTGTAGGAGAACGCACTATAGGAATATTAGTAGGCCCTGCCACAGGACATCAGCTTATTGATGGTGGAGGTATCACAGTTCCTGGAGCTAGGCTCTTTTACAACTCTGGTAAGTGGTTTGATGAAGGGGTTGGGGTGCAACCTGATTTTGCTGTTTGGGACGATCCAAATATGTTAATGAACGGTCGAGACCCTCAAATGGAAAAGGTAGTAGTTGAAGTGATGAAATTGGTAAAAACCAAACCGAAGATGGCCACGCCAACTCCAGCAATGGAAGATAGAACAGCTAAAGGATTAAAGAAAAATTAAATTACTTCGCTAACCAAAGAAATAAATCATCAAAAACGCATTACTATGAATGCTAAAAGTAGCATACCCAAAATAAATTATTTCGTAGGCTTAGGTTTTTTACTTATGCTAGTACTTAGCATATCAAGTTGCAAGAAAGCCTCAGAACAACAAACTACTTCTGAAAAAAGAGCAACAATGAACCCTTCAGAAAATGAAACACCAGAATACTTCATGCTACGGCCAGAAATAGAAAAGGCCTATGGCTACTCACACGCCGTAAAAATTGGCAATGTTATTAAAGTCTCTGGTGCGGTAAGTATGGATGATGAAGGCAACCCAACAGCAATTGGGGATTTGGAACAACAAATGAAAAACTGCTATGCAGATCTAGAAAAAGTATTACAGCATTACGGTTGCACGTTTGATGACGTCGTCGTAGAAAATGTATTTACTACAGATATGGCAAAATTTTTAGAATTTGCTGGTTACAGAACAGAAATCTACAAAAACCATTTCCCAACAGGTTCTTGGCTAGGTGTTACCGAATTAGCATTACCAGAATTAATGATTGAAATTGAATTGGAAGTGCATAAAAAGAACTAATTACTATTTTATTGAATTAAAAACTAAACTGAATCCTAAAAATGAATAACATGAAAATAATACCTAAAATTTTAAGTAGTGTACTACTTTTTATAGGGTTCGTTGTAACCAGCCAAACCCTACCGCAAGCTATTGCCAAAATCAACACCGAAGGCTTTCAAAAGTCGCAGGTCATGAATTTGATTACCGACTTATCTGATGTGTATGGGCCTAGGTTAACAGGAACCCATCAATATTTTACTGCTGCCGAATGGGCAAAGAAAACCATGGAAAATTGGGGCATGGACAAAGCGTATTATGAAAATTATTGTGATGATTGTATGGGTTGGGAAGTAACATCTTTCAATGTAGAAATGACCACACCTGCCTATATGAAAATACAAGCCTATCCGTATGCCTGGACTGAAAGCTCGAATGGGGTGCAAATTGGTGATTTAATTTGGATTGAAAATTATGCCGATTTAGAAAAGGTAAAACAACAATGGAGCGGAAAATTAAAAGGAAAGAGTATTCTGATAGGATCTGCACCAGAACAAAATATGTTGTTTACCGCCCTTTCAAACCGATTTACAGAAGCACAAATTAAGGAAGCTGAAAAATCAATTGAACCTGTACCAAATAATCCTTTAGGACCAACTGCTGGAGATATGAATTTAATTGAGGATTTAGAGGTGATTTTCGATAGTTTTATGAGAAAAGACGATGCCTTTTTCACTTTCTTAAAAGCAGAAGGCGCTTTAAGTATTCTAGGAACAACACCCTTTTTTCCTGGTGTAATTCATCCTAGTGGAACTTACAATTTTAGAGAAAAACATGTAAAGCCTTTGCCCTATTTTGCCATAGCACCAGAAAGTTTTGGAAAATTAAAACGCTTGAAGGAAAGAGGTATTACACCGAAAATTAAATTCCATTTAGACTCTGAATTGTATTTAACACCAAAAAATAATGTTAATATTCTAGCAGAAATAACAGGTTCAGACCCAAAATTAAAAGACGAAGTGGTGATGATCGGTGCCCATTTTGATTCTTGGCATTCGGCATCTGGTGCAACAGATAATGGTGCAGGTTCAGCCGTGATGATGGAAGTGATGCGCATTATAAAAGCTTCTGGATTAAAACCAAAACGAACCATTAGAATGGCACTTTGGGGTGGCGAAGAGCAAGGCTATTTGGGCTCCATGGCTTATGCAGAAAATCATTACGGAAAAGTAAAGGAAACGACTCGAAAAAAAGAAGTGGAGAAAATTTCGGCCTATATCAATATGGATAATGGCGCTGGACAAATGCGAGGCATTTATTTACAGGGAAATGAAGGGGTTAAATCTATTTTTGAAGATATGTTGGCTCCTTATGCGCATTTAGATGTAAACAACCTCACCATTCAAAACACAAATTTTACAGATCATGATGTTTTTGATTATTATAAAATCCCTGGATTTCAAATCATTCAAGATCCCTTAAATTATAGTACTGTTACCCATCATACCAATTTAGATGCTTTAGAATATGTCCCAGAACGAGACATGATGATAAATGCAACAGTTATAGCTGCATTGGTGTATCAAATTGCACAGTTAGATGCTCGATTGCCGAGAGAAGAATAGGCTTTCATAAATTACTATTATAAAACTAAACAACTAAAATCAATACTTATGAGCACAAATCAAAACATCCAAATCATCGACAATTTATATAAAGCCTTTGCAACAGGCGATATCCCAGCAGTTTTAGGCAGTATGAATCCTAAAATTGAATGGAATGAAGCAGAAAGCAATAAACTTGCTGACGGCAATCCATACATAGGTCCAGAGGCTATATTGAATGGTGTTTTTGCCCGTTTGGGAGCAGACCATGACTACTTTAACCTAGCCGATATTGAACTTCACGATATGAGTAACAATAAGGTATTGGCAACCTTAAGATATGATGCTAAAAATAAAGAAACGGGAAAAGCTTACAATGCCCAGGCCGCACATTTCTGGACTTTGGAAGATGGCAAAATTGTGAAATTTCAGCAGTTTGTGGATACTAAGAAGTTGGCAGAAGCTGAGAAAAAATAGTATCAATTCTTGGGGGGGGGTAAAAGAGGTAAAAACCTTCTGGGTGTATCATAAGACGCTACCCAAGATATGATTAACCGTCAAAAAAAACTCAATACTGAAATTATAATTTAGTAGCACCTATGGAACTAGAATTGAACAAAAAATACCGATAAACCAATTAAATTATGAAAACAAAACCAGTACTGTTTAGTTTAATAATACTGCTCTTAAGTGCAACACTTCACAGTCAAAGCCTTGACGAAAACTATGCAGAAGATGTAAAAACAATATCTAAAATTATCGATGCCTATTATGCTGTTATTTCAGGTGCGAGTGATGCCCCCTGGCAATTTGAAAGAGATCGCTATTTACACACAGACACGGCGATTATAACCCGGCTAGACGACAACGGAAATGCAGATATACATACTTTAGAAGCTGAATACATCCCTTTATTATTGCTACCTAAAGTAGATTTTTACGAAAAAGAGATTAAAAGAAACGTAAGCCAGTTTGGTCATATGGCACAAGTATGGAGTGCTTATGAAGTCAGGACCGACCCAGAAATCGCTTCAAAGGTAAGAGGGTTAAACAGTATTCAACTTCATTTTGAAAACGGGAGATGGTTTATTGACAGTTGGACAACCCAAATGGAAACAGAAACAAATGCAATCGTTACAAGGTTTTTAAAAGCAGATTAAACCAATAACGAGATTTTTATTGATAAAATTCTTCCGTTATCGAAACCCAATTTTGCAAAGCAAAATCAAAGGTCAAGCAGACCTTTGGTGAAGATCGCCGCTTGCGGAGGAACTAAATGAAAAATAAAGCTATGATAAAGTTTTTTAGAAGAATTAGATACAACTTGCTCAACGAAGGCAAAACCTCCAAGTATTTTAAATATGCCATCGGCGAAATTGTGCTTGTGGTGATTGGGATTTTGATTGCCCTACAGATAAATAATTGGAACTCTTTGCAAAACGATAGGGAAATAGAACAATCAGCACTGAAAAACTTAAAAACCGAGTTCGAAGAAAATCTTGAGCAACTGAGCATTGACAACGACCTAAATCAAGCCTCCTTAGATGCAGCTTATTCTCTATTGCAATCAGAGAGAATCACGTATCAAAGCAATAGAGTAGATAGTCTTCTTGGCACTGCATTAAATTACGCGACATTTGAAGCTGGAACGGGTGTTTTTGATGAAGCAATCTCTTCAGGAAAAATGAGATTGATACAGAATGATAGTTTGAAAACGCTATTGAGTAAGTGGAAGGGGAAATTAAACGAATTAGGAGAAGACGAAATAATAAGGCGAGATCATATCATTCACAATGTCTCTCCTTTATTTAGAAGGTACATACCCTATAGAAATTTTGATAGGGCATATGATAGAAAGGATTATGTGAGGCATCAACGAATAGAACCTATAGAAATTTTAACTACTAATTACGAGAAGTTCTTTCAATCGTTAGAAGTTGATGGTGCTCTATATGAGATGTACCTAAATCAGTCCTATATACACAGTATCTCTGTAGCCCTAGAAAACTATATTGAAGAGGTATTGAAATTATTAAACAAAAACATTGAATAGTTGACTAAACATTAGCCAAATGATTAAATTCTTTAGAAAAATTAGACAGAACCTTTTATCGGAGGGCAAAACCCTGAAGTATTTTAAGTATGCCGTTGGCGAAATTATCCTCGTGGTTATTGGGATTCTCATTGCACTACAAGTCAATAACTGGAATGAAGAGCGCAAGAAAAAGACAGAAGTCGATCAATTATTATTAGATATTGAACAGGATTTGATAAGTAATTATAAGGCCACCAACTTCACAATAGATTTTTATCGTAAACAAGACTCTCTTACACGTCTTATAGCAGAGAAGAAACTTACTGAAGAAGATTACAACGCCAATTATAATCTCAGGTATTTAGTGTCAAATTGGGAATATTTAATCCCTAAAGAAAAAAATATCAATCAGTTTGTAGAATCAGAAAAGATAGTTAATGCAGAATATAAACCTATAATAGAAGCAATAAAGGATATACAGTATAATAAGTTTGCGCTAGACGATACATGGTCTAACCTAGATGAAAATATTGAAAATAATGGAAAAACCTTATTCGTTTTTAATTGGTTTGTTAAAAATGACTCGGTATCTAACGCAAAGGCCATAGACTATTTTCTTAATGATGAAAGTTATGAAACACTAGCTTTAGCTTACTGGGCAAGGGTTCAAAATTATTACGACAAGGTTACACGCTACAGAGCACAAACCATGGCGACGCTTGCCACCATCAAAAGAATTAAATATGCTTATAGTAGCAAAGCTATTATCGAGTTATTTCAGCAATACAATATGCAAGCTTTTGTAAACTATCGTTGTGATGTAAAGTCACCTAAACTCATGAATTTAAAAAAACGTCGCGCCAGTGAATTGTATGCCAATTTTACTCACAAGACTGTGCATTTAACCATTACTAATAATCTTAGCCAACCTGTTGCCAAAATAGAAATCACACCAAATACCTTTAGAACCATCCCATCTTGAGGCTATTTTGGTTTAGATGGGGATAATAATAATCTGGTTAAAGTAATAGATGAAAATGGTAATTGTATAAATGCCTATGGCGCCGTAGAAAATGGTTATATGATAATTGAATAAAAATATAATGATAAAATTTTTTAGACATATCCGCAAAAACCTGCTCAACGAGGGCAAGACCACGAAGTACTTTAAATACGCCATTGGCGAAATCATTTTGGTAGTCATTGGCATTCTCATTGCCCTTCAGATTAATAATTGGAATGAGAACAGAAAAGCAAATCAATTAGAAACTAATTTTTTTAACAATGTGCTTTTAGACCTTCAAAAAGATGAAGAAAAACTTCACTATTATAAAAATTTTCACACCAAGAGAATTGAATATTTAGACACTTTGTTAACGTATGTTAGAAACCCAAACAAAACCATGGGTATTGATAAATTTGGCATGTATGTAGAACCATTGTTCTATGCAACAGACCCAACAAATTATAACATCACCTTTGAATCTGCTAAATCTTTAGGCACCTTCAACAACTTTAAAGAGAAAGAACTTTTAAAAGATCTTTCAGAATATTATGCAGACTTTACTTTAATTGAAAAATCCTTTAGCTCTATTTTACGATTTATTGAAAATCGATTTGAGCCTATAATGTATACGCTTCCCGAAAATTATATGAATGAAAATACTGGCAATTTGGTTATAAACGAAGAAAGCGTTCAGGAATTTTATAATAAAGTAGCATCTATAGAAGATTATCGAGGGATTACTGCAGACTATGAAACAATATTAAGAACCCCCAAAATGGAAAATTATTTAATTGGTGATATGGGAAGAACCTTTGGAGCAATTAACATCATATCTGCTAGACAACACATGCTAAATCAATTACTAGAGAAAATTAAAAACCAATGATAAAATTCTTTAGAAAAATTAGGAAACAACTGCTCACAGAAAATAAGTTCAATAAATATGTATTGTACGCCATTGGCGAAATCATCCTCGTGGTGATCGGGATTTTGATTGCATTACAGATTAATAATTGGAATGAGGAACGTAAAGAAAACAAACAAGAGCGTTTTATACTTCAAAAATTACTAAATGATCTTAATTCTGATATAGCTGACATTGATAATCAAATTAGTGTAAGCAAATCGAATTTATTAGATTTTAAGGAGGCTGCAAACATTCTATTAAATAATGAAGTGGGAGATATTAATACTTTCAATGATAAAATTAGTAACGTTTTAAATATTAGTGGTTTCAATCAAAAAAATACCACATTTAGTAATCTAATATCCACAGGAAAAATAGAACTGATAAAAAATCAAGCATTATCGGATTCTATCGTTATTTATTATAATAGTGATTATGCTAGTTGGGACACAGCTATGAAAGATTATACTAGAAATATAATTGCACCCTACTTGCTTAAATTTGACCATATACCCGAAGTGGATTATAAAAGTGACGAACGCTTTTTGAATAAAGACTATTCGGCTATGGACATATCAAAATCTGATGTAATTCCCAAATCTTTAAATAATTACAAACAAGATGTGTTTTTTAGCAATATCCTACGTCAAAAAATCAGAATTTTAGAAGGTCAGAATAGTTCCTATCAGAATTTACGAACCATAATGTATTCTTTAGTATCCCAAATTAAAAAAGAATTAAATGATTAAATTCTTTCATTATCGAAACACAATTTTGTAAAGCAAAATCAAAGGTCTAGCAGACCTTTGATGAAGATAGCCGCATGCCGACAAACTAAATGATAAAATAAAACTATGATAAAGTTTTTCAGAAATATCAGACGAAACCTCATGGAAAGAGGGAGAACAGGTAAATACCTTAAATACGCCATTGGCGAAATTGTACTTGTGGTCATTGGTATTTTAATTGCTTTATCGATCAATAATTGGAATGATGCTAGAAAAGATAGGGTTGCTGAAAAAGAACTTTATAGAACGCTCATAAAAAGCCTTGAAAGCGACTTGGAAGATGTTCGTGCAAAATCTATGATTTTAGACACTGCACTCACCGCACAAAGAATATTTATCACCGAATCGTTAACGGAGATACAATCTAAGTTTACGGGCGAAGAGATTTATAGGATGATTTGGCAATTGGGCAATACTAGTTACTCCTTTGTTCCAAACGTTTCATTATACACGAAAATTTCCCAAAACCAACAAATAGACTTGATACAGTCTGATACTTTGCAAAAAAAAATAATGGACCTGTTTGAAGTGCATTACTGGGAGTATAAAGATTTGGATACCACCCTAGAACGTCTGGCACAAGAAGGGTTGATCAGTAACTTTTTTGGAGATATTGCGCATTTAGTTATCAAAAATCAGTGGGAAATAGATGATGCAGCATTACAACAACAATTTGGTGAATTAAACAAGGACTGTCGTAAAATATATTTTCTATCAACGTCCGTCAAAAAATCGATGCTAAACTGCGAAAACAAAATAGAAACGCTTTTGCCTTTATTAAAAGAGGAGCTTAACAAATGAACTAAAATCAATTAACAGGTACACGGTGAATAGCAATTCTTAGAGTTTACCAATACCTATTGTAAGACGACCAACATAACTACCCAAACAAAGCATGAAACATGATTAAATTTTTTCGTAAAATCCGCCAAAATCTTCTTTCAGAAGGCAAAACCGCGAAATACTTCAAATACGCTATGGGCGAAATTATCCTCGTGGTCATCGGTATTTTAATTGCGCTTCAAATTAACAATTGGAACGAAGAAAAAAAGTATCAAAAACAATTACATATAAAAGTGCATTCTATTTTGGGAGATATCCGTGAAGATGCGTTACAAATTAAAGCGCTCCTTAAGGACCTGGAGAAACAGCATAGTGCAGCCGACCATATCATACCCATTATGGAATCTGAACAAAAAGCCATAGTAGATTCCTTAAAATTTATTCTCGATTTCAATTCCTTTACCACTACCCCAATCTTATCACAACAAAATAATACTTGGGATTATCTAAGCGCAAACGGTATCCTATCAGAATTGGAAGACCAAGAATTGGTGAACTTGTTAATGAACTATTACAATTACTTTGACGAGCTCACCATTAACTTTAACAACTCTGCCAACCCTGTACGATTAGAACTGAGAGAGCTGAAATACGAACTTTTTACAAATACCGAACATCGCAAATTTTTTCCCACAAAGAAACCCAGCGTTCCTAGTAAGGCAGTTTATGAATCTATTTTTAACGATATTCGGATTTTACCCTTGTGCAGATATATAGGGAGTACAGCGGCTTATTTTGAAGGAAGGTTTAAAGATGTCGATCAAAAAGCTGAAAAGATTATTTACTATTTAGAAACGAATTACCAACCTATTTGATTATGATAAAGTTCTTCCGTAACATCCGTCAAAAACTACATATGCAAAACAAATTCAATAAGTACTTACTTTATGCCCTTGGCGAAATTATCCTCGTGGTTATCGGTATTTTGATTGCGTTAAGCATAAACAATTGGAATGAGGCTGAAAAAGACCATAAACTAGAACACGTATTTCTTCTTAAATTAAAATCTAATCTTAAAGCAGATATTGCTCTTTATAAGGATAGGATTGAAAAAAATACGCTAAATAACCATCATTTAGATAGCAGTTTAACCATACTTAAAAATTATAAATCGCATACTACGGTAGAACTTCAAGAACACTTGAGATTCATTTTCTTTTTTCATCGCTTTAATCCAAATAAAACCACGTTTGACAATTTGGTGTCCAGTGGTAGATTAAATATAATTAGAAACGACTCATTAACAGAATCACTCTTTTTATATTACAGATTAATTTCTCAACAACAAGAGAGTCTTGCCGAAAGTATTGATGATTACAGTAGAAACACCATGGGCCCTGCACTACTGGAATTCGATTTCATAGATAATTCATTGGACTATACCTTAAAACCTATAAAATCTTCTTTTGGGGTAAAACCCATTGAATCTTATGTTGAAAATCCGAAAATCGTGAATTCCATTTCCTATAAAATTTTATTTGTCGATGTTATTGTGAGGGCTTACACTAGTCAAATTACAAAAGCAGAAAGCATTATTGATCTTATAGATAATGAACTAATGCCAACAAATTATGATTAAATTCTTTCGTAGAATTCACCAAAACCTGCTCAATCAAGGTAAAACCTCCAAGTACTTTAAATACGCCAATGGCAAAATTGTGCTGGTAGTGATTGGGGCTTATTACAGAAAGGCGGAGTAAAACAGGCAGACGGTTTAGAAGACCAATTGGAACAACTAGAGGCTCAACTTGCCCAAATGAAAAATCTGATAAAAAAAACAGTAGAAGCATTGGAAAAGCATATAAATCATAACTATTAACGGAGCTATAAAAATGGGCTAACAACCTAAATTCAATCCCTTTAAACAAAACAGTATAAAACAACAAAATGGAAACACAAGAAATTATTTACCTCGTAGCCTTTGCCCTGATATTGCGCATTGTGGTACGCCTTATTTTTAGATTTAGAAAGGAGCAAAAAGCAAAAAAAAATAATGATTAAATTCTTTCGAAAAATCCGTCAAAACCTCATCATGGAAAATAAAATTTCCAAATACTTTAAATATGCCATAGGCGAAATTGTGCTTGTGGTTATTGGTATTCTCATTGCCCTACAGATTAATAATTGGAATGAGAACCGTAAGTCGAGAACAACTGAAACTTATGTTTTAAATGAAATTTTGAGTAATCTAAATGAAGATGCTGCTATTTTAAATGATATCATTAATCAGAGATACATAACAAAAGCTTCAGTAGCAAATATGCTTGGCTATCTACAGAAAGAAAACATTAGTAAAGATTCCTTAGAAAAGGATATGGTGAACTTTTTAACCTTTGAGCGGTACTTTCCTATCAACAACGCCTATGAAATTCTAAAGTCTAAAGGGTTACAGCTTTCTAATAATAATCTTACATCCAAAATATCTCGTTATTATGATTACGAACAGAAAAAGATGAACAGAAGTATTTTAGATGTAGAAAATGCTATTCTTAGTATTTTGGAAGACTCCTCGGGAATCCCTCGATTTATAGAATCTCTCGCCTTAAACAAAAACGTATCGATTATTGATTATAACAATCCTGATTTAAAAAAGGAACTCTATAGGGAGATTGTTCCGTTTAAAAACAATAACATAGGAACATTAAATACATTAATTGTGTTTCAAAATCTTAATCAAGCCCTTAGAAAGGAAATTGAAAAAGAGCTTAAATTATCAGATAAGTAGCTATGATAAAACTCTTCCCAAACATTAGGGAAAATCATCTCAAAAAAGGCCAGCCTGCCAGGCAGGCAAGTACTTTAAATACGCCATAGGTGAAATAATACTTACGGATATTGAGATTTTGATGGCGTTATAGGTAAGCAATCAGGATTAGAATAAGCTAAAGCACTAAAGAAATGAAAATAAAATTATGAGGTTAAATGTCAAAAAAAATAAAAAGTTCTAAAGTGTGCACATACTATGTCTTACAAAAAACAAAAAAACCTTCACAGATGTGAAGGTTTATGTTTATTAGTGGAGAATACCGGAGTCGAACCGGTGACCTCTTGCCTGCCAGCAAGGGGTATTGACAACTTTTCATGATTAAAATATATCATAACTTATTGATAATCATTTATTTAATAAATTTTGATTTCATTTGATATTAATTAAAATCACTAATTTGCGTGCAAATTGCGTGCAAATTTTTATTACCTTTAAATTCTATGAACACCAATGTAAAACTTTCTTTAGATACACGAAGGCGAAAAAAGGACAAATCTTTTCCAATAATTTTAAGGTTAAGCCATTTACGAAAAACAACATCAATAAGTTTGGGTCAATCTGTCCAGAACGAATATTGGGATGATAAGAACGAGAAAATCAAAAGAGCTTTTAAAGGAACTTCATCAACTAGTAAATTGAATAATCAATTATTAAAAGAAAAGACAAGGGCGACTGATATTATAAATGCTCTATATGAGAAGGATGAACTTAATTTTTTGTCAATTAAACAACTAAAAAGAAAAATAGTCAAAACTGCTTCTTTTGACTCTTTTATGGCATATAGTGTCGAAATAGTTGAAGAAATGAAACTTGCAGAGCGTTATGGCAATGCAAATACTTATCATTCCATAGTAAAAGTGTTACAATTATTTAATAATGGAAATGATATTAAATTTAATGAAGTCAATTACGACTTTCTTAAAAGGTTTGAGACCTGGCACTTTTCCAGAGGAAATTCTATTAACGGACTTTCGGCCTATATGAGAACAATAAAAGCTATTTTTAATAAAGCTATTAAAAGTGAAATTGTATCAAGCGAAGCGTATCCTTTCACTAACTACAGAATTAAAACAGCACCCACTGAAAAAAGAGCAATAGATGCCAAAAGCATGAAATCTATAATGATTTTGCATTTAGATGAAACGAATGGATTATTTCATTATAGAAATTTCTTTTTAGCTTCTTATATGCTTTATGGCATTTCGTTTATGGACTTAGCTTTTTTGAAGGTTGAAAACATAATAGACAATCGTATAAAGTTTCAGAGAAAGAAGACGCATAGACCATATGATATTAATATAACACCTCAATTAAATGAATTACTTTCCTATTACCTTAACAATAAAGAAAAGTCTGAATTTATATTTCCTATAATTAAAAGAGAAACTTTTGAGTTGCAATACAAAGATGTAATATGGGAAAGAAAAAGGTATAATAAGGGACTGAAAGAGATTGCTACTAAATGTGGTATAGAACAAAGACTGACTTCTTATGTCTCTCGTCATAGTTTTGCCACTCAAGCAATGTTACAAGATGTACCTCTGCAAGCAATTTCAGCTATGCTAGGACATAATCGACTGTCAACCACTCAAATATATCTTAAGTCTTTGCCTAACAATATTTTGGATGGTTATAATAAAAAGTTAGTTGACCTTTAAAGACAATTTTACAGGTATTGTTTTATTACAAACTGTCCTTAAATAAATTGACATAGTCTTTAAAAATATATAACCGCCCTCTTTGACCACCAGTAATCTCACCTAAAATATCTAGTTGCTCTAATGATGCTATTAATTTATATGCGGAAACATTAGATTTTTGAATTATTTTTTCTACTCGGTTTACGTCAATTACTGGATTGGAATATAGTCCTTCTATTACTAAACGGGCATCCACACTTCTGTTTCCCAATGTTTTTAATTTAATATCCAGTGCCTTTTGCAACTGCATAATACTATTGAATGTAGTTACTCCTGACTTTGATGTTTCAATAACACCGCTCAAAAAAAACTTAAACCATTGAGAAAGATCATTATGTGTTCTTACACGCATCAAATTATCATAATAAAGCATTCTATTTTTTTCAAAAAAGTCCGATAAATATAAAATAGGCTGTTTTAAAATTCCCTTACTTACCAGATATAATGTAATTAGTAACCTTCCAACCCTTCCATTTCCATCCAAAAAAGGATGTATAGTTTCAAATTGGTAATGAATTAATGCTATTTTCAAAAGATCAGGCAAATGGTTGAGTTCGTCATTGGCAAATTTTTCGATATCCGACATTAAATCGTTTATAGAATTATGGATTGGAGGAATAAATACAGCATCATTAATTGTGGCACCACCGATCCAGTTTTGACTTGTTCTGTATTCTCCAGGTAGTTTGTTTTGTCCTCTTACTCCTTGTAATAATATCTTATGAGTCTGCTTAATAAGTCTGGATGAAAATGGAAGTCGATGTAACATTTTTACTGCTTCATTCATAGCAGCAATGTAATTTTGGACTTCTTCCCAATCGTCTCTTTTTTCTAATGAAATTTCGTCTTTTTTGAGAAAAGCTTCTTCCATATTTGTTTGGGTGCCTTCTATCTTAGAGGATTGAGTAGCCTCTTTCGCAATATGCATACTAATGAATAACTCAATGTTAACATATTCCGAATACATATCCAATCTTCCTAACTGCCTATCCGCCTTGCTTAATAGTGAAAGCACTTCCATATCATCAACTTGCCATTGTTTATGAATTGAATTTGGTTGAAAACTTTTATAATATCCCTGACTAATATGTATACCAGAAACGAAATTTTTCATAATTAATATTCTTTACTTAAATCATTGTTATTTAACAAATATACCAATTATCTTAAATAGCAGAGTATTTATTTAAGTTTTTGCCTTAAAAATTAAACAGCAATGTATTTATTTAAGTTTTTATATTTAACCCTAAATCTTACCATAACTTATCTGCGCTTGGATCCTGTGCGGTTTTTGTAGTGTTCAGGTAGATAATCGTAAGCAAAAACCGCATAGGGCGCATACTACTTTTGATTTGGATACTTTTTTTGACTTGTATAGCTACCTTAAGTTATGCAAGCTTAAATATCAAATAGCCAATAATGATCAAAGAAGTCATATACATTCCATAATGAATCCATAGCTGTATTTTCGGAACTACTTGTGATTTGGAAAGTTGCTTTTCCATTCTTTGAAAAGCTTCCTGTAATTTTTGACTTTTTTCTTTCTCTGTTCTTAGATGATCTTGAATATAATATTCAATGCCCGAAGTATCCGCTTTGATATTGATATTATCTACGTTTTGAGTTAACTTTTCTAGCTTTTTTATGCTCTTGTTGAACCCGTCTAATTCGTCACTTAGAAGCTCCATGACTTCATCCAATTTTTTATAGCCCATAATTTCCTATTTTAAATTCCTATTCCTTTATCAATACTTCTTTTGATTACTTTTTTTACTAAACTCTTGGCGATACTTGCGGCAAAGTTTACTGTAAGTTCTGTTTTCTTTCCTAAAAGCTTCACTGTATTGATTGGTTTAATTTGATTTGCTATTCCTCTATTCTGGGTTAGTTGACCCATAATTCTCCCTCCAGACATTGAACGATGTACCTCGCTTGCTTTTAGATTATGACCTTTGTATTCCAATCTAAATCCTTGTAGTTTGTTTGCCTTATTAATAGTTAGAATCACTTTTACATTTTGTTGCTTCATCGCTTTGATGTAATCGTCTAAATTCTTTGGTGTTTCATTTTCCATGACTTTCTGGTGGATGTTTTTAATCTCAAAACGTATCGGTTGAAGTGTCTTATTCTTTTCTTGTTGTACTTCCTTGACGGTGGTAAGACCCATTTCCTTAGCCACGTTTTCAGCCGCTACCTGGCTTCGTTTTCCGATAAAGCTATCATTGTATGCTTTTCCATCAAAACCTATTCTATTAACATATAAATGCACATGGGTATGTGCTTTATCTCTATGAACAAAAGCAATAGCCTGTTGCTCTTTTAAATTCATTTCCCTTATGAACTTCTGAGTCAAATCTCCTAATTCTTTTTTGCTAAGCTTTTTACCCTCCTCTTGAATTGGACTTAGTATAAAACTGAGCGTGTTCTTTTCGCATCGGACATTCTGCTCTTGAATCAATTTAAATTCATCCGTTATCTGCTGGGTAGTATCTCCTGCTATATGCTGACTAAAGACTATTTCAGCATCTTTTTCTTGATTCCATCCATAGGCTATCGATGCTTTGGTATGTGCTATAGATTTTCCTTTGCCGATCATGATTTATTTTTTGAAGTTGTATAAATGACTGCGGATTTGTTCTGCCACATCTGCAACCTCGCTCGCTAGTTTTGGATTTCGCTTTTTAAACATATTACGAATGCTGGTAAAGTTATTTTTATACTTAACGAGCATTCTATAATGCGCTAACTGTTCAGGAGTCAAACGTTCAATGACTAAATTTTCAAAAGCCGAATTACGACAGTATTCAGAAAGTGATATTCCTGCTCGTGCTGCTCGTTTTTTAAGTAGTTTCTTTTCGTAAATAGAGCATCTAAATTTGATATACGTCTTCTTCATTTTTTATTTTCTTTGCAACCATCGGGCGTAAAGCAAGTTTGTTTTTGTGGCAACAAAAACACATCTTGCGCCTTATGACTAATTCCCTTTTTAGCACAATGAATCAGCCATTCGTTCATATCTTTGAATCCGTCATAAAGCTTTGATTTGTCTTTGAATTTGTTAGATACTTTAAGTAAGTTTTCAGTGGTGAGTTTTCCATTGGAATCATTGTCTAGATAGAGGTCTACTATTTCATATTCTCTGCTTATTAATTTTACCTTTTCTAAAAAACCTATCGAGTTCATGATTAGAAAGTCATATTCAGATATTAGTTTTTTGTTTATTTCAGTTAGGGATAGTATGTCAAACATCCCTTCTGTAATCAGTAGCTTTGAATGACCTTTTTTAATTGAGGTCATATCCTTTGGAGAACATGAATTCTTTAAGTATTTATTCCGTAATTCCCATCCACCTGAATCATTTTGTAATCCAATAGCGAAATAGTTTTTCCCTTTAACTTGGTAATGGACTTCTTTGACCAATTCCTTTGCTTTTTCTATGGATATGCCTCTTACTTTTAAATATTGCGCTAAGGCTGGATGTTTTAGTTCCTTGACTTTTAAAATAGTTATTGTGTGATTTGTTTCTAATTCCTGTACTTCCTCTTTTAAAATAGGGTGCTGTTGAAGAAAAAAAGAAGTTTCCATTTGTTCTTTAATAAACGCTAATGCACTCTTTACAGAACATGGCTTAATTTGACAAATCAGATTAATAACATTTCCCCCGATTCCCTCTCCATGGTCGTACCATCTATTTAGTTTCTTGCACACCTTGAAAGAGGCTTGGGTTTCTGAGCGCAGCGGACTTAAAAACCAAGCTTCTTTATCCGTTTCTCTGGTCGGAAAGTGCCCAAGTTTTGCCAGCGCTTTTTCGATGGGAAAAGCTCGGGCTCTTTCACACGATAGTCCTGTTGTTCTTTTTTTTTTCATTAGCTTATTTTTAGTTTAGCCTCTTTTTATTGAATTTCACCTACCTTCCTACCTAAGTCACTATTTATAAAGGTTTGGAGCTTAGGTAAGTACTATTTTCTACCTACCTATCTTACCTTTTAGGTAGGTTAGGTAACTTTTAGGTAAGTATGGTTTTTATAATCCTACCTGTGTTCATCCCCTATTCCTATTCACTTTCTTCTGTTCTAGGTAACTAGGTAGGTATTATTCTACTTTTTTTGATAATTCTATTTCCCATGGGGAAGCTGCAAACAGAGATTTTGCCAAATAACCGTAAACTTGCCGCGTGGGGTGCTTCACTTTTTGAAAGTCAAATCCAGCTAAAGCACGACCAATATTAATATGGTTGAGTCGCAGGTTAAGACCGCTAGTCGCTACCATCACATCCGAGGCTGTTTTGAAGTCTTTCATATCCTTAGACTTTTCATAAAACTTAGCAATAACCTCTTGTTCCGAAGTTAATTTGGTATATCGCTTATTCCGCTCTTCATTTTCCTGGATATCTTTAATAGTTAGCTCAGGATTGAACGCAGTATCGCTATAGGCAAGGTGATAGGCTTGCGACCATACCATATGAATATCCACTTCCTTGGAGTACCTAAAATCAATTTTATCTTTGAGTTCAAAACACAACCAACGTACTGATCCTGTTTCGTCATTTAAAAAAGAAGACATATTGGTAGATCCAACAAAGGAGCATATTCTTGGGAGTGTGGTATTTTTCCGGTCATAAGGTAAACGTTCATTGATAAAGGTTTTGGAGAAAAATGATTTTAAAGCATTCACATCCTTTTTTGACAGTACTGCTAGTTCGTCAAGATTGTAGAGAAAGTTTCTGCATAATTGTATCCTGGCATCTTTATCATTACTGATATCCTCGGCCATAAATTCGGCCAGTTCTGGAGGGCATAAAAAACGACACCAAGTAGATTTCCCTGAATTCTGGCCTTGATGGGATAATATAAAAGCTTGCTTATTAAAATACCCTATTTCTAAAGCGCATTTTATCGTGCGTACTAACCACTTTTCAAAGTGATAGTTAAAAGCTTCTTTTTCATAGGTGGGTACATAGGAGGTCAATTTTAGAATATGATCTTGACCGTCCCATTTAGGTAGATCCATAAAATACTCTTTGACAGGGTTATATTTTTTAATCCATTCTGAGCGAATTAGAATTTCCAACTTTCCTGTTGGAATATCAATGCCTGCTTTGGCTAATTCTATAATTAGTGAGTTTAAATTCAGATACCTTAAATCTTTTGAATTCTTGAAGGCAATCTGAAAGTCATGGGATATTTCATTATAGGTAATATCATACTTCCCTTCCAAATATTCCATGGTATAATCATAAATGGTTTTCTTCTTGGCGTCCTTTACGTGATAAAGTTCTTCGCCTTGGTTTTCAGTAACCATTACCTTTTGTTTTGAAGCAACCATTCCACCAATTTTGTTTTCTCAAAAAACAACAATTTTCCATTAGGTTTGGAGTGTGGTATTTTGCCCTTAGCTGTAAGCTTATACAAGTAGCTTCTTGAAATTCCTGTATAGTCACAGGCTTCATCAAAAGTCAAAATTTCTTTCTGACCTATGAATAATTTTTCTAAACGATCTAGGCGATCTAGTATTAAAATTGTGTCCATCTTAAATGTATTTTAAGGTTATAAAATGAACAAAAGCGCTTTTGTTTTCCCTTATGGGAGTGATACGATAAAGGTAGAAAAAGCTAGGGGTGAATGAAGAAAAAAAGATAGTAAGTTATTCACATATAATTGATTAACAAGTTGTTATATCAATTTAAATTAAAAATAAGTAATTAAAATGCTCTTTAATTTTGATTGGTTATAAAAAGTCCCAAAAAACACCTTTTAAAAAATTGAATAAGAACCTTAAGGGAAGATTTATACGGGTTATCAACAAAAAATAAACGATTTAATTTTTCTTAAATTTATAAATTAACTTAAATTATTTAATAATATTTGAGAAAGTCTAGTCATTTATTTGATTTTTTTTGACATAAAATACCTATTATAATATTCCTATCGTTTTGATTAAGGTAGGTTCAAAAATAAAAATAGAATAAATTTAAACAACGAGGTCGACTTTAGTTTTTTACAAATGCTACTTCAGATATTTGATTTCAGTTCATTCTGCTTTTAACAAGAAATATTTAAAAAAATTGAAACTTGGTTAAAATAACTTATTTTCCAGAGTGATTTAATTGTCAGCTCCGTCATTTCTTGCTTCAATAATAGCCAATTCCCCTACTGCAATTCCTGAATTTCTCCCTGCAAGATTATCAAATTCATAGTGAATACCGCCATAAACTCTAGAATCGCCCGCTTCGATAAATTGGCGTTCGAGTTCTTCTCTTTGATTAGGAAATAGATAGCCTAAAACCGTCCCAGCCGTTGATGAAAATGAAGAATGCCCCGAGGTATAGGAAGGGAAGTTAGGAATGCCAGTGGACGTCTTGATATCTGGATCTATTTGTGAGGGTCTAGGAAAATAGTATTTATATTTTGCATACCAGCAGAGTATACCACTATCCATCACTGCTCGGTTCATTAAAGAGAAAGCCCTGGCCATGCGAACCTCACTCCATTGTTCCTCAATCAATAGTTTTTCAGCTATTTCATTCCAATGCCCCGGTGGAGTGTAAGTTCCACCACCGTCGGCCCAAAAATCTGATATGCGCCACTCTTCACGAGACCTATTTTTCGAGATACTTTTTATATAGGCTATATCGCGATTAAAATCATCCGTACCTACATTTGGCGGTGGTGGTGGTAATGCAGAAAATACAGCCGTTGAATCGTGCCATGTCTTAACGGTTCCATACATTGGTAGGATTGGGAAAACCTTTGGGCTTGAAATACTAATCCAAGCCACTGGAACAGTAGATGGGTTAATTTTAAAGTAGGAAATATAAGTACCTTCGGGATCAGCGGCGTTGCTCATCCTATCGGTACTAGCACGTTCCAGAATTTTAGAAGCAACAAAATCGCCCAAATGCCAACCAATAGAAATATCACTTTCTGTACCTGTTCCACCCCATCGAACGGTATTGACCTGTTCTTCCGCAAGCATGTTTAGGAAATCAGTCTCCAATGGAAATAATGTTTTTAAAATTTTAAGTGAAGTTGCCGCAATTACTGCTTGCTCCGAAGGATAAGAGGGAAGATCCGTATTTGGTAACTGGGGATTGATTCGACTTTCCATTACACTAGGAGCAGGACGGTTCGTGGTATACTTGAGTTTCCAAGTGGCGATAAGTGCATCATGCTGCGCCACGCTAAGCATAGCATATGCTCTGGCTGCAAAAGGCGGATTAGCTATCGGTTTTTTTGGATTCGGCATTGATCCAGATGGAGGGACTACATTGTACTTGGCAACGAGTTCCCTCAGAATTCGGTTCCACCTAAGGACACCGCCTGATGCCCAATAACGTACCCTTTTTTCCTGTTCTGGAGTCCTTTTTTCGGTTATCAAAACTAATTTCTCTAATTCTGCCTTATATGTATCTGAATCAACATTTGAGGGAAGTGGAAGGGAGATTTCCGTAAGGTAATCGACTTCAATAACATTATCCCAATCGCCAGCGTTAGCATCCAAAGAAACTGATGTTGGAACTGGAAGTTCGATCATTCCCGGTATATCCTCTTCACAGGAAATAATGAACAAGGCAATGCAAAATACTAATGGGATATATTTAAAATGAAGTTTCATTAAATATTAATTTTTAAGGTTATGGTTTGAAAACGGAAAAGTTATAGACCAAAGAGGCCGTAATTCGGTCGGATTTGCCAATATTCCTTCCCGAAAGGGTAAAACCAGTGGAAAGTGCCACGCCTAAGTTTACAATTTTTGGTATAGGATGGTATAATGTAAAACCTATTCTACTAAAATCGATTTCGTTACTCGGGAAAGGCACCCCTGAGCCAATATTGGTGCCACTACGAGAATTCTGATGTTGAAACCAGGCATCAGCGTACAGCTTTTTGTAACTACCGCCTGCCCTTAGAATGTAATCAAATGCGTCGGGTACGCTTACCTCCAATCCTCTATCAATAACTACATTGCCCCTCTTGCTATATCCAAATTGACTGGTCACGAAAATTCCAAAAGAAGTACGGTATTGGGCTATGAAACGTCCTTCCAACTGAGTAGATTGGTTCCCAATTGAAACAGGGGCATCAGCAATATAATCAGATAAAGGTGCTATAACTCCCATGGCACCGATTATCGAAAGATTGTCATTTTTGGAAAAATTAGTTTCTAAAATCCTTCCTTTTAAAAAAAGACTAATATCTTGGAAATCCTTTTGGTCTGACCAAAAACCTTGAGTGGCCCGTGCTGTGATATAGGGCAACGAGACAACCACATCCAAATAATCGGTTAGCCCAGCAGCTGCGAAAAAATTGATAGAATTAGTATTTATCGTACCCAAATTTTCGTTTTGGATATTATTAGTACCTACAAAATAAGTATCAAACGATTCATGGCTATAACTCAGGGCGGTCACGATTTGGCCTTTGCCTCGCATAAAACCATCGAGCAGACCTTGAGCGGAAAGATTTCCTGAAGTACACAAAATGATAATGGCAAACAGGAAAAGTAATTTTTCTTTTAAAGGCATAATAGATTTTTTATCTGAAAAAAGGTAAAGACCTGCCAAAATTAGCAGGTCTGTATAATACTTTACCCTAATTAACTCAACTCCTCGCAAAGATAGCTGAATACAAGAAAAAATAGATTAATGAAAAAACAAAAACATTAATGAAAAGTTAATTAACTTAATCAAAAGGTAGGATGGTTCCTGTTTTTTTGTTTATTTGATATTATGTTGGCTAAAAAAAAAGTATATATTCTTGTATTCATCATATCGGTATTGGGTCTTTTGACTGTACAGTATCGATATCTTAAGATCGGAATAGGTCTGGCCAGTGTACAGTTCTCAAAAAAAATTGATATTGCCAGAGAGAGTATTACAAAGGAGCTATCTGAATATAATTCCCTGACCTATTCTATTGGACGTATGTTAGAAAGAGATACTACTAATCTAGATATAGGTCTTGACAGCCTTAGGAGTATGAACCAGTTTTACCTGAACGATTACATTTCTTACCAATTGAAGATATCCGGAATAGATACTGATTTTTCATATAATCTTTACGCGAGAGACTCTACTGTTTACCTTACGTCTAAAGTGTACCATTCAAAAAATAATGATGTAAGCCTGTATCCTATTAAAGTAGGTGGCTACTTATCTAAATTAGTGGAAAAAGAACTTATTCTGGAACTTGGTTTTAAGGATATTGAAAACTATTTTCTCTTTCAATTGAATGGGCTTACCATTCCTGGAATCCTTTTTCTTCTGGCTATAATAACCGTAGTAATATGGGTACTAAGATCCTTTTATTGGCAAAGTACACTTATAACGACCACCAATGAATTCATCAATAACCTTACCCATGAGCTCAAGACTCCTGTATTTTCCATTAGCCTTGCAACCAAAATTTTGGAAGAGGGAGGGTATTCAGAAAGGGAAGCTGTATTGAAGCTTATTCGTAGGGAAATCGTACGTTTAAAAAAACATATTGAAAAAGTGCTGGACCTGGCCAGTCTTGAGTCTGGAAAAATGATAATGCAACCTGTTAAATTAGACTTTAGACCCGAATTGCAGCGCATCTGTGAAGATTTCGAAATTCTGGCCCAATATGAAAACATTGACTTTACGTATGAACTTGAAAATAAACCTTATGCTATTTTAGCTGACGTTTTTCATCTTGAAAACGCCATACGCAACTTGTTGGACAATGCCAAAAAGTATTCCGACACCCCAATAATACGGCTACATGCATACTTACGGGAAGGACAAATGCTAATAACAATTTCCGATAACGGTATAGGCATCGAAAAGGCCGACCTAGAAAGGATTTTTAAAAAATACTATCGGGTAAAAAACAATGACCTCCATTTTGTAAAAGGATATGGACTAGGTTTAACCTATGTTCAAAGGATTGTTAGGATAAACGGTGGGAAAATAAAAGTCAAGAGCGAGCTGGGCAAGGGCACTACATTCATAATTATACTTAAATTGATAAAAAGTAAATTCAATGTATAAATTGTTATTAGTTGAAGACGACAAATCATTGGGCTATCTGCTTTCAGAGTACCTAGGAATGAAGGGATTTGATACAAAATGGGCAAAAGACGGAAAGGAGGCCATAACACATATTAATGCTAATTCTTATCATCTCGTCATTTTGGACGTTATGTTGCCTGATATCGACGGTTTTGAGCTTTCGAAAAAAATAAAGACCCTGTTTCCGGAACTACCGTTTTTATTCTTGAGCGCAAGATCTTTAAAAATAGATGTACTAAAGGGTTTTTCCCTGGGCGCCGTCGACTATCTGAAAAAGCCCATCGACGAGGAAGAACTCCTGGTCCGTATTAAAGCATTGCTAATTAGGCTAGATACAACTTTGGAAAATAAGCCTATAAGTGACAAATACGAAATTGGGTCTTATAATTTGTACGCTAAAAATATGGAGCTGACCTTTGAAGAGAACACCATAAAATTGACTGGCAAGGAATGTGACCTATTGATCTTTTTAGTCATGAACAAAAATCATATTTGTAGTCATAAGGAGATATTGACTACAATTTGGGACAAGAACGATTATTTCAATAAAAAGAGCCTGAACGTTTTTATATCCCGTTTAAGAAAATACCTCGCCAAAGATCTCGATATCTCGATTGAAAATATTCATGGTCGTGGTTTCATTTTAAGAGTTCCCAAGGGTTATGGATACTAACGAATCGTTTTACCAATTAAGATTTTGATTTAAGAATCGCCAACTTTTTAGTGCGATTTTTGATATATGTATTTTGTCAAATGAAGTTCTAGGCCAAATGTTCAAATTTTTTAGAAGTAAGTCCAAGAAAAAAAAATTATCGGAGGTTGATTCACTGTACCAAGAAACTATATCTAAGCTACCCCTGAAGCAACAAATTGAGTACTGCCAGCGTACTATTAAAAGGTCAATATTCGATTTAAATAATACCAATGAAAAAGAAAAAAGGAAAGATATTCAAAGGATTATTGATGCCTCTAAACACGAACTCTTTATACTATTTAAGTTAACGAATCAAGAATAAATTATATTCTATGATACCTCAAAATAGTTATAGCGCCAGTCTTCAAAGTTAAAAGACTGAAATGATCTGTAATTAGAAAAATAAACCATGACTAATCGTATGGAATGGGTAAGCATTTGAATTGAAACTTGCTGCACCGGATAACAATTTGATAAATCAACTTACTTCCTAAAATTTAAAGAAAAAACTTGTCTTTTTAATAACGAGTTTATGATTTGTGATCCTTATACCTATAATCTGCATTGGGGCTATAAATTATATATGGTGTTGTGTTCAGTTTTATTTTTATAATTACTTTTCTAAAATTAAGAATAGAAAAAGTACTTTTTAAAATATCAAATCTAATAAAGTTATTTTCTTTTAGGATTAACCAAACTTATGTTTTCCAGTAGAAGCTTGAAACGTTGGTATAGGAAACAGAAAAAATGCTACTTTTTAGAGAGAAGAAGTACTAATTGAATCAAATAAAACCAAACCTAATTTAAGTTATATTTTGCGTGCAAATTGCGTGCAAATAAAAAAAGCTTCAAAAGTCAATAACTCTTGAAGCCTTGTATTTACTAGTGGAGAATACCGGAGTCGAACCGGTGACCTCTTGCCTGCCAGGCAAGCGCTCTAGCCAGCTGAGCTAATCCCCCTAAAAACTTTTCAAAGAAAGTGTATTTTTACTAGCTAGTAAAATTTTTATCAATCTTTCTTGACATTTAATACTAACACGGGAACTGCCGAATAAAATTCTGATTTTGAAATGGTATTTTTTTCCCAAAGCTTTTTAAAGAAGCCTCTTTTTCTTCTAAAAACACATAACAAATCAGGATGTTGCGCTTGAAAATGCTCTAAAACTCCTAAATACGTCGTGGCATTTTGAGTAAGGGTTAAATGCTCACTAATGTCCATTAATGCGGTATTTATTTTCAAATCATCATCCGTGTAGCCTGGTGTTTTAACCAATAACAAATTAACTTTTGAACTAAATTTTTTCTTAATTATTACCAGCGGATCTAATATTCTTTTTCTTTTTAAAACGCCTGATTTAAAGGCTGTTAAAATAGTTTTATAAGGCGTAAAAATAGTTCCTTTAGGTACTATTAAGCTTGGAATATTCGTTTGTTTAATGATTTTGCCTGAAGTATTTCCTAAATACAAGGATTCATTTATGTCGTTACTTTTGGGCGACAAGATAATTAAGTCTATCCCTAACTCTTTATTGATATCTTTTAATCCGCTAATGATATCTCCATTATACGTCGCGATTTTTATGGTTAAGTTTTTTGCATCAACCTTAGTGATAATTTCTTTTAATCGTTCTATACTGCTTTCAGTTACTTTTTCTGCTACATTTCCAAGACTACCTGTTTTAGCAGAAACATTAAAAACTTCCATCACATAAAGTGCTGCTGAAAAATGCGATGCAAAATCTACTGCGTATTGTAATGTTTCATGAGAATCTGGAGAAGTACCTATAGGAACCAATATGTTTTTCATAACGAGATTTTATGATTTAAAGATTAAATTTACACTAAAAAATTAAATGATTCGAGCTGCAAAGATATCAGAAATTACCGATATTCTTACTATTACCAAAGCCTGTGCTAAAAAAATGGCAAATGCAGGTATTTACCAATGGAACGAACAATACCCTTCAAAAATTGTATTTGAAAAAGATATAGAACGAAAAGAGTTATTTGTGTTTGAAAAAAGCTCAAAAATTATAGGTGTTATTGTTATTTCTACATTTATGGATGAAGAATATAAAGCTATAAAATGGTTGTCTTCCCAAGGAAAGGCTATTTATATTCATCGGCTTGCCATACACCCCGATTTTCAGTCCCAAGGATATGCTCAGCAATTAATGAATTTTGCAGAAAATTATGCCCGAGAAAACAGTTTTACTTCAGTACGATTAGATACTTTTAGTGAAAATATTAAAAATCAACAATTTTATAATCATAGAGGCTATCAAAAATTAGAAGCTATTTATTTTCCTCGCCAAAGTGACTCTCCTTTTTATTGTTATGAATTATTAGTTTAAATTGTCCGTTTGAAGAATTCTATCACATTTAAAAGCATCAATAAATTAGCTATTCCCGCTACTATTGCAGGCATTGCAGAACCTTTACTTTCCTTAACCGATACAGCGATTGTTGGTAATATCGAAATTGATGGCATCGAATCTCTTGCTGCTGCAGGTATTGTTGGGTCATTTTTATCCATGTTAATATGGGTGTTGGGGCAAACGCGGAGTGCTATTTCAACTATCATTTCACAGTATTTAGGTGCTGGCAACATTAATGAAGTAAAGTCATTACCCGCACAAGCCATTTTTTTAAACATCAGTTTAAGTATCGTTATTTTATTATCCACCATATTTATCGTAGATGATATTTTTCGACTTTTAAATGCTTCAGGTAAAATTTTAGAGTATTGTATCGCCTACTATTCTATTCGGGTTTGGGGTTTCCCCTTAACGCTTTTTACATTCGCCGTCATGGGGATTTTTAGAGGCTTACAAAACACCTACTACCCCATGCTTATTGCCATTACTGGTGCTATTTTGAATGTTGTTTTAGATTTTATATTTGTTTTCGGCGTTGACGGTTTTATAGACCCAATGAATCTGGAGGGGGCGGCATGGGCAAGTTTAATTGCGCAAGCGGTTATGGCCATTATGGCCTTTATACTGTTGTTAACCAAGACTTCTATTCCTTTACAATTAAAATTCCCCTTGCATCCAGAATTAAAACGACTTGTTTTTATGAGTCTTAATTTATTTGTCCGTGCCATTGCCTTAAATACGGCTTTAATTTTAGCCGTTAGAGAAGCCACTGCTTTAGGGGATCACTATATTGGTGCTCACACGATTGCTATAAATTTATGGCTTTTTTCTGCCTTTTTTATTGATGGCTATTCCGCAGCTGGGAATAGTATGAGCGGTCGGCTCTTGGGTGCAAAGGACTATAAAGGGCTGCATCTTTTAACCAAAAAAATATTGACGTATGGCCTACTCGTCAGTTTTGTTTTAATGCTTGTTGGATTTCTGTTTTACAAGCCTATTGGTCATATTTTCTCGAATGATATCCCCGTTTTGACCGCCTTTTATAGTATCTTTTTTATCGTAATCATTGGCCTGCCTATAAATGCAGTTGCCTTTATTTATGACGGTATTTTTAAAGGTTTAGGAGAGATGAAATATTTAAGAAACACCCTTCTTTGGGCAACCTTTTTAGGTTTTATACCTACCTTGTTTATAGCGCTACATTTTGGATTAGAACTACTTGGTATTTGGATGGCATTTACCGTTTGGATGCTCATTCGCGGCGGTTCATTAGTACTAGAATTTAGAAGAAAATTTAAGCCTATGATGTAGGCATCGTACATAAAAAATGGCCTGTTTAAAGGTCTTTTATGGCTTAAAAAATGTACTTTTGATGCAAATAAAAGAGCATGACCACATCAAGAGAAAATGGGAGTCTTTATACCCAAATTAATCAAAAAATAGCGACCATAGAATTTGGTCATCCTGCTAGTAACTCCTTTGTTATTGAATTATTAGATCGATTGGCCGCTGAATTTGAACTGCTTTCTGAAAATGATGCAGTGAATGTCATTATTTTAAAATCGGAAGGTCATAAGGCCTTTTGTGCGGGTGCCTCTTTTGATGAATTAGTTGCGGTTTCGACCTTAGAGGAAGGTAAAATATTCTTTAATGGATTTGCAAAGGTTATAAATGCCATGCGAAACTGTAAAAAAGTCATCATCGGTCGTGTTCAAGGAAAAGCCGTAGGCGGCGGTGTTGGGTTAATTTCTGCTTGTGATTATGCTTTTGCCACAGAGAGTGCTTCTATTCGTTTGTCCGAATTAACTATTGGTATTGCCCCTTTTGTGATTGCACCTGCTGTTCAGCGGAAAATAGGCACTGCTGGTTTGGCTGAGTTATCCCTGAGTCCTACAGAGTGGAAAACGGCCTATTGGGCAAAAGAAAAAGGACTTTATGCTAAGGTTTTTGAAGGATTGAGTGACTTAGATAAGGATTTAGAATTTTTTGCTTCGAACCTAGCCAACTACAATCCACAGGCACTCACTGAGTGGAAAAAAATACTTTGGGAAAATACGGAACACTGGGCAACATTATTGCCAGAAAGAGCTGCCATTACTGGAAAATTAGCCTTGTCTGAATTCACTAAAAATGCCTTGGAAAAATTTAAAAAGTAATATCTTCAGGAGATTTTCGTTATTTTAATTCAATAGTTCTTTTATGAAAATTTTACACTTTTTAAACAGTAGCACTTTTTTTGCGATAGCCTTGCTTGCCGTTGGCATGGTTTACTTTATAAACCGCTTTAGAAATCAGAAGAAGTACAGAAGAAAATAATTCTTAGGCCTGCTATTGGCTTATAACTGTCCAGCTACGATTTGAGAGTAAACGTACAGGGTATCTGGCATCGAAAGAAATGAAAAAGAAGTAAAAACCATTGCATTTTGGGGTTTGTACAGCGGTAATGCCTTGATTGAAATTGCTGTACCATTCTTTAACATCTAAGAAAGTTATTTACGCTATGCGCTTTATTGCGTTTTCTGCTCTTAAACTAAGGCAAAAATGATACTTTTGTACTTGAAAGGTTATAACGCCGATTGGTGTTTTTTAAGTCTGTAGGTATGAGTAATATTAGAATTACGAAGCAATTTAATTTTGAAACTGGTCATGCTCTTTATGGCTACGATGGTAAATGCAGAAATGTACACGGCCACAGTTACAAACTTTCGGTAACAGTTATTGGTAAGCCAATAATAGATACAAAGCATGTAAAATTAGGAATGGTGATTGATTTTAGCGATCTAAAAAAAATTGTCAAGGAAGAAATTGTTGATCAGTTTGATCACGCTACGGTATTTAATAAAAATACCCCTCATATTGAACTCGCTCAAGAATTAACCGATCGCGGTCATGAAGTTATTTTAGCCAATTACCAGCCCACTAGTGAAAATATGGTCATTGATTTCGCCGCTCGAATTAAAGCGCGTTTACCTAAAAATATTGAATTACATTCCTTAAAACTGCAAGAAACTGAAACTTCTTTTGCGGAATGGTATGCGAGTGATAATTAAAAGCCCTCCTAACCTCGATACTTCGACTAACTTCGGCCGCGCTCAGCACAAGCGGGGAATTATTATCTTTACGTTCAAATGATGACGATTAACATTCCTCAAGGTAAAAAAGTGTATTTCTCCAGTGATAACCACTTGGGAGCACCTACTATGGAACAAAGCTACCCCCGCGAAAAGAAATTTATAGCTTGGTTAGATGAAGTTAAAGTAGATGCTGCTGCTATTTTTTTATTAGGTGATTTGTTCGATTTTTGGATAGAATATAAAACGGTAGTTCCCAAAGGTTTTACTAGAACTTTAGGGAAATTAGCAGAAATAGCCGATTCAGGCATTCCCATTTATTTTTTTGTTGGCAATCATGATCTTTGGATGAATGGTTATTTTGAAGAAGAATTGGGCATTCCTGTTTTTCACGAACCTCAGCAATTTAAATTTATTGGAAGCTCTGAGCGGAGTAACCGTGAAAAAACTTTTTTTATAGGCCACGGTGATGGCTTAGGCCCCAATGACAAGGGTTATAAACGTATGAAGAAGGTATTTGTACATCCCCTTTCTAAATGGCTTTTTCGATGGTTACATCCTGATGTAGGCGTTCGCTTAGGGCAATATTTATCGGTAAAAAACAAATTAATTTCTGGCGATGAGGACGCTAAATTTTTAGGCGAACAAAACGAGTGGCTCGTACACTATGCCAAACGAAAGCTAGAAACTAAACACTATGATTATTTTGTTTTCGGTCACAGGCATTTACCCCTTGAAATTGCTTTAAACGAAACGGCAACCTATATCAACTTAGGGGATTGGATTGGGTATTATACCTATGGCGTTTTTGATGGGGAAAAGCTGCATTTGGTAGCGTATAAGGGCTAATTACGCCCCTTCTCTTTCATGTTCCTCTACATCTCTTTGTAGGTCTAATTTTCTAAAGGTTGGAGACACAAATGCCGTTGTTCCTACCGTTAAAATAGTCATCACACCACCGAAAACTACAGCCGTTACCGTTCCCATTACTTTCGCAGTTAGGCCACTTTCAAAAGCACCTAATTCATTAGAAGACCCTACAAAAATAGAATTTACAGAGGCCACACGACCACGCATATGATCTGGTGTTTTTAATTGTAAAATAGTTTGGCGCACGATCATAGAAATACCATCTAAAGCACCACTTACAAACAAAGCAGCAACGGATAACCAAAAATAGGTAGACAAACCAAAAACAATCATACACACCCCAAAACCGAAGATAGCCCACAACAATTTTTTACCTGCGTTTTTGTGGAGTGGGAAACGTGTTGAAGCCAACATCATAATCGCTGCGCCTACAGCTGGTGCTGCTCTTAGTATCCCAAAACCTTCAGCACCGACATGTAAAATGTCTTGTGCGAAAATAGGCAATAAGGCCACTGCACCCCCAAACAAAACCGCCACCATGTCTAAGGTTAAGGCACCAAAAACAGCTTTAGTACTGAATACAAATTTTAATCCTTCTTTTAAACTTTGTAGCACAGGTTCTCCAATTTTTGGATTTAAAATGGGTTTTCTTTCTATTCTGAAAAGTGTAAGTAATGCAACTATAGAAAACCCAACAATGACGCACATAGACCAATGCACTCCTATGAAACTAATAGAAAATCCTGCTAAAGCGGGTCCTAAAACAGATGCAAATTGCCAAGTAGAACTGCTCCAAGTAGCTGCATTTGGGTATATTTTTTTGGGTACAATTAAAGCCACTAAAGAGAAAATTGTGGGGCCAATAAATGACCGAACAATACCGCCTAAAAAAACTAAAAAGTAGATCGCATATAAGATTGTTCTAGTTTCTAAATCTACAACTAGGGAGGGTATTGTTATGACAAACAATCCAATACTAATGACCGAAAATCCTAAAATACATTTGATTAAAAGACTTCGCTTTTCTTTTTGATCTACAATATGACCCGCAAATAAAGCCATACCAACCGCCGGAATTACCTCCATTAAGCCAATAATACCCAAAGAAAGTGGGTCTTTAGTTAGCGAATATACTTGCCATTCAATGACAATAAATTGCATTGACCAGGCAAATACCATGGCAAACCTTACCACTAAAAATATATTGAATTCTTTATACCGTAATGCCGCGTAAGGATCCATAAAACTTTGTCAAAAAATAATTTTCAAAGGTAAGTAACAGGTGTTTCACTTGTATGGCATTTTGGGTAAAATATTGAATCGACTAATTTCGAATTTTAATTAACAAGATTTATCAATAGCCTTTGTAAATAAAAGACCTGCAAGGGCTATTGGCTATGATATATGGCTAAATTTAAAAGTAATAGCTTTAAAACTAGGTCATCAAGATTTAAATTAGTTGATCAACTGATTTGTAAAGACAATCCCTTACCTCTAAAAAATCTTCTTCATTATCTGCAATAGTCATCAGAATATCATTACTTTTTAATACTGTTGAACCTCCCGGACGAATATATTCTTTACCTCTTTTTATCATGACAATAAAAGCTGATTTTGGAAAATTCAAATCCACAATTCTCTTGTTTGATGCTTGTGAATTTGGTAATATTTCAAATTCTTGTAAAGATGATTTAGGAAGTTCTAAGGTTAATTGATCTAATTCAGTTAATTTCTTTTTATCCTCAGGTAAGCCCACATTCAACCATTTTGCGATAATCGACAGGGTTGTTCCTTGGAAAAGTACGGAGGTCACTGAGATAAAAAATACAATATTAAAAATCATATTCGCCTTTTCGATTCCTGCTAATAGCGGGTATGTAGCAAATACTATGGGAACAGCACCACGCAAACCAACCCAAGATATATAAAACTTCCTTCTTAGTTTCATTTTAAAAAATAGCAAACTTAGAAAAACACCTATAGGCCTAGCGACAATAATAAGGAAGGTTGAAATGAGAATTCCAACACCTATATATGGAACAATTTGAGAAGGAAAAACAAGCAAGCCTAGGGTAAGGAATAAAACAATTTGCATTAACCAAGCCAAACCATCAAACACTTTTAAGATGGTTACTTTGTGAATCAAATTTTGATTGCCTAAATACACCGCACAAATGTAAATAGCAAGAAACCCATTACCACCAACAAAATCAGTAGCAGAAAATGTAATGAACATTAATGCGATAGCCAATACTGGATAAAGACCTTCAAAATCGAGCTTTAGTTTGTTTATGATTAACTTACTAAGCATTCCAAAACCAAAACCTGCAATACCGCCCAAGATCATTTGTTGAAGAAATAAAGGTACTATGGATGCGAAACTTTGATCTTGATGAACTACCAAGGTCAAAAAAGCAATAGTTAATACATAAGCCATGGGATCGTTACTTCCACTTTCTAACTCTAAAGTAGGTCTAAGGTTAGCCTTTAGGGCAAGACTTTTTGATCGAAGAATTGAAAATACTGCGGCTGCATCTGTAGAAGAAACAATAGATCCTAGTAAAAGACCCTCATAAATTGTAAAGTCGGTAATAAGCCACACAAAAACACCAACCGATAATGCTGTAAATAGAACGCCTAAAGTTGATAGTGCAATACCTTCTTTCAGCACAGGTTTAATAGAAGACCAATTGGTGTCAAGACCCCCTGAAAACAAAATAAAATTAAGCGCAACAATCCCAATAAATTGTGCAAGTTTTGGATCGTTGAAATTAATACCTCCAATACCGTCAGAACCTGCCAACATCCCAATTGCCAAAAACAGCAGTAAAATTGGTACTCCAAATTTATGTGAAGTTTTACTTGCTATTATACTTGCAAGAAGCAATAAAGATCCTATTAATAGAATGTTTTCAATCGTTAAATTCATTTACTTATGTCTAAAATTGTATCTATTCAAAGTTCTAATGTATTCTAAGCTCAAAGAACGCAACGTGTTCTTTATTTGTCCCGTCATTTAATAGGAAACTTACTGCCTGATATCCTTAAGCTTCAATTGTAAACTGATATTTCCTTTCCATTCGTTTTCATCAATGCAAAAAACAGCACTAAAGGGTTTTTGGCTGGTGATATGGGGTAGTTTATCACCTAAATTAAAACCAATGGCATTGATGGGGCCATAATCGTTTTGAGAAACAGCACATTTTAAATGTTTTTCTTCTAGTCCTACTCCTTTGGCATAGCCCGAATCTTTGATATTTTCTGCCATAAAAACAGGCGACATATTCCCCGGCCCAAAAGGTGCAAATTGGTTGATAATACGCATTAATTTGGGGTTGATGTCTTTCAGCTCAATAAGGGTATCCACCAAAATTTCAGGAATGAGCAAATTCGGGTCAATGGTTTCCGAAACTACTTTCTCGAACTGCTTTTTAAAATCTGCATATTGCGACTCCAAAAGTGTGAGTCCGGCTGCATACTTATGTCCGCCAAATTGCTCTATATAATCCGCACAGCCTTCTAAAGCATTGTACACATCAAAACCTTTTACAGAGCGTGCCGAAGCAGCTAATTTATCTCCACTTTTGGTGAAAACAAGGGTTGGTCGGTAATAAGTTTCGGTTAAGCGTGAAGCTACTATGCCGATAACACCTTTGTGCCAGGTATCTTTATACACTACAGATGTAAAGCCTTTTTCTTCGTTATGGGCTGTAATCTGAGTTAAAGCTTCCTGCGTAATTTCTTGATCTAAACCGCGCCGATCCAAATTAAATTTCTCAATTTCTGAGGCCAATTTTTTGGCTTTTTCTGGGTCTGTTTGTGTTAACAGATTTACAGCATATTGGCCATGTTCCATTCTCCCTGCGGCATTTATTCTAGGAGCGATGATAAAAACTACATCGGTAATGGTGAGTACCGTTTTCTTTATTTCATTGATAATCGCCTTAAAACCTGCCCTTGGATTGCTGTTTATCACTTTTAAGCCATGGTAGGCTAACACTCTATTTTCTCCGGTTATGGGCACAATATCAGCACCGATAGCCGTTGCCACCAAGTCTAAATACGGAATTAAATCAGTAATGGTATCTCCGTTTCTAGAGCCTAAAGCTTGAATTAATTTAAAACCTACACCGCAACCGCACAATTCATCATAAGGATAGGTACAATCGCTCCTTTTTGGATCTAAAACAGCCACGGCATTGGGTAAAGAATCCCCAGGACGGTGGTGATCACAAATAATAAAGTCAATATTTTTTTCTTTGGCATAGGCTACCTTTTCAATGGCCTTTACACCGCAATCAAGGGCAATGATTAATGAAAAATTATTGTCTTCAGCAAAATCTATACCTTGGTACGATACCCCGTAGCCTTCTGAATATCGGTCTGGTATATAGGTCGCTACGTTAGGGTAAAAAGTCAATAAATACGAAGAAACCAAGGCTACAGCCGTTGTGCCATCCACATCATAATCACCAAAAACTAAGATATTTTCTCCTGCAGCGATCGCGTTTTCAATGCGAGCCACAGCGATATCCATGTCTTTCATCAAAAAAGGATCATGCAAATGACCTAGTTCAGGTCTGAAAAATAGTTTTGCTTCTTCAAAAGTAGTAATTCCTCGTTGTACTAATAATTGCGCTATCAATGAATCAACACCCAAAGCTATCTCAAGGATTTTGACTTTTTCTTCTTCAGGTTTTGCCTTTATGGTCCAGCGCATTTAGTTGATATCTAATTTAATAGATTAAAATTGAATTTGTCAGTTCGAGTGATTTTCGGAACGCAGTGGAGAAAATTTTATCGAGAACCCTTTTTATTTGCCAGGGTTCTCGATAAAATTTCTTTTTCGCTATCACTTCAAAGAAATCACTCGAACTGACATATGTGATTTTTTGAACTTGAACTCCTTCATTTTCTTAACTAACGTGTGAACTTGAACTTGAAATTCATTAATTTTTATGATGAAAAAATGTCTTGATATCAAGCTCGGCAAACTGGCGAAACATTTCCATAACACCACAATATTTTTCAATAGATAAGTCAACCGCTCTTTGTAGTTTGTCTTCCTTTAAATTTGTGCCATGAAAGTGGTATTCAACGGCCACTTTATCGTAAAATTTTGGATGTTCATCTGTTAAGTTTGCTATCGTTTCAATATGAAATTCATCGACATCTAACTTCATTTTTTTGATTAACGCAGCCACGTCTAGGCCTGAGCACCCTGCCAGTGAAGAAAGCATTAAGGCCTTAGGTCTAAAACCTTGTCCGTCACCACCATCTTCTTTCGCGATGTCTATTTTTAAACTATGCCCTGAAGGGTTGTTGCTTTCAAAGGTCATGTTCCCCAACCATTTGGTTGAAATATGATTTGTTGTACTCATAATTTTTCGTTTCTTGTAAAGGATTTCAATTCTCAAAAATACAAAACTAAAAGCATTATGCCTCTTGTACAACCACTTGATTCTAACCATGATTCTGAAACAAAAGAACTTGCTGAATTTTTTAATGAAACATTAGGGTTTTGCCCTAATTCGGTCTTAACAATGCAACACAGACCCGCGATTTCAAAAGCATTTATCAATTTGAATAAAGCGGTAATGACGAATGAAGGTCGTGTTACTTCTGCTTTAAAACGAATGATTGCTTGGGTAAGCAGTAATGCCACTGGTTGCCGTTATTGCCAAGCACATGCAATTCGTGCAGCAGAACGCTACGGTGCAGCACAAGAACAACTAGATCATATTTGGGAATATAGAACTCACCCTGCCTTTTCTGAAGCTGAACGTGCCGCATTAGATTTTTCATTGCAAGCATCACAAGTACCAAATAGTGTAGATGCTGAAATTAAAGAACGTTTGTACAAATATTGGGATGAAGGTGAAATTGTAGAAATGTTAGGCGTTATTTCTTTATTTGGGTATTTAAACCGATGGAATGATTCTATGGGAACTTCTATTGAAGATGGTGCTGTAGAAAGTGGTGACCAATATTTAGGAAAACATGGCTGGGAGAAAGGGAAGCATGATGGCTCAAGGTATTAGTTACTTTGTTGATCATCAAATTAAAAAAGTTTTCAATAAATAAATGGTTAGTATTCCCCAAAACGTACCTGTTGCCATACTTAAAATGGCCAATACAATAGCGTGTGGCATCCATTTTTTCTCGTAAGCAGCTGTTACTGCTGGTGCGGTAGCAATACCACCAACATTGGCCATACTAGCAATAGGCACCCAAGCCATATTTATGTTTAAAAATTTGGCTAATAAAACCATAAAAATAAAATGACCAACCAACCAAATAGCTAAAAATCCTAAGAAATAAAAGTTAAAACCTAAAGTCGCAAATTGTAGTTTCAAGCCTAAAACCGCCATCACAACTATAATAAGAATGGCACCGAATTTTAAAGCAAATTTAAAATTCCATGGCTTTATAAAATTACTTAACAAAAGACCTAATATAGAAAGCATCACAATTTTAACCACAAAACTTTCAATTAAAAAATTTGAGAGAAAAACAGTCGCTAATAAAATGGTAAAACCTAAAAGAGGTTTTATTTTTTTGCCTTTTTCCTCACGAATATCCTCGGGCATTAAAAGGTTGGTGATTTTAAACTTTTTATTCAAAAAATTGCTTTTTTTAATGGTTTGAAACATTAAAATAGTCCAAATATTGACCAAAATATTATCCATCACTAGAACAGATAAAAAAATGTTTTCGGGGCATTCTACCAATTCTTTTAAAACTAATTGACTTGTACTTCCGCCAATCCAGCTCCCTACAATAGGCGGAATTCCTTTCCAATATTCTTGATGCACTAAGGTTTCTGAAACTAAATCAGAGGATAAAAAAAAGATGGCGAGTACAACGGGGAAAATTGCAATAAACATAGAGCCACCTGCAAAAAGCACAATAGGTTTCCAGCCAATAGCTTTTAACTGAGATAGTGACAAACTGCTCATGACCGCAATAATAGCTAAAGGAATAAAGTAGTCTTTAGAGAAATTATGAATACTTGCCTGTGAATAATCTACTTGTAACACTAAAGAAATGATGGCAGGAATTATATAGGCCAGTAAAATTGCTGGAACCCAATCAAACAAAGACTTGATATGCTTATTTTCCCATCGATCTAAATAATAAACTACAATGACCGTAAAAACAGCGATACCCCAAGGTGCTAACTCCATAGGTTCAATGTAAGCTTTTTTCTTTTAGCTTTTATACTTATTTTTCAATAAGTACTTCTGAATCAAAGGTCAATTGGTCAAAACCAGTTTTTATAAAATTTCTAATGTTTTGGTGGTCTGTACCCTTTGGATTATTTACAACAGCATCAAAATAATACTGCCCAAAACAGGCTAGAGTTTCTTCTTTAGAAAAACCTTGTTTTTGAGCAAAGGAAAATAATTTACAAGAACCTGAATTTTCTCCTGAGGCATTATGGAGTGTTCCGTTTGAAAAAGCTGTTGGTGTAAACTCATAGTTGGCTTCAATAACCGCCATAGTATCCAAGAATTCTACTTTTTCAGGTGTTTGCTGTAGTTTGTTTTTAAAATCCTGTAATGTCATTAGTATTGGGTATATGTATGTTTTTTAAAATTGTTTTTACAAATAACAAAAACTATTTTTTACCCGCAACAACAATCACAATTTCTCCTTTTGGAGGCTTGTTGGTATAGTGCTCTAATACTTCTGTGGCTGTCCCGCGAATGGTCTCTTCATATAATTTAGTTAACTCACGCGAAACAGAAACTTGTCTATCAGCCCCAAAATAATCAATAAAATTGGCTAATGTTTTTAATAATTTATGTGGCGATTCGTAAAAAATGATGGTTCTTGTTTCATCCGCTAAAAAGGTCAATCGAGTTTGTCTCCCTTTTTTTACAGGCAAAAACCCTTCAAAAACAAATTTATCATTAGGCAAACCACTATTGACCAAGGCAGGTACGAAGGCCGTTGCCCCGGGCAAACAATCAACCTCAATATCATGTTCCACACAAGCGCGAGTCAATAAAAATCCAGGATCCGAAATGGCAGGCGTTCCAGCATCAGAAATTACAGCAATAGTTTCCCCTGCGCTTAACCTTTTTATAATGCCATCTACTGTTTTATGCTCATTGTGCATATGATGGCTTTGCATGGGTGTTGTCACCCCAAGGTGCTGTAAAAGTTTACCACTGGTACGGGTATCTTCAGCGAGAATTAAGTCTACTTCTTTTAAAATACGAATGGCTCTGAGTGTTATGTCCTCGAGATTGCCTATTGGTGTTGGAACAATATATAATTTACCCATTTTATAAAACTAAAAAACCAGAAGTTAGGAAATAAACTTCTGGCAAAAATATCATTTTATTATAAAACCCGTTTAAGAAAACTTACGAGCAATCAATTCTAAAAATCTTGTTTCATATTCTTCTTTACCTTCCCATTGCTTATAATCTGGTTTTACCATGTTTACAATGAAAGCTATAGAACGTTCTTCGCTATTAATGGTGGCTAACTGAGAGATTACGCGATTGTAATCTTCCATATTATTATTGAACAAATGTTTCACGAAGGCTAGTTTATCATTTAAACCAACTTTAAATTCTTTCTGAAAGTTTTCATTGATTGACTTTTTTGCCTCTGCCGCACTTTTTTTTGCCGTTTCAACAGGCATAAACAAATCTTTATCATTTTTCATTAAAGCAGGTTTTGCCATAAAATCAGCAAAAACATCTTCGGCATCCTCCGTAAATGGCATTTCTAAAACCATATCTTTTATAGTATCCATACCTGGAATCATAATATCTTCTTCGTGGGGATTACTTTCCGGCACTTTTTTATTTTCGTTCATTACCGCATTGGCCATTTCTTCAAATTTGGCAGCAATTGCATTTTTTGAAACATCAACTTCAATATGGTTTAACTCTTCTTCAATAAATTTTAAAACTGCTAATTTTTCATACAGCTCTTTTGATGTTTCATACAACTGAGTGATCTCAGTGATATCATCAGCCGTAATAATTTCTGTTGCGAGTTTAATTAGTTTCTTTTTCAATTCTTTTTTCATCGGTGACACTCTAATTTATCCGTTATCTTTAATTACTTTTAATGGTAAACATCGTTGTGATACTCATCGTTAAAGACCATTGTTCTTAAGTAATTTTAAAGCTTTACTATAATCAAAACGAAAAACGTATTACTTTCGTCTAAAAATACAAAATGTTTCTTGAAAATACTGTTAACCCTAAAGAACAATTTGGCTGGATCGAAGTTATTTGTGGTTCTATGTTCTCTGGAAAAACAGAGGAATTGATCAGAAGACTCAAAAGAGCCCAGTTCGCCAAGCAAAAAGTTGAAATATTCAAGCCTCAAGTTGATACCCGCTACAATGAAGAAATGGTCGTTTCACATGATGCTAATGAAATTAGATCTACGCCGGTACCTGCAGCGGCAAATATTAGGCTATTAGCTGATGGTTGTGATGTGGTAGGAATCGACGAGGCTCAGTTTTTTGATGATGAAATTATTAATGTGTGTAATGATTTGGCCAATAAAGGAGTACGCGTTTTGGTTGCTGGATTAGATATGGATTTTAAAGGAAATCCTTTTGGACCAATGCCAGCTTTAATGGCTACAGCAGAATATGTAACTAAAGTTCATGCTATCTGTACCCGAACAGGAAATTTAGCCAATTATAGTTTTAGAAAATCTTCGAACGATAAATTAGTGCTTTTAGGAGAAACCGAAGCTTACGAACCATTAAGTAGAGCTGCTTTTTATAAGGCGATGCTTAGGGAAAAAGTTAAAGATATTGAGGTAACAGCTGAACAAATTAAAGATTCAAACATAAATTCTGATGTCAAAAGCACAAGAAACAGTTCTGGAAATTAATCTAAACGCCTTAACACATAATTATACCTTTTTACGTAGTCGATTAAGTCCAAACGTTAAATTTATGGGTGTTGTAAAGGCTTTTGCCTATGGTAGTGATTCCGTTGAAATTTCTAAAAAATTAGAAGAAATTGGGGCTGATTATTTAGCTATTGCTTATGCTGAGGAAGGTGTTACACTCCGAAATTCAGGTGTTATGCTGCCTATTTTGGTCTTACATTCGCAAATGGTGAGTTTTGATACTATTATTGACCGGTGCTTAGAACCCGCCATGTATTCCAAAAGAATTTTAAGAGAATTTATCCTAACGGCAGAAAAATGCGGACAGAAAAATTATCCAGTACATTTAAAATTTAACACAGGTTTAAACAGGTTGGGTTTTAACGAAAGCGAAGTAGCAGAAGTGCTACAAATCTTAAAAAATACTGATGCCGTAAAAGTAGCTTCCATTTTTTCGCATTTGGCTGCTTCTGAAGATTTAAATGAAAGAGAGTTTACATCAAACCAAATAGCTAGTTTTACCAGAATAGCTAGCGAAGTTGATAAAGGTCTAGCGTATAAACCGTTCAAGCATTTAGCCAATACTTCCGGGATATTAAATTTCCCTGAAGCCCATTTCGATATGGTACGAAGCGGAATTGGCTTGTATGGCTTTGGAAATGAGACCCAATATGATGAAAAACTAGTTCCGATAGCTACCTTAAAAACAAATATTTCTCAAATTCATGAAATTAAAGCCAACCAAAGTGTTGGCTATAACAGAGCTTTTAAAGCCGATACACATATGACTACAGCTACTTTACCTATTGGCCATGCCGATGGTATTGGTAGAATTTATGGAAACGGGAAAGGAATTGTTAGTGTACATGGCAAAGCTGCCCCTATTATTGGCAATACCTGTATGGATATGATCATGATTGATATTACAGGCATAGATTGTGCCGAGGGTGATGAGGTTATCCTTTTTGGACCAGAGGCTAAGGCCAATAGTTTTGCAGAAAGAGCTAAAACCATTTCGTATGAATTAATAACAGGAATATCACAACGTGTTAAAAGAAAAATAATCAATACTTAAAATAGTACGTTGTAATCAACTATAAAATCTTTTTTTGCTACATTGCACTACATTTAACCATTAACCATAACTAATACACCTAATTATGTTAAAAGAATTTAAAGAATTTGCAATTAAAGGCAATCTAGTAGATATTGCCGTTGCTTTTGTGATGGGTGCTGCTTTCAATAAAGTAGTTGCCTCTTTTACGGCTGGTATCGTTTCTCCATTAATTGGTTTAATTTTCAAAGCAGACTTTAAAAAATTAAAATTTATTCTTGAACCTGGAACTCTGAATGATGCTGGCGAAAAAGTAGGCGAAGTAGCTTTATTATATGGTGAGTTTTTAACCAATATTATCGACTTTATTATCGTTGCTTTCGTAATGTTTATGGTGATTAAAGGCGTAACAAAAATGAAAAAAGCTAAAGTAGAAGCTCCAGCAGCACCTAAAGGCCCTTCTCAAGAAGAACTATTAGCTGAAATTAGAGATTTATTAAAAAAATAAAGCTATTCATACCTTTAAAGTGAAGGTATAACCGCTGCACTGCAGTATTCATCCTAAAGCCGTCATTTCCATTTCGCTAATGGTATTGACGGTTTTTTTTAATGAGCCCTGGTTAAACAAAAAACCCAGGTTGAATAAAGGACGTTCATTTCACGAAAGGTGCCCAAGCGCGGCTCTTTACTTTGTACGTACAAATTACCCTACTCAATTCATTTCGTTGCATACTAAAATGTAGTTTGCATTAGGATTACTGATTTTAAAGCTAGTGAAACACTTTTGAAAAATCTTCTACCTATTGAGCATCGATAAGTATTTTTTGCGCATTGAGCTGAGATAGTGGTTTGTCAAAAAATCCTTGAATTAAAGGGTGCATTTTTGCCTTTTCACGATCACTACTATTCCGAAAACTTGAAAGAATAAATATTTTAATAAAAACCTCCGGTAACAAATACGCTTTAAGCTGGTCTAAAAAATCCCATCCATCAACTATTGGCATCACCAAATCTAAAACGATAGTGAGCTTGTATTTTTTTGAACTTATATCTTTTTTAATGATTTCCAATGCTTCCGTTGCGTTATCGAAAGTTACAACTTCAAAGGAAATACAATTTTTTTTTACGGCATATAATGTGGCAAATTGAGAAACCAAATCATCATCAATAATGTAAACTTTAGGAATCATGACTTACTTTTAAGATGCCCGAAAAATACACATTAAATGAGCTAACTCAATACATTATTGTTGTTACGTTTATAACATTTTGTTATATTTTGATTATTCCCAAGAAATTATCTTGGTATATAAGTGCCATTGAAGTACATTTGCCTCTCAAAAATATGAGAAAAGATGAAAGTAGCAGTTGTAGGAGCAACCGGAATGGTGGGCGAAGTTATGCTCAAAGTCCTAGCAGAACGTAATTTTCCTATTACAGAATTACTATTGGTAGCTTCTGAACGTTCTGTGGGTAAAAAAATTACCTATCAAAATAAAGACTATACAGTGATTGGTTTAGCCGATGCAGTCGCTGCAAAACCAGAAATAGCTATCTTTTCAGCAGGCGGAGATACCTCTTTAGAATGGGCTCCGAAATTTGCCGAGGCTGGAAGTACGGTGATCGATAATTCTTCAGCCTGGCGCATGGATCCGACAAAAAAGTTGATCGTTCCAGAAATCAATGCTGAACAATTAACCAAAGACGATAAGATTATTGCAAATCCTAATTGTTCTACAATACAATTGGTATTGGTTTTGGCGCCTTTACATAAAAAATATAAAATGAAACGCGTGGTTATTTCTACCTACCAATCTGTATCTGGAACCGGACTTAAAGCGGTGCAACAACTAGAAAATGAAATTGCAGGGATTCAAGGGGAAATGGCGTATAACTACCCCATAAGTAGAAATGCCATTCCACATTGTGATGTTTTCCTAGAAAACGGCTACACCAAAGAAGAAATGAAATTAGCGCGTGAACCACAAAAAATATTTAACGATAAAACCTTCTCGGTAACCGCCACAGCGGTACGGATTCCTACTGCTGGTGGGCACTCTGAATCTGTAAATGTTGAATTTGAAAACGATTTTGATTTGGCAGAAGTCCGTAAATTATTACGTGAAGCTTCAGGGGTTATTGTACAAGATAACCCAGATACCAACACCTACCCAATGCCTATTTATGCCCATGATAAAGATGATGTTTTCGTAGGTAGAATTCGTAGAGATGAAACACAAAGAAATACCTTAAATATGTGGATTGTAGCTGATAATCTAAGAAAAGGTGCAGCGACTAATGCCGTACAAATTGGAGAATATTTAATCGCCAACGGATTAGTTTAAATTTAAAATATTAAAATGTGTTAAAACCTTTGTAATTAGAATATTACAAAGGTTTTTTTCTTGTATTTTTAGAACAACTAAATATACTTAAAATGAAAAACCTAACAATTATGGCACTTGCAGCATTGACAATTGTAAGTTGTGATACAACTCCTAAAAAAGAAAAAATTATTGTGAATTATCCTACAACTGCAAAAGTTGACACTGTTGATACTTATTTTGATATCGCTGTCAATGACCCTTTTAGATGGCTTGAAGATGATAGAAGTACCGAAACTGAAGCTTGGGTAAAAGAGCAAAATAAGGTTACTTACGGCTATTTAGACAATATTCCATTTCGGGCAGCTCTTAAAAAAAGATTGGAAAAATTATGGAATTATGAAAAACTAGGTTCGCCTTTTAAAGAAGGCGAGTACACTTATTTTTCTAAAAACGACGGCCTTCAAAATCAATCAGTCATCTATCGTAAAAAAGGGGATAGTGAAGATGCTGAAATTTTTCTTGACCCAAATACCTTTTCAAAAGATGGCACTACGTCTTTAGCGGGTTTAAGTTTTTCTAAAGATGGCTCTCTTGCTGCGTATTCTCTTTCTGAAGGTGGCAGCGATTGGCGAAAAGTGATTGTAATGAATGCAGCCAGTAAAGAAATAATTGAAGACACGCTTGTTGATATAAAATTTTCTGGTGTTTCCTGGAAAGCGAATGACGGTTTTTATTATTCTAGTTATGATAAACCGAAAGGAAGCGAGCTTTCTGCTAAAACAGATCAACATAAATTATACTACCATAAATTAGGTACTTCTCAAAAAGAGGATGAATTAATTTATGGCGGTGTTGCTGCTGAAAAACATCGTTATGTAAGTGGTACTGTTTCGGAAGATGGTCGTTATTTGTTTATATATCCAAGAATATCTACCTCAGGTAGTAAACTTTTAATGCGTGATTTATCTGATCCAAATGCACTTTTTGTAACAATTTTAGGCGACACTTCTACCGATAGTTATGTGGTTGAAAATGTAGGTTCAAAATTGTTTATAATGACCAACAAAGACGCACCCAACCAAAAAGTAGTCACCGTGGATGCTAAAAACCCAACACCAGAAAATTGGGTAGATTTTATTCCCGAAACCAATAATGTCCTTTCCATAGGAACAGGGGGTGGTTATTTTTTTGCTGAGTATATGGTTGATGCTATCTCAAAAGTTTTACAGTATGATTATGATGGCAAACTAGTTCGAGAAGTAAAACTACCTGGTGTAGGTTCCGCTGGAGGTTTTGGCGGTAAAAAAGAAGATAAAGAATTTTATTTTTCATTTACCAATTACAGCACCCCTGGTTCATCGTATAAATATAATGTTGAAACTGGCGAATATGTACAGTATTGGAAACCTAATATTGATTTTAACCCTTCGGATTACGAGTCGAAACAAGTATTTTATACCTCAAAAGACGGTACCAAAGTGCCCATGATGATTACGTACAAAAAAGGCTTAGCATTAAATGGTAAAAACCCCACGATACTTTACGGGTATGGTGGATTTAATGTCAGCCTAACCCCATCATTTAGTATCACAAATGCCATTTGGATGGAACAAGGTGGGGTCTATGCCGTTCCAAATTTACGCGGTGGTGGTGAATATGGTAAAAAATGGCATGATGCAGGCACTAAAACTCAAAAACAAAATGTGTTCGACGATTTTATAGCAGCTGCTGAATATCTCATCAAAGAAAAATATACCTCATCAGATCATTTAGCCATCAAAGGAGGTTCAAATGGTGGTTTATTAGTTGGTGCAACCATGACACAACGTCCAGATTTAATGAAAGTAGCACTACCTGCTGTAGGCGTTTTAGATATGTTGCGCTACCATACCTTTACCGCAGGAGCTGGATGGGCTTATGATTACGGTACAGCCGAAGATAGTAAAGAAATGTTTGAGTACATTAAAGCGTATTCGCCTATTCATAATGTAAAAGAAGGCATGGCATACCCTGCAACAATGATCACTACTGGCGATCATGATGATCGTGTTGTACCAGCGCATAGTTTTAAATTTGCCGCTGCACTTCAGGAAAAACAAATCGGAGACAACCCAACCTTAATAAGAATTGATGTAAATGCTGGTCACGGTGCTGGAAAGTCAACCGAAGCCATAATTAACGAACAAGTAGATGTAATGGCATTTACCTTGTTTAATATGGGATACGATGCATTGCCGAACCAAGCTGTATTAAAAGAGTTTAAGGAGTAAGTGTACTTTAAAGAATTTAGTTTTGATGAACATCTAAAATCCGTTTTATTATAAAACGGATTTTTTTATGCTAATTTTGCAACAGATTTAAACTAAAACATGTTACAGGTCTCAAGGCTTTCTTTTTCGTACGGTGCATCACCCATTCTTTCGAATATCAATTTTAAAGTAACTAAAGGAGCACATATTTCTATAATTGGGGAAAGTGGCTGTGGTAAAAGCACTTTACTCAAGTTACTATACGGAATTCTTCAGCCTAATGAAGGTGCTATATTTTGGGGAGAACACAAGATTTTAGGTCCAGATTTTAAATTAGTGCCTGGAGAAGTATTTATAAAATATTTATCTCAAGATTTTGATTTAATGCCCTTTATTTCGGTAGAGGAAAATGTAAGTCAGTTTTTATCAGTATTTTACCCTGAGGAACTCGAAAAACGAACCTACGAGCTATTAGAAATGATAGAAATGACCTCTTTTGCAAAAACCAAGGTTAAGTATTTAAGTGGAGGACAACAACAAAGAGTTGCACTAGCTAGGGTTTTAGCTCAAAAACCCGAACTCATACTTTTAGACGAACCTTTTAGCCACATTGATCATGCTAGAAAAAATAATTTAAGGCGAAGACTTTTCGAATATTTAAAAAAGGAAGAAATTACATGTATTGTTGCTTCTCACGACACTAACGATATACTCTCGTTCGCAGATGAAGTTATCGTCCTTAAGGATAACCATATTATAGCTAAAGATACGCCTGAAACATTGTACCATTTTCCGAAAAAAAAGTATATCGCCTCCTTATTTGGCGATGTCAATGAAATTGCTATTGAAAAACTAAAGCCCTATGCTACTATTGATAAATCAGTATTGTTATACCCCTCTGAATTAAGTATTTCAGATAAAAACGGACTCAAAATAAGTGTACAAAAATCGTACTTTAAAGGATCTTATTATTTAATAGAAGGGGCCTTGAATGCTACAGAAACTATTCTATTTAATTCAGAAAAACCATATGAAACAAACACCATCGTGTATTTAAATGTCGCTTTAGAAATTATAAATAATAGGCTAAAAAACTAATCGTGAACAAGGAGAACATTATTCAAGAGTTACAGTTTAAAGCAATTCGTAGCAGTGGTGCAGGCGGTCAGCATGTAAATAAGGTTGCTACCAAAATAGCACTTGTTTTTGATGTTCCTAATTCTAAAAGTTTAAACGATAGCGAAAAAGAAAAGATAGGGTTAAAATTAAAAAACAGACTCACGAAAGATAATATTTTATGGTTGCAATGTGATGAAAGCAGAAGTCAGTTTCGGAATAAAGAATTAGCCATTAAGCGTTTTTTTAAATTACTAGAAAACACTTTCAAAGAACCTAAGAAGCGCAAGGCGACAAAACCTAGTAAATCTGCAATTGAAAAAAGATTAAAATCAAAAAAGAAGTCGGCAGAAAAAAAAGTAAACAGAAATAAACCTGAATGGTAATACTCTTTTATTGTGCACTAAGTAATTAAGATTGTTTATTTTTATATATCAATTAAAATACCATGAAAAATCACCTTCCCATACTACTTTTAAGCAGCCTATTAATCTTAAATTCTTGCGGAGAAAAAGAAGAAGAAAAGGCCAAAAAAAACCTTGATTGGAGCACAAGAGTATTGACCCATAAGCTATCTGATAGTCTACTTAGCGGAAGTACCTATTTATCTATTTATTCTCAAATATACAGTGAAACAGAACATTTAACACACGATTTAACCGCAACTGTAAGTATTAGAAATACGAGTAGAACAGATACTATATATATTACAAAAGCTGATTATTTCGATACTAAAGGGCAATATATTAGGCATTATATTGATAAAACTATCTATTTAAATCCTTTAGAAACTACTGCAATAGTCATTAGCGAGAGAGATAAAGAAGGAGGTACTGGTGCTAATTTTATCTTTGATTGGAAAGTAAAAAACAATACGCCAGAACCGCTTTTTGAGGGTATCATGATTTCTACTTCAGGGTCTCAAGGTTTATCTTTCACTACACAAGGCAAAAGAATAGAATAATACATGTGAGTATTTAATTATATTTGCGCTAAAAACAACTAAAATTATCCTATGAAATATTGTTTACTTTTTGTGTGCCTTTTATTAAGTATAAGTTCTTGTAGTGAGGACAAAGAAAACCAAACCATTAAAGATTATTCCGCACAAAACGAGCTAGAAATACAAGCCTATGTAGCAGAAAATAATTTAATGGCTACCAGAAGCAATAGTGGCTTATATTATGTCATTGACAATCCTGGCACAGGGCAACAACCTGTTAGCAATTCAAGAGTCACGGTCATTTATAAAGGATACTATCTGAACGGAAAAGTGTTTGATGATAGTAATGGCGATGGCGTAACTTTTGGTTTAAACCAAGTGATTCCAGGTTGGACAGAAGGTATTACCTATTTTAAAGAAGGAGGTAGCGGAACCCTTATTGTTCCTTCGCAGTTAGGATATGGTAGTTTAGATTATAGAGGAATTCCTGGAGGCTCTGTCTTAATTTTTGATATTACCTTGAGTAGTGTAAACTAGAATAATTAAAAAAATTACGGAGATGCTATATCTTATAGAATTTCCGTAATTTTTATTTCGTTTTCATTAAACCTAACAGTAGCTCCTACTTCCTTTCCAAATAACAGTTGCCCAATTGGGGTTTCAGAAGAAATACAATACACAGATAACCCATCTGCTTTAAATTCCCCTGCCGAAATAGCTAAGAAATAATTCGCCTTTGTTGTTTTTACCAAATTACCCAAGCCCACATAATCTGACTTTGTTTTTATATTCACAAATTCAAGCACTTTAGCCATTTTTTGAGCCTCAGCCAATTGTACCCCTGATTTTTCAATGTCTAGTTGTAGCATGGCACGACCTGTTTCATGTTTATCACCTGAGCTACTTTTAGTTTCATCATCAAGAGCCTCGTTTAAATCTGCAATAGCCGTTAAAATTCTAGCTATTCTGCTGTCTGCAAAAGACCTACAGAAAGCAAACAATTGGCTTTTAAGATTTTGTTCCATAATTATAAGTGATTATTGAAATTATAAAAATTTAATAAAAAGTATGTTACCTTTTTAAAAGTGCAAAGCTAGATTAATTCTGCCAATTCTTTACCAACAATACTCCCAATTGCAATTCCCATACCACCTAATCTAATTCCGCAGTAGGTATGGTTGCTCAGTTGCTGAATTATGGGACGTTTCTGAATTCCCATCCCCATAATTCCGCTCCATCGATGTTCAATTTCAAAAGCAGTTTCTGGTAGTATTATCTCCCGAAGCATGGTTTCTAATTGGTTCTGAATTAGTGTTGTTTCGCCAAAAGTCATCGTTTCTTCGCCCTTAAAATCTAAATTTCTACCGCCGCCGAATAGAATTCTATCGTCTATATTTCTGAAATAATAATAGCCTTCGTCTACATGAAAAGTACCTTTAACATGCAAATTTTTTATGGGTTTGGTAATTAAAACTTGCGCTCTTGCAGGTTTTATATCTTGGTTTAATAAGGTGGATGCAAAGCCGTTGGTAGCAATAATCAACTTTTTAGTTGTAAACTCGAAGAGGTTCGTTTTAACGGAAACATGCGCTTCGCCTTCAACAAAACTTTCCACGGCAATAGCATTTAGGATGCTAATTCCTTTATGTTGTACCTTCTTTAAAAGCGTATACATCATTTTACCTGTATCGATTTGGGATTCAAAATCGCTGGTGATGTACTGATCTTGAATCCCTTTAAATTGAAAACTATTGTGATGTTTTTTAAAGGAATCGGCCTTAAATACAGGATGTAAAAGCGTATTTACACGTTCTAAATTCGCTATACAGTTTTCAAAAAGTACCTCTTGTTTATCCAAAAAGACTTCATGACCCCCAAGATTTTGAAAATCTATATTTTTATCTCCTAAATTTTTACGCAATAACTGAACACCATCCCATCTTTTTTGTACCAGTTGTACAACATCTTCTTCGGAGTGGGTTTGTAAGTCTGCTAAGACCTCAGAAATACTTCCGAAGCAAGCAAAACCTGCATTTTTAGTGCTAGCACCTTGTGGCAACATGCCTTTTTCTAAAATTAAAATTCTAGCGTTCGGATGTGCTTCTTTTAAAAATAAGGCACAATTAAGGCCAACAATACCAGATCCAACGATGGTAAAATCTATATTGTGGAGCCACGTTTTATATTCCCAATAGCTTAGGTTCATACGAAATAATTATGGCTATAAAGATACAACATAGCATTGGCCATCAATAAGCTAAAAATATACTACTTTTTAAAAATAAAAACGACTAAAGTTTCAAATGCTATCTACGTTTTAACGCTTATTTGGCTAAACCTGCTTCAGACAAGGTGATGAGTAAGGCCAATTGAATAGCTTCTGCACCATTTTTATTGATGAACCATTCGTTTAGAGAATGAGCCCCACCACCTTCGCCGCCTCGACCAATACAAATTGCAGGTATATTCATAGCTATAGGAATACTCGCATTTGTGGAACCAATAGTTAGTTCAGGAGTAATACCAAAGGTTTTCGTTGCCGCCATAGCACGTTGAATTAATGGTATACTTTCTGACAACTCTCCTGACGGTCGATCCCCAATTTTTTGAAGTTCTACGGTTATTTTATCTTTTATATTCGTTGCATTGTAGGCTGCAACAGCTTTGCTTACTGAATTTTTAAAGATAACTTCTATTTCATCTAATTTTTGTGCAGAAACAGAACGCATATCAACTTCCATTGTAGATTCAAAAGGAATTGAATTTACCGAAGTTCCACCTCCGATAACGCCAACATTAAAGCTTGTTTTAGGGCCTGAGCTGGTAAAGGCTGATGCTGCGGTGGTAAACTCATCAATCACTTTACCTAAAGCGTGATGCGGATTTGCCAAACCAAAGCTACCCCAAGAATGTCCGCCTGGGCCAGTTAAAATAACTTTATACCTTTTTGAACCCAAAGCTGCATTGTTAATTCGGCCTATATCACCTCCATCAATAGAAATCCAAGAATCAATTTTCAAATCTGATTTTTGAAACAAATGTTTCATCCCTCTTAAATCACCTAGGCCTTCTTCCCCAACAGAACCCACAAATAAGATATCATTTTCAGTTTTAATTTTTGCTTGGTTCATGGCTTTTAATACGGCTATGACCATAGACAAACCTCTTGTGTCATCGCCAATACCTGGTGCTTTTAAAGTGTCGCCCACCTTTTTTACAGTAACATCGGTTCCTTCTGGGAAAACAACATCCAAATGGGCGTCTAAACCCACTAATTTTTTTCCTGTTGTTCCTTTTCTTAGCGCTAATACATTCCCAACTTCATCGACCCAGACCGAATCAGCTCCCGCGTTTTCAATCATTTTTTTAAATAATAAGCCTCGTTCCGTTTCTTTAAAGGGTGGTGCAATAAGCTCAGTAAGCTCAATCATTTGGCTTATGGTTTCTTCGTCGTTATTTTGAATAAAACTATACGCTGCTTTTACCTGTTTGTTTTTTACGAGCTTATCAAGTTCTACGGTGTATTTTTTATCTATTGTAGCTTCATTCTGAGAAAATGCTTTGGTATAACAAGAAAGTACCACTAAAAAGATGCATACGTAATTAAAATTTTTCATACTCATGTTGTTTGTATTTTTTATGAATTACAAATTAGTTAAAATAGTAGACTCCAATTAAATTCAAGCTATCTGCTTTATGTCTTTTATCGTGTTTATAAGATATAAACAAAAATGGTCATAATATTTAGGTTTATGATAAAAAAGTTATCAACCTTATTAAAATTATTTATGATTGTTATAATATTTTGTTATACATTTAACTACTATTTAACATAATTTTAAGTGAAAAGATTAAACAAAATCTCAATCCTTACCCTCCTAGTATTTTTGATGCTTAACTCCTGTGGGGTTAAAAGAATAAATTTCGAAACACCAGTTGACACCAAAACAAGGCCTATTGTTTTACAAAAAAAACAAATGTACACCATAGATAAATTGGGGGTACATGCTAGCAATGATTTTGACGGAGCAAGGCTAAATGGTTTTGAACAAAAAAATGATTCTACGGTGATCGTAAAAATAATACCAGAAAACACACCCATAAACAATAGTCCCTATTACGCTTTTAGTACTTGGTCTAACGAGCCAAAACCTGTGTATTATACTTTTGAATATCCTGAAGGATACAAACACAGGTATTTTCCAAAATTAAAAGTTGATGGCCACTGGACCATCATAGATTCTAGCGCCGTTTTTGAAAATGATACAATAGTAACCATAAAACTAAATGTAACTAAAAGTCCAATAATAGTTGCAGCTCAAGAAATACAGTCCTCTACCCATGTAAAAGAGTGGTATATAAATTTGGCCAATGAAAACAAGAGCACTATTAAAATAGGTAGTGTTGGAAAATCAAAACTAAATAGAAACTTACCTGTTTTAGATATTGGCATAGGTGAGCCTAAAAATAAAGAAATTATTGTGTTATTAACACGACAGCATCCTCCAGAAGTTACAGGCTATTTTGCTTTTCAAGAATTCTTAAAGACAGTTACAAACAAGTCTGATTTGTCTACTGCTTTTTTGGAAAAATACCGTGTTATTGCATTCCCAATAATGAATCCGGATGGCGTTGATCTTGGGCATTGGCGACATAATGCAGGGGGTATTGATCTCAATCGAGATTGGTCAAAATACCACCAACCAGAAATTAAAAATGCAGTTACTTTTATTACTAAAGAATTAAAGCAAAACAATTCAAAATTAATTTTGGGTCTAGATTTTCATTCCACTTGGTATGACGTTTTTTATACCAATGAAATTAGAGAAGAAACTAGCTTGCCCGACTTTATTTCAAATTGGTTTAAAAAATTAGAGGAAAACATAACGAATTACAAGGTAAACGAGCAGTCAGCAAATAGTACAAAGCCTGTGTCAAAAGGTTGGTTTTTAATGGCGCATAGTGCCGTTGGTATTACCTATGAAATGGGTGATGCCACGCCCAAAGAAACAATACAAGAAATCGGCAAAGCAGCCGCAGAACAAATGATGAACCTCCTTTTAATAAATAACTAACTTAAAATCTTAATTCTATGCAAAAACTATTTTTAATATTACTAATCGCTATAGGAGCGATTTTTAACGGTAATTCCCAGACTATTTCAGGGAATGTAAGTGATCAGTCAGGACCTTTGCCTGGTGCCTCAGTTTTAATAAAAGGCACAACTCAAGGGGCGACTACAGATTTTGATGGTAACTATACTATTGATGCCACTACAGGTCAGATATTAGTATTTTCTTATATCGGCTATAAATCTGAAGAAATAGTTGTCGGGAGTCAAAAGACAATTAATGTAACACTAAAAGAAGATGCTGAAGCTTTAGACGAGGTAGTGGTTTCTGTACTTGGTTTTAAAGAAAAAAGAGATAATGTAGCTTCAACATATTCTGTAATTGGTGCTGAAAGTGTAACGCGATCAAAAGAACCCACTTTAATAAATGGACTAGCGGGTAAAGCGGCTGGTGTAAATATTACTGGGACAAGCGCCGATCCAGGAGCAGGTTCAAACATACAAATTAGAGGGGTGAGTTCCATAAATGGGAGTGCTCCTTTAATTGTTGTGGATGGTATCCCTATTAACAATAGTAATCTTGAAGGTTTTGGTAGCGATGCTGATGCTGGGGTTTCACAACAATCTAGATTAAATGACATTAACCCTGACGACATTGAAAGTATTCAGGTTTTTAAAGGAGCGTCTGCCGGATCTTTGTATGGCTCTAGAGCTTTGGGGGGGGTGATTGTAATTACGACAAAAAGAGGAAAAGCAGGTAAATTAAAAGCATCATTTAGCTCTTCAATCTCAGTCGACCAAATAAATAGAGTTCACTCTTTACAACAAAATTACGGTCAAGGTACTGGAGGTAACTATAGCCCGACGGCGGCAAATTCTTGGGGTGATAAAATTGCGGATCGTTCTGGAGCAGAAGATGTTTTTAATACCTCTGGCAGGTATTTTGAAGCAGCGAATGGCAACCGTTACTATCCCTTAGCTTCGGGTGGTAAAAATTCAAGAGCTGTTTTTAGCGACAGTAATTTTGATCAAGTTTTTCAAAATGGCCTAGCACAAGACACTAAAATAAGCCTCTCTGGGGGTACTGAAAAAGCTACCTTTTACTTCAGTGCAGCGCACCTAGATCAAGTGGGTATTATGAAAAATAGTGATTACAAAAGAAACTCATTAAGCTTTGGAAATACCTATAAATTTAACGATTGGTTAAGCACCTCAGCGAAAATTGCTTATACCAATAGTAGTTCAAACAGAATTCAGCAAGGTTCTAATACCGCAGGTATTTATTTGGGTTTATTAAGAAATCCAGCAGATTTTGATATTAGTGATTACATTGGAACCTATTACGATAACAATGGAAACCCAACGCCCTTTAGACATAGAAGTTACAGAAGGTATTTAGGTGATACTGCTAACCCAACCTATAACAACCCGTTATGGACTATATATGAACAAACTAGTGATACAAAAGTGGAACGTTTTTTAAGTTCTATTGATTTTAATATCAATGCTGCACCGTGGCTAAACTTTGTTATTAGAGGTGGTCTAGATTATTTTAACGATGATCGGGTTTATTTTCAACCCTTATTTTCAGGTGATGGCGCTAACAACGGTCGCTACAAAAATGAAATTTTTCAAAATAAAGAAATATCAACCGACTTTATTTCTTTAATGAACTTTCAACTGTCAGAAGGTTTAAGCACCAATATTACTTTAGGAGCAGCTTTAAATGATAGAACAAGAAAGCAAACTTACGTTGAGGCTATAGACTTTTTATACAATAGTAGATTACAAAACCCGTCTATTTCAAATAACATTGACACCCAACAAAGAGACTTAATTTTAAGAAATGTTCGTTTTTATGGGCAGACCGCTTTTGAGTTTCAAGATCTTATGAACCTTAATTTAGGTCTTACCTACGAGGATGCTTCTTCTAGTTCAAAATCTATCATGTATCCTAGTGCAGAATTTGCCTTAAAGTTTAGCAATCTATTTGATTTAAGTACCAGTAGTGCCTTATCATTTGCAAAGTTACGTTTGGCCTATGGAGAAGTAGGATTAGCTCCAGATGCACATAATTTTGAAACAGGTTATGAAACGGCTTCGTATTCGACCTATTCAGATGCTATTTCTTTATTTGCTTTTGGCGGTGGTTTTAGACTAAATGATGACCAAGGAAATCCAAATTTAGAATTTGAAAAGAAAAGAGAATATGAGATAGGTTTAGATTTTAGATTTTTTAGAAATAGACTGTCTTTATCTGGTACCTATTATTATAACAATACGAGAGACATGATTTTAAACGTTAGCTTAGATCCCTCTTCTGGTTTTGATTCGTTTTTAGGAAATATTGGCGAACTGGAAAACAAAGGACTTGAGCTAGAATTTAATTATGATTTTCTCAAGAAAGAAGACCTAACCTTAAGTTTATTTGGTAATTACTCACAAAACAGAAACGAAATTCTGGATTTAAAAGGCTTTCCTGGTCCTAATTTTAGTCCTGGCTCCTCTATTAATGTAACGGCACTGGTGGGGCAACCTGTTAGTGTTTTAACAGGTAGTGCAGCATTGCGTAATACAGATGGGAGTTTAGATTTGGATGCCAACGGTTTTCCTCAATTAGATACTTCTGGAGATAAGGTTTTGGGTGATCCCAACCCGGATTGGAAAGGGGCTTTAGGATTTAGAGCTAACTATAAAAATTTATCCCTAAATGTTTTGTTTGAAACTAGCCAAGGAAATGATATTGGTGAAAGAACTCGTTATGTACTTTATGGTTTTGGAACACATGGTGATGTTGGCAATGAAGTAACCTTAACACAAGATTTAATAAATAGTGCAGGTACCACCTTTGCAGCTGGATCAACAGTTCGTGGTAACATTCAAGATTTTGGAGGGGGTCCAGTTTTACTTGATGAAAGCTGGTACACTAGTCTTGGTGGTGGTTTTGGTGGTTCTGTGATTAATGAGTTTGCTATCGGAGATGCTAGCTGGACGCGTTTACGAGAATTGAGTTTGGCCTATACCTTAGATGGTAAAGGCATCAAAAAAACAGGCTTAGAATCGATCCAAATTTCTGCAACAGGTAGAAACCTATTTTTATGGACGAAAATTGATGGCATTGACCCAGATGTAAGTCAATTCTCAGGACTGGGTAAAGGATTAGATTATTTTACCAATCCTAGTTCAAAATCTGTTGTTTTTGGTATAACTATTAACTATTAAAAATATAACTATGAAAAAATATATTAACAAAATAATATATAGCATGTTGCTCCTTTCTTTTATAGGTTGTGACTCCTATTTAGATGTAAACGAAGATCCTAACGTGGCGATAGACGTTCCTCCCATCTTAATTTTTAAAGGGATGGAATTAGCCGATGTTCAAATCAACTCTGGTCATTTAATGCGAATTTCTCAAATGTGGTCAGGTCAAATGAGAGGTATAAATAGTTTGTACCAAAGAATTAATGATTATAATATTGCACCCGAAGAATCAAATTCTAACTGGGCACATTTGTACCACGGCGTTATCACTCAAAATAGGATTATTCAAGAAACTTCAGACGATAACCTTTTAAAAGGAATGGCCAACGTGCTTGAAGCTCATGCTATAGGGACTTCTGCATCGCTTTTTGGAGACATCCCCTATTCTGATGTTGGAAATCCAGAAGGTGCTGCATTTGATGGTCAATTAAGCATTTTTGAAGCCGCTCAGATACTTTTAACAGAAGCCATCGCCCAACTTGGAAACGTCCCTACAACGAGGCGGTTTTCAGACGATATTCTATTAGGAGGAAGATCTGTTTCTTGGATTCAAGTAGCCTATACCTTAAAAGCGCGCTACTATTTAATGAATGGTCAATATGGGGAAGCCTATCAAAATGCACTCCTGGGAGTCAATGCTGCAACCAATTCTTTACGCTATGCAGCTTCCTATGCTGAATATGGTACATCTGACGAAAACAGTAGCTTATATAACCTTATTTTAAGAGGTAGTAGAGCTGGAGATTTAACTACGGATGGTTCGTATATTCAAGACATTCTTTTAAACCCATTAAATGTTACTTCAAGAAATAATGCAAAAACCAATGAATCAAAAAGAAGAGATTTTTATGTTTTAGATCAAGCAAAAATTAACGCAAACAGGTTAAGTGCAGGAAATGCCACTATGCCCTTAGTTACTTATGAAGAGAACTTAATGATTTTGGCAGAAACTGGATTCAGAACAGTAAATTTCGATGAAGGTTTAACACAGTTAAATAGATTAAGAACCTATTTATCTAGTGCCACTGCCTTTGCCGGAGATGCGGGATTAACTTCTTTGTATGCTGCATACGATGTGACAGATTTTGCACCTGGAGGGATAGAGAATACAGATAATATAACTGCGGACAAAGCCCTGCTGCGAGAAATTCTAGAAGAAAAATACGTATCAACTTTTGGTACTATTTTACCTTTTGATGACTTTAGGAGAATTCGCAAAACGGATAGTGATATCGCTTTACCACTGCCAATTAATGCAGGAACTATTTATCCCGAGCGTTTTTTAATTGCACAGGATGAAATTAATGGAAATTCGAAGGCACCAAGCCCTATTCCTGATATTTTCCAAAAGACCGCAGTACATCAATAAAAACAAAAGCCCCAAAAACTTAATTTTGGGGCTTTTTATATCGGTATCTATCAAGGAATAACACTACTTGTTTATCTATCTTATTCGTAAAGTAATCAAACTATTTTTAAACTAGTCTTTTGTCCAAAGCGATTTCACTTTTTAGAGCGTACCCATAAATTTAAAGTACGTTTAACCAACCTTTAAACCCCCAAGAAAAATAAAGATACCTCTGGGACACTATTGTTTTCCTATACATAAGTTCTATACGCTGCTAAAAAAAACTCCGATAGACTTATCGGAGTTTTTTGTTATTCTGTGGCTGGATTCATTTTAAAATCTTCCATAAATTTAGTCGTGTAATTTCCCGCTAAATAATCAGGATGATCCATTAATTGCCTATGAAATGGTATGGTTGTTTTAATTCCTTCTATAACAAACTCATCTAAAGCCCGTTTCATTTTATTAATAGCCTCTTCCCTTGTTTGTGCTGTTGTAATTAGCTTTGCGATCATCGAATCATAATTCGGCGGAATAGTATACCCACTGTATACATGGGTGTCTAAACGTATTCCATGTCCTCCTGGCGTATGCAAGGTGGTAATTTTACCTGGAGAAGGTCGAAATTCATGATAAGGATCCTCAGCATTAATTCTACATTCAATAGAGTGTAATTTTGGTAAATAGTTTTTACCAGAAATTGGAACACCAGCAGCCACTAAAATCTGCTCTCTAATTAAATCGTAATCTATTACTTGTTCTGTAATAGGATGTTCTACTTGGATCCGGGTATTCATTTCCATAAAGTAGAAGTTACGGTGTTTATCTACTAAAAATTCTATAGTACCCGCACCTTCATACTTAATAAACTCAGCCGCTTTTACAGCAGCAGCTCCCATATCTTCACGAAGCTTATCGGTCATAAAAGGAGACGGAGTTTCTTCGGTTAATTTTTGGTGACGACGTTGAATAGAACAATCTCGTTCCGATAAATGACAGGCTTTACCATACTGGTCACCGACAATTTGGATTTCTATGTGACGCGGCTCTTCAATTAATTTTTCCATATACATAGCTCCATTTCCAAAAGCAGCTGATGCTTCTTGAACGGCACTATTATATAAGTCTTCCATTTTTTCTTCGCTCCAAACGGCACGCATTCCTTTTCCACCACCACCAGCAGTTGCTTTTATCATAACGGGATATCCCATTTTTTTAGCTACTTTTTTGGCATCAGTTACATCTTTTAACAAACCTTCTGAACCGGGTACGCAAGGTACCCCTGCTTCTTTCATGGTTTGTTTAGCCGTTGCTTTATCGCCCATCTTATCGATTTGGTCTCCTGAAGCTCCTATAAATTTAATCTCGTGCTCTGCACAAATTCTAGAAAATTTAGAGTTCTCAGATAAAAACCCATATCCTGGATGTATCGCATCTGCGTTTGTGATTTCGGCAGCCGCAATGATGTTCGGAATCTTTAAATAAGATTCACTACTCGCTGCTGGTCCTATACAAACAGCTTCATCGGCAAACCTTACATGTAAACTCTCTTCGTCTGCTTTGGAATAAACAGCAACTGTTTTAATTCCCATCTCTTTGCACGTTCTAATAATTCGCAAAGCTATTTCGCCTCTATTAGCAATTAATATTTTTTTGAACATCTCTTTTTGTTTTAAATTTTAAGTTTTAAGTTTTAAAGGGTTTAAATACCAATTTGTGGTGTATTTTACATTTTAAGACTTAAAATTTACTAAGATGGATCTACCAGGAATAATGGTTGATCAAATTCTACTGGAGAAGAATCGTCTACTAAAACTTTAACAATTTTTCCAGAAATTTCTGACTCAATGTCATTAAATAATTTCATTGCTTCAATAATACAAAGTACATCACCTTTCTTTATAGTGCTCCCTACTTCTACAAAAACAGGTTTTTCGGGTGATGATTTTCTATAAAAAGTACCGATAATAGGTGACTTTATGGTAACATATTTATCATTTTCAGCTTTTTCTGCATTTGCTTTAGTTTCTGCGGCAGATAGTTCTTCATGTACAGCTGAAGGAGCAGATGGCATCATTTGATTTTGTGCCATTGGTACCTGCTGTACATAAGTCGTTGGTTCACCATATGATCCTGCAGCACCTGTTCGGATGGTAATTTTGATGTCTTCCATCTCTAATTTAACCTCGCTAGCACCTGATTTAGCTACAAATTTAATCAAGCTTTGAATTTCTTTAATGTCCATCGAATTCTTGTTTAATTTAGTTGATTTTGTTAGTTGTTATTATATGCCCATTTTAAATAAATAGATCCCCAAGTAAAACCGCCACCAAAAGCAGCAAACACAAGGTTATCTCCCTTTTTTAATTGGCCCTCATAATCATTTAATAATAATGGCAGTGTGGCCGATGTTGTATTGCCATATTTTTGAATATTCATCATGACCTTATCGTGATCCAGACCCATTCTATTGGCTGTTGCGTCAATAATCCGCTTGTTGGCCTGATGCGGAACTAACCAATTGACATCGGCATCAGTTAAATTGTTGCGCTCCATAATTTTGGCAGCGGCATCGGCCATATTTGATACTGCAAATTTAAATACCGTTTTACCGTCTTGAAAAATAAAATGTTGTTTGTTTTTTACTGTTTCTTCGGACGCTGGCATAATAGAGCCCCCAGCATTCATATTTAAAAAATTACGACCAACACCGTCAGAACGTAAATATTCGTCTTGTACGCCTAGGCCATCTGTATTGGGTTCAAAAAGTACGGCACCAGCACCATCACCAAAAATGATACAGGTGGTTCTGTCCGTATAATCAATAATCGACGACATTTTATCCGCTCCTATTAATAGCACTTTTTTATACCTGCCGGATGCTACAAAGCTTGCTGCCGTTGACATGCCGAATAAAAAGCTTGAACAAGCGGCTAACAAATCAAAAGCAAATGCATTGGTAGCGCCAATTTCAGATGCAACATATGCCGCTGTAGAAGCGACTAATGTATCTGGTGTTGCGGTACCTACTAAAACTAAATCAATTTCTTTAGGGTCTATATTCCCTTTTTTTATTAAGTCTTCCGCAGCTCTTATGGCCATAAATGACGTTCCTGCCCCTTCTTCCTTAAGGATTCTTCTCTCCTTAATACCAGTCCTTGATGTTATCCATTCGTCATTAGTATCTACTAATTCCTCTAACATCTTGTTGGTCATAATAAAATCAGGAACATATGCTCCTACCGCCGTAATGGCCGCCGTTAGTTTACTCATTCCGTAAAGGTTTTTGCCCTGAAAACTTTAAAAAAAGCCATAAATTTCGTGAAAATTAGTGATTTTTAACGACTTTTTGCAACTTTTTATCTAAAAGCTATTGTTTTAACAATTTAAATAGTCTTCATAAAAAAACTCCTACTTAAAATAAGTAGGAGTCTTTGTACTGCTATAAGATACGAATTAAGCGGCTACTTCTTCAGTAGTATCGATTAAAACCTGACCTCTGTAATATAATTTACCTTCATGCCAGTGTGCTCTATGGTACAAATGCATTTCTCCAGTAGTTGGGTCTTTTGCAAGTGTTGGGGCAACAGCCTTATAATGTGTTCTTCTTTTGTCTCTTCTTGTTTTGGAAATTTTCCGTTTTGGATGTGCCATTTTACAACTTATTTATCCGTTAATAACTTTTTTAATGAATCCCATCGCGGATCCGTTTTTTTATCTTTAGTTTCTTTTATTTCTTTTGGATGCAATTCTTCTAGTTTGTCTAATGTTTCAGATTCTAAAGTACCATCTTCTACTCCTGGATGTACTTTTTTCAAAGGAACTGCTAACACTAACATTTCGTAAACATATTGCGAAATTTCTACTTGATATTCTCCGTGTGGAAGAATTAAAATTTCATCATTGTCATTATTGAACTCTTCTCCAAACTTAACCACTAACTTTAAATCAGCAGTTATGGGTTGGTCATAGGGTTCATTGGTAACATCACAATAAACATTTACCGTACCGTTTGCAGTCATTACTAACTCCAGCATGGTACTCGATTTATTTAAATCTACTACTAAATCAATAGTAGCCTCATTAAACTCATTATATTCAAAAGATTCAAAGAACGTATTGTTAACCTTAAAATCAAATTCATGTGCTCCTATCTTCAATCCTGAAAAAGGAATCATAAACTCTCTATGCTTCTTCATGTTTGACACTTAATTTTAGTGCTCCAGCCATTCAAAGGCGGGTGCAAAGATACTATTATTTTACTAAAACCCAACTTTTTAAAATAAAAAAATCTAAATGAATAAACTCAGCTTTGAGCTTATTCAATTTTTACCTAAACTCTCTTTTTAAACGCGATTTTTTTAAGGGGTTTGCGGTTAATTCGCTATACTCTTTTCTGTTTCTAAAAATTTCAATTGCGGTAAAAACAGCTTCTTTAAAAGAGCTATAATCTGCCTTTCCTTTTCCTGCAATTTCATAGGCCGTACCATGATCCGGCGATGTGCGCACCTTGTTTAGCCCAGCCGTATAATTTACCCCCTTCCCGAAAGATAAGGTTTTAAAAGGAATTAGTCCTTGATCGTGGTAAGCCGCTAATATAGCATCAAAATTTTTATAGCCATCGGAACCAAAAAAACTATCTGCGGAATAAGGTCCATATATTAATTGTCCATTATCAAACAATTCTCGAATTACAGGCTTTAAGATTTCATCATCTTCATTTCCAATAACCCCGTTATCACCACTATGAGGGTTAATCCCTAAAAGTGCAATTTTTGGTTTGCTGATCCCAAAATCTATCTTTAAAGATTTTTCAATGGTATTTATTTTACTTTTAATCAATTCAGGTGTTATCGCTTTCGCTACATCTTTAACGGCGATATGATCTGTTAAAAGCCCTACTCTTAATTCATCGGTGACCATAAACATTAAACTTTCTCCCTCCAATTCATGGGCCAAATAATCGGTATGGCCAGGAAATTTAAAATCTTCAGCCTGAATATTATTTTTGTTGATGGGTGCTGTTACTAAAACATCTATATCTCCATTTTTTAATGCTTGCACAGCTGCTTTTAACGATTTTAGGGCATAGTCTCCTGCCTCTTTTGTAGCTACTCCAAATTCAATTTTTGGGATTTCTTTCCAAACATTGACTACATTTAGTTTTCCGTCTATAGCTTTCGAGGCCTCTTGAATTCCATTATAGTTGATCTCTAATCCTAATTCTGACTTTTGGTAGCTTATCGTTTTATTCGATGCGAAAATAACTGGCGTACAAAAATCCAACATTCTTATATCTTCAAAAGTCTTTAGAACCACTTCGCAACCTATTCCGTTTAAATCGCCAATAGAAACCCCAAGTTTTATTTTTTGTCTATCCTCTGCCATGTTATTAATTGGTTTATGCTAAATTTACACTACAAAATTAGGTATTTAAAACGACAACATGTTTACTGGGATTATTGAAACTTTAGGAGAGGTTATAGAATTAAGAAATGAGGGGTCTAATTTACATCTTACGGTGAAATCGACGATAAGCCCAGAATTAAAAATAGATCAAAGCGTAGCGCATAATGGTGTTTGCTTAACAGTGGTTTCGACTAAAAACAACACCTACACTGTTACCGCTATTGAAGAAACCTTACAAAAAACAAATTTAGAGCATTTAGCGGTGGGTGATTTTGTAAATTTAGAGCGCGCCATGATTTTAGGATCTCGCTTAGACGGACATATAGTTCAAGGGCATGTAGATCAAACTGGTGTTTGCACTTCAGTCGAAGAAAAAGAGGGAAGCTGGTTTTTTACTTTCGAATACCGTACTGATTTGAACAATCATACTATTGAAAAAGGTTCTATTACCATTGATGGCACTAGTTTAACGGTCGTAGACTCTGGCAAAAACACCTTTAGTGTTGCAATCATACCCTATACCTATGAACATACCCGATTTAACACCTATAAAATTGGAACTGTTGTCAACCTAGAATTTGATGTTATTGGCAAGTATGTGGCAAAATTAATGGCGGTAAGGTAATCTTTAAAGCTTAACAGAAGGTGAAGCTCTTGTGCCTCTCTGGGCAACCCAGCTAGGATTTAAAAATTCTCCTAGTTTCACATTGAAGTATAAACTTCCATGGTTGAAGCAATTTAAAATTTAACTTGCCACACTTTACCTATACTTTTAGCAGAAAACTTAAGTCTTATTCCTCAAAGAAACTTATGGAGCTCCCAATCCAAGTGTCTTTGGTTTGGAAAGACACGTTTATTAAATCTCCTTTGCTCATTCGGGTTAAATTTACGACCGGTTTAAACCTATTTTCTGCTGTATTCCAAACAAATAAAATACGCAACTCTACCTTTGAGTTGGTTTCGGACGGTGTTTTTATTAAGGAAGCGTAGGTCACTTTTTTTTGTAATATATAGTTTTGTTTGTCTTTAATTTTATTTATTTCTTCTTGAGTTGGATTTAAATTAACCCCTTTTCCCGCAAAGGAAAACAAGGGTTTTAAAACGTATTCTTGCAAAGCAATAGTTTCTGGAAAATCATTTAAGTAATATGATTTTGGAATGTAGGTATGCGCTAACAAAGGCATCATACATTTTGAAATGATAAAAAACCAATCTGGGTGTGTTACCCATTGTACCTCAAGGTCATCATTAAGATTAAAGCCTAATTTGAGATCTTTTGCAGCTTGAATTTCGTCAAAAATTACACGATTATAAATTCTATGAATAGGGGTTTTTGATCCGTTACGCTCGTAGAATAACTTTTTGCCTTCTTTTATAACCTTCGTGATACAAACCACAGGGATTCCCAAAGCTTTTTGGGTGGCCCAAAAGTCGATTCTCGTTTTTTGCTTTTCAGGAAATAACTCTAATAGAATTACATTTTCAGGCTTTTCATTACCTAATATAACCGTTTTTAATTCTTCTAAATAACTAGCCTCATCTAATCCACTAAAAAAATAATGAAGCTTATTTTTAGCTATGCTTGGAAAGTTATTTAAATAGGCCTTACCTAAAAAAGGCTGATAAAAAAATAGGGTTGGAAATGCTTGTAATTCAATTAATTGAGGAACAATTTCGCCATCAAGGCCTTCACAAAGTCCAAAATCTATCGCTAAAAAATGAGGCTTGTTTAAAGGCGCAGGCGATTGTAAGTTTTTTGGAATAAACGTATTTCTAATCTTTTGTATATCGATACTTTCGAGTTGTTCTAGAATGGCATCACAAGCATCAAACACTTTGGTTTTAAGTTCCTTTGAGATAAACACAGGTGTTTCTGATAAGCGAAAAGCTGTGGGTTCGCCAAATGCCGCAACAATATCTTTTTGTACATTTTCGTAAAGCTCTTCTCTAAAATTTTGATTAAAAGCTTCTCTTATTTTTGGTATCATACAGTTAATAGTAATGATTCTTTGATGGCAATAGCAGCTTGTTGTAGAAAATTAGGAATAATTATAGCGTTCGTTTTTGCTATTTTAGTTTCATCATCTAAAAAGTTGATCATTTCTAAATACTTCTTTTTTCCAAATTTTTTTATGATTTGGGCTCTTTTCTCTTCTTTTTGAAAGTGCCTTAACATGCCTTCCGCATCAGCTTCGGGATGAAATTGAGTGCCAAATATTTCTTTAGTGAACCTAATTGCCATAACCGCACGTTCTAAAGGGATATGGGGTCTTGATTTTTCTATACAAAGTACGCGGCCATCTAAACTGTCTAGTTTCCAGTCTTTAGGGCCAATAACCTGATAATCTCGAGAGTCAACAGCATAAAAAGGATCACCAAGACCCATTAATACGGGTTCTTGTTCTCCACTTTTGGTTCTCGACATCGGTAAAACACCAAACGAGGTTGAACGTCTTTTTGTTACTTTAGCCAAATCCCAATGCAGGCACGCCAATTGAAATGAATGACAGATTAAAAAGGCGTGTTTCTTTTTATAGTGGCTAAGGTTGTAATTTAAAATATCATCTAACAAACCAAAAAACAAAGGCTCCCATGCTGCTCCTGCGATTAAGGGAGAACCTGGCCCACCTGACGAAATAAAAATATCATAGGCGTCCACATTAGGAATTTCATTTTTAACACGAACATCAAAAATAGCATAACTGCCTGTAGTAGTATCTTGTGCTAAAAAGTTCTCCACCAACAATTTTATACAGCGCATACCTTCGTTAGCATGCCCCGCATTCATATCTAAAACTGCTATTCTTAAACCTTGAGTATTCATTATTTTTTTTAAGGGGACGAAATTACGTTATAAATTAAACATTACAATCCCTTTTTTGTTTCTTCTACCACGTATTTCATTACTTGTTTTAGATCTTTTGTCTTTTCAAATATTCTTAATTGACGATCTGCGCCTGAACCTTGTTGTAGCATTTGGTAAACAAAGTTAACCTCGTTTCTGCATCCCAATTCGTCTACAACATCATCAATAAATTCTAGAAGCTCATTAATTAAAGTTTCATAAGGCACCTCTTCTTCTTTTCCAAAATCGATAAGTTTGGCTTCAATGCCCCACCTAGCGGCCCTCCATTTATTTTCATTAATTAAAATTCTTCGATAGGATCTAAAGCTTTGGTTTTTTTGATGTAGTTTGCTTAATTTGGCAATAATACATTGCATTATTGCTGCAACACAGGTTACCTCATCAACCGTCATCATCATGTCACAGATTCTAAATTCTACCGTTGGATAAACGGGATGTAAGCGAATGTCCCACCATATTTTTTTGCCATTGTCGATACAATTTGTTTTTACAAGCACCTCAACAAACTTATCATATTCAGCAACACTTGCAAAATAAGGGGGAATCCCCGTTCTAGGGAATTTATCAAAAACTTTAGAACGAAATGACTTAAACCCAGTTTCTCGACCTTCCCAAAAAGGAGAATTAGTAGAAAGTGCATACAAATGAGGTAAAAAATACCGCGCAATATTCATAATTTGTAAGCCCTCTTCTCGACTGGGAATACACACATGTACGTGCATTCCAAAAATTAGATTTGATCTTGCCACATCCTTCATTTCGGCAATTAGTTGATCGTAACGCGGATCTGGCGTTATTAATTGCTCGCTCCAATGGGAAAAAGGATGAGTCCCTGCCGCTGCAACTTTTAAATCTTCTTTCGCGGCTAGTTCAATAATTTGTTGTCTTAAGTACGAAATTTCATCACGTGCTTCAGTGATATTTTCACAGATATTCGTGCCCATTTCGACCACAGACTGATGCATTTCTTCTTTAATACGTTCTTTTAAAAAAATTTTACCACCTTCTAAAATTTTCGACATTTGAGAGCGAAGCTTTAGAGAGTCTCCTTCTAAAATTTGGAATTCTTCTTCAATCCCAATTGTAAATTTATGCATGGGTATCTTGGTTTTTAAAACTACTATTTACTTTTTTTAGCCGTTGATGTTTTTTTTATGGGTGCCTTTTTAACAGCTTTTGGTTTTGGTTTAGGCATTGTTGGTTTTATAACCGTTTTCTTTGCTTCTGCCGCATTTTTTAAATTTGGCTTTTTTGGTGCTTTTTTTGATGGCGACACACAGTTTTCAATAAAAGACCCCCAAGAGGTATTGTTCTGCTTTGGCTTGTGAGCGAGGGCTTTTTCTACAGCTAATTTTGCAGAATGCATAACAATCCAATCAAAATTTTCTTGTCCTACAGAATTAATATCTGCATCAGGAGCAGGGTTGCAAAAATCAATGGCATAAGGGATGCCATTGCGTACGGCAAATTCTACGGTATTAAAATCGTAGCCTAAAGCTTTGTTTAATTTTAAAGTATAGTCATGAATGGTTTTCATTAACTTTTTATGCTCTTCACCTTTGGTTTTTGGTTCAGTTGCATACCGGGCATGAAATTCATTTCTGGGCTCATACGGCATAATATGTACATACTTTTGGCCTAATGAATACACGCGGTAATAGTCATCAAAAATAATTTCTTCTTGCAACATCATGACCAATTGTTCGGTTTCTTCATGCTTTGCAAAAAGATCGTCCATATTTTCAACGCGATACACACTCTTCCATCCGCCTCCGTCGTGAGGTTTCATATAAGCAGGAAAACCAATGTAATTAAAAATATACTCCCAATCTAAAGGAGCTACCAGGTTTCTAAAAGAAGTGTCCGAGGTATTGTCGGGCCTTACTTTTGAAGGTAACAGTACGGTTTTAGGAACAGGAATCCCCAACTGCATCGCCAAACAATTATTAAAAAATTTTTCATCTGCACTCCACCAAAATGGATTATTAATCACCGTGGTTCCCAATAAGGCCGCATTTTTTAAATAGGCCCTGTAAAAAGGTACTTCTTGTGAAATTCTATCCACTATAACATGGTAACCATAGTCGATACCTTGTTGTACTTTATCAATTTTAACAGCTTCTGCAATTACTTTTCCATTCCCTAATTCGTTTACTTTATCAATAAAGGCCCATGGAAACGTATCTTCCATGCCGAATAATATTCCTACTTTTTTTACCATTTTTTCTAATGTTTTTAGTTCTTAAAAATAATTTTCTATGTATTCCGGAAATACCATTTTCCACAAAGGCCAATCATGCGATATCCATTTTTTTTCATCATACCAATGGGTAATGCCTTTTTCATTTAAAATAGCAGACATTCGTTTATTTTTGTCAAGACAAATATCCCAGTCAGAAGTGCTTAAAACAATCTGCATATGTTCAAATTTCCAGCCTTCCTCATGTTGCATAAATTCATCTGGACAATTATAATAAATACGCATATCATCTAAGAGCGGTGTCATATTTCTTATGCTAAAAGCGGCACTCATGGCTATTAAATGACTCACTAGATCGGGGAATCTAAAAGCGGTATTGGCGGCATGGTATCCTCCAAAACTTACCCCCGCAACCGCAATTCTGTGCACGTTACACTCTTTCTGAATGTAGGGTATTAATTCATCTTTCAAAAACTGCATATACAATTCATAGTTGTGTATTTTTGTTGCAGAATCCATATGGTCATCATAAAACGAAATCATATCAATCGTTTCGACATTATATAGCTTAATACGCCCTTGGTCTACATACTTCATTACCGATGCAGATAAGCCAAAATCTGTATTTTGTGTATATTGCCCCCCTGAAGAAGGAAACATTAAAATAGGGTAGCCCCAGTGACCCGAAATTTCCAAATTAATATTTCTTCCTAAGGTATTTGAATAATAAGGAATGTGATTTATGTTTGCCATCGTACTTTTATTAAATATAGCCTAAATATTTTATTTTTTAATGTCAAAGAGCCATTTAATTAATAAATAGTCTTAAAATACCATAGTATTCTTAAAAAAGAAAACGCACATTATAAAATATAATAATGAATTTTGAAATTGATTACATAAGTGCTAAAGGAGGATTTTTTTCAGCTTCCTTACATAGAAAAGTAACTTTTAGATTAGTTGCACCTTCTATGTATACCCATGCAAGCCATACGTTTCCTGTACTATTGATGAATGATGGTCAGGATTACACAAATATGCATTTAGAAAAAATCTTAACTGCCGCTTTCAACGATAAGAAAATTTCTCCATTTGTTTATGTAGGTATTGAGGCTAATGAAAACCGAATTCAAGAATATGGAACAAGCATTTCGGCTGATTTTAAAGGAAGAGGCTCAAAAGCACATGATTATGCGAAATTTATTGTTGAGGAATTCATTCCTTTTTTACAAAAAGAGTACAAAATCTCAACAAACAATGAAGATTGGGTGTATGCGGGCATGTCATTAGGGGGCTTATCGGCCATGGATATTGTTTTAAATCATTCTCATAAATTTGGAAAAGTTGGAGTTTTTAGTGGTTCTTTTTGGTGGCGAAACAAGGCCTATATAAAAAATGATAAGGCAGATCGAAGCAGACTAATTTTAGAAGTCATAAAGAATTCAAGGTTCGCCTCTCATCTTAAATTTTGGTTTCAGTGCGGGTCTGAAGATGAAAAAGCGGATAGAAATGGCAATGGGATTATTGACGCTATTGATGACACACAAGAGGTCATAAAAGAATTGAAATTAAAAGGCTATAAAGCACCGAAAGCAATTAGCTATGTAGAAATTTCGGGAGGTAAACACGATTTGCATACGTGGAGTCAGGCATTTCCAAAATTTATCCGTTGGGCATTTGGCAAATAGTAATACATCACTTTTGTTTCTGAGCGATAAACGCTTGTACTATTTTTTCTGCTTTCTCTTTATCAACTTCTTGTACAGACAATCTTATTGTAGATTGTGTTCCGCCCACAAAACCAGCAATAACACCTGAGTTCTGTTCATTTTTTTCTATAACACCAATTCCCGCCTCTTCCAATAAGCCTTTTAAAAGAATTACTGATACTTGGTTTCCGCTATAAATCTTAGTGTACTTATTGCTATCACTCATAAACTATGTTTTTTTAAAGATATTGTTTCTATCGTATTTAAGACTATACTTTAATAAAAATTTGTCTTTTGTACAAAAAATAGGCTAGCCCTAAGTAAAAACTTGTAACCGACAGCGCATAGAGCAAGGATGAGGCTTGCAAAGAGATCCCCTCGTATACATAAAAGGTGTGAAATAACCATGAATGGATTGAAGTTCCGGAAGCATCAACCTTTATAAGTCCAAACAACTTAGCTATAAAACTTGATACAAAGAAAACAGCAATGGCATTTGCTCCTGCATACCTAAAGGCAGTCCCAAATTTTATTTTTTTGATGTCTGTACAATAATAAATTAGGGCTAAAATTAAATTAGACCATCCCGCCGTGACTAGAACAAAACTACTTGACCATAGCGCTTTATTAATTGGAAAAATAAGATCCCAAAAATGACCAATCAGCAGTAATGATCCACCAATACCCATTAAAATAGTGGCCTTTTTTTCTTGTTTTGAATTTAAAATTAGCCCTGTAAAAATGCCTAAAATACAACTTGCTACAGCAGGAATGGTACTTAAAAACCCTTCTGGATCGAAGTCTTTTTTCCACATATGGTTACCTAAAACTTTCAAATCTATATAATTTGCTAAATTATTAGGAGCCCTTTCAAAAGTAGATGCTACGCCTTCGACAGGAATAAAACCCATAGCTAACCAATAGCCTATTAAAATAAAAATGGTGATTGAGATTAGTGTCTTCCACTTAAAATTAATGAATAGTATGGATGTGATAAAGAAAACAACCCCTATTCGCTGTAAAACTCCCGGAAATCTAATACTTGAAAATTCCTTAAAAAAAGGAAACGTAATGGTAAAAGCCCCCAGAAAAAGTCCCAGTGCTATTAGTTTTAAACTTCTGACTGTAATTTTTTTATAGGTATTTGCAGTTGCTGTTTTGTTTTGATACGCAAAGGCGATAGAAGTGCCCACAATAAATAAAAAAAAGGGAAAAACTAAATCTGTTGGGGTATAGCCATGCCAATCCGCATGTAAAAAAGGAGCATAAACGGCGCCCCATGTACCTGGATTGTTTACTAGGATCATTAAGACAATGGTCATTCCTCTAAAAATATCAACCGCTACAATCCGATTTTTCATTGCTGATCTTTTTTACTGCGTTTAAAGTTAACTATTTTACTTTAGTTTGATATACACCTCGCAGTAGATACACCATCCTATAATATTTAGAAAGGGGGTACTCCTTCATTATATTTCTTTTTGTCTTTCCTTAGCGAAGCTATGGGCCTTACAACGTTTGGCATAAAATAACAAACTAATGGTCGGCGAATCCTAAAAAATCTAAATCAGTTCAATACTTTTGCTTTTTAACCTTAATAAAAAACTTTCGGTGTTCTACGCATTAGCTGCAAATACAACAACAACTTCATGGGTTTTGGCCTTTTTGGCAGCGTTTATTTTAGGTATTTCAAAGTCTGGAATTAAAGGAATTGCTATCATCATTGTAACGCTTATGGCCCTTGCGTTTGGAGCTAAAGAATCTACTGGTTTAATTGTTCCTTTATTAATTGTCGGCGATATTTTTGCGGTAATCTATTACAACCGTCACGCCCAATGGAATTATATTGTTAGATTTTTACCATGGATGGTATTTGGGGTTTTAATCGGCGTTTTTATAGGGAAAGACTTGGATGAAGAAACCTTTAAATACGGAATGTCTTTTATTATTCTCGGGAGTGTTATTATAATGTATTGGTGGGATCAACGTAGCTCTAAAAACGTTCCAACGCATTGGGCTTTTGGTAGTTCTATAGGTATCTTGGCTGGGATTACCACTATGATTGGAAACCTTGCTGGCGCATTTTCCAACATTTTTTTCTTGGCGATGCGATTACCTAAAAATGAATTTATTGGTACGGCAGCTTGGTTATTTTTTATTGTCAATGTTTTTAAACTGCCGTTTCATGTTTTCGTTTGGCACACCATCACTCCAGAAACCTTACTCATAAATCTAAAATTAGTTCCTGCCATTGCAGTGGGACTATTTGTGGGTGTGCGCTTAGTTAAAATCATAAAAGATGGCTTTTACCGGAAAATGATTCTTGTTTTAACGGCTTTAGGCGCCTTATTGATTTTACTTCAATAATCCCTACTTGGTGCTAAGCGAGAGCCTCATAAAACCTCGTGATTAAAATGCGAAACTATCCAAATCCCAAAGAAGGGGCAACACAAAATACACTATAAGGGTTAGTAAAATTATAGATATTAAATTCATCCAAAATCCTGCTTTTATCATATCGGCAATTTTTAAGTAGCCAGACCCAAATACTACTGCGTTTGGTGGCGTTGCTACCGGGAGCATAAAAGCACAAGATGCTGCAACGGTAGTAGCTACCATTAATATAAACGGATTTACATTGAGGTTTAAGGCTATAGGAGCTAAAATGGGCATCAGCATGGCGGTCGTCGCTAAGTTTGAGGTTACTTCCGTTAAGAAATTTACTGCAGCTATGATGATTAAAATTAACAAGAAAAAAGATAACCCTTCTAATAATCCCATTTGATTGCCAAGCCAAACCGCTAAACCTGTTGTTTCAAAACCTGTTGCTAGCGCCATACCACCTCCGAATAAAAGAATAATTCCCCAAGGGATTTTTATGGCATCTGACCAAATAATTAATGGTTTATTTTTCTTGCTCGATGGCAAAACAAAGAGTACTACTGCTGCCGTAATAGCAATGACAGTATCGTCAATACCTGGAATTAATTTTTGAAGAATAAAAGACCGGGTTATCCAACATAAGGCGGTTAGTATAAAAACTAAAAAAACAATTTTTTCTTCTTTTTTAATGGGTCCTAGTTCTAGTAAAAGTCGTTTTATTTCTTGTTTTCCTCCAGGAAATTCGGTTTGCTTAAAAGTGTAGGCAACTCGCGTTAAGTACAACCAAGCAATACCCAGTAATACAATAGATATAGGCAATCCAAATTTTATCCACTGCGAAAATGTAATTTCTATACCGTAAGTTTTTTGAACAAAGCCGGCAAAAACAAGGTTGGGTGGTGTGCCAATTAGGGTGGCAATACCCCCTATAGATGCGGCATAGGCGATACTTAGCATTAATGTTTTTCCAAAAATAGAATTTTCATTTTCATCGGTGGTAGGGTTGTCTTTGAGCGTTGAAACTATAGACATCCCCATGGGTAACATCATCACAGCGGTTGCTGTGTTTGAAATCCACATCGATAAAAAAGCTGTAGCCACCATAAACCCTAGAATGATCCGATAAATATTAGTTCCTATAAGGTTGATGATATTGAGGGCCATTCTTTTATGCAAGTTCCATTTCTCAATGGCGATGGCTAGAATAAAACCTCCTAAGTATAAAAAAACATATTTATCGCCAAAAGCAGCTGTGGTTTCGCTACTATTTAAAATTCCGGTTGCAGGAAATAGTATAATAGGCAAAAGGGAGGTTACGGCAATGGGAACCGCTTCGGATATCCACCAAATAGCAATCCATAGGGTGATACCTACCATGATAAAAGCATTACTCGACATTCCTACAGGTGGCTGAAGAATCAAAAACACTATAAAAACTAAAGGACCGAGGAGTAAGGAAAGTAACTTTTTGCTCAAATTCATGGGATAGCTAGTTATAAATATAAAATAAAGCTAAAGATAGAAAAGATGACGTACATAATACATTTCTTTTATGGCCATGAACCTATAGACCATTAAGTGTATCATTATCAGGTTTGAAATAGGATGTCAACTTTTAAGCTTTAGGGTCTTGCGCATAAATTTTACTCATCAGTGCATATAAGTCTGGATGCTTTTTTTTAAATTTTTTAGGTTGATTAAAAAAGTATTCACTAGCTACGCTTAAAAATTCGATTTTACTTGTTGCGCCATAGGGGTTTATGTCTGAGTCATTTTCTTTGATGTCGGTAATCTCTTCGTGCATGGCATTTAACCAAGGTAGTACAAATTGTTGTTGCATTAAACTTTCTGGAATTCCGTCTACAGCACCGTCCGCTTTATCAATTAAGTGCACAAACTCATGAATACCTACATTACTTTTACTTTGCTGTTGACTAAACCCCGCTCGTAAGGCAGACAGTGAAAGTATCATCAAACGGTTCATGGTGCCCGAACCTACTTTCCCTAAAATATTTCTTTTTTCACCTTCAAATTGATGGTCTTCATTAAAGGCGTCCTTATAAAGTAATACTTCGTTGATATTTCGATATCGTAGCCCAGCGAAACCAAAGAGAGGAATTACGGCACTTGATGCTACCAACAATCGATCTGTATCGTCAATTTCCACTTTTACACCTGTAATGCTTACCGTATTAAAAAAATACAAAATTTCTTCCTCAAATCTGAGCTTTTCTGGAGCGGATAAAGCCGCATAAAAATAGACCTTATCGTTTAAAATAGCACTCCAATGCTGATCGAAAGACTTATTTTTAGTCGGTTTTTTACCAAACCAAATATTCCAAAGTAAAATAAACATCAACAAAAAAGGCAATGCCCAAAGAATCCACATGTACATAATTAAAATTTTAAGTGCTGAGTTTTAAGTTAATCACATAAAGTTCAGGTGTCAACTTCAAGCACAAGTTTAAAAAAACACCATCAACAAACAACTATTTATCAGGCTGTATTTCATCAATTAAATTAGACACCAACGAGGTCCATCCCGTTTGGTGTGATGCTCCTATTCCGCGCCCATTATCGCCATCAAAATACTCGTAATACAATATTAAATCTTTAAAATCTTCACGGGCATAAGTTTCTTTATGTAAAGCATGCACAATCCTATCTCCATGTTCATCCTTCTCAAAAATAGCAATCAACCTTTTGCTAATCTCAATACTAATTTCTTGAAGTGTTAGTCGTTTTTTACTCCCCGTAGGGTATTCAAATTTTAAACTATCACCAGCATAGGAATGATATTCTTTTAAGGCTTGAATAAATAAGTAATTCATAGGAAACCAAACTGGTCCACGCCAGTTTGAATTACCCCCAAATAGCGGTGTTGTTGATTCATTAGGTTCATAACTTATACTAAATGTATCGCCATTTATTCCTATATAATAGGGTTTTTCATGAATTTTTGAAAGGGAACGAATACCGAAGGGACTTAAAAATTCTTTTTCGTCTAAAAGCACATTCACTAGAATTTTCATTCTGTCTTTCGGTACTAAAGATAGTAGCAAATCATTGCCGTCTGCAAACTCTTGTACCACCGGGTATTTTAAGCGTTTCATTCTATGGTTTTTAAACCACTGAACTGCTCGTTTAAACTTTGGAAGTTTTTCTAGGGTTTCTTTTTTGATGCAAAGCACGGCCGCAATAGATAACATACCCGCGATAGAGCGCACTTTTATAGACGTAGCATTACCATTGGGTAGTATTAATTTATCATAAAAGAAGCTTTCTTGTTCGTCCCAAATTCCTTTGTTTTCGATACTCATTTTATTTAAAGCCTCGGCAATAAAAATAAAATGACCAAAATATTTAATGGCCATATCATCATAAGACTCGTCTTCTAAAGCCAATTCGATACTTATTTCGAGCATATTTAAGCAATACAATGCCATCCAAGCAGTACCATCTACTTGATCTAAAGTGCCGCCTCCTGGAACACCATGACTTCTATCGAAAACCCCAATATTATCTAAACCTAAAAATCCACCTTCAAAAACATTATTTTGACTCCCGTCAATACGATTTACCCACCAGGTAAAATTTAATGCTAGTTTATTAAACATCCGTTTTAAAAACTGACGATCTGCTATTCCAGTTTTTTCTTTTTCGATTTTGTAAATTCTTAGCGTTGCCCAGGCTTGAACAGGTGGATTTACATCGCTAAAATTCCATTCATATGCCGGAATTTGGCCGTTAGGCGCCATATACCATTCTCTGGTAAACAACAACAATTGTTCTTTAGCAAAATGAGGATCAATTAATGCCATGGTCACACAGTGAAAAGCTGAATCCCATGCCGCATACCATGGGTATTCCCAGGCATCGGGCATGAGCATAATATCATGATTTCTAAGGGTTTTCCAAGTATTATTTCTACCACTTAAGCGTTCCTGCGCAGGAATAGACGCTTTTGGATCCCCATCAAGCCAACGCTCCACATCGTAATTATAATACTTTTTTGACCACAGTAGACCAGCAAAAGCTTGTTTTTGAATTTCTTGCTGTTCTTTGTCTTCTAGTTTGTTGTCATAAAAAATAGCACATTCTTCCTGCCTTTGCTTAAAAATATGATCAAAATCATCATTAAACGGATTTTTAACAGCATTTTTACTAAGCCTTAGTTTCACCACCTCTGTGGCGCCCGCAGCAATATTTAATTGATAAAGGGGTGCAAATTTTGTCCCTTTTTCAATCGCAGTTGGCAAGCTATAATCGCCCGAAGTTACTGCCTTATGAAATAAATCTTTTTTATAGGGGCTGTCATTTTTAGCCATAAAAACGGCTTCCCTATTGGTTTCATTCTCAGTAAATAAGAGTTCGGAAGCTTCTTCAAAATACAAATTATACTCCCCAACAAAGCAATGCTTAACACGTACATAAGGTACGCCGTTCTGCTTTTTTTTCTCAATACTTGGCTTCTCAGGCATTTCCCGAAAACTCCAATAATTCCTAACCCACAAGGTGGGTAACACGTGAATCGGTGCCTTTTTTTTGCCTTTATTGCTAATACTAATTTTGATTAAAATATCTTCATTATCAGCCTTTCCATATTCGGTAACCACATCAAAATAAGCCTTTTCGTCGAAAATACCCGTATCTAATAACTCGTACTCAAGCTCGTTTCTATTTCTTTTCGCGTTTTCTTCAACCAGTTTCTCGTAAGGAAATTCTTGTTGCGGATACTTATACAAATGTTTCATATAAGAATGCGAAGGGGTATTTTCTAAGTAGTAATACAACTCTTTAACATCTTCCCCATGGTTTCCTTGTGGGCCTGTAAGCCCAAATAAACGCTCTTTTAGTATCCTGTCCTTACCATTCCATAATGAAACACCAAAACAAATATTACTGTATCGGTCCGATATGCCAGCCAACCCGTCTTCTCCCCATCGATATGCTCTACTTCTAGCGTGTTCATGAGGAAAATAATTCCAGGCATCACCATTTGCGCTATAATCTTCACGAACTGTTCCCCATTGTCGTTCACTTAAATAGGGACCCCATTTTAACCAATCTTTTTCTTTACTGTAATTAGCCTCTATACGCTGGTCTTCTGCTGTGTTTTTATTCATATCAAAAAATGATTCTGGAAACTGCTCTAAAAAAGTTTGACTACCCTCTTTAACCCACTAAGTGTTGATTCAAAAAAGCAGCGCTTTTTTTGTGATCTTAAATACATTTCATTTAGAGCAGCGCAAAAATAACACTCATGAGGCTAAAAGGAGTCTTTATTCGCTTACTTTTTCTGATTGAAACCAATTTTGAACATCCAAATGAGACTTAATGACAAAAAAGTACTATTGATAACACCACAGCAGCTGTTCTGGTTTCGGCGATAAAAAAGGTGAGTTAACTCACTTTTATAGCCCCTATAGTTCTAATAAGTACCTTCCCCAATCCATATAAGGTCGGAGATTTTTTCCTTTACTGCAGTAGACAGTGCTATTTTATGGATAATTTTCTTTTAGAAAATAAATTTTGAAATGTGATAGGTTTGTCTATAAACGTAATACCGATTCCTACTAAAAGCACTAGCCCACCCAAAATCATTTGCAGACTGATTGCTTCATTTAAAAATAACCAGGCTAAAAGAGCTGTGATAAAAGCCTGTGCCAAAAGACTTAAAGACACTCTTGTAGTTCTAATATGCTTTATGGCATAGCTCAGTGAAAACCAAGCTAAAAGCTGACAAACAACAGCTTGTATGATTAGTACCATCCAAGTTTTTAGCGTATAGCCATAAAAATCCTCTCCTGCTGCAAAGTTTATAAAACCTAAAAAAATAGCCGACGAAAAAAGGCTCATAAACATAAAACTAAGGATGTTTACTTGGGCCAATACACGTTTAGAAATTAATAAATAAAAAGCATAAAACACGCCTGACAATAGACCAAAGATAAATGCACGGTTAAATTGAAATGCTATAAAAAATTGGAAGCCAACAATCGTAATCATACCTAAAAGCGCTATTAAAGTGCCCATCCAAAAATTAGAGGAAGGTTTGTTTTTTAAAAATAAAAAAGTAATAATTCCCACCCAAATAGGCGATAAATTTGTGAGAAGCGAAGCCTGAGTTGCTGTAGATTCTACTATAGCGATGTTCCAAAATGCCACATCGCATCCAAATAATACTCCACTCAAAAGTGCTAAAAGTGTTAAGGATAAGCTTGGTAGCTTCCATTGATTTTTCCAAAGCACCACAGGTAAAAGCACGATAAATGCTATGGCCATTCGGTAAAAGGCTGAAATTAAACCTGAGGTATATCCTAATTTTACCAAAAGAGGGAAAATTGAAATACATAAAATACCGACTGCTAAAGCCATTCTAGGTTTCTTCATTGCCTTATTTTAATCTGAAATTGTGCAACTAAATTAAAATCAGTTGATTAACTGTGTATAAGATAGTCCTCTTTAAAACAAAAAATCCCCTTCTAAAATAGAAGAGGATTCTTAAAGAGGCATCGAGCGGATTCGAACCGCTGTACAAGCTTTTGCAGAGCTCTGCCTAGCCACTCGGCCACAATGCCTTTTTGCGAATGCAAATTTACAAAAATTTATGAGTAAGTGTAAAAATACTTACATAAAAAAAGCCCTTTCTTTCTATTAAAAAAAGAGCGGGCTTCTCTGAGGCATCGAGTGGACTCGAACCACTATGGAAGTTCTTGCGGAACTTTGTCTATCCAATTCGACCACAATGCCTTTTAATGTTACAAAGATGCTGTTTTATTTACAAAACATAAAACCAAAAAGGTGTATTTCAACGAGTTAATTGTAAGTTTATCGAAACCATTTCAACGTCTCCGTTAATAGGCGGGTTAATTTTTGATACCCTAACTTCTGCTTTAGAAACTGAACCACAGGAATCAAAAATTCGGTCTAAGATACGTTTTGCCACATGTTCTAACAGCTTTGATTTAATCGCCATTTCTTCTTTTACGATGTGATTGATCAGCACATAATCAACGGTATCCTCGAGGTCATCGGATATTGATGCTTTCGTTAAATCGGCAACAAGCTCAACATCAACGCTATAGTCACTCCCAATAATACTTTCTTCTCTTAAACACCCATGATAGGCATACACTTTAATATTGCTTAGCTTAATTTTTCCCATACTTGTTTTTTTGCAAAGCTAGTAAAACCCTAGTTTTAATTCGGGAACATTATGGCTAAAGGGCATTTAGTAGGTACATCTACAATTACTTATTCCTTGAAATAAATCTACACCTAAGGTTACCACATGGGTTCCAGTACTATAATTACTTATTTCATTTAATTGAATTTGGTAGGAATAGCCAAAATATAAATTATTCTTTTTGAAACCGAAAAGAGGTGTTAAAAAGTTAGGAGATCCTGGCTGCTCAATTAAAACTCGATAACTTAAACCTAAATAGTAATAATCTTCAAAATCATAAAATCTAAATTTCAAGTTAAAATCTGTTTCAGATCTATTGTCACTTTCAAACATTTTAAAAAGTAAAGAGGGTTCTATTTCTAAATCACTGGTTTTGCTTTTTTTATAGCGATAACCCGTATACAAATAATAGTTTCTTAACCTGTTTGGTTCAAAAGTTACATTGAAACCAGTAAGATCTTTGTCAAGTATATTTGAAACATTAAGGCTAAAGTAAAAATTAGCTTTTCGATACAACAGACCAACATCTAAATTGTGATTTGTTGTTGAACGGTCATCGGTAACGCTTGGGTCTCCACCTGAATCAATAAACTCTTGAATGTCGATTCTAAATTGATTAAAATTATAGGATAGCCCAAAAGATAAAAATTCATCATCGTAGCGGTCTAAGGTTAAATGATGCGCAAATGAAAGTCTTGCTCCTTGCTGTTTTGTATATCCGTTTCTATCATTGTATAAAAAAACACCTACTCCAGATCTATTGCCTAACCTCATATCAGCGGCCAAGGATTGTGTATCAGGGGCATCTTTGATACCTACCCACTGCGTTAAACCATTGACACGTATTTTAACATGATCACCAATACCCGCATAAGTAGGCGATAACACAAATGGGTTATCTGCCAAATATTGGGAGAGCTGGGGAGAGTTAAGCTCTTGAGCTTTACTTAAAAAAGTAAACAAAAGAAATACTCCTGTTATTATTATTTTCTTCATGACACTGTAGGTTAAATTCATTATCTATATAAGGTAAAATGGCCAACAAATTCTCTCTCATCGTTTTCACCTTGTAGCTTAATTACATACCAGTAATCTCCTGTAGGAAGATCACTGTTTTCGTAAATACCTTCCCATCCTGGATCATTTTGACCCATGCGATATATCTCTCTTCCATAACGGTCAAAAATTACGGTTATTATATTCGGGAAGCCTTCTAAGTTTCTTGGTTTCCAAATATCATTGTTACCATCTGCATCTGGAGTAAAGAAATTAGGGATTTCTATATCGATAAATTCCATTTCTATCGTGGCTATAACCTCACAACCATTACCATCGACCACTCTAACGGTATACGTTGCAGTACGATTAATAAAGTAGGTATTGTCATCCCCATTATCAACAGCATCAAAGTAAAAGGTATAATTCCCATCTCCGCCACTGGCAACAGCCGTTATTTCGTTGATATTATTGTTCTCTAGGCTTAACACCAAAGGATCAAAATTTTCTATAGTGAATGGTATTATCTCCACACAACCATTTAACGAAATAATTAAAGTATGATTCCCTGCAGGAATATTTGTGAAACTAGGTTCTAAACGAACATCCGTGGAGTTTACATCATCTAATTGATACAATACAGCTCCTGCTACTGATGGGTCATCCAATGTTACCATCAAATAATTATCAGGCACAGTTGCCGTACATTCATACATTGGTGCCACTGTTGCTTTAATATTCACTCCTGGGTCAACAATGACTTGAACACTGTTTTCACAACCTAAAGCATCAAGAACATAAACAGTATGTGTGCCCGATGGTAAATTGGTATACGAAAATAGGTCAGCTACATAATTGGTATTGTCTAATCGCGTACTGTAGGGAGCAAGGCCTCCAGTGATCACAAGGTCAATAACACCATCGCTATCGCCCAAACAAGTTTCACCCGCTGCAGTAGCATCAATAGCTATCTCGCTAGACTCAGCTATCGTATATTCTGTTTGTACAAAACAACCATTGGCATCTTGGGCAATTACCGTATAGGTACCTGGTGCTAAATTATCAAACTGATTAATATCATCAAATTGAGCCAAGTTTGGAGAAATTGCATATTGGTAATTTCCAGATCCACCTGATAAGGACACGTGGATATACCCCGTGTTTTCACCAAAACAAATCATGGCCGAATAATCATCCGTATACACTAAAGGTGCTGGCTCTGTTACAGTAATGACAGCGCTAATGGCTTCACAATCGCCACTGGTTACTTTTACATAATAATCACCCGCAATTAAATTTCTAAATACCCCATTAGCACTTGGTCCTTGTAGTGGCGTTGTGCTCGTTGGGCTGGCTAACAATTCATATTGATAATTGCCCAAACCGCCACTTCCTCTAGCTATTAAAATAGCGGAATTGTCTCCACTACAATTCACCGAAGCTGCAGAAGCGTCAATAGTAATAACTAGGGGTTCTACGGTATCCGCTGTAATCTCATTCGATAAAATAGACGTACAGTTGAACGCATCTTGAACATAATAGCGATAGGTTCCAGCCCCAGCATTACCCGAAGGCAAACTATTAAATACATGTTGATTACCGCTATTAAACGGAATAAAGCTTACACCATCAGTACTGTAATTGTAAGGCGCTGTTCCACCATTGGCGGTTAACAATAATTCTAAATCATCCACACAGCTTATAGCTTGAGTCATCGTTAATGATCCAAAAACATCTACAGGATCTGAAATTATTGCTATAGGGGTTTCTGAAATACAGCGAACCGAATCACTAACACTAATACTATAGCGACCTGAGAATAACCCTGTGAAACTATTAGCACTCTGAGCTACCGAGGTAGAAATAATTACCGTACCCGTAACATCGTAGGTGTTTAATCGGTACTGTAAAGCACCTAAACCACCTGAAGTTACCGTTGCAGTTACTATTCCTGTATCATCGCCATAACAATCCAAAACTATGTCTGCTGAAATAGTAGCAACAATTGGTGCTGGTTGTAGTAAAGTTATGGCATCTGTAAATAAACACCCAAAACTATCGGTAACGTTTACCGTAAAATTTCCAGCTGATAAGCCTGTAAAAATATAGGCATCAACCCCCGCTTGTGTGAAGGTTTGTGTCGATGAGCTAATCGTAATCGTGTACGAACCTTTGCCACCTGAAGGGTCCACTAATATGCTACCTCTGTTATTGTCACAAGTAACGTTTGATTGTTCACTTATCACTGCGGTAATCGGGAATTCAGGCGTAAGTATCGTTACGGCATTAGAATTATCAGAACAGAAGGTGCTTGTTGCATCGGTTTCTATAATCTGAACATAATAACTACCCCCAAGTAAATTGTCTATAACTAAGGGTGTTGAGGTATTCCCTGATAGAACGGCTGAAACAGAAGTTCCGTCTGCTCTAAATACTTGATAGCTATACCCCCCTGTATAATTAGCAATGCTTACGTTAAAACTTCCACCGTTTACAGCATCATTTAAGCAGGTTTCATCGGTGGCTTTCACCGCAGTTACTTCAATAACTTTAGGGTCTGAAACTACGTGCGTTGTTGTTAATATACAACCCGTATCTGTATTGGTAATTGTAATTACATAATTACCAATACCTAAGCCTGTAAAGTTTTCTGAGGCATTCGTTGAATTTATTGTTTGGTTGTAACCGTTTGGTCCTGTCACCACATACGATAAGTTGGGCGTAGCACTTGCAGGTGAAATCGTCACCCCAACAGTAATTTCTTCATCATTACCATTACAAGTCACAGTATCAACAAGACCAACAGTTGGCGTATTAATGCCTACAAAAGGAGCTATGCTAGCCGTTGTGGAAGCCGAACATCCCATATCATCGTAAACAGTAATCGTATAATTACCACCCAATACATTGGTTTCGGTATATATTGAATTGCTACCATCTTGTACCGGAGTACTTGGCGTTGCATCATTGACAAACACATAGCGCACATAGGTACTAGAGCCCCCAGTTACTAATCCAGTAATATCAATTGTAGCATAGTTCGTTGTATTTCCTGAAGTACAATCAAACTCAGACACTACAGGTGCCGAAATGACTACTGCCGCGGTAGGCTGACTTATGGTTTGGACTACTGTTGTTGTACAACTATTGCTTCCCGTTACGCTAATGGTATACCCAGCTCCTACCGTATTCGCTAAGCCTGTAAATTCAGCACTTGTAGTAGTACTACTTGTAGGATTTATTACGATAGCTGTACCATCTCTATCGGTAATTTGGAATACATACGGATCAATACCATTGTCTAAAACACGAACGGATATCGTACCGTCAGCAGCATTAAAACAAGTAACATTGGTAACGGCATCAATAGTTGGTGTTGGTGGTTGTACCGCAGCTGCTAAGCTTTGTCTGATGGTTTCAGAACACGTACCATCGGTAATGATAAACGTATATTCGCCCACTTGTGTTAAGCCTGTAAATATTCCGTCTGCATTTGGTGTTAATGCGCTACCATCAGGGAAAGTTCCTGAATATGCATAGGTACCTGAACCACCTGTTTGAGAAATAGTTATTTGCCCACTTGGATCAAGGGTACAGTCTATCGGTTTCACTATGGTAGCTAAAGGCACTAATTCATCATATAAAGTAATGGCATTCGCTGTAGCTGTAGCACAGCCCCATTGATCAGAAACGATTACTTGGTATTGACCAGCACCTAAGTTGCTAAATGTAGCTGTAGTTTGTAAGGCTCTTAAGTTTACATAAGCTGTACCATCCCAGCGTTGTAATTGGTAGCTATAATTACTTCCTTGCCCCCCAACTTGATTCATAACTTGCAACTCACCTTCAAAATTAGTACAGTTTTCATTGTTTAATTGTAGATCGGCCGTAATCGGTGTTGGAACAGCTAAAGTAATGTCTGTTAATTGTAAAGGGCAGCCGCGACTATCTATTACCCATATTTCATAGGTGCCTGCTCCTAAGTTTTCAAATCTAGGATTCGCTACATAGTTTGTTGCATCATTTGGATCTGGATTGGCAGTTGTACTTACATAATACGCATAGCCTCCCCAACCACCAGTAACATTGGTAATTTCGATAACTCCGTCAGCACCAGGAACACAAGTAATCGGTGTTACCATTGGTATTCCCGCTGCTAATGCAGAGCTTGGTTCAGAAATACTGAAATCTCTTCTGTTGTCGCATGTAGGTACCCCATCTTGTGTAAAGCTTACGTAATAATCACCAGCGATTAAACCTGTTACAGTTAAAGCTGCAGAAGTTCCTGTAATTCCTGTTGTTGTAGTATCACTATTGAATACTTCCCAAGAATACGTACCCGCATAGGATGCATCATTGACCGTAAATGTAGCGGTACCTGTGGCAGACCCCACACAAATAACGTCTGTAGTAACAGGTGTGCCGACTGTAAAAGTATTCGGGTTGGTAATATTGATAGAAGTAAATAATTCACAATCCGTATCTATATGTCGTACGATGAAATTATGTGTTCCTTCTGCTAAACCAGCAAATACATTTGATGGCTGCCAAGTGGTACCATTATCAATACTAAATTCAAATCTAGTGGCATCATTAATAGTAGAAGCAACAGCAATAGTCACTTCTCCGTCATTACCCGGAGTACAAGTAATGGCACTTGAAATAGTAGCATTAATGGTTAATAATTTATCAAAAGCAGCTATGCTTGCTGTAGTTGTCCCTATACAACCATTGGCATCATAAACTGATATATTATAAGTACCACCAAGTCTGTTGGTTTCTATATATACATTGTTTGCACCGTCTTGAACAATTGTTGAAGTAGCAGTGTTTTCAAAAACGTATCTAACATAAGTTCCAGAACCACCCGAAATATTAGCTGGGTTAACCGTTATAGTGGCATTAGTATCAGTATTGGTGTTTGGAGTACATTCAAAGGGTACAATATCCACCAATGGATCAACAGTTACTACAATAGCATTAGGCTCTGAAATGGTAATAGCAACATCAAATGTACAAGCATTCGTTCCAATACCTCTTACGATATAATTATTAGGCGCTAAGTCAGAAAAAGTTTGTGTTGCAGCATCAAAAGTAAAATCAGCAGCAGCCACTAATGGATTCCCAGCAGTTGCATAGCGTAATTCATAGCTTAAAGGATTAATGCCGTTATTGGTTTGATTTAAGGTAATGGTACCATCATTAGCCCCATTGCACGTAAGCTCCGTATGAGTTTCGGTGAAAATAGGTTGAATAGCCGCTGGAACATTTACGGTAAACGTTCTGTTGCATACCGCACTGTTAGCTGTTGCTGTATCATAAATAGTAATGATATAATCTCCAGCAGTACTAGCACTATATACAAACGGACTCGTCAAAGTAGTTTGTGCTACCGTTGCAGCTCCTGAAATTGAATATTCATAGTTTCCAGAACCTGTTAATGCTTCAATAGTAATGGTAGCATCTGGTGTTGCAGAACAATCTAATACTTTAGTCAATTCTGCTTTTGCCGAAAGCACTGGGTTAACTATGTAAGCTGCTTGCATAGCCATACAACCGTTACTATCAATGATATACACATCGTAAGAACCTGGTGTAACATTATTAAAAATACCACCATTGTTTACATAGGTACTAGGAGCCGTTGCGCCATTTGTAACAATGGCATACCGAATAGTTCCAGCTCCCGTAGCAGCTACAGTTAATCGTATTGGTGAAGTACAATTGTCTTGTGTGACACTATCTATTGTTGGGTTAGGGCTTAAACCTAAGCTAACCAAAGGTAAGGTTACAGGACAACCATATTGATCGTTAATGGTTACCATATAATCACCCGCTGGTGAATTTACAGGAATGTGTATCGGGTTACTTGTTAAACCTGTTAGAGCAGTAAACCCTACAGGACCCGTTACATCAAAGGTATAAGGCGCACCGCCCCCACCTGTAATTCCAGTGACAGAAATTAAGCCTGGTAAATTACAAGAGATATCTCTAGTCGCTGTAGCGGTAGCCATAATTTCATCTAATTCTTCTACTAAAGCATTTTCACTACCTCCTCTACAAGTATCAGGGGAAGTACCATCGTTTTGAAAAACATCTATATAATATTCCCCTTCCGGTAAATTAGAAACAGAAATCGTATTGTTATAGCCAACATTTATTGCTGGAGCTGGGGCAATAGCACCACTGACCGCAATAGGTGTTGGGTTTCCTAATTGAAAAACTTCCCATCGCATATGTGTACTAGCGGTAGTAGGGTTAAGCGTAAACGTGATTTCGCCATTACCAATACCTGGCGTTGCATTAAAACAACTAGGAGTGACCATTGTTGTTATTTCAATAGGAATATTAGGAACAACATCATTAACATTAACATTACTCTGTCTGATACAACCCGCAGTATCTTCAACATAAAACACATAGGTTCTTCCCGGCACCAATAAAGGCAAACCTGGTAGTTGCGGTGTCGTTGGGTTTATATTTGCAAATGTGTGGGATGTTCCAGACGGTATTCTAGCTGTCCAAATAGGCGTAGATAATCCAAAACTAGCAGGATCATCCGTATAAGTATATCTATAACCATTGGTACCATCTCCGTTACTACCTCTTACGGTAACTTGTAAGTCGTTACAATCTAATATTTGAGGAAATATGGTAATATCTAAATTGTCTAAAGGAAAAGGTATTATATATCTTGGAAAATCTCTTTGACAAATCGTTCCACTGGCTAGAGTCACTCGAATAGATGGATTTACTGGCGTTCCTGAAGCATATCCTCTAAGTTCAGAAGAAGATTGCCATGTGGAACCACCATCAGCACTATATTCTACTGTACCTGCTGAGGTTATTACATTTGTAAATTCAAAGCCATATTCTAAAGGATCAGGATCATCACAGGTTGCTGGCAGTAAAGGTTCTACATCCGCTGTAATTTGAACGGCATTATTGATGATAATCGTTGCAGAAGAAACAGGGCAACCGTCAGTATCAGTAATGTCTATTCTGTAGTCACCAACTCCAATACCAGCGAAGCTGTACGTTGTTGTTCCTACATTTGAATAGCTTACACCGTAATCGATACCGTCAGCTGGTGATAAATCTACTAAAGAATACGTAAAAGGGGCATTCCCACCAGTAACAGTGGCATCGATAGCTCCTAAACCATTAAAACATTCAGGATCCGTGGCTGTTCCAGTCACGGCTAAAGGAGTCGCTGTGGTAATCACAATATCTTCTTGTTCAAAGGAACACAAATGACTTACCCCATTGTTATCGCGAACATACACATCATAACCCAAAGGGTTCGCGGTAGCCATGGCATTAGTTACAATTAAACTATTTGATGTCGTAAAGCTAGTTGGGACAGTGTTTGCAGGAACGATAGCGTACACTAAAGTACCGTTTCCTCCTGTTGCGTTAACGGTAATGCTACCATCTGCACAAGAGCTTACATTTATAGCATCAACAGACACCACTAACTGCGGACTTAAAACTACGGTTTGTTGCACTGCATCACAGCCAAAACCATCCTGAACATCAATCGTATACGAACCATTGGCCAGTCCTGAAAAAATATGTCGAGTGGCTGAGGTATTCCCATTTAACCAAGCACCTCCATCAATTCTAAATTGGAAGTTTCCGTTACCAGGTAATGAGGTAACATCAACTTGAATAGTACCGTCATTGGCACCAGAGTAGCAAGCAGTAGGTAATACATCAAAAGTAGGTACTTGTGGGGCATTGACCGTGACAGTTGGCAATGCCATATTCACACATGATCTACTATCAGTAACTCGCACTACATAATTTTCGGTGGCTGCATTGGCAGGAACATTGGTAAATATAGAAGATGCCTGATAGGCTCTTAAGATGGTTCCAGTATTTGTTTCTAACTGATAGGTATAGGTCGGTGTTCCACCACTGGCTACTGCCGTAATAGTTGCGCCTGTATTATCACAGGTAAATTCGGTGGTTATTGAAGCCGTTGCTGTGATTGCTGTTGGTTCTGTTAAAGTTTGATTTAAAGGCACAGTGCATCCCGTTGGGTTGTTTACATCTCTAACTTCAATCGAATAGGCTTGCGCGGTTAATCCCGTTACCACTTGTGATGTAGTGTGTGGTCCTGAGAATGTTACGCCTCCATCAAGCGTATATTCAAATCCAGCAGCACCAAAGTTGGTCGCATTTATGGTGAAACCTCCGTCAGATCCTGCAAAACAAGAAACATTAACAGGAGCAGAAATAGAAGCATTAAAAGCTCTACCATTGGCTACATTAACTACAATATCCGTAGTACAGCTACTGCCATAATCCACAGTAATCGTATGATTTCCAGGAGTAACGTTAGTAAATACATTAGCAGAGGCGCCTGTTTGAGGTGTTCCACTGTCTAAAGTGTAGGTATAAGAAGCATCAAAAGGAGTAATGGTCATATTTCCTGTGCCATCACAATTATAAGCTACTGCACTAGTTAATATTGGAGCCACGGGTAATGGGTCAATCACCACATTAGCTAGTGAAATAAAACATGTTGGTGCATTGGCATCTCTTACACGTATCGTATAAGAACCATCTGTGAGTCCAGTAAATACAGTTCCACCAGTGGTTGAAGCGGTCCAAGAACCTCCATTGATACTATATTGATAATTCCCTGAGCCACCAGCTGTAGGTGTAATACTACCCACGCTAATCGCTGCTTCACCACCTGGTAAACACGTGTAATCTGTGGTTTGTATGGCTTCGGCAGTAAGTGCTAAAGGTTCATTTACCGTTACACTTAAGGGTTGTGTACACAAATCGGCGTCTTGTACTAATACCGCATAGGTACCTGCAGTTAAATTTGAAAAATTATTTGATGTTTGATACGTAGTCCCATTGTTAATACTATAACGATAAGGTGCATTTCCACCGGTTACTGCTAAGGCAATAGCGCCGTTAGCACCACCAAAACAAGAAACGTCTGTAACCGTTTCTGTAATTACTATAGGTGGATTTTGAGTAATGATGAGATCAACCATTACAGTACAAAAACCAGCTGTACCGCCATTATCTCGTACATATACATCATATGCACCAGCAGCTGAAATAGCTCTTGGATTGGTCGTTGAAAAATCTCCATTGGTTGGTGTTGCTCCATCGGGAACGATAGCATATACATAATTGACATCGCCACCAATTGCTGTAATATTTACATCTGTGGCGCTACCACACGTGGTAATCGCATTTGCTGACGCGCTTAGGCTTAATCTTTCATTAATAGTTATGGTTTGTGCAGCTACTGTACATCCTAATTGGTCTCTTACATTGATGATATATGACCCAGAACCTAAATTAGTGAAGGTATAGGCTGTTGCTGTGGTTGGACTAGGTGCTAAAAATGGTCCATTATTTATGCTAAATAAAAGTCCGCCGTTACCTCCAGTGACATTCACCGCAATAGTACCATCATTGGCACCAGAATAACATTGTGTAGGCGTCGCTGTAAATGTTAGCGCTGACGGAGCTGTAATAGGTATTGCTGTATCTATAAGATTGTCACAGCCTCTAACATCTCTTGCTCTTACCAAATAAGTACCTGCTGGAACATTGGTAAAATTTACTGAAGTTTGATAGGCTCTTGTGATGGTTCCAGAAGTATCTTCTAATTGATATTCATATCCTGCAGTACCTCCTGTTGCACTAGCCGAAATCGTAGCACCCGTGTTTGAACAGGTAAAAGGGGTGCTTACCGAAGCACTAGCTTGAATGGCTGTTGGTTGGGTAATTGTTCTTGTTATTTGTTGTGTACAAGAGATATCATCAATTCTTCTGATATCGATAGTTCTTACACCAGCAGCTAAATTAGCTGTGGTAGTTACAGGTGAAGAAAGCGATGTTACATAGGCACCTCCATCAATGGAATATTCAAAACCTGTGGTTGGGTTAAAGTTTTCTACTTCAAAAGTAATGCTACCATCTGATGCGCCAAAACAGCTCACGTTGGTAGATGAAAGATAATTGGCTTCAAATGCTCTATTCCCTTCAATAATAATAGTAGAATCGATGGAAAGCTCACAAACTTCAGGAATTTGATAAATTTCAATATCGTCGATAGCAAAATCGTTACCACTATTACCCACTTTTTCTGATCGGATCACAAACTCTAAAGTGGTATTATTGCCTGGGTTCAGGTCTACACTAAAGTTTTCCCATTGTTCTGTTTTTGGAATATCGCCAGTTCGGATAGATTGCACAACAGTTCCCGCCGTTGTTCTTATTTCTATCGTTAAATCTGGGTCTAACTGATTATTTGTACTTCTTAGAAGGTTAAAAATATATAATGAAATTCTTAAATCCTGATTTGGAATAACATCATTGATTGGTTTTGAATAAATAATTTGACCCGGACTCGGAGTACCTACATTTATGACTAAATAACGTCCATTGGGATTAGCACCATTGGTGGTATTATCGCCGGGCTGTACCCAAGCACCAAAGGGTGCTACAATGCTGTTGGTAACGGCATATTCAAAATCATTAATTCTGTTGTTGTTATCTCCAGGAGGATTTGTCGTTTGATCTTCATAGGTATATCCTAAAGTATTTGGGTTTGGAACTGTTGTTCCATAGCCAAAATCCTCTACCAATAGTAAACTTGGTGTTGGTGGTACTTGAGAAACATAATTGGTCGTCACTGTATAGGTACCTGGACCTATATTCGTAAACACATTACTCGTTGGGTCAGGACTATTTAAAGTGCCATTTAAGGCATAGGTATAATTGTAGTTTGTAATATCACTTGTTAGGGTAATAACTCCAGTACCATCACAGTTATAATCGGTAACCGCTGTTAATACAGGGTTAACAGGATAGTCTTCTACAAACACATCCATTGGAAATTCACAGCCAACAGCATCTCTAACCACCACCGTATTGTAATTTCCAGGAGGTAAGCTAGCAATACTTGGAGTACCGAAGGTAGCGCCTCCGTCAAAACTATAGGTATATGGTGCTACACCACCTACGACATTGGTAATACGAACTAAAGCCCCTGAAGGATCGCAAGTAACGTCTCGTGCTACTCCTGCTGATGCCGTTAAAGGCGAAGGGTTCGAAATACTGTGATCTAGGGTCGCGCTACATCCAGAATCGTCTAATACCAGAACAGTATAGGTTCCGGCAGCTAAACCGACAAAGGAAGGGGTGTCCTGAAACGTTACACCATTGTTAATACTGTATTGAAAAGGGCCTACGCCATTTACAGTATTGATCGTAATGCCTGCACTACTTGAGTTAGTACAGGTTATTGGGCTATCGTCATTCACAGAAATAGTCATATTTCCGCGATCTTCGAGGGTCACAGCATTTGATATTTTAAAACAGCCATTGGCATCGATAGCTACAAAAGTATATACGCCTTCTTCATTCGGTATTTTAGTATAGACAAAAGGTGCCGAAGGATCTGCTTCTGTGGGACCACCGGATACCGTATAACCAAATTCAAAAATGGGATCAATTTGATAGGCATTTGCGGGAACATTGCTAATATCACTATAGAGTGGCGTTCCATTTTTACTCCAGATAGCATAGCTATAATTAGGATCTACAAATCCTCCTGATGCTGTTAGTTCTATGGTTCCTGGAGAACAGCCTATATTGGATAAGGTTACGGCAGAAAGTAAAACTTCATCTACCTCATTTACGGTAATGTTCTGAGTATCTGTACACCCGTCTTGGGTGGTAACAATGACTGTATAATCGCCCGGGTTTAAGTTGTTAAAGGTATAGTTATTACTTGTTTGAGCTGAAGCAATATTTACTCTGGTGCCAACACCATAAGGGTGATTCACCCCATCATTAAATCGTAAATCATAGGTATAATTTGCTCTTACATTTAATACTTGAACATTTATAGAGCCTAGGGAATTACAATTGGCTGGTGTCGTGGCAAGATCTACATCAAAATTTCGATCTAAAATTCCAATCTCAACACTTTGAAATTGACAAGAATTAGGAATTGGGTTACCAGAACTATTTAATTGACGAACGTCTACGCGATAACTCCCGTTGGTAGCGATATCAAAGCTAGGGCCATTATTAGCGCTAAAAGGTACCACTACAGTATTTGTTGCTGTATTAAATAATTGAAAACCGTACCCTGCTCCTAAATTTGTAACGGTGATATTCCCATTACTAGCACAAAAAATATCTGTTTTAATTGTATTTACCGCTAAATCGTTTTTAAAGGCACTAAAGTAAAAGCGACTTGAACATCCGTTTTGATAGTTGATTACTAATCGGTATTTACCTGTATCTGTTACATTGAAGGCATTCCCTGTCGCCACGGTAGCATAGCAGCTGTTCCCTTTGTTGGGGCATGCTGGATCAGATGATGTACAGGTGCTTTCATCGAGTTGTTGCCACTCTAAACTTTGTGCATCGGGAATATTTATTTGTAAAAGCTCGGTGTCTGTGCTACCACATAAAAATATGTTAGCCATAAATTCACCATCAACAGAACATCTTAAAACTTCACCTTGAATATCATTATTGGGGTCAGCATCACTATTTCTAGCATTAAAAAAATCTAAGATTGGGTTGGTTTGGGTGGTGCCAAAAAGCTCAACGGTTATAATTTCTTGAAATCCTATACAAGGATTAGCAATAATTTTATCAACGATATAATTTCCGGCTTGGGTAACATTAAGCGTACTAAGGTCCCCATCAGGGTTTCCATCGTTGACCACAATATCAACACCAAGATCAATAACATCATTATTATTTACATCTCGGTACCAAATATAATCATCAAAATTATCACCTGCATTGAGCAACACATTGCTACCACATAACTGTACTGTTCTTTTAAATGAACAATTTGAAAGATCGTCCAGTAAAAAGTTGGTAGCTCCAGGGGTAATAAAACCACAATTATCAAAATCAGATACACTAGGATCATCGGTGATAGTAGCACCATTAATTACTCCAGCATAGGTAGAAAAGGCAATATTTTCTATTTGGTTTGAACAAGCGTCCACAAAATCAAAACAATTTTGAGCCACAGTTACCCGCATGCGAATGCTTGTAGCAGGCCCATTTATAAGGACTAAATCGTTGGGAACAGCAAATTCAATTTCATTTAATACACTATTGTATCTATACGTAACTCCGGGAGGAAGACTAAGGTTAATTTGGTCTAAAGTTATATTTGCAGGCAATACGTCACGAATGGTGTAATACCGTTGAAAGGGGTCTGAACTTGCTGGGTTAACTCCTGTGCCATGGTCATTCCCAATATTTTTAAAAGTCAATACATAATCTAAAGTCTGCCCTAAATTAACGCCTAAACCAGTAATGTCGTTTCCTGCAATGTCTTCTACCCTTTTTTCAAGAATAATATCAGGTTCAATTATTTCTACTGAAAAAGTAGTTAAAAAAGCACCATACCCATCCCCTGAAGAGGTAAATCGGAGGGTGGCTCCTGTTTCGTCATTTGGAAGAATATTATTAGAATTGTTGATCAGGTTAAAAAGATCTAAATCAATACCCAATGTATTGGTGCCGTAAGGTGTTCTTGTCGGTACCTCTGCACCGTTGGTGGTAATCGTTGAATTAAAAAAGTTATTTGCAGGGTTTAAGCCCGTAGTTAAATTGGTAAAACCAGGCTTAGAATTTGCCTTGATAAAAAAACGATCGTTCGAAATGCCTCTATCTCCTTCTAGCGCACCTACTCCAATTCTAGCTCTTACTGGAAAAGGATTGGGTAAGGTTTTAAAACCGTTTACGTTGACATCAACATTACCAACAGCTCCTGAAAGTCCGGCATAGCCATCAAATGTAGAGATGAATTTACCAGTTTCTGTAGGGTTTTCGTAAATAACCACGAGGACCCAGCCTGCAGAACTTGAACCGTTTCTTCTTCCTTTTGTAGCCCTTATGTTGGCTACCGTGTATTCTCCGTTCGGGTTGGTATTAGAACGCACTAAATCTGTTACGTTTTTGTAACAGATATACGGAGAGTCTTTAAATGAATTGTTGATATTGACAGGGTCATAACCATCAAAAATAATATCGTCTTCTTGGCCCACGGGGTCTGGAGCTGTATCTGCACTTAAATCGACATACGCTCCTGAAGGCAGTTTAAATTTTATTTGATTCCACTCTTCTATTCTTGGGGTTCCAGAGAATTGTGCACTACCATTTGTGCTCCTCTCATTAGGGTATGTTGCTGCCCAATACAAGCCGGCATAGCGCACTTGTGAACAATTAGGGTCTGCAATAGCAAGCTCAGCACTACTAGAACTAAAGGTAGACGGATCGCCATCGATATCGATATACTCCATCCACAAAGAGTTGTTATTTTCATTGCCATTATAAGGTGTATTAGCTTGGGTTGGATTGGCCTGAGTTGCTCTGTTTAAAATGTTGTTTCCAACAAAAACAATGTCTCCTCTTATCTCTATATTACCTCCAGTAAGCCTTGGCGTAAATGGAACAGCCTCCTGTGCATGTGCTCCAAAAAGAATACAAAACACCAGTATAAAAAAAAGAGTGGTCTGCTTTTTAATCGAAATAGTTTGGTTCATTATGTGCTGATATCTGTAATAATTTTTTTTCTAAAAACCTTTTCGTATAAAACTTGCTTGCGTTTTGTCGATAAGGTCTTAGCAGTAAGTATTTACCAACAAATATGAAACAGAAGCCTTAGCTACAAAATTTAATGTTGTAGCCTAGTTTGTTTATGTTGTGAAAGGCAAATAATTTAAGGTGTCTTCTTTTTAAAAAAGCAATTATTTAGGCTTTTAAGTGGCTTTGTTTTCTAGAAAATCAATTCATAAAACAGTAAAAAGCTGTAGGTTTACTCGTAACTATGGTCTTGAAACGAGTCTTTTAATACTCAGTTTTAGAGAAATCTAAGGACAGATTCCTTTTTAATTTGAGCAGAAAAGCAACACTTAAAACTAAGTTCAACGCACAAAAAAGAGGTGTTAATTTTCTAAAAAGATATGCTTCTGATGAAGGTTAAACTAGGTAAAAAATTGCTTTAAAAAGGGTACTATTGTTCGTTATGTAACAGTTTCTGTTCCTAAATCTAAGGATGATTAGAGCTATCACGTTTGAGTGTTAATTCTAAAGTAAACGAAAAACCTCGAGGCAAAGCCATCGAGGTTTCAGTATCAATACTGATGTACTAAGAATCAAAACCTTTTATCATGATTCTTGGTTCCTATATCTTCATTATCATTATCTATATAAGGTAAAATGACCAACAAATTCTCTCTCATCATTTTCACCTTGTAGCTTAATTACATACCAATAATCTCCTGTCGGAAGCGGATTATTTTGGTAAATACCGTCCCATCCCGTATCATTTGCTCCCATTTTATGTACCACTCTTCCATAACGGTCATATATGATCATTAATATATCCGGGAAGCCTTCTAAGTTTCTAGGTTTCCAAATATCATTGTTACCATCTGCATCTGGGGTAAAGAAATTAGGGATTTCTATATCGATAAATTCCATTTCTATCGTGGCTATAGCCTCACAACCATTACCATCGACCACTCTAACGGTATATGTTGCAGTACGATTAATAAAGTAGGTATTGTCATCCCCATTATCAACAGCATCAAAATAAAAGGTATAATTACCATCTCCGCCACTGGCAACAGCCGTTATTTCGTTGATATTATTGTTCTCTAGGCTTAACACCAAAGGATCAAAATTTTCTATGGTGAATGGTATTATCTCCACACAACCATTTAACGAAATAATTAAAGTATGATTCCCTGCAGGAATATTTGTGAAACTAGGTTCTAAACGAACATCCGTAGAGTTTACATCATCTAATTGATATAACACAGCTCCTGCTACTGATGGGTCATCCAATGTTACCATCAAATAATTATCAGGCACAGTTGCCGTACATTCATACATTGGTGCCACTGTTGCTTTAATATTCACTCCTGGGTCAACCATGACTTGAACACTGTTTTCACAACCTAAAGCATCAAGAACATAAACAGTATGTGTACCCGATGGTAAATTGGTATACGAAAATAGGTCAGCTACATAATTGGTATTGTCTAATCGCGTACTATAGGGAGCAAGGCCTCCAGTGATTACAAGATCAATAGCACCATCGCTATCGCCCAAACAAGTTTCACCCGTTGCCGTAGCATCAATAGCTATCTCGGTAGACTCAGCTATCGTGTATTCTGTTTGTACAAAACAACCGTTGGCATCTTGGGCAATTACCGTATAAGTACCTGGTACTAAATTATCAAACTGATTGATATCGTCAAATTGAGCCAAGTTTGGAGAAATTGCATATTGGTAATTTCCAGATCCCCCTGATAAGGATACGTGGATATACCCCGTATTTTCACCAAAACAAATCATGGCCGAATAATCATCCGTATACACTAAAGGTGCTGGCTCTGTTACAGTAATGACAGCGCTAATGGCTTCACAATCGCCACTGGTTACTTTTACATAATAATCCCCAGCTATTAAATTTCTAAATACCCCATTAGCACTTGGTCCTTGTAATGGCGTTGTGCTCGTTGGACTGTCTAACAATTCATATTGATAATTGCCCAAACCGCCTGTGGCTGTACTTCTAATTGTCGCTGTATTTTCTCCATAACAATTTATAACTGCCGCTGTCCTATCGATAGCGATCTCTAAGGTTGGCACAGCATCAATGGAAACTTGATTTGATATTAAAGCTTCACAACCAAAACTATCAATTACATAATATTGGTATACGCCTACCCCTACCGTAAACGTATGTGTAGATCCTCCAGACATAGGATAAAAAGTAAGGTTATCAGTACTGTACTGGTAAGGCGCTGTTCCGCCCGTTGCCGATAAAGTAATGGTAGCATCATTTTGACATGTAAGGGCAGTTACCTGTACCAAAGAAGCATCAACTTCCGTAGGCTCAGAAATAGTAACCTGTACTGTTTCAAAAGCACAATCCCAACCATCAGATACGGTAATACTATACACTCCAGCGCCTAAATTGTTAAATGTTGGACCTGCTTGGTCTCCACTAGTAAATAATAGTGTTGTGCCAGTAGCATCATAATAATTTAATTGGTATTGGTAACTATTTTGTCCTCCAGTGACGCCAGTTGCGGTTACTGAAGCATCGGTATCGCCAAAACAAACCAAGGTAGTAGTACTTGCTGTAATTCCTGCACTAATGGGTACTGGGGCAATTAAAACTTCTGAATCTGTTATTTGACAACCATTGTTATCTGTAACCACTACAGTATATGTTGCAGCTGATAATTCTATAAAGTTAAAGCTAAACACATTAGTTTCATTGAATACTTCACCCGTTGTTGTGTTGGTCAATTGAATATCGTATGGGCCATACCCACCACTTGGGTCTACTAAAATTTCGCCTTTATCGTTGGTACAGGTAACATCTGCAATTTTATCAACAATAGCGGTTAAAGGCATGTCAGGAGAAATTATAGTAATCATGTTAGAATCTTCTGTACATGAAGGGTATGCCGTTTGAGCTACGCGTACAAAATAGTTGCCACCTGTTAATCCTGTAATAGATAAAGGATTCGTAGCCGTATTCCCTGAGCCAGTTATGGCCGTAGCAGTTCCGTTTGAGTTGTAAACTGTATACGCATACGGACCTGTGTAACCCGAAACGTTAATTTCTACAGTTCCTTCATTACTACCAAAACATACCACAGGAGCTGTCGCCGTAGCCTGAACCCTAATTGTATCATACACAAGAACAGTGTGCTCTATAGTTTCAAAACATCCTGTTACCAGATCAGTTACTCGAATCGTATAGGTTCCTGGTGACGGTAATAGTACAGTAGCTTCAGCTGCGGAAGGAGCGGTAACGGTTTGAGCTATAGCTGTACCCAGTACTTCAAAATATACATTCGTTGGAGTTGAAGCACCTGTTGCCACAACCGTAATTTGTTCTCCTAAATTATCACAAGCTATCGGTACCACATTGGTGATACTCAATGTCATTCTTGCGATCGTATTTATGCTTGCTGAGGCTGTTGTTACACATCCATTAGCATCTCTTATGGTAAAATTGTAAGTAGCATTACTTCCAGTATCTACTACAGAGAATACAGGAGAATTTTGGAAATTTCCACCATTTATGCGATATACATAAGGGGCGGTTCCACCACTAGGGCTTAGGGTGATTTCACCTCTCGCTGCACTATTATCCGCATTACAAGCGAATTCTTGAGTAACAGCAGCAGTAGCTGTTAGTATTGGTGGATTTATAATAGCTACCACTTCGGTTGCCACACAATTTCTATCGGTAGAAACACGCACGGTATACGTATCTGCTGGTAAGTTGTTGAATACAGAACCTGTCTGAGGTCCTCTTATAACACTCATCGTACCATCTAATAATTCATAGGTATAAGGAATATCACCTGCCGTAACACTTACGGTAATACTACCATCACTACCACCATTACAGGATACATCGACCTTGGACGTTGTAAAGGCAACAGGTACTGCAGCATCTAATAAAACTGGAGCATCGATAATACAACTAGAATTAGTATCTGTTGCTCTGACAGTATAATTTCCTGAAGGAATTCCTGTAATGGTAGTACCCGTTATGGTAATTCCTACCACTGGATTTAAAGAAGCATCTAATAAATTATAGGTATAGGTTCCTGAACCTCCAATTGCGGTTACTGTTATACTACCATCGTCATCAGAACAAGAGGGTTCTGTCACCACTTGAGAACTAAGTCCGAGTGGTGCATCTATAGTAATTGTTTCTGTAGCAACGCAACCATTTTTATCGCGGATGCTTATGGTGTTAAGTCCAGAGTTCAATGCTGTCGCGTTATAGGGTAAACCAGCAATATTTTGGAACGCAGCACCATTTATACTAATGGCATACGGTGAAATTCCTAGATCTGTTGCATTGGCAAAATCTACTGTTACCGCAAATTGTCCTTCTGCCACACAGGCATCAACTAAACTCAGTGCAATGGCAGGACTAGAATCTACTACGATAGTGATAGCTAAAACAGGAGATGGGCAACCATTACTGTCTAAAACATATACATCCCAATCTAAACTAATAGCAGGATCTAATTGTGCTGTTGCATTGGCCGTATAGAATCCTATGGGAGAGTTTCCATTTGGAACAAAAGCATACGTATACCCAGGTGTTCCGCCAGAAGCTCTTACGGTTACTTCAGCAAATGCATTACAATTTGCATTACTATTACTTAGCTCAACAACACTAACCGCTGCTGCAGGCGAAGCTATCGTTATGGTATTCGATGTTTTATCACAGAAAGGCGTATCTAAAGCTTCAATTTCTACATAGTAGTTACCCGCCAATAAATTAGAAATGGTCACTACTCCAGGAGCCACACCTGCTGCAGAAATACCCGCAAGCGTTCCGTCACTATTGAAAACAGTATAGGTATAGTTGCCAATATAGTTGGTTACATTAATTTCTAGTTCTCCATCATTACCTCCAAAACAACTAACAGCTGCAGCTGGGGTAGCCACCACATTTATGGTGTTGTATGGGCTAACCGTATAAGGCAATGTTGTAAAGAAACAACCGGTAATATTATCTGTCACTCGGAAGGTGTAATCACCAGGACTTGTCAACACAAAATCAGCGGTATTGCCTACTAAACTTTGTGAAGGACCACTTGGCAATAAAGTATAGGTAAAATCACCAGACCCACCAGATACTGTAACTCGAACAGTTTCAGGATTATCACAAGTAATGGCAATTAGCTGTGCTACCGTTGCATTGGTTAGTACAGGTAAAGCATTAATTGTTTCATTAACTGTAATAATACATCCGTTGGCATCTTTTACTGTGAAAGTAAACGACTGATTGGTACCATTGTCTATGATATCAAAACTGTTATCAGAAACAAAGTTAATACCATCAATACTGTATAGATACGGCGCTGTTCCAGTTCCAGGAGATACGCTTACCGTAATTTCTCCTACCGCAACACTATTGTCTGCATTACATATAAACTCTTGCGTTACCGCTGCAGTAGCCGCTAATTGTGGATTTTCGATGATAGTTACCGAATCTGTTGCTATACAATTTCTATTAGAGGTTACTGTAATAGCATAGGTACCACTCGGTAAGCCACTAAATGAACCTATATTATTGGTAAGTGAAGTTCCAGTACCATTATCAATGGCAAATACATAAGGCGGATTATCATTAACACCAGTAGAAGGATTTACTAATAAAACTGTAATGGATCCATCAGATGCTCCAAAACAACTCACATTTGTAAATTGTGTTGTTTGAAGTGTAACTTCTGTGGGTGCTTCCAATGAAACAGCAACATCTTTACTACAATTTGAAGGCGCACCTAATGTGTCATCTGTTACTCTCACAATGTAATCACCGAATCCTACTCCAGTAAATTGATTGCCAACCGCAGAAATTCCAGCTAAGGTGATACCATCACTTTCATATAATTCGACCGTACTTGAACCAGAGCCACCAGCTACTGTAAATTCAATGACACCATCATTTGTTGTACATGTTGGTTGTGAAAGAACATCGGCCGTTAAAAGAAGCTCAGAAGTAATAACAATAGTTTCTAATTCAGTACATCCATTGGCATCTCTTACGGTGATGTTATGAGAACCAGAACTTAATCCTGTATAGGTATATGGAAAAGCAGATACACTTTGGAAAGTACTGCCATCAATACTTAAACTATAAGGAGCCACACCAAAATTAACAGCATCCATAGAAACAGATACAGTATAGGTATTCTCTACCGCACATGCATCATTTAGCGTTAAGCTAATATCTGGAGTAGTATCTAAAGTAATGCTAATATCTAAAACTTGAGAAATACAACCATTAGCATCTCTAGCATAAACATCCCAGACCAAGCTTGTTGCGGGGTCTAAATTTAAAGTTTCATCTTCCGTGAAAGCCCCAACTAAAGTTGGTGCTGCACTACCATCAACCAATACAGCATAGGTATAACCAGCCGTACCTCCACTGGCTTGTACTACGACAATAGCATCAGAAGAACAGGTTGCAGGTGTATTACTAAGCTCAACTACGATTACTTCTTCAGGCGCATCAATCGTTACCGTGTTTGTCTCTGCAATACATTCTGGGTAGGCAGTTTCTGTAACTCTTACGGTATATGTTCCAGCAGCTAATGTTTGTGGAATCACAAAATTATAAGGATCAGTTGCTGCATTATCACTACCATTAGCGCCTACAACTGGGTTTCCTAAATTATCTAAAACTTGATAATCGAAGGTACCTGTGTATCCTGTAATATTTATTTGTAATTGACCATCACTACTGTCACTACAGGTAGCATCAGTAACCAATAAAGCCGTTACATTAATAAGGTTATAGGGAGCCACATTATGCTCCACGATGACAGTACAATTCGTCGTGAGATCTAGAACTTCATAAACATAATTACCCGGTGTAGTAAGTACGATGTTGGTAGGATCCGCAACAGGAGTTCCACCAGGCAATTCAAAATACGAATAATTACCAGAACCATTTAAAGCCGTTATAGAAATGATTTCTTCTCCGTTAGAACAATCAATGGTTTGTAGTACATTAATAGTTGCGGTCACCTTAGTTACAACAGGCACTGCCACCGAAGTAGTAACAGGACATCCGTTAGCATCTTGTACACTTACAGCAACATTAGGAGATCCATAGGCTACTTGATAGGTATTATTTGGTTGGAACGAACCACCATTAAAACTATATAAATAGTCTGGGCCTGTTCCTGATGGGTTTCCAAAACCATCATCATCTACGGTCACCGTAATGGTACTCGCGGCATCATCACAGGTGTAATCAGAAGCTACTGCTGTAATGGCTAATTGCGTTGGCTCATCTAAGCTTATCGTTGCCACTTCTGTACATCCTTTGGCGGATACTACCGTTACGTTTTGGGTGCCAGCGGTTAGGCCCGTAAAAATGTTTGAAGGCTGACGCGTAATACCGCCATCTAAACTATATTCGTAAGGAGTATCTATATTACCCGGGTCAAGAGTTACCGTAATAGTACCATCATTTCCTCCAAAACAGCTGATGTCTGTTTTGGATAAAGAAAATGTTGGGTCAACCGTAGGAGCTATAGTTGCAGAAACGGTATTGATACAACCTGTTACATTATCTTCAACCTCAAAAGTATAGGTACCACTTGTTAATCCAGTAAATACACCATTATTAACTTGTGTTGGTCCAGCAGGAATTGTTTGGGTATAGGTATAATCTCCAGATCCACCATGTGTAGCGATGGTAATTTCTCCACTATTGGCCGGATCACAGAATTCTTCCCCTGTAACGTTTGCCAAGGACTGCATTGGTGGGAATATGTCTATAGTTTCAGCCACTTCTCCACAACCACTAGAATCGATGACACGAACAGAGTGCGTTCCTGAGTTAAGGTTTGAAATCGTCACGGTATCACCTATATTATTTAATGCCACGGGAGTAAATGCACCCCCATCAACACTCATATAATGCTGACCTACACCGGCACTATCCATCTCTACAACTATTTCATAACTGCCTTCAGTGGTGACACAAACAGTGGCCAAGTCAATTGAAATTGTAGCTTCCGGATCTGTATTAATCGTTATTGTTATTGGTGCTGTTGGGCATCCATTGGCATCTTGTACATAAATATCGTAATCTGCCGGGTACGTTGGCGCTATTATTTGGAAGGTACTCGATTCTGGAAACGTGACAGGTGCTGGATCTCCAGCTGGCACATAGGCGTAGGCATAAGGCGCAGTACCTCCACTAGCTCTTACGGTAACAAAGGAGCCATCTACACAATTGGCATTTGTAGCACTTACGAATTCTAATTGAACAGGTGTAGGTTCTAATATTCTAAATGCATAGGTATTTGAACATGTTGGACCCGTTGCTTCTTCAAAAAATAAGATATAATCGCCAGGCGCTAAATCAGTAATTGTTAATACAGATGTTGGTCCTCCACCTGGTCCGGTTACAGTACCTGTATAGGTGCCTGCCCCAGAAGCTGGATTATTGGTTAGTGCTTCTAAAACACTATAGCTTACATCGGTAACTCCTGCATCATGACCTTCTATTTGGAACGTGATACTACCATCGGTATTTCCAAAACAACTTGCGTTGGTTACTACTGGCGTTGCCACAATAGCAATATTACTGCCTGGTACAGTTGGAATCGTAACCTCAACAAAACTTTCACAGCCATTGCCTGTATCTACAGCCTTAAAGATATAAGTCTGTCCTGGATTTAAATTATTAAACGTAGCGACAACGTCAGTTGCTGGATTTGGTCCCGCTGCTCTAGCGTCTTCATTTATACCTGAACCATAAATTTCAAAAGTATAGTTTCCAGAACCATCGGCTGCAGTTATGTCTACACTGCCGCCTACCGCACAATCTGGAGGCGTAATATTACTGGTTAACGTTAAAAACGGATTCGCAAGAATACGAACAGGGTTTTCATAAAATTCGCACCCCTTAGAATCTACAACGCGAACATAATAATCACCAAATTGTAACCCTTCGAACAGCACATTAGTATCAGGCGTATTTACATACGGATTTGGTGTGGCACCCGTTACGGGAACAATATTGTTTAAACGATCATATAAAGTATAGGTAAAGTTGGCATTTCCACCACTTATAATATCTATTTCGATGGTTCCTGGAGTTACAAATCCTGTTCCACTATCACAAGAAAGCGGAGTCGCTGTTACATTAGCATCAAAAAGTGGTGGGTCCACTAAAGTTACGCTGTAGGTGTTAGAACATCCTTTAGAATCTCTAATCGTATAGGCGTAAGGTATCCCTGCTGAAAGCCCTGAATAAACTCTTTGTGCAGTAAATGGACTACCATTAAAACTGTATTGGTATGCAGGTGTTCCTGTACCGTTTACAGGTACTATTTCAACCACCCCGTCTGCACCACCAAAACAATTTGGATCTGTAGCAATATGTGTAGCTTCTGGATCTATAGCAGCCTGAATATCAACAGTTTCAGAATCTGCAATACAACCAATAGCGTCATATACCCTAAAAATATAATTCCCAGGTGTTGAACTTACAAAGGTAAATGTGTTTGTGGCAGGAGCAATAGCAGCGCCTGGTATAAATGAAGTTCCACCGTTTATGCTATATTCATAACGATCATAATCGGTATAACCCCCTTCAATGGTAACTACAATAGTGGCATCGGTAGGTACCGCACAACTTAAGTCTTTCGTTAATACAGCATTTGCAATTATTAGCCTCGGTGGAATAACGACTTGCAGGGTTGCTGCGCTACAGCCATAAATATCTGTAGCTATAAAATCATAGGTTCCAGGAATTAAGCCTGAAAAAGTATTACTCAGCTGTCTTGCACCGCCATTAACGCTATAGCGATAAGGTGCTACGCCGCCAGTTGCTGTTAAAACAATGGTCACGCCATTAGCATCATAACAAAGGTCAGAACTTGGATCTAGTGCTAAAGTTGGGATCGACGCAGGAGCTATTGTTAGTGGCTTACTAACAATACAACCATTCGCATCACGAACATAGATGTTGTAACTCCCCGCAGGAACATTTGAGAAATTATTATTACTCTGGTACGGCCTAATAATCGTAGGACCAGAAATATCTTCAAGTTGATATTGATAAGAACCCCAACCTCCAACGGCTAAAACGCTAATAGTGGAATTATTTAAACACGTGACATCTGTATTCGTAAACGTAAAGTCTAATGAAAGTGCTGGCTCGCTAATGAAAGCTGGTGCCGTTGTATCACAGGTTGTGGTATCATCAACGACAAACACAACATAGGTATCTGCCGCTAAATTTGGAACAGCTATAGGCGTTGTGGTTGCTATTCCAGAAGCAGATTGTACTACAGTTCCCCCACTGTTTTCAATGGTATAACTATAGGTACTTACAAAATCTCTAACCGTAAATGCAAACTCACCATCAGCATCACCTCTGCAGGTGACGTTATTGACCAATTGATAAAGAACGCTTACTTGTGGAATCGGGTTTATGGTATAATTTTCTTGAAGCACACAGCCTTTGGCATCGGTTACTTCAAAGGTATAGGTGCCTGGAGTTAAAAGAGTAAACGTAGGGTTATTTCCATTATTTGTTACACTTGTTAAAGGGGCAATTATTCTATAGGTAAAAGGTCCGTTACCGTTTGTAACAGCAACAGTTACATCACTTGCAATTGCAGGACATGTTACCGCTGTTGGCGTAAATGAAAGATCTGTTGGTGGATTTAGTGGATCAATTGTTTCCACACTTGTGGTTGTACACATATTTGAATCACGCGCAGTAATGGTATACGTGCCCGCTACTAAGCCTGTAAATGATGTGGTTCCACTAAAATTAACACCATCAATACTATATTGGTAGGGAGCTGTTCCGCCACTAGCCAATGTGCTTACTTCAATAGTAGCCGAATTTGTAATACAATTATAAGCTTGGCTAATCGACGTGTCGAACATAATTGGGGCTGGTTCAGTAAGCAATACTGTCCCAGGAGTACTACATCCTTTACTATCTGTTATGGTATACGCATAGGAAACACCCGCAGATAAACCTGAATATACTTGTTGGGTTGAAGCAGCACTCCCATTAAATACGATGGCATAAGGAGCTGAACCACCTGAAACGGCTAGATTTACACTGCCATTAGCATCTCCGTTACATAAAGGACTTGTTAAAATAGGAGTTGCTGTAGGTGGCGTATTAGGACTAACCACAATATCATTTGTAGTGATACTACATCCTGCCGCATCGCTAATGGTAAACGCATACGTTCCTGAGCTATTCGTAGTAAATGTAAACGGATTAGCAGGTACAGCTGCAGAGGCTTGAAAAGAAATTCCGTTTCTAAAAACTTCATAGGTATACGCCGTTGTTCCGCCTGAAATAGCAATATTTATTTCTGCATTAGGTGAAGCAGAACAATCTAAATCTTTTGCTAATGCTGCATTAGCTGTTAAAGTAGGATTTACTGTTAAAGTAACCGTATCCGTGCAGTTTTTGCTATCTATAACGCCAACGGTATAGGTCCCTGGTGCAAGTCCACTAAACGTAGTACTTGATTGGTACGATGTTCCTCCGTTAATGGTATATTGAAAAGGCGCTTCACCACCAGAAGTTATAGTAGCCGTAAGTGTAAGGCCCGTAGTGCTGTCATAACAGAAACTATTAGGTGAAACACTTAAAACAGGTGCAACTAAAGGCGCTAAAGTAAAAGTATCTGAAATTAGACATCCATTGGCATCGGTTACATTCACTGTATATGCACCTGAAGTATCTGAAATACCGTTAAATATTCCTGTTGTATTGCTGCCTATACTCGTTGCACTAGGATCAAACAATTCATAAGAATAGCTACCCCATCCTCCTGAAACATTAACCGTTACAGCACCTGGAACATTGCCAGATGTTGAACATGACGGATTAGTAACCGTAAAACCATCGATAAGCAACTGTGAAGCAGGTTCACTGACAACGACACTTCCCGTTGCCGTGCAATTTGTTGTGTCATCAGTAACGGTTATGGTATAGGTGCCTGCTAATAATCCTGAAAAGTTTAAAGGATTTGTACTAATTGCCGATTGTGCTGCAATAGCCGTTGGACCCGTAACTGTAAAACTATAATTACCCGAAAATCCGCCTACATTAAATGTAATTTCTCCATTAGCATCGCCCAAACAAGAAACATTACGAACTAAGGTTCCTATAACACTAATGGGTGCTACTGGATTAATGGTATAGTTTTCGGTATAGGTACACCCATTTTCGTCAGTAATTCTAAACGTATAGGTATCTGGTGCTAAATTAGCAAACACATTATTGGTTCCGTTAGGAACAGCAGATGGTGCTATTATTTCATAGGTAATGGTTCCAGAACCACCTGTAGTGGTCAAGGTAACATCAGAGGTCTGAGTAGGACAATTAGGAGCCGTAGCTACAAAACTAATATCGGTTGGCGGTATTAAAGTAGAAACTGTTGTTGAACGCGTAATAATACAGTTATTTGCATCTCTAATAGAAATGGTATAAGTACCTGCACTTAATCCCGTAAATACTCCTGTAGTATTGGTAAAATCAACACCATCTATACTATAGGCATAGGGAGCAACGCCACCTACCACATTAATGGCAGATATGGTTCCACCAATATCATTATTAGACGCATCACAAGCATTATCCACAGTAAGCTCTGCGTCCGAACTCATAGCTGCTGGTTCATTTACCTGTACTGTTCCTGTAAACTCACAGGACTTACTATCTCTAATCGTATACGAATAGGTATTTGCAACTAAGCCAGAATATAAGGTTTGGTTGGTAAATGCACTACCATTAAAACTTATGGTATAGGGTGCTAATCCATCTGCTGGTATAATTTGTACCGAACCATCATTCCCTGCATTGCAACTTACAGCGGTTACATTGGCTGTACCGCTGGGTAAAACAATTGGATTTACGCTTATAATTTCAGTTTGATCAGCACAGGTTTCAGTATCAGTAATTGTAAATTGATACGTACCCGCAGTTGAAGTTGTGTAGGTAAAAGCACTTCCCACTACATTCACTGGTGCACTCGCTGCAGCACCATCAATGGATACGGTATAGGTATAGGCGGCATAACCACCTGTAATCGTAACATTAATAGTAGCATCCGGACTTGCAGTACAGTCTAAATCTTTGGTTAATATAGCTGTAGCCAATAATTCTGGCGCTATGCTTACTGAACTTGAGGTGGCTGTACATCCGTAGGCGTCTGTTACCGTTACCGTATAATTACCCGGTGTAAGGTTATTAAACTGCGGACTATTTTGATTTGCTCCACCATTAAGGCTGTACACAAAAGGTGCAATTCCTCCTGATACATTGGCCGTTAAGCTCACTCCAGAAGCGTCGTAACACAAATCGGTGACAGCATCTAAGCTTACTGTTGGCGCCACTACGGGTGGAATATTAAATGTTTTAGAAAGCACACAACCATTTGCATCTCTAACGGAAATGGTATAGTCTCCAGTAGCGCTAATAGGATTAAAAGAGCTTGTATTTGAGTAGGCGTAAACAATCCCTAAACTTGTTTCAGATAATTGATATTCATAACTACCCCATCCTCCTGTTGCAGTAACATTTGCAGAGGCATCTGATGTACAGGTTAAAGGCGTTGTCGTAAAAGTAAAATCTAGTACTTGAGTAGGTTCACTTACAATTACTGATTCGGTAGACGTACAATTGGTAATATCATCGGTAGTGGTAATCGTATAGGTACCCGCTAATAAACCCGTAAAATTTAGAGGATTTGTGGCTATACCCGATTGTGCAGCAATAGTCGTTGGTCCAGTAATGGTAAAACTATAAGTTCCTGTAAAACCAGTTACATTAAATTGTATTGCACCATCCGCATTCCCTAAACATGAAACATTATTTACCAAAGTACCAATGGTGCTAATAGGGGTTACTGGTGCAATGGTATAATTTTCAGTATACACACAGCCCTTATCATCTGTAACTCTAAACGTATAGGTGTCTGGTGCCAGATTCGTAAACAGGTTACTAGTTCCATTGCTAACAACAACAGGCGCAATAATTTCATAGTTGATAAGACCAGATCCCCCTGTAGCGGTTAAGGTAACATCAGAGGTTTGATTAGGACAATTCGGCGCTGTTGCGGCGAAACTAATATCTGTAGGAGGGTCTAATGCCGCTACTACAATTGAATTTGTTACAAACGTACAGCCTTCAGCATCACGAATCGTAATGGTGTAGGTGCCATTTGTTAAGTTAGCAAAGGTATTCGCTCCAGCCGTAGTATCCGGAATAAAATTTATACCATCAATGCTATACGCATACGGTGCTGTTCCGCCACTTACATTTTCAGCTCGAATAATAGCCTCTTGAGTACAGGTATACGGCTGTATTTCAACAGCATTTCCTGTAATGCCACTAGTAGGACCACTAATGGTGAAATCAGAGTAATAATCGCAAGAAGCACCCCCTTTAGATTGTGTTAAGGCCACCGAATAGTTACCTTGTGGTAAATTGTTAAATGAACCAGAAGCATTCGTAAACAACGGAGTACCTATGGCATCATAAAGTGTATATTCTACTTTATAACCATTTGAATTTACAATGGTATACACAATGGTACCATCCTCAAGGCCAAAACAGGTTTCATCTGTTATGGCAGTGGTAAAATCTACCGCCGGACGTAACTCAATGGTTACAGGATTAGAAAAGCTAGAACAATTATTTCGATCAATAACCACAAAAGTATAGGTGCCAGGATCAAGAATATCGAATATTTGACTTGTTTGAAAGTTACCTGCAGGAATATCATTTACTGTAGGGAATGAGGTAACCACAGTTCCGGCTTCATCAACATAGGACCAGATAGCGTAATTGTGTGGTGTTTTGCCGCCACTTGATTCCATTAAAATATTACCTTCTTTACATGAGATATGTTGTGATATTCTAGCGGTTAGTTCTAAATCTGTAAGATCATTGATGACAACTTGTTGTGTTAAGGTACAACCATCATCAGTGGTAACCAAAACATCATAAGTACCATCATTTAGGTTTTCAAATGTATAGTTATTATCATTTACAGGACCATAAGTATCTACAACCACGCCTCCTTGAGAAATCTCATAATAGTATTGTGGTTCTACATCCAGAGCCGAAATACTGATTTCTCCTAAACCACTACAATCGGTATCTTTAGTGGTAACAGCTACATCAAAAGCGCGATTTCTAACACCAATATTATCAATACTAAACACACAACCATCAACGACACCTTGTTGTCTAATTTCAACCGTATAAGCGCCATTGGTGGCAATATCAAAACTAGGGTTGCTGGTATAGGCCACTACTTCGGCATTGGTTACCGCATTCATAAGCCTATATTCATAGGTTGCAGGCAAATTAGTGACGGTAATATTACCAGGGGTAGCGCAAATAATATCGCTTACGGTAAATTGTGGGTCTAAATTGTTTTTGAAGGCGGTAAAATAAAAGCGACTTGAGCAGCCGTTTTGGTAGTTAATAACAACTCTATAAGCACCCGAATCGGTTAGCGTATACGCATTACCCGTAGCCACATTTGCATAACAACTACTTCCTTTGTTAGGGCAAGATGGATCAGTAGAAGTACATGAGGTTTCGTCGAGTTTTTGCCATTCTATACTTGTAGCATCCGGAATATTTATTTGTAAAAATTCAGAATCACTTGCGCCACATAAAAAGATATTGGCAATGAATTCGCCATCAATTGAGCATTGCAGTATTTCACCTTGAATATCATTATTAGGATCGGCATCACTATTTTGGGCGTTAAAAAGATCTAAAATTGGATTCGTTTGCGTGGTACCAAACCTTTCTACGGTAATTATTTCTTGAAATCCTTTACATGGATCTGCTATTATTTTATCTACAATATAGGTGCCGATGTTAGTCACTAATAAGGTGCTTAAATCCCCGTCAGGATTACCATCATTCAGTACTGGATCACCTGCATCGATGAGTCCATCGTTATTAGCATCTAGATACCAAACATAGTCATCAAAATTATCACCTGCGTCTAAAAGCACATTATCCCCGCATAACTGTACCGTTCTACTGAAATTACAATCGGCTAAATCATCTAATAAAAAGTTGGTCGCACCAGGGGTAGAATAGCCACAAGCATCAAAATCTGATACACTTGGATCATCCGTTATTTGGTTGTCGTTTATTTCACCTCGATAGGTGGCATAGGCAAGGTTTTGGATCAGATCAGTACATGCGTCGACAAAATCGTAACAGTTTTCTGCTACCCGAACTCTTAATCGTATTCTAGATACCGGATCACCTACTTCTACTAAATTAGGAGAAATTGTAAATGTGATAATATGCGTACTAGGATCGTATACATACGTAACTCCTGGCGGTAGTATTAAGCTTCCAGGAATAAAAAATACATTGGTGGGAAGAATATCTCTTAAGGTAAAATTTACGGCATTATCATTTCCAATGTTTTGAAATGCTAAAATATAATCTAACTCTTGCCCTAAATTAACACCTAAGCCGGTAATGTCATTACCGGCTATGTCTTCTACTGTTTTCTCAACGACCACACTGGGTTCAATAATCTCAATATTAAAAGAGTTAAAAAACGGGTAATACTGATCTCCAGACGAGGTAAACCTAAAGTTGGCGGCAGTTTCGTTGTTTCTTATGATGCTGTTACTCGGCACATTGTTGAGAAGAAATAAATCTGTATCGTAGCCTAAGGTATTTAGGCTATTTGGGGTTCTATTGGTGGTGATAACATCATTTAGCGTGATGTTGCTATTAAAGAAATTTGCTCCAGGATTGGTCGTATTAGCTATTCTTGTAAAGGTAGGCGTAGTAGCCCCTTTTATATATAATTCATCACCCAGTATTCGGTTGTCACCTTCTAAAGCTGCCACGCCTACGGTTGCGTTTACTGGGCCACTAGGAATTGTTTGAAATCCCGTATAATCTATATTGATATTCGGATTGGCATTATTTACCCTTGCAAAGCCATCGTAGGTAGTAATTAGTTTACCCGTAACCGTTGGATTCTCATAGACAATCACTAGGGTCCACCCAGCAGAAGCACCACCACCAGGACTTAAGGCGCCTTGAACAGATCTAACATTGGCAATGGTATAGTCACCGGTAGGATCCGCCATTGAGGAAACTAAAGCGGTTACATCTGCATAACAGGCATAAGGGCTATTTAGCCTTATGGAAGGATCGGTACTGGTAAAACCATCAAATAACACCTCATCTGCAGTAATATCGGCATAGGTCGCTGAGCCAGGAATTTTTAATTTTACTTGATTAAAATCGTTTTGACGATTTGTTCCTATGGCTTGTGAAGTAAGTTCACTGGGATAGGTAGCCGACCAATACAAGCCCGCATATCTAATTTGACTACAGTTAGGCTCAGGGAATACAAAATTTGCAGAACTTGAACTAAAGGTCGACACATCCGAATCAATATCCACATAGCGCATGTTGATATTATCATTGTATTCTGAGCTGTTTCCAGTATCATTGTACGGAACGTCAGTATCTTCTCCTGGAATTGTTGTTTCCACATACACCCAATTACCACGCCTTCTTTCCCAACGTCCTTCCGTGCGGTCTTCTGTTTTTCGATTCAGAATGTTATTCGCAATAAATGTTAAATCTCCCTTTATATTCGCCTGATACCTAAAGTTGTCACCGTTGGTATACGTTCTTGTAAAAGGGGTATATTCTTGACTATAGGCCTTAGTAAAAAAGCCTAAACCTATACATAGTACGAGAAAAAATAGCGTTTTTTTTAAAAACAAAGTTTGCATTTGTAATTTAGTTTGGTACGTTGGTTGTGTACATCTTTGGTTGTCTCCTATCATTTTGCATGAAAAACATTGATAAAAGTCAATTGGACGTAACTTATCCAAGATTTACTAACAAATATGCCATATATCCCTAAGCTGTAGAATTTTATGTTGTAGCTTGGTTTGTTTCTGTTGTGAAAACTTGGAAATGTATAGTTTCTTACAAATTAAAAGCCCTTTTATAAGGATGACTAGTGAAGTTATTATGGGTCGCAGGCATTTTTAGCAGCCATCCAAAAGCAGTATGGAAGAGAAAAAACTTTAGCTCTTTCGACGCATTTAGAGGTCAATTTTAAGCTGTCTCTAGGGCTTGAAAAACATCAAAAAATGCACATCAAGGGTTTAAAAATACTGTTGAAGCCCAAATAAGCTTCGCAGCTTGCTGAAGAAAAATAGTTTTTTTAGGCTGATGAGCGGCTTGTTAAACATTACATCGAGCTTCGTTAAGAAGCCTATAAAGAAGATTATGGCTGCATAAAGAAGTACCTAAAAACGTTTTGCCCTTAACCATGTATTTTACAGGAATTCGTATGTTAAATTCTGGATCATCATTTATTACAAAATCGCCCCATTGTCTAACCAACGCTGTAAAAGTACCTCGTTATGCGATATAGCGACTAAATGAAAAGTCGTAAAACGTTTAAAAACTCTTGATGCTTCTAGCGGTTCTATACAGACTGAGATTGGAGCAAGATAGTTAGAGTGAATAAGAAGTAGTTCTCCCTCACGTTTTAAAAGATAGCCTACATGCCCTTCGTCAAAGCCAATAAAATAAATGCCTTCTTTGGTTAAGCTATCGATTTCCTCGAATGCCTTTTCTGGAGTATCTTGGGTAACGGTCTTAATTTCAGCACCACAGCTAATCATTTTAGCTTCATCGATTGGCGATTTTTGTGCTAAAGTATAGCGGTTGAGTTTCATTCCCATATCGCGAAGTGTGGTCGAAATAAAATAACCACAAGCAATTTTACCCTGATTGGGGATCGCCGTATGACCACCAAAACTCCAAGGAGTACCATACCAATGAGGTATGATTTTATCTACGAGCTGATTTGTAAATTCTGTTTTCACATGATCAAAAGAAATAGTCCCTAATGAAAGGTTTTCTTTTAAGCTTTTTCGAAGTTCAGCAGCACTTATTTTTGTATTGGAATAGGAAATTGCAATACTGTCTAAATTTTTTTTAGACGTCCTAAATTTTGCATTCTTAAAATGCATCATTTCAGCTATTGGCAGGGGCTTTTCAATAGTAAGGTCGTTGGCTGAATTTGTGGGTATTTCGTTTAAAAAACCAAATGAGAGTAGTAGGTACAATAAGAACATAAGCGTTTTTTTAGATAGATTAGGGGGTAATCTTATTTATGCTTAACGTTTTAAGTACTAAAAAATTTGATTATAAATGTTAAATTTTAATTTTCCCTTAACTTTTTAGTCTAAATAGTGAGGTTTACGGCCCACCATACTTGGTAATCACGAGGTCTTAAGGGACGGTAACTTTGAAAACCCTGATCTGCAATTTTAAGACCAATGATCTCTTTTTTTTCATCGCGTACATAGCCTATAAAGATGAACGAATGGCCATAGGGATCTAGTTTTTTTACATTTACACCGCGTACAACTTGTTCATAGTCATCTTTAAAACGCCAAACCTGCATAAGTGCTCCAGGTCTTAAATGGCCACTCCAAACTCCAGATGAATCAACCAAGGTACCCATACCGGCATAGGCAATAGCTCCGGCATTACCCTTGCCTCTATAGATTTCTGGTAGACTTCGCCATCCGCTGTGGGTGCCCGAAGCGGAAACATAGAGAAAATTAAATACTTCTTTAGGGGTATAAAATTTTGAGCCCATGCTATCGGGTAAATCTTGGTACAGCAAATGCCCATAAATTTCTTTATAGGCTTTTTCAAAACGGTCTTTACTGACGCTAAGGCAATGACCACCAGGCTCTTTGTTGGTACTATTCAAGTAATTTTCAACAATCCTATCTGCCACCGGACTGCTAATGTCTACAATATTAGGGTTTGCAAATTCTTCGACTAGTATTGCTTTGGCTATAATTTCGTTTTCTTCAGGAGTGGTGAGTTGAATCCTTAGCGAATCCGCTGTATGGGGTTGCATTGGTGTTTTGGGATCCGAGTTTCCTCGAATAAGTTGGTGATCATCAAAACCATAGGCTTGTTCCTCATGAACAGCACTACCCGTATTGCTAGTGGATTGCAATGCATTTTGATCCGAACCCGCAAGAATTGTTTTTTGCTTTATTTTTTTATTCGATAGGCAGCCCATCATTAAAAGACTCAAAAGCAGTGAACAGGTAAGGTAGTTAGAACGTTTTTTTTGCCTTGGGTTTAAAAAGATACACTTCATTTTTTAATCTTAATCTGGTTTTTTAAATGCACTCAAACGAGCCGAATCCTTGGCCTAGTGGTATTTTTAAATTTTCCAAACCAAAAACAAAGATAGTACAATTCCCGACGTCTTTTTAAGTGAAATCATTTCGAAAACCGATGAACATGTAACAGCTTTGTTTCTTGAATTTTGATGGAAAATAAAATTATTGAAAGGTTTTGTCCTAAATCTAAGGAGAAATTCTCCAAAAGATAAGTCTAAGAAGCTTAACTAAGTTCCCGAAAGGTAGTTGTCTTTAGCCGCTAATGGCTGGCATCATAAGAGATTTTTCGGCTTCTTGTACTCGCTTGAGTCACCTTCGCTAAGCAAGATTTTTTTTGGGTGCTACTAATGTGTTTAGTTTAGAAAAAAGTAAGTCCCGTTTTTAATAGTTCAAAATTTTATTTCTGTACAAGCAAAAAAAGGTAGAAAACTTATTTTACTTCATTTACTAATTCTTGGTTTTTTTCAAAAGCCTTAATATTATCCAATGTCGTCGTGGTAATTTCGGCCATCGCTTCTTTCGTAAAAAATGCTTGATGAGAAGTGATCAATACATTGGGAAAACTATTGAGTCGTAATAAAAGATCATCTGGTATGATACGTTCTGAAAAATCTTCAAAAAAAAGATTTTCTTCTTGTTCATAAACATCAATTCCTAAGTAGCCGATTTTTTTATTCGAAAGCCCTTGGATGACATCGAATGTATTTATCAATGCACCTCTACTGGTATTGATAATCATAACCCCTTCTTTCATTTGAGCTATAGACGTTTTGTTGATGATATGTTTGGTATTGCTATTTAATGGGCAATGTAAAGACAAAATATCTGATTGTTTAAATACCTCATGTACTGGAAGATAACGTACGCCTAAAGCGATCAATTCTTCTGATTGTAAAACATCAAAAGCAATAATCTTACAGCCAAATCCTATCATTATTTGGCAAAAGGTTTTACCAATCTGACCCGTGCCAATGACGCCAATGGTCTTACCCTTTAGATTAAACCCAATTAAATTTTTTAATGAAAAGTTTCCTTCTCGGACTCTATTGTAGGCTTTGTGTGTTTTTCTGTTTAAGGTTAGTATTAAGGCCACTGCATGTTCCGATACTGCCTCAGGGGAGTATGCGGGCACACGAACAACTTTAATGTGCTTGTTTTTCGCAGCTTCAACATCAACATTATTAAATCCGGCGCATCGTAATACAATTAGTTTAACGCCATTTTTTGAAAGTATTTCAATGGTATTTTTATCCACATTATCGTTTACAAAAACGCATACGACATCAAAGCCTATGGTTAGATTAGCCGTGTCACTAGTAAGCGCTGTTTCAAAGAACGAAAAACTATTCGAAACATCTTTGCTATACTTTTCAAAATATTCTTGATCATATGATTTTGTACTAAATACGGCTATCTTCATAGGAATATGCTGATTTTTTGCAAATAGATTGCTTTCTATATTTTTAATTCCTGTTTTTTATTTGCGACATACCCGCCAAGTTTAAGCCTAAAAAAATGCCCTATTCCTGAGCTTGCTTTTTTTAGATGTTTAATCTTTTGCCTGATAAACGACCTTTCCATCAAAAATAGTCATTGCTATTTTAGTCTTTAAAATATCATCTTCGGGAACGGTCATTAAATCTTGATTGTAAATCGTAAAATCGGCCAGCTTACCAGCACTGATAGAGCCTTTAATCGCTTCTTCAAAAGCACCATAAGCAGCGTCTAAAGTATATGATTTTAAAGCTTGAGCTCTGGTCATTTTTTGTTCGGGTTCGTAACCACCTTCTGGCATCCCTTTCAATGTTTTTCTACTCACGCTGGCATAAAAACTAGCAATAGGGTTAATAGGTTCTACCGGAACATCGGTACCATTTACAATGGGAACACCACTTTGCAATAAGGCTTGCCACATATAGGCGCCTTCCTTAATGCGTTTTTCCCCTAAACGATCAATAGCCCAAGGCCTGTCGGAAGACATGTGCACCGCTTGCATCGCGGGAATCACACTTAATTCGGCAAACCTAGGAATATCATCTGGATGCAAATGCTGTGCGTGCTCAATACGAAACCTATGATCGGTACCTAATTTTGAAGCTTCATTTAATGCAGCCTCATAGCGATCTAGAATTTCTCTATTGGCCCTATCCCCTATGGCATGGGCACATACTTGAAACCCATGCTGTAAGCCATTTAATGCCGTTTCTTTCACAAATTCCATCGGAAGTGTTTCATGGCCAAAATGGTCTGGACGGTCTGTGTAGGGTTCTAAAAGCCAAGCCCCGCGTGCTCCTAAAGCTCCATCACAATTTAATTTTACCGAACGAATGGTAAAACGATGGTCTGGATCTACCTGTGGTCCTTTTGAGTACCACTCCTTCAGCAGTTCTTCATCCCATCCCGTAAGCATGGCATAAATTCTTATCCCCATATTATCCTTCGCTTTCATTTCATCATAAAGAGATATGGCTTCTCGACCAATCCCCGCATCATGAAAACTAGTTATCCCGTTTTTATAACAGGCTTCGACAGCTAGATTAAAAGCTTGGGTATTTGTTTCTGTGGTCTTTTGAGGGATGTGCTTACCAATTAAGGATTGCGCACGCTCATTAAAAATACCAGTGGGTCTACCCGATTTATCAACGATTACTTCGCCACCTTCAATTTCAAAGCTTTTAAAACCTTCTGGATTTACCACTTGTAAACCAGCAATTTCCATTGCTTTTTCATTGGCAAAGCCCGCATGGCCACTAGCGTGACTTAAATATACAGGATTGTCAGGAGACACCTCACTAAGCCTATAGTGTGTTTGAAAGCCCATGACATTGTCAGAAGGAATACTATCCCACTTACTTTGGTGCCAACCTCTGCCTACAATCCACTCACCCGGTTTCGCCGTTTTTACGCGTTCTGCCACCGCATCAATAATTTCTTGGTAGCTGTTCGTATTCATTAGATCGAGCTGTAGTTCATTATAGCCTAAACCCATAAAATGACCATGGCCTTCAATTAAACCTGGCGTCATGGTCTTTCCTTGTAAGTCCATATCTTGGGTTTGTTCGTTTTTGTAGCTCTCCGCTTCGGCCAAACTTCCCGCAAAAAGAATGGTGTTATCTTTTATAGCTACTGCCTCAACGGTGGTTTGGGTCGAGTCGACCGTGTAAATGGTTCCCCCATGAATAATCATGGTGGCAAATTCTTTGTTCGAATCGGCACAAGAACCCAAAAATAGTAGGGCAATGGCCATGGTGCCTAAAAGAGAAAATCGTGATGACATAGTATTTATTTTTATATGTGTAAGTTACATTATTTAGAGCATATGGATCATTTTGACTTTTCTATTTTTTTTGGGCCTCTACTTTAACTCCTTATGCTTATGCTTTTGGTTTCTAGTGATAGCCTTCCTCTAAAGTGATGGTGGAATTCTGTGTTTTGTACCCTGCTCGTAGCCATAGGTTATTTTGATTAAAGTTGGCTCGTCATACATCCTTCCAAGAAATTGAAGACCTGCAGGCAGCTGTTCAGCACTAAAACCCATGGGGACTGTAAAGGCGGGTTGTCCTGTATGAGGTGCAATTATTTGGCTGTTATCTCCTTTATATTCTTCCTGAAAACGGTCAAAATGGGCTGGTTTATTATTCCATGAGGGATAGATAATTGCCTGTATATTTAAGGAGTCCATAACATTTTCTATGGCTTCTCGAAAAGCAATTCTATGTACATCATGGTACGCATCTAAACATTCGGCATCAGAATCTCCCCACCTTCCTTTCGCCGTGGTACTCTCTATTAATTGTTCTTTTGAATAGTCAGAAGTGCTACCGATTCTAATAATATCTTCTAAGGTTTTAAGGCTGTCTCTTTTTACATAGGTCGCTAAAAAAGACTCCACATCAGTTCTAAAGCTAGCGCACCATTGGTTTTGTCTAAGCCTGCTAAAATTAGGAATTACTAGGGGGTCAATGATGACAGCGCCTAAGGAATCTAAATCCGAAATTGCTTTTTCAAATAAAACTTGAATATCAGTATCAATTTTATCATCGCTGAGCTCCCTAAGAACACCTATTCTAGCCCCCTCTAAGCCATTTGCAACTAAATATTGTCGATAGTTCTCAGGTGTTTTATTGATAGAATTTTGAGTACTAGGGTCTTTTGCATCTACACCCACCATTACTTCCATTATTTTTGTGGCATCTTCGACGCTGCGGCACATGGGGCCGACCACATCATTTCTTAAAAATAAAGGAACGATTCCTTCTCTACTGATGAGGCCAATCGTAGTTCTAAACCCTACTAGCGCTGTGTGCGATGAAGGGCCTCGAATAGAATTCCCTGTATCAGTACCCAAACCACCTAGGGCAAAGTTTGCAGCCACCGCTGCCGCCGTACCACCGCTTGAACCCGCAGGAACATAATCGCGATTGTAAGGGTTTAAGGTTGTTCCATGGGTAGAGCTTTCTGTATGCTTGGCAGAAAAGGCCCATTCGGCCATATTTGATTTTGCGAGAATAATTGCACCTGCCTCTATAAGTTTATCAATCACAAATGCGTTTTCGTCCGGAACAAAATCTTGAAGGGCGAAAGCACCAGCAGTCGTCGGTAAACCTGTTGTGTTGATGTTGTCTTTAATGATAATCGGAATACCATGAAGCGGGCGTAAAACCTTGGTACGCTGGTATTCTTCGTCAAGAGCACATGCTGTTTGTTCCGCATTAGGATTGATGATCGTGATGGCATTAATTTTGTCATCACTGGTATGTATAGCTTCTATATAGGCCTTCACTAGCTCTTGACTATTGTATTCACCTTCCTCATAGGCTTTGTGAATAGCAGTAATGCTTAGTTCTTCAATCTTGAAATTCTTTTTTTGCTCCGTTGGTTTACAAGAACTTACACAAACAAAAAGCAGCGTAAATCTTGCAAAAAATTTAAATATATTCATGGTATTATTTTGGTTATACTATGCTTGATAATAAAAAGTAATGCGCTGAACAGTCAGTTTTATTTTGATGCCCCTAAGCGCTGGATTAAAGATAGCACAATTGCTTTGTACCCCCAAAAAATGGTAAACTAAGCCCAGTGGATATCATACAATTTGCCTTTTAAATCTTTTAGATGAAATTTGTAAATACCTGACTCACCTAATTTGTACCTCTAGTTCCTTTGTCTATTTCTTTCATTGATGGGGATTAAAATACCGTATCGATGCTGCTGTACATTTGTTTTTTCTTCTCTTGGGTTTTGGATAGGCTACTACTTCTATTTTTTATTCTGGTTTTGGACCTTTGGCAACAATAGTTCTCACCAAGCTAGGAAACCAGCGCTGCAACCAAACAAAAACTCTTCCGTGCGTTGTGAAAATATAGGTTCTTTTTCGCTTAATTATGGCTTTCACGATAACTTTTGCCGCTTTATCTGTTGGCCACATTAATTTTGACGGACGTGGATCTGAACGTTCAGGATGCCAAAGGCCTTCATTATCAATTCTGGCAATCTCAGACTCCACAAAGCCAGGATGTATCGTTGTACAGGTCACCCCAGTACCCTTTAATTCAACTTGTAAAGTCAGACCAATCGAATGAACCGCTGCTTTTGACGCGCCATAGGCACCTACATTAGGATTAGGAAGATAAGCCCCTACACTGCCGAGTAAACCAATCCGACCCCGGTTTTGCTTCAAGTGTGGTAGCGCATATTTTACTGTTAAGGCTAAGCCTGTGACATTGCCTCGTAATTGTCTGTCCCAATCTTTAGCCGTTAATTTAGCTATACTTCCAAAAACACCAAATCCAGCATTGGCCACAGTAATATCTAAACGTCCCCAAGCGCTTATAATTCTTTGAACAGCATCTTCTATGGATGCTTCTTCCATAATATCAACAGGGACGACCAATACTTCACCACCCGAATGGCGAATCTCTAGAGCGATTTTTTCTAATAGTTCTTTGCGTCTGGCAGAAACAACCACTTTATATCCTAATCTTGCCCACTCAAAGGCCATGGCCTTGCCTATTCCGGACGAAGCACCTGTTATCCAAACAACCTTTTCTTTTGTATGTGTTATGGCTTGTTTCATTTCGTTTGACGCTTATATTTTCAGGTTATTGATGGGAAGAACAACGCTTCTTTGGATTAAATTCGCACTCGTTATTTTAGGAGTAAAGACCCCTTTTGAAGAAAGGCACTATTCATTAAAACTATCTATAAATGCGCTTAATGAATGAATAAATTCTTCTCTGGGTGTTTCCATAAAGGCGGCATGGTCTCCACCTGCAATGACACGCCAACTTTTATCAGATGATTTTAACCGCGTAAATAGTTTAGCCTGATGTGCTGTGGGTGACAGTGGATCGAACTCTCCTTGCAAAAGTAACACGGGTACGGTGATTAATGAAGGGTCAATAGCATTATAGTCACTTTCATTTTTCCAATCAACGCGGATAGGGTCACTCGCTAAGGCCATTTTTACATAGGTATCAATCGACTTTTGGCTTATGCTTCCTGGGGTGATAAAATCACTGGCAGCGCTTTCAGCCGTATTTATGCGTTTCTCTAACTGCATATCACTTGAACTCTCAGGGATTTCAACGTCTAAATCTTGCCAATAACCAAAAACCGTTAAACTTGCTATTTTAGTTGCATTTTGTTGCGTTGCTAATAAGGATAGTGTGGATCCCATAGACCAACCAAATAGGTGCACTTTACGATCCTTATTTTGAGCAGAAATCCAATCTAAAACCGTCAAAATATCCTTTGAAGCCTTATTGGGTGTAGCCCATTCTGTGGCATCTCTTGGTGTGCCTCCATAACCTCGTAAATCAATAGCGTATGTGGTATAGCCTTGGGCCACCAAACCATCCATCAAAGATAAATCTTCACCTTCTACTTGCAAATCAAAATCAGGAACGCCGCTCCACGTGCGCCCATGCACAAAGAGCATAAGGCCTTTAGGATTTTCTGCTTTCTTTTCCCAAACTGCCATAGGATGGCCCTCTGATATTACCTTATGTTTTAACAGGGCGTTGCTAACAAAGCTTGTCGCTGTTCTAGGGTTTTCAGCGTTTTTATTTTCTGTTTTACAGCCTATGGCTACTAGTACGATAAGAACTAGTAAGAATTTATTATTTAAAATATTTTTCATTAGAATACTCTTTTAATGCATTAATGCTTTTGATTTTTGATAAGGTTGCTAATGTTAGGTGTATGATTCATGGCTTCTTTAAACACCTAATTTAGTACATACAAATAATATAGAAAATACAATAGGATTTTAATACGCTGACTTCCGCCAGCAATTCATTGTTTCGGTTTAGTCACCAGGATTTTCCGATGCCATGAATTTCCTGTTAAAGGCTCATTTGAAATAAACAAACGGTGGCATTACTGTAATGCGCCGGAAGTTGAGACGTATCTTTTAATTTGGATAAGCCTAAAAAATCGAACCCACATTTTTTATAATACCTAATGAGGCCCATATTTTCTCCTACAGTATCCATTCGTACATACTTTTTATGATGCTGTTTGGCATAGGCTTTTGACCAATGTACAATTTCGCGTACTAAATTTCGACCTCTAAAGTTTGGGCTTGTCGCAATACGATGAATATAAACTGCGGGATCTTCGTTTCTTTTTTCCCAAATTTGAGCATCACTTTCTGTAATTGCCCAAACACAGGCAATTTCATTATCTACTACTATTTTATATTGTCGGTTTTCTGCAATTTCTTGTTGAATTAATTTTCTGTCGAACATCGGCCAAGGAACTGCTGATTTCGTTTTTTGAAAGTCGGTGGCTAATTTATAAAGTTCAAATATGCTATCAATATCTTCACTTTCGCTATTACATATGTGCATAGGCCTGTTGTTTGTTTCGCTTGCTTAGCAAGTATCGTATGTGGTTTCGAGCTTTTTTAAACACTAATTTAGTACAACTTTCTGCTACCAGTACTTATCTTTAGGTTTAAGTCCTTTCCCATCTTTTTGTCACATTTTTTTTAGCAATCGTTGAATGGGTATTCGATGTTTACGCTGAAGTAGTATCGGGTAAAAATTCAGTATAACGTTCAAAGGTTGCATCCACATAAAAACATAGGTGTGCCCTTTAAAAAGCAAGACCAGAGAAAGCGCAAAAACCAAAATGAATGCCATAAGATGTCCAAATTCAGATTGCTTGGTATGGTAATTAAAAAGTAAAATGCCCGATTTTGTACCGTTAAAATATTTTTTATTCTCTTTTTTTCGATAAAAAGTTTTCAAAAGAAACCACCTAAAATAGGCAACGCCAAGCCATGTATACCATATATGAAGCGTTTTTGGGTTTTCAATTTGATAGTACTTCTTCGGTAAAATTTTGTTGGTGGGGTACACAAAGCCTAAGAAAGCTAGAACACCTGTGATTAAAAAGGTAAAGGCAATAGCGGATACACTAATGGCCAAAAGTGAAAATTTTTCTGGTGCTACCTCAAAAAAAGTGATGGTCAGCTTGTAGGTGTTATAGGCTAAAAAAGCAGCAAGCATCGTGAATACAATTTTTTTTGCCATATGCTTTCTTTTAAAATCTTTTTACCTTGTGTTGACTTTCTGTTTTCTGCCTCATGTTAAATATATGGTAAGTAGGGCAAAAACCAAACCTTTATTTTAGGTCAAAGACTAACCAGCCCTATTTGCTGTATATCATGTTGGCCGTAATTTTTATTCAGTCCATATATTTCCGATAGAATAGGTTTTCGCTTTTCCGCTGATGATTACTCTATCGCTTTTATTTATGCATTGTAACGCTCCACCTCTATCCGAAATTTGTAGTGCCTTAAGTTTTTCTTTTCCAAGTCTCATTGACCAAAACGGGATTAATGAGCAATGGGCTGAACCAGTTACTGGGTCTTCTAAAATTGAAGCTTGTGGTGTAAAAAACCTCGAAACAAAATCACAATTTTCTCCTTTAGCTGTAGTAATTACTCCGCCTGTACCAAGGTTTATTTGGTCAAAGATTTGCCTATCAATTTTGATATTCTCAACTTCTTGCTTTGTGTCATACACCAACATATAATCTCTCGATTTAAAAACTTCTTTAGGTTGTATGTTTAGTGATTTTTTAATTATTTCAGGTAGCTCAGCAGCAACAGGCATTCGTGACGGGAAGTCTAAACTGTACACATCATTTTTTATGGAAACAATTACATCGCCACTTAGTGTTTCAAATATGATGCTGTCTTTTGGATAGTTTAAGATTGTTTTTAAACAATGAGTTGTTGCGAGCGTTGCGTGACCACATAAATCCATTTCAATTTCAGGGGTAAACCAGCGTAGATGTATTTTAGCTCCTTTGTCTACAAAAAAAGCCGTTTCAGCAACTGCATTTTCTTTCGTAATCTTGAATAATATAGCATTAGGCAACCAATCATTTAAAGGAACAACGCACGCAGGATTTCCGCCAAATATTTTATCTGTAAAGGCATCTATTTGATATAGTTCAAGTTTCATTATTATTATTCGTTTTACTTTCTGGTATCCATTAAAAATACAAAATTATCTAGATAGGTTTTGTGTACGGTTCGTTGTGTGTTAAGCAAATCTGCCGGTGAGGTGGCGGGCATCACATCAGATAGGGTTTTCCAGATGAGCAGAGACTAAGGCATGGCTTAGCTATAACTTTGTTGGCAGCTGTGTTTTTATTATTTTACTTTTCTATTCAACAAATCGTAAGTATCTCCTTTTCTAAGAAAATAAAAAAGACTAGATTTTTCAGGTAGTTTTTTTAGCGAAAAACCCTCTTTAGAATAAAAATTTCCGTCATAAACAAGTACATAGTTTTCTCCAATGACTTCAAACTCATTTCCCTTAACCACTATTGCCGTATTTTCATCAATGCCAATACCCAATAACTCTGGGTGGTTCTTTAATATCTCAAACATATCGAAGTGTCGATTTCTTGCCAAAACATGTTGGTCAATAGCTACATTCTTTAGGTAGTTAAAGCCTTCTTCATGGTCGCCCATCATAATTTGATTGTTTTCCGTGTCTCCACGTGCCAGGTAGCTACCCTGAATGGTTGCGCCAGCAGAAGAGCCACCGACCACACCACCACGCTCTAGAACCTTTCCAATCATTATTTCGGTCTTGGTGTTTTTATAAGAATCAACAAGTCTCCACTGTCTGCCTCCTCCAAACCAAACGGCATTAGCATTTTGCAATGGCTCCACAAAAGCATCAGAATCCGCAATTTTTCTGTCGTAGGTATGCAAAACACTTACATTGGTAGCGCCTAAGGCTCTTAATCTTCCAGCAAAACCAGAATTTTGATCATAGCTATCGCTACCACTTGCCGTTGGTATTACGACTATCACAGCATCTTTACCACCCGCTAATGCAATAAAACGGTTGATTATGGCTTCGCTTTGCATCGCTCCTCCTACTATGACCAACGACCCATGAGCGGGGCCTATGAGTTCTTTATCATTTTCTGAATTCTGGCTTTGTAAAAGTGAAAAACTTAAAGCGAAAATTAATAAAAGATGTCTATTCTTCATATCATTTTGATTTTTAATGTGGATTACTATGTGCTAAGCGTTGGTCTATGAAGCACAACATCGCTAAGGGTGCCATTAATTCATGTACACGGTTGCTGTTCGTTTTGTTTTTAGTCAAACGCTTTTCATTGTAATTCAACTATGATTTCATTTTTGCGATTAAAAACTTCATAAGGTGCATTATAGCCCAAAAAGTAAAACCGGTCAAAATAAGGAATGTTCTCTGCCTCTAAAGCTGATTTTAATTCTTGTTGATACCTTGCTATTTTTTTATCATTAGCCCAACCCTTAAACTGTATGGCAGCAACAGTTTTTGCCGGCTCTTCCTTAAATTCTATAAGAGATTGATCAGGTTTAGGAAGCATTTCTTTGTTAAATTTCTTTGGAACCATAAACATCATCGTCATAGAATCTTCTAACGACATAGTTACTGGAGCGGTCATCGCTATTTTTTCATTCCTTTCATTTCCTCCAAAAATATATCCTGCTAAAACAGAGAACCCTTTACTTGAAGAATTTTTATACCCAGTAGTGGAGAGTTTAACGGCCGTAAATAACCTTGCCTCATAACTTCTTATTTCAAAGGTGTCATATGTTTTATTAACGACATAAGGATAGGTCTCAATATTTCTTTGACTAGTAAAAGAAAAGACTTGGCTAACGATAAAAACAAGGAGGAGTATTCCAAGTACGATGAATAGTATTTTCATTTTTGTGTTTACGTATTTAGCCATATTACCTTTTAATGCACCCAACCATTAAATATACAAAATTATCTAGATAGGTTTTTTTATTTGAACTGTGGCGTGTTTTATAGCCTTTACGCTAACGAATAAATAAAAGATAGAAAGTCAACTGGGTCAGGAGGACATAGGAAAAAAGAAAACAATTAATTGTATCTGATGTTGGCAGTAGTTTATGACCATACAAGCCCCAATAAATCTATTTTTCAATAATTTTTGATTTTTGAGTATACCAACTTTTATACTTACTTGACAATTATTGTTTAACTAAAAACATTAAACATTAAACAAAACAAATATTTATTGTATCTTTATAAAAAAAACTATGAAAAATTTAAACAAAAATTTACTGTCCTTTTTACTAATGATTCCTTTGATTTTTATTAGTTGCAGTGATGACGAAGAAGTAAGTGTACCCGTAACTGAATTAAATTCAAAAATCTATGCCTTAGAGGCACTGGGTGATTTTGGTATTTCCGGTACAGCTAAATTTATCGAAAATAGCGATGCCACGTTATCTATTGAAATAGATGTACAAAACACCCCTGCAGGCGGTATTCACCCAGCGCACATTCACTTTAATACTGCTGCTCAAGGCGGTGATATTGCATTATCACTTGAACCTGTTAATGGCAATACAGGAAAAAGTATTACTACATTTACAACCCTTAATGATGGTACAGCCATTACTTACGAAGGACTACTTGATTTTGATGGTTATATCAATGTACATTTAAGTGCCCAAGAATTATCTACAATAGTCGCACAAGGAGATATAGGGCAAAATGAACTAACCGGCGAAAAAATAAGCTATAATTTAAACGAAAAAGATGTTCCTGGGATTAGTGGTACTATCGAATTTGCTGAACGTATTAATGAAACGACCTTGGTAACCATCAATCTTACGGGAACCCCTCCTGGGGGTAGTCACCCAGCTCACATCCACGAAAATGATATCGCTACTACAGGAATTATTATAGCGGGTTTAACTGCCGTTAATGGAGATACAGGTATTAGTAAAACGCAAGTAGAAACTTTAGTTGGTGGTGCTGCGGTAACCTATACCGAGTTATTGACGATTAACGCTTATGTAAATGTTCATCTTAGTGATTCTGATTTAGCTACAATCGTCGCTCAAGGCAATATTGGTTCTAACGCAGGCGCGGAGTCAAAAACATATAATGTAACCAATAGCGGAGCATCAGCGTATATTTTTAACGGAGAAGGGCTTTCAAACTCGAGTAATCCAAACTTTACGTTTAAGAGAGGGAGTACCTATACTTTTAACGTAAATGCCCCAGGTCACCCCTTCTTTATAAAAACAGTACAAGGAACAGGCACAGGAGACGCCTACAGTTCAGGTGTTAGCAATAATGGCGCTGTATCTGGAACAATAACATTTACTGTACCTACCAATGCACCAAATACCTTATACTACAATTGTGAATTTCATGGTTCTATGACTGGCACAATTACTGTAACAGATTAATTAGTAGTAGATTAAAACTATAAATTTGTTTAAAAAGTGAGATGGTAAACATCTCACTTTTTGCATTTCACCGTTTACTTTTTTGCTACATGATTTAAAGAGGCCAAAACAAGTATAGGCCTCAACCGGTATGCGGCACATATTCTATGGCTAATTTTTAAATAGTAAATGCATCCTTAGATGGTTTCTCTAATAAGCTGTCCTTTTGATCATTATTGTATATTTTAGAGTTTGATGTTATTTAGATAGTAGTTTCATAACTATTGTCAACGGTTTAGCTCGTATGTTTGCTTTATAGTTTGAAGATAGAATTTTTTTGGAGATTTATAACTTGCGTTTTAGGGCGTAGATTATAATACTTACTTTTCAATTTTTAATATGAAATAAAAAACCCTGCCAAGGTTTTTGACAGGGTTAAATATAAATTGTTTGCTTTCAATTAATTTCCTTCGCTTAGGGAGAAACTACCGTCTCCATTAAAGTTAGTAACCTGAATAGTTACGGTCCATATACCTGAACTTCCGGAAGATGTAAGCCCTCCTATAGTATCAGGCTCAGTACCGCCATCAATGGTTCGATCAAGCACTGTAACTCCTTCAGAATCCTTAACAATAATTTGAAATGAACCTTCAGTATTAGAAGTTATATCCGCATTATAGTCTGCTGTATTGAGTCTATTATTCCAGCTAAAAGTACGAGACGCAGAACCGCCGTTACCCTTAAAACTCGCATCTATGTCTCCATTAAAATCTGAACGGTCTCCGACCAGCAAAGTACCATTTACGGTTACATCGACGTACGTGTCATCATCTTTGCTACAGCTAACAACTGAAATTATTGCCATTAAAACTATAGCAATTTTTAAAAATCCTACTTTTTTCATGTTATTTTATTTGGTTTATAATTTTAAATAACGGCAGGAAAGGGAATAAATTATATTAAATGTTTTTAGTTTTTACATAAAAACATTTAATGATTGCGCGTTTTAAGTCTTTAGTTTAGATGCTCATCTACCGGGTAAAAAACAAATTGCTGATGTTTATTTTAATGACAAATTTAATGAATCCCCAAAGTTTTCTAAAATTGTCAGTATAGCAATACGAATAGGTTAAGAAATAGAATTGTAAAGGATGTTTGTATAAGGTACCCAATAACAAACAACGCTTGAGCTAAGCGGAGTGCGGAGGCAAGGAAACTTTTCGGTTTTGCCCTAATGTCCGCACTGCGTTTAGGTTTTGTTGTGCTTTCGTTATTTTTTATTCAGCTATTATTCTAATAATTCTTTGTCAATTTGAGAAATAATATCCTTAAGGCTTTCCTGGTTTATTACAAATGTTCTCCAATAATAAAAATTCTTTGATTGAAAATAAATATTAAGATCAGCAATTAAATACTCATCCGTTAAATCACTAATGTTTTTATAAGGCTTATAAGCTATTATATGAGCATATTTATAATTTAAATCAGATGATTCCTGCCTCAAGATTTCAAAAAGATTTTCATTGGTCGGTGCATTAAAAGTATAAAACCTTTGAATATTTGAATATAAGGTGTCATTTGTTATAAGGTCAGAATTGCCATCAGCAATCATTGCATCGTAGGCACTTGTGCTTGACCGAAAGGGCATATCATATCCAAATAACTCCGAATAAGATATTTTGCTAATAGTATCAAAACCTTCAATTGAAGTTATTTCTTTTCGAGGATTAAATGAAGGTAAAACCTTTTTAAAGTACATAATCTCTCTTCCCCAATAAGGTTTTAATTCTTCGATTAACTCTAAATCTTTAAACATATCCGAACGAATTTCTTTCAAAATAGTGGTAGCTTTCATTTTGCCCTTTTGAACTTCATTCCAATTATTAATCTGCAATGCAATCAAAATTCCAATAACGACCAAGATTATTTCTCCAATGGCATAAATCAGATATTTGCTGAATTTATTTTCAGTCAGCAATTTTTGTCTAATTTTTCTAAAAAACTTAATCATAGTTTCAAATTAATAGGTCTTTGCCGCTTTCGCGGGTACTTCACTTAATTATCCTCAGGAAATTTCGTTGTGCTAGGCAAAACGTCGTTTAGTACCATCATTAGTTAGCGATTCGTTATAATGATGCACAAAGGTCTCAGCTCGTATGTTTGTTTAATAGTTTGAAGATAGTATTTTTTTGGAGATTTAGAACTTGCGATGTATGGCGTATATTATAATACTTACTTTTCAATTTTTAATATGAAATGAAATAAAAAACCCTGCCAAGGTTCTTGACAGGGTTGAATATAAATGGTTTACTTTCAATTAATCTCCTTCGCTTAGGGAGAAACTACCGTCTCCATTAAAGTTAGTAACCTGAATAGTTACGGTCCATATACCTGAACTTCCGGAAGATGTAACCCCTCCTATAGTATCAGGCTCAGTACCGCCATCAATGGTGCGTTCAAGCTCTGTAACTCCTTCGGAATCCTTAACAATAATTTGAAATGAACCTTCAGTATTAGAAGTTATATCCGCATTATAGTCTGCTGTATTGAGTCTGTTCGTTAAGGGGCATAATTTACACAAGTTAAAATTAGCCTTTACTGTAAATTATAGGTTTGTAACTTAGCTTTGTTTTATATTTATTCTTTCTTATAAGCACTATTATCGCTATTTTTTATATTCGTTTTTACTGGGGGTTATTTTTCTTTCTAGGGATTTTTTCTTTCATATTATCCAAAGAATAAATGGTCCAGGCTAAAATGACAGCATTTTTAATCATGTCATTTTCATGAACATATTCCAATAGGTCAAGATTGGTATGATGCGTAGAAGTGTTATAAGCTAGGGCATCTTGTATAAATTGAAATGATGGTATATTATAATGATCAAAAGTTTCGTGATCTGTAGAAAGTGTATTTTCAATAGTTATAGCTCCAGAACTTAAATTAGAAATTGGCTCAAATATTTCTTGAAAAATTGGCCTTGCCAATTCATTTTTCTGCAAATAAACCCCTCTAATGACCCCAGCGCCATTGTCTAAATTTAAATAGGCTGATACTTTTGTAGATTCAGCGTTTGGTTTTTCATTTAAAGCTCCAAAGTGTTCTTTTGCATATGCAGCCGATCCTAAAAAAGCTTGCTCTTCACCTCCCCAAAGTCCAATCCTAATTGTTCTTTTGGGTTTATAGTTAATTTGTTTAAGAATGCGCAGCGCTTCTACTAAAACAATGCAACTAGCGCCATTATCGGTAGCACCTGTTCCAGAATGCCAAGAATCGAAATGTGCTCCTAGCATAATACTCTCTGACTTTAGTTTAGCGTCAGCACCTGTAATTTCCCCGATGATGTTTACATTATTTTCGGGTTCACTATAAAATTCAGCGTTCAAATTAAGACGTATAGTGGGTGTAGTATTTAATTTTATCATTCGGAACAATCTGCCAAAATGTTCAGGCATAATTGAAAAATAAGACAATGGTTTTAGGTCGCTATCCTTATAGTAATAAATTTCTTTAGGGTGTAAAACGCCTAAATAACTGGGCTGTGTGTTCAATAAAGCTAAAGCACCTTCGGCTTCTAAAAACTCAAGAAAGGGCACTTCCTGTTCATCTTCTATTTCCCATTCCTTAAATAGTTCGGGTAATGGTGTTGTTTTCACTTTAGAAGTTACTTGCTGTTCCATTCGTTTTAATTGTTTATCTGAATATCGAAACTCAATGGTATCTAATAATGATTTCTTCTTTGGTTCTTTTCCTAAAAGAATTATTTTACCCTTCAGTTTCCCAGAAAACTCATTTCGAACCTTAGTCATATCGCCAATATCCTCAATGCTTATTATTTCGCCAGAAACAATACCATCGGTACTTTTAGACATAGCCAAAGGATAGGCCGCAATTTTCATATAGTTGGGAGCAACCATTTCTACATTAAAGGTTTTAATACTCCAACCACGACAATCGGAACAATAATTCTCAAAATGTACATTTTGAAGACCAACTTTTTTCATCTTATTAGAAATCCAGTTGGCCGCCTTGTAATATTCTCTAGAACCTGTAAGCCTTTGACCGTAAACGTCAGTGAACTCACTTAACATGTTCATAGCTTCAGAATTATTGAATCCTTCACTACGAATTTTTGATAAGGTGTTTTCCTTAGCTGTTAATTGTGAATAGTTGTTGATCGAAAATCCTAGAAAAAGTGATAAGGCAATAATAGTTTTTAGTTTCATAAGTGTACCTAAGGATTGTTATATGTTGATTTTTTATGTATTCATTAGTAAGGTTTGGTGCATAGTTAGTTGCTTGGTTAAGCACTTAATTTAGCAACTAAATCACAGATAGAACATTCCTGCGGAATGTTCGTAAGTCTGCATTGAACAAGCAATTACTTATATACGGTTTTGATAACAGGATTTTATTATTAACAAAATCCGTGAATTTTTTTGCTCTGATTTCCGCTTCATTTTTCACCTTAATCAATTGAATTTAGCTTGTAATAAGTATTAATTTACCTCTATCTAGAAGGTTTATTAAAATCTAATTGGTGTGTTCCCGTAGTTTTAGTTCAGATTTAATTTCTTTAATAGCATTAAATGATAAAGGAATAAATGACCAACATGTGCAGGCTACAGCCAATAAGGCTATGAAAGTCTGTACATTGTCTTTAGCAATTAATCCATAAATTGAAAATGCTGTTAAAAGCGTTAATAGAATAATTAAGGCTTTATAAATCAATTTGTTAGCATTTAGTTTGGATCGTAATTGTTCAGATGTTCTGTTTTTCATTTCGTTTTGTTTTTAGCTCTTTACCAGCGTTTAGTATAAAAATCGCAGCCTGCCGATAGGTGGCTATGATTTCATATACCGTGTTATGGGCTTTTGAGCGTTGTAATTTCTGTATCACTGAATTCCAAAAATGTTGTCGCCTTATCAAAGAATAAATCTTCTTTTTATCTAATATGGGAAAATCAATATTGTTAATCAATCAATGCCCTATCGACTGTAGACTTAAATTCATTAGCGTAATCAGTTTTTGCTTGCATCAATTGGGTATAGCAGATAACGATTAGATTATGGGTCGGATCTATCCAGAATTTGGTAGACGCGGCACCTCCCCAACTATATTCACCAGTTTCTAGATGTACCGTACCTGAAAGTCCATGCCCGGTTCCTAAACTGGACTCCGCTTCCTTCGGGAATTGATCGGTCATGATCATTTGGGCCGCTTTTTCTGATAAGACACGCTTACCATTCAATTCTCCCTTATTCAAAAGCATTCTACAGAATTTTTCATAATCGGTCAATGTTGAGATGAGACCTGCGCCACCCAATAATAACTTTGGTGGGTGATCATCGTCTAAAGGAAGTAAATTCTCTCGTGCCTTAATCTTGCCGTTTTCGTCATGGGTATAGTTTACCGACATCCTGCCTCTTTTTTCTTCAGGTAGGTAAAATGCTGTATCATCCATTTTCAAAGGATCAAAAATGACAGACTTAAAATAAGCATCCAAGGTTTTACCTGAAATTACCTCTACAATATAACCGGCCACATCTATTCCCAAACCATAGTTATATTTTGTGCCGGGCTGAAACTTTAGGGGTATTGTAGCCAAATCTTTGGTCATTTCTGCAAGAGACCAGTCTTGACTCATAAGTTGCCTGGCCGCATAAACAGAATCCGTATAACTCTGTTCCCATCCATAAGGTATTCCAGAGGTGTGGGTCAATAAATGTCGAATGGTCATTTCATTTTTTTGAGGCTGTGTGCTGTGGTTACCATCCACTTTCTTATAAACAACAGTTTGGGCAAACTCAGGTATGTATTTAGACACCTTATCGTCTAATTCTAGCTTTCCTTGGTCGTAAAGGGTCATGATGGCTACAGCGGTAATAGGCTTGGTCATTGAGAAAATTCGGTACAAGGAATTTTCTTGTGTGGGTTTGTTATTGGCGACATCGATCATGCCATAGGTATCATTGTAGATCACTTTACCATCTTTGATTATTCTGACAAATGTACCAGGAAGTTTGCCGTCATCTACGTGTTTGTGCAAACGTTGGGTAGCTACGACCAGTGAGTCTGACGATATACCTACTGATTCAGGTGTTGTGGTATTGATCTTCGAAAGTGCTCCCGCATTTGTCTTGCAGGAACTGATCAGTAGAACAATTCCAATTCCTAATAAAAGTGTTTTTAGATTTTTTTTCATTTCAAAAATGTGTTTCGTGTCAAGTCAAACAAAAATATCAGCATTATTCCCTGTCTTCTTTTAGTTTCAATTTGATACAAGTTATAAAATTACTTTCTTTTTAAATTGCCCACAATCTCTAAATATACATACTTAAAAATACAAATTTTCTATATTGGTTTTGTTTTTTGGTTCTTTGCATGTTATAGCTTATAATGAAGCAGAACTGCAAGTAGTTGTAAGTAGGCGAGAACTAGCCATTAATTTTATGGGGTGTTTCCTGCTAGCTTTTCCACTTTCATTTACTGTATTTATCGATTAAACCTATTCCATCGAGAATTTTATCGGTACATTTTTCAATTCTCGCTTCCCGAGTTTTAGATTGTTTCGCTTGCGAAAAATATAGAAGATAACCTCTTTGTCGTCCAGGTGTTAAAGCGTAAAACGCAGTTTTTAAATCAGAATTATTATCCAATGCTTTTTTAAATTCAGCTGGCATTTCAAATTCTGAAGTCTTTTTCATTTTAACTTCTAATCCTGCTTTTTCTGCGTTAATTGCCTCAAATATATAGGTTTTGATTACTTGTTTTAAATCAATTATTTCTTGCAAATTTATGAATCGAATTTGGCGAGCAGATTGAACATTTTTAGTTTGTTGAATTAAAATATTATTAGTGTCTTTCAGCAATACTCCTTTGTGGAATAAAAGCGCACAATAATCTTTAAATCCATGAATTAAAACAATATTGTTTTTCCGAAATGTATAACAAGGAACTCCCCATTTCAATTCTTCGGTTAGTCCACAGTCCAAAACAATAGCTCGAAGCTTTTTATATTCCTTTTGCCATTTTGTGTCTTTCTCAAAGAACCAATCTACTTTCTGATTCATTTAATCACTTTTAAACTTCTATTACTTACTCTTTATATTCTTTAAATTTAAAAAATATTCCCTTGTTTTCTTGTCGAATTTTTCTAGAGCATAACGTAGCGTTATTCTTGACATTTTAGTTGCGTGTTTTTCAAGGAAAGTTTTTAGCTTTTCTTCATTACGTTTGCCTGCTTCCCCTATCCAACTTCCAACAGCTTTTTGGACATATTCGTTTTTGTCATTTACAAGTATTTCAGCAATTTTGAAAGTGTCTTCTATTTCGTTTTTTTGGATAAAAAAGTAGGTCCTTACAATTGCTGTTCTTCTTTCCATTGGATTCTCGGATTTTGCCAAATCGTATAGTGGTTTCGTGTCTTTGCCATATAAATATCCGCCAACCACATAAGGCGCACTTCTGTCTACCAAACCCCAATTATTTATCCACTTATGATTATCAATATACGCTCTGTATATTTTTTCTCGTTCCTCATGAGAAGTTTTCTTATTTCTAGCTTTCCAGTCTAGAATTGATACAGCACCAATTCTATGATTATCATTTTTATCTTTTAGCAATTTCACTACTTCAATCACTGGAGTTTGCTGATATTCTTTGGCTAAAGAAAATATTTCTCTTTTCGGAATTTCTCCCGAATAATCTTGTCCGATAATCTCTAAGGTTTCGATGAATTCTTTAGCGGTCATTTTTTTCAGCTTGTAGGTAACCATTGAACATAGTTAACTTAAGTGCTATCCCTCTTTTTTAAAAACCACTAAAATAAAGAAAAAAGCTACTTGAAATTAAGGCTTCACGGAAAAAAGAGGTGTATTCTATAAGCAACCCCAATACTCGAACAGCAGTACTTTTGGGTTGAAAACCCCATTATAATTGCGCCTTATCGATAAAGGAGAGCCTAGTTAAATGCAAAAAAGCCTGCCTTTTTTAAGACACGCTTTTAGTATTGGGTATGTTGAAGTGCTTATTTAATCTGAAATGTCAGTTCCAGTGAAACCCTGCAAGAGGTTTTGTATCGAGAACCATGGTAATCGGTAAGGGTTCTCAATAGTTCCACTGAGCGAAGTAAAAGTACAAATTAGTTTTCCGCTAGCGCTACCCACTAATTCACTCGAACTGACACCTCAACTTGCGCTTGAACTTGTATGTGTTTTTTGAACTCTATTTTAAAATACTCTTGTATTTCCCAGCATCATTCAGCAGGGCTGTAGCGGTTAAAATGGCTTCGTCATGGCTAAGGTAATATTGAAAAAGGCCTTCGGTGTAGAAATAGCGTTTTACAATTTCATCTTCTAACTGCTTTACGATTTCTTTTTTTGACTTGTCTAAGCCTGTGATTTTTTTGGTGTTTATTTCGGCTAATAAGCTGCGGTATTTTTCTTGAACACTAGCATCTAACAAATCGCTATCGTTTAAAACCATGGCTTTATTTAAGGCTTTCTCGGTTTCTGTTTCAAAAGTAAAACCAGAGGTTTTTATATAGTTTTTAAAGCTCTCAAAATCGCTATCGGAGAAGGTAAAATTAGCCACCTCAGCTACTTTATTTTTATAGTAAAAATCGGTCGCGAAGTCAAAAATGGCATTTTCTCGCAATAAGGCAGTGGTTAAGGTATTTGTTTTTAAGGCGGTAATTTCTACATCAGGCAATACCCCACCCCCATCTTGCACTTTTCGCCCATTGCGGGTTTTAAAATCTTGAATATCGGCGGTTTTGGTGGCGTTTCCTGAAGCATCGCGCTGTGTATAATCAAGTGACTGTATGCAACGCCCAGAAGGTGTAAAATACCGCGAAATGGTTACTTTAAGCTGGGTGCCATAGGTAAGTTTTAGCGGTCGTTGTACCAAGCCTTTGCCAAAACTACGGGCACCCATCACTACGGCGCGGTCTAAATCTTGCAAACTCCCTGAAACAATTTCACTGGCCGAGGCACTACTGCCATTCACTAAAACCACTAAAGGAATCTCAGTATCTACCGGCTGATTTTTAGTTTTGTATTCTGAATTAAACTTTTTGACTTTCGATTTTGTGGTCACAATCAACTCCCCCTTAGGCACAAAAATATTGGTCACATTAATCGCCTCAGACAGTAAGCCCCCAGGATTGCCTCTTAGGTCTAATATTATTTTTTCAGCGCCTTCTTTCTTTAAAGAAATTAAAGCCGCTTTGGTTTGCTCTGATGCTTTTTGGTTGAATTTTGACAGTACAATATAGCCTGTTTTTTCGTTCACCATCTTGTAAAAAGGCACGGCATCAACTTCAATCGCTTCTCGTGTAATGGTCGTGGTTCCGGTTGCCCCTTGCCGTTTATAGGTGACGTCCACACTGGTGTTATTGGCTCCTTTTAAAAGTTCACTGGCATTGTCATCAAAGTCACTTACGAGAATATCGCCAATTTTAATAATTTCATCGCCTGCTTTTAAGCCTGCTTTATCGGCGGGGTAGTTTTTATAGGGCTCTACGATTACTAATTTGTCTTTGTAAGCACGCACAATGGCGCCTATCCCGGAGTATTCGCCTGCGTTGCTAATTTTATAAGCTTCTACATCTTGTTCGTTTAAAAATCGCGTGTAAGGGTCTAAATCTTCCAGCATGTTTTTAATCGCGGTATCCATCAATGCTGCGGGGTTGGTTTCATCCACATAATTCATGTTCAACTCTTTAAAAAGCGTGGTGAAAATTTCAATTTGTTTGGCAATTTCAAAAAAATCGCTCTTAAAACTACTCCCAACCACGACAAAGACGAGGGCTAGAACAGGAATAATAATTTTCTTTTTCAGTATGTTTTTCATTTTATTTTTTTAAAAATGTTTAGGCGTTGAGCTTAAAATTTAAAGATAACAGATGTAATGTTGTAGTGCCATTCCAAACAACGATCAATGCTCAGCAATTTTATCCTTAAATTTTCCCAGCAGCTGCACCATCGCTTTATGCACTTGGGCTGATTCTGGCATTTCTTTTCCAAGATACATAATTAACAACGCATAGTTGGCTTGGCTATTGTTAAAAACAATGGCTTTATTTAGCCGATACGCCTCACGCAGTACCCTTTTAATCCGATTTCTTTGTACAGCGCTCTTAAACTTTCGTTTCGATACGGTTACGCCCGCTTTTATGGCGACATCTTGTGTGGCCTCTGTTTGTACATACACCATACGCAAAGGATAGTGCATAAGGCTTTTACCCTCTGCAAACAGTTTTTCAAAAAGCTTTTTGCTTTTTAGCTTTTCAGCTCTTGAATAGGTAAAATTAGCGTTGTCTTCCACGTTGGGGCTTTAAATCGATATGAAATAACAAAGATACATTTTCGATGCTTAAACTTTTGTCGGGCTGACTTTTTATTAACATGGGTTTATGCCCCTAAGACGTATTCGCCATCCCTACGCAACCGGCAAGCAAAATATGTATCGAGAAGCGGTTGTGCTAGCACAAGGTTCACGATACAAAATGGATGGCAGGATTTCACTACCAGGGACCTATTTTTTAAGATATTGAAAATCAATTAGATACAAATTCACAATATGTTGAATTTTAAAAAGCTCCCCTCTTTAAAAAAAGAGGGGAATGAATCCGACTTTAGGAGGAGAAAGGGGAGTTTTTTTGATAAAAGTATTCGTATAATTCAAAACTTTACGCTTTCAAACCCTCCTATTTTTCCACACTTAAGTGGAAAAACCACCTCCCTTTTTCTAAAGGGAGTAGCTTTATTTGATCGAGCTAATATTTTAAAAATGTCATTGTTGACGGTTGATAATTTTTTTCTTGGGCCTCGACTCGAACTGATAGTTATGCTCAACAAAAAAAACCAAGAAACAATAGCGTTCTTGGGTTTTAAAATATCTAATGCTTAAAGCATATAGCTTACAGCCTTCAGCCTTTTACTCCTGCTGCCAGGTATTGTTTTCTGCATTTACATCAGCCATTAATTGCGAAGGATCAATCATGATTCCTTTTATAGCCGCTAAGGGCTTTTGAAGGACCATCTCATAGGTTGGGTTGGTCCAAGGCCAGTCTTGTAATACTGTGCGTTCTAAATTAGGATACGGGTTATCTTTTTCACCGCGCATCATTCGTAGCGGTGCATAGAATGTTTCTTGAGTGCCATCTTCATACACCACTAATACATCAATAGGCATCGGCATTTGCCCAATACGTTCTAATGTAATCTTGGTAGTTTCACCATCAGCGCTCACCGTTTTAATCCCGTAATCGATGGTGTTTGTAGTTCGTGTCCAATCGTTTAAATACCATTCTAACTCCATACCTGAAACCTTTTCAGCACTTCTTTTGATATCGTTTGGCGTTGGGTGTTTAAATTTGAAGTCTTCGAAATATTTTTTAATGGTTTCCATTAATTTATCTTGACCAATCACATAGCCCAATTGTGATAAAAAGATAGATCCTTTACTGTAGGCCGCAATACTATACGGCGTATTTTCTGCGTAACGATCCGCGTGTGTGGTTTGTGGTTGTTCTTTTCCGGAGTTTACTAAATAATAATAGCCTCTATAGGAACCTTCAAAAGGATTCGCTTTTTTCTCACCCATATATTCGTTCATGTATAAACCAGATATAAAAGAGGTAAAGCCTTCGTCCATCCATTCGTACTTAGCTTCGTTGGTCGCTAAAATATGCTGAAACCAAGAATGTGCTAATTCATGAGCGGTAACACCTACCAAACTACCAAACTTACGCTCGCCAGTAATTAAAGTTCCCATAGCATACTCCATTCCACCATCACCCCCTTGAATCACCGAATACTGCTCGTAAGGATATTTGCCGATGTTTTTGCCGAAAAAATCCATCATCTCAGCTGTTTTTGGCTGTAGATTTTTCCAATTTTCTGCAATTTCTGGCTTGTTTTTATAGAAAAAATGAAGCATAGGTCCATTTTCTACTTGTAGTTTATCGTGTACATATTCTGGATCAGCAGCCCACATAAAGTCGTGTACCATAGGCGCTTTAAAATGCCAAGTAAGGGTTTTCCCTTTTTGCTTTGCTATTTTAGTGCCTGCAGCTTCATAGCCGTGGCCTATTTCTTGTGGATTTTGTAAATAGCCTGTTCCCCCAACGGTATACTCTTTATCGATCGTTAATTTTACATCAAAATTACCCCAAACACCATGAAATTCCCTTGCGATGTAAGGATCCGCATGCCAGCCTTCGAAATCATATTCTGCCATTTTTGGATACCACTGGCTCATAGAAAGTGCTACACCTTCTGAGCTATTACGACCCGATCGTCTAATTTGTAAAGGTACTTGCCCTTTAAAATTCATCTCGAAAGTAGCTTTACCTCCTGCAGGAATAGGTTCGGCTAATGTGACCACTAAAACAGTACCTTCTTCACTAAAAGTAACTGGCGTTCCGTTTTGCGAAAGTGAATTAACCTTTAAATACCCTATTTCGTCTGGGCTTAAAGTCGCAATTCTACTTTTATCACCATCCATCATTCTTTTATCTGGGTCTGCGATAGTCTGTAAACGCACATCCATTTCGCTACCTGGTTGAAAAGCGTTAAAATACAAATGATAATACACCCTATTTAATTGTTCGGGAGAATTGTTGGTATAGACCAGTGTTTGTGTCCCTGTATACTGGTAAGTTTTCACATCCATGTTTACATCCATGGAATAGTCAACATGCTGTTGCCAATAACTCGTGTTTTGTGCTGAAACAGCAACACCTGAAATGGCCATTAAAAACGATAGAAATACTTTTTTCATTGGAATAATTTGGTTTAAAGATTTAATACTAATTTTTTTAGGCTAAAGAAAAAAGATGCTTTGTATTTTCTTTTCCCTAAGCTCTTGTCTCTTTAGCTATAACTTAACCCTAACGCCTGATACCTGATCGGCAAGAATAAGGGCATTATACGCATTCGCCATCTTACCTGACTTAGATAAAACGTTAAAATTACTAGAAACAGATGGGTTTCCTGGGGTCACAACCTTGGTTTTGGTGGTTAAACCCGATTGTAAAATAATTTGTTTAACCTGACTGGCTTTTAGTTTAGGATACTGTGATCTGATCAAAGCTGCAATCCCTGCAACCCCAGGTGCCGCCATGGAGGTACCGTTATTAAATTCGTACTTGCTACCTGGAACTGGAGCATAAATATCACTTCCGGGCGCAAAAACATCAACATTTATAGTACCGTAATTAGAGAACGACGACACCATTTCTGAACCGTATTTGTTGGTTAATGAGCCTACAGTAATGACGTTATCCGCAAATTCTTGGCCGTTATTTATTTGATCGTTCGGAAAATTAGCATTTTCTGGATTGTCTAAATCCAAGCCGTCATTTCCTGCTGCATGCACAAAAAGCACATCGTTTTCAGCAGCATATTTAATGGCATCATACACCCATTGTGCATTGGGAGAGAATCCTTTTCCGAAACTTCCATTAATTATTTTTGCGCCATTATCTACCGCATAACGAATTCCTAAGGCAATATCTTTATCATATTCATCTCCGTTTGATACGGCTCTAATACTCATGATAGCCACATTATTGGCAACGCCATCAACACCTTTTCCGTTTCCGCGTTGGGCAGCAATAATCCCCGCTACGTGGGTACCATGGCTCTCTGCTTCTGAGCGACTTTGAGGGTTACCATTTCCGTAATTGGTATCGGTAATGTCATAAGGGTTATCGCCCACTACTTTTCTACCGTCAAAATCAACTTTTAGATTATAGTTTAATTGTTCGGTCATGACCCTAACTCCTTCAGAAATATCTTTTATAAAACTAGGCACATCGTCAGCGAAACTAAAAACTTGGCCGATCATTCCTACACTTTGCTGCATGGCTTCATCTTTTGGTTTTATGGCCGCAACTTCTTTTTTAGTATAGGTGGCTTTGCCTAATTCTTTTTGAATAGCGGCATCGGCAGTTTTTACGGTTTGCAGTATTTGCTCGTAATATTGTTTGTTTTTAAGCGCCTCATCATATTTTTTATCTAATGCTGCTTTCGCTTTGGCTTGATAGGCCGCATCGCCAATTTTTAAGCGAACAATACGCGCCATTTCTAATTGCTCATAATATGATTCTCCTAAAAAATTATACCCGTGAATATCATCTACATAGCCATTATTGTCATCATCTTTATTATTTCCTGGAATTTCTTTGGTATTGGTCCAAAGCACGTTTTTTAAATCTTCGTGCGTTAAATCAATCCCTGAATCTAAAACGGCTACAATTACTTTTTCTCCTTTTTTGTTTTTGATAATATCCGCATAGGCTCTTTCCACCGACATACCAGGGATAGTGTCTAAAATAAGGTCTGCATGACCCCACCGTTGCTTTTGGGTTTCGGTGACCTCCGTGATTTTTAAAGGTATACTATCTATGTTTTCAACGGGTGTACTTACCAATACTGGTGCTGAAACACAACTTACTAGAAATGCCGAACCTGCGATAAGGCCAAGCATTGATTTTGAAAAATTAAAATTCATAGGGGTTCTTTTTAGAAAACTATATGGTGTTTAATAGGAAATATACGTGGTTTAAATTAGTTAAAAATTTCTTCGAAAGTATGGCTATTTTTTAAATGCACTCTATTTTCTCTTTCGCCCAGGGTACATATTTGGTGGTGCGCATCGTGTTCTAAAAAAAGATAGAACTCATTTTTTGCTGCGTTCTTTAGAAATTTTTCTTTTTCTGACAGTGTCAATAAGGGTCGTGTATCGTACCCCATCACGTATGGGAGCGGAATATGCCCCACTGTGGGTAATAAGTCTGCCATAAACACCAAGGTTTTGCCTTTATAGCTGATATGAGGAATCATTTGTTTATCGGTATGCCCGTCCGCAAATAAAATATCAAAACCAAATTCTGATCCTTTTTGGAAATCTGTTGTGTTTGTTTTATTTATAAAATACAATTGGCCACTTTCTTCCATAGGCAGTAAGTTTTCTTTTAAAAAAGACGCCTTTTCACGATTGTTAGGTTCCGTTGCCCATAGCCAATGCTCTTTATTTGTCCAGAATTTTGCGTTTTTAAAAGCAGGTTCGTATCCTGTTCTGTCTTTATTCCATTGAATACTGCCGCCACAATGATCAAAATGTAGGTGGGTCATAAAAACATCGGTAATATCATCTTTGTGAAAACCGTATTTTTTTAAGGATTTTTCCATGCTGTGGTCGCCCCACATATCATAGTAACTAAAAAACTTTTCCGATTGTTTATTCCCCATTCCCGTATCAATCAAAATTAATCGATTGCCATCTTCTATGAGCAAACTACGAGCGGCAAGGTCTATTCTATTGTTGTGATCTGCTGGGTTGGTTCTGTTCCAAAGCGTTTTGGGAACCACACCAAACATAGCGCCGCCATCTAATTTAAAATTACCTGTTTCTATTGGGTATAACTGCATGTATTCTAATTAATCTCGAAATTTAAGAAAATCAAAAAACAATTTAGATGAATTAAGAATTTTTAACGCTTTTAGGGAAGGAAGCGCAAAGCATATAGAAATCAAATCTTAAAAAAATATTGGTTCAAAATGAAATTAAAATTCTATAGTTTTAAATAGAATCCGTATTTTTCCGAAAAAACATCATACATGCTTGAACTTGCAGGAATTATTGTCTTGGGTATTATCGCGCAATGGGTCGCGTGGCGTTTAAAACTTCCTGCCATTTTACCTTTAATTTTAATTGGGCTGCTTGTAGGGCCTATTGCCACCCTATATACAGTAGATGGTGCGAAACTCATTGAGCCTATTTGGAATGGAAAAAAAGGCTTATTTCCTGGCGATGGACTTTATTATTTTGTTTCCTTAGCGATAAGTATAATTCTTTTCGAAGGCGGGCTCACCTTGAAGCGCGCAGAAATTAAAAACGTAGGACCCGTCATTACCAAATTAATTACTTTAGGAAGCGTCGTTACTTTTTTCGGTGCCGCCATTGCTGCCCATTATATTTTTGAATTAACCTGGCAGATTTCGTTCTTGTTTTCTGCATTGATAATTGTTACGGGGCCCACCGTAATTACACCTATCCTTAGAAATATTCCCCTTAAAAAAGATGTTTCAACAGTACTTAAATGGGAAGGTATATTAATAGACCCTATTGGAGCTTTAGCGGCGGTTTTGGTGTTCGAATTTATTAGTGTAGGGGAAGGTCAGGCCTACACACAAACGGCTTTAATTGAGTTTGGAAAAATTCTTTTATTTGGTTTTACCTTCGGATTTACCTTTGCACATGGTTTGGCTTTTGCCATTAAAAGAAACTTTATTCCGCATTACTTGTTAAACGTTGTTTCCTTGTCTACAGTGCTGTTGGTATTTGTAGAGTCTGATATTTTTGCCCATGAATCAGGCCTTTTAGCCGTTGTGGTGATGGGAATGGTTTTAGGGAATATGGATTTACCGAATAAAAAAGAACTGCTTTATTTTAAAGAATCTTTAAGTATTCTTTTAATTTCGATCTTATTTATTCTCTTAGCCGCCAATATTAATATCACTGACTTACAGCTTATTATGACTTGGCAAACCCTTGTGTTGTTTGCTATTATTGTTTTTATTATTAGGCCCTTGGGCGTATTTTTAAGTACCCGAGGCTCTAATCTAAAATTTAATGAGAAACTATTTATAGGTTGGGTTGGACCCCGTGGTATTGTTGCCGCAGGAATCGCATCCTTATTCGGCTCTAAATTAATTGCCAGAGGAGAACCTGGTGCGGAATATATTACTCCATTGGTTTTTATGATTGTTTTAGGGACTGTGCTCTTAAATGCTACTACTGCTCGACTTTTTGCTAAACTTGTAGGCGTGTTCTTGACCAAATCAGAAGGTATTTTAATTATTGGCGCCTCAAAAGTTTCAAGGCTTATCGGCGGCTATTTAAAGGATAATGATCGGCATGTGGTCTTGATTGACAATAACGCAACCAACGTCAACAAAGCAAAGAAAATGGGGCTTGAAGCCATCGAAGCGAATATCTTTTCTGATACCTTAACAGACAATATTGAGTTGAGTGATGTAGGGTATTTAATGGCCTTAACAGGCAACTCTGATATCAATAATTACGCTATTGATAAGTTTACAAAACAATTTGGTGAGCATGGTTCTTTTCGCTTGGTTTCCGGGGATGAAATGAGCGATCCCAACAACAACCCATCAGAGGGTTTATTTTCACATACAGATGATTTTATAAAGCTCACAGAAACCGTAAGGCGCTATCCTATAATTCAAGAAATAGCATTAAAGTCTACCGAACACTACAATAGTTTAATAGAAATTACCAAAGCCGATACGGACATTATTCCTGTTTTTCTAAAAACAGCTGATGGTGATTTAAAAATAATATCTTCGTTTAGTACTGAATTTGAAGATATTACAGAAGAGTTTAAACTCGTATATATCGGTAAAAAGTTCGAAGTTGATCCGGCTGCGGACCCAGCCTTAGCATTAGACAAGAAACAAAAAAAATAATCCAGTTCCGGTTTACCATACACCATAAAAAAGCCATCATACATTCGTATGATGGCTTTTTTTAATACCTCTATTTTGTAATCAATAATGTAAGCCTTAATCGTTTAATTTAAGAACTGCCATAAAGGCTTCTTGTGGAATTTCTACGTTTCCTACTTGACGCATTCGTTTTTTACCTTTCTTTTGCTTCTCTAAAAGCTTTCTTTTACGTGAAATATCACCCCCGTAACATTTGGCAGTAACATCTTTTCGTAAGGCTTTAATGGTTTCTCTTGAAATAATTTTAGAACCAATGGCGGCTTGAATCGGAATATCAAACTGTTGCCTTGGGATTAATTCTTTTAACTTCTCACACATTTTTTTACCAATAGTTGTGGCGCTGTCAAAGTGAATTAAAGCCGATAAGGCATCAACAGGCTGAGCATTCAATAAAATATCAACACGCACTAATTTTGAAGCACGCATGCCAATAGGCGTATAATCAAAAGAAGCATAGCCTTTAGAAACCGTTTTTAAACGATCGTAAAAGTCAAATACAATTTCAGCCAAGGGCATATCAAAACTTAACTCAACGCGATCCGTGGTTAAATAGGTTTGATTGGTAATAATCCCTCTTTTTTCAATACAAAGAGACATGACGTTACCCACAAAGTCAGACTTTGTAATAATCGTAGCTTTTATATAAGGCTCTTCTACACGATCAATCGTAGAAGGATCAGGTAAATCAGTAGGGTTATTAACAATTAAAGGAACTTCAGAATCTTTTCTGGTAAACGCGTGATAACTAACGTTGGGTACGGTTGTAATAACCGTCATATCAAACTCACGCTCTAAGCGTTCTTGAATAATTTCCATGTGCAACATTCCTAAAAAGCCGCATCGAAAACCAAAGCCAAGAGCAGCACTACTTTCTGGTGCAAACACTAAAGAAGCGTCATTTAACTGTAATTTTTCCATCGAGGAACGTAGCTCTTCAAAATCTTCAGTGTCCACAGGATAAATACCTGCGAAAACCATCGGTTTTACATCTTCAAAACCTCCGATTGGATTTTTTGTAGGATGTAAGGCATCGGTAATGGTATCCCCTACTTTGACCTCACGTGCATCTTTTATTCCGGTAATTAAATACCCAACATCGCCTGCCTTAATGCTTTTTTTAGGGTGTTGAATTAGCTTAAGTGTACCCACCTCATCTGCATAATAATCTTTGTCGGTAGCTACAAATTTAATTTTTTGCCCTTTTTTAATTTCCCCGTTGATAACTCTAAAATAGGTTTCAACGCCTCTAAACGGGTTGTAAACAGAGTCAAAAACTAAAGCCTGTAATGATTCATCAACATTGCCTTTAGGTGCCGGAATGCGTTCAATAACAGCGGCCAAAATTTCTTCAATACCTATTCCTGTTTTAGCACTTGCCGGAATAACATCTTCTGCTTTGCAGCCTAATAAATCTACAATATCATCCGTAACTTCTTCCGGGTTAGCGCTGGGTAAATCAACCTTATTAAGGACTGGAATTATTTCTAAATCGTTTTCTAAGGCTAAATATAAATTACTGATAGTTTGTGCTTGAATACTTTGAGCAGCATCAACTACTAATAGAGCCCCTTCACAGGCCGCGATAGACCTTGAAACTTCGTAAGAAAAATCTACGTGACCAGGAGTGTCTATTAAATTTAAGACGTACTCTTCCCCTTTATAGGTATATTCCATCTGTATCGCATGACTCTTGATGGTGATACCACGCTCACGCTCTAAGTCCATACTGTCTAATAATTGCTCTTTCTTTTCACGATCCGTAACAGCCCCTGTAAACTCTAATAACCTATCGGCTAAGGTGCTTTTACCGTGATCAATGTGGGCAATAATGCAGAAGTTTCTTATGTTTTTCATGTATGCTGAATATTTTCAGTAGTCAATTTTTTTTAAAATAGTGGTACCTTAGGTTGATTTAAGCAACTGCAAATATAATTCATTTGTTATCCACTACTTAGGGGAAACATAGAAATATAGTATAAATAGCTACAAAGCAATAAAAAACTTCAAAAGATTACATTTTTTGTAAATAAAAACTTAAATAAAACTTAAATTTGAGAATTACTAAAAACCACCCATTTCTTGAATACACGAAAAAGTATATTCTTTTTATTTTTTATTCTTTTAGCAGAAATTTTAAGCGCTCAGTCCTTTAAAGTTTCTGGTCATGTAAGAAATACCAGCAATCAAAATATTGGTTTTGCCAACATCGTATTGCTGAGCATCACAGATTCTACAATGGTATCAGGGGTTTCTGCCGATGAGAATGGGTTTTTTACCTTTCTCAGTATTGTACCAGATATTTATTTTTTACAAGCAAGTTATATTGATAAAAAATCAGCTTTTTTGCCTGTCGATATTTCAAAAGATTTAAATATAGGGGCTATTATTCTTGAAAATGATGTTGAAAACTTAAACGAAGTAACCGTATTTTCAAGAAATCCTACCATAGAAAGAAAAGCAGATCGATTGCTTTTTAACGTTGAAAACAGTGTTGTTTCTCAAGGAAGTTCTTGGGATATTTTAAAACGAACACCAGGTGTTATTGTACTTCAAGACGAATTAAAAATCAGAAATCAAAATGCTACTTTTTATTTAAACAATAGAAAAGTACAGCTTTCAGCGAAAGAGGTTAAAAGTTTATTAGAAGGTTTTTCCGGAATTAATATAAAAGCGATTGAGGTAATTCATAATCCTCCTGCCGAATTTGAGGCAGAAAGCGGAGCCATCTTAAATATTATAACGAGTAAAAAAATAATTCCGGGGTATAAGGGCAGTGTGAATGGAAGCTTTACTCAAGCTATTTTTCCTAAGTATGCCGCAGGAACAAGCCACTACTATAAAACAGATAAACTAAATATTTTTGCAAATTACAGTATCAATCCAAGAAAAGAGTTGAAACGAGACGATAGCAACATTAAATTTATAGACGCTACAGATACGGAGTTTGCTGATTGGGATACAAAATTTAGCAGAATAACAAGGTCCTTGGCGCAAAACGCTACTTTGGTTTTAGATTATGATTTTGACGCAAGAAACTCACTTAACATCATATCAAATTTAGCCTTTTCACCTAATAAACGTTACGACAATACACTCGCTACTCAAATGCGCAATCCGCAAGCCCTACTAGATTCTACCCTGTTCACCAAAAGCGCTTTAGAAAACGACAATTTAAATTTTGGAGCGGACCTTTCGTTTCAACATAAATTAACGAAAGAAGGCGCATCGCTAAATTTTAGCGCTCATATCACTAAGTTTAATGAAAATCAAAATCAAGCTGTTTTTTCGGATTATTTTGATGCAAGCAATCAATTTATTAGAGCCTTTGACTTTTCAACCGAATCAGAACAAAGTATTGACATCATTACAGGTCAAGTAGATTATACGACACCCATCGAAAAGCTCTCTTTTAATAGCGGTTTAAAGTACTCGGCCATCCGTTCTTCTAGTGGTATAAATTTTTTTAATGTAAACGGCAACGCATCAATTTTAAACCCTAGCCTTTCAGATGTTTTTGAATACCAAGAGCATACCGCTTCTGGGTATATTAGTGCATTACAAGACTGGGATAAATGGTCGTTAAAGCTAGGTTTAAGAGGAGAATATACCGATGTTACGGGTACATCTTCAAGTACAAACCTACAAAACATTCAAAACTATTTTGAAGCTTTTCCTAGCCTTTACATTTCACATAGCCCATCATCAAATCATAATTTTTCATTAGATTATAGTCGTAAAATAATGCGGCCAAGGTATGAGGAACTAAACCCTTTTAGTTATTTTTTGAATGAAAATAATTTTAACACCGGAAATCCTAATTTAACGCCTGCCTTCAGTCATAACTTAAATTTTAATTACACCTTAGAAGACACCTATTATTTTGACCTGTATTACCGAGATAATGGTAATTTTATTAGCACTTTAGTTTTTCAAGATAATGAAAACCAAACCATTAGAGAATTAAATCAAAATGTTTTAGAAAGTGAATCCTATGGTTTAGACTTCACGTATAGCAAACCGGTCACTAAAAACTGGTATCTGTATGCGTATAACTCTGTTTTCTCAGAAAAAGAAACCTTTTTAGCGGTAGAAAGTAACAATCAAATAGTAACTAACCGGGTACAGGGTTTTTATGGCTCATTAACCAATTATCTTAGCTTATCAAAAGACGGTACCTTTACAGGAGAGCTAGGCCTTGTTTATATGTCTAGCTTTTTAAAAGGCTCTTATGTTTTTTCAGAAACGACGAACTTAACTTTTGGTTTGAGAAAAACGCTGTGGCAAAAAAGAGCTGTAGTATCTTTAGTGGCCGAAGATTTATTAGGTAAGGCCAATGCAACCCTAAGTTCTAGGTATTTAAATCAAAATAATTTTAGGTTTAGCCGACCAGAAACACAATTCGTTCGTTTTGGGTTTACCTATAATTTTGGAAACTTTAAGCTTTTGGACAATAAACGCAACCTTGAAAAAGACGAGCGCGAAAGGTTAAACAAAGAGTAAATTCCAAAATCTTCTCACAAAAAACACCCTAGGCATTAACCCTTCAAATTCCATAAGCTTTTGCTTTTCTATAAAAACTTTTGTCGTTTCTATGTTTTGATAAGCGGTTACCTATACCCCAAAAGAATCGTTAAGTAGGAACAACAAGCCAAAGGGAACAAATACCGCCAAAATAAGCAACGATACTGCCGTATTCTCAAAATTTGTGATGTCGAACAATTTAGTGCCTTGAGATTATAATTTCCTCCCCAACCCCTCCTTTAGAGGGTCGGGGGAAGCTTCCTATTCTTGCCACTCCACTATAAACAAATTGGTATCTCTATCGACGCTATTATTTCGGTTACTGGAGAATACAAGGTGCTTCCCATCATTTGAAAAAACAGGAAATGCATCAAAAGTTTCGCTATGTGTTACGCGTTCTAGATTTTTTCCGTCTACATCAATCATATATAAATTGAAAGGAAAACCTTTTTCGGCTTCAAAATTACTAGAAAACAGTATTTTTTTTCCTGAAGGATGAAAAAACGGACTCCAATTGGCATTTCCTAAAAAGGTCAATTGCCGTAAGTCGCTCCCATCTGCATTGCAAATAAACAATTCCATATCGGTAGGTTCTACCAAGCCATCTGCCAATAAATCTTTGTATTTTTTTATCGCTTCAGGGGTTTTAGGGCGCGACGCTCTAAAGATGAGTTGCGTGCCATCAGGTGAGAAAAAAGCACCACCATCATAGCCTAATTCATCGGTTATTTGCTTTACATCAGTACCATCTAAATTCATGGTATACAATTCTAAATCGCCACTTCGGGTCGAAGTAAATACAATTTTATCGCCTTTTGGAGATACCGTAGCTTCCGCATCATAGCCCGGCTCGGTGGTTAATTGAGCCGTGATGTTTCCTTCTAAATCAGCCACAAAAATATCGAACGAATCATATACCGGCCACACATAATTTCCGTTTTTACGCAAAGGCACTTCCGGACATTCCTTGTCCGCCAAATGGGTAGAACCATAAACAAAGTGTTTGTTGTCGGGTAAAAAATAAGCGCAGGTAGTTCTGCCCATTCCTGTGCTTATCATGGGTGGTTTCTCCGCTTCAAAGCTTTCAGAAGCGTTCATCAAAAACATTTGATCGCAATTAAGGCCCCAATTTGCATTATTCGATTGAAAAACCAATTGCTTATCGTCAAAACTCCAATAGGCCTCGGCGTTATCACCGCCAAAAGTGATCTGTCGGATGCTTTTAAAGTGTTTTTCCTCAGGAAATATTAAGGAATCTTTACCAGCTACTAGTACTGGTATTTCTGCTTTATCGGTAATTTCTACTTTTTTTGGCTCACTTTTACAACCTGTTAATGAGATAATTGAAAGGAATAGTAAAAAATTCTTCATGGATGCTTAATTTTACACAAAATTACAGCAAAATGATAAATAGAGTACTACTGCCGGTTTTTTTATTCTTAATTATTGGATGTTCATCAGAAACTAAAAAGGTGGTAAGCCTTGCTGACGACGTTACTTTTTTAGCGAATGATGCTTTACAGGGCAGAGAAACAGGCACAGCCCAAGAATTAGAAGCTGCCGAATATATCATGAATCGCATGAAAACTATCGGGCTAACTCCAAAAGGTAACGCAGGTACCTACTACCAAACCTTTACGTTTAAACCCAAAAAAGATCCACACGGTCAGGTAGAATATATGGCTGGAGATAGCACCATAACGGGAACAAATGTTATTGGGTACATCGATAATAAAGCGACTAATACCATTATTATTGGTGCACACTACGATCATTTAGGTATGGGTGGTGAAGGTTCTTTATACCGCGACGGAGAAGCCATTCACAACGGCGCAGATGACAATGCTAGTGGTGTGGCTATACTTTTGAAATTAGCCGACAGCCTACAGCAGGTGAATACGAATAACAACTATTTGTTTATGGCTTTTTCTGGGGAAGAAATGGGACTTTTAGGAAGTAATTTTTTTGCTAAAAACCCTACAATCGATTTATCAACAGCGAATTATATGCTCAATATGGATATGGTTGGCAGACTGCGAGAAGATAAAACCTTATCGGTAAGCGGAACAGGTACTGCGCCTATTTGGAAGCAAGTATTGAACAGCTCAAATACCGCTTTTAAATTAGTCTTACAAGAGTCAGGGGTGGGTCCATCTGATCATACTTCTTTTTATTTGCAAGACATTCCAGTGTTGCACTTTTTTACGGGTCAGCATGAAGATTATCACAAACCAAGTGACGATGCGAATAAATTAAATTACGAGGGCATGCAGCTGATCACCGAATATATTTTTGAGGTGATCTCTGAATTAAATACAGCAGAAAAATTAGCCTTCAGAAAAACAAAAAATGAAAGTGAAGAGGTGCCTCGTTTTAAGGTGGCTTTAGGCGTTGTTCCTGATTACTTATTTGATGGCAAAGGCATGCGCATTGATGGGGTAAGCGAAGATAGACCAGCTCAAAAAGCAGGCTTACAAAAAGGCGATATCGTAATTCAATTAGGCGATAGTACTGTTATAGATATGATGAGCTATATGCGTGCACTATCTACTTTTGAAGAAGGAAATACAACCAAGGTTGTAGTCGATAGAAACGGAAAAAAAATAGAAGCTGATATATCTTTTTAAAAAGATGTAAGGCCTCACCAAGAATTATTAAAAATAATTCTGACCCCTCCTTTTGAGAGGTAAAAAACAATTAAAAAATTATACTGTGCCAAAAATAGGAGACATACAATTACCTAATTTTCCTTTACTACTTGCACCTATGGAAGATGTAAGTGATCCGCCTTTTCGTGCCTTGTGCAAAGAACAAGGTGCTGATGTGGTGTATACCGAGTTTATTTCCTCAGAAGGGTTAATTCGCGATGCTGCGAAAAGCGTGATGAAATTAGATATTTACGAAAAAGAAAGACCTGTAGGTATTCAAATCTTTGGCGCTAATTTAGAGTCCATGTTACAATCTGTTGAGATCGTAGAAAAATCGAACCCCGATATTATTGACATCAACTTTGGTTGCCCCGTAAAAAAAGTAGTGAGCAAAGGGGCTGGAGCTGGAATTTTAAAAGACATAGATTTAATGGTTTCACTAACCGAAGCCATGGTAAAGCACACCAAACTGCCGGTTACGGTAAAAACGCGTTTAGGTTGGGATGAAGACTCTATTAAAATTGTAGAAGTCGCTGAACGCTTGCAAGACGCGGGTTGTGCCGCTATTTCTATTCATGGGCGAACACGTGCTCAAATGTACAAAGGGAGTGCCAATTGGGCACCTATCGCAGCGGTAAAGAACAACCAAAGGATGCATATTCCTGTATTTGGAAACGGTGATGTGGATACGCCAGAAGCCGCAATGAAAATGAGAGACGAATATGGTTTAGATGGTGCTATGATTGGACGCGCCAGTATTGGTTATCCCTGGTTTTTTAGGGAAGTAAAGCATTTTTTTGAAACAGGAACGCACTTAGATCCTCCCACGATGGAAGAGCGGGTGTCGGTGGCAAGACGACATTTAGAAATGGCTATCGCTTGGAAAGGTGAACAATTGGGTGTTTTTGAAACCAGGAGGCACTATACCAACTATTTTAAAGGCATACCCAATTTTAAAGAACACCGCATGAAAATGGTGACCAGCGACCACGCTGTTGATGTTTTTGCTGCCTTTGATGAAGTTTTAGAGGTTTTTGGAGGTTACGAATTTTCGTAACATCGTCAGGAAATCAATCATTGATAATTAGTTCATGTATTTTGACTAGGCTCAGCCATCTGAAAAAACAACCTCAAATTTTCACATGGATTTGATCAACTATTTAGGCCAGTAGCCCTTTATTAATTCTGCTGCTTGCAATTTTTGAAGCGATGATGCCTAAAACGGTAATGGTACCTAATACAATCAATACATTAATCCATTGGTATGCCACAGGATAGGCAAGATTAGCACTGATTTTTAACCATTCAAAAGCCAATTGAGACCAAATCAAAAGCGAGCCAATAAGCACGCCTATAAATCCACCAAAAAAAGTAACAATAACACCTTGCACAAAATAAATGCGTCTTAACTCTTTAATGGTCGCTCCCAAACTGTATAAGGTTTTTGAATTGCCTTGCTGATCTAAAATCATCATGATAAAGGCGCCCACTACGTTAAACAAAGCGATGATTAAAACTAAAGTAAATATTAAATAGGTGGCCATGTTTTCTGTGTTCAACATCTTGTAGAGCGTGCTGTTCAGTTCTTTTCTGTCCTTTAAAATAATGGCATTATTAAAAATTTTCTGAATATCATTCCTCACTTGGCTCACTTCCACATTTTGGGCATATTTAAAATTAATGCCTGATATTTGGCTGCTGTCTTTTTCTAATAACGCTTGCACTAAGGCAAGGTCTGCAAAAACATATTTGTTGTCTAACTCTGCCTCTACCGCATAAACACCACTTAAAACTACCGGAAACGTATTAAAAAATTTAGCATTTGGTCCTTGTTGTGTAAGTGATGTAGTGCCTGGCTTTGGCACTAATAATTCTAAAGGACTGCGATAACTATTGATACTTAAGCCTAATAAATTAGCGATACCAATACCTGTCACCACCTGTTGTTCATTAAACCAATCACCCAGATACAAGGTGCTATCCATAGCAATAACTTCGGTGTAGTTTTGATCAACACCTTTGATAAATGCAATATGGTCTTTTTGTTTGTGGGATAAATAAACGCGATCTTCTAATTCATTTGAAAAAGCTACAATTCCATCTAATTTTTTTAATGCTGTTTTTTGTGATTCGGAAATGGAAAAAGACTTTCCAATTTTCGGTAATGCCTTTAAATCAGGATCAAAGGAGTTGGTATACGAAAGACTAAAATCTTTTAGTCCCGCAAATCCTGATAAAACAATAAAAAGTGCTGCTGCACCAATAACGATAACCCAAAAAGTAACAGCATTTATAATATTAACCGCCGTTTGTTTGCTTTTTGACCTTACGTAACGCTTAGCGATGTAGAGCGAGAAATTCAATTTATGACTTTTTTCTTTTCTCTAATAAATCTGGGTTTTCAATAGGGTTATTAACGCCCTTTAATGATTTTTCAATACCGTCAATATATTCTAAAGAGTCGTCTAAAAAGAATAAGAGCTCAGGCATTCTACGCAATTGATGTCTGGTACGTTGTGCTAATTCGTGCTTAATGATAGACTGGTTAGATTTTATCCCTTTTAAAAGTTCCTGAGCATCTTTTGTTGGAAAAATACTCACATATACCTTTGCAATAGAAAGGTCAGTAGTGACCACTACTTTAGATACTGAAATTAAGGTACCTCTGAGTCCACCATCTGTTGCGGCTCTTTGTAAGACATCAGCGATATCTTTTTGTATAACGCCCCCTATTTTTTTTTGTCTTTGTGTTTCCATGCCACAAAAGTACACAGATTATGCGTATTTTAGGGGTATAGGAAGGAGATACTCGTATAAAAAATTAAGAATGAATAAAATAGAACATATAGGGATTGCCGTAAAAGATTTAAAAACATCAAATAGTTTGTTTGAAAAACTCTTAGGAGTAGCGCATTATAAAGAAGAAGAAGTGCTTTCAGAAGGCGTAAAAACCTCCTTTTTTAAAACAGGTCCCAATAAAATAGAACTCTTGGAAGCGACAAACCCAGATAGCCCTATTGCTAAATTTTTAGATAAAAAAGGCGAAGGTGTTCATCATATTGCTTTTGCTGTAGATGATATTGTAGCAGAACTAGCACGACTTAAACAAGAAGGCTTTACAGTATTAAACGAAACTCCCAAAAAAGGAGCTGATAATAAGTTAGTTGCTTTTTTGCATCCTAAAACCACCAGTGGCGTGTTGATTGAGTTGTGTCAAGATATTTAAGAGCAGATGTGCTTTAAGTTTTAGATCTTAGACTACTTCTTTACAAAGAATCAAGCGATAAAAATCAAGACAAAAAAGTCTAATGACGACCCACGGTAACTGGAATAATCCTAAGCGGAGAATTTTTTTATTAAAAATTAATGTTTGCAACGTTTAAAAATAAGTAGTAATATTGCATCCGCAAATTGCGGTATTTCAATCTTATTTTAAGCCTGAAATATAAAAATAATCAACGGTCCTATAGCTCAGTTGGTTAGAGCACCTGACTCATAATCAGGTGGTCCCTGGTTCGAGCCCAGGTGGGACCACGCCAGTAAAGACAAGCCTTTCAAGAGATTGAAAGGTTTTCTTTTTTCCCATCAGTACAACATCTGTACAACAATTCATTTTTCTTTTGCTTTCATTTATTCTTATCTTTAGGATGTGGAACGATTAGGCGAAATATTGGCAAGTTGGCTATATAAAAGCAGAAAGGATTTGAAACTTCTTTGGCTTAGGCATTCTTCGTTAACAACAAATAGACTTTCTGCTGTCGTAGTAATTATCTTTGGCATATTACCATTGACCCTTTATTTTTTAATTTCCACTTCTTCCTATTCTCTCATTCAAATTATAGCAAGTTATCTATTTGTTATCTTGTTGTTTAGTTTGACCTTATTACTAGTGATTACATGGTTCAAATCTGAGGTATTGTTCAAAAGTAATATTCAAGGCTTTTCTTTTTTGCAATTGTCTATATCAAAAATCGATACCGTTTTTTTTGGTTTTGACAGTCATGATATTGAGAACCTCCTTAGACTGGTTAATGGACTACCCGCAGATCAAAAAATTGTAATCAGGGAAACCCCAAAAAACAAACAAACAGGAAACATTCGTTTTTTATTTACTTTTTTGGATTTGATAATTCGTGGAGGGATCTTTAGGATGGACACAAAACCCAAAGAGTCATTGAATATGCTTATCTCCGAAAGGTTTACGTTTCAAGACGCTGAAATTAATCCAAGCACCCTTCCCTCAAGTTATTCAAAATGGTGTTCTACCACTCATGAAGGTAAGTATGATGACGTGCGAAAGGACATTTCTAAAGCATTAGGTATCACCCAATAGTTATACTTCTTCAATTTTTATAAAGAAAACTTAGAGCAATTCTAAAGCAATCGTTATTTCTCTATTGTTTTTACTGTATTTAACGTCATATGTTTGTCCTGTACAATCATAGTAAAAGGCCTTTTACTCATTATTAATTCTTAATACAAAGATTATGAATGAGCAAGAAAATGTGGTGGACTTATTGCAGGATATCAAAGGTCTGCTTTCACATACCAAAAAAGTATTCAACATCGATGACCTTGTTAAATATACAGGTCTATCTAAGAGTAAGATTTACAAACTCTCGCAGTTAAAACTCATACCAACAGGTAAAAACAAGCACATCCGTCAACTATTTTTCAGTAAAGAAGAAATTGATAACTGGCTTTTAGGAGAACCCAACCTATCTGATGAATTTTTAGAGGTGCAGTTCAATGAACAACTTCTGCGGAATAAAAAATCAGGATTATGAAAGATACCACATACATCCGAGTTGGAACGTGCTATTATAAATTGGTACATGTTCCAACTATTGCTGGACATTTTAACGAAATTATTGTGCCGTGGACACTGGAGACAATTCGACAAGATCATGGAAGAAGTTTTATTGGTACAATTAAAAAATATGATGGATTCACCTGTATTCCAAGCCATGTTCACTTTGAACAGGAATGTCATGGTTTTTACAATACTTATGCTCCCTTACCTCACAAACTTGAAGAAGGCGATTTTCCTTTTACTTTAAAACTATTGAATCATATTTTCGGTGAGCAGTTGAATATAGGAATGGATTATTTACAGCTGTTATTCGAAAAGCCTATCCAAATATTACCAATACTTTGCTTAGTCTCCAAAGAACGTTCTACAGGCAAGACTACCTTTCTAAAATGGCTAAAAATGGTTTTCGACAATAATTTGACCTATTTAACCAATGACAGTTTCAGTAGCCAATTCAATGTAGATTGGGCCAATAAGCTTTTGATTTGTATAGACGAGGTGCTTTTCAATAAAGAAGAATTGACAGAACGGATTAAATACCTTAGTACAACCAATTTCAATAAACTTGAAGCTAAGGGGAAAGACAAAAGAGAGGTAGAGTTCTTTGGAAAGTTTATTCTTTGTAGTAACAACGAGGATAACTTTATTAAGATAGATAACAATGAAACTCGTTTTTGGGTATTAAAGATACCTTCCTTAAAAAAAGAGGAAACAAGATTTCTAGAATATTTGGAATCTGAAATAGCGGCATTTCTCTACCATTTGCAACATCGAGAATTGATTAGTCCCAATAAAACCCGGATGTGGTTCTCACCTTCACAAATTAAGACCATTGCTTTGGAAAACTTAATGCAGAACAACAGAAATCGTGTAGAGAAGGAACTTGCAAGTATTATTCTTAGTGCCATGGAAACCTTGGAGTTAGAAGAAATAAGTTTATGTCCCTTAGATGCCGTTCAACTATTAAACCGCACCCGAATCAAAACCGACCTTACCCAATTAAGGCATATTATTAAAAAGGACTGGAAGCTGAAAAATCAAGAAAATTCAATGGCCTACAGGAAATTAATGATCTGGCAGGACGGAGGTATGGGGTTAACTGATACTAAAGGAAGATATTATTCCATAACAAAAGATTTTCTGAGGGAACATTTTGGGGAAGCATAGCAAAATGATGAGACGATGATAAAACGATGACATGGAAAATGCAATGTTTGCAGGTAATACGAGCGTTTACGCATCATTTCTCATAAAAACCACTGATGAAAAAGAAAAACACGTCAACATAATATACTTTTTTTGATGAAACGATGACAGAATCGTAGAGCCCCAGTGTTTACAAGGGCTAAGGCTGTCATCATTCTGTCATCATTTTGTCATCAAAAATAATAATGATGACAAGATAGAGGTATAAAAAACCACGAATGCTGAAATGATGAAAAATTGATATCTCTAAACCTCTAGTGTTTATAAGGCTTAAGGGTGTGAATCATCAAAACATCAAATTTTTTACAAAAAACACATTGGCTAATGAAAAGAAAAATAAATTGTGAAACAGCCCGTAATTTTTCAGTGTTAAAGGCACTGGAAAAATTAGGACACTTTCCAAATCGAACAACGGAAAAAGAAGCTTGGTTTCTGAGTCCCTTTAGGTCAGAAACCCAAGCCTCTTTTAAGGTCTCTAGAACCAAGAATAGATGGTTCGACCATGGTGAGGGTGTTGGAGGTAACGTGATAGATTTAGTATGCAGGATTTTAAAATGTTCCATAAAGGAAACTTTAGAATTCTTGAATGATGGTATAGCAATTAGCCCATTTAAGCAACAACTAGTTTTTAATGAAAAAGAAACCCAGATTGATATAACGAAAATTCAAGAGCTTACACATCCAGCACTCATTCAATATCTAAGTTCCAGGGGAATTTCAATAACCATTGCCAGGACCTATTGCAAAGAGGTTTGGTACAGATATAAAGACGCCCAGTATTTCGCCATTGGTTTAAGGAACGTTAAAAATGGTTGGGAATTACGCAATAAGATTTTTAAAAACAGTAGCAGTCCCAAATCCTATACCTATATCCAAAACAACAGCAAGCAATTAATCATTTTGGAAGGCATGTTTGATCTGTTAACGTTGGCCACTTTAAATGAAAAATTATTAAAAGCTTCAGATATCCTTGTTTTAAATTCCATTGCATTTATAAAAGCTATTGAAAGACATATATCCAAATATGAATCAATTCAACTCTATTTGGATAATGACAGAGCAGGGCAACAGGCAACAGAGTATTTGACTAAAAAATACAAACACGTCATTGACAAAAGAGACACCTATAAAAACCATAAAGATTTAAACGATTTTATATGTCATGAAAAAGGAAAACAAATATGATTTTAAATCCTTAGATAAACAGAAGCAGACGGTCAAGATTCCTACCGATGTACTTAACAGTTCGGATAGCATAGCCTTGGATCTGGAAAAGAATTCTTCGGAAAAGGGAATGGTCTTGGGTAGGAATTCGAGATGTGTGTCTGTGGACACATTCTCATTTGCTCCCGAAGGTCGCAAAGAAAAAAAAGTGTTTAAGGGGAAAGGGGATCTGGTTAAGTTTCGATGTTCCATCTACGAAAAGAAACTTCTGAAAGTGAAGGCTAAACGAAGCGGATTGACCTTAAGCGAATATATACGACGTAGTCTTTTTGAACAAGAAATTACAGAACGCTTTACAGAGGAACATATTGAGCTTTACAAAATGCTCATTAAGTACCATAACAATTTTAAGTCCATTGGAAACATGTTCAAAAAACGAAACCCTAAACTCATGCAAACAGTCTATGATTTAGCAGACGACATCAAAGCACATCTTAAAAGATTCTAATAATGATAGGTAAAGGGAAAAGCATATCGCATACCAGAGCTTCAATGTCCTACGGATGGAACCAGGAAAAGGACGCAGAAGTCGTACTCAAGGAATTTCTCCATGGAGATTCACCTGCAGAAATCACCAAAGAATTCAAAATGCTCCAGGACCAAAATTACCATTGTACAAAAAACACCTTGTCTTTTGTGATCAGCCCAACGATAGAAGATGGCAAGCGATTGGATAAAAATGAGTTGCAAGCTATAACCAAACGCTTTATGCATGAAATGAAACTGGGAGAGCGGCAGGCCATTGCATTTGTACATCAGGATAAAGAGCATAAGCACATCCATTTATATGTCAACCGTATTGATTTTAAAGGCGTGGCTTATAACGACAGCTTTATAGGTAAACGTAGTCAACTTGCTGCAGAAAAAACAGCGGAGCATATGGGTTTGACCTCTGTCAAACAAATCCAATTTGAAAAAGAATTTAATTTAATTGAAATACGAACTGAGATCAAACGCAGGCATGATCTGACCATGAAACAATTCCAGCCCAAATCCTTTGATGCCTATGTAAAAGCCATGGAAGCCAATGGAGTTAAGGTCATTCCAACGATAAACAAACAAAACAAACTACAAGGCTTTCGGTTTGAGTTTGACGGACATAATCTTAAAGGGAGTGAGGTGCATCGCAATATGTCAATGGGCAATATAGGAAAAGAGATGTCAGGGATTCAAGGAAAAAGTATTTTAAAAGACAATAATGTAAGTATAAAGCTTGCTGGTAAAGTGGTTGACTTGACGCCAAATTTAGCTTTAAAAATCACCAAGTTCATTATTAAAAGAGCCATTGATAAAGGGATGGACATAGGATATTAAATTAAATATAACTATCATGACAAAACTTGAAGAACTAACCGCTTTATTGGTTAATGAAATTGATGACTTTAAGAATGGTGTTGAAAACCTAGAGAAAATTAATGACCAAATAAAAGACACCAAGATCAAGATGGATTTATCGGAATATAAAACCATGATTTATTCACACCAAAAAGAAATGGCATCTCACTTAAAAGCCATTGAACGCTTTGAAAATCGGTTTAACAATAAAATCATCCAAGCTAAAATTTATCCTACTTGGGCGGTGATAGTATTTATAGTTTGTATTGTAGTTACTGTAGTGCTAGCCTCCTATATGTTTTTGAAATAATATATTATGTTGAAAGAAATTTCAGTAAACCATTTATAACTCCAATTTCTTTTTTAACTTTAAAGTCTCCTTAAAAATTATTTAATAATAGTCTCATGAGTCGCTTTATTTATTAAAAAGAATGATACAATAAATGGTATTTACATGGTGGTAATTCTAGTAAAATATTTAATAAAACCCGTTGTGCATTATGATTTAAAATAAAAAAGTTGTTCGTCTTATTGAGAATCAGTAAATTGATTTAACTGCAAATCATTAATAATGAATAACTTAAATGCAAATCGCGAAAGAATTTGGAAGTATTAAAAAAACATCAAAGGATTAGCTTTTAGACCACCAAAGACACCAACCATCAAAAATACGTTCCGGCTATAACATAAGTGTGCGTTTCCTATTACCTATTAAAAAAATATCTTTTACATATTTGGTACAATGAATCCATTTAAAAAAACAGAAATAAAACAGTTTATAACTTTCCCTCCATTTTTTTACGGATGGTAGAAAACGCTATGCTCATTTGATTTTCAACGGTTTTGATGGATACATTGAGATATTCTGCTATTTCAACATATGTAAGGCCATCTTTCTTACTTAATAAAAAGGTTTCTTTACATTTAGGAGGCAATTGTTCAATTTCATTTTCAACCAAAAGCATTAAACGATCCAACTCTGCATTTTTTTCTTCATATAGTGGATTGATGGTCTCAAAATACTTTTTTTCCATTTTACTAATGGAAACTTCTTTTCTATATTGGTTTACAAATTCATTATAAACTGTTTTATATAGAAAACTTTTTAAAGAAAATCCTGGTTTTAGTTTACTGCGTTGTTCCCAGATTCTAATGAGCACATTCTGGACAATGTCTTCTCCTTTGAATCTGCTTCTAGAAAGCCCAAAAGCATAGTCGCATAATGGTTTGTAGTAAGTTTTTACAAGAAGTGCATAAGCATCTTCATCACCTTTTTTTAGATGTTTAATAAATTTTCGGTTTGTGGGAAAAAAATTTTTCAAGGATGCAAGCGGAATTAAATTTTATGTAAACATATAATTTTTTTATTATTATTTAGGGGTAAAGCAGGTTGACTTACGTAATTGTAATGAACTAGACGAAATTTTTTTTAAAATGAACATTGAGCCCTTAATTATTAAATTTCTTTCCAATAATGCTTTTAGTATTTCAAAAGAAGAACTAAAGTATTTAGAGACTTGGATTGAAAACCCTGAAAACGAATCTACTTTTTTAGAGTATGTAAAAATAAATGCTTCCATAGAAAAACATCTGAATATCTATGATATAGAAAAGGCAGAGCTAAACATAAGAGACCAAATAAGACAAAAGAAGAATTTATTCTTTAGAAGAAAGGTTAAAAAAGTTATAACCTACACCGCTGCAGCATCCATTCTATTAATGGTAGCACTAAGCATGTTTTTTAATAAAGGTAGTGATGCAGTCCATGCGAAGCCAATCATAGTAAACAATACCATTCCAATAGGTACCGATAAAGCAACTTTAACTTTGGAAGATGGCTCGGAAATTGCCCTGAATAAAGGACAAGAATACAGAGCCGATGGTATCATAAGCAATGGGGAAGAACTGGTCTATGATTCAGAAGTAAAGTGCAAAGTTACCGCCTATAATACTTTAACCATCCCTAAAGGCGGGCAATTTCATGTCATTTTATCAGATAGCACAGAGGTTTGGCTAAACTCTGATTCTCAAATAAAATACCCCGTGGTGTTTACCGATGGAAAAACAAGACAGGTAGAGTTGATTTACGGCGAAGCCTATTTTGATGTGTCCCCAAGTACCAAACATAATGGTGCAACATTTAAAGTTCTTACAAAAGCGCAGGAAGTTGAAGTTTTGGGAACGGAGTTTAATATTAAAGCATATTCAGATGAAAATAGTATCTATACTACCTTAGTTGAAGGTATGGTCGCTGTTGATTTTGGTTTTGAGAAAGAAACATTGAGCCCCAATCAACAATCCATTTTAAATATTGATAATAAAAAGGTAATTGTTGATTTTGTTGATGTATATAATGAAACCTCATGGAAAAACGGAATTTTTAGCTTTAAGGGCAAAGCATTAAAAGATATTATGAAAGTATTGTCCAGATGGTATGATACCGATTTTGTTTTTTCAAATAAAGATCTTGAAGAAGTTAAGTTTAATGGGGTATTAAGTAAAAATCAAAATATTGAAGATATTCTATTAACCATAAAAAACACTAATTTTATTAATGCCTATGAGATACATAAAAATACAATCATTTTAAGATAAAAGGGAGCTGAGTTTACACCGTTCAAAGTATCACTTTCCCTCCCTTTTTCAAAGTCAATCAATCGTTTAATTAACTAATTCACAAATTTATGAAAATTAAATTAACCAAAGTCCTTTTCTATTTTAGAAAAAAACTCTTAATCACTATCATGAGAACCTTTATTTTCTTGTTCTGTACGATAACTTTTGGCTTTTCGTCAGATAATATATTATCGCAAAACACGAAAATTGTAATAGACAATGATAAAACTGTGACTGTCGATGAAGTTTTTGACTTGATTCGAAATCAAACCGATTACACCTTTATCTATCAAGAAGATTTGTTTAAAAATGCACCAAAGGTACATCTCCAAAAAGGAGTGATCAAGGCCAATAAGTTGCTTGAAAAAAGTCTTGCTTTTGGGGATTTCAACTTTAGCCTGTCTGATAAAAACACAATCATTTTAGAGAAAACAGTCGAAGATATTGCCACCGTGGCCCAAAGGAAAATCAGTGGAATTACTTCAGACAACGACGGGTTGCCCCTGCCCGGTGTAAACGTTATTATTAAAGGAACAAATAAAGGTGTTATCAGTGATTTTGAAGGAAGTTATTCCATTGAGGTAGGCAACGAAGATGTTTTGGTTTTTTCATACCTTGGTTATGCCACCCAAGAAGTAAAAGTTGGCAACCTAGTAACCCTAAACATTGTCATGCAGCCCAATGCTGATGAGTTGAGCGAAGTAATTATTACTGCCATTGGAACAAAGATGCTCGTTGACGAATCCGGTTCTACAAGCTCTATTGTTAAAACCGAAGGTATTGTTAAATCAGGAGAGGCAGGAGTCATCAATGCCCTGGCAGGTAAAGCTTCCGGTGTCAGGATAGGAAAATCCAATGGAGACCCAGGATCTGGATCATCCATTCAAATACGAGGTGCTAACACCATTCAAGGTGCCAGCCAACCTTTAATCATCTTGGACGGTATCCCGGTGAGCAACGACAATATAGGAGATGTAACCATCAGCCAACAATCCAGGTTGGATGATATCAATTCCAAGGACATCGAATCGGTGCAGGTGTTAAAAGGGGCTTCGGCCGCAGCTCTATGGGGCTCTCGGGCCGCCAATGGCGTTATTGTCATTACCACTAAAAATGGAAGTTTAGGAAAGAAACCTACCGTTCAATATTCATTTACACAATCGTTTGACGATATAAATGTAAGAACACCATTACAAAATAAATTTGGCCAGGGACGGGACGGCGTTTGGCAGATCAGTAGAGCCGAATCTTGGGGAGACAAGATTGCCGATCGAGCCGGAGGTGCCGATGAAGTCAATGAAACCGGCAGATATTTCCTTTCAAACACCACAGGAAATATATATTATCCCGTAACCACAAAAAACTCCAGAGAGACCTTTGTTGACAGTAATTACGATCAGGTTTTTCAAACCGGTGTGTATGCACAGCACAATATATCCATAAGTGGTGGAGGCGAAAAGGCGTCCTATTTTTTCAGTTACGAAAACCTTGTCCAAGAAGGGATTATCAAAAATTTCGATTATAAACGCCAAAACCTACGCCTAAATACAAAAACACAACTTACCAAATGGTTAAGTTGGAGCAATAGAATATCCTATACCAATACAGACTCCAACAGGATCAGACAAGCGGGAGAAGACACAAATGGTATTTTGCTGGGGCTTTTGCGAACATCTCCAGATTTTGATATTTCAGATTACAAAGGCACCTATGTGGCGGCCAATGGCGATGTGTTTCCAGACAGACAGCGATCGTACCGCGTACAGTTTGGGGAATCGGAAAACCCGGTTTACAACAACCCGTTATGGACTATAAATGAACAAAAATCACCCAATCAGGTCAATCGGTTTATTATCAACCCAGAACTGACAATCGATCCGGTCAATTGGCTAAAAGTCATTTTAAGGGGTGGTCTTGATTATTACTCAGATTCCAGAGGTTCCTTTTTCCCAGTAAGTTCAGCTAGTGGTGCAAGAAGTGCCGGTTTATGGACTCAATCGGATATTACAAGTCGGGAGCTTAATTTTGACGGTATTGCTATAGCGACACAAAATATTAATAAGGACGTAGAAGTAACGGCAACCTTAGGATTAAATTTTAATGACAGGCAGCGATTTTCCAATACGAATACCATTAGCCCGTTTGCGGTAAATGCAAGTCTTCCAACACCCGATCTTAATCCGGACCAAGCAGCCTCATCCTGGAACAGGTTTATACAGAAAATACGTTCCAATAGAGGGTATGGTATTTTAGGGTTCAATTTGTTCGATCAACTATTCGTTAATGTTTCCGGGGCCATGGAAGCCTCTTCTACCATAAAAGGGAGTTTCTTTTACCCATCGGCAGATTTGGCTTGGCAGTTTAGCGATTTGATCGAATCGGAAACCTTAAGTTTTGGTAAGTTGCGATTTGCATGGGGGAAAGTTGGCGTACAACCGGCAGCCTATAAATTCAACACCTTGGCAACAACTGGTTTTTCAACCTTTGGGGGTAGTTTTTTGGTGGACTCCGAAAAAGGGAACTCAAATCTGAAACCCGAAATAAAAACCGAATGGGAAGTAGGAACAGATCTAAGGTTTTTTAACAACCGGATAAGTTTGGGTCTAACCTACTATAACAACGAAACAAAGGACATCCTTTTTGCCGTGAATACAAATCCTAGTTCCGGCTTTAGTACTAATTATACGAACGCTGCCACAATAGAAAACAAAGGGTTTGAAATTGACCTGAACGGCAAAATAATAGATAACCAAGACCTAAAGGTTTCACTAAATGCCAACTTCAATAATAATGAAAATAAAGTTGTGGATATTGCGGGGGCAGAAACTGTTGATATTGGGGGTACATCCAAAGCGGTAAAAGGCTATCCCATGAGTTCTTTCTGGTTGCCCGGAACGCTCCGTAACGATGATGGCAGTTTGGCACTGGATGCCAACGGATTCCCACAGTTGGATACCGACAGACGCGTTATTGGCGATCCCAATCCGGACTGGCGCGGTGGTTTGGGTATGGAACTAAAATGGAAAAATATTGATTTTAGCTTCCTGTTTGAGCACTCACAAGGTGGTGATTTCATCAATAGGACCAGGGTAGTACTAAATGGTTTTGGGATGTCAGAAGAAGTTGGGAACGAAGTAACACTTACCGAAGATTTAACCAATATTAATGGTACTGTTTTTACTGCAGGGACCACCGTGCGTGGCAATATACAAAATTTCGGTGGCGGTAATGTACTGCTTGACGAGCTGTACTATCGCGGTATTGGTGGCGGATTGGGCTTTAACAAGCTTAACGACCTTTACATTGAAGATGCCACCTGGACCAAACTGCGAAACGTAACCCTGGGTTATACACTTAAAGGGCTTAAATTATCTTCAAAGCTCTCGCTCGAATCTTTAAGGATTTCCGTTACCGGTAGAGATCTTATCCTCTGGACAGACCTGGTTGGGGTTGACCCCGAAACCAATAACTACGGGGTCAGTAATGCATTTGGGATGAATTATTTCAATAATCCGGGGACCCGATCCATATTGTTTAATCTTCAAGCTAATTTTTAAACCTTAAATTATGAAATCTATATATATAAAATACATATTTGTTTTTACGACCTTGCTAATATTGGGTTGTGAAAGTATGGTTGATAATCTTAACGAAAACCCAAATCAGTTGACACTTGACGATGTCGATCCGGGACTCTTCCTTAATGGGGCTGAATTATCCAATATTAATACACAATTGGGGGCCTATAGCAGAATGGCAGGTTACTATTCTGGACAATTAATTGGTTTTGAGCAAGTTGAACAAGAACGATTTTTATATAATGTTACAAATACAACGTTTGGTTGGGACGGCTATCAGAGTGTGATTACACCTATGCGAGAAATGCGTCGCAGAACAACCGATAATCCATTTTATCAGGGCATTTCAAAAGTCATGGAAGCACATCTTATAGGAACGTATGCCTCACTTTTTGGAGACATTCCATATTCAGAAGCTGTAAGCGATGTTGAAGAGCCCAAATTTGATGACCAACGTGCGGTTTTTGATGCCTTACAGATATTGCTTCAGGACGCCATTGATGATCTTGAAAGTGCAAGCGGAAGCGTTATCATAGAAGATTATATTTTTGATGGCAACCGGATAAAATGGCTGGAATCTGCATGGACCCTTAAAGCGCGTTACTATATGCACACCAAGCAGTACGATTTGGCCTATACGGCTGCCCAAAATGGTATTTCTTCCAATGGGAACAGTATGATGTTTAACCCATTGGATATTCCCGGTGAAAACTCCACTAAAAATAAATTTTACATTGTGTTGTCCGGTACTCCTAACACAGGTACCGGAAATAGTTATTTGGTTCAATTATTGGATAATAGCAGTGGTATCTCGCGCAATAATGCCAAAACCGATGAAACCGCACGCTTGGGGTATTATACCATTGATCCAAGTAGCCCCAATGCCAATTTGGGCATTGCCAATGAACTGGAGCCACAACCACTCATTACCTATCAGGAAAACCTCCTTATCCTTGCCGAAGCAGGAGCGCGTACGCAAAGTTTTGCAACGGGTTTAGGACATTTAAACCAACTGCGCACTTTTTTGAATACGGGGGCTTTTTTGAATACCAATTTTTCTTCAGAACCATTCACTTATGATGCCTACGTGGCTTCAGATTTTGATGCTGGTGGTATGGAAAACATGGACAATATAGATCCAGACAGGGCATTGTTGAGAGAGATCATAGAAGAACGCTACGTTTCAGGGTTTACGACCTTTATGCCTTTTGATGATGCAAGACGGTTGAAAAAAAGTGATATGGACGTTGCGGTGCCGTTTCCTTTAAACGTGCCGACCGCAACCCAAAATGTGGAACGGTTTTTATATCCTGAAGACGAAATACTCTCCAATTTAATGGCACCAGTTGATCCAGGGTTGTATTCGGTTACAGAAGTAAATCAATAAATTCTTTTTATCTACAATACAGGCTTGGGTATTAAACCCTGGCCTGTTTAAACCTAAATAAAAATAATTCCGCATAAACAGCAAAGTTAGCAAGGTATATGTAACGCCCTCACATGGGTGATATTAAATATTGAATACAATAATGAGACATATAGACAAAACATAACCCATAAATATTTTACATAAATAAAATTAATAAGCATGAAAAAATCAATCTTATCAGTTACCATTATTGGTCTAATGTTATTATTTGTTACCAATACTGGGTTTTCGCAGGAAACCACAAAAGAATTCAAGGTGATGGGTAATTGCAATGGTTGCAAAAAGCGCATAGAAAAAGCGGCATTAGGTGTTGATGGAGTTTCGTTGGCCGAATGGGACAAAGAAACTAAAATGATTAAGGTCACTATGGACGAACAGGTTAATATTGCCACAGTTGCAAGTGCTATTGAAGCCATTGGCCATGATACAGAATTTAATAAAGCTATTCAAACCGCTTACGATGACCTTCCAGGGTGTTGCCAATATGACAGGGAAGATGCAAACACTACCGCTGCAAAAATTGTGAATACTTTTAGTTTTAAAGTATCTGGTAATTGTGGTATGTGCAAAAAACGGATAGAAAAGGCGGCAAAAACCGTTTCAGGTATAGAAAGTGCAATATGGGACAAAGAGTCGAAAGTAATCACTGTTGAAACCTCCATAGGCACCATCGGTAAAAACGATGTTTCTAAAGCGATAGCCATGGTTGGACACGATACCGAATTTGATAAAGCCGATCAAACAGCTTACGATGACCTTCCTGATTGTTGCCAATACGATAGAAATCAATAAATTAATAGATGGCCCTTGTTGTAATTGATTGTTTTGATGATAATTTTTAGTTCGAGTAATAGTCTTATATAATCGAGATATTATTGCGAACAAAATTATCATCAAGACTATAAAAGCATACCCTTATGTAAATAGGAATTAATGCAATGGCTGTTTTTATATAGTTAAAATGAATAATCTTTTAAAATTCAATCAATAATTAAAAATTAAATCGCCCAAAAAAATGCGTAAAGATTTATTTATTAAAGTATTTTTTAGAAAAGGTATGATCTTTTGTTTGCTCTGTGTCACTGCCCTTTTTCAAGTGCAGTGTTCTAGCAGTGAAAAAATAATGAAATCATCCGATAAGGAAAATGGAATATCGGTAAAACAAAATACCTTTGATGATAGCTGGCTGGAAACCGTCAACGGCAACATGCCCTTGGTCATAAGTGCTCCCCATGGAGGCACCATTTCCCCAGAAGGAATTAAGGACAGGGATTGTGGTACAAAGGAAATGGACAACAATACAGCTCAACTCGCACTTGAAATTGAAAATGCATTCAAGACTTCTGAAAAGAAACCTTATCTAATTATTGCCAAATTGGCAAGGAAAAAGATAGATTTTAACCGAGACTTGGAAGAAGCGACATGTGGAAACCCCCAAATGGAATATACGTGGAAACAATACCACAAGTATATTGAAGAGGCCATCGATGCAGCCATAAAAAAATTTGGATATGTCATGTATATAGACCTGCATGGACAAAGTCATCCAGTAAAACGATTGGAACTGGGCTATTTTTTAAGCACGACAGCGCTTAGGGAAGTGCAAGAAAGCACAGAGATGAATTCGGAAGTGGGCGCAAAAACATCCGTCAAAAATTTGTTGAAAAACAACAACCAACTAACCCTTAAGGAGTTGTTGATGGGCGAAAATGCTTTTGGCACCCTGATGGAAAAATCTGGTTTCCCTGCAGTTCCAAGCCTTGGTAATCCTTATCCAAAACAGGGTGAGCCCTACTTTAATGGCGGGTACAATACCCGTAGATATACCTCTTCCGATTATCCAAAGGTTTTCGGTATGCAAATAGAGGCCAATTTTCAAGGCGTTCGGGACAGTGAGGAAAACCGTAAAAAATTTTCCAAAGCGTTTGCCCAATCGGTGACCAGTTATCTGGACTTTATAGAACCCAAATGGGATTATTAGGCCATTGCCATTTGATTATTGATCGGAATAAAATAATAACTATGGCGGGACATTAAGTTCTCATAGTATATGAATTCCAAGCGATATGGTTCAAATCAAATTAAAATCAATAAACTATTAAAAGGCTGTCCTTGTTAATTGAATACAATTTAATGAATGTACATTCTTCCATTATGGGTTTGGAAAAGACATTTACTAAGATTATTTGAGTTAGTACAATATATTCATTAATAAAGGGCAGCTTTTAAAAAAGACTTATGAAACTTCCATAACAAGAATTCGATACCCAAGGAGATGATTATATGGAAGCTACATGTGACCATTGAACAACAATAAAATAAACACATGAAACTGAAACAAAAAACATTAGAGCAATATTTTCAAGGATTCAGGGAACATATCATCGGGATAGATACAACAATTGAAACGCCTTACGGCACGAAACCCCTTGTATATGCCGATTGGATAGCCAGCGGAAGATTGTACAGGCCCATAGAAACGATATTACAAAACCGTATAGGGCCCATGGTAGGCAATACCCATTCTGAAGCCAGCCATACAGGCCGGTTAATGACCTCCATATACCATGATGCCCATCAAGTCATCAAAAAACATGTCAATGCTTCCCCAGAGGATGTAATCATTACATCCGATTCCGGTATGACCGGTGTTTTATGTAAATTTCAACGCATATTGGGGCTGAAAATCCCTGAAAAGTATGCTGACCAAATCCAAATTCCTGAAGAAGACAGGCCAGTGGTTTTTTTAACCCACATGGAGCACCATTCCAACCAGACCACTTGGCTGGAAACTATTGCTGATGTTGTAGTTTTGGAACCCTCTGAAAACTTATTTGTTGATGCCAATATTTTAAAAAAGGAATTGGATAAATATAAAAACCGAAAAATAAAAATTGGTTCGTTTACCGCCTGTTCCAATGTTACGGGCATCGGATCCAACTATCATGAATTGGCTGAAATAATGCATAAAAATGACGGATTATGCTTTGTGGATTTTGCCGCTTCGGCACCTTATATGACTATGGATATGCACCCACAGAATGAGGCCCAACACTTGGATGCCATATTTTTTTCCCCCCATAAATTTTTGGGTGGCCCGGGCAGTGCGGGCGTACTTATCTTTAATAAATCCTTATATAAAAACCGAATTCCCGATCATCCCGGTGGAGGCACCGTAACCTGGACCAATCCTTGGGGCGAGCACCATTATTTTGACAATATAGAAGTGCGGGAAGATGGTGGTACACCTGGGTTTTTGCAGGCCATAAAAGCAAGTTTGGCCATTAAGTTGAAGGAAAAAATGACGGTCGATAAAATTCGCGTTCGCGAAAATGAACTGGTTAAGGAATGTTTTGGGAAATTATCAAACATGTCGGGCTTACATTTACTGGCCAAGGATGTCAGATACAGATTGGGCGCCTTTTCATTTTATTTTGAAAACATCCATTATAATTTAGCGGTTAAATTATTGAACGATAGATTTGGTATTCAAGTAAGGGGAGGCTGTTCGTGTGCAGGCACTTATGGGCATTTATTATTGGAAGTTACCAAAGAGCAATCCAAACAGATCACCGACAAAATTGATCATGGCGACCTCTCATATAAACCGGGTTGGGTACGTTTATCGCTCCACCCCACCATGACCAATAAGGAATTGCGGTATATTTTGGAGGCCATCCAGCAACTAATCAAACATCGGGTAGCATGGAGCAAAGACTATACGTATTCAGAAATAACGAATGAGTTTTATCACAAAGACGAAACAAAATATCAAATAAACACAGCAAGCTTTTTCGAAGTATGATTGCTTTTGAATACATAGCCATGAAAATACATAATAGTATCACTTGCAAACACACCTTTTGGATAATGCTTTCATTTATCATCCTACGGGTTTTAAATGTAAATGGCCAAGAAACATTTCCTAAAAATGATGTGTTGGACCAAAGGCCAAATACCATTGCCATTACCAATGCAACCATAGTTTACGCACCTGGGATGATGGTACAAAATGCTACCTTGTTAATACGCGATGAACATATTGAAAAAGTGGCCAGCACAAGAAACGTGCCTTTGGGATATACCGAAATTGACGCCAAAGGAAAATACATTTACCCTTCTTTTATTGATATGTTCAGTACGTACGGACAACCCGAAGTGAAAATACCGCCAAGAGGAAACCCTTATGTGAAAAGGGAACAAATCCAATCCAATACAAAAGGACCTTATAACGCTAACGAAGCCATTAAAGCACAGTACAAGGCATCCGAACATTTTTTAATTGATAAAAAACAAGCGCAACAACTTCGAAAACAGGGGTTTGGGCTCATAACCACATTCAGGCCTGATGGCATAGCCAGAGGAACGGCTTCTTTGGTCAGTCTTGGCGAAAATAATGAGAATAAGAGCATGTTAAAGCCTAAAGCAGCAGTTCATTTTTCTTTTGATAAAGGCAGTTCAACCCAGGACTACCCCGTTTCGCCCATGGGAAGTATGGCGCTTTTGCGACAAACGTATTACGATGCACAATGGTATGGCCAATTTGAGCACAAACCTTTTATAGATCAATCTTTAGGCGCTATTCTGGAAACAAAAAAACTTCCACAAATATTTGAGACCAACGGTTGGTTGGAAGCCTTAAGAGCGTATAAAATAGCGAAGGAATTCAATATCGACTATATTATTAAAGGAGGAGGCAACGAGTACCAACGTATAGACGAAATTAAGGCGTTAAACGCAACATTAATAATTCCGCTTAATTTTCCGGATGCTTATGATGTGTCCAATCCTTATGAGACCGAAAAAATTACTTTGGCCGATTTAAAACATTGGGAGTTGGCACCATCAAATCCCGCACGTCTTGAGGCAAAAGGCATTGAATTTGCAATAACAGCTTATGGACAAAAAAAGATAGAGGATTTTTTGGCCAATCTTAAAAAGGCCGTGAATTATGGTTTAAGCCCTAAACAGGCGTTATACAGTTTAACGGTGCTCCCGGCAAAATTGCTGCATCAAGAAGACCATATTGGAACATTGGAAAGTGGAAAATTGGCAAATTTCCTGATGGCTTCAGGGGATATTTTTGATGAAAATACCGTCATCTACGAAAATTGGGTACAAGGTAAAAGATATGCCGTAAGTCAAGAGGATGATCCTTCAATTCTTGGGACGTATTCTTTATCCATTGATGGCGAAAAGGCTTCCTTGTCTATTAAAAAGGGTAAAAAAGATTACAGGGCAACACTATTTTACCCAGATTCAACCGAAATAAAAACAGATTTAAAGATGGACGGCGCCATGGTAAGTTTTGAATTTAACAAAGGTCCTGATTCATTTTATCGGTTGGGAGGATGGATTAGCAATGAACCGAAAAAAATGGTATTGCAAGGTAAAGGGCAGCGAAACGATGGTAAATGGGTTGATTGGGAGGCGACAAAATTAAAAGAGCGTTCAGAAAATATAAAAAGCCAGAAGAAAGAAACCCCTTTACGAGGTAAAGATTTAGGAAACGTTATTTATCCGTTTGTTGCCTTTGGGAGTGCTGAACAACCAGGACAAGAGGATATTTTAATAAAAAACACCACGGTTTGGACCAATGAAGATGCTGGCATTTTAACAGAAACCGACGTCCTGCTTAAAGATGGAAAGATATCCCAGATTGGAAAAAACATTAAAGCCTCAAATACAAGAATCATAGATGGCAAGGGAAAGCATTTAACCACTGGGATAATTGATGAGCATTCACACATTGCATTAAGCGCCGTAAATGAAATTGCCACGGTCTCTGCAATGGTAAGAATGACCGATGTATTGGATTCAGAACGGATTCAAATATACAGGGCATTGGCAGGGGGTGTGGTGGCAGCACAGATATTGCATGGCTCGTCCGATCCCATTGGGGGTCAATCGGCATTAATAAAATTGAGATGGGGTAAAAATCCCGAAGGGTTATTGATAAAAGAGGCCAAACCCTTTATAAAATTTGCTTTGGGTGAAAATCCAAAACGATCAAAAAGCGCATCCTCAATCCGTTTTCCAAGATCGTTAATGGGATTGGAACAGCTATATTCCGATGTTTTTACCCAAGCATTGGCATATAAAAAAAATTGGCAGGAGTTTAATGCTTTAAAAAATAAAGACAATGCCATAAAACCAAGAGTGGATTTAGTCAATAAGGTCATGTTGGAAGTTGTGGAAGGGAAGCGGTTCATTTCCTGTCATGCCTATCAACAGGGCGAAATGTTGATGCTTATGGATGTTACAGAGAGGTTCAATTTTAAAATCAACACCTTTACGCATGTTTTGGAAGGCTATAGAATTGCCGACAAAATGTTGGAACATGGGGTTGGAGGCTCCACTTTTTCGGATAAATGGAATTTTAAATGGGAAACCAGAAATGCCATACCCTATAACGCTTCAGTTATGTACAAAGAGGGTATTGTTACTGCCGTTAATTCAGACAGTCAGGAAACCATCCGCCATCTTAATCAAGAAGCGGCAAAATCGGTTAAGTATGGCAATATGAGTGAGGAAGAAGCCTTAAAATTAGTAACCCTGAACCCAGCGAAATTGTTGCATTTGGATGATACCATGGGAAGTATTAAGGTTGGAAAATCAGCCGATGTTGTATTGTGGTCGGACAATCCGTTATCCATTTATGCCAAGGCCGAAAAAACAATCATAGAAGGTACTGTATATTTCGATATTGAAAAGGATATCCAATTGCGAAAGGACATTCAAACCGAAAGGAACAGGATAATGAATGCAATGAAAAATACGATTAACACTGGAGCCAACGTTCAGCCACGTATATCCTCATCAAAACCGGATTTCACCTGTGAGTACGTAGGGAATTTAAATTAACATTAAAACCAAGCATGATGAATTTTAATAAATATCTTATAATCTTAATTGTTATTTACTGCATACCATTGAAACCGTATGCGCAAGATAAATTTGATATTAAAAAGCCAGTAAAACCTACCGCATTGGTTGGAGGCACCTTACATATTGGTAACGGTAAAGTGATACCAAATGGAATTATTGGATTTGATAATGGTAAAATCTCAATAGTAGGCACAACAGATTCCATAAAGCTTGATTTGGAAACCTATCGAGTGATCGATGTTTCCGGACAGCATATTTACCCAGGCTTTATTTTGCTCAATTCCTTGATTGGGATTGAAGAAATAAGTGGAGATGAATACACAAACGACAGTATGGAAGAAGGAGGCATCAACCCCAATTTAAATGTGGCATATGCCTTTAAATCAGATTCAGAATTTTTGCCGGTCTTAAGGTTTAATGGTATTCTCACTGTTGAAACCGCTCCAAGAGGCGGTCTGGTTTCCGGAACATCTTCTATAATGAAACTCGACGGAAGGGATTGGGAGGAATCTTTGTACAAATTTGGCGCAGCCATTCATTTAAATTGGCCAAATGCCACAAGGTCGTCTTATGATGCAGCCACGCATACCAGGCAATTAAAACCAAATAGCAGCTACGATACCACCAAAGAAGAGTTACAAAATCTATTTATCCAGGCGATTGCTTATGGCAAGCAGGATTCTAAAATCCCTAATCTAAAGCTACAGGCCATGCAAGGGTTGTTCAACGGTACGCTATCGTTATTTGTTCATGCCACAGACCCGAAGGAAATCATTGAAAGCATTCAATTTTCAAAAGAAATGGGCATAGACCATGTGGCGCTTGTAACAGCTGAATCAGCATTATTGGTGAAGGATTTTTTAAGGGAACACAATATCCCTGTTATATTGCCACCAACCCATAGTATGCCAAATGAAGAGGATATGGACTATGATATGCGCTATAAACTTCCTTATCTTCTTACAAATGAAGGTATTGTGGTAGCAATTAGCCATACGGGGATGCTTTCCACCTCAAGAAATTTACCGTTTTATGCTGGTGTGGCAGTTGCTTATGGTCTTGATAAAGAAGAAGCCTTAAAAACCATTTCCCTAAATGCGGCAAAAATTTTAAGGGTAGATGATACGCTAGGGTCACTGGAAGTTGGTAAGGATGCCACCTTGTTTGTATCAAAAGGCGATGCCTTGGACATTAGGACAAATAAGCTTACACAGGCCTTTATTCAAGGAAAAAAAATAGAGTTGGAAGGGAAACAACAGGAACAATATAAACAGTATTCAAAATTATTTGGCCATAATGAATAACCTATTGCAGCGTATTGAAGACGCAATCGTAGCGTTTAGCAATTGGATTTGGGACATTCCCTTATTGATTTTACTGATTGGTGGAGGGGTTTATTTTTTAATGTATTCCAGGTTATTGCCATTTAAACATTTTTGGTATGCCATAGAAATCCTTAAAGGTAAATATGACAATAAAAACAATCCAGGACAAATAAGTGCTTTTCAGGCATTATCCACCGCGCTGTCCTCAACTATAGGAATGGGCAATATTGCAGGTGTTGCCATTGCCATTTCCATGGGTGGCCCAGGTGCCCTGTTTTGGATGTGGATAAGTGCCATCATTGGAATGACAACCAAATATTTTACGTGTTCCTTGGCCGTAATGTATCGAGGGAAAGACGATTCGGGTGAAATGCAAGGTGGCCCCATGTATGTCATTACGGAAGGCTTGGGTAAAAAATGGAAACCCTTGGCGATATTTTTTTCAATGGCAGGGCTTATAGGGTCGCTGCCCATTTTTACCGCCAACCAGTTGACACAAGCCTTAAATAATATTTTACTTCCGGCTTTAGGTTATCAAGAGTCAATTGCATCATCACTTTTGTTAGGAATCATTATCAGTGTTTTTGTGTCCATGGTAATTCTGGGAGGTATAAAAAGAATTGCAAGTTTTGCCTCAAAACTTGTACCCGCCATGGTCATACTATATTTCTTATCGGTCAGCTACATATTAATTGTTAATCATACAGCCATTATCCCCTCGTTTTATCTTATTTTTCAAGATGCTTTTACAGGCAATGCCGTTTTGGGAGGAAGTATTGGCAGCATCATTATCATTGGCGTAAGAAGAGCAGCGTTTTCAAACGAAGCCGGGATAGGTACGGCACCCATGGCTCACGGTGCATCCAGAAATCAAGAGCCTGTGAGAGAAGGGCTTATTGCTATGTTAGGGCCTTTCATCGATACCATTGTTGTTTGCACCTTAACGGCTTTGGCCATTCTTGTGACCAATAGCTGGTTGCAACCAAATATGGAAGGCGTAACCATAACGTTGAATGCGTTTATCCAGACCATGCCAAGATATGGGTCGTTCTTGCTGGCATTTATTGTGTCCATTTTTGCCTTTACTTCTTTATTTACATATTCTTATTATGGCTCAAAATGCATCTCGTTTTTATTCGGGACAAAATTCAAGAAGAGTTATAATTATATCTATATAGTTAGTATTATCGTTGGTGCGGTTTCTTCCATGACAGGAATTGTGGCTTTAATTGATATAAGCTTTGCGCTTATGGCAATCCCTACAATGATATCAGCAATTATACTGTCTCCAAAAGTAATGCATGCCACCAAATTATATTTTAACAAACTTGAAAACAAATAAAATCATAAACAAAATTAAAATGAAAAACATATTCCTACTATTTGCATTCATCATTACGCTAAATATATATTCCCAGAAGCCTGTTTTTAAAGGGCAAGAACCCATAGAGCAAGTCTCAACGGTTTCAAAACCGGTACAAATACAATGGAAAGGCATTTTTCCTTTTGAAAATGATTCTGTTTACTTTTCAAATGATTTTGAAGGTGCCCGATTGAATGGTATAATAAAAGACTACGACAGCACCTATACGGCCCTTATAACTTCTGAAAACACGCCAATAAACGTTAGTCCTTGGTATGCTTTTAAAGTGTGGTCCAAACACAAAAAGCAAATTTATCTGACCCTCACGTATGGTGAAGGCTATAAACACAGGTATTACCCTAAATTAAGTAACGACGGATTACACTGGACATCGATGGATTCTACAGATTATGTTGAATTTGAAAAAGGGGATAAAAATTTTGGTCCTGGGTCGCTTCCATTAAAAGTACAGATGAAGTTAAGCATTAATCCCGATACGTTGTGGGTAAGCGCCCAAGAGCTCCAAACCTCAAAGCATGTCAAGAAATGGGTGGAAGCCTTGTCCGAAAAGCCATTTGTTTCAAATCAGCAAATAGGTTTAAGCAGGGAAGGAAGACCATTGACGGCTTTAACCATTGGCAAAGAAAAGACCGCAAGAATGCTGATTGTTATTTCTAGGCAACATCCACCGGAGGTAACTGGATATTTGGCTATGAAAGCGTTTGTGGAAACCATAAGCTCCAATTTAAAACTCGCTAAAAAATTCAGAAAAAAATTTACGGTTTATGTTGTACCCTTGATGAATCCTGACGGTGTTGACAATGGATATTGGAGGCACAATGCGGGTGGCATTGATTTAAATAGAGATTGGACATTTTTCAACCAGCCGGAAACATTGGCGGTAAGCGAATTTATAAAAGAACGGGAAAAAAAGACAAACGGGAAGTTCTATTTTGGCATTGATTTCCATTCCACATGGGACGATATTTATTACACCATAGCTGATAGCTTTAAAGGTAATATGCCGGGATTGGTACCGGAATGGTTGGAGAATGTAAAAATGGCAATCCCTGGTTATAATCCAAATATTAGCCCAAGTGATAAAATGGAACCTGCTATTATATCACGCAATTATTTTTATGTTTCTCATGGTATGGAAGCATTGGTTTTTGAGGTTGGAGATAATACAAACCGAGATTTTTTAAAAAAGAAAGGACAAACAAGTGCCATTGAATTGATGAAACTGATGCTTTCCAGATTATAACTGACATTGCCCAAAAAGTGTATTATGTAAAAATGGACTTACAATATTAGGCTAGACATTAAGATGCGAGATTTAGAGTTACATAAATTAACTTTGAATCATAAAAAAAAGAAACCGAAATTACGGTCCGTCATTTAAGAAGAAGGCAGTAGAATTAAGTTATTCCTGAGGTAATACAAAACAGTATGTGAAGAACTGGACATATCTTATTTGGTAATGCGCCGTTGGTGACATGGTAGCGCAAAGTGAAGGTGCAAATCCTGTATTGTTGAGATCGGATATTGATACTTTTATTAATCCTTATTGAAACCTGATATGTCCAGAATTATATGTTAAAACAATTTTTTGGTAGAATCGGTAAAAATTAAGAACCTTATCCAAAGCATCGTCCATATCTTTATGGATAAACTTTGATTGATAGATTATTATAGTTGTTATAGATTTTTAATAACAGCACATCCTAAAATGCAAAAAATAACCTATATTGCACATATAAATATGCAACATGGAACAATTACTAGAAAAATCGGCAGCATTGGTACAACGAATACGTTCTGAAAAGAAACGCTATTTATACAATGAGATTAACTGGAACAACAAATTAATAGGCATAAAAGGCGCTAGAGGTACTGGCAAAACGACCCTTTTGTTACAAAAATTAAAAGAGTTAAAGTTGTTACCAACCCAAGGAACCTATTGGTCCTTAGATGATTTTTATTTCACAACACATTCATTGGTAGAAACTGCCGAAGCATTCTTTAAAAAAGGCGGGCAATATCTTTTTTTGGATGAGGTGCACAAATACGAAAATTGGTCCATTCATATAAAAAACCTGTATGATTTTTATCCTGACTTAAAAATAGTTTTCACAGGGTCGTCCATAATCGATATTTCTAGAGAAGAAGGCGATTTAAGCAGACGGATGCTAATGTACACCTTATCTGGACTTTCATACCGTGAATATTTGGCGTTTAATGATTTGTATAATTTTGAACCTATTGTTTTGGAAGACATACTTTCCAAAGACCGTAAATGGGCTGAAATGTTTCCTGTGGAGTTTAGACCATTGGAGTATTTTGAGGATTATTTGCAATACGGTTATTATCCATTTTCCATGGAAGATAAACAAGGTTATGCCACACGGCTGCAACAACTGGTGCGCTTAATTGTGGAATACGATATGGCAGAACTAAAGGGTTTCGATGTGCGTAATGCAAAAAAAATGTTGCAATTACTTAATGTGGTTGCCGCTAATGTACCCTTTCAGCCCAATATCACCAATATTGCTAAAAAAAGCAATATCCATAGAAACTCCGTGGTAGCCTATCTTCATTTTTTAGAGCAAGCCCAGTTAATAAAATTATTGTATGCATCTGGAATCAGTTTGGCAACACTTCAAAAGCCCGAAAAAGTGTATTTGGACAATCCAAATCTCGCCTATGCATTTTCAACATCAAGCCCAAATGTGGGTAATTTAAGGGAGACCTATTTTATTTCCCAAGTTTCAGTAAGGCATAAAATGGCATACCCAAAACAAGGAGACTTTTTAGTTGATAATACATTTACTTTTGAAGTTGGGGGTAAAGACAAAACAAGCAAACAGATAGATACTGTAAAAAACGGTTTTGTAGTTGCAGATGATGTTGAATTCCCTATTACTAAACTACCTCTTTGGCTCTTTGGATTTTTATATTAACACCTTATCGATATTAAGCATAAATTTAGTTAACCATTTAATAATGTTTTTTTTTGATTTTTAAAAAATTCAGAATTTTTGTTTAAAAAGAACTTAATACACAAACTATTAGTTTGTGTATTTGAGATAAATTAAACTATAATTATATTTTGGTGGTTTAAAAGAGATGAAAACAGAAACTTCCACATATTAAATTTTCTACCTCGAAACGAAGCACTAACTTCCTTAATTATTTTTTGCAGAAATAAAGATTAATAACGACAAAATTAGCCTTATAATTACAAAAAATATAAAATAGATATATTTGAACAGCCTTATTTTGTGTATATTTGCATAAATAAGAAATAAAATGAAGTTTTCAAGTATTATTCCAACAGAAAAAATTATTGAAAGATTACATTACGAGAATCCTTGGTGGTTAACGAAAGAGATTTCCGAAGCATACAAATCAATGTCAAAACGTTTATATTTTGACTTGTTCTATCCTTTCGTTGTCGAAAAAGATATTCGTAGAGCTGTTGTGCTCATGGGCCCTAGACGTGTAGGGAAAACTGTGATGATGTTTCATACAATTCAGAATTTGATTGATGATGGTACAGATCCTCAAAAAATATTTTTCATTGGTATTGATAATCCTATTTATATCAATTTAAGTTTAGAAGACATTCTCGGTCTTTGCAAAGAAGCACTTAAATTAGAAAATCTTAATGGATGTTATGTGTTTTTTGATGAAATTCAATACTTGAAGGATTGGGAGCGACATCTTAAAGTATTGGTTGATTCTTATCCTAACATCAAATTTGTCGTATCTGGTTCGGCAGCTGCTGCTTTGAGATGGCATAGTTCAGAAAGTGGTGCAGGACGTTTTACAGATTTCATGTTGCCGCCACTAACATTTCAGGAATATATTCATTTAAAGAATATGAATCACCTCATAATTGATAGCAATATTCAGTATGACGGTGTTGAAATTCCTTATAAAATTACGCATGATCTTAAGGCGTTGAATAAAGAATTTGTTAATTACCTAAACTTCGGTGGTTATCCAGAAGTAGTTCTTTCTGAGAAAATTCAAAGTGATATGGGAAGATATGTTAAAAATGATATCATAGATAAAGTCCTTTTAAGAGATTTGCCAAGTTTGTATGGCATTAAGGATATTCAAGAGCTCAATAGATTTTTTACTTATATCGCTTATAATACTGGAAATGAATTTTCTTATGAAGCAATATCTAAAGATAGTGGGATTCAAAAGGTAACCTTGAAGAAATATTTAGAGTATTTAGAGGCCGCATTTTTAATAAAAGTTTTGAATAAAGTAGACGTTAACGCTAAAAAGCTAAAAAGAGTGACTAGTTTTAAAGTGTATCTTACCAACCCCTCTTTGAGAACAGCCTTGTTTTCTCCAATTATAGAGACAGACCAAGAGATGGGGAACATGGTAGAAACCGCAATTTTGTCACAATGGATGCATAGAGAGAATCTGGATTTAACATACGCACGTTGGAAAGAAGGAAGAAAAGAAGGGGTAGTAGATTTGGTTCTTTTAGATGACAAAAAATTTAAACCTGTTTGGGGCGTGGAAATTAAATGGAGCAATCGCTATTACATGAAACCCCAAGAATTAAATAGTTTAATTCAATTTTGCAAAACGAATGATTTTACCAGTGCCCTGGTAACGACTATCGATCAATTGGGCAATAAGGAGATTGGCGATTTAAAACTCACATATTTACCTGCTTCAATCTATGCTTATAACGTAGGAGAAAATACATTGAGAATGAAAAACACGAATATTTAGAGTGACCATCAGGGAAAGCTTCAAACCAAAATTTCAATCGCCTCATCTAAAACTGAGTTATCAAATTCCTTAAGATAAGTTTGTGTGATACTTAGATTTTTATGACCCATAGATTCGCTAATAATATCGGTAGCTACTCCTTTTTGTTTTAAACAGTTAGCAAAACTATGTCTGGCCACGTAACTGGTTATGGATTTATCAATTCCACATATTTCGGCAATCTCTTTTAATTCTTTGTTGTAGCGTTGAAGGGTTTTATGTTTTCTGTTTTCCAATTGGGATGGCGTCAAGCTGTTTTTCAAAAGTATAGGAAACACATATTTAGTATCAAGGGCAAACGCTTTATAATAATTCAAAATCTCTCGAACAGGAGGAAGAATTTTAATTTTAAAATTTCCCTTGGTTTTAGATCTCGTATAATATATTTTATCATTGTCAATTGCTTTCCATTCAAGTTTCATCATATCGGCAAAATTCATACCTCTAGTGTAAAAACTAAATATAAAATAGTTCCTTGTATTTACATACCCTGGATATTTTGCTAAGTCGAAATCTCTAATCTGAAGGATTTCTTCCATTCTTAAAGCCTTTTTGAGACTTCTACCTTTTAGTTTTGACACTTTATAAATTTTAAAAGGATAATCTTGTTCTTTAGCTATTTTTCTTTCAATAGCAAAGTTATATAGTGCTCTTATAGCTCTCATTCGCACCCCTATGCCACCATCGCTTCCGCCTCTTGACCTCAAAAAAGCTTCATATTTATTTAAAAAGGATGGAGTAATGTCTTTAAAGTTAAGTCTGGTGCTTTTATGAAATAAATTTAAAGAAGCGAACACCTCTTTGTTTATGCGTGCATTGCCAGTTCTTCCGGCATAAATAAATTCACCAATAATCTCATGCCAAAAATTAAAAACATTTTGCTGCACTGGATTGGACACAATTCTAAAGCGATTTTCAAAATCTCTTAGAGTGAAATCATCTGTTTCCATTTCTAAGTCTGAAAGGATTTTTAGTGCCCTGTCCTTGAATTTTAATAGCAACCTGTTATTCTGGATGCTGTTTGAATTCTTATTGGTAAAACTACCCGTTGTTTGGTTCCACTCATTCGGAAAAGCTCTGAATATCGTTTGAAAAAATTTGGATTTTCTATCTTTAGATACCCTTATAGAGATTGGGTAACTGCCATCAGCGAGCTTTGTTTTTTTTAATACGGTTTTTACTGTTGCCATAGGTTTCGAATAAATTAGTACAACACTTATGAATTATTTCGTCACTATCTCAAAAATATCAATACTTTAGATAGCTTAAAATCAGTACAACATCTGTACAACAAATTGCCTTTTAAAGGTAAATCAAATGCAAATAGAAACAAAATAAAAAATCATAAATAACTGATAATGAGAACATAAGATGCTAAATGTTACTAAATGAAAATCAAAATAATGCATCTCATAATCAGGTGGTCCCTGGTTCGAGCCCAGGTGGGACCACAAAAAACCCTTAAAAATTAGTCATTTTTAAGGGTTTTTTTAGTTCAAGATTTAAAAATAGCAACTTCTGCTCTGCGTCGCGGATCATTTCTATACCCTCTTGAATAGTGAGTTTATTTTTTAACAAAAACCCTTTTACTAGTAAACTACTATAATCACTACTGGTGACTTTTAGGTTTTCATCCCGCAATTTTACTTGCTTTTTTATAAGGTGACTTCTGACTTTAATTTCTTTAATTGGGAGACCAATTCTGTATACCGTTCCTTGGCATCTTTGCCTATCTCTTTATCCGAATCATCAACGATATACGACAAATAAGAAATTTGGGCCACTAGCATTTGTTGGGGATATGCACCCTCATCATTTTTAAGTTGTTTCAATATATTTTCAAGTTTCTCCTTTTCATCCTTGTCTTTGGTCTTTTCTAGTTGAGTCTCTAAAGCCGCTTGTAATTTTCTTGCTTCGGATAATAATTGAATTACTTTATTCTGAAAATTCAGTTGTTCAGCAATCATTTGCTGTGTTATACCTTCCGTTTCTAGCCTTGGGTCTACAAGGACTTGAAACGATTGTTCGAAAATCTCTTTACCTACTGTTAGCTTAACGGTATAGGTGCCAGGAGGTACTATTGGACCATTTTTAAAACTTCGTGCTTTTTTATCGCTCCAAGCGCCTTTTTGACGCAAATCCCATGCAAATCTATTTAATCCTTTTTTTGTTTCCAGTTTGGCATCCGCATAACTAAAAGTCATGCTCAAGCCCATGTCAACTACCTCTTCTGAGGTCGAAGATAATTGGGTAGAATCACTAACAATAGTAACTACCGATTGCTGATCTGCATCTAGTACTTCTAATTGAACTCCTTCTTTATAATCGCTTGGTAAGTAGTAATCAATGCTTACCCTATTGGAAGGGTAGTTTGGAAATTCACTTGAGCCCCTTGAAGTTCTATATCTAATAGTATTGTCTGGCTTAAAAAGTACGGGGGAGCTCTGTAAACTAGCCATTTTAGGATCTCTTAAAGAGGTAATATTATCTAAAATCCAAAATCCACGTCCCATGGTACTCAAAATTAAATCTCCTCGATGAATAACAATGTCTGTGATTGGTGTAACCGGTAAGTTTTGCTTAAATTTTTTCCAAGTGGTACCATCATCAAAGGAAACAAACATACCAAATTCGGTTCCTGCATATAACAAACCTTTCGTTTTTGGGTCTTCCCTCAAGACAAGGCTAGTAAAATCAGAAGGAATTCCATTGGAATCAGTACTAATTAACTCCCAGTCTTTTCCGTAATTTTCCGTTTTGTAAAAATATGGCTTTGCATCCCCTAACAAATGTCTATCCACTGCAATATATGCCTTGGCCGGGTCAAATTGTGAAGGTTCTATAGACTCTACACGCCCACCTTTGGGTAGCTTTTTTGGGGTCACATTTTCCCAAGTTTGGCCTGCGTCCTTGGTTAAGGATATAACACCGTCATTAGAACCTGTCCAAATTAATCCTGGTTTTAGTTTTGATTCTCTTATAGAATACAAGGTACTATAATACTCTTCTCCTGTGATATCACGGGTGATCGGACCTCCAGAAATCACCTGCTTATTTTTCTCAAATGCCGTTAAATCTGGAGAAATAATTTCCCAAATAAGGCCATCATTTCTAGTTTTATGAACAAATTGTGAGCCCATATAGACCACATTTGGATCATGTGGGGATACATGAACAGGTGCTACACGTTGAAACCGATAGGTTAAATCTTTAGGGTTGTGCCCATAAATATTAGAAGCACCGATGGAGTATTCTCGATCTGTTCCTGTAATTTTATTATATACACTAAAGCGTCCTTTACAATTATTATATACTATGTTATGATTTCCAGGTTTTGGAATGGTTGGACCTGTTTCACAACCCCCTACATCTATCATTAACTGTGTTCCTTGTGGTGAAGTTCCGCTTGGAGCAACGCTAGGAATGGCAATCGTGGTATTGTCTTGTTGAGCTCCATAAACCCAATAGGGATACTGGTCATCTACTGCCACTTGATAAATTTCCGCAGTGGGTTGATTGAATTGGGTAGACCAGCTTTTACCTCCGTTATGAGAAACGTTTGCACCTCCATCATTAGATTGGATTAATAAATCAGGATTGTTAGGATTAAGCCAAATATCATGATTATCACCGTGGGGTACAGCCATCTGTTTCCAAGTTTTACCACCATCTTTAGATTTTAACAAGGGGTTGGCATTGGAGTAAACAATATCAGGATTGGTAGGGTCTAACTCTATATTCGTATAATAAAAAGGTCTATTAACCAGACCTTCGTTACTCGAGGTTTGTTTGAATGTTTTTCCTTGGTCCACCGATTTATATACTCCCCCTTCATCTCCAGGAGCCTCAATAACCGCATACAAAATACGCGAATCTGCAGGCGAAACGGCCAAATCTATCTTACCGATTAAACCTTTTGGCAAGCCATTTTCTAATTTTACCCAATCCTTGCCTCCGTTAATGGATTTGTAGATGCCTCCTTCTTTATTTTCTCCCCCCGAAATAATGTTCCATGGGCTGCGTTGAGCTTTCCATGCCGCTGCGTATACTATATTTGGATTGCCTGGCAGTAATTCTAAATCGGCAAAGCCTGTTTGCTCTGAAACAAACAAAACCTTTTCCCAAGTTATTCCACCATCGTTAGTTTTATAGATACCGCGTTCTGAGTTCGGTTTAAAAGCATTTCCAATTGCTGCCACCCAAACAATATTGTTGTTGGTAGGGTCTATTTCAACAGCTCCAATTTGCCCAACATTACGCAAGCCAATATGCTCCCAGGTTTTACCAGCATCAATAGATTTATACACCCCTTTACCTTCAATGACATTGCTACGGAGCCCGTCAGAACCCGTACCCACATAAACAATATTTGGATCATTTATAGCAACTTCAATAGCCCCTATAGAAGGTGTTTCAAAGAATCCGTCAGATACGTTGTTCCAAGTAGTACCGTAATCATCAGATTTCCAAACGCCACCGCCTGTAGCACCTAAATAAAAAGTGCCCGGTAGCATGGGGGTGCCTGTTACCGTCGTTACGCGACCGCCTCGTGCTGGCCCCAAGGTACGATATTTAAATACAGAAAAGTCCTGAGCAAATAAACTCACGGAAACAAAAATTGATAGCAAACTAGTTAATAAACAGGATAAAGTCTTCATAAAATTCTTAATAAAGGTTGGTAAAACATAAAGTCAGTCAAACTGAAATAGATGACATAGTCATGGTAGTATTTTTATAATTTTCTAGCAGCATTTAAAAAATATCAATCTACTCCAATAAGTTTGTCATCTAGCAGAACAATTTAGAGAATTAAATTGAATATAAAATTTTGAGGCTTCAATTCTTATTAATTCAATGCTTGGTATTTGGTACCCGGGTTAAAAATGAGGTCTTGGTGACCAATACTAAAGCTACATTTAGCAAAATTCTCAACAGGCTGTTTTTATACCTCTTAACTGGTATTTGTCTGTTTTTTATCTCCACAATCTCAGTTATAAATATTTTAAAAATAGTTACTTCTGCTCTGCGTCTCGAATCATTTCTATACCCTCTTGAATATTGAGTTTGTCTTTTGGTAAAAATCCTTTTACAATTAAAACAACACCACAGATAATAAGGACCACGCCTAGTCCTTTTTTAACTAGAAAAATACGTTTTGGTGTTAGTTTTTTACGCAGTTGTTTCGCTAATACTATTTTTATAAGATCTGTTGCGAAATAAGCGGCCATTACAGTCGTAAAAAATACAAGTATTCTATCATTGTTATTTTCTAAACTTGGCCCTACGATAATAATGATGCCTAACCAAAAAACGAGTACTCCTATATTTATAAAGTTCAGTAAAAAACCTTTTACAAATAAACTAACATAATCACCACTAGTGACTTTTACGTTTTCATCCCGCAATTTTACTTGCTTTTTTTTAAAGGTGATAATACCATAAACGAGTAAAATAACACCTCCAAAAACATATAGCCCCGGCTGATTACTTAAATTTTGAAGCAATTGAAAACTACTGAAATAAGCTATTGTTATAAATATAATATCTGCCAATATAACGCCTAAATCAAAAACTAATGCGGCTCTAAAACCTTTGGTAGCACTGGTTTCTAAAAGCACAAAAAAAACAGGCCCAATCATAAAGCTTAAAAAAAAGCCCAATGGTATTGCTGCCTGTATATCGTCTATCATAAATCGTATTTCTGAAAATTCTTTATAGCTAATAAACTACTTCTCTATATCTTTTAGTTTAGAATTCACTGCAAAGAAAATACTTAAAAGGATGCTTTTAAGTAGGTATAAATTAGTAAAACTACATTCTTTTTATAGTGCCTCCAAAAACTGTTTTTTCATCCATTTTCTTGGGATCTCCGTAAACTAAAACTTCTCCTCCGGCTTTAACACTTGCTTTTACGTAATTAACGGCATATATCTCTGCTTTAGAGCCCGCATTTACATTTACGGTGGTGAAGTTAGTTTTAAAATTTTTCCCTTGGTAAATGCCTCCTGTGTTAATCATTACATCTTGATTATCCGAAAAACCTTTCGTAGTAATAATACCACCAGTAACAGTCTTTATCAGTAATTGTTCAACTTGTGTGTTGATGATTAATTCACCACCCTCCTGTGCTTTTAATTCTAATAAATCTTGTTTGATCACGTCTTTATTAACAATTTTAGCATCTTCGTTAACATCAATAGTGACTAATTTTTCTGTATAGTACAAATCAATGAAAGTCCGGTACCCACTAAAAATTTTTACAAATTCCATACGTAATTTAAGCACTCCATCGCTATTTACAATGACCACTTTATTGGTATTTGCGCCCGTAATAACCGCTTTATTTACGTCTGATTTAATCAAATTTATAGATAAACCATCAAATGCTTTGATAGTTGTAAATTTTTCAAGATTTTGAATTATTTTTTCGTTTTGCGCTTGTATAGTAACGAGCGTAAACACCGAAAAAATAAGAATCAAAAATTGTTTCATTTTTTTGTTTTTAGGTAATTGTATTCATTACTAAACAAATTCTGTTCCAAAGTACAAAAAATACCTACTCTGCCTTACCAATCAAAGTAAAATCGAGATGTCTTTTTACTAAATCGGTATTTTTTACCATGACAACTACTTCGTCGCCCAATTGATATACTTTTTTAGTCCGCTCCCCTATAATAGCATATTGCTTTTCATCAAAGTTGTAATAATCACCTTTAATGTCGCTAATACGCACCATTCCTTCGCATTTATTTTCAACGATTTCTACATAAATACCCCAATCAGTAACACCTGAGATAACCCCAATAAATTCTCTGTCTTGATGGTCTTGCATAAACTTAATCTGCATGTATTTGATAGAATCACGTTCTGCATTAGCTGCTAAAGATTCCATATCAGAAGAATGCTTACATTTTTCTTCAAAAACCTCTTCTTTAGCGGTCGCTCCGCCATCTAAATAATGTTGTAATAATCGATGTACCATCACATCAGGGTACCTTCGAATTGGTGACGTAAAATGGGTATAAAAATCAAAAGCCAATCCGTAATGCCCAATATTATCCGTAGTGTAAATAGCTTTACTCATACTGCGTATGGCAAGAGTATCTACTAAATTTTGTTCTCCTTTCCCTTTTACATCTTCTAAAAGTTGATTTAAAGAAGCACTGATAGATTTTTTATCTTTAAAATCTAATTTATGACCAAAACGAGATACAATACCGTTTAATGCCATTAATTTTTCTTCATTGGGTTCATCATGAACTCTATATACAAATGTTTTTTTAGGTTTTTGCTTCCCTATAAACTCTGCTACTTTTTTATTGGCTAACAACATAAACTCTTCAATAAGTTTATTGGCATCTTTAGCTTCTTTAAAATAAACACTTTCTGGTTCTCCAGCTTCGGTTAAATTAAAACGCACTTCTACTTTATCAAATGAAATTGCGCCTTCATTCATTCTTCTAGAACGCATTATTTTAGCTAATTCATCTAATTTTAGCGTTGCTTCTACTACATCATTGCCAACTTTATACGCATTTCCACGGATAGAAATATCCTCAGGAATGGTGTTTTGTTTAGTTTCTATAATATGTTGCGCTTCTTCATAGGCAAAACGCTCGTTCGAGTTGGTTACAGTTCTACCAAACCATTGATTAATAACATAGGCTTTTTTATCGATTTCGAAAACTGCGGAAAAGGTATACTTTTCCTCATTCGGTCGTAAAGAACAGGCATTATTAGATAATATTTCAGGCAACATTGGTACAACTCTATCTACTAAATAAACAGATGTGGCTCTTTCGTACGCTTCATCATCCATAATGGTATCAGGTACTAAATAATGCGATACATCTGCAATATGAATACCAATTTCATAGTTGCCATTTTCTAAAACTACAAAGGAAAGTGCATCATCAAAATCTTTCGCATCTTTGGGATCTATGGTAAAAGTGAGCGTTTCGCGCATATCTCGGCGCTTCGCTATTTCTTCTGGTTTTATTCCAGTGTCTAAAGTATTTGCATATTGTTCTACTTCAGCTGGAAATTCATAAGGCAATCCGTATTCTGCTAAAATAGCATGAATTTCAGTATTGTGTTCGCCAGGTTTTCCTAGAACGTTCGTTATTTTCCCAAAGGGAGAGTCTGTTTTATCTGGCCATTCTATAAATTCAACAATAACTTTGTCCCCATTATTAGCCTCATTGATATGTTCATTAGAAATAAAAAAATCGGTATACATTCTAAAATCGGAAATACGAACAAAAGCAAATGTTTTTTGCAATTCTACTACACCCACAAAACTTGTTTTGTAACGTTCTATAACCTTAGTAACTTCGCCTTCTAATTTTTTACCCTTTCTACGTGGATACACATAAACTTGAACGGTATCTTTATGAAAAGCTTTATTTAATTTATTAAAGGGTACAAAAACATCATCTTCAAAACCTTCAATGATGATATAGGCATTTCCTCTGCCCGTTACATCAACCCTTCCTGTATGGTAACTTTTTGTAGCTTCGATGGCTTTATATTTACCACGAGACTCTTCTAGTATTCTTTTCTTTTCTTTTAATTCAACGAGTCTTTTTATTAAATCATTGCGATCTGAGGCATTTTCAATTTTTAACTTAGCTGCAATCTCCTTATAATTAAAACTCTTATCAGGTGCTGCTTCAAGTACAGTAAAAATACCTTTGGTAATTTCGCGTTGTTTTTGATTTGAAGCGCTTTTTTTTTTCTTTGACATTAATTTTTTAAATTTTTGGAAAATTACAAATTATATTCCATAGCAGTCATTAACTAGGGAGTAAACTAAATAATTTCTATTTTCTATTGACTTATAAACAAGTATACTATTTATATTTCTTTTTTTTTAAATTAAATTAAATAAATGGTGATTATTATAGCTTGTTAATAGCGAGTATAATTATTTTTAGATAAACTTGATTTGTATTGATAAAAGAGTTTATTGAAAACTTATACCCTATATTATATTTTAAAAATCAGCGATTTAAACAAGTTATGAACCTATCTTAATAACCTATTTAAACATATAATTTTTAATAAGTAAATGTAAATGAATTGTTAATTTCTACTGAGTGAGGTATGAATATCTTCTTTGTATTCTTTTAGAAGTTTAAAGGAAAAGTATCAACTAGTTTTGTAATTCACTTTTTAAAGTTCTTATAAAAATTTACTAGTTACTTTTTGTTATCATGTTATGAACAGAATACAAATCTTCCTAATACGCTAAGAAACAACAGAACTAGCTTTTTAATAAATTTTTGTTGTTAATAACCTAAATTCTGTTGTGAAAGCATAGGTATTTGTACATTTACGATATCTTAAATATTACATTATGAAAATTTCTATTGGTAACGATCATGCGGGTACGGAATACAAATTAGCTATTGTTGGGCTTTTAAAATCGATGCATATCGAGGTTAAAAATTATGGTACGGACAGTAATGACAGTGTAGATTATCCAGATTTTGTGCATCCAGTTGCAAAAGATGTAGAAGCAAATGAGGCTGATTTTGGGATTATTATTTGTGGAAGTGGTAATGGGGCTAGTATGACGGCAAATAAACATCAAAGAGTACGTTGTGCTTTATGTTGGAATAAAGAAATTGTGTCATTAGCACGGCAGCATAATGATGCTAATATTCTAAGTTTACCGGCGCGCTATATTTCATTAGCACAGGCATTAGATATGGTACAAACTTTTTTAGAAACCGGTTTTGAGGGAGGTAGACATGAACGAAGAGTGGAGAAAATAGCCTGTCAATAAGTATAAATACCTTTAAATTATTTTAGTACCCATAACAAATCGTTCTATCTAACTAAATTCCCTAATGCTAACTATCAAAGTAAAAACCTTTCAAGAACTTTCGACCCTAGAATTGTATGCTATTTTACAATTGCGAAGTGAGGTGTTTGTGGTTGAACAAGATTGTGTGTATCAAGATGTAGACGACAAGGATCAGAAAGCATTGCATGTCATTGGTTTTAAGAATAACAAAGTAGTAGCGTATACCCGTATTTTTAAACCAGGTGATTATTTTAAAGAATCTAGTATTGGTCGAGTGGTCGTTGCATCTTCAGAACGCAAATACGGCTATGGGATCGAAATTATGAATGCCTCAATTTATGCGATTCAAGAACATTATAAAGAAACTAGTATTAGAATTTCAGCCCAAACATACCTGCTAAAATTTTATTCTTCATTAGGTTTTAAAAAAGTGGGAGAAGAATATTTAGAAGATGGTATTCCACATGTTAATATGATAAAATAAAAAAGCACCTATTTTCATAAGTGCTTTTCTAATTATTGGTTTTAAATGCTAGCTATAGTTTAATAGGCTCTTTATTAGATAGGTTAATATCTTCAAGCATCATATCGGTAAATTTATAATGACCTTTTGTGGTGATGATTCGAAAGCGATTTGATTTCATTCGGCTTATGGTATCTAAAAACAACCATTTACTCTTTAATAATCTTGGTTTTTTAGATTTTAAACTGATTTCAAAGTAGTATTTTCTACCATTTTTTATAGCTACAATATCTGGTGTTATTTTTGAATCGGTTCCTTTTCTTAAATAAGATTTTGGGATGTCGTATCCCTCCATATCAGCTTTGATTTGCTCAAAGCCAGTGGCTTCTAAATGTTGAATAGATTTTTCTAAAAAGGCCGAGTTTTGTGTTTTATCTGATGCTGTCATAATTTACAAAGTACAAAAATTAAATGAAAAATAAAAGTAAAATAGATTGATTAACAGCGGATTAACAAAAAGACGAGACTTGTTTGCTAAAGATTAAACTTAAAACCACGTCTAAGTTCTTATAATTTTATAATTTGTTCCTGTCAAAAAAGCACCATCTATGATTCAAAATACCATAAAAGCGAGCTTTATTTTTTTAGCTATTTTTTTCCTCTTTAGTTGTACGTCTAAAATTGAAAACACCGATTATTTAGTAGATGAACTAGAAGCTATTAAAAAAGAATTTGCTCCAGATAAGCGCGTGGCCTTGCTGGAAATTGATGTGGAAAAAATTGATACTACTTATGTTTTGAAGGGTGAAAGTAATTTACCTCATGCTGTAGAAGTTTTTAAAAATAACCTGAATAAGGCTAATATTAGTTTTATAGATAGCATTGAACTACTTCCTTCATCAGCCTTAAACAATAACATTTTAGGTTTGGTGACTATTTCTGTAGCTAATTTAAGAAGTAACCCAAAACACTCCGCGGAACTTGCTACTCAGGCAACCTTAGGAACACCGGTAAAGATTTATAAGAACGACGGTAGTTGGTCTTTAATACAAACCCCTGATAATTATTTGTCTTGGGTTGATAATGCAGGAATAGTTCCCATGACACCAGATGATTTTGAAAATTGGAAGGGCAGGCCTAAAATTATCTATACCAACATCTTTGGAAGTACCTATTCAGCGCCGGACACTAGTTCACAAGTAGTTTCAGACATTGTGGCGGGTGGCATTTTAATCCTTGTAAGCGAAGAAAGCGATTTTTACAAGGCTGAATATCCGGATGGAAGAATGGCATATATAAACAAAGCGGAAGCCGAAGTTTATGAGCTTTGGTTATCAGAAACAAATCCATCAGAAGAAAATTTAGTAGCCACTTCAAAACAATTAATGGGTTTGCCTTATTTATGGGGAGGTACTTCTACAAAAGGTGTGGATTGTAGCGGCTATACCAAAACAATTTATTTTTTAAACGGAATTATTTTACCCAGAGATGCATCACAACAAATACATACGGGTGAGTTAATAGACGAAAGCGAAGATTTTAAGAATTTAAAACCAGGTGATTTATTATTTTTTGGTAAAAAAGAAACCGATACTAGTGCAGAAAGAGTTATTCATGTAGGCATGTGGATTGGTAATAACGAGTTTATACACTCATCTGGTCAGGTACGTGTTAGTAGCGTGGATAAAAATGCAGCTAATTTTGATGCCTATAACCTAAACCGTTATTTACGTACTAAGCGCGTGGTGAACAGTACAACAGGTGCATTTATTAATTTAACGAAAACACCTGTTTTTACAAATTAAATTTTATTTCCTTGAGAGGTCTAACTAGTATAATTTTTGAATAAACCTAGCGTTAGTTTTCTTTGAAGGAGTAAGGCTTAGCTAAAAAAACTATTTAGGGTTGAATTGATTTTGCCAAAAGGGCCATGAAAGTAGTTCTCAATCTTCAGGCCAAGCATAAGATTTTTTCTTAGCACCGGGGTTTTCAATGAAGGACATAACAGACCAAAAACACCAATCAGCATATAAATAAGCTTTGTGAACTTGTTACCTACAAATAAAACAAGTTTTGTAGCACCTGGATCTTCTCAATGTAATAGTAAATGTAGTCCGTTTATTTTTTATGCCATCTCCTATACAGCTAATCAATACGGAGATATAAATAATTATAGAATGATTGGTATTTTTGCTTGTGATTTGTTCTAGAAAGAATTATAGCCTAGTGCTTTCTAAGCCATCAATTTTTGGGATACTTTCATGACCCACATCTTTTGTTGGTAGGCATTATTTATTTTTGAATAATAAGACACCAATGCATTACTCCAAGAATCGTGTTTTTTTAGATAAACATACCGATAGTTATTTTCTGGATTAATAAAATAACTAGCATTTAGTCCCTGAGAGTTTAAAAGCTTTACAAAGTTATTTGCATTTTTAGCACTAGCAAAAACATTAGCAATTATATAGTAGCCACCATCAACACCTGACACTTTGTAGCTTTGTACTTTAGGAGTTATAGCTACAGCCATATTATCTTTAGTAATCACATTTTTTTGTAAATTAGTAACACTGTATTTTGAGGATTTTTCTCTTATTTTTTGACTATTTTCTGCATAGGCAGTGTTGTCATAAGTAGAATTGTCAACATTCATAATCCATTTTTCGCCAGTATACTTCTGATCTACATTCGATGCATAAGAAGCCATTGCGCCATCTAAACTTTGATCATGTTTTAAATACACGTAATGCAATCCGGTTTTTTTGTTTTCAAAATAATCTGCTTCAATTCCCTTTGCTTTAAGTTCATCTATAAACTTGTGCATATAATGGGTATTCTTGTATACGTTGGCTACCACATAATAGCCATCACGTACCCCTTCTAAGTTTCTAAATTTTCTACTTTTAATAGATTTGCTTTTGGTAACTTGAGTAAAGGCATCTTTTTCCTGTTCTGGTACAATTGTAGTTTTTACGCTCGTGCTTTGAGGTATTGCAGTTGTAGAAGCGACAACAGTTTCTTTCGTGGTTTCTTGCTGGTCTGCGGCAGGTTTTTTGTTATTAGATGCGAGGGCAGCAGTATTATAATCTTCGGTATTTTTTGTCTCATTCGATGCCAAGCTTGTAGCATCTTGTGTTTTTAAGTTATTGAGTAAATATATTTGTTTTGCTTTTTCTTCGATTTCTGGGTTTTCCCCATTGGTTTCTCTTCGCACCATGCGCATAACCATATCAAAGCGGCGTTCTAAATCACTATTTCTACTGGCCTCAATAGAATCTTGTCTAAACATAAGTTCAGCTAAAATTTCATTGTTTTCTGCTAGGGCTTTTCTTAATTTATCAAGTTCTTCATCTTTTGAACTTAAAGGCATTACATCTTCTAGAGTGTTTTCTACCAGTTCATTGTCGTCTTCAAACAATACCCGATCTTCAGTTAGGTTTGGTGTAATAGAGTAGGCAAATGATATTTCATGGGTAAGACCGAAATCTGCAAAATTGTTAGACAAACCTTTCTCCATGGTATAGCCAAGGGACAACCTTTTACTAAGGTTAAACCCAATACCTGCCGAAGCTCCAAAAAAGTTATCATAGCCCCCTTGAACCCAACCCAATTTAGGTAAATCTAGTATTAGACTTCCACCCAGAATAAGATCACTGTCTGCAATTTGGTATTTTTCACCCCCTTTTTTAATCCGCGCCAAAGGCATTAAACGACCCCCTTCAAGAATGCCATTTCCATTTTCAAACTGATGGGTATATTGGATATGTCCTGAAAAGGTTTTATCTGCGAACTCAGTAAGTGAGCTACTTGTTTGTAAGTTATAATCGAAAAGGTTTTCGGCAAAAACGCCAAAGTCGAACTTGCCATATGAAATATTAAAACCTGGTTGAAAGGTCAATAAATTACTATCAGGAATGCCATTTAATAAGGGATCGTTTGGATCTACAGTACTACTTCTGCCTCTGTCAAGGCCACTGCGGTAATATGAAACGTTTGCACCAAAGGTAAAATTACTTTTATCGCTTAACTTAACGCCATAAGCGTAGTTGGCAAGTACGCCATAATTACTAATGGCACCAAATTGTTGTGTAAACAAACTTAGACCCAATCCAGTTCTATCGTTGATACGACCACTGTAACTTAAAAAATAGGTTTGAGCATTATCGTTGATCGTTGCCGATTGGTTTCTATGCAGTAAGTTAAAATACGATTTATCTTCCCGAACCGTAGAAAAGGTTGGGTTTATTAAAAATCGATTAAATTTTAATAGATTCTGACCAGGCATATCATAAGTTAAAAAAGGATTGCTATCCTGCGCATTAACTTTGAGTAGTGCTAGTAGGCCTATAAAAATAAAAAGTAAACTCTTCTTAAACATATTTTAGATACTGGTTATTGAATAACGGTTACTTGATAACGGTTATTGTTCCTTGTTTCAATATTTCACTGCCTTTTTTAATGGTGTAATAAAAAACCATATTTTGAGATGGAAATTCGGTGGTTGATTGTGGCCAATTATTTTGATAATCGGTTACATTAAACACTTCTACTCCTTGACTATTATAAATGACTACGCCGATATCGGCCTTTTTAGAGTAGGTATTGGGCAATAACCACGAGTCGTTAATACCATCACCGTTTACTGTTATAACGTTTGGTATTCTAAATGTATCTTTATAGGTAACTGTAATTTCTTTAAGGACTACACAGGCATCAATATAGGCTTTCAGCATATAAGTACCTTCTGTTGTTAAGGTAACAGAATTACTGCTACTTATGCTAGTGTTGGCGGCATCAGTCCACTCATAAGCAGTACCACCGCTGGCAGTAATTGTTTTAGAGCTGCCCTCTGGGAAAACTACGGCCGATGGGGTGTCTAAGCTTATTAAGGTGGCGTCAAAGGGCTTAATGGATATTTCATTTGAAGTTACTGGGCAGCCCCCTCTAGAAATAACCAATTGGTATATTCCAGTGTCTGTTGTCATTAAGGTGGCGTCTGTTGTGTTGATGCTAACACCATTTTTAAGCCACTGGAAAGTTTCTCCTGTTAAATTGGTAGCAGTGCTTATATTTATTGGATCTGTAGTATTACAAACCGTTAAATCACTTGCCGTAATTTCTAGAGTTTCGCTGGTAGTTAAAACTACACTTAAGCTGTTTGATACCATGTTAAAAGCATCTATACTTGCTTCTAAAACATAGTTTCCATTTTCTGATACATCGCTTAGGCTTAAACTTGATGTGGTTCCTCCACTAACAGCAGCACCATCTTTTTTCCACTGGTAGCTTAAGGCAGTCTTTAGGTCTGCGGTGACATCGATTTTTGTACCATTTGGTGCTACGGCGTTAATAGCAATAACATCTAAACCAATAGCACTGTTTTTACAATTTTCATAGGCTGTGGTGTAATTGGTACTAAGTTCTAAGCTCGCAGGAGCAACAACTGTTGTGTTTTTCGAATTTGTGTTGGCTGCACAGGCGCCACTTTGGCTTACTTGTACATAATACACCCCGCTCTGAGTTGTGCTTAAACTACTATTGGTTGCGCCCGATACAGCACTTCCGTTGCGATACCATTGGTATGTTGGGCTAGTAGCAGTAGTGCTAATACTTAAAGACTTAGTTTGTCCAGGAAGTATAACGAGGTCTAAGGCATTATTTTCAGTTATAGTAAATTCTCCTGTTTTACTAATGGCTACGGCCGTTGTTGTTTCAGAGCAAATGCCGTCACCTTCAATTTTTACAGTATAATCTCCATTAAAGTTAGCAGCGTTGGTATCTATGTTGTACGAAAATTTTCCTTGTGTTTTAGGACTTACGACTGTTCCATCTTTATACCAGGTGTAAAAAATAGCCGCATTATTTAAGGTAGCCTCTAATGGCGCCGCTGCTTCTCCAGCACAGAATGAAGTCTGTGCAGGTGTATTGATAGAAATACCGATTTTTGTCCCCGCTTCTACCGTAATTAAGTTCGATAAGGTTCCTGCCGAACCAGAACAAACTGGACCATAATCAATTTCAACGGTGTACATACCACTATCAGAAACTGCGATAGAGGGTCCTTTTGCGGCTAGTATGGTAGAACTTTTTCTCCATATATATTGGTAGGTCTCGGCATTTGGCACGTTATCTACGGCTATGACGGCAGATCCACCATCGCATACAGATATTTTCCCATTTCCAATAACGCCACTGCCGTTTTCTGTTATTCTAATCGGGCTTTTATAATCAATATAGTACATATTGTAGCCTATGGTAGAAGGGCTGTATAAAACAGGACTTGTACTTTTTACTCTGAGCTTGTAACCGCTCCCTCTAGTATTCGTGGGGAGTACAAATCTGATATTGAAGTCAGTGCTATTATTTTTATCAGTGATGGTTGTTAGGGCGGTTGGATTCGTAAAATCGCCACTGGCATTAGAAAGTTCTAGAACAAAATTATTGTCACTATTTACATTTGGACTTGCTACCCAAGTAAAATTGACAAAATATTCGTTGAATGTGGCAGAAGCACAGGCCGAAGTCCAAGCGCTACCACTTCCACCAAAATTTGGGTTTTTTATGGGCGTTGGCGTATTTAAGGTTTGCGCTATGAGCCCAAGGCTAAATAGCAGTAGTGCAAAGGTTAAAACGAGGTTTTTTGAGTGCATAGTAGGGTTTTTCATGAGTTCTAACTTTAGGTTAGCATTTGGGATTGTAGCGCTAATACGTTTGGTATTCCTTCAAATTACAGTTCAACTGATTTTTTCGACAACACACCTCCAGTTAGCTCTGCTACAGGAATTAACACCAAATATGGTATTTTATAAAGCATTACAATATTTTATGTTGTAGCTGGGTTTAAATATGTTGTGAAATACATTTTTTATAGGGTCTGCCTTTTTTTATATCGAGCTATCCTTGCATTTTTGCTACCTTTGCAAGACAAAATTTTTGTAATGAGTGATGTGTCAAAGTCTCTAAATTTTATAGAGCATATTATTGAAGATGATTTATCAAAAGGTTTCTCAAAAGATAAGCTGCGTTTTCGTTTTCCACCTGAACCTAATGGGTATTTACACATAGGTCATGCTAGTTCTATCTGCTTGAATTTTGGTTTGGGGCTGCGTTATTCGGCTCCAGTAAATTTAAGGTTCGATGATACCAATCCTGCAAAGGAAGAACAAGAGTATGTAGATGCGATTAAAAGAGATGTAGCATGGTTAGGTTTTACTTGGGATAAAGAGCTATATGCATCTGATTATTTTCAGCAGCTGTATGATTGGGCCATTAAACTTATAAAGGAGGGTAAGGCCTATGTTGACAGCCAATCCTCAGAAGACGTGGCAATTCAAAAGGGAACACCAACAGAGCCTGGTACCAACAGTCCGTTTCGAGATCGTAGTATCGAAGAAAATTTAGCTCTTTTTCAGGATATGAAGGCTGGAAAATACCAAGCGGGAGAACATGTACTACGGGCTAAAATAGACATGGCATCAAGCAATATGCTCATGCGAGATCCAATTATTTACCGCATCTTACATAAAGCACATCACAGAACAAATACCGATTGGTGTATTTATCCGATGTACGATTGGACCCATGGAGAAAGCGATTATTTGGAGCAAGTTTCGCACTCCTTTTGTACCCTTGAATTTGCAATGCACAGAGAGTTGTATGATTGGTTTTTAGATCAGGTCATTGAACCGAATAAGGTACGCCCAAAGCAACGAGAGTTTGCACGAAGAAATTTTAGTCATACGGTGGTAAGTAAGCGAAAATTACTTCAATTGGTTGAAAAAGGTGTCGTTACAGGATGGGATGATCCAAGAATGCCTACTATTTCGGGTTTAAGAAGAAAAGGCTATACGCCCGAAGCTATTGTGAATTTTGCAAATACAATCGGGATTGCAAAGCGCGATAATGTTGTGGATGTTTCATTGCTAGAATTTTCTATTCGAGAACATTTGAATAAAATTGCACCTCGAGTAATGGCTGTTTTAGATCCAGTAAAATTGGTAATTACGAATTATCCAGAGGGCCAAGAAGAATGGTTGGAAGCAGAGAACAATCCTGAGGATGAAACGGCAGGCACCAGAGAAGTACCTTTTTCTCGAGAATTATTTATTGAACAAGAAGATTTTAAAGAAGAAGCGAATAAAAAATTCTTCAGGCTTAAACTTGGTGGAGAGGTTCGCCTTAAGAATGGCTATATTATTAAAGCCGAGAGCTGTACTAAAGATGCTGATGGTACTGTTACAGAAATTCAATGTACCTATGACCCTAAAAGTAAAAGTGGTAGTGGCAATGAAGAAAGTTTACGAAAAGTAAAAGGTACTTTGCATTGGGTTAGTATTAAACATGCGGTTACTGCCGAAATCCGAATGTACGACCGCTTGTTTACCGATGAAACTCCAGACCAACATAAGGATAAAGATTTTATGGATTTTATTAATCCAGATTCATTAAAATGTATTACCGGCTATCTGGAACCAAGTTTGCAAAATGCAAAAGTTGAAGATATTTTTCAATTTCAACGTATTGGATATTTTAATGTAGATAAGGATAGTACTGCTGAGAATTTAGTTTTTAATAAGACCGTTGGGCTAAGAGATACTTGGGCAAAAATCCAGGACAAACACTAGAATAGATTTCTGTTATTAAAAACAAAATAACGATTGGTATTTATTATTTAAAACGACGTCTTACGGTAAGTTTTAAGAGCCTTTTAAATGGTAACAATACGAATGGTGTCCTAGTGTTGTCAAGTGCTCCTTAATCAATTTAAAATGTTTTTTTTGCATTTTTAATGAGATGCCCTAGACGATGAAGCGCTTAGTCGGCTATTGGAGTGATGTGAAAGGTATTGAATTTTAACCTAGTGTTTTTTGTGAGGATTAGACTCCTTTTTTTAAGAATTTTACAGGCGTAAAAAGCTGTTCTTATGATATGAGGTATAAATGAGGGTTTTGGGTTTATCTAGACCTTAGCTGTTTTACCTTAGCAATTCTTTTTCCTGAATATTTTCTCATCTAGTGTAAAAGGAAAATCATGGTATTGATGTGCGTCGTTTGAAAAGAATTTCTGAAGTAAGGGAGATGCAACATCCTATAAATAAAAAATCCGATTGATACCAATCGGATTTTTTGTACTGATGTTTCTCTAAACCTTAGTACGGTAAAATCATTTATGAATTTGATTATTCAATAAATACTTCTTATTACACCTGTTATCTTTTAAGTTTTATGAAAAGGTGCTATTATCTATTCCTTTTTTTTAGGAGGCAAGCCTTTATTTTTCTTCATGCTTTCACCAATCATATTACTTGCTGTAAACGAAGCAACCATATTATTCAGCATATCGCTTCCTGCTTGAGGTGAATTAGGCAACAGAATTAAATTGGCATTGGTATGTTCTCCTATAGATTGTAAGGTATCATAATGTTGGGTAACCACAATAAGGGCAGAGGCTTCTTGTGAATTTATCCCTACTTTATTTAATACTTCAACGGATTCTTCTAAACCTCTAGCAATTTCTCTACGCTGATCTGCAATACCCATACCTTGCAAACGTTTTGATTCAGCTTCGGCTTTTGCTTTTTCAACAATTAAAATACGGGCAGCATCACCTTCAAATTGGGCTGCGATTTTTTCACGTTCAGAGGCGTTAATACGGTTCATAGCTTGTTTTACCTGGGCATCAGGATCGATATCGGTAACCAAGGTTTTGATAATATCGTAACCGTAAACAGACATGTATTGTTGCAGTTCGCGTTTAACAGCAATGGCAATATCATCTTTTTTAACAAAGACATCATCAAGTTTCATTTTTGGAACTTCCGCTCTGACCACGTCGAAAACAAAAGAGGTTATCTGCTCATGAGGATATTCTAATTGATAAAACGCGTCGTATACTTGTTCTCTTAGAACAACATATTGTACCGAAACTTTTAATTTTACAAAAACATCATCTAAGGTTTTGGTTTCAATGACTACATCTAATTGCTGAATTTTTAAACCCACACGGGCGACAATTTTATCCACAAGCGGAATTTTCATATGTAAACCAGATGTTCTAACGCTCTGGAATTTTCCAAAACGTTCAATGATTACGGCGGTCTGCTGTTTTACAGTAAAAAAAGATGAGAATAAGATAACCAAAGCAAATAGTACTAGTGGTATTAATAGAAAATTCATAGGTTTTATTTTAAGTTATGGAATGAAGTTACAAACAGTTTAGTACATAGGTATATACTTTAACATTATTGTTACATAAGGAGCGTTAATTATGTTAAAACTGCAATGGCTGTTTTTATTCTTTGCATAGTCGGTTCTTTGCCTATTAGGGCAATGATGTCAAAAATATGAGGTCCTTTCATGTCTCCGACAATAACCAATCTCAACGGTGGCATTACTTTTCCAAAGGAATAGTCTTGTGAAGTTATCCAGTCTTTTACAATTCTTTCAATAGTTAAGGAAGAGAAGTCTTCAATAGCATTTAAAACAGGAAGCAAGTTGTTCATAATTTCAGAAGATTCTTCTTTCCATTGTTTTTTAACGGCTTTATCTTCATAGAAAGTTGGGCCAGTAAAAAAGTAATTGCTTAACTCCCAAAAATCTGAAACAAAAGTGGCGCGCTCTTTTATGAGGCTAATTATTTTTTCTAAGTGATGCGCGTCTTGGTTTAAAACACCGTGTTTTGAAAGTAGCTCTTGAAAGGCAGGAATCAATTCGAAATTATTTTTTTCTTGCAAATAGTGCTGATTATACCATTTGGTTTTATCAGGATCAAAACGAGCACCGGATTTTTGAACGCGTTCTAAAGTAAATAGTTCAACCAATTCTTCTAAAGTAAATACTTCTTGTTCTGTGCCAGGATTCCAACCTAATAATGCCAAAAAATTAATGACAGCTTCTGGAAAATAGCCTTTTTCTTTATACCCATCAGATTCTTTCCAAGATAAAGGGAACACGGGGAAGCCTAGTTTCTCTCCATCACGTTTGCTTAATTTTCCCTTCCCAACGGGCTTCATGATTAGAGGTAAATGAGCAAATTCTGGTGCCTTCCACTCAAAAGCGTCATATAATTGTTGGTGTAGGGCTAAGGATGGCAACCATTCCTCACCACGAATAACATGTGTAATTTCCATTAAATGGTCATCAACTATATTAGCTAGATGGTAGGTGGGCATGCCATCACTTTTAAAAAGAACTTTATCGTCTAGAACATTGGTGTCAATAATCATGGTGCCTCGGACGGTATCTAACAAGGTTAATTTTTCGTCGGGTGGTGTTAAAAAGCGAATAACATAGTCCTCTCCAGCAGTTATACGTCTCTGTACTTCCTCTGGCATCATTGACAACGAATTATCTAATTTTAATCGATTATGCCAGTTATATATAAATGTTTTTCCTTGTTCTTCGTGATTTTTTCTGTGGAAATCTAATTTTTCTGTGGTATCGAAGGCATAGTATGCTTTTCCCCTCTCTATAAGTACATCAGCATATTTTTTATACAAGTGTTGACGTTCGCTTTGTCGGTAAGGGCCAAAGGCTCCTTCTTTTCCCGGTCCTTCATCAAATGGTATCTGGCACCAATTTAAAGCGTCGATGATATATTGTTCAGCGCCTTGAACATACCTGTTTTGGTCTGTATCTTCTATGCGAAGAACAAATGTTCCTTTATTTTTTTTGGCAAATAGGTAATTGTATAGTGCAGTTCGGACGCCACCAATATGTAGTGGGCCAGTGGGACTTGGTGCAAAACGAACACGAATTTTTGTGGGCATAGCTTGTAATTTAGTGTGTAAAGATAATTAATTCAAATGGTGTAGTTGAAGAATACGGAAAGGTCTGTAGGGTTTAATTAACTAAAATTTATATTTTTTTTATTCGGTATGAACTAAATTTATATTGAAAATTGTTTTATGAATGGCTAAGGTTCTTTTTTCCAGTATCTTAGCAAAAAAAATGGTAGCGTTTGAGTAATTATATTAGGATACAAGACAAATTACAGGGCTTTATTAAAAAATATTATACACTTCAGTTGGTAAAAGGTGTTATTCTTTTTTTGAGTCTTGGAGCTCTTATATTTTTCTTTGTGGTCAGTTTAGAGTATTTTTTGTGGTTAGGATCTGTAGGAAGATTAATGCTTTTATTGGTGCTGGGGGCGTTCGAAAGTGTTTTGTTGTACAGATATATTCTGGTTCCTGTGTTATATTTATTAAAACTTAAAAAGGGACTAACGGATAGTACTGCATCGAATATCATAGGGAAGCATTTTCCTGAAATTAATGACAAGTTGTATAATTTGGTAGATCTAGCTGGGCAGCCTAAACAATCTGAATTGGTAGTGGCAAGTATTGAACAACGATCAAAAGGCATGGGATCCTTTAATTTTTCAAAGGCCATTAGTTTTAAGGGAGCATTTAAACATTTAAAATATTTGGGTGGCCCTTTGATTATTATCGCATTGTTGTGGTTGTCAGGTAATATTAGTTCTTTTTTTGGTAGCTATGATCGAGTACTCAGTTATAATGTTGGGTTTGAGCCACCAGCTCCTTTTTCATTTGTCTTAATTACCGAGAAAATGACGGTTTTGGAAAAGGAAGACCTTACGCTAAAAGTGATGACTGAGGGTAAAGTTCGACCAGAGGAAGTTTATGTTGATATCGACGGTACAGAATATAGGATGCAACAAAGTAATGGTTATTTTACCTATGTTATAAGGTCTCCTTTAAAATCTAAGAAGATCAGGTTTTTATCCGGGGAACTCAAATCTCGGGAGTATACCTTAAAAGTTTTGGAAACACCTGGCATTTTAGATTTTAGTTTACACTTAGAATACCCCAAGTATATTGATAAACAAACTGAAATAATCAAAGGGGTTGGGAATGCCCTTATTCCTGAAGGGACCAAAGTTAACTGGCGTATAGAGACGCAAAATACCAATACAATTCAGCTCAAAGTTAGAGATACAGCCTATGATTTTAATACCGAAGAGAGTCAATTTTTCTTGACTAAGGTAATACGCAATTCTATGGAGTATGCGATAAGTACATCAAACCAAAATGTGATTGATTTTGAAAGTTTAGAATATTCTTTGAAAGTTATTAAGGATGAATATCCATCGATTCAGGTGCAAGAAGTATTAGATTCTTTACAACCCAATGTGCGTTATTATAAAGGGCAGATAACGGATGACTATGGGGTGAGCGCTATTTCCTTGGTTTATTTTGAAACGGATCGACCCGATAAAATCATTAAAGTGCCGTTGAACACGATTGGGGGAGTAACGGACTCTTTTTATTATACCTATCCCTCTGGTATGGATTTACAGGAGAATATTCCTTATAGTTTTTACTTCGAAGTTGTTGATAATGACGGAGTTAATGGAAGCAAAGCTACGAAAAGTAACACCTTTAGGGCATCATTGTATGATGAAAATTACTTAATGGATAAACAATTAGAAAATCAACAAAGCTTAATTTCTAATTTTGATAAATCAGTTGAAAAGTTTAAAACACAAAGCAGGTCTTTAGAGGAATTAAATAAAGATCAAAAAGAAAAATCTGAATTAAATTTTAATGACAAACAAAAGGTAAATAGGTTTCTAGAAAATCAACAGGTTCAAGAAGCTCAAATGCAAAAATTTTCGAAGCAGCTGAGGGAGAACCTTGAAAATTTAGAAAAAGAAGATGAGCTAAATGAATTGCTTCAAGAACGGTTGGAACGTCAAGAAAGGCAAGCTGAAAAGAACAAAAAGCTTTTGGAAGAATTGCAAAAGGTGGCAGATAAAATAAATAAGGAAGAATTATCAAAACGTTTAGATGATTTGGCTAAAAAGCAAAAAGGGGCTCAACGTAATTTAGAACAGTTGCTAGAGTTAACGAAACAGTATTATGTAACTGAAAAAGCTTCTCAATTGGCAAAGGATTTAGAAAAGCTGGCGGAAAAGCAAGAATTGCTGTCTAAAATGAAAATGCTTGATTTTAAAGAAGAGGATGCGTATGAAAATCAATCTAAATTAAATCAAGAATTTAATGAGTTGGATAAGGGCCTACAAGAATTAGAAAAAGATAATGATGATCTAAAGAAACCATTGGTTCTGAATATCGATGAACAATTATCTAGGGATGTTAAGGCAGATCAAAAGTTGGCTTTAGAGGAAATTAACAAACAACAAGGTGTTGAACAGTCATCCGAGTCAGGAATAAACCAAACAGAAACTAATAAGGCAGCGAAAAAACAAAAATCGGCAGCCGATAAAATGAAAGAAATGGCTGCTCGCCTGCAACAATCGTCGTCCGGTGCTGGTGGATCGTCAGTGGCCGAGGACGCTGAAGTATTACGCCAAATTCTAGATAATTTAATTGTTTTTACCTTTAAACAAGAGAATCTATTAGAGCAGTTGACAAATGATGAAGGAGCTTTTAAAAATCAAGCCAAGGCTATTTTGGAACAACAAGAACTGAAAGCCTTATTTTCCCATATCGACGATAGTTTATTCGCCTTATCCCTAAGGGTTCCGGAGATATCGGAAAATATAAACACCGAAGTGTCTGAGGTGTTTTATAATACGGATAAGGCCATGGAGGCTATTTCTGAAAATAATATGTTCCAAGGAATATCCTATCAAAAATATGTGCTAACTTCTGGCAATACCCTTTCTGATTTGTTGGCCTCCATTTTGGAGAATATGAATCAGAGTATGCAATCAGGGAAAGGAGAGGGTCAAGGGGAAGATTTTCAATTGCCGGATATTATCAAAGCCCAGAGTAAACTAAATAAGGAAATGGAGAAAAAAGGTGAGGGTTCTTCATCTTCTCAAGCTAAGAACGGAAAGGATGGAGAAGAGGGTACTGAAGGAGAAGGAACAGCGAAAGGAGAATCAGGTTCAAATGGTCAAGATGGTAAGGAGGGTCAGCAGGGTAAAGGGCAAAATTCTACAAAGGATGGGCCATCTGGGACAGGAGAAGGAGGCAAGGGAGAATCCCAAGGCAAAGGGAACAAGAATGGTGCTAGTGGCAATGGTGGAACTGGGGGTCAGGGGATCTCAGAAGAGGAAATGAAAGAAATCTATGAAATTTACAAACAACAAGAATTGATCAAACAAAACCTGGAAGAGCAATTGAATTCCTTGATTGAAAATTCCGATCGTCAATTAGCCCAAAAGTTATTGCAACAGATGACAGATTTTCAAAATAATTTATTGGAAAATGGAATAACGCAAAGTACAATAGAAAATTCAAAGACAATACAGTATCAGTTGCTTAAGTTAGAAGGAGCTGCTTTAAAGCAAGGGAAGAAAGACGAACGTGAAAGCGATCGAGCAAGAGTAAATTTTGCGAACCCAATCACCACAAAACCCAAATCCTTTATGGATTTTCAGCAAGAAGAAGAGATTTTAAACCGACAAGCCTTACCTTTGCGCCAAAATTTTAAAAAGAGGATAAAAGAGTATTTTAAAAATAATGATTGAATTTAATTATGAGATAGATTTTGAAATTAGTAATGAAGTCTACTACACAGATTGGATAACTAGGGTTATTTTATCTGAAAAGTTTGAAGTGGGTCCTTTGTCCTTTGTCTTTTGTAGCGATGAGTACTTAATTGATATAAATATTCAATATTTAAATCATGAAACTTATACTGATATTATCACTTTCGATTATTGCGAAGGGAATAGGGTTTCAGGAGACATCTTTATATCTTCCGAAAGAGTAGAAGAAAATGCACGAAAGTATGAGGTTGGATTTGAAGAAGAACTTTTACGGGTTATGGCTCACGGGCTGTTGCATTTAATGAAGTATAAGGATAAATCTGTAAAGGATAGTGAAGAAATGAGACTAAAAGAAGACGAAAAAATAAAATTGTTCCACGTGGAACATTGATGCATATGTTTGAAAAAGAGTACGATGTAATTGTAGTTGGAGCAGGTCATGCAGGTTGCGAAGCAGCAGCAGCGGCAGCCAACATGGGGTCGAAGGTTTTATTGGTAACCATGAATCTTCAAACTATAGGACAAATGTCTTGTAATCCAGCGATGGGAGGTATTGCTAAAGGCCAAATTGTTCGAGAGATTGATGCATTAGGAGGGTATAGTGGCATTGTGTCTGACAAATCAGCTATCCAGTTTAAAATGTTGAATAAATCTAAAGGGCCCGCGATGTGGAGTCCAAGAACTCAGAACGATAGAATGCGTTTTGCAGAGGAATGGCGCATGGCTTTAGAAAACACTCCGAATGTAGACTTCTATCAGGAAATGGTTTCTAGCTTGGTGGTTAAAAACAATAAGGTCATCGGGGTGACTACTTCTTTGGGTTTAAGCATTTATGCGAAGAGTGTTATCTTAACGAATGGTACCTTTCTAAATGGCTTAATTCATATTGGTGATAAGCAACTGGGAGGGGGTCGAGCAGGAGAAAAGGCGGCTACTGGAATAACGGAACAATTATTAGGTTTAGGTTTTGAAAGCGGTAGAATGAAGACAGGAACACCCCCTCGTGTGGATGGTAGGTCCTTAGATTATTCTAAAATGATACCCCAGCCAGGAGATGAACATCCGGAAAAGTTTAGTTATTCTCCAACGAAAAAACTAAATTATCAGCGAGAATGCCATATGAGTCATACTAGTGCCTTGGTGCATGATTTATTAAGGGAAGGATTTGATAGATCACCTATGTTTAATGGTAGAATTAAAAGCTTAGGACCAAGGTATTGTCCGTCTATAGAAGATAAAATTAACCGATTTGCAGATAAGGACAGCCATCAATTGTTTGTGGAACCTGAGGGCTGGGATACGGTTGAGGTTTATGTGAATGGGTTTTCAACCTCACTGCCGGAAGATGTTCAATTTAAAGCCTTACGCTCTGTTGTTGGGTTTGAAAATGTGAAGTTTTTTAGACCGGGCTATGCTATAGAATATGATTATTTTCCACCAACGCAGTTAAAGCACACCTTGGAAACTAAACTAGTGTCTAATTTGTATTTTGCAGGGCAGATTAACGGTACAACAGGGTATGAGGAGGCAGCCTCACAAGGCTTAATCGCGGGTATAAACGCGCACCAAAAAATTAATGAAAAGGAAGATGTAATTCTTAAAAGAGATGAGGCTTATATAGGTGTTTTAATTGATGACCTTATCACGAAAGGAACGGAAGAACCGTATCGTATGTTTACTTCAAGAGCTGAATATAGAACTTTGCTTCGTCAAGATAATGCAGATTTGAGATTAACGCCGAAGGGATTTGCTATTGGATTGGCGAGACAAGATCGATTGGCACGTATGGAGGAGAAGTTAGAGAAATCCGAAAAGTTTATACAGTTTTTTAAAGATACGAGTGTATTGCCGGATGCTATAAATCCTATTTTAGAGGATGTGAATTCTGCTATCGTGAGTCAATCAGATAAGATGTTTAAGTCTTTCTCTAGGCCCAATGTGACTATGGAACATATGCTAAGCTTGCCAGAAGTTGCTAATTTTGTAAAAGAGAATGATCTGAATAGTGAGGTATTAGAGCAGGCTGAGGTACAGATTAAATATGCGGGGTATATTGCCAAAGAAAAAAATAATGCAGATAAGTTGCATCGTTTAGAAAATGTAAAAATACCAACTGATTTTGATTACGCTAAATTAAAATCTTTGTCAACAGAAGCGCGACAAAAACTGGCTAAGATTCAACCTGTAACTATTTCTCAAGCTTCTAGAATTAGTGGAGTTTCGCCGAGTGATATTAGTGTCTTATTAGTTTTTTTAGGGAGATAATGGCATCATTGATAGATTAAAAACCTCAATTGTTCCACGTGGAACAATTGAGGTTTTTTGTTTTTGTAGAAGAATAGTGAGCAAGTTAAGCTTTTGGTTTGGCTACTATTGTTTCGGTAAAGAATAGACGCAAAATAACAAAATAAATGTTGTAAAAGAGCTGGTAATTGTGGCTATGTGAAGTACAAAATCGTAGTCTTTAAAATATATTTGGTCCTTAGTATTGTGAGAGGCTACCTGTCGTTTTTTAAGAAAAGTTGAACAGGCGTATAACTTGCTTTATCGTTTTGAGGCTACAAGCCGAAGCATGTTGGGTAAGTCAACAACGAATAAAAGCCCGGGTAAGCTAAGAATAAAGCAATGAGGTACAGACTAGCGCTTCAATTGTTGCTTTGGTTAAGCTGAAGGATCTGACTGTATATTGTTTTGTACTAATGGTGTTTAATTGAGGTAAAAGTTTCGGTATATCTTGAGCTGTTACATTTGTAATGTTGCATTAGCATATTGGACTGATTTTTGATGTTAAGTATACATAAATACTGTAAAATTTTCATGAAAAAGGTGATTAGTTTTTTGCTGTTATTAGCTATGGTACATTCCTGTATTCCGCTACGCATTGCTCCTAGAATTGATGATTTTAAGCTTGTAAAAGGCAAGAAGTTTAAACGAAGCTTGCCAAAGCGTTATATGTTTGTTTTTACAGATACAAAAGAAGCTGATGAATTTTACGGCTTTATCAACGCGAAGTTTAAGCTACATCATAACGGTGTTTACGATGATGTTCCGTTTAAAATAGTCGAGGATCAATTTTTCTTTTCATTTTACGAAGTGGCTATTTCGGATAAAAACATAAATGTAGTTACGCCATTTTTAGCGGCTGTCGGAAATAAACTATTAGAAGTAGGTGACGAACCTGCAAGCATATTTAATACTGATACCAGGGTATTGCGAACTAGTCATTATTACATTGCCATAGAAGTATATTCCGATGATGAAAATGATTGTTTAGCTAAAGATTCAGTTTCAAAGGAGGCTGTTTTAAACTATCTTAGCGCATTAAAAAAACAATATTTAGCTACGCATAATTATAATGAAGTGTTATTTACAAACTAAAGACTATTCAGTTTCGAGAGAAGAGTTTGAACTCAGGCATGACGAAAACCTCGATATGCTTGTAACTTTTCCCCAGCCCGAAGATGTTGAGAAATACTACGAAAGTGAAGATTACATTTCTCATACAGATGCCAAAAAATCGCTAACAGAAAAAGCCTATCAAATAGTTAAATCAAAAAACCTTCAACATAAGCTTAGAATTATAAATCGACATGCAAGCACGAAAAAATCTATTTTAGATGTTGGTGCTGGAACAGGAGATTTTCTAAACTATGCCAAAAGAAATTCGTGGCAAATTAGTGGCGTGGAACCAAACGAGAAAGCGCGAAAAAAGGCGGCAGAAAAAGGCGTTTTTTTAAACGCAGGTATCGGTGAATTGAAGGACAGAACCTTCGATGTTATTACCCTGTTTCATGTGTTGGAACATCTACCCAACTTAAACCATCAAATTTTTAGTTTAAATAATTTGCTAAATCCAGGAGGTGTTTTAATAATAGCTGTTCCTAATTTTAAATCTTTTGACGCTGCTTATTACAAAGAACATTGGGCTGCTTTTGATGTGCCTAGACATCTTTGGCATTTTTCTCAAACGTCTATTTCAAAATTATTTACGAAGCACAGCTTATATGTGAACAAAACCTATCCTATGATTTTTGATGCTTTTTATGTTTCGCTATTATCAGAAAAATACAAACATAAAAGACAAGGCTACTTTGCTGCATTTTGCATTGGCTTATGGTCAAATATCAAAGCATGGTCTTCGGGAGAGTATTCTTCTTTGATTTACGTTATTAAAAGGACCAAACAGTGATTTTAAGCCTGTTTAAGCAAGTTTATTCTATTAGACTTAAGGATTTGTTGTTTGGCGAGAGAAGATGAATTTATAAGCACCTTAGAGTGGCTTTTTGGATTGTAAATCCCAATTAAAAAATAAAAAACAATAGATATTTCTTATAGTTGTTTTATGTGAACTATTCACGGGTCGCTTCAAGGAGCTGTTCTTTATGATTTTAAAAATCTTCTTGTACAGCGTTAAATGATAATTAGAAATCAAGATGAACTTTAAAGTAGGATGCAAAGTCAAAATGTTACACTTTGACTACCCAAAATAAGATTGATGTTAGAAGGCTGAGATATCTTATCATCAGGTACTTTATGTCTAAAGAGCCTTTTTAAATTACTTGTTGCGCTTTAGCACCAAACTTTTGCAATAAATCCAAAAGCTTTTCTATTTTTGCGCAACATTTAAAATTAAAAGATGAAAAAAATAATTATGGCATTTGTAGTTTTTACTGCACTATCATGCCAAGAAAGTAAAATTGGCTTTATTGACAATCAAAAAATAATGGCTGATTACCAAGAGAAAAAAGACGTTGAGGCTAAATTTCAAATCAAGGTTGATGCCTTTTCAAAAAAGAGAGATAGTATTTCACAATCTTTTCAAATGAGAGGACAGGCCTTTCAGGTTCAGGCACAAAAAATGTCACAAGCTCAAGTAGAAGAGCAATCCGCTCAATTTCAACAAGAAGGTCAGTTTATTGGCCAACAGTTACAAAAGGAACAAGAACAACTACAAATGCAAAACCAAACCGAAATGGATAGCATTATCAGTAAAGTAAAAAGAGAAATTCAGGCATATGGTAAAGCCAATGGGTATTCTTTTATACTAGGTGGCGGTGATGGTGGTAGCGTTTTGTACGGTGAAGAAACAAAAGACGTAACGGCACCAATATTAAAAGTGCTTAACGATAAGTACAAAAAATAAGTATTAGTTACTTTTTAAAATAAATAAAGCCTCAAATTTCTTTGAGGCTTTATTTATTTTAAAAACAGCTAGCCAAAGCAATTCCTTTGTTTTATAGGGCAAAAGGCGCACAACAGCGTTTTAGTGTTTGGAGTATGACGACCTAGTGTGTAGTAGCCTTAGTAATATGCGATCCATAGATTCAAGTATTAGGACTGCAATAAAAACACTAAAAACATCGCTGGAATAAAATATACCGCAATTGTTTTTGCACCTTCATAGTCTTTGGCCATTCGCTGACCAAAAAGTAACATCAGTAAAGAAATACAGGAAAAAATAGCACCGTAAAAGGCAAACTCCGTTTTCTCTAAAGCCAAAATTTGATACATACCAGCCACACAAAGCAGGCCTGCCAACATTTCAGTCAACAAAACGATGCTTAGCAATAGGAGAACACTATTCTTTAGCGGGCTTTTTGCAAAATGCGACTTTAACCAAGATAGATTACCTGACCAATCGGTAATTTTATCAATACCACTTTGTAAAAAAGTGATGATTAAAAAAAGTAGTAAAAGTAGTTCTGTGGCGTTATTTAGAACATTATTCATGGGTTTAAGTTTTAAATGGTTTCAGGTTTTTTATGAAGCAAACGAGTTAATTTTATGGATAAATCTGTTAAAATTATTTTTGCGTTACCGTTTCGTTCTATGTGATACATGGCTTTTTCTAATTCTTCGGTAATTGTAACGATATTATTTTCATGCACAAAGGGTGCAAATTTATTGAGGTCAAAGCCGTCAACATGAATTTTCATGTAGGCTAATTCTTTTACGTTATAATTTACAAGCATTGCTTGTCTGAAAATTGCAATACAATATAACAAGAATTTTTTTTGTGTTTCTCTGCCGGTTTTTGCTACTTCATTGCTCCAAGAAATTAAATCATGGATAACGGCTTTGTTGCCGCTTGCTTTAAAAGCGGTACGTACCCACTGTACAAACCATTTTTCAAACACCAAATCTTCAGAGTCATTGCGCATTAAATCCAAGGCTTTATTATAGTTTCCGTTGGCTTCGTGTGCTAATCGTAATGCTTGTTCCGTTGCAAGGCCTTGAGTTACTAGTCCGTCAGCAATGGCATCCTCAGCTAAAGGTGGAAAATGTAAAACTTGACATCTAGAGCGAATTGTTTGGATAATTTGTTCTTCATCCTCAGCAATTAGAATAAAAACAGTTTTTTCGGGCGGTTCTTCAATCAGCTTTAGTAATTTATTTGAAGCAGCCATATTCATTTTTTCTGCCATCCAAATAATGCAAATTTTATACCCGCCTTCGTACGACTTTAGGTATAGTTTTTTGACAATGTCTTGTGCTTCATCAACACCAATTTGTCCTTGCTTTTTTTCAATATCGATTAAACGATACCAATCAAAAAGGTTGCCATAGGCTTGCTCCTTGACAAAGGTTCTAAAGTCGCTAATGTACGAATCGCTGATCGCATGACTTTTTATTTTATCAGATGTGGCCACAGGAAATACAAAATGCATATCAGGATGCGCCAAGGCATTGCATTTTAAATGACAGCTACTTTTAGCTTCTTCTGTTTTTTCACTTGCTATACTACAAAGTACATATTGTGCATAGGCAATCGCCATAGGCAAGGTGCCGCAACCCTCAGGCCCAACAAATAATTGTGCATGCGGAATTCTACCTGCATCAGCACTTTGGCTTAAGTGCTTTTTAATGTGTGCTAAACCAAGAATATGATCAAATATCATAGGCCAAATATAGTGTATTTACAGTAATCGTTTTTGCTGTATAGTTTCGCTGAAAAAGGATAAGCTATTAACTATTTATCTGACAATTTCTTAATAATCAATAGCATTAAAACTCATTTTGTTAAAACATAGCTAATAAGCATGTTTCAATAGCTATCAGTGCCTATAAATTTTTACATTTGTCGTTAGACAAAATTTGTAAATAATGAAAACGGTAGATAATTTTAATTTTAAATCAAAAAAAGCTTTAATCCGGGTAGATTTTAATGTGCCTTTAGATGGGAACTTAAAAGTTACTGATGCCAGTAGAATAGCAGCAGCGAAGCCTACAATTATTAAAATTTTAGAAGATGGTGGAAGCGCTATTTTAATGAGTCACTTAGGAAGACCAGATGGGAAAGCTAGTGACGCATTATCGTTAAAAAATATTTGTGATAAAGTGTCTGAAATTATTGGGGTAAATGTAAAGTTTGCATCAAATTGTGTGGGAGATGCCGCCAAAGAAGCGGTGAAAAATTTAAAGACGGGGGAAGTTTTATTATTAGAAAATCTTCGTTTTCACTCCGAAGAAGAAGCTGGCGACAGGTCTTTTGCCGAGCAATTAGCAAATTTAGGAGACATTTATGTTAACGATGCCTTCGGAACAGCGCACAGAGCACATGCTTCAACAACAATTATAGCTGATTTTTTTCCAGATCATAAATGTTTCGGATATCTGTTGGCCCAAGAAATACTAGCGATAGATAAAGTCATGAAAACTGGTGAAAAACCTGTTGTCGCTATTTTAGGCGGCTCAAAGGTATCTTCGAAAATTACCATCATCGAAAATATTCTAGACAAAGTAGACCACTTAATTATCGGTGGCGGAATGACCTATACCTTTATCAAAGCCCAAGGCGGTAAGGTTGGAAACTCAATTTGTGAAGATGACAAACAAGAATTAGCCTTATCAATTTTAAAACAAGCGAAAGAAAAGGGCGTTGAAGTTCACTTACCGGTAGATGTTTTAGCCGCTAAGGATTTTAACAATGAGGCAGAAACCAAAATAGTGGCTGTGACAGCTATTCCTGACGGATGGCAAGGTTTAGACGCAGGCCCGCAAACTTTAGAGAATTTTAAAAAAGTAATTTTGAAGTCTAAAACAATTCTTTGGAATGGTCCTATAGGTGTTTTTGAAATGCCAAACTTTGCAAAAGGAACTATTGCCATAGGTAACTTTATCGACGAAGCCACTAAAAATGGTGCTTTCTCCTTAGTAGGTGGGGGCGATTCTGTAGCTGCGGTAAAACAGTTTGGCTTCGAGAATAAAGTAAGTTATGTATCTACAGGTGGTGGTGCAATGCTTGAAAGTTTAGAAGGTAAAATATTACCAGGGATCGCTGCAATACGATAAGCAATAGTACGTTATCGATAACAAGGCCTTTATTATTTCGGGTCATTTTATGAATTATTATTTTATTTTTTGTAAAAAAAAGACGATTTTCGTCTACTGCATTATTTTAAAGGTCTTGTTATGATAAAAAAAACTCTTTTCTTCGGTTTAGTTTCTTCCTTATTGTTTGGTGGAAGTATAGTCGCTCAACAAAATGAAGCGATTAGCGTAACGGAGTTTTCAGATCAGCTTGACGATACCAACACTAAGTTGAAAAACCCGATTTCAAAAACACTTAAGAAAAAAGATTCAACCCTAAAAATTAATCCAGACGGAACTACGGATCATCCGAACTTTAAAGTAATCAACAAAGAAAATCCAAATTTACAAGACCATCCTTTAGCGGCTAAATACGATAGCCTGTGGCTAAAAGTTATGGCAGAAAGTACCGTTTTATTTGAAGAAATGTACGAAGAAGTTTCAACGCTGGAAATTGATGAAAACTTTTTAGCCACGGTAGACACGGAAACCTTAAAACTTCGATTAGAAAAATTAAATCAAAAAACACCATTTAATATAGCTTATAACCCTTCATTAGAAGGTGTAATTCAATCGTTTTTAAAAAGACGAAGAGGACTAATAGAACGTATGCTTACCTTGAGTCAGTTTTATTTTCCAATGTTCGAAGAAGAATTAGCAAACCAAAATGTGCCCCTAGAATTAAAGTATCTTGCTATTGTTGAATCGGCACTAAATCCGAGGGCTAAATCAAGGGTAGGAGCAACGGGCTTATGGCAATTTATGTATCCTACTGGTAAAATGTACGACTTAAATGTGAGTAGCTACGTGGATGAACGAAGCGATCCTATTATGGCAACAAAAGCCGCCGCTGCCTATTTGTCTAAATTACACGGTATTTTTGATGATTGGGATTTGGCGCTAGCAGCGTATAATTCAGGACCTGGTAATGTCAACAAAGCCATTAGACGTTCTGGAGGATATAAAAATTATTGGAACATAAGAGCAAATTTACCTAGAGAAACCGCCGGCTATGTTCCAGCTTTTTTAGCCACCATGTATTTATTTGAATACGCAGAGGAACATGGTTTAAAACCTAAGAATGCGGAGCGACCTTATTTTCAAACAGATACTATTCACGTAAAACGATTAATTACTTTTGATCAAATATCAAAGTTAGTTGACGTAAGTGTTGAAGAACTAGAGGTCTTAAATCCTTCCTACAAATTAAATATTATTCCTTTTGTTGATGATAAAAACTATGCGCTACGCCTACCTATCGATGCGATTGGAAAGTTCGTGGCCAATGAAGAGCAAATCTATGCTTTTGTAGAAGAAGAACTTTTAGTGGAAGAAAAGGCATTGCCTCAATTCGTAAAAACACAAGATCAGATTAAATACAAGGTAAAGAGTGGTGATTTCTTAGGTAGAATAGCCGAGCGTTACGGAGTAGGAGTTAGTCAAATAAAAAGTTGGAATGGCTTAAGAAGCAATAACTTAAGGGTGGGGCAACGATTAATTATCTACAGCAAAAACCCAGTGGCTACAGCTAGTGCCACCAAAAGTACAACGACGAAATCAACGACTTCTGACCTCACCAAAGTTCACACCGTAAAAGAGGGAGACTCCCTTTGGACAATTTCTAGAAAATATTCTGGAATTTCTGTCGATAATCTACGAAAATGGAACGGTATTAGTGGTAACAATCTAAAATTAGGCACAAAATTAATTTTGTGTGATTGTCAACCCTAAACGAAGAACATACTATGAATAATTTTAAAAGTATTGCAGTACTACTTTTGCTTGTTTGCTTTGGCGCTTGTAAAGAGGGTGCTAAAACCACGTATTTGCCTCAATCTACAGGTGCCATAAACTCTTTAGTTGTGGTCATGGATAACCAACTTTGGAAAGGTGAAGTTGGTGATAAAGTGCGGGAGCACTTCGCCGCGTCGGTCGTTGGCTTAAATATGGCAGAACCTTTATTTACCATAACATATATGCCTGAATCTGTTTTTTCTGGAGCGATTCAGAAATCAAGATTGGTATTACTTGTTGCCAAGGGTAGTGAAAGCAAAGTAGGTATAAAGAAAGACGTTTATGCAGGGCCTCAAAGCCTAGCGATTATTACGGGAACATCAGTGCAGGAAATTAATGCAAATATTGATGCTAAAGCTGAAGAAATTATAAGAACATTCAAAGATTTAGAAATCACAGAACAACAAAAACGTTTTAAAATATCCTTAAACAAGGAACTAGTATTAAAAGAAAAATTTGGAATTTCATTAGATATACCTTCTGCGTATAAGGTAGGTAGTCAAAAGGAAAACTTTGTTTGGATTGATCGACAGGTACCCAAAGGAGCCATGAATCTTATTGTTTACACGGTGCCTGAAAACGCTTTTGACAATGACACTACTTTTGTACAAGACATTCTGAGCATGAGAGATTCTATCGGGAGTATTAATATTCCTGGAGAGGATATCCCAGATAAAAAAAACTATATGGTTTCTGAAAGAAACTTTGCACCCCATATATATCCCGCCGAAATAGCCGGTTTAAAAGCGGCAGAAGTACGAGGATTATGGGAAATGAATAATTATCCCATGGGAGGTCCTTATCTGATGTATATTATCAATGATAAAGAGCGAAATAGAAAACTAATTATTGAAGGATTTATTTTTGCACCTGCTACTCAAAAAAGAGATAATATGTTTGAACTTGAAGCGATTATAAAAACGCTCAAGTTTCAATAAGACTCAAGATTTTTTGCATAAAAAAAACCCCTAAAAAACTTATTTTAGGGGTTTGCTTTTTGAAATTTATAGGCTATTGAAAAGCATATCCTGTTGAGATTCTAAAGATAAGTGCGTATGACGCAACAGCTATTAGAATAAAACAGAACCAAGCAAAAACTTTTAAGTAGTTTTTTAATAAGAAATTCCCCAAATTCTTAAATGCTTCTATATAAATTTCTCTAACGAGTAAAACATTTCTCATAATCCCCAAATTATAAATTAATAATGCCGCAAGTTCTATAATCAATGAGGATCTAAGAATTATTCTTGACAAAACGACTATAAATCGGGTAAAAGAAATAGTTGCGTATTTGTTATCTATCAACGGCTTTTTTATTCGACAAAAAGCATTTGAAGTCGTATGGAAATATATTTTTTAAAGTTTTTGTGAATGGGTATACGAGTCTCAAAAATGGAGTCCTGATTTTTCTGTGTAAACCACCTTAAGGACTACCATGAAAAAAATAAAGCTTTAGATACAACATCGAGAACGCTGTATATTTAAACCTATTGGCTAAAACAGTAGGTAATAAAAGCGCAACTACTTTAAGTGGTGTGTTGTTCATTGTTGTATTTTGACATAAACCTTAACGAATAGCTCGGCGAAAGATCAAATTTAAGCATTACGAAAGCTTTTTAAGGCATTTTTTAGTGCATCTATACCATTGCGCATGAAAGAAAATTTTATTCTTTAAAACGGCCCAAATCGCATTGAACTTCTCGTTAATTTAGGCTTTATCACTATATAGGTAATTTTCGGTAAAGAGGTATTTTTGGCCTAGGCTACACGGTAAGGTTTAATAATTTTGATCAAACATGGTATCTAGCTCATCGCTTCAAAGGCCAGTAATAGAATTCACCTAAAGTTCTAGCGGACTCTTATTTTAATTGAAGTTTAAAATAGCACCATAAAAAAAGGAGCAAAAGCTCCTTTAATAATTTTTTAGGTTCTTAACAATTACAGCATAAATAGCTTTCTAAGCAATACGATAACTCCACTAAGAAAATTGTTACGATACACTTGAATTTCTTCTCGTGAGGGTGCGTGTGTAATTTGAGCTTCCATAGGTGACATGTTTTTTAAAAATTAAACTTGGGGTTTAGTTTTTTGTTCTGATATAAACTTAATTAAAAACGCTTAGGCTTTAAAATTATTGTTGTGAAATAGCGTTAAAATGTTGTGAAATTTAAGGATTCCAAATAGTAGCATTCTAAAGCCTCATTTCAGGAATATCTCCATGAATTATTAAGTTACCCTCGGTGGCCTTTTTAATGTCCTCAACCGACACGCCAGGAGCTCTTTCAAGAAGTACAAATCCCTTATCGCTAACTTCTAAAACGGCCAAATTAGTGACTATTTTTTTTACACATTGAACACCTGTAAGGGGTAAAGAGCATTTTTTTAAAAGTTTAGACTCCCCTTCTCGGTTGGTATGCATCATAGCCACGATAATATTTTCTGCGGATGCGACAAGATCCATAGCACCACCCATGCCTTTTACCATTTTTCCAGGAATTTTCCAGTTGGCAATATCACCCCTCTCAGAGACCTCCATGGCTCCCAAAATAGTTAAATCGACGTGTTGACCCCGGATCATTCCAAAACTTGTGGCAGAGTCAAAAAACGAGGCTCCTGGCAAGGTTGTGATGGTTTGCTTTCCAGCATTGATTATATCCGCATCTTCGTCTCCTTCAAATGGGAATGGTCCCATCCCTAGAACACCATTCTCGCTCTGGAATTCAACGCTGATATCATCACGAACATAATTCGCCACTAGGGTAGGAATTCCGATACCTAAATTTACATAATACCCGTCTTTTACTTCTTTTGCGATTCTTTTCGCTATGCCTGTTTTGTCTAACATTCTTTTTGATTATATGATTTGGAAATACCTTATTTAATGTACCAATATAACAATTGGCCTTATGGAACTATCTCGTAATTATTGTAAAAATATATTTAATGTATCAATGAATAAAGTACCAACTTTTTGCTGCTTAGAAGTAGTTAGAGATTGGTACAAGTGTATCCATTGTTACATCATTTCTTGCGTACAGTGCGTTGTTCAATGCGTTTTTCATAGTTTTTTCCTTGAAAAATTCGCTGAACAAAAATGCCCGGTATATGAATTTGGTTAGGATCTAAGGTGCCCGCAGGCACTAGTTCTTCTACTTCAGCCACCGTTATTTTGGCAGCACCACACATTACGGGATTAAAATTGCGCGCAGTACCTTTAAAAATTAAGTTTCCTGCTTCGTCACCTTTCCATGCTTTTACAAAGGCAAAATCTGCCTTATAAGCTTCTTCCAGCACATACATTTTGCCATTAAACTCTCTAGTTTCTTTGCCTTCCGCTACCTCGGTACCATAACCTGCAGGAGTATAAATGGCAGGAAAGCCAGCTTGTGCTGCTCTGCATTTTTCAGCTAAGGTGCCTTGTGGTGTCAATTCTACATCTAGTTCACCACTTAACATTTGTCGTTCAAACTCATCATTTTCCCCTACGTAGGAGGAGATCATTTTTTTAATTTGATGTTTGTGTAGTAATAAACCCAAGCCAAAATCGTCTACTCCTGCATTGTTAGAAATACAGGTAATGTCTTTTATACCAAGGCTTACGAGTTGTGTAATCGCATTTTCTGGAATACCGCAAAGACCAAAACCACCTAGCATGAAGGTCATGCCATTTTCAACGCCTTTTAAAGCTTCTTGAACATTCGAAACAGTTTTACGAATCATAATTATTTTTTTAATTCAACAGCTCCTAAATTACCTAATTTAAACTAAAAAAACCCTCAACTTTTATAAAAAGTTAAGGGCTTTTCGTAGTATCTTTTATTTCAGAAGCCGAGGCTAGTTAAAAAATATTGGGTTAGCAGGTGCACAAAAAACCTGAAGTTGTTTCGTCTAGATTTTTTAAAAATCAAAATCATCTAAGTCGTCATGCGCGGGTGCGTTATTTTCTTTTTTATCCTCTTGAAATTGGGCGCAATCTAAATTAATCGACATATTTTCTGGAATTTTAAAATCACCCTCGGATACGCCTATGTCTTTATTTTGATAGTTTTTAACCATATAAAGTCCCCAGATAGGTAAGGCCATAGAGGCACCTTGTCCATAAGTAATACTTTTAAAATGCGTGGCACGTTCTTCGCCGCCGACCCAAACACCTGTGACTAAATTAGGGACAAAACCCATAAACCAGCCATCACTATTGTTTTGGGTGGTTCCAGTTTTGCCCGCGATCGGGTTATTGAGATTATAAGGATAACCAGTGATAATCTCTTTATACATTTGGTTATCTTTATTGTAACTATTTCTTAGTCTTGAACCATTGCCTCCTTCTACTACGCCACGTAATAAATCTACGGTGGCATAGGCCACATCTTTACTTAAAACATCTTTAGTTTCAGGTACATATTCATACAGTACGGTACCGTTTTTATCTTCAATACGGGTCACTAAAACAGGTTTTACATAAACCCCTTCGTTGGCAAAGGTACCAAAGGCACCCACCATTTCATACACGTTTACATCAGGGGTTCCTAAGGCAATCGAAGGCACTTCAGGAATGTCAGCTGTAATCCCCATATTTTTAGCCATATTGGCTACGGTTCTAGGACCCACCTTGTCCATTAATTGGGCGGTAATAGAGTTGACAGAATTTGCTAACGCTTGTTTTAAAGACATGCTTTTTAACGAAAACTTGTTGTCAGAATTTTTCGGGCACCACGCTTCTGGGTTGCCATGTTTGTTGGCTTCTATACAGTATTCATCATCTGGCAATAGCGTACAGGGTGACAAGCGCAATTGATCTATCGCTGCGGCATAAACAAAAGGCTTAAAGGTAGAACCAGCTTGTCGTGCGCCTTGTATGACGTTGTCATATTGAAAATGTTTGTAGTTAAGGCCGCCGACCCAAGCTTTTACATGTCCTGTTTGTGGTTCCATAGACATCATTGCTGTTCTCAAAAAAGATTTGTAATAACGAATAGAATCTGTTGGGGTCATAATGGTATCTTTTTCATAGCCCTCGCTATTCCAGTCGAAAACCACCATGGGTGTTGGTTTTTTAAACGAAGCTCTTATTTCTTTCTCCGAATTTCCGTTACTTTTCATAATTCGCCAACGCTCTGATATTTTCATAGCACGCTCAAAAATGCGTTCTATTTCATCGTCTTTTAAATCTAAAAAGGGAGCGGTTTTATTACGCTCTGGGGTATTTTGGACAAAAAACTCTGCTTGCAAGCGCTTCATGTGTTCTTTTACCGCATCCTCAGCATTTTGTTGCATTCGAGAATCAATAGTGGTATATACTTTAAGTCCGTCTAAATAAATATTCCACTTATCTCTTTCACCTTCTAATGCAGGTTTAGGATTTTTTTTAATCCAATCATTTAAAAATTTCTGTAAATGCATTCTAAAATAGGTGGCCAAGCCATCTTGATGCGATTCTGGGGAGTACCGTAACGCTAGGGGCAGCTCTTGCAACGAATCTTTTACCATTTCATCTAAATACCCATACTTTGCCATTTGCGCCAAAACCACATCTCGACGGTTTTTTGTCCCCACAGGGTTTCTTTTTGGGAGTGGGTTGTATAATGACGAGTTTTTGAACATACCCACCAACATGGCAGATTCAGAAACATTCAAATCTTTAGGTTCTTTACTGAAGTAAATTTTAGCTGCTGACCTTATACCGTCAGCATTATTGCCAAAATCATAAATATTAAAATACATGGCAATAATTTCTTCCTTGGTATATTGGCGTTCTAAACGCGTAGCGATGACCCACTCTTTAATTTTTTGAGTGTAGCGTTCATAACCACGAGCAGCAGCGCCTGTAAAAAGCTGTTTTGCCAATTGTTGTGATATTGTACTTGCACCACCTTTAGAGCCTAAATAAGCAAAGGCTCTAAGGGTGCCTCTAGCATCAACCCCAGAATGCTCAAAATATCGTGCATCTTCTGTAGCAACTAAGGCATCCACTAAGGTTTTTGGAAGCTGTTCAAAAGGAATAGGGGTACGATTATCATCTAAATAGTATTTCCCTAAAGTGACGCCGTCAGCTGATATAATTTCAGTGGCTAAATTGGTTTGGGGGTTTTCTAAACGCTCAAAAGTGGGTAGTTCTCCAAACCAACCCCAAGACGCAGATAAAAATATAAAAACTGCGGCGAGAATACCGGCGAGAAATAAAATCCAAAACCATTTTATAAATGTAAAAAAGCTTTTAGTCGGTGTTTTTTTTGATGCTTTTGCCATAGCGAATTAATTCGTTTTTTCTATTTGATACCCGACATCAGTGATGCCGTCTAGGTCTATAATGCCTTTAGCAGCGCCATTTTTTCGCATGGCATGACCTATTTTTAATGTATATACGCCTTTTACTGGAAAAACGATGTTTTCTTTATACCATAGTTTGTTTTCCTTAATACTGCCAGTGCCTTTTCCTAACCATTCGCCATCAGGCATGGTCATCTCGTACTCTAAAGTATCTGTAACGGATGCACCGTTGGGATAATTCAATTCTGCTATTAAAAAAATATTACTAAACTCGTAGGTTTCATCATTGCGCAAATTGATAAAAATATGGTGTTGTTTTAGGGTGTCTACTTCTGAGAAGCTAAATTCTAAAATAGCATCCTTATCCCATTTACCATCGGTTGTTGCTCTATATTCTGATTTAAGGACAGCCGAATCGCAAGAGACCAAAACCAAAACGGAAAGCAAACCAAAAATATACTTAGTCATTATCTGTAGGCCTTTTTTTATTATTTCGTCGCTTCTTATTTCTATTTTGATTTTTAGCCCCAGAATTTTGCGTAGGGGATGCAGTATCACTGTTCGTAGGTATTGATGCTTTAGGTTTTCTTGGTTTGTTTAAAACTGTATTCTCCTTTTGGTTTGGCGATTTAAGGGTATTGTTCTGAGGTCTGTCAGGACTATTATTTTTTCTTTTTTTATTGCGATTATTTTTACTTGGTTTCGGCTTATCAAAACGAGTAAGACTGTCTTGGCCTACCACATTTTCAAACACCTTTTCCTTTTCTTTTTCCTTTTCTTCTGAAGGAATAATCACATATTCTTCTAAGCTGCTAATTTTTTCTTTTCGTTTGTTTTTTTCTAACATTTCATTGACCTGATCTTTGGTCAAGGCATGCCAATTTGCCCAATCATCCTTGTAACAAAACCATAAGGTAGCCTTAAAAATATCTACTTTTTGACAAATGGCGAGTCCTTTTTCTGTGAGTATTTTGGTTTCTTGAGAAGGAAAATCTTTTAGGGCATCTAAATACACGTCTAGCTCATAATTTAAACAGCATTTTAGCTTTCCACATTGCCCGGCTAGCTTTTGCGGATTTAAAGAAAGTTGCTGATAGCGTGCGGCAGAGGTGCTTACGGATCTAAAATCGGTTAACCAGGTGGAGCAACAAAGCTCTCTCCCGCAAGAACCAATACCGCCTAAACGTTGTGCTTCTTGTCGGTAGCCTATTTGGCGCATTTCAATACGAATACCAAAAGCTTTGGCCATGTCTTTTATCAGCTGACGGAAATCTACACGTTCTTCTGCCGTATAATAAAACGTAGCTTTAGAACCATCACCTTGAAATTCCACATCTGAAAGTTTCATTTGAAGATTCAAAGCAATAGCTAATTCTCTAGAACGTTTTTGAATTTCTGCCTCGCGATCACGGCAAGTTTGCCAAATATCAATATCTTTTTGTGATGCTTTTCTGTACACTTTTGGCAAGTCTGGGTTGGTATACACCTCGTTCTTTTTTTTCATCTGAACTTTTACCAACTCACCAGTAAGGGTAACGATACCAATATCATGTCCAGAAGTAGCCTGTGTAGCTACTACATCGCCAATAGACAAAGAAAGATTTTCTGAATTTCTAAAAAATTCTTTTCTACTATTTTTAAAACGGACTTCCACGCCATCAAACAGTTTTTCCCCGTTTGGTAGTGACATGTTCGAAAGCCAATCGAAGACGGTTAATTTATTACACCCATCAGTACCGCAAGTTCCATTATTCTTACAGCCTTTTGGTTGCCCGTCTTTACCAGTTGAACAACTGCTACAACCCATATTTTTTATATTGAAATCTTGCCAACCATCGGAAAACAAGAAAAAAGGTTCATACTAAAATTTTAATAACCGTAAAGATAGTGATTTTTCGATGCGATGAAAATTTTAAAAATGATCATGTTTTATTTTGAAATAAGAGCTAGGTTTTTAAGGTTTTCCTTTTGGATGTAAGAAAAAAAAACAGCGCTAAAACTACCTTGTAAGGCATATGAGCGCTGCTGGGAAGTATAAACTTAATTCAAAATGTTGACTCTAGTGAATCGGTTCTGCTTGTTTAAGGCAAGCTAGCTGTTCTTTATTGTGCGCTCCAGCCGCCATCTAACACGAAACTAGTTCCTGTGATGGTTGTTGAGCTATCTTTTGCGAGCAATAGGGCCATATCTGCAATAGCCTCGAGGGGTACAAATTGTTTTACAGCTTGCTTTTTAAGCATTACTTTTTCCACAACCTCATCTTCTGTCATATGATGTGCTAGTGCCTGATCCTTTATTTGGCCCTCTACTAAGGGTGTTTTTACGTATCCTGGGCAAATAGCGTTGCAGGTAATATTAAAAGGGGCACCTTCTAAGGCTAGAACTTTGGTTAGGCCAATAACACCGTGCTTTGCGGCAACATAAGCCGACTTGAATTCTGAGGCTCTAAGGCCATGCACAGAAGACACGTTGATTATTCTGCCAAACTGCTGTTCTTTCATTTGTTTCCAGACGGCTTTAGAGGCATAGAAAACAGCATTCATATTGAGGGCAATTATAGCTTCATATTTCGAATTTGGAAACTCTTCAATAGGAGAGACAAACTGAATTCCTGCGTTATTTACTAAAACATGTAAGGTTCCAAAACTGCGAATAGTTTCTTGTACTAAATTTTCAACAGCAGTAGATTCTAGCAAATTGGCATTAGAAAAAGCCACTTTTACTTTGTATTTGTCCCCTACCTTTTTTGCTATGTCTAAGCCATTGGCTTCTAAACCGTGAAACATAATGTTATAGCCTTCTTTTGCAAATTGATGTGCAATTCCCAAACCTATACCACTTGTACTTCCTGTTATTAGGACTGTTTTATTCATCTGCTATAAATTTGTGAAGCACCAAGTTAAAGGCCTCTGGTTGGTCTATAACCACCCCATGTCTTGAGTTTTTGATGACTGCTAAACGCGCATTTTGCAATCTATCGACGTATTCTTCTTTAAAGGAAACAGGCGTGTAATCCATGTCTGAAGCCACCACGAGTGTTCTGGTGGTAATCTTATTTATCCGATTCCCTAAACCCCAATTCATTAAAGTGACAAAAGACTGGTAATAGGCATTGTAGTCGTTGTTTTTGCAACGTGTTTCAAATTCAGTTCTTAACTTTAGCTGATGATTTTCCGGAAACATATTAAAGGAAATCTCTTTGGCTAATGGTGCTAATCCTTGAGTTTCTAGAAACTCAGTTCTATTTTTTAACAAATCATCCCCAATTTTGCCCATATTGTTAAAATCTGGACCACTGTTTACAATGACTAAATTAGTAAGGTACTGAGGATATTTTGCAGCCAATTCAAAAGCGACAGCGCCCCCCATTGAAAAACCAACTACAGTTGCTGTTTTAATATTCAATTGGTCTAAAAATAACTTTACATCTTCGGCCATTAAATCTACCCCGTATGCTTCTAAGGGTTTTGTAGAGTCGCCGTGTCCTCTTAGGTCTAAGGTAATAACGCGATGTGTTTTAGAAAAGAAAGGGACTTGTGCGTCCCAATCTTTTTTAGTAGACCCTAAGCCGTGAAGCAATAGAAGTACGTCACCTTTTCCTATATCTTCATAATCAAGATCGATATCATTAACGTGTAATTTTAACATACTTTAGAAGCTTAGTTAACGTTTGATGCTTTTCTTTTAAAGAAGTTTGTTTTGTATTTTAATTCAAAAGAAACAAGGGGCGAAATCACTGGCGATGCAACAAATTCTCTTATTTCAGCATTAAACAAATTGGTGATACTAAGACCCAATGAAAGGCTTTCTGAAAAATTGTACCCTGCATTTGCATCTACGGTGAAACCTCCTAATTGCCCGTAGTTCCATGTTCTGCCAACCCTTGCATTTTCTACAATCTCATTAACACCATCTCCGTCTAAATCTTGCGTTTCGGCAGCTACATTGATACCCGAGAAAAAATCATATTTTTGAACGAATCTTCCGTACATAGCGCCATAAAATTTAGATTTTGCGTAGTGAAATCCTAAACTAAACTTGTTGTTTGGCGTGTTAATAGGCAATTCACTTTCTAAAACTTGTCCGTCTAAATTTCCGTCATTATTAAGGTCATTTTTATCCAAACTACGACCAAAATAAGAGTAGTTAAATACGGCTCTAAAATTATCATTAAAATAATAATTTAATCCAACATCAACGCCATAGGTATCAACGCTACCGAAGTTTAAGTAGCTCAAAACAAATGCGCCATTAGATCCGGGAACAAGCTCACCTATTGGAGTGTTTCCTACTAGTTCTACGGGGCTGCCCGCGGCAACATTAACTAAGGGACTAATAAAATTATCAGATTGGTTGTAGTAGGCATTGGTGTCGACAAACAATTTATCCGATAACTTACCCTTATAGCCTATTTCATAAGAATTAATTGTTTCAACCTGTAATCTTGGGATTACGGTACCATTGGCTAAGGTAAAACCCTCTCCATTCCCTAATACTAAACCTCCAAATAAGTTTCCTTTTAGATTTAAGATCGATGGCACTGCGATTCCCTTACCATAGGTAAGTCTAAAGGTTCCATCATTAATTTTTTTAGTTACTGCCAATTTTGGAATAAAGTTATTGCCATATAAATCATGGTTGTCAATTCGGCCTCCTAACAAAAATCCCCATCCAGAATCTTCTAGTTTGTACTCTAACTGGGTATAAACCCCGGTTTGACCGATATCAATTCCTCCTTGATCTAAAAGATAGGTGCCTTTCGAATCTGCCATGTCTAATTGATATTGTGCCCCTAACGTAAGGTAGAATTCATTCCAGCGATTATTATATTGTCCTTCAGCATTAAATCGTCTTGAATCATCTTTAAATAAAGCGCCACGTTGAAGCGCAATTCCTGTATCTGGCCCCGTTGGAAACCATTGTTCTGTGAAAGAACGTTCCCGAGCTTCTTCTTCAGAAAAGCCATTTTGAATAAAAGACACATAGTTTTGGGTTCTTTGGTTAATAGCGTAAGTATCTTCCGTATTACTCCAAGTATAGTAGGTATTGGCAAAAAAGTTTTTAGAGACAAATTTTAATTGAAGTTCGTCTATAGTCCAATCTTTAATTTGGTTTCGACCTGCATTGGTAATACCAATATTGCTATTAGTACTATGTCCATAATAGGCAGAAAGCTCTGATCCGGCCGTTGGTTTGAAAAAAATATTTGCACCGTATTTTTCAGCCTCAAAATCTCGATCTAAATCTAATTCCGTATAGCTATTGGTACCTACATAAACAGAATCTACATAGTCGAATTCAGTTCCTTGAGATCTTTCGAAATGAAACTTGTAGGAGAATTTATCATCAATCACCTGAGCATGTCGTAGTCTGGCTGTAACCACATTTTGATTTCCAGCGCCTATGGCAAAAGTTGTTCCTTCTGATTGTCTCGGGTTTTTTGTAATGGTACTTACTAGTCCATTATGTGCATTAGGCCCATAAAGTGTACCGTTTGGCCCTAATAATATTTCAACCCGTGCAATATCGTCTTTAGTCACAGTAGAGAACGATCCCATCGGTAATCCTGTTGCGATTAAGGTAGATAACCTGTCATCGGTAACTTGTAAATTTTTAGAATTAAAGGCAGAATTAAACCCTCTAATGTTAATACCTGTACCTAAAACACCGCTTCTTACAAAATCAACTCCTTTTTGTCTTGCCGCCAATTCACCAATATTAAAACTAGGAAATTCTTCAATATCTCTAGCACTGATAACATTGACAGTCGCTGGCACATCGGTAATTTTTTGTGGTTGCTTGTTCGCGGTTAATACAATTTCATCTAAAATACTACTTGATTCATCTAAAGAAGCGTTTAGGGTCGTGGTACTACCACCAGTGACAAGCACACTATAATTCGCCATAGCAAAACCAATATAAGAAACAGACACATCGTAAGTGCCAGCTTCTATGTTCTCTAAGGTGTAGAGACCATCAAAATTAGTCGTGGTGCCTTTCATTAAAATTTTGATCGACACAGTGGCTCCCGACAAGGGCAAACCGTTCGAGTCTGTAATTAAACCTTTGATAGTTCCAGTCTCTTGTGAACTCGCCACAAAAGAACCCATAAGTGTTAGTAATAAGAGTAGTTTTTTCATAATTCAAGTATGTTATTTATACGGCAAGCTATTGGGAAATCAAAAACTAATACGAACAAAAAGAAAAGGTTTTAAGTGTGACTTTAATGGCTTATATAGGATTAAGCATACATCAAAACCATTAATATCAAGTATTTATATAAAAAAATTAGATGTGCGACTTTAATTTTAAAAACGCTTCTGGTAAGTTGTTTGAAAGCTTATCAATAACCTTAATCATTAATTGCTTTTGGTTTTTGGTAGGTGTAATAGCTTTAAGAGGTGCTTTTATTTCATCTAGCAAGTGCTTAGAATTTATTTTGCCTTCCATATACCTTGAAAGAGATATACTCCACGATATATTTGGCACATAATTATTTTGTTTCTGTCGCTGCACTTCTTTTTCTACGAGGTCAAATTTAGAGGAAAGCTTTAGTACTTCATCGTATTTTTCTTGAATAACTAGCACATTAATATACGAGGTAAAAAAATGGTGCCAGCGATGGTTTAATACTTCATTCTTATATTTTTTCAAGAAGGTTTTTGCTGTTGATTCAGCAAGAGTATTCTTTTTAAGCTCTGCTAAAACACGAATTTGATAGGAACAATACCCAATTTTTTGATGGTAATTATGAGTTTCTCTATATAAATCTAAATGCTTTTCTAAAAGTTTAAATGCCTTTTCAGGTTTGTTGTTTCGCAGTAAAATTGCTACTAAATTATTGAGATACATAAGGGCATCGCTATTGTTTTGACGAATAGATAAATACCCATAGAATTCAGCTTCCTTAAATTCATCTTGTTTAGAATGGAGCAACACTCTACTGGCATAATAATTAGATAGTAACCGCCTAGAATACATTTCACCGTCGCTCAAATAAAAGTCAATTTGGTCAAAAATTACCTTTAACTTGTCATTTTCGTTGTAATTGGTGTACATAAACGCTAGCAAAACAAAGGCTTGATACCTGTTTTTGCCATCGATTGTTTCGTCTTTAAACACTTGTAACAACCAAGTTTCTAAATGTTTGGTTTCAATGTTATTTAAGGTATATTGATTGGTAATTTCAGTGGTTGCCGTATATAATTTCTCAGCAATGTTCTTAGCTTCAACATATTGTTTTTTATACGTTTCAATAAAATCAGCTATAATTTTATGATCTCTATACCGCATCCGCACCAACAAATAGGATTTGTACTCTTTAGCAAGATCATATAGATTTTGGAAGTTAAAATCTATGATTTTGTACCCAGAGATATAGTGCAGAAACTCTTTTTCTTCATGAGAAGCTATCGCATCGGTTAGAATCTTTTTTTTAAGAGACATAATCCATTCAATAGTTACATCAACATCAATACTTGCTAATTTTTTTTCAATCCAATTTTTAATGTAGGAATACTTTCGTTTATCAATGGAATGGTCATAAGCTGTAAGACTGTCTTGAGATAAGGCATTGGTAATTACCAGCGAAATTATGTTAAGCTTTTCCGAATCGGTAAACTGGTGTCTGGATTCAAGGTATTTAGCTTCATTGGGTAAAATGGTTTTGCTAAATTCTGTGAATTTTTTCAGTTTGCCTTTGCTCATTCCTCTATAAATTGCTGTATCCGTGAATTCACTTCTTTTGGCTTTTCATATTGAACAAAGTGACCAGCATCTTTTATAAATTCGATTTTTACGGAAGGAATTTTTTCTAAGGCTATTTTTCCTACGGCTTCAATAGTTAAGTCTGGATTGAAATATCGGTTGGGAATAAGCATGTCTTTATCCCCAAAAATCACTAAAGTTGATTGTAAAATATCTTTTAAATTTGCTGAAACGGGCTCATCTAGCATCCCTGAAATACTCTTCACAATAGCTTGGCAATGCGCTTCGAAATCTAGGGCTTCTTTTATTTGTTTTCTATCCTTTATCATTTGATGCACATCTTCCGGTTGCTTGTAAAAATTGAGGGCGTAGTTTTTTTCAATTTGAGCATCTGGAGTATTTTCAACCGATTCAAGCGTAAAAAATGCCTTCATAAAAGTAGCATTAGCAGCGGTAAACTGCTCAAGACCAGCTGGAGCAACTAAGATTAATTTCTTAATCTCATCTGGATAATTTAGGGCTAATTTAATACTCGCCTGCCCACCCATAGAATGGCCAATAAGAACGATGTTTTTTAAATTTAGTTTTCCTATAAACTGATGTACTACCTCAGCAAAATAAGAAGGGGTATAAGCGGCATCAGGCTTAGACGATTTTCCGTACCCAGGCAAATCTAATGCGATGCACGTGTACTGTTTGCGAAGCGTTTCAATATTTTTGGCCCAAGCGTCAGCATTACTGCTTAGGCCATGAACAAAAAGTAGTGTTTTCTTTCCTTTACCTTCTTTCATGTATTTTATTTCTACACCATCGATAAGGATTGTTTTGGTTGGGTACCTATAATCTGAAAGGATATCTTTCATTGGTTTTTTAGAGTTTTGAGAAAATAACGTGGCATTTATGAGTAACACTATGAATATGGTTCCAAATCGTATCATTGTTGAGATTTTAATTGGTGATAAAAAGCATGTAGTTTTTTTCTAGAAACTTTTCCTAAACTGGTTAACGGAATATCATCTAAAATAAAGATGTATTTTGGATGTTTAAATGCGACAAGTGTTGTTTTTAACTCTTCTCTAATTTGCAATACTGAAAGGGTAGTATCTGCTGAGGTTACAAATGCGATACCACATTCCCCCCATTTTTCATCCTTTACACTTAAAACCACCGCTTTTTTTATAGCCTCTATCTGTTCAAGTTGTACTTCAATTTCTTGTGGATATATGTTTTCGCCACCGGAAATATACATGTCATTTTTGCGGCCTTTCATATATAAAAACCCATCTTGATCACTGTAGGCAAAATCTCCGGTAAATAACCAGCCTTTCTTAATTTTGTTGCTTGTTTTGACCGAATTGTTCCAATAGCCAGGCGTTACAATATCACCTTTAATGCAAAGTTCTCCCACTTCATTTGGGGCAACGGTTTCACCATCTTTATCCACAATTTTTATATCTAAATAAAAGTTTGGCTTGCCAATAGAATTTGGTTTTAAGGCTGCCATTTTATGATGCAATGATGTTATGCTGGGGCCTGCTTCTGTTAAACCGTAACCTGGTCTGATATAAATATTTTTTTCGCTTTTCCAAAAACGCACTAATTCTGAGGGCACTTTTTCTCCACCAGAAATGATGTAACGTAATTTTTTAAGATTCACCTCCTTAAATACGGGGGTTTTCTGCATCATAAATAACATGGTTGGCAATGCCATGAATAAGGTGGTTTTATTCAACTCTAAAAGGCACAATATTTTTTCGGCATCAAACCTTTCTAGCATACCCACATGTGCACCCTTGTGCAATAATGGTGTTACAAAAACATTCCAGCCAGAGGTATGATATGGGGGGAGGGTGTTTATGGTTGAATCTCTGAATGTGATCCCGAGTTGCATCGAAGTATTAAGGCTGTTCCAAAACAACATTTTATTCGTGTAAAGAACACCTTTTGGAGCGCCGGTGGTACCAGAGGTATAAAAAATAAAAAGTGGATTGTCTTCTTTAATGTGGAAGGTTCTAGGGGTATGAATTTCTGAATTAAGATAATAAGTTGCTACGGTTTCAAGAGCTAACACTTTAATATTTTCAAGAGGTAACTGTGCTGATTTGCCCTTGTGGTTGCGGTTGTAAATCAATAGGCTAGGCGTGCAGTCTATGATTAGTTTTGCTATTTCATTTACAGATAAGCGATAATTGAGGGGGACTAAAATAAGCCCCATGCGTTGACAAGTCACAAAAAGCACAATATATTCTGGGCCATGTTCTGCCAAAACAGCTATTCGGTCGCCTTCTTCGAGTTTAAGTGCTGTAAATTTGTCGACCAGACGATTGGCGTAGGTATTTAGCTCACTATAGGTATAACTTTTGTTATCGTCATAGGAGGTTATAGCAATTTTATCAGGCGTATAATCTGCCCATTTAGCTGTCCAATCTGGAGTGTCCACGTGTTACTTTTTTTAAATCGATGTTATAAATAATATACCCCACAACCAGCGATATGATAATTCCGATAGCTGCCGAAACGCCAGGGTTGTTCACGGGTTCTTGCATATATGAGGTAATTCGGCCATAGTAAACCCCAAAATGAACTACAATAGCGGTAATACTTGCTATAAATACTGCTCTTGTAGAAACATGAGTCAGAAAAGTGCCAAAGAGCACAGGAACAAAAGCAGCTGCAAAATAAGCATACACACCATTTTGAGCAAAAATAGCCACACTTACCTCTGGATTTTTAATCTGTTCCCAACTCAGTAAAAAGCTCACAAGCCCTAAAATTATGATTACCACCTTATTTATGCCTATCGTGCTTTCTGTAAATTTATCTTTAAACAATGGATTTATAATATCTGAAGTAATGGTAATGGACAGGGATTGAATTAAACTTTCTAAAGTCGACAAACCCGCAGAGATTAAACCAACCACGATGATTAATCCTACACCTACCGAAAATTTAGTAACGACATAGGTGGGTATAATTTCATCCATCCTTAAAGTTTCGCCATTAACGATAAAATCTGGAAAACTGATACGAGCATATAAACCAACAATAACCACCAAAAAGAAAACAATCATAAATGAAATACCACTAAATAAATAGGTGTTTATTTTACTCGAATCTTTAAGCAATAATGATTTGGTTATAATGTGTGGCTGACAAACAATGGCAACACCAATCACAATTTGAGTGATGATGATTTCAAAATAATCACGAAATAAAAAGCTCGATGTATTTGTTGGTTTGGTTAAATTAGGGTCGATATTGTTTAATTTTTCAAAGAAACCTTGAATACCACCTGTAAAATATTCAGATCCAGAACCAATTAAAATAAGCGCCACAATACACATAATAATAGCTTGTATGGTATTGGTGTACACCATAGAGTTTGCGCCACCAAACATCATGTAGCCAAAGACAAAAGTGGTAATTCCCAAAAGCACATAAAAGGGATCTGCATTTAGTGATTTAGAAATTACTTGGGTGAGTCCAACATTGATAAGAACAATAAACGTAATCAATAGAAGTGCTATAATACCGAAGAAGAACGCATAATTTTTACTTTTATAGCGCTTCCCAATCCATTGCGCCATGGTGGTTGCTTTTACGGCATTTCCTTGTTTAACAAAACCTTTAGTGAATACAATTAGAGAAATAAAAGCAGCAATGGGGAGTACAATTCCGAAAGAAATAACACCGGAAACACCATAGAGCGCTATAAACCCAGGGTTAATAATAAATGTGGCAGCACTGGTCATAGAAGCAGCCAAAGACAAGCCAACCACCCAAGAAGGAAAACCAATATTTCCAACGGCGTAATCGTTTATATTCGTATTTTTCCGAGCACCCCGAATTACAAAAAATAAAATTACACCAGCATAAACTGCCAGCAAAATCCACATAAACGTTACCAATTGGTCTGATGCTATCATTTCACTAAAATTCTTTAAAAACAAATAACAAACTTTATAATAGGTTACGTTGGCTTATTTTTATTTCTAAAGGTGCGACTTTTTTAATTAAGTATCTTAAATATTCAATTGGCCTATTATTAACAAGTTGTAATAGGGTGTGCGACTTATATTTTTAAGCCCTAAAGCTTAAGGCTAAAAGTAGGGACTTTGTAATCTAAGCCCGAAAAAAAAAGTTGATGTAAGCTTTCTATTTTTTTGCCTGCGGCGTGTGGAATAAAACAGATGCTACGGTCAATTGTAAAGGGGTGCAACACGCAGCCCCTACTTTTTATATTTTAAAACCTCAGACCTACCTTTTTTAAAGATGAGATTACTAACTGTTTTTCCTTTTCGAAGTGCTTTTTGGGTTTCAAAGGGTAACGCATGTACTTCTTTACACGCATTGGAGCAGCAATGATCCATAGCCTTTGCACATTCCTCACACTGTATAAATAGCAAATGACAGGCTTCGTTAGCACAATTTTCATGGGTATCACAAGGTTTTCCGCATTGGTGGCATTGCGCAATAACATCATCGCTGATGCGCTCCCCTCTTCTGTGGTCAAACACAAAATTTTTCCCTTTAAATTTATTTTCAAGATTTTTGTTTTGTACCTGGCGTGTGTATTCAATAATACCGCCTTCTAATTGATATACTTGTTTAAAACCTTTGTGTTTGTAATAGGCACTCGCTTTTTCACAGCGGATACCGCCAGTGCAGTACATCACTAATTTTTTATCTTCTTTATGGTTTCTTAAATCGTGCTCAATGCTGTCTAACGAATCCCGAAACGTATCTACATCTGGTGTAATGGCGTTTTTAAAATGACCTATCTCGCTTTCGTAATGGTTACGCATATCCACCAAAACGGTATCAGGATCTTCAATAAGCTCATTGAATTTTTCGGCATCGACGTGAATGCCTATTTTAGTGACATCAAAAGTATTGTCGTCTAAACCATCAGCGACAATTTTATCACGCACTTTAACTTTAAGTTTTAGAAAAGATTTATTGTCTTGCTCAATGGCAATATTTAATCGCACGTTTTCTAAAAAACTAATGCTATCAATATGTTTTTTAAAGGCATCAAAATGCTCCGCTGGTACAGAAAGCTGAGCGTTAATACCTTCAAAAGCTACGTAAATTCGACCCAAAACGTCTAATTCGTTCCAGTTGATAAACAAGTGATTTCTAAAAAGTTGTGGATTTTTAATTTGCGCATATTGGTAGAAAGAGATGGTCAAGCGTTCTTGGCCCGCTGCTTCGATTAAAGCTTCTCTCTCCTTTGCGCTCAATGTATTGTACAGTTGCATGCTATACTAATTTTATGAGGTTAAAGAAAATATTTAATAGGCAAATTTAGTGGATTTGATAGCCTTGGGCAAGTCTTTGCAGGAAAGAAAAGGAATTTTTCGAATCTAGTGCTTAGAACATACCTAAGCATAAAAATGTAGACTTGGTGAAACGTGCTTGTTTAATAAGGCTTTCACTATTAAAAAAGACCTTGAAAGTTTCAAGGTCTTTAGAAGGTCGTTTTAATTTTCCTTTTTCATAGAACTCTAAAAAGTATAATTACGACCACCGTTGCCCATTAATCCCAAAGGGAGAATGGTATATTAATTGAGTTAGTGTAGACTAGATGCAAGAATTTATAAATGGTTGCTTCTTAAAGTAAAGTATTTTATATTTTTTAAGGAATATAAAAACTTTAAACCACTTCATTGTGTTATGAAAAAAGAAATGGTAATTTAGCTTTTTAATACAAAAAAAATGAGCGCAGAAAAAGAAGCAAAGTTAAAAGCACTAAAACTTACACTAGATAAACTCGATAAAACATACGGAAAAGGTGCCGTTATGAAAATGGGTGATAAAGTTGTTGAAGATGTTGAGGTAATACCCTCAGGATCTTTGGGATTAGATGTCGCTTTGGGTGTGGGTGGTTACCCACGAGGTAGAGTTATAGAAATCTACGGCCCCGAATCATCAGGTAAAACAACCTTAACCCTGCATGCCATCGCTGAAGCTCAAAAAAAAGGAGGCATTGCTGCATTTATTGATGCTGAGCATGCTTTTGACCGTTTTTATGCCCAGAAATTAGGCGTTGATGTTGATAATTTAATTATTTCTCAGCCTGACAATGGGGAGCAAGGACTTGAAATTGCCGATAATTTAATTCGCTCAGGGGCTATTGATATTGTAGTTATTGATTCTGTTGCAGCCTTAACGCCAAAAAGTGAAATTGAAGGCGAAATGGGAGATTCTAAAATGGGACTTCATGCCCGTTTAATGTCACAGGCACTTAGAAAACTTACGGGATCTATTAGTAAAACACATTGTACTGTAATTTTTATCAACCAATTGCGAGATAAAATTGGGGTAATGTTTGGTAGTCCAGAAACAACGACTGGTGGTAATGCACTAAAATTTTACGCCTCAGTGCGTATAGACATTAGAAGGTCTACTCAAATAAAAGATACTGACGGTAATGTTCTAGGAAATAAAACAAGAGTAAAAGTTGTTAAGAATAAAGTAGCGCCACCGTTTAAACAAACAGAATTTGATATCATGTACGGCGAGGGAATTTCTAAAGTAGGTGAAGTGATAGATTTGGGCGTGGAATATGAAATCATCAAAAAAAGTGGTTCCTGGTTTAGTTACGGCGACACCAAATTGGGCCAAGGTCGCGACGCTGTTAAAAATCTATTGCAAGACAATCTAGAACTACAAGAAGAGCTCGATGCAAAAATAAGAGAAGCTATTTCAACGGTTCAAGCCTAAGGAAAAGTCTAAAAAGGTATCTTTTTAGACGGTAAAATAGTTTTTTTATATCCTCGGATAGGATACTAATTTTTGTTTTTAAAACTATCTGTCGATATAAACCAGAAAAAATGGTGCTCTAACGCTGCCCTAAAGATACTTGCTTTAAAAAATACTACCAAAATCCCGATGAAAATCGGGATTTTAATGTTTTAAACGCAACCATTCACAATTTTATTCATCTACAAAATAAAAAACTATGAGAAATAAAGTTTTCTTTTCAGCCATCTTATTGGTTCTGTTAAGCTTTTCTGGATGTAGTCTAGAAGATCAAGAGAATTTTCATTTTATTGCTTTGCCCATAACAAGTGTAGAGTTACCAGAATCGTTTAATTTAAACGAAACCTATGAAATTAAGGTAACCTATCAGCGTACTTCTAGTTGTGCTTACTTTGAAGGTTTTGATGTAGTTAAAGAAGATACGACCATTCGTAATGTGGCTGTTATTGGTTCTATGCTTAGCGATTCTGATGATTGCGAAGAAATTTTGCAAGAAGTTGAAACATCATTTAACTTTATTGTTTTGTATAGTGACACCTATTTGTTTAAATTTTATACAGGAAAAGATGAAAATGACGAGGCACAATATTTAGAAATAGAAGTGCCAGTGAACTAAAAAGAATAACAACCACCTAAAGAACGCACCTATTTTGAGTCTAGAAGAACTCATTAAAAATTGCATAAACGGCAATCGTAAAGCACAAGAACAATTGTACCGAGATTATTCTCGCGTATTGTACAGTGTGTGTCTAAAATACTCACGAAATAAGACAGAGGCTGAAGATAATTTACATGATAGTTTTATGGTGATCTATGACAAAATAGACCAGTATACGTTTAAAGGTTCTTTTGAAGGGTGGATTAAAAGAGTTACGGTAAATACAGTACTTCAAAAATACCGAAAGGAGCCAAATTTAAGCATAGTTCCAGATCATTTAGAGGCGGAGGTTGAGGTAGAATCAGAGTATCTGGATATTGGCTTACAACAATTACTAAGCTACATTCAGGAATTACCCAACAAATACCGATTAACCTTTAACATGTTTGTTTTAGAAGGCTACTCACACCAAGAAATAAGCGAACGATTAGGAACCTCAACAGGAACTTCAAAATCTAACTTGGCACGAGCGCGCATAATTTTGAAAGAAAGAATAGAATCAGATTTAAGACAAAATGCAATTTTATAAATGAGCATTTTGAAACATAAAATAGTAATTGCATAATTTTTTTGCAGTATGAATAAAAAAAGTATAGATGAATTGTTCAGAGAACGATTCCGAGAATTTGATGAAGTTCCAGATGAAAAAGTTTGGAAAGCTATCAAAGCATCTCTAGAAAAAAAGAAATCGCGTAAAGTTATTCCTATCTGGTGGAAACTAGGCGGAATTGCTGCTGTTTTGTCGATCTTAATGGTGGCGATTAATCCTTTTGAAAAAACTACGGAAGAGTATCAAAATCAGGTAACAGAAACAAAAAGCAAAGACCCTATTGAGCAAAATCCTGGAATCAAAACCAGCGAAAAAGATGCAGACTTTAAAAATTTGGGCATTGAGCTTGTGGAGGAAAATGATCAGAATGCAAGTAAAACGGAGGAAGAAATTTTAAAGGAAGCCGCACATCCCTACGCAAATAGTGCGCAGAAAGACAAGCTTAGCAACACAAGTTCTAAAAAGGAAAAAAAGTCTTTGGTACAAAGCGATAAGAATAGCGCTTTGGTACAAGAGAATACTTCAACAAAGACGACTAAAAAAAGTGACGCCTATGCTCAGACCAAAAATATCAAGACCCATGAAGCTACTAAAGGTTCATTTAAGGATCAACTAGAAGAAAAGGAAGCATTAGCACAAAAGGATGCCAATACGAATGGCGAAACTGCTTCAAAGATTGATTTTAATGCTGAGAAATCTAAAAATTCGATGGCTTTAAATGAAGAATTGAAAATAATTGACAAAAAAGAGGCTCAAAAGAAATCTATTTTTGAAGCGATTAACGATCAAGAAGAAGTAATACTTGCGGATAATACCAATGAAAAATGGTCTGTTGGTCCAAGCGTAGCACCCGTTTATTTTAATGGTATTGGCGAAGGTTCTCCTGTACACACCATTTTTGTGCCTAACTCAAAATCTGGAAACATCAATATGAGCTATGGGGTTTCTGTGGCTTATGAAGTAAGTAAAAAACTAAAAGTACGTTCTGGTGTGCACAAAGTAGATTACGGGTATACGACCAATCAAGTTAGCTTTTCTCCTTCGGCTAGAGCAGAAACGCCACAGGTACAAAATATTGATTACGCAGCTTCTGCAAAAGGAATTGTGGTGAGTAGTAGGGTAAATCCTGATGTGGGTGGAGAATTTAGTCCACTTACAAACGCTTTTGATACTACGGCTAAAGCAGCCACCTTAGATGGTAATTTATCCCAACAGTTTGGGTATTTAGAAGTGCCTTTAGAGCTTAATTATGCGGTTTTAGATACTCGTTTCGGGATTAATGTCATCGGAGGTGTAAGCTCTTTATTTTTAATTGATAATTCTGTTTTACTCAATTCGGGAGATCAAACTACCGAAATGGGAGAAGCGAACAATATTAACGACCTTAATTTTAGCACAAATATTGGATTTGGCTTAAATTATAAGTTCTCACCAAAACTTCAATTTAATATTGAACCTATTTTTAAATATCAATTAAATACCTTCTCCAATATAGCGGGTGATTTTCGGCCTTTTTCAGTGGGTGTGTATAGTGGATTTAATTTAAGGTTTTAAATTTATTGATGTTATTGTTTCTTTGAGGGTCTTGAAACACACTGGTTTTACATCAAAACTTTTAATTGAAATATGAAAAAAATATGTTTAGCCCTATGCTTAATAGGGCTTTTTACATCTTGTGATGACGAAAATGACACTGTAAATAGCCAAGAGTATTTGGTATTTGGTCATTTTTATGGGATGTGTGTAGGGGAAGCTTGCGTGCAAACCTTTAAACTTACCGAGAGCCAATTACTGAAGGATAAGGAGAAAGATTATTCTGGAGAAAACCTACATTTTGTGGCCTTAGAAGATGAAAAATTTGAGCTTGTTAAAGACCTGATAAATGATTTTCCACAACAACTGCTTACGGAAAAAGAAACTTTTTTGGGTTGTCCAGATTGTGCCGACGGTGGCGGACTTTTTATTCAATACTCGAATAATGGGAATGTAAGAACTTGGAGAATCGACCAAGTCAAAAGCAATGTTCCTGACTATTTACATGGTTTTATGGATCGCGTTAACGCTAAGATTGCACTTTTGTTGGAATAATTTCCATTAGTTATTCGTCAAGGTCCTTAAAATCAATTCACGAACCTCTTCCGATATACTCCCTTTATGTGCTTCTCCTAAAGTTTTGGTCTCAATAAACCGAAGCACTTTAACTCTCGCTTTACCTGGTTTTCCTTTGGTGATTGTAAAGGGCAATCTTTGTTTATTATCAAAAAACACCATAGGGACTATAGGTATTTCGTGGGCTATGGCCATTTTAAAAGCACCTCCCTTAAATGCGTCTAAGACAATGTGTTCTTCAGGAACACCTCCTTCAGGGAAAATGCAAATACTAAGTCCATTAGCAAGCCTTTTCTGTGCACGACGGTATACAGCTGTTCTACTTTTGCTATCACTACGATCAACCATAATGCACACTCTTTTATAAAAAAATCCAAAAACAGGAATCTTAACCAGTTCTTTTTTTCCAACGAAAACAAAGGGGTTCGGACTCACTTTTAGCATCAACATAATGTCTAACATGCTCGTATGGTTGGCAACGAGCATGTAACTTTTGCCTCTTACGATTTGTTGCTCGCGTTTTATGTTCGGAATACAACCCATTCCGAATAAAATAAAATTCGCCCAAATGTTACGCGCAACCCAAAAAAAGTGAGGATACCACTTTTCGGAAGCGGATAAAAGTATCAAGATTGGGAATAAAAGCAGGATAGGAATAGCCACCAAGATATAAAACCAAATTTGATAAAAAACACTGCCTATTTTTTTAAAGATTTTTATCATAAAAGTAAAAGTAACAATTTTAGTGAAACTCTATTTTGGAAAAGTAGGTTAGAATTTTTTAAAGTAGCGCATTGAACGCATCTCGTTTTTTTAGCGGGTTCTTTTTTTTTTAATACAGCATCTGTTTTTTCAACCTCTTAACAGACTTTTTCAGTGGATTTTTTATTTTACCTTTGCAGGATAATTTTTTAGAACATATGGCTCGAATTTTAACAGGAATACAAAGTACAGGAACACCACATTTAGGGAATATTTTGGGGGCTATTATGCCAGCCATTGAAATGGCAAATAATCCAGAAAATGATTCTTTTCTATTTATTGCCGATATGCATTCGCTTACACAAATCAAAAATGGGGATGAATTACGAAATAATACCTATGCAGTAGCGGCTACTTGGTTGGCTTTTGGTTTAGATATCAGTAAAACTGTTTTTTATCGTCAAAGTGATGTTCCACAAACGGCAGAGTTAAGTTGGTATTTAAGTTGTTTTTTCCCCTATCAGCGCTTAACTCTTGCACATTCATTTAAAGATAAAGCAGATCGGCTAGAAGATATTAATGCAGGCTTATTTACCTATCCAATGCTAATGGCAGCTGATATTTTGCTGTATGATGCTGAAATAGTTCCTGTAGGTAAAGATCAAATGCAGCATATTGAAATGACCCGCGATGTAGCATCCCGTTTTCATGCACAATTAGGCGAAACTTTTGTTATGCCAGAGGGTAAAATACAAGAAGAAACCATGTATATACCCGGTACTGATGGTGCTAAAATGAGTAAAAGTAAAGGTAACCTGATCAATATTTTTCAGACAGATAAACAGTTACGCAAGCAAATTATGGGCATTCAAACCGATAGTACGGCGATGGAAGATCCGAAAAATCCAGACACAGATACTGTTTTCGCCTTGTATAAAATTCTTGCGAATAAGGCGCAAATTGCTGAAATGCGGGCTAATTACGAAAATGGAAATTATGGTTACGGACACGCGAAACAAGCCTTATACGAGGTTATTGTAGCGAAATTTGCAGCAGCGCGTGAAAATTTTGACTATTATATGAATCACCTAGAAGAAATTGATAAAGCGCTAGCCGTTGGCGCAGAAAAGGCAGGTATTGTTGCAGATGAAGTGCTGAAAAGAGTCCGAACAAAGGTAGGATATTAAAGCTCAAGCGCAAGTTCAAGTTCAAGTTCAAAAAAGTTAAAGTAATAAGGCCAATAAAATACAGAATTTGAAATAAAAAAGTTAAAGTACATACTTTGGATACACGTGGTGCCAAGGTAATACGACTGAAAAAGCATTAAAATTAGAAATGCGAAGTATACATATCAAATTATAAGCTTCGTTACTAGAAAATATGTTATTGAAAAACGATATAAGGCCCTAAACTAAACCTTTTTTAGCATCAACGTACAGCCATTAACTAAATTCAAAGGGCTTCAAATAATTTACCGGGTAAGGGGCGAATAAGGCCCTTCATTTCCATGGTCAACAAGGTAGAGGACACCTTAAATATAGGCAGTTTACACGTTAAAGCAATCGTATCTAACATTTGTTTGCCATTGGATTGTAAATAGGTGTAAATAAGCTGTTCGGTTTCATCTAGCTCAACAAATAGTTGTTTTTGAATGGGGCTAGATTTTTTATCCTCTAACTCCCAGTTCAATAAATAAACTAAATCTGCAGCTGAGGTTAGCATCTGTGCTTTTTGTTGTTTTATAAGGTTATTACACCCTTTGCTATATTTATCTTGAGCGCGGCCAGGCACTGCAAAAACATCGCGATTATAGCTATGGGCGATATCGGCTGTCACTAAACTTCCACCTTTTTCTGCTGATTCAATGACGATTGTAGCTTCACTCATACCGGCAATAATCCTATTCCTCTTTAAAAAATTTTCTCTTTCTGGCTCGCTAGTAGACCAAAATTCCGTGTAAAAACCTCCGTTTTTTTCGACATCAGCTTTAAATTTCGCATGAACTTTTGGGTATATTTGATTTAAACCATGTGCCAAGCAACCTATAGTTTGCAAACCGTTTTTTATCGCTGCTTTCTGCACACAAATATCAACGCCATAAGCAAAACCACTAACAATTATAGGGTTTAAAGGGGCTATATCTTCAATGAATTGTTCGCAAAAAGCCGTTCCATAACTCGTAATATTTCGAGTACCAACAATGGCTATGATTTTTCGCTGCGCTAATTCAATATTTCCTTTACTAAAAAGAACAAGGGGGCTATCAATACAATGCCTGAGATATTCAGGATAATCGGCATCCCTAAAGTAAGTAACTTTGATGTCGTTTCTTTTTATGAACTCTAATTCTGCCTCTGCTTCTTCGAGGTGCTGCTTGTCTTGTAAATGAGCGATACTAAAGGCTCCAATTCCGTCTATTTTTAATAAGTTTTGCCTTTTATCTTCAAAAACGGTAGATGGACTCCCACAATGGGAAATTAATTTTTTAGCGGTGATATCGCCGATATTGGGGATTCGCTGTAACCTTAAAGCCGCAATGGTATCACTATCAGTCATTTATATAACGTATCTTTAGACCTACAATGTACATGAAATAAAATGTTAATAAAAAGTTATGGTCAAAGTTTTACAAGCTATCTTTTTTCACAATCTTTGTTTCAATGAGATTAGAACACTACATAGAAGAATTATTATATAGGTATAATTGTGTCATCGTGCCTGAATTTGGTGCTTTTTTAACGCAAACAAAGTCCGCTTTCTTAAAAGAAGAAACGCATACCTTTTACCCGCCCACAAAACAAGTTTCGTTTAACGCACAATTGGTCTCTAACGATGGTTTACTCGTTTCTTATATGGCAGAAGCTGAGAAAACTACCTATGAGGAGATGCTGAAACGCATTAGTGCTTTAAGCAAAGATTGGAGAAACCAATTAGAAAAAGGTGAGCGATTAATCTTCACTAATATTGGTAAATTGTGGTTGAACAAAGAAGGTAAAATTTCCTTTGAGCCAGCCCTTAAGGTAAATTATTTAACCACGTCTTTCGGTTTATCCTCATGTGTTTCTGCTCAAATAACTAGAGAAGTTTTAAAAGAACAGGTAGTTTCCTTAGAAGAAGAAATTCCTTTTATGATTACTCCAGAGCAAAGAGAAAAAAAACAAATGAGGCCCTATTTAAAATATGCAGCGGTTGTATTTTTGGGATTGGCTTTAGGGTTTACTGGATTTCGTTTTTATACTGAAAATAAAGCCACCAACTTAGTGGTGCAAAAAGAAGCTCAAAAACAAGTAGCAAGAGAAATAGAACAAGCTACGTTTTTTGATGTAAGCCCCCTTGAATTACCTGTGTTAAAATTAAATGCTTCCTCCACAGCTAAAATTCAAGAGGAAATAGCTACGCAGTACCATATTGTTGCTGGAGCTTTTAAAGTGAAGGAAAACGCGGATAAAAAAATTAGTCAATTACAAACAAAAGGATTTAATGCTAAATACATTGGCGTAAATAAGTTTGGGTTTCATGTGGTAAGCTTTGATAGCTTCACTGATGTTGATAAGGCGCTAAGTTATCTTCGAAATATAAAAAATTCTGAGTCTAAAGACGCTTGGTTGTACCAAGAATAACACCTCTTTTATTTCTTAAATCTGTTATTGAGGCTATCTTTGTGCAAAATTAAAAATATGACGGCCAAGACTCCAAGTGAATCTAGAACGATAATGACAGATTTGGTTTTACCTAGTGAAACCAACCCTTTAAATAACCTTTTTGGTGGTGAATTACTAGCGCGAATGGATCGTGCTGCGAGTATCGCTGCGCGAAGACACAGCCGGAGAATTACCGTTACCGCTTCGGTAAACCATGTTGCTTTTAATCAATCTGTTCCTGTGGGCAGTGTGGTTACTGTTGAAGCAGCTGTTTCAAGAGCCTTTAAAACTTCTATGGAGGTTTATATTGATGTTTGGATGGAAGATCGCTTCACAGGCACTAAAACCAAGGCTAATGATGCCATTTATACCTTTGTCGCGGTTGATGATACGGGCAAACCTACTGAAGTACCTAAAATTATTCCTGAAACTGATTTAGAAAAAGAACGCTATGCTGCCGCACTTCGTAGAAAGCAACTAAGTTTAGTTTTGGCCGGTAAAATGAAGCCAAACGAAGCTACTGAATTAAAGGCCTTGTTCATGGCAGAATAAGTTAGTATTCTTTTTTAAAACCTGTACAGAAGACAGCAAACGTATAACATCAGTACACGGATCATAAGCGGCAATATATTTTCTTTAAAAAAACCATAATTCTTTACTTTTTAATGCGCCTACATTCGTGTATCGGTATGCTGTTTTGAACCTATGTAAAAGGAAAAATAGCTATAGGCAAAGCAGCCTTGGTATCGTCTTTATTAATATGTATTTAAACCTAAAAGGACAATTAAAAGTTTTTTGGCAAGCTACGTTTTAGCATGAAGCCAAGGAACGAAGTACTCCTTAGTAGCGGTTTCAGAAATCCTATAAACTTTGCTTTCTGGGCGAAGCCTGATACCCATTGCTCAAAATTAACGATCACAAGTTACAACTGATAAATCCATTCTTCTGGATTTAATCGAGAGGTATCTTGATATAGATAAAACTTCAGCAAGGTTTGCCTATTCATAGCATTGGTATAGATTTCTCCTAATTCGGTTTTCGCTTTTACTTTATCGCCTTTTTTTACAAATACGGTAGATAAATTGTAATAGGTACTTATAAAGTTACCATGTTTCATTTGTACGCCTTTATTTCCACCAGGAACGCTTATAATAGCAATGACCTCTCCCTCAAAAATGGCTCTAGCTTTTGACCCTTGATCAGTAGCGATGATGACCCCATTATTTTGGTGCTGTATGCCTGGATAAACAGCATCTTTATAAATCCCAAAACCAATACTTTTAATACCTTTCTCTACGGGCCAAATGAGCTTACCTTTATTTGCGGAGAAATTATTAGCGATAACTTTAGCCTCTGGGGTAAGTACAAATTTTGACGTATTTGTAGTATTCCCAGATTTTTTATTAGAACTAACAATGGCACTTTTGATTAAATTTTCTATTTGCTTGTCTATTTCACGAGCTTCTTTTTGTTTTTGTTGAATACTTGCCGTGTATTTATTTTCGTTTTTACGAATGGTACTTAATAATTCGTTTTGCGCTTCCTTTTCTTTGACTAACTCTTTTTTCGCAAGGGTATTTTCGGCCACTAGCTTATCCTTGGTTTTTCGTTGTTCGGTTAATTCAAGGTTTAAATTTTTAAGTTCTTCGGTTTTAGCAGCAATTTCTAGGCCTTGTTCTTTTCGGTAATCTGTGTATTGCTTCATGTATTGAAGCCTTTTAAAGCCTTGGTAGAAACTTTCAGAAGAAAGTAAGAACATAAGCCTACTTTGTTTTGATTTGTTTTGATACGACTTCTGAATCATGAGCGCATAATCTTCTTGTAGTGTTTTAAGATCAGCTCGCAGTTTACCAATATTTCGGATATTAGCATTTAGCTGACGGTTTAAGAGATTAGACTGTTCGTTGGTCACACGGATTAGTTGCTGACGTACAGAAATTTTTTTATCGAGGGCATTCATTTGATCTAAGACATTTCCTTTTTCTTTTTTTTCAGCAAAAAGTAAGCGATTTATCTGTTTAATTTCCTGTTGTAGTTTTTCTCTCTTCGCCTCTAAATTTTTTTGTTCGGTAGTCTGAGCAAAAATGGCTTGAGAAAACAGTAAAAAAACGATAAAAAGACCCGCTAATGCTTTATTTTTTAACATGTTATTTTAATATAATTTCTTTAAACCCTTTTGGAATATCATAAGGAAATTTTAAACGTCTATTAAATTCGATATTTTTATAGGCAATGGCAATTATACTTTGGTTCTTATCCATAGTTGCTGCTATGTCAATTTCGTTAGGGATAATTTTAGTATCAATTGCTTGGTAGTTTTTGTAGGTAATAGCTAACAAACGCCCTTTTTCTGGTTGCGCTATTTGTTGTGTTCCCATTTTAAAATTTTTAGGTTCTATTTGAAACAATATCTTGAATAAATCTAAAGCTTTTTTTGGTTTTAATTGATAATTTTCATTGGCAATTGTAGCGTCATATTTATCAGCTCTGAGATCTAAAATTGCCTGCCCTAATAATAAATTCTGAACTTTTTCAAAATCTAATTCGGTACCTAATAATTGACTTAAATAGGAAAAATCACCATCGAAATACGAGCCGTCTAATCGGTTGTAAAAAGAAACTCTTTTGGGCGTTATATAGGCTTTTACCACTCCTAGGGGCGCACTAATCCAAATCGCTTTATCTTTTTCCATTCTCAGGCTCACATTAAAACCTTGAGATGCATTTTTATCTTGGTAATCAATATCCATTTTACCAGAGATGGTTTTAAAATCTAAGGTATTGGCATAATGTGATTTAATGATATTTTTAGCATTCAAATTTTCATCTATGGTACCTGCTGTAATCACTTTTGTTGATTTACAAGACACTATAGAAACAGCAAAAACACTAAGTATTATTTTTTTTAGCACAACTATTTTTTTAAAATCCGGGGTTTACTTTTCTAAGGTACACATTTGCTTTCTCTGGGTTGTTTAAGCCAGTATAACCCACATAAAGCTCTTTGTATATTTTGTTTGCCAAGGGTATATCATCTAACATATAATCTAAAGACGCTTCTAAAATGCTTACCGCTTCACGAAATTTATTTTTTTTATTTAAGGCTAAACCTCTGGCATAGTAGAAGTAAGGCTGTGCAGGAAAATTTTCTAAAGCTTCATTGGACACTGAATCGAGAAGCTCATAATTTTTTGTTTTTATGATGTTTTCAATATTGTTTTTGTATCCCTCTATAGTTGAACTATCCTCATTTTCTTGGGTACCTGTAGTAGTGCTAAAGCTAAGGGCTTCCGTATTTTTTTCTTCTTGTTTTAGGTCCTTTAGTTTTGCATTTAAGGTATCGGTAAATATTGACCTTTTTATGGTCTTTAGGATCGAACTAGCTGCATTATAGTTTCCTTGTTGATAATACACTGTGGCAAGATTTTCTTTAAAAGCTAAGTTGTCATTAGGAATCTGATTTTTTACCGTATCCATAGTATTTCGGTTTAATTGCAACACATCAACGAAAACATATACATACCAATAGTTTTCAGGGTTGGCATTAACAGCGTTAATAGCGCTTTCTAAAGCTGCAGCATACATTTTTGTTTCTTGGTACACTTTGGCCAATTCAAAATCCACTACTTTTTTGCTAGGATCTATTTTTTTACATTCCAAAAGTAGATTGATGGCTTTGTCATAATTTTCAATACCTTTTTGCTTTAAGGCTTCAAAAAAAGTTTCTTGAAAGGTATCGGAATATGCTTCGAGAAATACTTCTGCACTATCTTCAGTTTCTATTTCTTGGGCAAAAGTAGGGCAGTAGGCTAGTAAAAGCCCTAAAAATAAAACAGAAATAAGATCATTTATTTTCATAATTTTTAATAACTAGCCTTCCGTGTTCAAAAGAAGGCTAGTGAATATCAAAGGTATAGCAAAAATTACTCCAAAACAGAATAATCTCCTATGCTAATGGCTTCAAAATGGCCATCAAAAACTACATGATTGCCAATCATAGCGTTATCTAAATTAGCATTTGTTATCTTAGAATTGGTTTGTATTAAGCTATTTTTAACGGTTGAGTTTTCAATGACTGTATTTTTACCAATAGATACAAAGGGCCCAACAGTACAATTTTTTAAGTGTACGTTTTCACCAATAAAACAAGGTTCAATGATATTGGCGTTATCTAGTTTGGCTGACTTTGCGATAAGCTGCTCACCATCTTTCTGTAAAAAACCTAGCATCCGTTGATTTGTTTCTATGGTTACGGCTTTATTACCACAATCCATCCACTCGCTAACGGCACCTGTTTTAAATATTTTACCATTGGCCATCATACGCTTAATACCATCGTTAATTTGGTATTCTCCGCCATTGATGATGTTGTTGTCTAATACATATTGTAATTCGTTCTTTAAAACCGAAACATCTTTAAAGTAATAAATTCCGATAACGGCTTGGTCACTGACAAAGGTTTCTGGCTTCTCCACCAATTCTATAATTTCGTTTTTGTCGTTTAAGTTTACTACCCCATACGCTGACGGATTAGCTACTTTTTTAGTCCAAATAACACTATCCGCATCCTTATCTAGATTAAAGTCTGCACGAATTAAAGTATCGGCATAGGCAATTACCGCTGGCCCGTTTAAAGATGGTTCAGCACACATAATGGCGTGTCCGGTTCCTTTTGGGTCTAACTGTCTGTAAATACTTGCTTTTGCCCCTAATTCGGTAGCTAAGGCCTTTAAACTTGCTACCACATCGTCTCCGAAGAAAGCAGGATCTCCTAAAATAAAGGCAATTTCCTCAATAGGTTGGTTGAGTACACCTACAATATCTGCCACCAAACGGTGTACAATGGGTTTTCCTGCGACGGGAATTAATGGTTTTGGAACGGTTAAACTGTGTGGCCTTAGTCGTGAACCACGACCAGCCATAGGTACTATAATTTTCATTTTGTTATTTCAACGATTAATGATTGTGTTTTTTTCTTAAAATGATAACGGAAAGTTTTTATACATATTTTCCTTTGCGCTCCCCTTATGGTTAAGGGGCTTTTTTATTTCACTCCCGTACTTCCAAAACCTCCTTCACCTCTTTCGGTTACGGATAACTCTTCTACTAAGGTCCATTCAGCCCGTTCGTGTTTTGCAATCACTAACTGTGCTATTCTTTCCCCATTTTCTATCGTGAAAGCTTCATTCGAAAGATTCACTAAAATCACTCCAATTTCTCCACGATAATCAGCATCAACCGTGCCTGGTGCGTTTAAAACGGTAATGCCTTTTTTAGCGGCTAATCCGCTTCTTGGTCGCACTTGGGCTTCAAAACCTACTGGTAATTCTAGGAACAAACCTGTCTTTATGATCGCACGTTCTAAAGGATTTAAGGTAATTGCTGTGGCGATATTGGCACGAAGGTCCATACCCGCGGAGGCATGAGTTTCATAATTTGGTAATTCGTGAGTTGAGGTATTAATGATTTTAATTTTCATCTTGTAAAATTTCAAGTAGGGTTATTTTTTTATAAAAAGCTGTCGTAGTTTTTCGTTTTCTAGTTTATAAAGCACAGCCATAAAAATAGCAAGTAAAATACTGCCAGTAATTAAGTTGCGTTCAAAAACATAAAATGAAAGTATAGAAAACAGAATTGAAACAGACAAATAGAATCCTATTTTTCTGAGGTTATAAGGTATTGGATAATTCTTTGTCCCAAGGTAATACGATAAAATCATCATGGTACCATAGGCCAATAAAGTCGCCACCGCAGAAGCTATATAGCCAAAATATGGAATACCGAAATAATTAATAAATAAAGTAATAACAGCACCAATTACTGAAATTAACGCACCATAGCGAGTTTTATCAGTAATCTTATACCAAACGGAAAGGTTGTGATATATACCAAGGAAAAAACTGGCCAGAATTAAAATGGGAACAACTGCCATAGCATCCCAGTAGGCTTCATTTTGAATAATAAGCACTTTTAATACGTCGGCGAATACGATAACCGCTAGTAGAATAGTACTTCCTAAAATTACAAAATAGGTGGTGATTTCAGCATAGGCCTTTTGAGGGTTTTTGGAGTTGGAATGACTGAAGAAAAAGGGCTCAATACCCAACCTAAACCCCGTAGCAAATAAGGTCATGAACACCGCCAATTTATAACAGGCGGAGTATTTTCCTATTTCAGATTCTGCAATATTTTCAGGCAATAGTCTTTCTAATAAAATACGATCAAAAACTTCGTTTATGGTAAATGCGATACCAGCGATTAAAACTGGCCAAGCGTATTTCATCATTTTTTGCCAGAGCGCAACATCAAAAACATAGCTGTTTTTAAAGTAAAGTTCTAACATTAATACAAGCGTTATACCGCTTGCAATTAGGTTTGATATAAATATGTATGAAATTTGGAAATCTGGCCTGTAAATTGCCTGAAAAATACTTTCTGGATTGTTTGAAACTATTTCTGGGAGATAAATTAACAAGAAAACATTCAAGCCTAAATTAATGCTTACGTTCGTAATTTTTATTACGGCATAACGCATAGATCTATCTGTGGCACGTAACCATGAAAATGGAATAATCACCAAAGCGTCTAAAGCCAAAATATAAATAGCATACTCAATATATTTTAGATCAATACCACTCCAGCTGGCTAGTGAATTTTGGAATACTAATGCCAAAATAAAAAACGATCCTGTCGTTACTATAATGGAAATAAGTGAGGTGGAAATTACCTTATTTTTCTCATCTGCTTTGTAAAAAAATCTAAAAAAAGCGGTTTCCATGCCATAGGCTAAAAGCACATTAAAAATAGCAAACCAAGCAAAAATTACAGAAACCTTTCCATATAATGCAGGGTTTGGCATTACTTCGGTGTAAATGGGCACCAATATAAATGATAACATTCTAGGCAATACGGTTGCTAGACCATAAACAAAGGTTTGCTTAAAAAGTTTTTTTAATGGGTTCAACCGCTGAAAAATTAAGCCATAAAAGTAGGTATTATAAGCCTGTGAACAAAGTTAGTTCATAGGTTTACTTGAATATATTAAAGCTGGCTTTTCTTTGAAGCCTGTTATTTTAGTATATTTTAGCGTATTGCTGTTATTTTCCAAATAAGAAATGACGGCCTCGTCATCCGCTAATTCAAACGGGTAGTCTATTTTTTCATCTTTCTGAGGCATTGGAGGTTGGTTTCCAACTTCTTTTCTAGGGTCAGCATGCATAATAATATCTGGCTTTGTAAACTTTTGGTTGGTAAATTTAGCCGTTATATATTGTTTGTTAGCTATCGTTTCTGTGATAACAGCACTCACTTTTCCCCTAAAATAAAGGTCTTTAAAAGTTATGTTCTCTTTTTTTAATTGATCAATAGGAATTTTCACATCAAGGCCAGAGCCACCTTCTTCTTTGCCAGCTGTCCATTTTTGAAATGAAGGCGTTTCGATAGTAAAAGGAGGATTGGTTTGTATTTTTTTTTGTGAGGCGCAACTTCCTAATCCTAGTAAAGATAAAAGGGCTATATAGAGTGATTTTTTCATGACTGTCGTCTTTTAAGTTTTATAGCTATACATATTCAAAAGTAGTGCCAAATGATAACTTTGAAGTTTGTTTGGTCAAGAAAATGACTTCTATTTTTTTAAATTTCGATAAAAACCGAAGCTTTTACAGCATCAGGCGCTTATGTTCTTTATGGTGAACCTTAAAAATTGGCTATGTAGCAAGTCGTTTTCTGCCGATAGGATTGCTAACTTATACCGCTATTCGTCTTTTAATTCTTTTACAGCATTGAGCTCCTTTCGTATTTGTTTGTAAATAAAGACGCTTAAAACCAACAAAATAAGGACCGATGAAATTACAATATATTGGTAAAAACCGGCGGATAGGCTTTCTTTAAATGCGGGTAACATCAGGATAAAGCCAAAGCTATATAGAAGTAATATGATCGGTGTGTAAATCGCATGAATGCGCACTCGATTTTTGTAGTATTTAATGATGCTTTGTTTAAAATTAGTTGCCGAAATATTTACGTTTAACTGTTTAAGCGTTTTAATGCTATGTAGTTCTAAGCCAATTCTCACTCCTAAGGAAGCCATCATTAAAAGTAAAGCAAAAGCAATAGGCGCATAGTTGTAAGCCGATATATAGATAAAGAAAACAACTAGTATAAGTACTGTAAGCGTTAACACAATATTCGTATATTTTTGTTTGTTTTTAATGGCTTTGACTTTTTCCATAATAAGTTTATGTCCTTGTTCTGGAATTTCAACAACTTTTTGATTGTTCCACTGCGATTGTAGTTCTTCAAATGAGTTCATTTTTTTATGCATTTGGTTAATTCATTTTTTATTCTGTGGATTCTTACCCTTAAGGCTTCGTGCTTGATACCCATAATGTCAGCAATCTCTTTTTGAGGAAGCCCTTCTAACTCTAGTAAAATAATACTCTTATTATCTTTTGATAATTGATCTATACAGGCATACATGCTATTCAGGTTGTTCTCTTTCGGGTCATGGGTGTTTTCATATGAAGTTTCTTCTATAGTGGTAGTATTTGATACGGGAAACCGTGTCTTGTTTCTAGAATAAAGTAAACAGGTATTCACTGTTATTCTATAAATCCATGTGGCTATGGCGGACTCTTTTCTAAACGAGGGTAAATTTTCCCATACTTTTATGAAAACCTCTTGACAAAGGTCACTTGCCAACATTTCATCTCCCTTGGCATACCCTAAACACAAGCGAAATACCTTTGGATAGTTCAACTGATAAACCTCTTTAAAAAGTGTTTCAGAATGCTTCATAAATTAATTCAGTACCAATTTAATTTCATTTAAGAGCCACTCAGGCTGATCAAACATAATAAAGTGTGCCGAGGCATCAGCAAACTTGATAGTATAATCATTCAAATGTAAGTATTGCGCTTCAAAGGTTTTTTTTACGGTCTCTAAGCCGTAGGGCTCTGTTGCTCCTAAAATAGTGACCTGAGCCTTAATTTGCTTCATGGCATCTCTTAAATCGAGTTTAAGCAAATCAGTATACCCGTAAACGTACGTGGCTCTGTCAGCCTTTATTATCCAATTTTTTAGTAATGCTCTTTTAGAGGTATTTAAAGTCATTCCTTTGGCCATTTGATCTGCCATTTGTTCAAAGCTTGTAGCATCCATAGCTAACAATTGAGTATTATATGGGTTGTCGTATACCATAGATTCACTATTGAAATTAGGCATCATCAAGGCTCCCGTAGCTGGTAATGCGTCTATAACGATAAGTTGCTCGTAAGCGTCATTTTCTGAAGCCATCCAAAGGGCTAATGTTCCACCTAAACTATGACCAACAAGCGTAGGTTTTTCAAGCTGTTGATCTGAAATGTATTGAACGATACTTTCTTTAATTTTTGGCAACCAAGGCTTTTCAATGGGGGGTATTTCTCCAAAACCAGCAAAGGTAAAAACATGACATTGGTGCGTTTTGGAAATTTCTTGAACAATGAGATCCCATACTTCTCCTGTACATGTAAATCCTGGAAATAATAATACTGGTTGTCCTTTTCCAATAACTTTTACTTCAAAAGAAGGGTTTTGAGCGTTTAACGTGATCACAAAAAGAATTAAAATTAGGGAAACAAGGTTTTTAAATGTTTTCATCGGAATATTGTTTAATTGATTTTCCTTTTAGATACATTTTTGTGCAAATGTTACAGGAAGCGGAAAATTTTTTTAATAAACACAAAAAACCCCGCTAAAAGCGAGGTTTCCAGGTAGTATTTATTAATCAGTATCAAAAGCAATAGCCTATTTTTTTTGTAGTGTAGTTGTTCGGAGTCTCCTCTCGGAATAAAAACGAATTGTTATCGCTACGTCTAATTGGCCAGAGCCTCAGTTCTATTTGAAATTTGACTTCGCTATTGCTACGTCTAATTGGCCAGAGCCTTAGTTCTATTTGAAATTTGACTTCGCTATCGCTTCGTCTAATTGGCCAGAGCCTCAGCTCTATTTGAAATTTGACTTCGCTATCGCTACGTCTAATTGGCCAGAACCTCAGTTCTATTTGAAATTTGACTTCGCTATTGCTACGTCTAATTGGCCAGAGCCTCAGCTCTATTTGAAATTTGACTTCGCTATCGCTACGTCTAATTAGCCAGAGCCTCAGCTCTATTTGAAATTTGACTTCGCTATCGCTACGTCTAATTGGCCAGAGCCTCAGCTCCTCCAACAATTTCTAAAATTTCATTGGTGATAGCTGCTTGTCTTGCTTTGTTGTATGTTAACTTCAACTGATCTCTTAAGTCTGTTGCATTATCTGTTGCCTTGTGCATTGCAGTCATACGAGCACCATGCTCACTGGCGAAAGAATCACGAATTCCTTTGTACAATTGTGTTTTCAATGATTTCGGAATCAATTGCTGTACAATCTCTAATTTTGCAGGCTCGTACACATAATCCGTATTTGTATTTACCTCTCCATCCATTGGTTTGATCGGTAAAAACTGCTCTGTTATTACAATCTGTGTTGCCGCATTTTTGAAACTATTGTATACAATTTCGATTTTATCATAAGCTCCAGAAGTAAACATTTCCATGAGCTCCTCGGCAATTAGGGCTACATTATCAAAAGTTAGTTCCTCGTAGATAGCACTATGATTTTTAACAACCGAATGTTTTTTCTTAAGGATATCATTCGCTTTTTTACCTATAGCCATAATATCAACATGCTTCCCAGCATAGGCCTGACCAGCTAAAAGTGCCGTTTGTTTAATAATGTTTGTATTAAAAGCACCGCACAAACCTCGGTTCGAAGTGATAGCCACAAGTAACACTTTATTGACTTCGCGCTTCTCTGCAAATTGACTGCCAGCATCTCCTTCTAAACTTGCACTCAAACTCTGTAAAAGTTCAGTGAGCTTATCTGAATATGGTCGCATTGCGGTAATAGCATCTTGGGCTTTCTTCAATTTGGCAGCGGATACCATTTTCATGGCACTAGTAATCTGCATCGTTGAGGATACCGATGATATTCTATTACGGATTTCTTTTAAATTTGCCATTTTTTCTAATTATGAATTCAGAATTCTCAATTAAGAATTTTTAATTATTGATACTACTATTTTTGTCAGTTCTTCGTATTTCAGTTGAAGTTGATTCGGAATTTCCATAGTGGTTTCTTCAATAATATCTAACCAATATGAAGTTTCGTCTGCTTCTTTTAATGCGATATCGAGTGTGTTTTTGAATTCATTCAATTGTGCTTACTCCTCTTTGCGATTTTCAAACATTTATCGCCAAGACTAGGTCCACATTTAATTCATTGATTTGCTATTTCAAACCCTTTCTACTCTTTTAAAATGCTACTAAAAAGAACAATTTAACAACCAAAGTAGTAACTTTTAGCTACGATCAAATTGTTCTTTTCTTTTTAACTCATAATTCTGAACTCAGAATTATTTTTTATATTTCGCTGATAAATCTTGAGCTACTGAGGTTAATACATTAATAACTTCATCGCTTAGTTTACCTGCTTTTAAATCGTCTAAAACAGGTCTGTGCTTCGCGTTTAAGAATTCTATATAATCTTTCTCAAATTCTTTTACTTTATCTACAGGAACGTTTCTTAACAAGTTTTTAGAACCTGCATAAATAATCGCTACTTGATCTTCAACGGTAAACGGATCGTTTTGTGCTTGTTTTAAGATTTCGACATTACGACGTCCTTTTTCAATGACATTTAAGGTTGCAGCGTCTAAATCAGAACCAAACTTAGCAAATGCTTCTAGTTCACGGAACTGAGCTTGATCTAGTTTTAAAGTACCTGCTACTTTCTTCATCGATTTTATCTGAGCATTACCTCCCACACGAGATACCGAAATACCTACGTTAATGGCAGGACGCACCCCTTGGTTAAATAAATCTTGCTCCAAGAATATTTGACCATCGGTAATCGAAATTACATTTGTTGGAATATAGGCAGAAACGTCACCGGCTTGTGTTTCAATAATAGGTAGCGCGGTAAGTGAACCTCCTCCTTTTACCATAGGTTTTAAAACGTCTGGTAAATCGTTCATGTCTTTTGCTATCGCATCATTAGCGATGATCTTTGCAGAACGTTCTAATAAACGAGAGTGAAGGTAGAAAACATCGCCTGGATAAGCTTCACGTCCTGGAGGTCTTCTTAATAAAAGAGAAATTTCTCTATAAGCTACCGCTTGCTTTGATAAATCATCATAGATGATTAAAGCAGGACGACCTGTATCTCTGAAATACTCTCCAATGGCAGCACCAGCAAATGGAGCATAAACCTGCATGGAAGCTGGGTCAGAGGCATTAGCAGCAACGATAGTGGTGTACGCTAAAGCTCCGTTATCTTCTAAAGTTTGAGCAATATTAGCTACGGTAGATGCTTTTTGACCTATTGCAACATAAATACAATACACGGGTTTTCCTGCATCGTAAAATTCTTTCTGATTTAAAATAGCATCAATACAAACCGTTGTTTTACCGGTTTGACGGTCACCAATAACTAATTCACGTTGACCACGGCCAACAGGAATCATGGCATCAATAGCCTTTATACCTGTTTGTAAGGGTTCTGTTACCGGCTGACGATAAATAACCCCTGGTGCTTTACGCTCTAAAGGCAAGTTATACGTTTCACCAGAAATAGCACCTTTGCCATCGATTGGTTTTCCTAAAGTGTTTACCACACGACCAACAATACCTTCACCAACTTTTATAGAAGCAATAGTTTGGGTACGTTTTACAACAGTACCTTCTTTAATATCTCTTGAAGGGCTCAATAATACCACCCCAACGTTGTCTTCTTCTAAGTTAAGAACAATACCTTGCAAACCGCCTTCGAATTCTACTAACTCTCCATATTGAACGTTAGCTAATCCGTAAACTCTTGCGATACCATCCCCGATTTGTAAAACTGTACCTACTTCGTCTAAAGAGGCTGTAGCTTCAAATCCTGATAATTGCTTTTTTAATATTGCTGATACTTCAGCGGCTTTTACTCCTGCCATGTTGTATGTATTTTAATGATAAACCCTTTGAATTACCTTAGGGCAAACTTTTTAAAGCAAAATTTTATTATATACTGTTTGTAAACTCTCTTTTTAAATTACTCAATTTACTAGCGATACTAGCATCGTACTGTAAATCACCTACTCTAAGTATAAAACCACCGAGTATTTTTTCATCTATGGTATTTTGTACTTCGACTTTTTTCCCTGTTAATTCAGCTACTTTTTGAAGAATTTTTTTCTCCAAATCATTGGTTAGTGGAACAGCTGTGGTGACAAAAGCAACACCTCGGCCTTTTAAATCCTCATTTAAAATGAGGTGCTTCTGTGCAACTTCGTACAACAAACCAATTCGTTTATTGTCGATTAATGCGTTAATTAATCCAACTGTTATCTGATGAGATTCTTTAAAAACCTCAAACAGTATATTTTTTTTATCAGAACTTTTAATCACCGGACTCTGTAACACATCTGTTAGGGCTGCACTCTCACTGATGGTTTGTACAATAGAACGCATATCTTTTTCTAAAGCTTCTAAAGCCTTGTTTTCTTGTGCTAAGTCTATGGTTGCTTTCGCGTAACGTATTGCTGCTCTAGATTCGCTCATGCTTCTAGTTTAATTTGATATCACCTAACATATCTTCAACCAATTTTAATTGCTTGTCTTTGTTAGCTAATTGTTCTTTGATCACTTTCTCTGCAATATCAAGCGATAAGGTAGCAACCTGATTTTTAATCTCTGCAACGGCAGCTTTCTTTTCACTTTCGATAGCATCTTGCGCCTGCTTGATCATTTTGTCACCTTCAACCTTTGCTTGATCTTTAGCATCATTAAGCATTTTTTCTTTTATCTCCCGGGCTTCTTTAATCATTGCCTCTCTTTCAGAGCGTGCTTCTTGCAACAAACGTTCACTGTCCGCCGTAACGTTTTGCATTTCTTTTTTCGCATTTTCTGCGGCAGCAAGAGCGTCAGCAATACCAGTTTCTCGTTCATTTAAGGAATCCATAATAGGTTTCCACGCAAATTTTACCATTAAGGCAATTAATGCCAATAATAAGACTGTTTGAATTATAAATAAACCAGGTGAAAAATCGTTTAATAATGTTTCCATTCTATTGAAAAATTAAATTTTCTTATTTTTTAATTAAACAAGTTCTGTAACCAACCGTTACAGAACTTGTTCTTGATAAATTTTCAGGCTTTTAGTTTTTACCTAAGATTAAAGCACCGAATGCTAAACCTTCTAAAAGTGCTGCAACAATAATCATAGCCGTTTGGATTTTTCCAGTCGCTTCTGGTTGACGAGCAATACCTTCCATTGCTTTTCCACCGATTTGACCAAGACCAATCCCTGCTCCGATTACTACTAAACCTGCTCCAATTAAATTGTACATAGTAAATTGATTTATATTAAATTAAAAAATAAACTCTTGTTAAATAAAATCTGCTCTTACATCTTCCGCATCAGGAACGTCGTGTCCGTGGGCGTCATGTTCATGATCGTGATCGTGTTCTGCTACGGCCATACCGATAAATAAGGCCGAAAGCATGGTAAATATATAGGCCTGTAAAAAGGCTACTAAAAATTCAATAAGCATTATCAAAAAGGACAATATAAACGATAATCCTGTTGCTCCTGCAACGCCTAAACTCTCTTTTAAGTTAAACATAATGGCAATTAAACTCATGACTACAATATGTCCAGCAGAAATGTTTGCAAAAAGACGCACAAGTAGTGAAAATGGTTTAATTAATAATGCACCAGCTAATTCTATGATTGCTAAAACTGGTTTAATCAATACTGGCACCCCTGGCATCCATAAAATATGCATCCAGTACTCTTTGTTGCCACTAATGGTATAAATAATCAAAGTAAATATAGCTAACGCTGCCGTTACCGCTAATTGACCCGTAACGTTAAAACCAAATGGTGTTAAACCTAATAAATTTAATATCCAAATGAAAAAGAACACTGTAAGTAAGTAGCCCGTGAATTTTCTGTATTTTTTTTCTCCGATATTTGGTTTTGCAATTTCGTCTCTTACATAAATAACTAATGGTTCTAAAACACGAGCAAACCCTGTTGGAATACTTTTCCCTTTTTTATATTGCCTTGCTAGACCTCCAAAACCAAGGAGCATTAACAATCCAACCAGTAGAATACCGAAAGCACTTTTGGTGATTGAAAAGTCTAAAACTTTATATCCGTTTGTAGCGTGGTGTTCCTCATCAAAACTAACCGTTGACGCTCCTGCATCTAGTTCGTATATTTTCGTATGAATTTTTGCAAATTTCACTCCTTTTCTTTCCACTAGTACCTGACCAGCATCGTCATGATGAAATTCTGAAGACATAAATGTTACTAAGCCATTACTAGACCACAAAATTACAGGAAGAGGAAAACCTATGTGTTTTCTTTCGCCCGCATCATTGGAGTATGAAAACAGATGAAAATCATGAGAATCTTTTATATGGTGTAGGATATACTCATCAACCTCTGTTTTGGTATCTACAGGACCATCATCTTCTGGGTCAGAAAATGAAAAACCTTGAATGGTAAACATAAGGACAACTAATAAAGCTACTTTACTACTATATTTTGATGCTATATTCATTATAAATAATTCGAAAATTTGCTCCTTAAAAATTTGTGCAAAGGTAATTATTAATAATAAAAATCAAACATTTTTTTATTTAATTATTACGAAACTATACTTTGCGCAAAATTCTTGAAATAAAGAACACTTCAAATGATAGAAATAAGACTACTGGGATAAGGAGAGAAATACGTTCTAGTTTGGTCATTATCATCTCTGTGAATATCAAATTCTGAAATAGAATAACAAAAAAAAATATCTTTAAAAGTAAATTGGCTAAGTATATAAAGCCCAATTGATCTTTAAATTTTGAGATATTTGAAAGCACTAAAAAAATAATGCAAATAACTAAAGAGAAGAAAAAATGAAATAGGTATACGTTTTCTATTGCTTGTGAAAGTGCAACATTAGAGCTAGCGAAATAAAAATGCTGCAAATATTGTCCACCAAAAAATAGACAAGTAAAAACAATACTATAGATTAAAATAGCTTTTACCACAATAGATCTATTTGTTGATTTTATTTACTTGTTGTATTAAAGAAAATATAGATAAAAAAATAGCTACAAGAGTAACGGTTATTTCTAAAAAAGAGAATCCAAATTTTTTATCTAACCACGTACCTAAAAGATTTCCTAGGTATATAGTTAAACCCATTTGAAGTCCAGCTCCTGAAAGTCGCGCAGCATTTTTTAATCCTTGACTTACTTTTTTAGGAGGCTTTTGTGGTTCCATTAGTGCTTGTCGCAGGTTTGTTCTGAGTAGGAAGTTTACCGCCACCCATGGTACAGGCAGCATTAAAAGTGGCCCCTGGTTCTACTGACAATTTTGCGACCGAAACAACACCTTCAATTATTGCTGATGATTTTAAGGATAATAAATCAGAAACTAAGAGTTCGCCATTAAAGCTCCCTTCAATATCTGCATTAACACATTCAACTTTTCCATGGATATAGCCATCTTTACCGATGACTACCTTACCAGAGGTTTTTACATTACCATCTAGTTTGCCATCAATTCTGAAATCTGCTTCTGAAATGATATCACCTTTAATTTTGGTGTTTTTTTCAATACGGTTGGGTTGCCCTCCTAGTTCTGCCATTGATTTAGGTTTTTTGTTATCTGAAAACATGTTCTACGGTTTTGGGGTTACTACGCGATTTTTATATGCTTGTAAATTTTTATGAATTTGTATGATCTTGTAGTTAGCGGATAAAATTACGAAATTCTCTTTGTTAACTTGGTATTCTTTGTTGTTTTTTAGCAATTCCGCAAAGCCTAAAGCAAAATCTTCACTTCTAAACCCATGGATGACCAGAAACTGATTTTCTAAATTATAAACATCAATAGATGCTGTATTCAAGTACTTTAACTCCTTTATGGCTTTTTCTACAACTTGTTTTAATGCACCTACTTTTTGGTCTTCAGTCATTTTAAATGGAAATATCAATTTCCATTGCTCTGATTTTTTGGCCAAATTTGCCTCGGCAAAATCTTTAACTGCTAATTTTGGTAATTGGTCTGCAATGATTTCTTTCGCTTTTTTGCCTTCAGGATTATTTGGGTAATTCAGGGCAACATAGTTCAAGGCCTCTTCAAAAGCAGTAAAGCCTTGAATTCTACCTATGGCGTTGGCCTTCAACAGTTCAAATTTGGGAACTATCGGATCTCCTGTATACATATTGATATTTTCCTCAGCATTGGTAATTACACTCAAGAACTCTTGATTTGTAAATTGTTTATAAAGTTGCGCATATTTAGCGTCAGGGCTATCCGCATCTCCTTCTAAAACCGCCTCAGGATTTAATAGAATTACCGCATACCTAGAATCTGGATGATTGGTAATAATATCCTCTTTCATTTGTGTCGTTAATGGACTTCCAGACGCTTCATAGATTTTAAACAAGTTGTATTTCGAAGGCAATATCAGGCGCTCCTCGGGATTGCCTTTTAAAACGGATTCTAATTTGCCGGCAGCAATTAAATTTTCTTTAAATTTTTCTTTATAAATCAATCCCAATTGATAATTAGCTAGGTTTCTTTCCGTTTTTAAACTATCAATAACCCTAACATCTGTCGGAACTTGATCAAGGTAAAAAGCTATTGAATATTTTAGATCTTCTGAATTTTCAGTAGCGCTACTTGTTGTATTTTCTGCGATGGCATCGTCTGTACCCAGAGTACTTTTCGATTTATTGGCCCAGCGCCAATTATCCTCTAAAACGCGATCTCCCCAACGCGTTTTAAAGTCTGTTTTACCGTAGCCTAAACTCTGAATATTATAAAAATAGAATTTTCCTTTGTTTTGTTTTCCTCCTTTGGTGGCACTAAAAGCATCAATTCCTTTATTTTGCCGTGCTATTTCTTTTTTAGCGGCTAGTGAATCTGCTAGTTTAAGTTTTGCAATATAGGCGCCAAAATAGGCAATTTGTTTTCCTTTAGGCATGCTATACACGGTCATGACACTATCGGCGTAACTCACAATTTCTTCGTAGTTGATCACATCTTCAAGATTGTCGAGCTTCTTTTTTATGGCACGATATTTTTTCGTGTTCTCTGGTAAATTTGAAAGTGTACTATCATAATAGGCACCAGCCGTTTTATACGCGCTTTTATCAAAATTATACTCTCCTAAATTTTCATAATTTAAAGCGTTTAATTGCGGCTTGTTTTGGGTAACTCGTAACGACTTATTAAAGTAGGCCAATGCCAAGCTGTCTTTTTCATTCCATAAGTGGTATTCGGCTATCTGCCGAAATATTTTGTCTAAAAAAGGTCTATTCTCCCTATCTTCTTCTAAGGCGGTTAAGTACTCGAATACTTCTATTTTATTTGCTGAAGTTAAGGGGGTATTTTGAATTTTCTGTAAATGTGCATTTATCATTAGTTCACGTGGCGACTTTCTGTTCAAGTCAATAACCTTGTCAAACGCATAGTTTGCGCTGTCCTTATGGCCTAATTGATTGTATAATTGTCCAATAATAAATAAGTAACGTCCTTTTTCCGTATTTACTTTTGTGTAGGCTTGGGCAATTTTTAATTGCTGCACCGCGGTATCAATTTTTGTGAGGTTGATGTATGCTTGTGCCATCATTGCCCTGGCGTCGGCATATTCTTGATCTTTTAATACTTCGTACTTAAAAAGTCGTTTAAGGTTTTTTATCGCAAGCTCATCGTTTTCTAATCGGATATTTACTTTTTCGCGCCAAATAGCGGCTTCATTTAGCTTATCACTCTTTGGATACTTTTGGAGAATATAATTAAAGGCCTCTAGTGCAGGTAAAAAGCGTTGCTCGAAATAACGGGTTTTTCCTAGAAGTAAAAAGGACTCGTCTGTCTGCGGGTTTCGTTCTTCATCCTTAATATCCATACTGTGTTTCTGTATGGCTTTTGTTGCCTTTTCTTCGGCAATTTCGAATTTTGGATTTTTGTTTTCAGAGTCTAAAATTATTTCTTCACGAATAGCTAGTCTCTCTATAGGCAATACTTCCCAGTAATTATCTTGATAGTTGGCATTTAACGCTTCTCTCCCTTCTTCAAAGGCAATATTTCCATTATAAAGTACATTGTATTTTGTATTTAACGCATGCCAATTGCGATTTACAAGAGCGTCTTTTTTAGTGGAACATGCTAAAAATAGCAGTCCACTTAGGAGTAATACTAAAATAAGTTTTAACCGGAGTTTCAATTTTTCATGTTTATCTACTAACCTAAACTAAAAAACGGCTTGATTATTATGTAGTTTACCGATAAAATATACATTATTTTATAGATGTAACTGGTGTTGGTTTTTTAAATGAACTTTTTTAACCGACCATTCGGTTTGTTTGCTCTCTCATATCAATTTTTTATAGCCTTAAAGCTGCCATTTGTCGAGAAAATCGATTCATGCAACCAAATAGAAGACACTTTTATTTGGTGTGGGAGACCAGGAAGCAGACTATGTAGTTGGTAGTTAAGATTTTGAGCATTTAAAAAAATGTAAGGATTACCATAAAGCGCAGGCTTCAATTGAATTGCTTTTTATGTCTTTTAGGCAAGAAATGAGCCAAGATATATGGGTTAAGCTCCAAAAAACACTTCCAACTCTTTCAAGGTCGCTGCCGAAGTTTTAATGTCTTTTACAAGTTCCCCTTTATTCAATACCACAATACGTTCGCAGACTTCGGTAACGTGAATTAAATCGTGGCTAGAAACTAAAACAGTCACGTTTTGCTGGGCAGCTAAATCTCTTATAATTTGTTTTAAACGAATTTGTGTGGTTGGGTCCAAATTAGCAAAGGGCTCATCTAAAATAATAACTTCAGGATTGCCAATAAAGGAAGCTACAATGCCTGCTTTTTTCTGATTTCCTTTTGATAAATCTCGTAAATATTTCGGCTGACCTAAGATCTCTCCGTGGAAAAAATCTTTAAAATTGGCGAGTAGTGCGTTTACATCGGCCTTATTTTGCCCTCTTAACTCACCAATAAAGTAAAAATACTCTTCAGCGGTTAAGTACCCAATTAAAAAGGTTTCATCAATAAACGCAGAGGTAAAAGGTTTCCAGTCTTCACTGGTATTTACTTGAACGCCGTTGTTATTAATGTGCCCTGTGCTAGGCTGAATTAAATCGAGCAATAGGCTAAAAAAGGTTGTTTTTCCAGCACCATTATTTCCAACCAAGCCAAAACTCTGCCCTTTCGGTATTTCAAGAAACGGAATGTTTAAAACGGTATTTTTAGTATAGCTTTTTGTTAGGTTTTCTACTGTTATCATAGGGTGAAAATGTTTTAGGTTTCTGGTTTAAAGTTTTTTATAAAATTCAACTACTTCACTAATCCACTAGCAAACTAGATCACTAACTACTACCTTAACTCACTTGCTTATACGCTAATAATGTTTTGTACTTTTCTTTTTTATAAATTTCTTCAATTTTTTTAAATACAAAACCTTTAAATGCAAAGCCTATAACTCCTGCCGCGGCAACGAAAATATAGCCAGCCGTTGGGCTTATGAGGTAATGTCCTAGCCCATAAATGAGTAAGGGTAATACTAATTTGGGTAAGGAAAGCAGCATGGTTTTTAGATTAAAAGACTGCTTATCGCCAAATGCTTTTTTTGAGGAGGTTAAATCGATCGGAGTTCTCGTATAGGCACCTGCCAATAGCACCATATAGGAGTTAACACCAATATTATAGGTAGCGCCCACCAAAATAGCTAAATACGCATCTATCCCAAAATATAAGTAAAATGAGGCTATAATAGTACTGAGAATCGTGGCAATGACGATTAAATACCATTTGGAGTCTAAATATTCTTTGTACTTAATGTTTTGTGACATCATAAGCGGATAATAGGCGCTATCCCAACTAGGTACAAACTGCCCAAAACTAAATAAAAATCCGCCGGAGATAAAAATACCTGCAAAAATCTTCCAAACTGGGCCATCATAGGTTTCTATGGCTCCTGTAAAGAATAAAAAGCCATAGAAAATAAACATAAAGCTTGTGATAACGGCCATTTTGGAGCGTTTATTTCGCTTAATCATTTTGATGTCATTCTTTAAAAAAGTACCTAGATTTCCAAAGCGGTTTAACCAGCTTAAATCTTCGGTTTTAGCAATAGTTTGTTTTTTTGATAAACCGGCATCTAGATATAAGTTCTTTTTAAAATGAAGAAAAGCAGCATAATATAAACTAAGGGCTAAGACCATAAAAAATAGGGACAACCAAGGTATCGTAAATAGTGCGCCAAATAAAGGGGCTGTGAATTGGGTAATATCAAAGAGTTCAAAATATTGGCTTATCCCTAAACCGGCTACAACAGCAAGTACAGGGTAAAAAATACTATCTTTATTATTGACTAAAATGTTGATAAAATTATTACTGTAAATGATGGCCATTAGGGCTACATGCCAACCGATAACACCTAAAGGATTGTAACCTTCGATAAGTAAAACTATAGAAAACGGAATAAAAAAGAAGGCATGCGACCAATTGAAAAAAGACAGTATAGTTTTTCCTAAAGAAAAATGTACCACCTGGCTTTTAGGTATAGGTAAGTAAAGTAAAGGCTTTATATTGGTGACAGGCATTTTTTGCAGCATATAGCGGAAAGCCAGATCGAAGGCGATATAATAAATGATATAGGTATTCACCACATCAAAGGGGTCGCCCATATTTTGATCTTCAATCAGAAAATAAACTCCGATACCCATTCCTATAAAAACAAGAGCCATATATAGGGCAAAAAAGCCCATGACTATTTTAATAGCGATATTACTTTTCAATGAGGCCGCCCTAAAAAATGATTTCCATTGTAGGCTAATAAAATGTTTAAACATACTAGCGGATTATTTGTACTGTTAGTGCTAAAATATAGGTTTTCGTTACAAACTATGCATTAATTTGTACTCAGGATAGGTTTCTGAGAGCAATTCTTCGGCTTTTGGAGGGATTACAAATACCATTACGTAAAATAATAGTAGTAATGAAACCGTAAAAAATGCTATCATCCCTAAGATATAAGAGTTTTCAATTTCAAAGCGAATATTGAATAGATGTATAGGAAGTTGAAAAATGGTGAAAATCCCCATTTGACCAAGTAACATTTCTTCTAAAAACCATTTGCGCTCTTTCTTCTTTAAAATGCGATTATAGTTAAACATTTTAATTGTTGATGGTATTAAAAAGAGTAGAAAAATTAATACAATAGCATAATTTTGATAGTCAACTGGAATAGTCTTTAGTACATAATATAAAAGCGTACTTAATAATAATGTCAAAGCTAATTTAGGAAGGGTAAAGTACTCCTTATAAAAACGCAGAATAATTTTCCAATACCTTTTTGAAAGTGCCTTTTGGCGTTCTGCGATGACATCTTGAAAACCGAAGACGCCAAACTTTTTAAATTCTTTATCTAGGGCATCTTGAAATGTTAGTTTAGGATTTTTAGCGATTTGCGCCTCTATTCCGTAGGCTAAATGATCGACCAATTCTGTTTGTAAATCAAAATGATATACAAAATGTGCTCTGGTGAATTTGTAGAGCTCTTGTATGTGTTCTGGTGTTAGCTTCATGCCAATTTGTTAGTATAACGTTCGGTATATTCTTTTTTGAGTTGTAGAAGTGTTGCTACTAGAGCCATTCCTAGAATCAGTAAATATGACACAAAAAGTAGGCTTAAGTTCTCATAGTCTCCAAAGAGTGTTTTACCATACCATGGATTTAAAAATGAATTGAGAATTTGAGTCACAAAAGAGGTGATAATGGTCATCCGTTCTATACCCGAATACCGTTCTTTTTTACCAAATCTAAAAATCATGGAAAAATAAAAAATAAATATCGATGTGATAAAAGCAATAGGGGCAAACTTTAAAAAAGGAGCCAAATCTATATAATTTGAAGTCATTTTTAAAGCTAAAAAACAAAGTACAAAAGTAAGAAGCGATATGGGTTTTATGGTAAAGGTACCAATGGCCTTCAACACTTTTATATCAGTTGTTTTAGTAAACTGTTTGTTTTGCTTTTGTAATTGCTTTTTATGCAACACCATATAGTTTTTAAAAGCCTTATAAAAATCTAGCTTTTCGCTTTTCATTTTATGTTCTAATGCTGAGGCTACCTGATCTAACATTTCCATACGCACATCTACAAACTCGATTTCTGAATTTTTTAGATAGGTGTCTATGGCTTGTATTTGAGTTTCGTTCAATGTCATGCCAAATACACTTTTAAAAACTGGTAATCTTTTAGAATACCTTTTCTGATTTTTTCAAAGGCCATTAATGCTGCAACATTTGAAACCATTGCTATTCCAATATATGCATTAAAAAAATATAAATTATCGAAGGCATCCAACTGTAAAACCCCAACACAGTAAACGAATAAATTAGGAAAAGAAAATACCTGCATCAAATGAATACTAGATAATAATTGCTTTCTTTTTTTTAAGCTTATACCAAAAGAAATCATTTTATAAAACTGAAACACAGAAATAGTAAACAGGGAGCCAATTAAGATTCCTTTATACGTTAATTCTTCTTCAAAAAATAGATAGAGCACATAGTAGAACAGAATGGCAAATAAAATCAGAACTAGGGTTTTTATATTTAGAAATAAGTTTAAAAATTGTTTCCAAACTTCTTTCTGATAGCTCCAATGTATTGCTTTTTGCTTCTCTTTTACCACTTTTTTACACCAAGGCAAGCGCTCCTTTAAAAAGCTATTTAAATCAGGATAGTTGTCTAGGCTCTCATATTCATTGATTAAATGATCCATCAACTCATAACGAACGTCTAGATACTTTATTCCCTTTTTTTCTAACCAGCGGTCTATGTTTTGTATGTCTTGTTTAACTAGTTTCATCATGTCCGTTGTTATTCAATACTCCAATTAGGGTTCACCAAATTTTGCATGCTTCGGATAAATTCTTCCAATTCGGCTAAGCGGTTTACGGTTTCTTTTTCTCCTTTTTCGGTGAGCTTGTAATATTTACGAAGGCGATTATCTACTTTTTCTACCTCAACATCTAATAAGCCTTCGGCTTCTAATTTGTGAAGCGCAGGGTATAGTGCTCCTTCGGTGATATTCAACTCTCCTTTTGATAGGTTTTTTACTTTTTGGGTTATTTCATAGCCATACATTTTACCTTGCTCTTCTAAAAGCTTCAAAATAATAGTGTTTAAACTGCCCTTATATAGTTTTGAATTTCCCATAATCTACTTTTAGTCTACTCCAAGGGAGGAAACTATATTCTAAATTTTTCACAAAAACCATCTCTAACCCAAATAGCTTCATTACAAAGAAAGCTGCACATAAGCCCCCCTCCTTTGGAGGGGCTGGGGGAGGCTTTACATTTAGCTAAAATACATAATTTTCTTATGTATAAGAATCTTAGGCATATAATTTTATAACTTTTCCGTTTTAAATGGGTTGCGCTTTCCTTAATTTCGCAAAAAAATTATTTTATGAGCGATTTTCATTCTCTAAAAGTTTCATCAGTACAACAACTAACCCCAAGTTCCGTTGCGATTTCATTTACTATTCCTGAACACTTAAAAGATACTTTTTCTTTTAGTGCCGGACAATATATAACCATTAGCAAAGAAATTAATGGCGTTGAGGTACGCCGGGCCTACTCCATTTCTTCAGTGCCTGCCTCTGGAAAAATTACGGTAGGGATTAAAAAAGTGGCTGAGGGTATTTTTTCGGTGTATGCGAACGAAAAAATTAAAGTGGGTGATATTTTAGAAGTTATGGAACCCGAAGGGCGTTTTGTTTTTGAACCGTCTAATAGTTCAAAAAATGTAGCTGCATTTGCTGCTGGGAGTGGTATTACGCCGATTATGAGTATTGCCGAAACAGTTTTAGAAAGTCACTTAAACAGTACTTTTGTTTTAGTTTATGGCAATCAGTCTCCTGATGAGCTCATGTTTTCTAAGGAAATTGAAGCCTTACAAAAAGCATATCCAAAGCGGTTTTTTGTACAAAAAGTATACAGTAGGGCTAAAGAGGAGGACTGTTTATTTGGAAGAATTGAAGCTTCTACGGTAAATTATATTGTAAAAAATAAATTTAATGATACTTCGTTCGATGCATTTTACCTATGTGGTCCTGAAGAGATGATCGACTTGGTTTCTGACACCTTACAAGAAGCGGGTACTCCAAAAAATAAAATTCATTTTGAGTTATTTACATCTTCAGAGACTGTAGATACCTTGGCAGAAAACTTAGATGGTAAAACACAGATTGAAATCGTAGTAGATGATGAAACATTTACTTTTACCATGGATAAAAAAATGCTCGTTTTAGATGCGGTCTTAAAAGAAAATATTGATGCTCCGTACTCTTGTCAAGGAGGAGTATGTAGTAGCTGTATTGCACGTGTCACCGAAGGAAAAGCCGAAATGGTTAAAAATCAAATTTTAACTGATAGCGAAATTGCCGAGGGATTAATTTTAACCTGTCAAGCGCATCCGTTAACGGCAAGCTTAAAGGTCAATTATGATGACGTATAGGCTCGCTCTAACTCCCTTAAGGGCTAATCACATTGTTTTAAAGCGCGTTTAAACATTGGTATAATTTAGTGAAATTTGATTCGATTTTACTCCGCGAACCTTTGCGAACCTTAGTAAACCTCTGTGATTTAAGTATTACACAGTGTTCCACAAAGGTAAAATGAGTTTCCCAGATGATTCTTCAATAATTATTCGTGTAAATAAGTGAAATTCGTATTAAGTATATCTTGACCGTCACTATCTAGACCAAGGCGCTTAGTGTGCCATTGTCTTTTCAAAAGCTTTACAAGCATGATCATAACCAATATCATAGGCTTTAATCATACCCTTGCGATCTAGAATCCCTATGTTTTCGAGTTCATTAGGGGAAATAAGAACATCACAGTCTACTAATTTATTTTTTGACGAAGCATAGATCATTAAACCCGTAACGCGACCTGTTAACTGAAATGAATTTTTTAAGTCTTTTTGCGCTAATTCTTTGGTCACGGATACATTACTGCCGATAATAAAGTCTGAGGAATGTAGTAAAGGTTCTGTCGGAAAATTATTCATGACACCACCATCAGCAAATAAATTGCCTTTTAACTCTACAGGGCTAAAGACTGGGGGTAAAGCAGCCGAGGCCAAAAGTGGTCGTATGAGTTCACCTGACGAAAAAAATTCTTCTTCGCCTTTTTGCAAATTGGTCGCTACTACATATAATTTTTTCTCTAAGGCCTCAAAAGAATTTTCAGGAAAATAGTGTTTAAATATATCGATATACCGATCGGTGTCTATAAATCCAGACTTTACAATAGTTAAAAAATTATATTTAAAAAGAGGTGTTTCTTTAAAAAAACGCATCATATCTTCCATAGAGTTGCCATTGGCGTATAAAGCGCCTACCAAGGCACCAACACTACTTCCAGAGATTGTTTTTGCCTCAATACCAAATTCTTTCATCGCTTGTAGTACACCAATATGCGCCATACCACGCACCCCACCACCAGAAAGTACCAAGCCAATGCTTTTTGAAGTGTTTAAGTTTTTATTCATTTTACCGTATCCAAAGGCTACAAATGTACAGGCTTAATCTTGATTTTGAAAAACAAATTATGCTTTGAGTTTTAGTCCGTGGTAATGTGGTACATTCGGCGTATTTAAAGGATTAAAAGTGTTGTATTTCTTGATATTTTTTGACCTTGATAATCAAGGAAACAAATCCCTGAAACATAAGGGAGTTTTTTTTTTAACTTTTTATTTAGTTTTGCTGTAAGTTAATAATTCTAGTCCGACCAAACCCAAGGTGAATTTTTATCGTATGTTTACTGTAGGCTATTTATATGAATCCTAATCAGCAATCTAAAACAGCAATTTTATGCTTTGCTAATTCCGCTCAGGAGGAGGTAAAGCACAAATACCTTCCTAAGGGAAGGGACTTATTTAACGCGCTAACGAACAACACCTTAAAGACCGTTGAAAAAACGGGTCTAGCTTATTTTCATTTTACGGAAAAGCAGCAACTAGGAGCCACGTTCGGTGAGCGCTTTAGTAATGCCATACAAGCAATTTTTGAAAAGGGGTTTCAACGGGTGATCACTGTTGGTAACGATACGCCACTTCTAAAATCACAACATATTGTTGAAGCTGTGCGGCAACTAGAATCTAAGAATGTGGTTTTAGGACCGTCTTTAGATGGCGGGTTTTATTTATTGGGAATTCACAAAACGCACTTCAATAGAGAACAATTTATAGACTTGCCTTGGCAAACGAGCAGTATTAAAAAAACACTTTTAACCTTGGTTAGATCGTACAAGGATACTCAGGTTGCTTTGCTTGCGAATTTAGGGGATATTGATGCTAAGGAAGATGTTCAGCGTCTTTTCAATTTTTCTTCAGTCCTTCCTCGGGAAATAGTACAACTTTTTATCCAAATACTTAGAGAATTTGTCAAGATTACGACGCGTTCTTTTTTAATTGTTACAGATAATAAGCATTTCATTTACTTCAATAAAGGTTCTCCTAGCTGCTAAGTATGCCATTTTACAGCATCAAAATTTTGTCTTCAACTACAAGAAAATTTTGATGTACAGCCGTGTTATGATTAAACTTTAGAACCAATTATGAATTATTTATTTACGGTGGTTGCTATTTGCTTTTCAGCAATGGCCTTCTCACAACAAACCATTTCTGGTACCGTTACTGATGGTGAAAACAACCCCTTGTCGTATGTCAACGTAGCCTTAAAGGGAAGCAACAAAGGCAGTATTACCAACGAAGACGGAAACTTTGAGATTGTTATTTCAAATGAAGGCAATACTTTAATTTTTTCAGCACTAGGGTTTCAAACCAAAGAAGTTCTGGTAAAAAATACACAAACACTAACGATTGTGCTTGTAGAAAGTTCGGAACAATTAGGCGAAGTGGTGATTACGGCATTGGGGGTAAAACGGGAGACCAAAGAGTTGGGTTACGTAGTACAAAGTATTGATGCCAAGGAAGTTTCCGAGGTAAAATCAGTTAATTTTTTAGACAATCTCAGTGGTAAGTTAGCAGGGGTAAGCATTACTCAGGGCGCAACAGGTGTTGGTTCTACTTCAAAAATTACCATTCGTGGCGAAGCATCATTTTCAAATAATAATCCACTTTTTGTGGTGGACGGTGTACCTATAAATAATAATTCAGTTTTTAATTTTAGCAATGAAGCTGCTGCTGGCTTCCAAGAAATTGATTTTGGTAATGGCGCTATGGAAGTAAATCCCGATGATATCGCAGAAGTATCTGTCTTAAAGGGTCCTAGTGCTGCGGCACTTTACGGCACAAGAGCATCAAATGGAGTGATTGTTATCGAAACTAAAAACGGTTCAAAAAGTAAAGGCCTGGGCATTAGTTATAATACTAGTTTTTTTGTGGATAGCGCTTTTCGATTGCCAGATTTTCAAAACCAATTTGGACAAGGAAATTCAGGCCAGTTTGCTTATGTAGATGGTTTGGGTGGTGGTGTTAATGACAATATATCGTACAGTTGGGGTCCTCGATTAGATCAAGGTCTATTAATTCCTCAGTTCGATAGTCCCGTTACCTTACCCGATGGCACCCTAGTTCGCGGCGCAGACACGGCATTATATAGTGGTTTGCCGATTACACCTACACCTTTTATTTCGCATCCTAATAATCTAAAAGATTTTTACAATACTGGAAGCACTTTTATTAATAATATCGCTATTTCCTCAAGTTTTGACCAAGGAAATTACCGTCTTTCGTTTACAGATTTACGAAGTGAGTCTATTATTCCGGGCGTAAATTTAGATCGACAAACACTAAGCGCACGATTAGGATTTGCCCCTACCGATAAATTGAAGATTAACGCAGCTGTGAATTATATAAATTCTCAAAGCGACAACCGTCCAAGCAATGGTTATGGTTCTGAAAATGTAAATTATGCTTTGGTAGGTTGGGGCCCTCGCTCAGCCGACATCAATAGCCTAAGAAACTACTGGCAGCCAGGTTTAGAAGGCTTACAGCAGTATTCGTTTAACTATACTTTTTTTGACAATCCCTTTTTTACCCTACTCGAAAATACCAACTCTTTTAATCGGGATCGTGTGTTTGGAAATATTGCTGCAAACTACCAAATCACAGAGCACCTAAAAGCCAGCATACGATCAGGGATGGATTATTCCAGTGAAGTACGACAGCTACGAAGAAATTTTAGTTCTAACCGCTTTAGAAATGGAGGTTATGCGGAGCATGATGTATTGTATAGAGAAATTAATACCGATTTTCTTTTAAATTATGGTCAGGTCTTTAATGATTTTAAAGTAGATGTTTCACTCGGAGGAAACCGATTAGATCAAAAGGCCTTTACAGGACAATCGCAAACAACAAGTTTGGCGCAACCAGGTATTTTTAGATTATCAAATGCCGCTTCGCCTATTGAAGTTTTTGAGTTCGAATCGAACAAGCGCATCAACAGTTTTTATGGGATTGCCAAATTTGGCTATAAGAACTTTTTATACCTCGATGTTACCGGAAGAAACGATTGGTCAAGTGCCTTAGCGACCCCTTTCTCTGTGGATAACACTTCTTTCTTTTACCCTTCTGTTTCTTCCAGTTTTATATTGTCAGAAGTTTTGGAACTTCCCCGCACTTTTTCTTTTGTAAAGTTAAGAGCGAGTTGGGCACAGGTGGGTAATGATACTAATCCCTATCAAACAACAGGAGCTTTTGTAGCACAAACGCCTTTTAATGGCCAGCCTACCTTTAGCAATCAAAATACCATTGCGAACCCTAATTTAAGACCTGAAAGTACCTCTTCGTTTGAAGTAGGAGCAGACCTTAGGTTTTTCGGGGATCAATTGCGTTTTGATATTTCGTATTACAATGCCCTTACCACCGATCAAATTATTTCATTGCCCATTGGTATATCTTCAGGATTTACCCAACAGGTAGTTAATGGAGGAAAAGTACGTTCAAAAGGGCTAGAAATTATAACAGGAATTTCGCCTATAATTTCCAATAATTTAAGATGGAATAGCACTTTAAATTTTAGCACCAATCGGGCTACGGTTGAAGATTTACCACAAGATGGCGGGCGTTTAACCTTAGCGTATTCCAGAATTTATGACAGCCAAAACCAAACGGTATTTTTACAAGTTGAAGAGGGTGGTCGAGTAGGTGACTTGTATGGTACGGGCTATTTAAAAAATGAGAATGGAGACTTTATTTTAACCAATCAAGGGCGCTATATTCCTGACAATAATTTACAAAAATTAGGAAATTATAATCCTGATTTCATGCTGGGGTTCAACAATCAATTGAACTACAAAAAGTGGGATTTAAGCTTTCTACTCGACTGGCAACAAGGAGGTATCATAGTGTCTAGAACTAGAGCCTTGGGTAATGTTGGCGGGCAATTAGCAGAGACAGCGTTTAGACCAGAAGCAGGGATTATACCGAACGGTGTGGTTAATGTGGGTACGGCTAATGCCCCTGTTTTTGAACAAAATACGCTGGCTGTGTCTGCCGAAAGTTATTACCGGCAGTTCTACGATCGCAATCATGAAGAAAATAATACCTATGATGCGTCATTTTTAAAATTGCGTCAATTTGCTGTGGGGTATACCTTCGATAATTTAAAAGTTTTTAATCAGAGCGCCAGCTTACAGCTGTCCTTAATCGGCAGGAATCTTTTTGCTATTACAGAGAATCCACATTTTGATCCTGAGCAATTATCTGTTCAAGGCCAAGGCTTTGTTGGTGGCGTAGAAGACATGTCGTACGCAACTACCCGAAGTATCGGATTTAAAGCTGGGTTCAATTTTTAAGAAAAAGCACCATGAATAAAATATATAATTTTAGAAAAAGATTGTTTTTAGGTTTCTTTAGTATCCTTGTGATACTATCATGCACAAAAGATTTTGAAGAAATCAACACCAACCCCAATGCGCCAGTAAGCATACAACCTAGCTTATTATTGCGCCAAGTTATTTATGACTATGGTGAACAGCTATCTTATGAAGGTTTTACTGCGGGTAATTTACTGGGGCAGTATACCACGGCCTTAGATTTTAACCTCTTTGATCGGCACAATTTAAAATCTCCACAATTAGGGGGTAATCCTTGGCCTATATTCTATAAAAATTTAAGGGATAACGAAATCATTTTAAACTTGGCCAGTGAAAATCAAACTTTTGCCGTTTATGAGGGGCCTTCCTTAATTTTGAAAGCCTATATGACGGCAGCTTTAACCGATTTGTTTGGTGATGTTCCCTACTCCGAAGCTTTTAAAGGAAACCAAGGAACGGTAACTCCTGGTTATGACACTCAAGAGGAAATTTATAGGGGAGCAAATGGCATATTGGCTAATTTAGACCAGGGGATTTCGGCCATAGAGCAATATACCGGTAGTATAAAATTAGAAGGAGATATTCTTTTTGATGGCGATTTAAATGCATGGATTCGTCTTGCGAACAGTTTAAAGATAAAGTACTTAATGCGAATTTCGGATAAAATAGAGGTAGAAGACCAACTCCAGGAAATTTTTAATGCAGGTAATTATATCCAAGAAAATTCCCAAAATGCAGTTTTTGATTTTAGTGATGGGGAACCTAATAATTTTAGGCTAGCACGTTTGCGCATTGGTGATTTTAACAATTTTGTGTTATCTGAAACGATGGAAGAAGTGTTACAAGATTTAAATGATCCAAGAATAGCCACCTTGTTTCGACCTTTTGGGAATAGTACTTCGGCTGACTATGAAGGTCTTTTAAATGGAATAGATGCGTCACAAACGGCTATTTCATTAGCTGATTATTCCTTAACAGGAACTATTTTTCGAGAAAATACCGGCCAGCTTGATGCAAATTTTATGACCAGCATGGAAACCCACTTTTTATTGGCAGAAGCTGCGCACAAAGGATTTATTCTTGCAGATGCCAAAACATTATATGAAATAGGCGTAACACAAGCCTTTGCCTATTGGGGAACTGATTTACCTGTGGATTATTTAACCACATCAGCAGCCTACGATTCTTCAGGCACAAATGCCCTAGAGCAAATTATTACTCAAAAATGGATTGCGAATATGATTAATGGCTATGAAGGCTGGATTGAGTACCGAAGAACCGGTTTTCCAGTCTTGAAAACACTATCAGCTAGTTTAAATGATAATTTAATTCCTGTTCGTATGCCCTATCCCGCAGAAGAAGAAGCCTTGAATGCTGTTAATTATACAAAAGCAGCAAGCGATACTGATGGCAATAGTATTAACGTAAAGGTGTGGTGGGATGAAAATTAGGGTAACAATTTTTGATTTGAAGATGAAATAATTTGAAGATTTGAAAATGCGAGCTAAATTAAATTTTAATCTTAGTACTAGTCTCTTTGAGGGGACCATAAGTGCGTTTTTACCAATAAAAAAGCCTAATAAATGGCACTAAGTTCAATCCTATTATCAGAAATTAGGGGGCTCATACCCGCTTTGGAGGTCTGGGGACTTGGAGCCAGTGGACTTCAGTGGGCCTTGATTATAGGATCAAGTTTGATTTTATTTCTTGTATCACCTTTAGCAAAAAATACCAATCAGTTTTTTAAAGCAGAGCACAAACGTAAAGCGCCCAATGGTTTTATGTTAATGGGAAGCTTAGTCATTTCCTGGATTTTTGCAAAAAGTATAACGAACGCCGCCAATTTAGGATTAGATTACGGGATTGTTGGCGGGATAGCGTACGCTGCATATTATTTATCCTTTGCTGTGGCGGGAATCATTATTTACAAAATGCGGACTCAAGGAAAATTCACCAGTATTCATCATTTTTTAAGCTCCAAATTTGGTCGAAGTGCAGTTGCTGTTTTTTCTATTTTAATTGCTTTTCGTTTATTTAATGAGGTTTGGAGTAATACGATGGTCATCGGTTCTTATTTTGGTGACATCGGTTCTAGTGCCTATTATTGGTCTATTTTGGTGTTTACCTTCTTAACCTTGGCATATGTCATAAAAGGGGGGATGAGCAGCAGTATTTTTACCGATGTCGTTCAAATGGGCTTATTTTCTATTCTATTACTCGTTATTTTAGAGGTTATTTTTAATTCAGAAGCCTCCGTTACGGTGCATGAAGTTGCTTTTTCGGGCAGTTGGACCTTTGATATGGGTTTAAATCTGCTTTTTGCCGCTGTTTTACAATCTTTAAGTTATCCTTTTCACGATCCAGTGTTAACAGATAGGGGCTTTTTGAGTAGCCCTAAAACAACCTTAAAAAGTTTCCTTTGGGCAGCTGTGATCGGGGCAGGCTGTATTATACTATTCAGTATTATTGGTGTGTATGCCCAAGCTAAAGGAATGCAAGGTCAAGCGGCCGTAGAGGTAGGAAAGGCGTTTGGCGTATGTATTCTTTTGGTCATTAATTTTATCATGATTACTTCTGCGGCCTCAACCTTGGATTCTACTTTTTCGTCTTTTTCAAAATTAGTAGCCATTGATTTGAAATTAGGAAACACGCTAAAATTTGGGCGTTGGTCTATGGTCGTTATAGCTGTTTTAGGCACCATTCCTGTTTTTTTAAATGCTGAAATTTTATCGGCAACAACCATTAGCGGAACTATGGTTATTGGTTTAACCCCAATTTTTCTATTTTGGAAGGATAAAGCACCTAAAATAAGTTTTCATTTAAGTGTTTTTTGTGGAATTGTTTTTGGATTTTTGTTAGTTTTTAATCTTTTTCCCTACCAATTAATTTTTACCAGTGGAAAATATGCTGATTTATTATGGATTAATTTTTGGGGTATTTTATCCTGTATCATCCTATATTTTGTACCTGTATGGATAAAAAAAAGAGCTATTTAGGCGCTTTAGAAGGTAAGGTGTTGGTTTTCGGAGGCGTTTATAGCAACTTACAAGCGCTAGAGGCTTTGTTGACTATTGCTCAAGAAAATAATATTGCCGCAGATCATTGTATTTGTACTGGGGATATTGTCGGGTATTGTGCTCAACCCGAAGAAACAGTTCAGCTTTTTAAAACTTGGGGAGCCCATAGTATTGCAGGGAATGTAGAAGTTCAGTTAGTAGAAGGCGCAGAAGATTGTGGCTGTGACTTTACGGAAGGCAGTCGCTGTGACGGGTTTTCAAAATTATGGTATCCCTATGCCCAATCGCGTTTGTCGAAAGATGCCATCAACTATATGGAAGGCTTACCAAACCATGTAGCCTTTGATTACGTAGGTAAAAAAGTAGCAGTTATTCACGGTGCAGTAGAAAATATATCCGAATTTATCTTTGAAACGTCATCAGTAGAAACAAAACTTGAAAGTTTTAAAGACTTGGATGCTGAGGTGATTTTAGCAGGGCACTGTGGATTGCCTTTTTCACAAGAAATTGACAAAAAACTATGGATAAACCCAGGTGTTATAGGCATGCCAGCAAATGATGGTACCTCAAGAGTGTGGTATGTACTTTTAGAAGATGTTGATGGACAACTGAAATATACACATCAGTATTTGGAGTATGATTTTCAGAAAGCTTACCAGCTGATGAAAAGTAATCATTTGCCCATGGAGTATGCGGAAACACTAGTTTCAGGACTTTGGGATAATATGGAAATTTTACCAGAAGCAGAACGAAGCTTAGCTGGAATTCCGTATACGTTTAATAAAGAAAGCATCACAATCAATCTAAAATAATATAAAATAGAACTAAAATGGCAGATTCATACTACGACCCAAAAGACCTTAGAAAATTTGGTAAAATTACCGAATGGAGCGAAGAATTAGGAACTAAATTTTTTGATTATTACGGTAAAGTCTTTGAAGAGGGCGCATTAAGTGCCAGAGAAAAATCGTTGATCGCTTTAGCCGTTTCGCATGTGGTTAAATGTCCGTATTGTATTGATGCCTATACCAAAGACGGCTTACAAAAAGGTATTACCAAAGAAGAAATGATGGAAGCTGTGCATGTAGGTGCTGCAATTGAAAGTGGGGCCACTTTAGTTCATGGCGTACAAATGATGAATAAGTATGATAAGTTATCTATGTGAAAAAACCCACTAGCGCCGAAGGGGAGAATTACTAAAATTTAAGCCTTAAAATTTCGGCAATGCTTACTTTGAAAATGTGTTGATTTAAAGATGTTATGAATATATCAATGAAAAGACGAGGATTAGGATATGTTACTAAATAAAAAATACCATCCGTAAAATATTAAGAAAAGAGAATTTTAAATAGTGTACTTGGCTTACAGTCGACGTTGGCAGATTTTTATTTCCAACTGAATACTGCATCCTGAATACGGAATACTGAAAAAATGGCTATAAAATCATTAAAAGCAAGACAAGATGAACTTGCAATTACGAACAAACAATTAGAAATATTAAACGGAGGAATTTTTGCCGACGGTGAATTGCCTTATTTTAAAGATAAAATTGCACAAATTGGGCATTTTCCTTTACGACCAAAAAAATTAGAAATCCTGCAAATCAATGTAGGGTACATGTGTAATCAGGTTTGTGAGCATTGCCACGTTGATGCGGGTCCTGATCGTAAAGAGATTATGACGCGTGAAACCATGATGCAGTGTTTAGAGGTGATAAAAAATACAGGAGCACATACCTTAGATTTAACCGGTGGCGCGCCAGAAATGAACCCTGATTTTCGTTGGTTTGTAGAAGAGGCTGCAAAAGCGGGGATTAAAGATTTTATTGTTCGTTCAAATTTGACCATTATTCGAGCCAATAAAAAGTACTACGACTTACCTGAGTTTTTTAAAAAACATAATGTTCATGTGATCTCTTCCATGCCACATTACACACGTGGTAAAACAGACAAGCAACGAGGCGACGGAGTTTTTGATAAATCAATTAGAGCCTTGCAAGATTTAAATGCCATTGGCTACGGATTGCCAGGGAGTGATTTACGTTTAGATTTAGTGTATAATCCCTCAGGAGCCTATTTACCTGGTGACCAAGCCGCCATGGAAAAGGATTTTAAAAAGGCCTTGAAAGAAGATTTTGATATTCAGTTTCACAACCTTTTTGCGATTACCAATTTACCAATTGCCCGCTTTTTAGATTATTTGATTGCTTCAGAAAACTATGAGGATTATATGTATGCTTTGGTAGAGGCCTATAACCCTGCGGCTGTAGCGAACGTGATGTGTACCAATACCATTTCGATTAGTTGGGATGGTTGGCTATACGATTGTGATTTTAATCAAATGCTCGATTTAAAAGTAGCGAGTAAAGTAAAGCATATTAAAGACTATAATGAGGATCTCTTACAAGATAGGAACATCATTATCTCTCAACATTGTTACGGGTGTACTGCTGGTGCCGGGAGCAGCTGTCAGGGAACAGTAGCTCAATAACAAGTCAATGAAGCTTCCTACAAGGCCTTAAAAGCCTTGTAGGTTGATAAAAAATACTAGCACGTGAACTTTGTTGATGCTTTGCTAAGTAGCTCTTTTTTCAGTATCGTATTTCAAAGAGTTACCCATTGTATTTTACTAGAGTAGGGATTAATACCTAATTTAGGCTGTATTGTATTCCATAGATAAGCCGATTTCACTCGACAAAAAACCTTTTTAACCGACTACCCGGTTTGTTGTTTTTTAAAAAACTTCAGTGTTAACCATTTTTACGCTACTTAGCGAATTTTAGGGTTGTTTTAACCTGATTCTTTCTAATAGCTAGTTAAAGGCCATAACTTTGTAAAAGACTTATGAGTCGGTTTACCCCAAAACCCAAATCTTATGGAAAAAAACCTAAAACGCATGGCTACCATGCATCGTATGCAAACTACCGGATTGGCATTATTCTACAAAAACGGATTTTACAAAACCAGTATCGATGATATTTTAAAAGAGTTAGATTTATCTAAAGGTGCTTTTTATTATCATTTTAAATCTAAGGAAGATTTTTTCATTAGTATTCTTGAAAATTTAGTAGTTCGTAAAGTGTACAGCATGCTTATTGAACCCATAGAAGGGCATGACAATCCATTAGAGTTGATCTCAAAATGTATTGAAGATGCTTTACAAACCGCAGAGCACAACCAAAACGATTATGGTTTTCTTTTAAATAATTTTTTAAACGAATTCAACGGAAGGAATCCAGAAATTATGAAGTATTTAAATGATATTTTAAAAATATGGGAAGTTAACTTGGTGTCTTCTCTACAAAAAGGAAAGTTTAACGGTTACGTAGATCGTCACGTAGACTGTGAAGGTGCAGCAAGTTACATTATAGCTTCGTTTTTAGGGGTGAGAAGTTTAATGGTAGAAGGCAGCGCAACTGCCTTACGTTATCGGTATATGCAACAATTACGATTTTATTTTAGAGCCTTGGCGCATAAGCAAGTGGCTTAAAAAAGTTCAAACTCACACTTCGGCCACGCTCAGTGCAAGAGTTTAAGATCAAGTTAAAAAATGATTATATGGTAAGGCGACATGCCTTTCTAAACTAATGAACTATTTCCTCAATTTTAGCAATTATTGAAGCGGGACGAATCGTTTCCATTACTTTTTCATAGCCTTCAGGAAATGTATTTCCATAAATAGAGGTAGGAATTAGAGGGTATGGATTTCTATCGGCAAGAAGTGCATTTTCCTTGGGCTGTCTAAACGGATAAAACCCGGCGTACGGATGGGTAACCCCCCATAAAGTGACAACAGGAATTCCGTAGTTCGCTGCTAAATGTGCGTTACCACTGTCCATAGCGAGCATAAGGTCAAGTTGAGAGATGATACTCAGTTCTTCTTGAAATGAAAATTTACCGGCTACATTTAGGGTATTTTTATACCTATGCTGCCAAAGTTCTAAGGCTTCTTTTTCTTTGGGGCCACCTCCAAATAACACTATTTGATAGTGCTCTGACTTTGCTAAGTTTTCAACGACTTGCTCCATGAGCTGCAACGGATACATTTTTCCTGAAAAAGCCGCAAAGGGTGCAATTCCAATTCGTTTTTTGGTATCTGAGCCTAGAAAATCTTGCGTATTTTTTGAAAGTGATTCTTTGGTCAATAAACCTGTTTCTTCCAATAGTACTTTAAATCCAAGGGAAGAAAAAACATCGGAGTATCGTTGGTGCGTAGTTTTTAAAGGACTAAATTTTTTGTTTTTTACCGCTGTTAAGGCTTTTTTCTCGCTGCGGCCTTTATCTATTTGAGCCACAGGAATGCCAGCAGCAGTAAAAAATAGCTTCAAGATGTTACTTCGCAATACATTGTGTACATCAGCAACAGCATCGATTTTTAAGGCTTTTAATTCTTTATAAAGTTGGTAAAGCCCAAAGATACCCTTGTGCTTTCCCTTTACATCAGCCTCAAATATCTGAACATTGGGCAACTGTGAAAATAGCGGCTTAAAAAAAGCTCTGGTCAATACCGTAATTTTTAGGTCTGGATGTTGTTTTTGCAATGCCAATAACACAGGAACGGTCATGGCGACATCGCCCATGGCAGACATTCTGATGACCAATAGGTGTTTCTGTGAAACCATAAATAATTAGGTTTATTTTTTTCCTCGCAAAACAGGATTCAGTTCCTCGTCATTGTACATTTTCATCTGTTTATACACTTTCATGTACTTGTTGCCTTGCTCAATATCGGTTAATAATTGATCAATAGCGGTAGACAAATCTTTTTTCTGTTCTAAAAGTATCGCTAATTTAAGCTTGCATTTATGTAAATGCTCGGCGCTGGCATCGGTACGCGATGCTTCTTCTTCCATGTGATAAATTTTTAAGGACAAGATAGACAAACGGTCTATCGCCCAAGCGGGACTTTCTGTATTGATCGTCGCCCCTTCTTTAACCGATACTGATTGGTATTTATTTAAAAAATAACTATCAATATACTCTACTAAATCTGTTCTGTCTTGGTTGCTGGCATCAATTTTACGCTTTAAAACCAAGGCATCGGAAGGATCTATATTGGGGTCTCGAATAATATCTTCATAATGCCATTGTACCGTATCGATCCAGTTTTTACGGTACAAAAGGTGTGCAATATCATCTTTTGGGTACGGATTGTCAAAAGATTGGTACACGTCATCTTTAATGTGGTAGGTGGCTATACTTTTCTCAAAAATGGTAAATGCAAATTCACTAAACATAATATAAAGCTTTGCTACAAAGATACTTTTATTCGTGAAACTTTCTTTTGAATAGTTGTGTAGAGATACGCTCCAGAAAACAATAGTTCAAAGAAGCTCAATTTTTTGTCAGATTTGAAGAACATGGGCCTAAGGGTTGATGTGTACATCAATTAATTAAAATCAATGGCTTTACATTCTGATTCTAGGCCTTGGGGTACATTACTTAAATCTGGTAATTAAGACTACGAAAGGAATTAAAATGATAAATAGTAGAACGCCTTCTTTGAGTTTGGAGCGTTTTATATTTTCAATATAATTGGTTAAAAAAACCGACACTGGAAAAAATGTCAGCAAAATAGGCGTTACGTCATTGAATGATTCGAGTAGGGTTATGACTAAACCTATAAAAAAGAAGAGCGCAATTAAGCGCATCGTATTAATGCGGCCTTTCCCTGATTTAGAAAGTTTTAAAAAGGTCAAAACAAAAAGCAGTAAGGATGCAACGATATAGATGATCAACTTAATACTACTTTGCCATTGATAGATAAAATCGTCAGCAATATTCACTGAAAACGTATAATGGTTTTCAATAAAATTAGGCTTATTAAAGAGGGTTAATACGCCCAAGCTGATCATGCCTACTACAAAAAAACCAATAAAAGGAATCACCCAATTGCGAATTTTTTTGGGTTGGTATAAGTATATGGTGATAAAAACTAACAGTAAGTATAAGATAGCCCAATCATAAAATAAGCTAGAAACCACCACCCAAATACTGGCGTCGAAAATTTTAAGTTTAATGTTTTTTAAAGATTTTATACTCAATAATTTTCTAGTGGCCAGCAATAAAAAAAAGGTACAAGGAATACTGTTGTTATCTAATAATACTTCTGGAAAAAGCACCATGAGTAAGGAGAAAAACAAAATGGCATAGGAGTTTGTTTCCGTGATTTTGTTGCGCTTTACGATAAAATTAATCACAAAAACCATACTACAAAGTAGCACTAAAACCATACTTTGTGAAGGTAGATTTTCTGAAGAATAAGGTTTTGAAAACAACATAAAAATCGTCGTCCAATAGAATAGAAACAAAAAAGCACCTATAATAATGAAGTTAAATGGTTTTGTTTTTCCAAAAATGCTTGAAATCATCTTGGGTTTTTATATTTTTGTAGGGTAAATATAATTAAGATGGAATCATTTTTTAGAGCGATTGAAGATTTATTTGTAAATATCTTGTTTGCACCCTTTGATATGTTGCGTATGATGGAGAGCTGGTGGGTTGCAAATACCTTAAACTGGATTTTTGTGATTGTAGGCTCTGTAGCCTTTGTGTATTGGATGTTGCAACTTAAAAAATACAACAACGAGACCGAGAAAGCCTCTAGAGTTAGTGCACATTCTTTTATAGGGAATGATGCTAATAATGGGTAATTTCAATTAGAAGTCATAAATGCAATCAGCTATCTATTTAGACATAGCTGATTGTATTTTATTTTTTAGATTACAAGTTAGTATCTATATCGAATTTCTATAGTATAGCGCAGTCGATGTCAGGTAGCTGAACGGATTTAAAATTTGGTAGCTGAGCGGCGTCGAAGCTACAAATCAAAACCTAGGTCTTTACGGTAATACATATGATCAAAATGCAGTTTTGCAATATTGTCATACGACTTTTTTAAGGCTTCTTTGTGATCAGCGCCAAATGCCGTTACCGCCAATACTCTTCCTCCAGAAGTCACTATTTTACCATCGCTTAGTGTAGTACCGGCGTGAAACACCAAGGCATCTTTCACCTCTGAGAAACCAGTAATTTCTTTTCCCTTGCCGTAGGCCTCAGGATAACCGCCAGAAACTGCCATAACCGTCGTCGCTGTCCGTTCATCTAAGGCTAAATCTATAGTATCTAAAGTTCCATTGGCAACAGCCAAAAACACGTCTACTAAATCATTTTTAATTCTAGGGATCACCACTTCGGTTTCAGGGTCTCCCAAACGAACATTGTATTCAATTACTTTAGGTTGGTTGTCCACTTTAATCAAACCGATAAAAATAAATCCCTTGTAGGGTAAATTATCTTTTTTAAGCCCTTCTACGGTAGGTTTAACTACCTGGTCGTGTATTTTATTCATGAACTCGTCATCAGCAAAAGGAACCGGGGAAATAGCGCCCATTCCGCCTGTATTGAGTCCGGTATCACCTTCACCAATGCGTTTATAGTCTTTAGCCGTTGGGAGTACCTTGTAATTTTTTCCGTCCGTGAGCACAAAAACACTTAATTCAATACCGTCTAAAAACTCCTCAATGACCACCGTTGTGCTTGCGGTACCAAATTTAGCATCGACCAACATGCTTTTTAATTCGTTTTTAGCTTCTTGTAAATCGGTCAGAATTACCACACCTTTTCCGGCAGCTAAGCCGTCTGCTTTTAAAACATAGGGAGGCTTTAAGCCTTCTAAAAATAGACAACCTTTTTCTAAGCTTTCCGCGGTAAAACTTTCGTAAGCAGCTGTTGGTATTTTATGACGCATCATAAATTCTTTCGCAAAATCTTTACTTCCTTCAAGGGTAGCCGCCGCTTTTTGTGGGCCGATAACGGGGATAGCCTTTAACTCAGCATCGTTCAAAAAGAAATCGTGAATACCATGTACCAATGGATCTTCTGGACCTACAATGACCATCTGTATGTTATGGGTGCCTACTGCCTTCTTAATGGCTGCAAAATCAGTTACTCCAATTTCTAAGTTTGTGGCAATAGCCGCAGTTCCTGCGTTACCAGGTGCTACAAATAATTGAGATAGTTTTTTACTTTGCTTTAATTTCCAAGCAAGGGTATGTTCGCGGCCGCCGGCTCCAAGAATAAGAATGTTCATACGAAAAGAAGATTTCCGCAAAAATACCTATTGAAGTTGAATAATGCCAGATATTATTCATCATAATTGGCCTGCCACAGCATCAAGACCGCGCTGCTTTTAGAATCAGGGGACAAGACCTTAAATTCTAAATGCGAACCATTAAATTGCTGAGATAACTATGTGTATTAATCTTTTAACAGCTGTAGTAGCTTCGAGGGCAATTAGCACTAGCCCCTTAAGTAATCAATGACAAAAAGATTTCATAACGAAGAGCCTAGACCTATTTATCTTGAATCTTGATTTCTGAATCTTAAGGAATACAATACCAGGATCAATTGATTCGGAATCTACTTGCCGTTTCCAGAGAAATCTCTATGTTCTTTTTTTTGAAGTTCTTCAGGCGATAAGGATTTAAAATAATCATAGACTATTTTAAGGCCCTCTGAACGATGCACTTTTGGCTCCCAACCCAAAATTTCTTTAGCTCGGGTAATATCTGGTTGTCGTTGCAGAGGATCGTCTTGCGGAAGGGGTTTAAAGATGATTTTTTGAGTGGTTCCTGTCAGTTTAATAATCTCTTGTGCAAATTCTAAAATAGTTGTTTCATGCGGATTACCAATATTGATGGGATCCGTATAATCACTCATTAACAAGCGATAAATACCTTCTACCTGATCATCGATATAGCAAAATGATCTAGTTTGCGAGCCATCCCCAAAAACGGTTAAATCTTCTCCTCGTAAGGCTTGTCCCATAAAGGCAGGTACTACGCGACCATCATTTAAGCGCATTCGTGAACCATAGGTATTGAAAATGCGCACAATACGCGTATCAACGCCATGATACCGGTGGTACGCCATGGTGAGCGACTCCATAAAGCGTTTCGCTTCGTCATATACGCCACGTGGGCCTATAGAGCTGACATTGCCGTAATACTCCTCGTTTTGTGGATGCACTAGAGGGTCCCCATAAATTTCAGAAGTAGAGGCTACTAAAATTCTAGCGTTTTTTTGTTTGGCTAAGCCTAGTAAATTTAAGGTGCCAACAGAACTCACTTTAAGCGTCTGAATAGGTATTTTTAAATAATCAATAGGGCTGGCGGGCGAGGCAAAATGTAAAATATAGTCTAACTCCCCACTAACATGTACAAAGTTACAGACATCATGGTGGTGAAACTCGAACTGCTTTAAAGGAAAAAGGTGTTCGATATTTTTTAGATCCCCTGTAATGAGGTTATCCATGCCAATCACATGGAACCCTTCTTTTATAAAGCGATCACATAAATGAGAACCTAAAAAACCTGCAGCGCCTGTGATGAGTATTTTTTTCATAAGTAAAGTGGTTTACTTAGCTTCTAGAATTAAATTGAAAGTCATAAAAACATCATTTCTGTTCGTTTTTTCGATTTTTTTTCTTTTTTGGACTTTCAATTTTAGTTTTAAGATGATCTACCTTTCTTTTTATTTTTATTTTTTGCTTTAGCGTAGAAAAATTATAGTTGTATCTAAAAAAAACATAGCCAAGAATAATAACAACTGTCACTAACATGATCACCATTCCAATGTTTTTTGCAGTACTGCCTAAAACAATAAAAAGCATGACAAAGATTAAATTAAAGCATCCAATAATAAAACTTGCCTGTTTATGAGATAACCCCCAATAATCAATTAAAACATGGTGTGTATGATTTCTATCAGGAGAAAATGGGCCTTTTTTTTGGGATAAGCGTATCGCAAACACTCTTGCCGTATCAAATAAAGGAACAATTAGGATACTTATGGCAATAAGAGGAGCATTTTCTAATAAAAAAGGGAGTTCCGTATAATCTTGAGGTTTAAGCGCCAGAAATTTTAGGGTTAAAACGCTTATGATAAACCCGACAATTAATGAACCCGTATCTCCCATAAAAATTTTTCTGTCAGTAGATACATTATATCCTAAAAACGCCATAAGACTGGCATTTAAAGTCAGCCCTATTAATGCATAATAATGCTCTCCTGATAAATAAAAAATTGTGGTATATATCATTAAGATTACAATTCCGACAATGGAGGCTAATCCGTCGATACCATCGATTAAATTATAAGAATTAATAATAGTAATCATCATAAAACCCGCGATACCCAAATACAAAAAGTACGGAATTTCATGAATATTTAAAAATCCATTTAAGGAATGAATGATAAAACCTTCATTTGATAAGATAAATGAGACGGCTATAGCTTGAGCGATTAATTTTGATAGTGGGGAAAGCACTACTAAATCGTCTTTTAAGCCTACTATAAACAAAATGGTTAGTCCAGGAATAATGTAGATGCCTTCTTGAAAACTACTCCAATCTTTTATGAAAAATAAGGCAAAAATTAGGGTGTAAAAAAATGAAACTCCTCCCAAGGTAGGGGTCTTTCCTACGTGAGAACTTCGATGATTGGGGTCGTCCATTAACCTTTTATACCCAACTACTTTTATAATCTTTGGTATAGTTAAATAGGTTAATAGAAAAGCACCAATATATATTAATATGGCGGTTTCTAAGAAGTGCAATTTAATGTATTAAAAATTTGAAAGTAAAAGTAGCTATTCTTTTTTTAAAACTGGTGTTTATTGCTTGACAAACTCGAGCATCTTTTTACTTAATTTTATACGATCAAAATCTGTTATCAAGCGATTAAAATTATCACTTGTTATTTTTAATTTTTTTGAAAGTTTAATCTTTTCGAGAAAATCTTTTTTATTTTCTGGCTCAAAAGTTAGGCCTACTTGGTATTCATCAACTAATTTTTTTGCTTCACCTTCAACACCTAAAAGTATAGGTTTATGCATCCCACAAAGTTCAAATATTTTTGATGGTAATACACTTTTAAAAGTATCTGATTTCTTTAAGTTTACCAAACCGATATCTATAATTGATATATACTTAGCTACCTCTTCTTTTGTCACGGAAGCTAACATGGTGATATTATCTAATTTTAAGTTTTCTTTTTGGGTTAATAACTCTTGTTTTTTGGCACCTTCTCCTAAAAATAGAAAATGAATATCTTTATCTGAAATGTCTTTAGCACATTCTAAAATAAAATCTAAACCATGGGCCATCCCATGCGTACCTATATAACCAATTATAAATTTTTCATGTAAACCTAAGTCTTGAATTAAATGTACATCTTTTTGTATAGGTTGAAAAAGGGATGTATTTACGCCGTTTTTAATAATGGATATTTTGGAAGAATCAATGTTATTTTTCTTAATTAGAACCTCTTTGAATGAGTCCGTAACTACTATAATTTTATTAGCACTTTTATACATTCGATTTTCGAGTAATTCAAAAAAGCGTATGGCAGGGTTTGTTTTCATGGCACCTACAGCTTTAATAGACTCTGGCCATAAGTCACGAACTTCCATTATCCATTTTTTTCTTTTCCAAAACGAAAGCCATCTCCCTGAAATTGCCGTAAAAAATTGTGGAGAGGTCGCAATTATTACATCTGTTTTAACGAATAATCCAGCAATAAAAGAACTAATCATAAAACTTAGGTAATCTAGAATACGTTTTAAGAAGCCTTCATTCGCAGTGATGTACGTCCAAACTCTGATCACTTTTATTCCATCAATAATTTCTTTTTGAAAAATTTTGTTCTTATAACCATCAAAAACTTTGCCCTTCGGGAAATTAGGTACACAAGTAATAACAGTCACCTCAACACCTTGTTTTACCCACTCTCTGCAATGTTCATAAGTTCTTGTTGCGGGTGCATTAACTTCTGGCGGGAAATTATCAGTTAAAAATAGTAGTTTCATTTTTACTCCTTTAGAAAAATTTTTGTAATAAGCTCTTGATCAAAATATACCTCTAATTTTTCTGCCTTATCAGTTTTATTAAAGCCCTTACAATAGTCATATTTAGTTTTTATAATTTTTATAATTTCACTTTCAAATTGTATTACAATACTATGATTAATCAAAACGCTATTGTTTTCAATAACCTCTATGGAAACAATATCTGGGTGAAAATGAAAATAAGCTACTTGGTTATTATCTATTTTTTTAGAAAAAATATCTGTTATTTCTATAGTATTTAAATTTCCAATGAAATTTCGAGTATGTAATATCCCTAATTTTTTATATCCATTATGGGTAGCAGACACTACGTTGTCTTTTTCTGTTAATGTGGTAATTTTAGCTCTATGTGCTACTCTAAAGCCATCCCAAACTTTGCTTTGTTCTTGATGATTAATTTTTACTGTATTATGATATGCTGTTTGACGTTCTCGTAAACGCTTTTCATTTTTTTCATAAGTAGAAATTCCAGGATCAACAATTATAGGTTGTTGTTTTACGTACAGCTCAAAGCTCAAGGTATCTGAATGCGCGTGACCGGGCTGATAATCAGGGCCAATATTACCTACATCCATAAAAAGTTCGTATGAATCTGTTTTAAACTTTCTATACCCTGAGTCTGACAATTTCGTTTCAGTCCATTTTAGGTCTAATTTTTTTGCATATTCAAATAATTGATCTGATTTAGGAGCTATATCGTAGGTACTATCATTAACCATTGGTATATTCCCGTTTTTATAGGTAACCATTTGGAGCCAAGAAAGCATACTTTCAGCTTTCTCTTCTAAAAAAACTAATAGTTCATTAGAGAGCCATTGATTATTTTTTAAGAGATTAAGACTGTCTAAAAGTCTGTATAAAAGTATTTGATGGTACATGGGTGACAGTTCAAAATGTCCCCCATCCTCTAAAATCTGCTCTTTTAGTTCTGTAAATAAAATTTTTTGTGCTTTATGATAGAGCTTTTCATCCTTAAAATAATAGGATCCAAATAATAGGGAAAATCCATTTTCTAATAAATGATTTCCTAACAAGTGATATTCTAAATTATCAAATAGTCTATAATAATCATTATACAATGCTTGATCAATTCTCGTTTCTGATATTTTGTTTATGGATAAAAATTTGATCCAGTTAATACCTCTTAAAGATATTGGATAAGGCTCTAGACCATCTTTTAGCGTATCATTTTCAATGTAGTCGTTAATTAATTTTAAACCTTGATCTACACTTAAGGTTTTTTGATTTAAAAAATCAAAATAATTGAGATTATAGGTCCAAAGTTTTCCATAGTCAGCATAGTTCCAGTCTATAAGGCCATGAAAATTATGTTCAAGGTTGAGAAATGAAAAACGATCAACTAAAAAACTATTTTCATTTAAAAATACAGGACCCCAATTTAAAGGTAGGGGACTATGCTTTAAAGAATTATGATATTTTTTTTTAAATAATTTATTTCGAATCTTATAGTACAGTTGAAAGCGAATTTGCTTAATTTTTAGATGTTTTACGGTGTTTAATAGTAAGTTTAGTCTATAGCTATCCATTTCCCTTGTTTAAGTGATGCAATAGCAGCAAAAGAGGCTTTGGTAGTGTTCACGATTTCAAAGAATGGAATAATAGCTTCTCCACCCTTTTGTTGTTGTTGAATTAGTTCTATAAATTGATTAAAGTGACCTTTATCTTGTTTAGAAGTTACTTTTGAACTTCCTTTAAATCCATAAGTTTTTAATTTTCTCCAATTATCCAGCACCATAGTGCGTTCTTGCGAATAAATTTCGACCCTCTCTTTAGAATATGCTTTACTACCATTAGAGAAATAATTAATTACAGCGTTTGATCCATTTTCATATTTAAGAAGAATGCTTGCATTATCTGTATTTTCTTGAGGATTTACACCTAAGGCGTTCATACACACCGAAATTACTTTACTCCCTGTAAAATAGGTGCATAAATCTATAAAATGGCATGCTTCTCCAATAATTCTCCCACCACCTACTTGCATATCATGGACCCAAACATCTGCGGGAATAAAACCAGCATTCATAGTCGCTACAATGTTTATTGGCGTATTACCATTGCCCATTAAACTTTTCATTTTTTTTGCCAAAGGCGCAAAACGTCTGTTGAACCCTACTGAAATGGTTACATTTTCGTTTTGGTATTGAGTGACAATTTCTTTGAGTTCAGTATTTGTAAGGGCAAGTGGTTTTTCAACAAAAACACTTTTTTTAGCCTTTATGGTTTCTAAAACCATTGCAGCGTGCATATTATGTTGTGTAGTTATGAATACTAAATCAACATCTTGATCTTTTAAAATTTCATGATAATCGGATGTAGAATTCGCGATATTATGACGCTTAGCCATAATGGTGGACGTTAACCCTCCGGAGCTTGCAATATATTTTACCTCAGCGCTAATTTTCTTAAGATTGGGTAAAATTGTTGAACTGGTAAAATTACCAGCACCAATGATGCCTATAACCCCCTTTTTTCCTTTAAAGTTTTTAGAAGCAATTGTAACAGTTGATATTGGTGCGACAGTACTATTATACTCAAGAATAGAGGCTATAGATCTTGAGTTTTTCATATCCCCATAAATTTTTTGATAATCATTTAGGGCAATGCGTTCTGTAATTAAAGGCTTCACCTTTAGAGTTCCTCTTGAAATAGCATTTAAAATGGCTTCAAAATTTCTTTTTTCTGTCCACCTAACATATCCAATTGGGTAATCGTTTCCTTTCTTTTCATAATTGTCATCATATCTTCCTGGTCCATAGGAGCAAGAAACTTGAAAAGAGATTTCTTTTTCATAAAAATCGGCTCTACTAATATCTAAACCTATAACACCAACTAATATTATCCTGCCGCGTTTTCTGCACATATTAGCAGACTGAGAAATAATTTCGTTACTTTTATTCGATGCCGTAATAATAACACCATCAGCGCCAATGCCATTGGTAAACGATTCAATAAATTTAACTTGGTCCGTACCTTCGCCTGGGTTTATAGCTACAATTCCTTTTTCGTTTGCGATTTTTACTTTTTCAGCATCATAATCGAAGCCTACTACATTACAACCATTTGCAAGTAATAATTCTGCTGTAACTAGGCCTATTAAACCAAGCCCAACAACAACAATTGTTTCGCCGAAAGTAGGGTTTAATAGTCGAATACCTTGCAGTCCTATAGCACCAATTACGGTAAATGTCGCTTCTTCATCGGTGACATTATCTGGAATTTTAGCCACTAAATTCTTAGGAATATTTACATATTCTGCATGATTACCATTTGACACAACACGGTCGCCAATGGCGAATTCGGTTACACCATTACCAACGCCAACTACCTCCCCGACATTACAATACCCTAAGGGTAAAGGTTGGTTTAATTTATTAAAAACAGCATCCATAGTTGGTTTAAAACCATCTGTTTTTACTTTGTCTAAAACCATTTTTACCTTATCTGGCTGTTGACGTGCTTTTTGAATAAAATTTGCTTTTCCAAATTCAACCATCATTTTTTCGGTACCTAAAGAAACCAATGATCTTGTAGTTTTTATAAGTACGCATCCCGATTTTGTCATTGGAACAGGAATTTCTTCTAATATGGTTTCTCCGTTTTTAAGGTCTTGTATAATTTGTTTCATTTCTAAAATGTCAATTTTTTCTTTTCTTCTGCGTTCGGATAATTAATTAATACAGCCTTATATTTTCCTTTAAAAACGAATATACTACCGGCGGCAAGGCCAATAACCTTGTACTTATCTACAATTTGCTTAATTTCGTCTAAACCGCTTGCGCCACCTAAAATGGTTAAAGGAAGATGAATTGCCTTTCTAATTATTTCTAATAGTTTTAAGTCGTACCCCTTCATCATACCATCTTGATCAATAGCATTTATAACAATTTCACCAACACCTAATTTTTCAAATTGAATTGCAAGTTCTTTTGGATCTTTGCCAGTTGCTTTAGTACCGTTGTGCGTATATACTTGATATTTACCTAATAAGCCTTTCTTTCTAACATCTAAAACAATAATAACACTTTGAACTCCTACTGCTTTGGCTATTTCGACTACCAAGTTAGGATTTTCAATAACCGCAGAACTCAATGCCACTTTTTCTGCACCTAGATGAATTATTTTTCTTGCATGTTCTACGGTTTTGACTCCTCCTCCGTAGCATAGTGGCATTCTAGATTCATTTGCTAAATTTTTAATCATCATAAAGTCAGGTTCACGTCCTTCCTTAGTAGCATCGATGTCTAAAACTATTAATTCGTCTACTTCTTTTTCGTTAAAAATTTTAACCGCGTTAATCGGGTCTCCAACATATTTGGAATCTTTAAACTGTACAGTTTTTACTAAACCTTTATTTCTAACCAATAAACAAGGGATTATTCGAGATCTCAACATGTTTTATAAATTAGCAAAGTTTTTAAATAATTGAATGCCATTGCTATGGCTTTTTTCAGGATGAAATTGCATCCCAAAAACATTTTCATTATATATTGCTGATGAGAAATCTTCACCATAATTGGTTCTTGAAAGGATATCATCGCTATTTTTACAAGAAAAATAGTACGAGTGTAAAAAATAAAAACCGGTTTGAAAATCTATGTTTTCAAATATTTTATGCGCATTAGTAGGATTTATAGTATTCCATCCTAAATGAGGTAAATATGGTTTTTGGGTGAACTTTGTGCTGTCAAATTTTTTCACTTCACCATCAATATAACCTAAGCCCGGTAATTCACCTTCTTCGCTTTTATTGGCGAGAATTTGCATGCCTACACAGATACCAATTACTGGAATTTTTTCTTGTAACACCAACCTATCTAATTCTTTCTTAAAGCCTGAATTTACTAATTGTTGCATAGTTTCATCAAAGGCACCGACACCGGGTAAAATCAATTTAGTGGCTTCAGCCAATTGGTCTGGAGCGTTAGCAACAAAACAATCAATATTTAGTTGTTTGTAGATGTTTAATATGGCTTGGATGTTCCCTGATCCATAATTAACAATTGTCATCATCTTTTTCCTCCTTTTTCAAGACCAAATAAGCGCATAACCTTTGCCCCAATATTATAAATATTTTCCTGAGATTTGTAATCTTTATAGGTTTTGTTTGGAGCATCTAAGTAGCTTTGTAGTTCATCTACAGCGATACCCAATTTATTTGCTACAAATTCAAAATCTTGTTTTACTGTTTCAGGATCGTAAGCTGGTTTTTTTAACTCTTCTAAAGCATCTTCCCTAGTCATTTGTCCTGTTAATATTAAACTCGAAAATTGCACCTTACGAGTGTCATATCCAAATTTTTCTGGTAGCCAATAGGCTTCATAAAATCTAGTAAATCGAGATTCAAAATGTTTTTGCGGGTATTTTTGGTAGCCAAATTTATCAACTAATTCCTGCATGGCTTCGTCTTTATGATAAGGTATGTAATCAAGAGGTCTTATCAATTTAATCCCTTTAAAATATGGTAAATAAACCTTATGCCACAAAATATTGGTAACGGGGTAGTCTTTAAGTTTTCCTGTACCATGTTGCTTATATATATCTCTTAGTTGAATAGCGTCTGATTGATAATACATCCATTCTAGAGGATTTCTAACACATTCCGTCGAGTAATTACCTCCTGTAAGAATATGCTTTATATTGTGCTTAGAAGCAAATTTATACATTGTGGCAAAAAAAGCATGATCTTGTGGTGTATCGATATGGGGAACTCCAGATTTAAAATAAGCTAATTGTAAATCTTTAATTTCTTCCCAATTAATTACTTCAGTAAATAAGTCTAAGCCCAATCCATCTACTAAGCGTTCAATATTATTAACCGCTATTTGAGAGTTCCAACCTGCATCAACATGAAAAACTAAAGGTCGTAGGCCATATTTTTCTTTCATCATGTACAGAAGGTAGGAGCTATCAATACCTCCACTCATACCCATTAAACAATCAAAATCTTTCCCTTTCCCTTCTTCTTTAATTTTAGCTACTATTTCTCTTAAAGCCTTGTCGCCTCTTTCGTCAGTATGCCATTTAGGAAGAATATCATTGTAATAGGTGTTACAATGATCACAAACCCCTTTGTTATCAAAAGTAATTTTTGAATCTGTAGTATCCATGACACAATTAGTGCATATTTGGAATTCTGTATTGCTCATTTTTATTTTTTTCATCTCAATTTGACTGAATTGAAATAGTAATATAGTTTATAACAAAGATATTTTTTCTTTTTTTTAAAAGGCTACTCATCTTGGATTATTAATTTTAGTTAACTCAATCCAAAAGGACAATAAGATATTTAGATATGAAGCAAATACATTATTATTCATTAATAACCCTATTTAAAACTTCCCATCTATTTTCTTTATAGTGATCTTTTAAAAAAAGCTCTATATCATTTTGTATTTCAAAAAAATTATTATTATAAAAATCAAGTGTTTCCTTATAATCATCAATGGTTTTGTTGGCTCTAATTATTGTATTTGGAGCTTTAATTAAATTTCTTAAATCAGCATAAACTAATGGAAGCCCTAAGGATAGTAAATTAAAAGCTCTATTACTTACAGTACAGGCCTGTACATTACCAAGATTTGGGTTATATGGTAAAATGGAACAAAATAAATCATCTGTTTTAAGTTGATCTAATGTGCTATATTTAATATATTCGAAATTATTATTTTGAGATAATCGTTGAATCATTTTATCATCTGTCTTCCCAATGGTTGGCCCTACAAACCTATAATTATAATTTGTGCTTTTCACAAGTTCTTCTAGTACTAACCAATCTAGCCTACCTACAAAACCAAAATATAAAATCGTATGTCTCTTTTTACTTGAATTTAACGGAGATTCATATTTTCTTTGACTCCAAGGAAATAGCATCGTTACATTATTTTTATAACTACTAAGCTTTCTAAATAATGGATATGATACTGTCAAAACAGCGTCTGAGTTTTCACAGGTTGTCTTGATTTGATTTCTGATTTGCTTAGTCATTCCAAACTTTGCTTGTTCTTCAAAATCATCTTCCATGATGCTTATAATCTTTTTCTCAGGCGCTAATGTTTTTAAAAAAGAGTATTCATAACTGAAGTTCATAATGAACTCGAACTCTATTTGCTGCATTATTTTTTTTAAGTAAAACTTAACAATTAAGTTGTTTAGTTTTTGAATGAATGGGAAATACCTTAATTGATGGTGAATCAATTCTGAATGCGAAAAAAAAGTAATGCCTTCCTCTTCTCTTTTTTTTATTATTAAACTTTTATAACTGTTTTTTTCAAGGTATGTGATTTCAAAATTCTTTTCCTTAAGTAATCTTGTTATTTGATGCCTTATTCTTGGGGGCTCTGACCAATTCGTTTTTGTTAAAATCAATACTTTTTTCACAATTATTTATTTTAAATAGTTTAATCAATTATATCTGCTTTTTTACAAAATTAGAGAAAGAAATATGCTATTGATATTTTAGATTTATAAAATTATTCAAACCATTTTTTTGTCCGTTCCTTTTAATAATCCGAAAGATACCAATATTAAAATAAATCCACCGTGAGTTAGTAATACTGTAGGCAAGGAAGAGCTTATAAGAGAGAAAAATAATAGAAAAAATACACCGTAAAATTTACTGCTGATATTTAATTGATTTATAATGGAAAAATATAAACCAATAATTATTGAATTTATTAACACACCATAAATTCCAAAATTCATAAATCCTTCAGATATTATTCCATTGTTTGCACCCCATTCTATTGAGTTGAAATATTTTTCACCAATAATATAAGAATGCGAATAATCATAAGGATAATTCTTAAATATTCCTGGAAAGCTTTCAGACCATAATAAAGGGTTTCCATTAAAGAAATCAAAATAAAGAATGTCCAATAATGCAGGTAAAAACATGGTTCTTCTAATTGTATGTACTGCTATAAAATCATTATTAAAAAAAACAGAAGATACCAAAGAAAGTGCACTAATAATTAATAATATCTTGATAAAATAATTAGTTTTTTTTATATAATCAAACTTGTATAGAATTAGAACAATTATTAGTCCAATAAAAACTGCTTTATGCGCACCACATAAAAAAAGGAATATCAAAGCAATAGAAGTAAAAATAATTAAAAATCTTTCTTTAAAAAATAAACCAAATACCAGCAAGGCAGGAATAAGAACTTTATTGAGCCAAGAATAACTGTAATTAGTGTACAAATTATTGATTTTAGCACTTAATAATTCCCTTGTTTCATATATATCTTTCAACAGTAAATTGTCTAGGTTAATATGCGGCCCATAAAGAATTAAAAAGGGAATTAACCCAATTAGGACAGTGTAAAACAAAGTTTTTTTTGATTGATTGAGACCAAGTGTTTTGGTTGATATTTTTATTTTTATTTTACCTATTAGCAATATTATGCCTAATAAAAGGATATGCGACAAAAAAATTCTTGCATCAATATTCGCTACATTAGTGTATAAAATTGCACTTGGAAAAACAAAAAAAAGAAGGATTAAAGAACTTTGGATATATAAAAAACCTTTCATTCTAATAGCCAGTATAATTGAACAAAACATTATAATAATAAGAAGGCTCCCTAGAAATTTGAGCCAACTAAATTTATAAGATATACCTATACTTATTTCAGCGATCTTAAAGACATATAAATATTGAATTGTGAATGAAAAACAAAGTTGTAGAACAACAAAGAGCGCTATTGCCAGTAAAAAGTTTTGAAATTTAATTTTATCAACACCAATAGTCATATTTTTCTATATTCACTATTATTTATAATCATGCAATATATAAACATAAAAAAAACTAGACCTGAATACCTATTAAACATACTTTCAAATAAGAAACTTACACTAACACTAAATAAAAACATTAAAATTAAATATTGCTGGCCGACAATCTTGTTTAAAGATACTTTTTTAAAGAGGGATAATTGCATCAAAATAATTAAAATAAAGCCTGATATACCAGTTTCTAATATAATCTGTAGATACTGATTGTGTGAATTTAAATTTTGTTCTAAAGGAGTGGTGTAGCTTTTGTTTTGATATTTTACATTTAGGACTTTCTGTACATTACTTATACCTACACCTGTTAAGGGGTATTCTTTTACTAATTCTATAGAAGCGTCCCAAGACATTAATCTTAGAGCGTAGCCAAATCTTTCAGTCGGGTTAATTTTAATACCTTCTTTTATAAAAGTATCTATCATTACTTTTCCTCTAGGGTTTTGTGAAAAGAATAATAATCCCACACTAATAGTGATAACTAATGTTAATGTTTTTAAACTTTTTTTATTGACTTTAAGAACAAAATAGTAGCAAATTATAACGAACGTAATGAAAATAGCAATCTTACTTGATAATTGGAAAATACATAGAATGAATAAAAATAAAAAGACTAAATAGATCTTATTTTTTTTCCATAATGAAAAGCTTAGTATAATTGTAATGGCAAAATTAATATAAATTGCCATATAGGTTGAATCATGAAGTATTGAAAAAAATGAGGAGAAGAAATAATTGCCATCTCGGACGACAGAGTAAAAAAAAGAAAATTCGTTATTTACTGCAGGTTGAAAAAGAATTTTACCACTTGAAAAGGAAATAGAATTATAAAACGCATTTCCATAACATATTAAAAGTGACACGAATGAACCATTTACAAAATATAGAAGAAGTTTTTCAAATTGTTGTTGATTTGTTCTTAAAGTACAAAAAACAAGAGGCATTGCTATTAAGCTCGCTCTATGTTGTACATACCTAATTTCAAAATTTTCAAATACTAAAAGTGAGATTATTATTATAAAATAGAGTAAAATTGGCCATATATATGCTGAATATAATTTGTAATATGTATTAGAAATAAGCTTTATAACTGAAACTATTACTAAGAGTAATAAGATAAGTGTAGAAATTATTTGATAAAGTGGTAAAGTAAATGAAAATATACCTAAAAGAAATAAGGAAAGCTTGTTGGGCTCATCTATGAAGATATCCTTATATTTTTTAAATAAATTCATTTTAGAAAACTACATTAAATTTTTCAGACCATAAAGTAATATTATATAGCTTCCATAAAGAAATATCGTCTATGGTATCAGGTAGTTTATCTGTTTCAATAAATTCATTCATGAACTTTGATTTTTTGATTTTCTCAATAAAACTCTGCTTGTTTTCCAACCACTTTTTATTCGGAGATTCGAAGCCAAACTTATTCTTTCGCCAAACTATTTCATCAGGAAGTTTCTCTTGAGCAACTTTTCTTAAAATATACTTAGACCAACCTTCATGCATCTTATAAGAAAAAGGTAATGAAAATGCCAGTTCAACTACTTTATAATCCACAAAAGGAACTCTAGTTTCAATTGAAAATTTCATTGAATTTCTATCCTCGTATTTCAAAAGTTTTTGAAGTTGTACTTTAGTTATTTCGAATTCTTGGAGTTGGTGTATATCTTTGTTGACGGCAGATAACTTCTTTAATAACTCGTTATTCATGAACTTTTTATACTCTTTTTTTACAAAACCGTACCTTTTTAATTGTCTTAGAGCCCTAATTTTTGCATTATTAAAATAAAAATTATATGCGAGCACCTCTGTTATTGATAACTTTGATTTCTTAGATATTTCTAAAGCACCTTTTATTTTATTAAATAGTCCTTTCTTTTGATTTAAGTAGGCCGAATAATACCTATCATAACCTAAGAGAGCTTCGTCTCCTCCTTGCCCGTCAAGAAGTACAATACATCCTTCTTCTTTTGCTTTTTTCATAACAAAATACTGCATTATTATTGATGGACTCCCAAAAGGCTCTTCCTGAGTTTCAATAACTTCATCCACAAATTTAAAAAAATCATTTATTTCAGGTTCTACAATTTTCCAATCTAAATTGCAATGTTCAACTACTTTTTTTGCAAAATAAGATTCATCTGTTTCCTTCTCTATAGATTTTGCGGTAATAGCAGTAAATTTTTTTTCCGCTTTATAAGCTTTAGCAGCCGTTGCAGCAATGTAGGAACTATCCATACCACCACTTAAACAAGTGCCTACTTTTACATCAGAACGTAGTCTAAGTTTAATAGAGTTGTCTATTGTTTCCCTGAACAACAATTCGGCTTGTTGAAAAGAAAGTTTAGCATATTCTTCATTTATTTTTAAAGAATAATATCTTTCTATTTTGAAGGTATTATCAGTTAATTCGTAAGTGAGATTAAAGCCAGGTGTTAGGGATGTTACCTCTTCAAAAAAAGTATCGTCAGAATGATGATGATAACCTAAATAAAGATAATCAAACAAAATTTGCTTGTTTACTTTTGGATTGTTTATTTGGGTTAATAGTTGTTTTATTTCAGAACCAAAGTAAAAGGCATTATTTTTATTGTAATAATAAAAAGGTTTTACTCCAAATCTATCTCTGCTACAAAAAACAACATTTCTTTTTTTATCAAAAATAGCAAAGGCCCACATGCCATTGAAGTGATCAACACATTTCTCGCCCCATTCTTTATAGGCCGCTAAAATAACCTCTGTATCAGATTCACTTCTAAATAAATAGCCTAATTTCTGTAACGCACCTCTTATCTCTAAATAATTATAAACCTCACCATTGTAGGTCATTATATAATCTTCGTTATATTCCATAGGTTGAGCTCCTAAGTCAGTTAAATCTATTATAGATAATCTTCTATGCCCGAAGCCTAAATTACCGTTGTAATAAAAACCCTCGCCATCTGGACCTCTATGTTTAATACAATTATTCATCTTTATTAAATCATTCTTATTTACAAAAGATTTATCTTTTAATATAATTCCAGATATTCCACACATTTAGTTTAATTTTTTTAAAGTATTATATTGTAAAATAAAATATATGCTATAAAGTATAATTTCATGAATGACATATACATAAAGTAATTCGATAACTTCAAATTTTAATACATAGGCAAACATCCCTAAAGTCGAGAACGTTGTTATGAAGTATAATATTTGCCAATAAGAAGCTACTTTAAGTTTGTTTGCCGCATTGAACACAGATGATAATGGACTGACAATCAATTGAATTAAAAATGAAAAAGAAAGTATAGACGCAAATGTTCCAGATTTTATCCAATTATCTCCAAAGGCAAATGAAAACAACTCCTCACCTAAAAATAGTATAATTAAACAGATGGGTATTCCAACTAATAGCAGTCCTAAAGCAGAATTTTTAAAAAAACGAATTCCTTTTGCGAACTCCCTGGCATTTATGAAGTATGTTATTTTTTGATAAAATACTTCTTTAAATGATGTGCCAACTAGACTAAGTGGAGCACTTAAAATCAATAAAGTTAGTCCTAAATAACCCAAATCCTCTTTGGTGTAAAACCAAGTTAAAATAAGCACTATACCTTGTACTGAAGCAATGTCTAAAAAAGCAGGTAGTAATCCATATTTAGGATAATCACTATATTTTTTAGCAACTTTATTAAGAGATTTAATTTTAGGGAACTCTAATGAAATAACTGATTTTTTAAATAGATAAAAAATTGAGCTTAAAACACCAATTATTTTAGCTAGAACTAGGCCGTTAAATATTGGTTTACATAATCCAAAAACAATGCTAGATGAAACATAGATTAAAGACTGTAAAACTTTTGATATAGAATTTTGTTTAAATTTTTTATAACGGATAGATAAATTTGAAAAAGCGTTCCAGATACCAAAAAATAAAACATAAAGTGGAATTAAATAGATATTGTGTCCAATTTTAAAGTCAATATTAAAAAAAGTTATTACAAGCACAACAAGCACTAGGAGTAAAGAGTATGCAAAAGTTAAATAAACGCTTAAACTAAACACTTTGACCGCTTCTGAATTCTTTTCTGGAATCATAATGGCATACTGATATCTCGCTCCCGCCCCGACCGCAAAAATACTACCGATAGCAATGAATGACGTGTATCCTGCAAAATCTTCTTCAGTATATAATCTTGTCAATATTAAAGTAGCCAATAATGGTAGTAACTGAGCAATTCCAACACCTAGCATTTGAAAAGATACATTTTTCAAAAACTCAGATTTGGAAATACTTTTAATGTTACTTTTTATATTGCTAACGGCTAATTTTAACAAATTTCTGGTCCTAAAATTATTAAATCGAACATTAATTAATTTTTTTCAAGAAAAGGATGATATTCCCCCTTAAGACCTATTGGCTCGATATTTCTGATGTTGTGTACTATTTCAATAGCTGTTTTGGCAGCTTCTAAACCGTACCCCTTACCGTCTAAAATGTCTTGATAAACCATGGTATGTAAATCTTTAAAGCCACCACTAAATTCTAACTCTTCACCATCTATGGTTATGGATCTATAAGTAGTTTGCCCTTTTTCTTTAATTTCTGTTGGTAAATAATTTGCATTTATAGATAGAAACCAACGAACTCTAGCGTTTTCGAACTCAAGATACCCTGCTGCTCTATCTTTTTCATGTACGTGAACCACATTTTCTTGGACATCTCCAAAAATCCAAGATAACATATCGTAAAAATGAACACCTATGTTCGTAGCAATGCCTCCTGATTTACTTACGTCTCCTTTCCATGAGGTAAAATACCAATGTCCTCTAGAAGTTAAATAGGTTAAATCAACTTCAAATTTGGTGTCTTTTTTAGTATTTTTAACTTTCTCTTTTAATGCTATTATAGAAGGATGTACTCTTAACTGAAGAATATTATAGATTTTTTTACCGGTGTTTTCTTCAACTTTTTTTAATTTATCCACGTTCCACGGATTTAAAACTAAGGGTTTTTCACAAATAGCATCAGCACCGCTACGCAATGCAAATCTTATGTGCGCATCGTGTAAATAGTTTGGAGAACATATACTTACAAAGTCTAAATATTTATTCTTTTCATATTTCAATTTTTCAATATGCCTATCAAAACGTTCAAACTCTACAAAAAAATCGGCATCTGGAAAATAAGAATCAATAACACCAACACTATCACCTTTATCGTATGCCGTTAAAAGGTTATTGTTTGTGTCTTTAATTGCTTTCATGTGTCTTGGCGCAATGTATCCAGCGGCACCAATAAGGGCAAAATTTTTCATTTATAAAATAGTATTTAGATGTTCTGTAATGTAATAAATTTGTTTTTCCGTTAAGTACGGATTCATGGGTAAGCTCATGATTTCATTAGATATTTGTTCTGCAATAGGAAAATCTCCTTTTTTACCTTCTAAGTATTGAAAACATTCTTGGAGATGAAGCGGCATTGGGTAATGTACAGCTGTCGGAATTCCTAAAGATTTTAGTTTTTCTTGTACCTGTTCCCGGTCTTTAACCCTTATAGAATATTGTGCCCAGACTGAAGTATTTTCGGGTGTAATTTTCGGTTTAATTATGGATGATTTAAGATTCCTTGAGTACGTTTCCGCGACGTATTGTCTTCTTATAATGTCATTACAATAATACTTTAATTTTTCGTTTAAAATTGCGGCTTGTAAGGCATCTAGGCGTCCTCCCATGCCAATGTACTTATGATAGTATCTTTTAGTTTGTCCGTGAAGCCTCAAACTATTAATTTTCTCTGCTAAATCATCATCATTAGTAAAAACAGCTCCACCATCTCCAAAACATCCTAGGGGTTTAGCAGGAAAAAAACTAGTACAGCCTATGGTGCTCAAATTACAGCTTCTTTTTCCATGATGAGTTGCTCCAAAACTTTGAGCAGCATCTTCAATAACATATAAATTATGTTTTTTTGCAATGGTATTTATTGCGTTCATATCAGCCACTTGACCAAAAAGTGATACTGGCATAATTGCTTTCGTTTTTTCAGTAATTGCTTTTTCAATTTTAGCGGGATCTATGGTAAAGCTATTTTCTTCAATATCTACAAATATTGGTTTTGCTTTTAAAAAAGCTATAGTTTCTCCAGAGGCTATAAAGGTAAAAGGTGATGTTATTATTTCATCCCCAGGCTGAATATTAAGCGCCATCATTGCTAGTAACAAAGCATCAGTGCCAGAAGAGCAGGTTAAGGAGTGCTTGGTGCCAACAAAAGAATTGAGATTTTTTTCAAAATCAGCTACGGCAGGACCCATTATAAAACTGCTATCTTTTATAACTTTCGACATAGCCTTATCAATCGCTAACTTATGCTCTTCATAAGCTAATCCTAAATTTGCAAAATCTATATTCATTCTTAACTAATTCGTATTACGCTATTATATTCTAATTTATAGCTTTGTCTACTTTCTTTACATTCAGCAATGCCTTCTTGATTAAATATGAGTTTGTGACCGTATTCGCTTACCCAACCTATTTGTTTTCCAGGATTCCCAACAATTAAAGCATAATCTACAACCTCTTTAGTTACAACAGAACCTGCACCTATCAAGGCGTATTTGCCTATTGTGTTGCCACAAATAATGGTTGCATTAGCTCCAATAGAAGCTCCCTTTTTAACTAAAGTTTTAGCGTATTGGTCTTTGCGAATTATTGCACTTCTTGGATTAATGATGTTTGTAAATACCATAGACGGTCCTAAAAACACATCATCTTCACAAATTACTCCGGTGTAAATCGAAACATTATTTTGAACTTTAACATTATTCCCCAAGACAACCTCGGGAGAAACCACAACATTTTGTCCTAAATTACAATTTTCGCCGATCGTGCTATTGGGCATTATGTGTGAAAAATGCCAGATTTTAGTGCCGTTCCCTATGAGACAGTTTTCATCAATAACTGCTGTTTTGTGTGAAAAATAATTAGGTTTCATCAATTTTTTTATTTTAGTAATTTTTTTAATCAAAATTGTGGTGATTTTAAAAAAACTCTTAATTCATTATTCCACAAAAATCTAATATTACTTTATCAGTAGATATCTTTAATTTTTTAAATTCTTTATGTGCTACCAAAAAAACAATGATATCGGCCTTCTCAATGGCACTATTGTAATCGGTAAGTTTAAATACTTTATGATTATTTATATTTGGCTCAACGATAAAGTATTCTTCATCATTGGCATTTTGCAATACTTTTTGCGCAATATATTTTGCTGGAGACTCTCTAAGATCGTCAATATTAGGCTTAAATGCAAGACCCATTAAAGCAATACTAGGTTTTCGTCCATGTTGCAATTCAAACTGTAATTTAGCATTTTGCACTTTTTCAGCGCACCAAAATGATTTATAATTGTTGATCTCCCTGGCCGTACCTATAATTTTTGACTCCATTGGATAGTCGGCCACTATAAAATAGGGGTCAACCGCAATACAATGGCCACCTACACCGCAGCCAGGTTGCAATATATTTACTCTCGGATGTTTATTAGCTAAGTCGATTAACTCCCACACGTTTATATTAGCTTTATCACAAATAAGTGATAACTCGTTTGCAAATGCTATTTGTACATCCCGAGATGAGTTTTCTACTAGTTTGCACATTTCCGCGGTTCTTGCATTGGTTTTATGTAAATCACCCTTAACAAATTTTCGATAGAAATTAACAGCCTTTTCCGTAGAAACAGAATCTACACCTCCAATAACCCTGTCATTATGTACCAATTCGTGCATAACATTTCCTGGAAGTACTCGTTCAGGACAATAGGCGATGAAGATATTGTCCTTTAATTCTGGCCGTTCTGAAAAAATTAAACTCATCATTTTTTCAGTTGTCCCGATAGGGGATGTTGATTCAATGATATAAAGGTCACCTTCTTTTAGCAAGGGTAAGACAGCTTTAGTTGCTGCTTCTACAAAAGAAATATCAGGCTCATTTTTATCTTTAAATGGCGTTGGTACTACAATGAGATATGTATTTGCTTCAACGGGTGTCGTTGATGCTTTCAGGTAACCTTCTTTAACAGCTTCAGAAACAATAAGGTCTAGCTCTGGTTCAACAATATGTATTTTACCCTGATTTACAGTTTTTACTACGCTTGGATTTACATCTACACCATGCACATAGACCTTGCTTTTAGCAATTAAAGCCGCTGTGGGTAAACCTATATACCCTAATCCGATCATGACAACTTCTGGTTTGCTATTCATTGCTATAATTTTTTAATAAATTGAACTATTTTCTCACAAGCTGTTCCATCTCCATAAGGATTATGTAACATACCCATGGAGTTATAAAAATTTTGATTGTTTAATAGCTTAGTGGCTTGTTGTACTATTTTTTCTGTGTTTGTACCAACAATCACCACTGTCCCAGCTTCAACCGCTTCAGGTCGTTCTGTAGTGTCTCTCATCACTAAAACTGGCTTTCCCAAACTTGGTGCTTCTTCTTGAACACCACCACTGTCAGTAATAATAAAATATGATTTTGTCATCAACCATACAAATGCAGGATAGGATAATGGATTAATTAAGCTTATATTATCAATGTTATCTAATAATTCATAAACTGGTTTTTGAACATTGGGATTCAAATGCACGGGATATATTATCTGAATATTTGAATTTTCAACAGCGAGTTGTTTTAGAGCTTTACAAATATTTATAAACCCCTGACCATGATTTTCTCTCCGGTGACCTGTAACCAAAATTATTTTTTTTGACTCATCAACTAACCCTTTTAAACTTTCTATTTCAATATCTAAAAACGTCTTTGAAATCACTTTTTCTGAACTGAATTTAAGGGCATCAATAACGCTATTACCTGTTACCAAAATCGAATCTTCTTTGATATTTTCTCGCAATAAATTTTGTTGAGAAGTTAAGGTTGGTGCAAAATGATAGTCGGCAATACGCCCAGTTATAGTTCTATTAATTTCCTCAGGAAACGGTGATAACTTATTAAATGTTCGCAAACCTGCTTCGACGTGGCAGACTTTGGCGCCTGAATAGAAAGCCGCTATACTTGCTGCCATAGTTGTAGTCGTATCGCCATGTACATACACGTAATCCGGTTTAAACTCTTCTAAAACTGACTTTAAATTTGTTATAATATCGGCGGTAAGTGTATATAGGTTTTGATTAGGTTTCATTAAATCTAAATCAAAATCTGGTGTGATTTCAAAAAAAGATAAAACTTGGTCTAACATTTCGCGATGTTGAGCAGTAATACATACTTTGGTCTCAAAAGTAGCATTGTGTTTTTTAAATTCTTTTACAAGTGGAGCCATCTTGATAGCTTCTGGTCTTGTCCCGAAAATTATTAAATTTTTTTTCTTCATTTACAAATATGGACTAAAACGCTTCTTTCGAGATGCAAAAGTACGATAATTCTTATGTTTAGCAATTCGAATCGAGTCTCATTTTAACTTCATTAAATACTCCCCATAACCACTTTTTAAAAGCGGCTCTGCTAATCGATGAAGCTGTTTTAGATCAATGTACCCCATTTTAAAAGCAACCTCTTCAATGGCGCCTACTTTTAAGCCTTGACGCTCTTCAATTACTTCCACAAATTGTGAAGCTTGCATGAGTGATGAAAAAGTACCCGTATCTAGCCAAGCGGTTCCTGAATCTAAGACACTGACCTTAAGTTTTCCTAATGCTAAATAGGCTTTATTAATGTCAGTAATTTCCAACTCCCCTCGTTGGCTCGGTTTTATTTGCTTAGCAATTTCTAATACGGTATTGTTATAAAAATAAATACCAGGCACCGCGAAATTTGACTTTGGTTTTAAGGGTTTTTCTTCAATAGATATGGCATAGCCATCAGTATCAAATTCAACCACGCCATAGCGCTGTGGATCGTTCACGTGATATCCGTAAATAATGCCTCCATCAGGGTTTGAATTGCTTTGTAGTAATGTGTTAAAACCGGAGCCATAAAATATATTGTCCCCCAGTATAAGAGCCACACTATCTTCTGCGATAAAATCTGCACCGATAATAAATGCTTCTGCTAGACCATTTGGATGCTCTTGTACAGCATAGCTAAACCTACACCCTAATTGACTACCATCATGTAATAATTTTTGAAATAAAGCTTTATCCTGAGGGCTTGTTATGATTAAAATATCTCTAATGCCGGCGGACATCAAAGTCGCCAAGGGATAATAAATCATCGGTTTGTTATATACGGGCATCAATTGCTTGCTAACGGCAATAGTAAGTGGGTGTAAGCGTGTACCAGAACCTCCAGCTAAAATTATTCCTTTCATGGCGCTATTTATTGTATTTGTCTAGGTACCAATCTATGGTCATTTGAAGTCCAGTTTCTAAAACTTCTTTTGGTTCCCAGGCAAGTTGTTTTTTTATTTTACTGGCATCAATAGCATATCTAAAATCATGACCTAAACGATCGGCCACAAAGCTGATTTGATCTTGATAAGATCCTTCTTTTTTTGGATGAGCTTTATCGAGGAGCGCGCAAACGGTTTCCGCGATGGCGATATTGGTATGCTCATTTGAGCCGCCTAGAACATAGGTTTCTCCAATTTCTCCTTTGTGAAATACTAAATCTATTCCAGAACAGTGGTCTAATACAAAAAGCCAATCTCTGATGTTTTTTCCATTTCCGTAAATAGGAATAACTTCATTTTTTAATGCTTTTCGAATGATGGTTGGAATTAACTTTTCATCATGCTGTTTGGGTCCATAATTGTTAGAGCAGTGCGTAGTCACTACATGTAACCCATAGGTATGAAAATAACTACGAACTAAAAAGTCTGATGAGGCTTTTGAAGCACTATAGGGACTGTTTGGAGCATAAGGGCTATTCTCAGAAAAATAACCTTGTTCTCCTAAGCTACCAAACACCTCATCTGTAGAAATATGATGAAATTTGGTTTTTTCATACCCAATTTTATAAGTGTTGGGCGCTAACATCCAATACTTTTTTGCTGCTTCTACTAAAACAAATGTGCCTTCAATATTCGTTTTTATAAAATTTGATGGATCGTTTATAGAATTGTCCACATGAGATTCCGCAGCAAAGTGGATCACGCCTTTTATGTCAAAATTTTCGAAAATAGAACCTACCAATTCACGATTGCAAATAGAACCTTTTATAAAATGGTAACGGGTATTATTTTCTACTTCTTTTAAATTCTTTAAATCCCCAGCGTAAGTCAAAAGGTCTAAATTAATTACTGAAAAAGAGGGATTTTTCTCTAGAAAATAGGGTATAAAATTGCTTCCTATAAAACCCGCACCTCCAGTGATTAAAATAGTCATTTAAGCCTCTTTTTTGTAATTTTTTAAATAGGTATTTAGCGATAACAGTAGCAAGAAAAATCCAGTGAGTACAATTAAAAATGCCGGAATCAAGAATTTATAACTATTCCAAATCCCTTTAATTTGCACGCCTTGTCTTGGAAAAGCAGAAATGACATTTAAAATACTCGATTTATTTGCCTTTTCTTCATTTAATTTTACGAGACTGTTTTTGAGCTCCTCCATTTTGTTGATCAAGGAAAGTTCTTTGTTGTCTTGCCCGCCAGTATCCCCTAGGTTAATGTTGGTGCCTTGCATCGCCTTATCGGCTTCTTTAAGCATTACCCGCTTGTACAACAGCTGCAAAGAGTCGATCTCTTTAATTTGCTTGCTATAGAGACTGTCTTGCAATTGGATATTTATATCGCTAATATCTTTCTGCAGGTTAAAGTAATCGTTTCTTGAAATGGAGCTGACTATGGCTGGTTGTATTTTTCTAGCCACACTATTGTTGCTCGCCATAACCGAAATGGTGTGGAAGCGCGCGTCAAAGGAGTTGAAATTCAAAAGATACTTTTCCATGTCAATGGCCTTTTGGGTCGTAGTATCTAAACTTCGCACAAACTTATCAAATAACAGTACTTTTTGGTTTTCATCAGAATACGATTCTACTGTAAATTCCTTGATAGAAGCAGCTTCTTTGGTATTTATATTTAAAGCCTCGGCTAGGGCCATAGAATCCTTGGCTTCTGCTAATTCATTGTAAAAATGAATGTTGTTATACAATTGTTGCACACTATTAAAGTTGGGTTCTACCACCATGGTAGATAAATACGCCGGCTCCTTATTTAAGTCTGCATAGATACCAATAGCTAAGCCTAAAAAGCCCGCAATCGCAAACTTTATAATATGTTTTTGTAGAAATACTAAAAATAAAATGAGTAGATTAAAGATGCCTTTAAAGATATCGCCAATGAAGTGAAATAACTTTTTAAAGCCATTGCCTATGATTTGAAATAGCTGTCCTAAATCTACCTCATCAGAGGATTGTTGCTGTTTTGGTATTTGGTCGTTCATTTTTTAGCCTTGCGAATTAAAAATTTGTTGTACTATTTTGTCAGTGATCAAATAGGTGGGTTTTACACCTGTGGTGCCTAAGCCTCCAGAGGCCAGGGTACTTCCTGTTTCTAATGGATTGTCAGAGGCATAATAGGCATAACGTACTTTTACATCTTCCCGAATACTTTTGCGTATTTTAGAAGCCGATTGTATGGCTTTTTGGTAATGTACGCCTTCCATTTCTAAGCCAATGGCCTTCCAAGTAGAGGTATTAAAAAACTTTAAAATATCTTTATTTTGTAAAGAGGTCCCTAAAACAGTGACCATGGTGCCTTCTAAAACTTTTAAACCGTTCCCTTCAAAATCTGCAGCGCACAATTCATTTTTAAAGGGATAATTGTCTCCAGTACCTTCAAAAATATGTGCTGATGGGATCATTAAATCACCTTTTCCACCCTCTAAAATTCCTGCTTTGCCCATAATGGATATTGATTCAATATCTAAAAATACCTCTTGGTTTTTTTTGATTTTATAGGGTTTTAATAACTCGTCTATAGTTTCATACGCTTGTTCCCCAAAGGCATAATCCATGACAAAGATAATAGGTTTTTTCTCACGAGCTAACTCTTTTTGAAATTCATAACTGCAATTAGCACTCGTCAGCTTTGCCGTATCAAAAATCTGGACATCGATATTGGTTCCTGATAGGTCGTCGATGGCAATCATGCCATTCTTTTTAGCTACGGAGATTACCTTATTGCGCAATGCAGAATTTTCAGCAGCACTTAGCTTTTCAAAAATAGCTAGGGAATTGGTATTGGGAAACTCTTTGGCTAAAGCTTTTTTAGCAAATAGCGAGTTCATGACACTGTGCATGTTGGCACTGATGATATGGATGGGTCTTTCTAATAAGCCAGCGGTTTTTAGCGTTTTCTTTATCGTATCTGCCCAGCGCTCTCCATGAATATGATGTCCTAAGCGCTCTCGCAAAGCAGGGCTAAAGGTAATAGCTCTTTTTTCACTTGAGACCTCTTCTTCTATCGCCAATTTTCCTAACCAATATATAATTTGCAGCAAACGATCAGGATTCTTTTTTGTGGCAAATTTTCCATACACCTCTAACAATTCATCAAAAGTTCTTCCTAAAACGTTGGCGGTGTGCATGATAGCAATTTCGCGTTCTGCTTGTGTCAGTTTTGACTTTGAAATGGCGTATTCTAGCTTTTGCCAGTCACGCGTAGTGGTACCCGTTTCCTCAATAATGACCCGCTTTGAAATTTTATTTGACTCTATAAATAAAAAGGTTAAATGCGTTAAAATATCATAAATATCAGATCTACCTCTGGTAATTTCGATGTTCATCTGCTCGTCATCTATGCGGTAGCAGTTTCGTCGCCGTTTTGGGGGTATAATCGCCTTAAAATGCGATTTTCCGTATCCTTCATCAGAAGTTAAATTAATAAATCTGCATTGTTCAATACCTTCGGGTAAGCGCTCTAACACATAAATTAAACCACTTAGTTCTGCCTTTTCTTCAGCAATGGTACCATATATTTCTGGGCGTAATTGTAATAAGGCATTTCTTAAGGTTTCCCCAGAAATACCCATAGGTTTATAAAAGCCTCGATTAAATAAATGACGCATGGTGATGTACATGCGTTCAATGGCATTTGTAGATTCTTGTGCCCTAGTGGTGTTTGTGCTTTTGCTCATAAATAAAATTCGTGTAAAATTACGACATAAATTTAAGTTCTTAAGGGTTCACCTGCCTGAGTCCCCATGCTATTTTTTAAAATCAGATAGTTTGTCCGCCACGCGTCGGTCATTTGAAAGGCGTTGCACTTTATTTTGCCCTCCTAATTTTCCGATAGCCTTCATATAGGCATTGAAGCCCCCTTCTTTTATGGTGGTTACTTTTAGTGTTTGGAGTATTTTACCCACTTTTAAGTCTAAATAATAACTATTTTGTTGCTGTAAAGTTTCATCGAGAACTTGAATAAATTTAGAAAAATTGCTGGGTTCTTTCTGAAACTCCACAAACCATTCGTGATACGGGAGTTCATTGTCCAAGGGTACTATTTGAGGGGCTACGGTAAACTCGTTTACTCGTGCATCAGTAGCTTCAATAGCTGCGAGCATGGCTGCTTCTACTTCTTTGCCAATAACATGTTCCCCAAAGGCTGAAATAAAATGCTTTATTCTTCCGGAGACTATAATTTTAAAGGGTTTTAATGAAATAAACTGAACGGTATCACCAATATTATAGGCCCATAATCCGGCATTTGTAGAAATAATGAGTACATAATTTACGCCTATTTCCACGTCTTTAATGGTAAGTCGGTTGGGGTTTTCATCAAAAAACTCATCAGACTTAATAAACTCATAGAAAATACCTGAATTTAGGAGTAAAAGCATGCCTTTTTCTGTTTGCGAATTCTGATAGGCAAAAAAGCCCTCGCTAGCAGGGAAAAGCTCTATACTATCAACTTTTCTACCAATTAGGTTTTCAAATTTAGCCCGGTATGGTTCATAATTAACACCGCCATAGATAAACAGATTAAAGTTTTTAAATAAATCGCCTACTTTTTTGTGACTTGCACTGTGGAGTTTTTCAAAATACATTTGCACCCAAGAAGGTATACCTGCAATCACGGTCATATCTTCATGCATGGTTTCTTTTACAATTTCGTTTACTTTGGTGTCCCAGTCTTCTATACAATTGGTTTCCCAACTTGGCAACCTATTTTTTTGAAGGTAATTGGGCACATAATGAGCCGATATTCCTGATAGCCGACCTAATTTAACACCATTTTTTTCAGTCAACACGGGACTCCCTTGTAGAAAAATCATTTTACCGTTTACAAAGTCTGCATTACCTGTTTCGTAAATATAATTTAGAATGGCATTCCGAGAGGCCTCTACCTGATGCCGTATCGATTCTTCGGTGATGGGGATGTACTTGGCGCCTGATGTTGTTCCTGATGTTTTTGCAAAATACACTGGTTTTTTTGGCCACAGGATATCACTTTCGCCCTGTACCACTCTATCCACATAGCTTTTGAGCTCCTCGTAGTCCCGGATAGGAACGTTCTTTACAAAATCAGCATGTGTTTTTATGCCATCAAAATGATGGTCTTTACCAAAGGCTGTGGGTCTTGCTTTTGCAATAAGTTCTTGAAAGAGTTTTTCTTGCGTTTCAAAAGGCCTAGACACCCATTTCTGGGAACGTTTATGAACTCTTTTGGCAAAAATTTTAGCAGCTAACGACTTTAGTGACATAGTTATTATTTAAAATCGATAAAATTTCTTGGGTTTACAGGACTGCCATTATTCCATAATTCAAAGTGCAAATGAGGTCCAGTAGAAAGCTCTCCAGTATTGCCTACCGCTGCAATGACTTCTCCAGCCTTTACCAAATCACCTTGTGATTTACTTAGTGATCCGTTGTGCTTATACACAGATAATAGGCAGTCTTTATGTTCTAAAAGAATTACGTAACCCGTTTCTGCAGTCCATTCTGAAAAAACTACGATGCCATCCGCAACCGATTTTACGGGTGTGCCTTTGGTGGCGACTATGTCAATGGCGTAATGTTTAATCGTTAAGTCGTACTCCTGAGAAATACTCCCGTTTAAGGGTGAGAACAAAATTTGACTTACATCTTTTGTGTTTTTTTCAAATAAATTGTATTTGTCTTCTAAAGCTACTTGTGCTCGTAAAACCGAATCTTCTTTTATCGGCGTTAAATCTATACTGGAAGGGTCTATTTTAAACTGCTCAAAGATAGAGTCTCTATTAATTTTGTTGTTGGTAATATCTCCCTTGAGAACTTTTCTAATATTATCTAAATACTTATTGGTATAATTTAAAACAGTCACTAGAGAGTCAGTTTTATAGGTGAGTTCTGTAGCTTGTTTTTTAAGTTTGGTCGAGGAGTATCCTGGAATATATTCTCGCAAAGGTGTAAAGGCAATCAATAAAGTGGTCAATGCAATCAGGCATACGGTAAAAAGCGAGCCTGTAATAAAAACATTAAGCCTACTTAATTTAAAAGAAATTTTTTCTTCGAAGGTATTTTCATTAAGAATAACCAAGCGATACTTATGGAGTAACTTTCGCTTAATTTCTTTTCTTTTTTTCTTTTTCTTCACCATACCTCACAAATATAAGCTTAGTATTATATTTTTTCTACAAGTTTGGAAAAATATACGTTTTTTACCCATACTAAAGTATTAAGTTTCTCGTTAGGTATACAGTACGCCAATATTATTTTTAAATATAATTAAGGTATCTTAAATATTAACACAACATCTAATACTTTTTTAGTAAATTTGTAGCTCTAAAATAAAAAATTATGATAGTATCAAATATAGTTTTGGCGATTCCGGGACCGGCCTCTATAGTATTAATTGTAGTCGCTATCTTATTACTTTTTGGTGGTAAAAAAATTCCTGAATTAATGCGTGGATTGGGTAGCGGGATTAAAGAATTTAAAGATGCTTCCAAAGATGATGATGCATCAAACAAAATAGAAGAAAAAAAGTAAACTATTTTTTAGGTTTACCAAAGCATTAACCACGTTGATTAACGTGGTTTTTTTGTGGGCAAGAGTGAGTTGCATTCTTCTGAAATAAACGTTTTGTGGGTTATTATAGAATTTGAGGAATTGAGCGTTTTTTCATCTCATGAACCTTAAATGGGAATTTTCCTTATTTTTATAATGCTTTAAAATAAGAATCTGAGTTTTTGAAATTGAGGAATAGTTTGGTTTGGTGACGAGATAAAAAAGCGCGTATAGTAGGTCAAAATAAGCTTTAAAAATGAACTAAATGCTTTGGGCAGCGACACTTAATAGGTAGATAACTTGCTTTAACATATCATTTTAACCTTGTTTTACGACGTGTTCTGAGTCATTTACAACAAATATTTAGTCATTCATCGACATTGTTGTACTATTGTTCGATATAGTATAGATGATGGCGGCTCATACGTCTTAAAGATTTAAATTGGGTTGGTGATTAGTTGTGAAAAAGAATTGATGCTAGTAAAATCACGGCATGCCATTTTTAAAAAGTAATGATGAAAAAAATACTTATAGTTCTAATTTTTCTTTCTTTCTTGGGGATAAAGGCCCAAGAAAAGAATAGGGCCAAAGAGGTGGTGGAAAATAGGACTATCAAAACGAAGGAAAAAACAAATTCTGACAGCATTCCATCAATCCCTATAGAAGAGGTTACCATAGACTTATTAAATGCTCTGAGAGATGCCCAAAATGCCGCTAAGGAAAATCCTGGTTCATCTAAACTCATTGAAAAGGCTGATTTTTATTTTGAAAAAATGTGGTATGTTGAAGCCGCCGCGTTTTATGAAATGGCCCTAAAAGATAAAAGCAATTATTCTTTTGAAGTATTAAAAAAAGCAGGTGATGCGTATTATTTTAATTCGAACATGGATAAAGCTTTTTATTATTATGATATTCTTTATAAAAATTATGAAGAATATATGTCTCCGGATAATTATTTTAAGTATGCACACACCTTAAAGGGTACCGGTAAATATGGAAAAGCGAAAAGGTTAATGCGTGTTTACCATAAAATGGAACCTAATTTTGACACTACTATAGATTTGGAAAATGAAACACCAAATGAAATTGTTTTGGATAACATACTTAACGCAGGTTTAAAGTTTGATATTAAGAATATGGAGATCAATTCTAAGAATTCAGACTTTTCTCCTATGTTTTATGAATCGGATAAAGTAGTTTATGCCTCATCAAAAGATTCTTCGGTGTATGCAACAAGAAAATACAAATGGAATGATCAACCCTTTTTAGATTTATATGTAACCACGATGAATGAGGAAACTGCAGAATTAAAAAACGCAGTTAAATTTTCAAAGAAAATAAATTCTAAGTATCATGAAGCATCAGTAGCTTTTTCTCCTGATAATGCTACCATGTATTTTACACGAAATAACTACAGTAAAAAATTAAAACGAGATGGAAATGGTATCAACCATTTAAAGCTCTATAAGTCGGTTAAGGTAGGTGAGGAGTGGTCAGAGGCCACCGAATTACCTTTCAATAGTGATTCCTATTCTACCGGTCATCCTGCCTTAAGTTCCGATGGAAAACTTTTGTATTTTGTATCAGATATGCCGGGGTGCATAGGTGAAACTGATATTTTTGTAGTGGATGTTTTGGAAGATGGGACCTATTCAGAACCTAGAAATTTAGGACCCAATATCAACACCAACAAAAAGGAATTGTTTCCATTTATCACCGATACCAAGCTGTATTTTTCTTCAAACGGCCACGTGGGCCTTGGAGGTTTAGATATTTATGAATCTTCTTATGATGTAGAAGGTTTTCAAGAAGCTATTAATGTTGGTAAACCCGTAAATAGTAATAAGGATGATTTTTCATATATCATCAATGAAAAAAATCAAACAGGATATTTTGCTTCAAATCGACCAGGCGGAAAAGGAGACGATGATATTTATTCTTTCAAAGTAGTACCCCCTGAAAAAACAACGAAGGCCACTATTGCGGGTATTGTTACAGAATTGGTCACTGGCGACTATATGCCCGAAGCCTTAGTGACGCTATTGGATGAGAACAACATTAAATTAAAAGAAATTGAAATACAAGAGGACGGAAGCTTTGTTTTCGAGGGAATAGAAGGAAATAAAAAATATGTACTGCGTACTACCAAAGACGGATTCATTGAAGACACCAAGGAGGTCTTTGCCGAGGTTGATGAAACGGTACAGATGGATGTGGCATTAAGGCGACTAGAAGAGCGTATTACTGTTGAAGAGGGCATTAGAAAACTTAAAACCGATAAGATTTATTTTAATTTTGATGCCGCTAAAATACGGAACGATGCTACTGTGGCCTTAGATAAACTTATAGGGACCATGAAGGAATACCCAAGCATGGTTATAAAAATAGAATCGCATACAGACAGCAGAGGTCCAAAAGCCTATAATCTTTATTTATCAGACAAGAGAGCAAAAGCTACTCAAGCGTATATGTTAGCGCAAGGAATCGATGCAAGTCGAATCGAGAGCGCCATAGGCTACGGAGAAGAAAGGTTACTCAACGATTGTGATGGTACCGTTAGCTGCACCAAAGAAAAGCACGAGCTTAATAGACGTTCTGAGTTTATTATTGTAAAAATGTAAAATGAGACGCCTGATTTTAACTATAAAGATGAGTAATTTAGGTGAAATTACTGTTTTAGGGCAGTAGATAAGATTATTTACATGTCATTTAACCGATTTAGGCTACCGTTCATAAGACTTACAACAAAATAGCTAGGCTTCACAACAAAAAGTGTTACAAAATAGCATACGCTCTGTATCTTTGAAATGTATTTGAGTGACGAATTTTTCCCCAAATTAATGACTTCACTAAAATACGGATCTAGTGCAAGGTTTCCCCAAAAACTCAAGCACAAGAGCTAAAGAAAATAGTAGACCCCAATTAGCCTTTAACCTACGCTAAAAGACAAAAAAACGCCTTCTTATTGAGAAGGCGTTTTTTATTAGCTATGGTTTTACCTTTTGTAAAAGTAAAACAAAAGGATTGTTACGCTATTTTAGAAATTTGCTTTTAACAATTCTCTGTTCATACGCGCGATATTTTCTAATGAAATTCCTTTAGGACACTCCACTTCGCAGGCTCCTGTATTGGTACAGTTCCCGAAACCTTCTAAATCCATCTGAGCCACCATGTTTTTAACACGATCAGCAGCTTCAACCTGCCCTTGTGGTAATAAGGCGTACTGAGATACTTTTGCACCAACAAAGAGCATTGCAGATGAGTTTTTACAACTCGCTACACAGGCACCACAACCGATGCACGTGGCAGCATCCATGGCTAGATCCGCATTGTGTTTAGAAATAAGTGTAGCATTGGCATCTTGGGTATTTCCTGAGGTATTTACAGATATGTAGCCACCAGCATGTTGAATACGATCAAAAGCGCTTCTGTCAACAGATAAATCTTTTAATACAGGGAATGCTTTTGCTCTAAAAGGCTCAATGGTGATCACATCGCCATCTTTAAACATACGCATGTGCAATTGACAGGTAGTAACACCTCTGTCTGGCCCGTGAGCCTCGCCATTGATATACATAGAACAAGATCCGCAGATACCTTCACGGCAATCATGATCAAACGCAACAGGGCTATCCCCATTGTTTATCAATTGTTCGTTTAAAACATCCATCATCTCTAAAAATGACATGTGTTCAGATATTTCTGTAACCTTATAATCGACCATTTGACCCTTAGATTTTGAGTCTTTTTGTCTCCAAATTTTTAATGTAAGATTCATATTTTTTAGTTTTTGGTTGTTCGTTGTTCGTTGCGGGTTTTTTTAAAACCAGCAACTTGCAACCATCAACTATTTGTAACTTCTTTCTTTAACTTCAATATTTTCGTAAACCAATTCTTCTTTATGCAATACAGCATCGGCAGGTTCGCCTTTATATTCCCAAGCAGAAACAAACTGGAATTCTGTTCTTCTTTGTGCTTCACCATCTTCTGTTTGGTACTCTTCTCTAAAGTGTCCTCCGGCCGATTCTTCACGAACAAGAGCATCTTTAGCAAATAGTTCACCTAGTTCTAAGAAGTCAGCTACACGACCTGCTTTTTCAAGTTCCGCGTTCATTTCATAGGCTCCTCCTGGTACACTTACGTTTTTATAAAAATCTTCTCGTAGTGCTTTAATTTCAGCCATGGCTTGTTTTAAGCCCTCTGCGTTTCGAGACATTCCACATTTGTCCCACATGATCTTCCCTAATTTTTTATGGTAATAATCAACAGAATGTGCTCCTTTATTATTTACAAGGAAATCAATTTTATCCTTTACTTCTTTCTCAGCTTCTTCAAATTCTGGCGTATCCGTAGGTATTTTACCCGTTCTGATTTCGTGTGATAAATAATCACCTATGGTATAAGGCAATACGAAATAGCCATCGGCTAAGCCTTGCATTAAAGCAGAAGCTCCTAATCGGTTAGCTCCGTGATCAGAGAAATTAGATTCACCGATAGAATATAAACCTTCAACGGTTGTCATTAAATTATAATCAACCCAAGTACCACCCATGGTGTAGTGCACTGCTGGATAGATCATCATTGGAGTTTTGTACGGATCTTGATCTACAATTTTTTCGTACATCTGAAAAAGGTTTCCGTATTTAGATTTCACTAGGGCACGACCTAATTCTATTATTTTTTCAGAAGAAGGGTTTTCAATCCCATGAATTTTAGCTTGTTCTTTACCGTAGCGCTCAAAGGAAGAGGCAAAATCTAAATAAACTGCTTCACCAGTCGCATTGACACCATAACCAGCATCACATAGTTCTTTTGCAGCTCTTGAAGCTACATCTCGAGGTACCAAGTTACCAAATGCAGGGTACTTACGTTCTAAGTAATAATCTCTTTGCTCCTCAGTAAGCTCGGTTGGTTTTTTCTTACCTTCTCGAATGGCTTTAGCATCTTCTAAACTTTTTGGCACCCAAATACGACCATCATTACGCAATGATTCAGACATTAGGGTTAATTTAGACTGGTAGTCACCAGAACGTGGAATACAGGTTGGATGAATTTGCGTATAACATGGATTTGCAAAAAATGCTCCTTTTTTATGGATTTTCCAAGCTGCGGTAGCGTTAGACCCCATGGCGTTTGTCGATAAGAAATAAACATTGCCATAACCACCTGAAGCGATAACTACGGCATGCGCTGAATGGCGTTCTAATTTACCAGTGACTAGGTCACGTGCTATAATACCTCTTGCTTTTCCGTTTACCTTTACAACGTCGAGCATTTCGTGACGGTTAAACGGTGTAATTTTACCACGAGCAATTTGTCTGTTCATGGCAGAATAGGCCCCTAACAATAACTGTTGTCCTGTTTGTCCTTTCGCGTAAAAAGTTCTAGAAACTAAAACTCCACCGAAAGAACGGTTATCTAATAATCCGCCATAATCACGCGCAAAAGGAACACCTTGAGCCACACATTGGTCGATAATATTCGTAGAAACTTCTGCTAAACGATATACGTTTGCTTCTCTAGAACGGTAATCACCCCCTTTTACGGTATCGTAAAATAAACGGTAGGTAGAATCACCATCTCCTTGATAATTTTTCGCAGCATTAATTCCACCTTGAGCAGCAATACTATGCGCTCTACGGGGAGAATCTTGATAGCAAAATGTTTTAACGTTATAGCCTAACTCTGCTAAGGTAGCAGCAGCAGAACCACCAGCTAATCCTGTACCTACAACAATAATATCGATATTACGCTTGTTGGCCGGATTCACTAAATCAATATGATCTTTATAGTCAGTCCATTTATCCTTTAATGAACCTTTGGGTACTTTTGAGTCTAATACAGACATAAGTATATAGTATTAATGATTAAAATAATGATAGAGCGCCACGATGACAAATCCTAATGGGATTAAAATAGCATAGGCTTTACCAATAGTTTGTAATTTTTCTTTTCTCATAGAGGATACACCTGATGATTGAAACGCAGAAGCAAAACCATGCATTAAGTGTAGCGATAAAAACACAAAAGAAAGCACATAAAGCCCTACTCTCAAAGGGTTTACAAATTTGTGCTGCAATTCTTCAAAATAGCGATATCCTTCACCATCCGCTAACAATCCAGACATATCCCCTTGAATGTACTTGATGTTAATTTCAGGAAACCAGAAATCGTAAAAGTGTAGGCCCATAAAGGCTAAAATTGCTAGCCCACTGTAGATCATGTTTCTACTCATCCAACTAGAGTTTGCCCCACCGTTATTTTTGGCATATTTTATTACACGTGCACTTCTGTTTTTAATCTCTAATATGAATCCCATGATGAAGTGAAAAAGGACACCAAAAATTAAAATGGGCTGCAATATATATTGCACCGCCCAGAAGGTACCCATAAAGTGCGAAGCTTCATTGAAGGCATCAGCACTGAAAACAGAAAGCATATTTATCGCTAGATGCTGAAGAAGAAAAAACATTAAAAAAAAGGCCGAAAGTGCCATAGCATACTTTCTCCCAATCGAAGATTTTAAAAATCCGCTCATTTGTCGTTTATTTTTTGACTACAAATTTAAAGCACAGACGAGTTTTTAACAAACTTTAAATGAAATACTCATCTTATTTAGAATGAAAACAAGTAATTATCTTTTGTTTAGTTTTATAGTGCTTAAAATGCTAAGTTTTTTAAAAAAACTAAACAGAAAAACACTAAGTAGGTGCTACTAAGTTTATATATTTCCTTTAATGGCAAACTAGGAAAGCTTTTTCGGTCCTTTAAGTTCAAAAAACAATCCACAAACAACAGGTTGAGGATCTTAATAAGTAGCCTAGCGGTCTATTTTTGTTAGGATGCTCTGAAAAAAAAGACTGTTTGCTTTAGATAAGGGCTCCACTTTTCAAGTACTACGATCTCTGGAAAATCTTTATTTTAAAATTCAAATCAAGGATGTATTCTTTAGGTTGAAGTTGTGTTGCCCCTGGTTTGATCTTTGGCACCAACTAAAAGCCTTTAAGTCTAAAGCACTATTCTAAATCTTTTAATTGAATGCTCAAGGCTTTTGTAGAAATTTGTACTTCTATTAAAGATAAAATAAGGGATACCATTAAACACAACAAACTAATAACAAAGACTAAGTTCGCCCAAAACTTTAGGTCTACATAAATTAAAAACATGGTAATTACTGCCAATAAAAAACTTAAAATAGCCACGGCTTGCATGTTTTTTATAATGAGTAATCGTCTGTTTAACTTTTTTACTTGTAAACTAACCGAAGGCGATGCTGTTTCTTGATATTTTTGATGCAATTGGCGTATTAAAGCGGCAATTGCTAAATATCTAGCGTTGTACGCAAGCATGGTTAATGAAATTGCAGGAAAAAGTAAGGCAGGAATACTTAAGGTTAGTTCCATCTAGTTTAGAAGTTTTACATTTTTAATTTACAATACTACTATCCGATGCTATTCTTGGGATGAATTGAATCGTGTCAATCGCTATACTATCTAGTCTCTGCTGCATTTCAAAATTAATTCGTGCAGGATAAATAATAGCATCGCTTAAGTTTTCAGAAGCCTTCCAAGTTTCGCCTAATTGTTCTAGAATAGCGTCGGTCCATCTTGACGGGTGCTTGGCATCAATCCAAATAACATCGCGATATTCTGCATCTACGAGTGCTAAATCTGGGGTCGCTGCACCGTCGAACTTTTGGCTATCTTCCTGAACAGCAGCGATAGTACCTAATACAAACATGCGTTTACGACCAGCAATATGCTTGATAAATGGTCTAAATTCTACGGGTTTATTAGCCGTCCAATCGTATTCTTTTCTAGATTCTATGACCTTTAAGGGCATTGCAGAAACTCCGGCCATACCTTCTTTTCTGGCGGCGTGATTGTAATAATACAATTTATCAGTGCCATCAGCGGGAATCATCACGCTAAAAGCTAAACTGGTACGTTCATCACCAATCGGCTCTAAACCGAACCAATGGTATAAGCCATTATAGGCTTCTGTTTTCATTCCTGAAAAATCAAAGTCAGTAACATAGGGTTGCTGATTTTGGTCTTGCGGTAAATCTGGAATTTTAACGGCTGTTTTCATATTCCAAGGTAAAGGATCTGTAAATCCTCCTAAAAACTGTAAAGACTGTGCTTCAACCCGGGAAATCTCTTCCGCTAAAGTGTTTTGACCTTTTAAATAGGGATAGTTTTTAGTTTCAGAAGGTGAAATATAAGTGCCTTTACCAATGGTCATTCGTTCTAAATAATCTGATAGGTCGTGAACGCCAGCATCTATAACCATAACCCCTCCGTAGGTAGGATAGGGAAAAAAGAATCCTTTCCATTTTATTAAACTAACTACCTGTACCCACTTTTCTTCATCGTTTTTCATGTAAAAAACATCACTAGGTTGTAGGGTAAAAAGCTGAAAAATATTGAAACGTTGTACCACTGCATTGTAGGTATTGCGACTAAAAGCCAAAGATTCGCCTATAGAAAAAGTAATCGGTATTCGGTTTTCTTTTGAAAAACGAGGAAAAGGCGACGTACTTTCTACCGTAAAAAGTTCCTCCGTATTATCATTCATACGCTGCCAGGTATATTCTTTGGCGGGTTGTACCGCCATCGTCCATTGGTTGGTACTGTCCACGCGCACTAATTGTGGCAACGAAACCTCTTGAGTTTCGCCAACCGATTCGTAGGCCATGGTTACAATATTATTGAAAGGCTGAATGCGTTCGTTTTGCGTTAAAGGCAATTCATTTAATTCTTCAATATTTAAGTTTTTGTAGACGTTGTAGGTCTGCATGTAATTGTAGAGTTCTAATTTCCAACCGAAAAACCAAAGAATGGCAAAAAACCCAACAATACCCAAGAGTATAAGTACTCTCCTTCCCGCGCTAAGGGCACTTCTAAATTTGGAAAGCATTACCCATAAAAAAAGGCCGCCTAAAAGCAATACAAAAACATACCTCCTTAAAAAAAGTAATGCAGGTTGGTAATCGTCTCTTAGAAAGAAAAGTAATAAAATTGTGAATATTCCCAGAATAATAACATTTCGTTTTTGCTTTGTTCCTTTATTCCAATAGGTTTTTATCATGATGTACGAATTACAAATTATTGTATCATTCCTTTATCCTTGAAACGGTCTCTAGCCGATTTTTTGGGTTCGCCTTCTGGCTCAGGCAATTTTGTTGGAGTTTCTGGCGGTTCTGGTTGTAACTCTTTTTTGATGTTCTCCCTAAGATCTTCCACCATGTCTTTTCCTTTTTGCAATGTCTTTTCTAGGTTCTCTTTTTTGGTTTTTTTCTGTGCAAATAAAAATGCCGAAGCGATATACGTGCCTAGTAAAGTAGCCACTATCGCAGAGGCAAAATACTGTACATAAAAAGCATTTATGGGTGTTACAAAGCTAACAATGCCGGCCGATACTGCAAATAAAAGCGTTATATATACCAATCGAATTAATAATGATTGCTCATGAAGAAAACCTTTTTTGTTCTCAGGTTTCATTTGCAAGGCCTTAGTATTAGAAATTCTATTAAGCCATCGGTATAACTTATTATTTTTTGATTCTCTCCAGTACCAAATAATTCCGAAAAGTAAGGCTATTATAAAAATGATGATTTCTAAAGTCATACCGCGTATTTTTTATTGTTTTCTAAAATTTCTTGGATCACCCAGTCTTTGTAAGAATCATCCCAATGGGTATAAAGCTGATAAAATAAGGCTTTATCGTACCAAAATAAATGTACTGGATCTTTAGGCATTATCTTCACTAACAACTTCCAAATCAATTCTTTTTCTTCTTCACGCAAAGATGAATGTGGTTCGTGTAATAGTGTGATATAGTCGTCGGCAACAAAATCAGTTATTTTCAAGGTTTTATCTAGAATTAATTTCTGAAAGTACACTTCTGCACCAGAGATTTTTTTCTGAATTTCCAGAGGTAATTGATTCAAATAGCGTTTAAACAAAAAATGGCTATCTAAAATCTCTGCTAAGGGATGCTCCGTTTTATGACTATGTTCAGCAAAAATGTGTTTTTTAATGCGTTCATATCTTGGTGATTTCATAGCCGTTTTAAAATCTTTATCAAGGAGTAAGTGTGTTACTAAGATTTCTAAAAGCTCGGTGTGACTGGTATGAAAAAGCAACACATCGTGCGTAGTATCATTAATCGCATTTTTAAAAACTTTTTCTTCCTCAAACACCAAAAGTTCTTTTAAACCTTCTTTTAATACAAAAACACCCCCAAATGCATTGGTATAAAAGGAGGTTATTTTGAGCTTTATAGGGTCTAATCGTAATTTTCGACCTCTTAAATCGCCATAGGTTTTAGCTGAGGTAAGTAATTGCTGATGCACTTCACGGTCAATAAAGTTATTATTTCTATGAAAAAGATTGATAAAAGCCTCTTGTTCCATTTGTTTTTCGTCTAACTGATTTAATAGTACGAAACTAACTTCAATCGTATCATAACGCAACAAATCAAATGGCTCAAAAAAAGTATCGATCTGCTGGTCTATGTGTAATACCAAAGCCGAATCTTTAGTAATATCTCGAATTTCTCGATGATACGCCTTAAAAACAGTTTCAAGCACATCACGATCAAAACTATGAAAAGGCATGTGCAATGGCTTTCCTTCTTGTTCTGGAGAAATGATGATCGCATTTACATTGGCATCCCCAGTGTTTAAATAATAAGCTTCCTTTTTCTCTTCAGAAATTTCTGGACTCCAACCCATGCCATCAATCGAGAAACTTTTTAGCTTTGTTGGAGGCACACCGAGCAATGCCAAACACTCGTTATACCGAATGGCTAAAGAACCGGACAGTTGCACTACTGCGCCCCCAAATAAACCTGCTGCATTTAGTTTTTCCATTCTTACTTTTATTACTTTTCTGAATCAAACAGTTTATTAGCCGCTAATTGCACTTTTAAATCGTGTACGCGTCCCTCAACTTTTCGTTTAAAATCGGTATCCGCTATGGCGGCTACATTATCTAAATACCGAACGGTTTCTTGTCTTCTAATATCCGAGAAATTAAGTCCTTGCATATTTTGCTTCATCAATCCTTTTAGCATGTTTAGTTTAGTATCGTAATCTTTTTTAAAATATAAGTCAGGCTCATTAAACCAGTCTTCAGGCAAATCAAAATCGGTTAATCGTAAGGAAATAGCACTTTGGATATTTCTAATATCTCTTGAAGAAAAGAAAGGAAATTCCTTTTGAATATTTTGATACAATTGTGCAAAAAACAAATGTTCAGTGGTACCGTGTTTGGCTTCCGTTGCTTCGTAAATTTCTAAAATTTTAGCTTCTGTTGGTTTATCGCTGTTGTTTAAAATTTCACCTAAACTCTTTGCTAATCCTTGTTCACTTAAAAATTGGTATTGCTCCGGATTTTTCATATTCACGAAATCAGGCATCGTTTTTTCAAACTTACGCCACCATAAATAATCTTGATCCATAAAATCGGGTAGGGTACGAGCACCATCAATCTTAAATCTGCCCTGTACTCGAGAAATAACGGCCTTATCGAGCATCTCTGGTAGGTTGGTAAATAAACCTATGGCGCTATTGCCATAATTAATAGCATAGGCGCCTTCTGTATAGCGTAAAAACACCCCGATAACTTCTTTAACACCAGCGGAAACCCCTTGAGCAGTTCGTTCTTGTAAATTATTCTCCGCATCATCAATGGGGGCAAAAATTAATTTGCTAGGGTCTTGCAAAGGCTTCATCCATTGTACCATTTTTTCGGCAGACCCCCCTTGAAACGTAGAAATTAAGGTATCTGGCATGGGATGGAATAAAAACGGAATGTCTAAAGTATCGCAATGTTCTTTTAATTTAGTAGCGATAGCTGCAATCAGCATACTTTTTCCTGTTCCTGGAATTCCGTAACCCATAAAAACGGGCATAAACCCTCCTAATTCTAAAAAAGGATTCTTTTTGGCTTCAAAATCGTAACTCAACATGCGCTCTGTTAAACGGCGTGCAAAATGTTTAGCGTCTCGGTTACCCACAATCTCTTCGAACTTAATGGTATTAAATTCAACACTTTTTGCCGTTCCTTCTAACACATTTTCCCAGCCTGAAACTGCAAATTCGCTTTTTTCTAGTTTGTAGGTTCTATCGGTAATCGTCTCTGTATATTCAAATGTGCTTAATCGCATTTGAATTTCGCTGAGTAAGGCTTCGAAAAATACCACGGTAAAATTAAGCACTTCAACATCGGATGTGATTATTTCAGGATGTGCTAAATACTTTTCATAATAAAAAAGTAGACAAGAAACCCCTTTTATGGGCGACATAACAGAGAGCTCTGGAATGCCTGCAAACTTATTTTTCATGACACTTAAATCGTCTTGCGTAAGTGGTTTTAATTCGTGCAAAATACGATAGGCAATGCCGTGCAGCATAAAGGCTGTTGCGGTTTGTAGTTTAGCATCATACTCGCGCCTTTGAGCAACATCTAATACAGATTTTTGTTGGTTCAAGCTTGATAAGCCCGAGCTATCAAAATAGCTGTCCTTTAACCAAATTCCTAGAGTTAGGCCTTCTTGCAAGGCAAATAAAGCATGATTTAAATGCAACGGAATCGCTACAGAATCGGTAATCAAGCGTTTTTTTAAGGCTAAAATGGTTTTAGAAACAGAAACAACGTCACTAGTATTAGTACCGTTGGCTTTAGAAAGATAGAGCAAAATAGATTCGTCTTTTTGTTCTTTATCACGCGCTTTGGCCTTACTTCCTTGCTCCCATTGTATGCCTTTTAAATAGGATGTAGCCTCATTGCGAAGGGTATCTAACTCCGCTAATTTTATTGGAAAAGTACTATTGTGCTCCATTAATTAAGTTTTAAACTACGAATCTCAATCGGATCTTGGGTTAGTGAATTGATGGTTTCTGGGATGTTATCATACAATGCTTGCATCACCCTATGTGGACAAAACAAATATTTTTTGGTGGGCTTGGCTTCCCAAACTTGTAATTGCTGTTTGTTAAAAAAGCTCCCCTCGGTAAAATTACCAGTAGATACAGCTTCCTCAACTGCAACAGAAATTGCATAGGCCGATAAGTCAAAAGTTTTATTGACAATCGCCTTGATGATCGTATGCGTAATAGCGCCTTCGCCTTTAGCAAAAACACTATGCAATGGTCCTAAATCGAACTTTCTAAGACGCTTAGGAAATAAATTACTAAGTTTTTTATCCACCGCATACGCCATCATATCGACAGAAATATCGCGATCAGCTGTATTTTCTAGCACCTTGTAAATTTCTTCTTTGTATTCTTCCAGTTTTACTTTATACAAATCAAAATACATAAAGCAGATAAAAGGTCGGTTGCTGGTTACATCATAAAAAGACCAACTGACCATGTATTGCGCATCCCTATCCTTATTTTCTACAGCTAAAATTTTTCCTTGTACAAAGCGCTTAAAAATAAACTTGCGATCAACGGAAGTATAATACACTAAACTCGCCGCTTGATGTAATTTATGGTCAGCAATAGGCTGTTTATCTTTTAAAAGCGTTTCTAAAAATTCGCTCTTCACCGTTTCTAGCTTTGGTAATTTGCTGATATGCTCTTGCTTTAGCTCTAAATCGTTATATAAGTAGCGAAACTCCAAATAATTCGGGAAACCAGATTCGGTTAAATCGATGCGCATTTTTTCGTCATCATCGAACAAATATTTTATTCTAAAAGCTTCTAAAGAATAGGTCAAAAGTTCACCATACTGCATCACAAAACTAGCCTCTATCGGAGAACATATTTTTTCATTAGCGATTTTCTCTACTAACTCGTTAAAGGCGTGATTTACAATTTTAAAATAGACTTGATACTGCTCATTTGTTTCAAGAACAGCACTATCTAAAGGTGTAACTATTTGGTTTATTGACATAGTGTACGAGCTCCAAAACCACTTCGACTTCGCTCAGTGCGACGCCCGAAGGAGCTTATTAATTTGGGCGTAAAATTAAATGAAGCCCCTAAACTCCGAAGGTAGCTTTCAAATTCGTATGATATTTTTAATGCGTAATATTAAGAATTCCCCCTTCGGGGGCTATCCCAGCAAATCATCCTCCGCTGCTTTAGGTTTTGGTGCCTCAGGAGTTGCAGGGGCCTCTTTTGAAGGAGCAGTACCATCTGTTTTGTAATACTCTTCAAAAATTTCTTTCATGTCGATCCCGTAACGGTTGGCAAAATCTTTTTGAATATCAGCATCTTTCACCCTAATTTCTTGCAAAGCCTCTGCGTAACTAGAATACACCCCTTGCATTACTTTTTCGTGAACCGGAATATTATCCATCATTTCTTGACGCGCCTTAGCACTTGCGGTATGCATAGAAGCTAAAGTCTGACCAATATGCTCGTCGGTTTTTACCCCTAAATGTTCTAAAATAGCCGCGAATTCTTGGTCTGTTCTGGCCTTTAAAGCTACAACATAACCATCATAATATTTTAAACGTTCATCGGTATCACTCTTTAATTTAGCACGGTGGGTTTGTAAATTGCTGCGTAAAGAGGTGAGCACTTTAATGGTTAAATTATGCTTATGCACAAAGCTGTCTTTACTAGCAGCAAGCGTAGTATAGGCGTTTTTTAAACCTTCTAATTCCTCTACTTTTTGTTCAATAGTAGTTACTTTTCCGATGGCTTCAGAGTATGCTGGAGACTGTTTATCGGATATTTCTTCTAGGGATTGTCGCGCTTGTTTTAAAAGGGCATATTGTTCCTCTAGTTTATCTTCTGTTTCTTGCTTTTTCTCTAAGGCTTTCGTGTGATTTTTACTCGCCTCTACGATGGCTACTTGTAATTTATCTTCTACCTCCTTAATCTCTACTTCTCTGGTTTTTAAACGGCCTACCGCAGCCTGGCTCTTATAACTCAGTTCGTTCAGTAGGGTTTGTACATCTGCCGTCTCAATACGTTCTTGAAACATGGCTTTCGCTTTCATATCAGCGCCATCTCGCGTTTTTTGTGCTGCAACAAGTTCTTCTTCACGGCTTTTGATTTTTGCTTTACGTCCCCAAAGGTTGTTCCACCAATTGTCTTTTACGTTTTCAGCATTTTCTAGCTCTACCTTAGCTCTTTCTAAAGCCTTTTGAGCAGAATCAATTACCTTTTGTTCATTGGCATTTAGTGTAGAGAATTTTTCAAAAATAATCCCTACTTCATCCTGATAGTCTGTTAAGTCTTTTATGGCATCCAATAAAGACTTTCTATCTTGTTCAGCCATGCCTACCACATCATCTAATGTGGCATTTAATATTTTTTGACGTGATTGTGGGTCGTCTTCTTGCGCTAGTTTAGACTTCATTTGATCTACGGCTTTGCCCCAGTTCACATCTACTTTCGCTTCTTTAGAGTTAGATTCGGTTTCTAATAAGTCAAAATCATCAGCCATAATTAGTGGGTAGTATTTAAAGGATTAGTATACGGTTAAATTTCGGTAAAAAAATTGAGTTTGAAAAGCTTTTAGCTATTGGTAGTGAAAAATTAAAAAATGTTACGGATGAGCGGCGAGAAAATTATTTTTTTATGGGTTTAGGTATCGATGAAATGCTTTTTAAGCAGAAACTATTAAAGTTGGTTGTTTTGTTTAGCTACTTTTTATTTCTTCGGTATAGCTTTAGCTTACACCAACAGAACAGATATTTAATTCAAAAACTAGAACTATATGAGGCCTACAAAACATTTTAGGGCATAGGTATTGGTATAATAATTGTTATTTTTGAAATTCAATAGCCAACTTCATGAAAAAGACAGGTCTCTTATTGATATTATGTTTATGTATAAGCTTTAGTTTTGCGCAACACATCGTTTGTTCTGCTCAGGACACAGCCACTTTTACGACTAAGATTAAGGAGTTTGTCAAGCTGCCAAAGCAACCTATGGGCAATACGGTAGTTGCTATTGGAAAATCGTTTTTAGGTACGCCTTATGTCGCAAAAACCTTAGAAATTGGCGAAACAGAAGTCCTGGTGATTAATTTTCAAGGGTTTGATTGTACTACGTTTATAGAAAATGTTTTGGCTTTTACAATGATGGTCAAAAAAGAACAATCAAATTTTGATGATTTTACTAAAAATTTGGAGACCATTCGGTATAAAAATGGCATATTGAATGGCTACTCATCTCGTTTACATTACTTTTCGGAATGGATTGCAAACAATCAGTTGAAGGGTTTAATTAAAGACATTACTGCTGAAATTGGAGGTACGCCGATCACCAAAGAAATTAATTTTATGAGTACCCACCGAGAATTATATCCTTTTTTAAAAGTTAATGATGCTAATTTAGAAAAAATAAAAGCCTCAGAAAACTACTTAAACAGTCAAGAAATTTGCATTTTACCGCAAGATCAAATTTCAGCCAATGAGTACTTGATTCAGTCTGGGGATATTATTGCCTTAACCACATCGATTAAAGGTTTAGACATCACCCATACAGGCATTGCTACGCGAGAAATAGATGGTCGCATTCATTTATTACATGCCTCTACTTCTGGTGCTGTGGAAGTTTCAAAATTGCCTTTAGCAGATTATTTGAAAGGGATAAAGAGTAATACAGGGATTATGGTGGCGAGGGTAAGCCTCTTCTAGCTCCCCCAAAGGAGGAGAACTCCAATGATTGTGGATTATTATTACTTTAGATTGTTAGGTTTTTTCATTCTAAACCGAGCACCCAAACCCAGCACCTATTTTTTAAAAGTTGCCCTTTTTAGCTCAGCACTCAGCAGATTCCAAGTAGGGCTAGGGGCTACTTTTTCAAGCACCAAAGTATACCACCTAGCAAATGCTGCCTAAAATCAGGATCGTCATATGCTTCAACGGTATGTCCTAAGCCCGTATAAAATGAACGGCCACCACCAAATTCATGAAACCAGGCAATCGGGTGCTGATCCCCATTTTTGCCGCCCACGTAACTCCTTTCATCTAATTTTAGCAACACCTGTACTTCAGGATTTAAATTTTTAAAATTATACCATTCATCAAAGTGTGTCCAAGTGGAATCTAGATGGGCAGTAGATTGGTGATTAGGCATACTCACAGTGAGTACCGCTTCTTGTTGTTCGGGGTGGCTTTCAAAGTAAGCACCCACCAATTTATTATACCAAGGCCATTCGTATTCGGTATCTGTAGCAGCGTGCACGCCTAAAAAGCTACCACCATCTGCTATATATTTTTCAAATACCTTTTGTTGGTCACTTCCTAAAACATCACCAGTAGTACTTAAGAATAATACTAATTGGTATTTTTTAAGATTTGCCGTTGAAAAAGCTAAAGAATCTTCGGTCTGGGTGATGCCAAAATTATGCAGAACACCTAATTCCTTCAGCGTTTCAACGCCTTTATCAATAGATTTATGCCTATACCCTGCTGTTTTTGTGAATACTAAAATTTGCGGGGTTGCGTTTTTTACTTTTGACATAGAAACCTTGAAGGGCTCGGTGTCATTTAAAACCACTTGTTGATCAATTTTTGAACTACCACAAGAGGTACATGCCACCAGGGTTAAAATTAAGCTACTTTTTAGTACTATGTTCATAAGGTTTATAAGGTTAAATGAAGTATAAATATCGTTAATTCTACGAAATGAGCTATGCCTATTTTATAAGCTATGATTAGCTGGCCAAGGCCATTAAATATTTTTTAGGGGTTGTTCCGTATTTTTTCTTGAAGGCGGCTATAAAATGACTTGAGGTGCTATAACCTACTTTTAAACCAACTTCGTTGACATTATGCTGACCGCTTTCTAACATTTTACGTGCGTAATCCATTTTATAATCAAATAAAAAACTAAAAACGGAATCCCCATAAATTTGTTTAAAACCCTCTTTTAGTTTTTTTAATGAAAGTCCTATTTCGTCAGATAATTCGGTCAGGGTTGGTGGTTCTGCCATGCGACTAATCATAATTTCTTTTGCTTTGCGGATTCTGCGAACATTGTCTTCATCTGCTAAAAAGGGACATTGATCTATGGCGGCGTCATTACTTTTATTAAAGTAGAGCGATATAAGTTCATATACTTTCCCCTTGATGTAAAGTTCCTTTATAGAGTGATGCAAATTGTAGTTCATCATCTGACTCAAAATAACGGCGATCGCTGGACTAAACGCTTCTTGGTTATAGTATTTTTTCTCCTTATTGTCATTGCTTAGAAAAGGAATATAATCAGCTTCGTTAGAAAATAAGGAATGAAATTTTTGTATCGTCATGATGATAGATACCAACCAAGAATTTGCTTGTAGTTCTAGATTTAAAGGTAAATCTACCTTAGTATTGTATAACAAAAGTGAATTCTCTTCAGGAACTTCCAAAGCATAGCGACCTTCATTAAAAATAAACTTAGCATTGCCTTTTAAACAAAAGTGAAATTGTATAAAGGAACTGTCTATTTGCCTGCTAACTGTTTGTTTATGAGTGTCATCATTCTGAATTTTTAACACGAAAAAACCGTGATCAATTAAAATTTCATCAAAGGAACCTTTAGCGATGTTTTTTTCTTCCATAGAGATTTAAAAATTAGCGGAACTATTTAGAAACGTTCTAAATAAAAATGTTTCAAAGCCTTGTATTTGCTCTAAAATTACTATAATTAAGCCAATTTACACCGAAATAGGATTAAAAAAACTTGAAACGATACTAATTGTTCCGCAAGCGTTACTTTTTTGGCTTTCATAGCAGTATTTTTGCACCCGATTGTCAGGTATTTTATGAAAGATTACCATATTTCCAAACATAATTCATTTTACACTATTGGTCTCAACTACAAAAAAGCTGATGCCGAAATACGTGGAAAATTTAGTTTAGTAGAAGCTTCTATCGATAACTTATTGATGCAAGCCAAAGCTCAAGGTATTGACGGCCTTTTGGTAACTTCCACCTGCAACAGAACTGAACTTTATGGTTTTGCGCAGCATCCTTTTCAATTGATCAAATTACTATGTGATAATACGTTAGGCACGGTTGAAGAGTTTCAAGAAGTGGCCTATGTCTACAAGAATAATGACGCCATAAGTCACCTATTTAGAGTGGGTACTGGCTTAGACAGTCAAATTCTAGGCGATTTTGAAATTATAAGTCAACTACGTCAGAGTTTTAATCGGTCCAAAAAGTTTAATATCGCGAATCCGTTTTTAGAGCGTTTGTGCAATTCGGTGATCCAAGCTAGTAAACGTATTAAAAATGACACAGAGATTTCCTCAGGGGCTACCTCTGTTGCATTTGCCTCTGTGCAATACATTTTCAAAACAATACCGGATATCTCCGATAAAAATATTTTGCTCTTTGGCACCGGTAAAATTGGAAGAAATACCTGTGAGAATTTAATAAAACATACGAAAAACTCCCAAATAACGCTTATCAATAGAACTAAAGATAAGGCGCAAAGAATTGCGGGAAAGTTCGATTTAGTGGTCAAAGATTACGGCGACCTGCAAACAGAGATTAGAAATTCTGATGTTCTCATCGTGGCGACAGGAGCACAATCGCCTACTATTTCGAAAGAGATGATTCACACCAAAAAACCCCTATTAATTTTAGATTTATCGATTCCAAAAAATGTGGCTTTTGATGTCACTGATTTACCCAATGTAAGCCTGGTACATTTAGATCAGCTTTCACAAATTACGGATGATAATTTAGAAAGAAGAAAGCAGTTTATTCCAGAAGCTGAAGCTATTATTGAGCATATAAAAGATGAGTTTATTCAGTGGTTAGAAACTCGAAAATTTGCTCCCGTCATCAAAGCCCTAAAAAAGAAATTAAAGACGATGAAAGATGAAGAACTCAACTTTCAAAGCAAAAAACTAACAGATTTTAATTCGGTTCAAGCCGATATTGTTTCTGAACGCATTATTCAAAAAATAACCAAACAATTTGCCAATCACTTAAAAGGCGATGATATTGATGCAGATAACAGTTTAGCATTAATTCAAAAAGTGTTTCAATTAGAATTAGAAACCAAATGAGTAAAACAATCCGCATTGGAACACGCGATAGTGAATTAGCACTATGGCAAGCAAATACCGTAAAAAAGCAGCTAGAAGAACAGGGATACCAAACGGTATTAGTCCCTGTAAAATCTATGGGCGACTTAGTTTTAGATAAACCGCTTCATGAATTGGGCATTACTGGGGTATTTACAAAAGCATTAGATGTGGCCATGCTGAAAGGTCAAATTGATATTGCTGTTCATTCAATGAAAGATGTGCCTACGGTTTTGCCAAAAGGCATCATTCAAGCGGCAGTTCTAAAGCGTGGAAATTATATGGATATTCTTGCTTTTAAAAACAACGAAGAATTTTTATCCCAAGAAAAAGCTACGATCGCTACGGGCAGCTTACGAAGAAAAGCACAATGGCTGAACAGATACCCAACCCATACAGTCGTTGATTTACGCGGCAACGTACAAACCCGTGCTGAAAAGTTAGACCATAACGATTGGAATGGCGCCATTTTCGCGGCAGCAGGTCTAGAACGTGTAGGCCTAGAATTTGAAAACACTATTGGTTTAACTTGGATGGTGCCCGCACCAGCACAAGGCGCAGTTGTGATTGTCGCTTTAGATAACGATGATTTTTCGAGAAAAGCTTGTGCAGAATTAAACGATAAGGAAACTCAAATTTGTACTGGTTTAGAGCGTCAATTTTTAAATATTTTAGAGGGTGGGTGTACCGCACCTATTGGAGCTTTATCGACCATTAAAGATAAAAACATAAGTCTAAAAGGTGTGTTGTTAAGTGTTGATGGAAAAAAGAAGCTAGAGGTAGAATTTACTTCTGTTCTTGGAAAACATGAAAACTTAGCAATAGCAGCTGCAGAACGTATCTTCGAGCGTGGAGGTAGAAACTTGATGCGTGAAATTGCCGGCTTAACAAAAGAACCTACTATTTTCTCTACAAAAAAATTAACAGTCGCTCAATTGGCGCAATTTAATCCTGAGATTTCGGTCGCTTCTGAAGATTTCCTGCGTATCAACTTGAACAGGATTCCGAAACTGACTTTAAAAAAAGAACTACAGAATGTCATTATTACAAGCCAAAATGCCGTTGAAGCAATTTTGGCAAGCATAAGTCCTGAGGAACTTCAATTTAAAAATATTTACTGCGTTGGGCGTAAAACCAAACGATTGATAGAAAAACATATTGGAAAGGTGACCCATTTTGAATCCCAAGGGAAAGACCTTGCCAACTATTTAGTGGAGTATTTAGAGGGCACGGACGTGACGTATTTTTGTAGTGATATTCGCTTAGATACCATACCGACTGTTTTGGAACAGAACAATATAAGCGTGCATGAAATTGAAGCATATAGCACCAAAGAGGCTCCCGTTAAAATACCAAAAAGCACGCGTGCTGTGCTTTTTTATAGTCCGTCAGCGGTGCAAAGTTATCTTCAAGTAAATACCTCAGACCTTATAGCGTATTGTATTGGAGAAACAACAGCAGAAGAAGCTAGGAAAAGTTTTTCTGAGGTTAGGGTTGCTCAAACGGCAACTATTGAGGGTGTTATTGATTTAGTGAATAAAAAATAACTACTTTTCGAGTAAACGATTAATCTAAAAATCATGTTCGACTCCATTATTCCAAAATTACCGATGCGTAATAAAATCATTACTGAGGACTATTATGTTGATCAACTAGGTTTTGAAAGGGTTAGCACTGTAGATTATGACGATTACCTAATGTTGAAAAAAGAGGCTGTTGAAATTCATTTTTTTAAGTTTACAGCGCTAAACATAAAAGAAAATTACGGGCAAGTATATATTAGAACTTCTGCTATTGATGAAGTTTACCAATCATTTTTAAATAAAGATGTAGCGATTCACCCCAATGGTTCCATACAAACCAAACCTTGGGGACAACGAGAATTTTCGCTACTTGACCCAGATAGTAATCTGTTAACTTTTGGTCAAAAAGTAGAATTGTAGACCACACTATTTTGATAATAAAGATGTATAAGACATGTTAAAAAACGATTTATTTCTAAGAGCTTTAAAGGGAGAAACTGTAGAACGTCCACCCGTCTGGATGATGCGTCAAGCAGGGCGTTACTTGCCTGAATTTATGGAAATCAAAAAAGAATTTGATTTTTTTACCCGTTGCCAAACGCCAGATTTAGCTTCTGAAATTACGGTACAGCCAATTCGACGTTATGGAATGGATGCGGCTATTTTATTTTCTGATATTTTAGTAATTCCACAAGCCATGAATATTGAGGTGCTCATGAAACCCGATTTTGGACCCTATTTACCTAAGCCTATTCGGTCTCAAAAAGATGTGGATAGCGTGGTAGTTCCTGATGTAAATATTGAGTTAGGCTACGTTATGGAAGCGATTAAGGCCACCAAAGAAAAATTAAATGATGAAGTACCTTTAATTGGGTTTGCAGGTTCCCCATGGACTATTTTATGTTACTGTGTTCAAGGGCAGGGCAGTAAAAATTTTGACAAAGCCAAGGAATTTTGTTTTACACAACCGGTAGCTGCACATCAATTATTGCAAAAAATTACCGATACTACGATTGCTTATTTAAAGGCTAAGGTAAAAGCGGGTGTTAACGCCGTGCAAGTCTTTGATTCATGGGGAGGCATGCTGTCCCCAACGGATTATAAAGAGTTTTCTTGGAGCTATATTCAACAAATTATTGATGCATTAAAAGATGAAACTCCTGTCATTGTGTTCGGAAAAGGATGCTGGTTTGCACTTGGCGATATGGCGAAATCTGGTGCTGCCGCCCTTGGTGTTGACTGGACTTGTTCTCCTAAAAATGCACGGTATTTAACAGGTGGAAATATAACCTTACAAGGTAATTTTGATCCTACTCGCTTATTATCGCCACCGGCGGATATTAAACGTATGGTAACGCAAATGATTAATGAATTTGGGAAAGATAAATATGTAGTGAACTTAGGTCATGGTATTCTACCCAATGTGCCTGTGGAAAATGCGAAAGCGTTTATTGATGCAGTGAAAGAGTATAAAGCATAAGCAAGTCCCCCAACCCCCAAAGGGGGAGTTTAATACTTTTTGGAAAGGGCTTATTAATATGTACGGGCTATACCTGCAAGATATTATGTTGTTTGCGTTTTTAAGCAAACCTGCCATTAGGTGTGAAAAATATAAACTTTGACTTAAAACTATAACTTTGATTTTTGATCTGGAATCACATACCGTTGAGGCTATACAAGCGAAAGATGCTTGGCGGATTTGTGATTTTATGGTTTCAAATTCGGATCGATTAAAACGCTTTTTCCCTAAGACATTAGAACAAAACGTAAACCCTAATTTATCTGAAATTTTTGTGGCTGAAAAACTTCAGGCGTTTCAGGATAAACAAGAGTTTCTTTTTACCCTTAAAGAAAAGGAGCATCGAACCATTATTGGATTGCTTTATTTGAAAAAAATTGATTGGACTAAAAAGAAAGGCGAACTAGCCTATTGTGTTGGTTATCAATATGAAGGAAAAGGAATTATCACTAATACTATTCGGTATATTTCTTCATGGGCATTTGATGACATGGGCTTAAAAATACTTCAAATCATTACGCATACATCGAATTTTGCTAGCCTTAAGGTTGCTGAAAAATGTGGTTTTCATTGGCAAAAAACGCTACGAAACGAACATACGCCACCTAATGAAAAGCCTTTAGATATGGAGTTATTTGAAAAATATGATGAGATGACGTTGAGCAATAGTTGATATCACCACAAATTTTAGGCAGCGAATTATAACCGTCAACCAGCGGAGAAGGTCTGACCTTAAAAAATCAATTAAAAAATACAGATGAAAGATACATTCTATACTTATATTCAAAATTTACAAGACAGCATTACCCAAGCCTTGGAAAAAGCAGATGGTAGCGCTAAATTTCAAGAAGATATCTGGGAACGACCAGAAGGGGGTGGCGGAAGAACACGCGTTATAGAAAACGGAAACGTTTTTGAAAAAGGCGGCGTTAATATTTCAGGTGTACATGGTGCTTTACCTGAAAGCATGCAAAACTATTTTGGCGTTAAAGATGCTGATTTTTTTGCTTGTGGCTTAAGTCTCGTTTTACATCCTAAAAACCCTATGGTTCCCACCGTCCATGCCAACTGGCGTTATTTTGAAATGTATGATAAAGAAGGGAACATCGTAGATCAATGGTTTGGTGGGGGTCAAGATTTAACGCCTTATTATTTGTTTGAGGAAGACGCGATTCATTTTCATGCTGTTTGTAAAAAAGCTTGCGATGCACATGACCCAGAATTCCATGAAAATTATAAAAAAAGATGTGATGCCTACTTTTGGAATGCTCACCGTGATGAAGCTCGTGGCGTAGGTGGCCTGTTTTTCGATTATTTGAAAGCAACAGATAAAATGGACATGCAAGATTGGTATAATTTTGTTACCGAAGTTGGCGATAGCTTCACAGAAGCTTATATACCGATAGTCTCCAAACGAAAAGAGTTAGCCTATTCAGAAGCACAAAGAACCTGGCAAGAAATAAGACGCGGTCGCTACGTAGAGTTTAACTTGGTCCATGACAAAGGCACATTATTTGGACTTAAAACCAATGGTCGTATCGAAAGTATTTTAATGAGTTTGCCGCCACGGGTGCAATGGGTATATGATCACCATCCTGAAAAGGGTAGCGAGGAAGAAAGGCTATTAGAAGTTTTAAAAAAACCGAAAGACTGGGTTTAAAAAGTAAAAGAGTAAGCAATAAACAGTAAACAGGTTCAGTAAGTAGTGCTTCATGCAAAAACAGTCAACGGGTTGCTTTACAACTCAAAAAAAGTAGTAACCGAAATGAAGTGTTTGAGTATCAAACCTGTCCGATATAATTTTAAGTAAAATTTAAACCTTTACTTTTTGATTGACTTTTTTCTTTTTTGCATTGCCCAAAAAAGAAACAAAAAAGTCTAGGCTGACGAAACTTTATCTAAATTTATCATTCGATGCCTAAATTTTAGGAACTCGCATTTAAAAATTTAAATGTATTTTACATTGGTTAAGCTCAAACAGCCTAAAATTCTTTACGGCATTTTCATTTCAAATTTCACAATAAATCTTCGGTATGCCAATTAAACCAGTTTTAAACATTCACCCTTAAGAACTAAAAACCATTCCAGGTTAATATTAAGAACTTTTCGAATGGTACTGTTTTAATATCTTAAAGTAAAAAAAATGACTTGTCCTTGCGGATCTTCTAAAAAATATAAGGATTGCTGTGCTATTGCACATAGCGATATTTCACGGGTAAAAACGGCAGAACAACTGATGCGTTCGCGATATACGGCTTTTACTATGGCCAATGGTGAGTATTTAATGAAAAGTCATCATTCGACTACGCGTCCTATCAAAGACCAAAAATCCATTGAAGCTTGGGCAAAATCCGTCAACTGGATTCGCTTAGAGATTCTGGAAACAACAAAAGGGAAACAATCCGATGAAGAAGGCACGGTTAGCTTCAAGGCTTTCTATTTTGAAAACGGAAAGGTTGAGCTGATTCATGAAAAATCGGCTTTCGTCAAAGAAAATGGCCATTGGGTTTATGTAGGTTTAGCAAAATAAAAAAGCGAAGACAATGTATCCTCGCTTATCTCATTTCTAAAAAGATGAAGTCTTTAAACTACTACTCCACTGTTTTTAAGTTATCATCAGAGTTACGATCTATCAACTTATTGTAAGGATCAATCCCTGCTTTTAACGGTTTTTCATCGGTGACTATCGTAAATACATTATCGCCAGATTTTAACCATTTTAATTTAAAGTACAATGGATTTTTGATGGTTACACCATCGTCATTAACTACATCTTCGCCAAATAAGCCAATATCCACTAAATTATTTTTGTCATCAACTTTGTCTTCTTTGCCCTTATCATCATAATAGATTTTCTTAGAATTTAAGGTAAAGGTAGTTTCCCATTTCCCGTTTTCCAAGGCTTTGGTTTTGGCATCCATCACTCTGTTTTCATACAATACAATCTCTTTAAAACCATCATCAACTTTATAGGTAAGCGAATCGGGTGTTACCGCATAAATGGCCTTATACAAATCTTCAGAGCTTGGATAAAAGCCTTTGTTATAAAACTTAAACTCTTCTAAAAAGTTTTTAAGCCCATTATTTACGACGTCTTCGCCCATGACATCCTGTAAATCATACATGATCATAGATCCCTTTTCATACCAAATATACTGACCGGTTTCAACATTCATTAAGGAGCGTTCTGGTTTAAAACTAAATTGGCGCCCACTCAAATAGGTATCTAGCGAATTTTTTAAGAAATCTTTTATTCCGTTTTCACCATATTCTTGTTTCATGGTCATGAGTGATGCATATTCGGCTAAAGTTTCTGAAATAATATTAGCGCCTGAGGTTTTACTTGGGGTAACAATATGGCCCCACCATTGGTGCGCTACTTCATGAGAAGTAACCCGAAATGCATAGTTATAACTATCTGCCTTTGAAAAATCAGCTACAAAACCAAAATCTTCAGAATATGGAATTGTGGTTATGAACGATTGGGCAAAATTAGAATAGGCTGGAAATTCGATCACGCGAAGTACCGCATACGGATATTCCAAAAAGTTTTTAGAGTTATAATCTAACGCTACTTTTACACCTTTGATAAAATGTTCCAAATTCTTTTTATGCTTTGGAGAATGGTAAATTTCTATCGCTACTTTTTTGCCACTAGGTGCTGTCCACGAATCTTTTTCAATGGCATAAGCGGCAGAAACAAAACTGAAAAAATAGTCGGCTTTACTTTCTAAGGAGTACTTAAAATAGCTTCTGTTACTCTCTTCCCATTTTTTGGTAAGTGTTCCTGGCGCAATGGCTGTTTGTCCTTTTGTAGTACTGACTACCGCCTCAAAAGACAAATAGTCGGCATCTTCATTGAACAAATTTGTTTTTAAAGCTAAGCTGTCTGTTCTTGGCGGATATAAATAATCTAATTCTTCCAAACCGTACTTTTTACGTACCCCATTATCTGTAAGTCCTCGTTCATAATGAAAAGAAGGAAAAATGGCATCCCTAAAAAAAGTTCCATTTGTTAATACCGCTGTTTCAGTATCAGAAGAAAAACCGTGCGTTAGTGCCTTTGTTTCTATCACCAAAGAAGCAGTGTCTTTTGGGTGTAAGCTTGTCGGTAATTTATAGATAAACATACGGTAAGCCTCATCTGAAAGAAAGGCTTGTATTTCTGTGCCATTATACACTACTCTGGTGATTTTAGTGTCGGCTATTGGAAATCCAATATTCATGAGCAAGGTATCAATAGGCGTGTCAAATTTATTGGTAACAGTAAATTCTCCTTTTGCCTCAACGCTTCTATCCTCTGGAAAAATGTCAATAAATGCTTTTAAATCGGTCACTTGAATGTGTGGCTTGCCTATATATTTACCGTATTTTTTTTCAGCATCAGCACTCAATTTTTGTCCGTAGTTACCATCTTCTAACTGGTTTAAGACTTTTAAATTGTAATAGCTATAGGCCCCTACAGAAACAAAGGCTAAAACAAAAAATAGCATTAAGGCTACTGTTTTTCCACTAAAACGCTGTTTGGCTAACTTAAAACGTTCTTTTGCAGAAGAATAGAATCCACGATTCCAAAATACAATACCGATGGTCGCTAAAATACAGGTGACTAATATCCAATATAAATTCAACCAAAATTGTCCGTATAAATAGTGTCCAAATCCGTTTAAATCACTTAAAAAAGATCCAGGTGTTCCTCCAAAAATCACTAAAGGATTCGATGTTTTAAAGGCTAAGCTTAAAAGAACTGGTAATCCGACGTAAATAAGGATAACAATAAAATGGCCTAAAAATTTATTGTTTACCAATACATGAATAAAAAATGCCAATAACAAAGTCATTACATAACTAGGGAAAATAGTTGTAAAATTATAGGTTAAATACATCCCGAATTCATAATTAAAATAGCCGTTAAACGTTTGGTATAATACGCCAACTACAATATTTAATAGGGTTAAAACAATGGCAACGCCAATTAAAGAAATAATCTTCGATAGGTATAGCGTAATGTTGCTAACAGGTAAGGCATCATAAAACTCAAAAGTTTTGTTCTGTCTTGTTCTGTGCACCGCTTCTCCGGCATAAATCACTAAAATAATTACAGAGAATAATGAGATACCACCTGAAATTTGAGCCACCATATAGCGGGTTAAAGGTAAAGACGGTGTACCGTAAATTTGGTTAGATTGATACGCAACAAACCCTGCTACTATAATTCCGATAACTATTAAAATCACAAAAACAGTTTCTTTTACAATAGACAAAAATTCTATTTTGCTTAAAGACCATAGATTTTCTCTACGTGCCTTAGCATTAAACTGCTGAATAATATTCGGGACGAATGTCGAAGGAACATACGCTTCTTTTGATTCTTTAGCCCCTTTCTTTTTAGAAGTACTTAAAAAGCCTTTGTACGAAAATTTAAATAAGGTAAAAAAGAAGATTAAAAACGCGATACCTAACCAAAGTAATCTGTTGAGGGCAAATTTACCCGTAAGGGACAATTGTGTCGTGTTTAATTCGTTGACTGTCCAATATTTAGTGATATACCCATGCGCGGTTTCACCAAACGGATCAACATACACACTTAACCACTCTGTATCTAAATTAGCTAATAATTGCCCTGAGGCGATAGTCAAAATTAAGATGACAATCCCTCCTAAATACAGGATCGACATGCGTTTAAAAAAGGTCATCAAACAGAAAAATAAACTTCCTATAAAAAAAGAATTGAAGCTTAATAAATACAGAAAAGGGAATAGATAGGAGCTTAGGTTAAACGAGGTATAGGTTCCATAATCAGGCCTGTTTAATAATGCCCCAATCCCCAATCCAATCATGGCACCAATAACAGCGGCGATATTCATGACAGTAACAATAGAAAAACTTCCCCAAAAACGACCCAGAATATAGTTTTTTTCGGATATAGGAAATGTAAAATAGGTTTGTGCAGTTTTGTGTTCTTCGTCGCGATACACAGCAACACCCATAATTGCCGCATAAAAAAATAGACTAATAACACTCATGCCCCCTAAAATTCCAACAATGGCATTTGGACTATTGGTAAATTGTGCTGTAACCGAATCTGCAAAAAACCCTAATAAAAGCGGAATAATAAACATCAAAAAAATGTAGATGTAGGTCGCTGGTCGTCGTAAGCGATATTTTAGCTCAAATAAGAATATCTCTTTCATTTGTAAATTTTTATAGTTTTTTAAAAGTCAAATGTAATTCACCAAGAAGCATTCAATGAACTTGAACTTAATATTGGCTTATTGTATGATTATACGGTTTGAGGTTGGTTGATGCTATAGAAATAAAAATCTTCTAGGTTGTTGTTGACCACTTCAAAACCTTCGCCAGGGTGTGTATCACTAAATACATTTACGTTCATGTTGCCACTACGCAAATAGGTAGAAAGCACGGTATATTCTGACTGGTATTTTTCAATTTCATCTTTTTCAATTCGCTTACGGAATACTTTTTCGTTGAGCGAGTTAGATAGTTCTTGAGGATGGCCTTGAACTACCACTGTTCCTTCATTAAAAACCGCCATATTGGTACATAAGTTTACCACATCATCCACAATATGGGTCGACAAAATAACCACAGCATCTTCGCCCAATTCACTTAATAAGTTATGAAAGCGGTTGCGCTCTAAAGGATCTAAACCAGCCGTTGGTTCATCGACAATAATTAATTTAGGATTGCCAATTAAGGCTTGTGCAATCCCGAATCGCTGCCGCATTCCGCCCGAATAATCACCTAAATTTCGTTTTCTGAAGGTATATAAATTTACTTTATTGAGCAGATCTGCAACGTAGGCTTTTCTATCTGAACTACTATGAATCCCTTTAATTTTTGCGATATGATTCAGCATCATTTCTGCCGAAACTTTCGGATACACGCCAAAATCTTGTGGCAGATAGCCTAAAACTTTTCGCAACTCTTCAGGCTGACTAAAAACATCAATGCCATCAAATTCAATGGTACCTGTATCCGCAATTTGCAGGGTAGAAATAGTTCGCATTAAGGTTGATTTACCAGCCCCGTTGGGACCTAGAAGGCCGAACATGCCTTTATGGATTTCTAGATGAACATTGTTGAGCGCTTTTGTTCCGTTTGGATACGTTTTGTTGAGGTTCTGGATAGAAAGCATAGTTTTTTGTTTAGATGGTTGCTTATTAATACTATTTGTAGCTTTATGATCAATATTGTTACAATGTAAGGTTTTTTTTAAAGCTTTTTTGCTTAGGACTATTTGTTATGGTTGGGTTATCTTTGTGAAGAAAGAAAATTTAAAATAAAACTATGTTCCCATTAATAAGAAACAGACGCCTTAGAAGTTCAGAAGCTATTCGAAGTTTAGTACGTGAAAATATTCTCACTCCAAGTGATTTTTTAGTGCCAGTTTTTGTCACGGAAGGTAAAAATGTAAAGGAAGAAATTGCTTCGATGCCTAATTATTATCGCCTAAGTTTGGATCACTTAGAAAAAGAAGTGAAAGAACTATGGCATATGGGATTAGGAGCTGTGTTACTATTTGTAAAAGTACCAGATCATCTAAAAGACAACAAAGGTACAGAAGCTTTAAACCCAGAAGGGCTTATGCAGCGTGCGATTAAAACAGTTAAAAATGCTTGTCCTGATATGTTGGTGATGACGGATGTGGCCCTAGATCCATTTTCGAGTTACGGCCATGACGGTATCGTAGCAAACGGACAAATATTAAACGATGAATCGGCTGATCTTTTGGCCCAAATGAGTGTTTCTCATGCCAGAGCAGGTGCTGATTTTGTAGCACCGAGTGACATGATGGATGGCAGAATTTTATCGATTCGTGAGGCCTTAGAAGCCGAAGGATTTATCAATACCGGAATCATGAGCTATAGCGCTAAATATGCAAGCTCCTTTTATGGCCCTTTTCGTGATGCCTTAGATTCTGCCCCAGTTGACATCGAAAATGTACCAAAAAATAAAAGTACCTATCAAATGGATTATGCCAATCGCTTAGAAGCCATTCGAGAAACGCAACTCGATATTGAAGAAGGTGCCGATATTGTCATGGTGAAACCAGGATTGTGTTATTTGGATATTGTTCGAGATATAAAAAATCAATTCGACGTACCCATTGCTGTATACCAAGTCAGTGGTGAGTATGCCATGGTGAAAGCAGCAGCTGAAAAGGGCTGGATAGATCATGATGCAGTCATGTTTGAACAATTAATGGCCATAAAAAGAGCTGGTGCTACTATTATTACCAGCTACTTTGCTAAGGATGCGGTGAGGTTGATGTAAGCCCCCTAGCTCACTTCGGCTGCGCTCAGTGCAACGCCCAAAGGGAAATATTAATAAATTGATTACTATTAAAATGTGTTGATTTGAAGATTTGTAAATGAAATATCCTAGCTCTTTTGAGCAAAAAAGCCAAGCATCCACATTTAAATAAAAGGAATACTAATGGAAGTGAAATATAAAAAATGGATTGTCTTGGGTGTTGGAGTTTGGCTGAGCCTATATTCAATATTCTGGGCGACGACTGCCTATGGATACGATGGTTTTCTAATTTCAATGATTATCATAGGGGCAATTGTAATTATTGCCTATAGATTCCAAAAAAATAACATAAATTCAAAGTTCAAATAAGAGATGTCAATACTTATTTGATTTGAAGAGGTATTGATTTGAAAATTTAAGTACACCAACCTTAATCATCAAACAATCCTAAATGTAGACCATCTGAAAATCTAACATTCCATAAAAGAATGAAAAATAGCTTCTTGTTTTTGAGTTTAATGGTGGTAACGAGTATTAATGCTCAAAATAATCCACTTTCTTACGCCTCACTTGCAGAGCTTGGTTTAGATTCTGCCTATATTTATTCGAAGGTTGATTCTATTATAACGAATGGTATAAAAAATAAGGCTTTTCCTTCTGCCCAGGTTTTAGTGGCTAAGGATGCAAAGATTGTTTTTCATAAGGCCTATGGTTTTCATACCTACGATAGCCTTCAACCGGCTGCTTTAAACGATAGGTATGATTTAGCTTCGGTGACTAAAATTATGGGGCCATTACCAGCCATCATGAAATTGGTAGAGGAAGGCAAATTAGATTTAGATCAACCTTTCAGCACCTATTGGAAACCTTGGAAAAAAAAGAAGGATAAAAAAGACCTTAGCCTTCGTGAAATTTTAGCCCATCAAGCGGGCCTTAAGTCTTATATTGTTTTTTTAAATGATGTTTTAAAAAAAAATGGGAAAATAAAATCACGGTTTGTTAAAACCGCCGCTAAAAATAGATTTCAACGCCAAGCGTATGACAGTCTATTTATAAAAGATCGATTTAACCGAAAAATGTTTCGAAAAATAAATAGATCTAAGGTTTCAGCGGATAAAAAATACCTGTACTCTGGACTTTCATTTCTGCTGTTCCCAGAATTGATATCAAAACTAACAGGCGAAAATTATCAAAACTACCTTCAAAAAAATTTTTATTCCCCAGTTGGTGCGACTACACTTACTTTTTTACCGAAAAACGAAAATTTCGCTTCTAAAATTGTCCCTACAGAAATGGACAGCGTATTTAGACATGACCTTACTCAAGGTTGGGTTCATGATGAAAATGCCGCGCTACTAGGGGGTGTTTCTGGAAATGCTGGACTTTTTGGTACGGCTACAGATTTGGCTAAAATGATGCAATTGTATTTAAATTATGGTACTTATAATGGTAAACAGGTGATTGCTGAAGACATCGTAAAAGAATTTATCAAAGTGCAATACCCTGAAAATGATAACCGGCGTGGATTAGGCTTTGACAAACCCTATTTAAACAATAAAGAACTTGCCTTTAAAGATGCCTATCCTACACCTGAAGTAAGTTCAACAAGTTTTGGACATAGTGGTTTTACCGGTACGTTTGTTTGGGCAGATCCTGAAACACAATTGGTCTATATTTTCTTATCAAATAGGGTGTACCCTACAAGAAATCAACAAAACATATATGCTCTAAATATCAGATCAGCAGTTCTAGACGTATTTTATAAGGGTATTTTACAAGTCGATTAGGGTAAGCATAGTCTGTAATAAATTGGTATCTTAGTTTTTTTAAATGGTCATATATGGGTCTTCTAATTTTCTATGCAGTTATTTCTATCTTTTTTTCATTCTTATGTTCTATTTTAGAAGCAGTGCTGTTAAGTGTTAATCCCACATTTATCAACATCAAGAAAAAGGAGAATAAAACGTACGCTTTTACCTTAGAAGAGTTAAAAAAAGATGTTGATAAACCGCTAATAGCGATTCTCACGATAAACACCATAGCACACACTGTTGGGGCTATTCTGGTGGGTGTTGAGGCAAAAGTTGCCTATGCTGAACTATATGGAACCAACCAGCAGACATTTTTAGGCTTTTCCTTCACCGAAGATCTTATGGTGGGGATAGTATCTACGGTTATGACTGTTTTAATTCTAGTGGCATCAGAAATTATTCCAAAAACCATAGGTGCCACGTACTGGAGACAATTGGCAAATTTTTCGGCCAAGACTCTTAAAATTATGGTTATCGTTTTAAAATATACGGGACTTTTATTTGTGCTGCAATTTTTTACAAAATTAGTGGGTGGGAAAGAGCATCATGGGAGTGTTTTAAGTAGAGAAGATTTTACGGCAATGACCGATATCGCCCACGAAGAAGGCGTTTTTCAAAAATCTGAATCTACTATTATCAAAAATTTATTGCGTTTTAATGAGGTACTCGTAAAGGATATTATGACCCCAAGAGCAGTCGTAAAGATCGCTTCTGAAAGCAAAACAGTGCTGGAATTTTTTAAAGAGAACCCAAAGTTGCGTTTTTCTCGAATTCCAGTGTACGATGGAAAAGTAGATAATATTACGGGGTTTGTACTAAAAGATACTTTTTTAGAAGAGATTATTAATGAAAATGGCCACGTGACTTTAGGTGAAATAAAAAGACCTTTGATTATTACGGAACGCGACACGCCCATTCCAAAATTATTTGATATTTTAATTGCTAAAAGAGAACACATTGCCTTAGTTGTTGATGAATATGGGTCCGTAAGTGGTTTGGTTTCTATGGAAGACGTTATTGAGACCTTATTAGGACTCGAAATTATGGATGAAACAGATAATGTTGCCGATTTGCAACTTCTAGCCCGGAAAAACTGGGAAACAAGGGCTAAGGAAAGTGGGGTTATTGAACAAAAACCAGAATAAACTTGAAAGAAACAGCTTATATAAATACACCTTTAGGTGTCGCTAAACTTGAAGGGGATGAAACCGGAATTTCTGAAATTACGGTTTTAGATAGTGATGAAGAAGTTACCCTTGTGATTCCCGAAGTTCTTGAAGATGCTGTTTATCAGCTGAGAGAGTATTTTGAAGGTACGCGGCAAGAGTTCAATTTAGCATTAAACCCAGAAGGTACTGATTTTCAAAAAAGAGTCTGGAATGCCATAGCTGAAATTCCGTTTGGTACTACGGTTTCCTATCTTGAACTCTCTAGAAAATTAGGTGATCCTAAAGCCATTCGAGCCGTAGCATCTGCGAATGGTAGAAATCCTATTTGGATTGTGGTACCATGTCATCGAGTTATTGGTAGCGATGGCTCCTTAACAGGTTACGCTGGCGGATTACAACGTAAGCAATGGCTTTTAGAACATGAAAGTCCCTACAAACAAGCTTCTTTATTTTAATTTTTACAAACCACCTAGTTGGTATGCCTAACTATTTTTATGAAATCAAAGCTGTTTATGTTACTTGTCGATGTTTAACAGCATTACAAATAGTCCGCTTTATGTAGTACTTCCTCAATAGTAAACAAAAACAAACTAGCTGGTTGGTGCTACTTTTTTTTTGAGAATGAAGTGTTTTTTATCAATTTCACTAGAAACGGGCTGCTACTAAGGTATTAAGAGTTCTAATTTTAGATTATATTTAACTAATTTAATAGTATAAATCTAACCCCTATTTTAAATAACTATTTACTTTCAAAAAAACAGTAACCATGTTACAGAAGATAAACCTGGAGCACATTCTTTTTTTAGATATTGAAACAGTACCAGAGCACCCTAGTTTTAAAGATTTGGATGAAGATAAAAAAGAACTTTGGACGCATAAATCTCAGTACCAACGCAAAGATGATTTTACGGCTGAGGAGTTTTACGAACGTGCAGGTATTTGGGCTGAGTTTGGTAAAATAATTTGCATTTCTGTTGGGTATTTTAAAAATAATGGCAGTAACAGAGCCTTTAGAGTCACTACTTTTTATGGAGACGAAACTAAACTGTTAACCGAATTTAAAAATTTATTAGAAGGTCATTTTGAAGGACCTAAATACCTGCTTTGTGGCCATAATGCCAAAGAATTTGATTTTCCTTACATTGCAAGGAGAATGCTTATAAACGGAATTGATTTACCTCTTAAATTAAATTTATTTGGAAAAAAACCATGGGAAATTCCTCATTTAGACACCATGGAACTTTGGAAGTTTGGCGATTATAAACACTATACTTCATTGAAACTAATGGCGAATGTACTTGGAATACCATCACCTAAAGGCGATATTGATGGAAGTATGGTACGCGAGGTATATTACGAAAACAATGACTTGGATCGGATTATTAAATATTGTGAATTAGACGTTGTTACAACGGCTCAAGTGTTTTTAAGACTCAGAAACGAGAACTTGTTAAATGACCATGAAATTATCAGTGTCTAAAAGCAAAATCGGGGGGAAGCTTGCATTTTATGACGAACAAGTCCGTATAATTTAATTTTTAATAAACTTCATAGATTGTTGCTCACCATCTTCAAAAATAGTTAACGAGTAAAAGCCAGAGGATAAATCTTCTACATCAATAGAGTTGAAGGCCGCTTTTCCTTTTTTCTGTATGATTCCATTGCTCGAAACAATACTGTAAAAGGCGCGATTACTTAATTGACCCTTAATGGTAATTTTTTCTGTAGTTGGGTTTGGGTATACTGAAAATTTAAGGTTTTCAACAAGCGATAGTTCCTGGAGCTCTAAATCAAAACTTGCTGCGGTAGCAATGCCTTTAAAAACTATATTTAGGGTTTCTGAAAAATCAGAAAAAACAGATGCAGTGCAATTGGTACGTACCTTAACATCATAGTTTTCATTTAAGGCTAAATTTTCTAGTTTCACGCTGTTCTTGTCTGTAAATAGTATTTGCCAATCTGTATCATTTTCAGCTTTGTAGTGTACTTCAAAAATAGCATCGGTGATCGCATCCCAGGCTAATTCAATACTAGAAGCCTCAGCGTTGGCCGTTTTAAAATTTTGAGGAGTTTTGGCTTCGCATTCTGTTACCTTAGCACCAGAAATAATGAGGGAGAAATTTTGAACGCCATTCGTTATTTTTCCTTTGTGACTAACGGTTATCGTATAGCTTCCACTAGCCTTGTCGATTTTAATCTTTTCAAAAGGATCAACGGTATTATCTCCTTGTATCGCTGGAGATGAAGCTTGTTTCGGGTTTAAGAGCCATGGGTAGTACGTTTCGTTATTTTTCGTTATTCTAATATCTAAATCATTAACTAATGCAGGAGTGACATCGTTTACATTTCCTTTGTTGATATAATTGCCAACAGGATCGGTCCATGAAATGGAGGCTAGTAAACTTTCGCCGTCTTTTGCATCAACAGTAACACTGTAAATTTCATTTTCTTTTAAGCTCGCTTCAATAATAAACGAAGAGTAATCGTTTGTTGTGATAATCTCTGCAGCAGTTTTGGCATTGATCACGCCCCAACCCATTTTATAATCAGGACCTGGAACGTCGACATCATCAGCACTATGTAATACTAAGCCTTTTAATGTGGCTGCTTTCATATAGCGATCGTGGAGACGCAGATAATATTCTTGTAATAAGAGCATAGTACTAGTAACGCCAGGTGCTGCCATGGAAGTTCCTGAATAGGTATCATAACTTGTGTTGCTTGCAGATTGCGTAGAAATTATATTAGCGCCACTACCAGCAATGTCTGGTTTTATTCTGCCATCATCTGTAGGTCCATGGCTGCTATAATTGGCAACATAGGCTTTTTTAAGATTGCCTTTCAAGTCAACCTCTGTTTCAACAGCGGCCACATTAATTCCGTTTTTAGAGGTAGAGAAACCAAGAAGAAGATCAAAACCCTCCGTGTTTTTGCCGGAAATTGGGGCATCATTAAAATTAAGTTTTTGCGCATTTCCTGCGGCTGTTACCATTAAATAATAAGGAGCATTATACATTATTTTATCCCAATCTTGAGATACTTGTATGTAAGCACCAAAATACCAATCGGGAACAAAATCTGGACGAATTCCATAGGAGTGATTGGATAATAGCAATCCGGCTGCTGCTGCTGCGGCTACTTCTACTTTATCCGCTTTCCAATCATTGGAAGTAGCATTCGCATTAAAAGCAACTCCTTTTGCTTTCGATTTTATGCCTTTTGATATCATAGCCCCTAAAACCATGGTGGCATGAGGACTTATGGCATCAGCCTCATCGGTAACCAGTACTCTTGAGGTATATTCTTGATGTGTTATTAATGCTTTTCCAGCATCCCAAAGACCTACATGCATACCTTTTCCACTCAAGCCTAAATTTAAGAGGCCACCATCATATAAGGTATTGGCTCTTGACACTTCACTGGCATGGTCACTAAAAGTACTATAGTACAATGGTGTACCATCGGTACCTAAATCTATTAACTCAATTTGGTTTCCATTAGCTAAGGTTTCCCTTACTTTTAAACCATTTACTTTAGCAAAATCTTGTATATTTTTTTCTATGGCTAGGTATTCACGCTTAAAATCTTGACTAAGGCTTTCCAAGCTTGTTGCTTTTTGCGTTTCATCACTACGTATAATTTCAGCTTTAGTAGGTGCTTGAGAATAAGCAAAACCGCTCATGATTAGTGCAGCGGTTACGAACAAGGAAACCCGATTTGGGAATAGGTTTTTGTAGCTCATGATTTTATTTTAGTAAGATTTGGACTACAAATATATCATATGAATGTGTATTAATCGATTAAAAACTCTTTTTTTCGATGAAATGCACTATTGTGCTAATTTTGCGTAGGTATTGTAGGCTCTTAATTATTCAATTTTAATTGAATATAAACAGGAAAATGATCGCTATAGCCCCCCATATATCTACTGCCTACGTAGGTTCTAAATGGACTCCCTTTGTATCTCCCCTTAAATTCTTTTAGAAATTCAGGATCAAAAATATTCGCTGTAGTATAGCTATGGGCTTTTTTCTTATAGTTCAAAAAGCTATGGGAAATTATAATTTGATCGAAAAGAGACCAATTAAACTTATAATTTGCACTACCTCTTTTTGTGGTCAATAATCTTTTCATGGGATGAAAAAACCGCTGCGTTTCAAGTAGTTTTTCTATACTTTCAGCTTTTGGGTCATCATTAAAATCGCCCATGATGATATATTTTGGCTGCTGATGTTTTTGCTCAATGATTTCCATAAAACTGATGATGGTCTCTGCCGCTTTGATGCGCTTATACGCTGTTTCTATTCCACCATCGCGTCTGGAAGGCCAATGGTTTACAAAGACATGTATTTCTTCTCCATTTAAGCTACCATGCACATACAAAATATCTCTAGTCATATCTTGTTGTCCGTCTAAATTATAGACCAAAAGAGGAATAGCTTCAGATGCAATAATTTCAAAGTAGTGCTTATTATAAATAAGAGCGGTGTCTATGCCTCGCTCGTCAGGAGAGTCGTAATGCAAATAGCCATAATCTTCATTTCTTAAAGCGTCAACCTTCAGTAAATCATTTAAAACTGTTTTGTTCTCCACCTCAGAGACCCCAATGAGAACCGGTAGTTTATCAGCCGTTTTTACACCAATTTTAGCAATAGTACTGGCTAATTTATGAAGTTTTGAAGTGTACCGTTCTGGGGTCCATTTTAAAAGGCCATTTGGTGTATAGTTTTTATCTAATTTATCAGCATGATGTAGCGTATCAAAAAGATTTTCTAGATTGTAGAAGGCAATAGTAAAAAGTGAATTGTGGCGACTTTTTTTAAATAAAACTGATTTGAGTTTTCTCCATGTGTTAGGTCCTAAAACTTTAGTTTTATTTTCCGTATTCATTTGTGTTTTTTCTTCTTACCCCTCTTAATTTTAATCCCTATAACCTTAAAAAACGTATAACCAGCTGTATTTTAAAACTTGAAAGCTAGGCCTAAGGCTTGTTTTTAAATAAATCGCAGGCTTTAAAAAGTTGTTTTTCAAAAATACAAAATAGCTATCTTACTATTCCGTAAATTTGTACTTTAAATTACTATATGTTAGAGCAAAAAGAAATAGATTACGAGAGAACGGTGCTTATTGGTGTTATCAATAGGGATCAGAATGAAGAAAAAGTAAAAGAGTATCTTGACGAGTTAGAGTTTCTTACCTATACCGCTGGTGGCGAAGTATACAAAAGATTTGTGCAAAAAGTAGATGTACCAAATCCGAAAACTTATATCGGTAGTGGGAAAATGAAAGACGTCGAGGCGTATGTAGAAGAACACGAAATTGGTTGTGTAATTTTTGATGACGAATTAAGCCCTGCCCAACAAAGGAATATAGAAAAACAGTTAAAGTGCAAAATTCTTGATCGTACCCACCTAATTCTAGATATATTTTCACAAAGGGCACAAACAAGTTACGCTAGAACACAAGTTGAGTTAGCACAATATGAGTACTTATTGCCTAGACTTACTGGTTTATGGACGCATTTAGAACGCCAAAAAGGTGGAATTGGAATGCGCGGACCGGGGGAAACAGAAATTGAGACGGATAGGCGTATTGTGCGAGATAGGATAACACTCTTGAAGAAGAAATTGCTTAAAATAGATAAGCAAATGGAAACACAGCGTGGTAACCGGGGTGCTTTAGTAAGGGTAGCTTTAGTAGGGTATACCAACGTGGGGAAATCTACATTAATGAATGTGGTAAGTAAAAGTGAGGTTTTTGCTGAGAATAAATTATTTGCTACTTTAGATACTACGGTGCGTAAAGTAGTGATTGGCAATTTACCCTTCCTATTAAGTGATACGGTAGGTTTTATTAGAAAACTCCCGACACAATTAGTAGAGAGCTTTAAAAGTACCTTAGATGAAGTTCGTGAAGCGGACTTGTTATTACATATTGTAGATATTTCACATCCACAATTTGAAGAACATATCGCATCGGTGAATAAAACCTTAGGAGAGATTAATAGCTCGGATAAAAAAGTTATTATGGTTTTTAATAAGATAGACCAATATGAACATGAAACTATCGATGAGGATGATTTAATTACGGAGCGAACAGAAAAACATTTTACCCTTGATGAATGGCGTAACACATGGATGCGTAAAGTAGGGGACCGTGCTTTATTTATCTCCGCTTTAAATAAAGAAAACTTAGATGAATTTAGAAAAAGAGTCTATGATGAGGTACGTGACATTCATATCACCCGTTTTCCGTATAATAATTTCTTATATCCGGAACATTTAGACGAATATTAAGCTTACATTTTTGTTCCTATGGTGGTACTCCATGAGCAGTTTGTCGGTATTTTTGTGCCGTTTAAATTTTCACTACAAAAATGTTTGGCTTCACAACAAAAATTGTTGAAAAAAGGAATACGCTTCTTATCTTTGATTTGTATTTAAGTAGCGAAGTTTTTCCCCAAATTAATAACGTTACGAAAATCAAAAAGCTAGTGCATCGATTCCCCAAAATTGATATACGGCAGCAACACTAAAAAAGTTCCCAAATTAACCATTAACCTACGCTAAAAACTAAAAAACGCCCTCTAATATAGAGGGCGTTTTTTTAGTTAATTTCAGTTTTTTTTCTAGAATGCATAGTTCAAACCTAACATCCAATAGGTCTGTAGTTTATTATCTACATTTGAAAAAGTTGGAACAGTTTGAACAGGAATAGCAGTGGCATCATACTGACCTAAAGCATAATTTAAAGCTTCTTGTTTGTTGCTTCTTAAACCAAAGTCAAAACCTACCCCAATCATTTTCCATAAGGTATACCCAAAAGAATTTGTCCAAGTTATGTTTGATAAATCTCCATTCTCATAACTTTGGAACATAGATACGTTCGATTTAAAGTTAATAGCGCCTATTTTTTTGGTATAATCAGCAACTATTTTAGCTCCTAAAGAGGACTCAAAAACAGCGTTATTATCTGCGAATACAAAGTTATAGTTTAGAGGATGAATCACCACGACTAAATCTTCAATAGGTGTCCAAGTAGCACCAATTCCTAAATCTAAATAACCAGGATTATTAAAGTTGTTCAAAAGGGTGGTTCTGTATTCTCCTAATCCAGAGACTGCAAACTTTTCAGTTAACTTACGACCGTATAATGAGGTCAATTGAAAAACATCTGTGGTTCCCTCAAACGCATCACTATCGTTAGGGTTGTCTTTATTGTCTAATTTAACCCAAGCTAAGTTTAGGTTGGCAGAATTTCTCCAAAAAAACTTTTCTTCTTTAAGGTTTGCATATGCATTAACGGTAAACCCTAGGTTTCCAGCGTCGTTATTGGGAGCTCCTTGAGCGTACCAGTTGCTAAAACTAGAAATGCTTCCTCCGATGGTACCAAAAGCTCCTTTTTTCCAACCCGGCATAGCATCAATTTTAGACTGAAGGGCATTTATTCTCGATTGGATGGCTGCAATAGAGTCTTTCTTAGGCGCTTGTTCAGCTTTTAATTCTTTAACAGTTTGACCATATCCTGCGAATAAAACAAAACTTGCAAAAAAGCTTAATAGTAATTTTTTCATAATGTAAAGGGTTTCGAGTATTTAATTTTTTGGATGGGCAAAGGTAAGAATTAGCTATAAAATAGCTCATAAAACCTTATTTTCTTTTAAATAGGGGCACAGAGGAGCATGCCTCCCCATACATCACGCTTTTTGCTACGCTTTGTATTTTTAAAGTTGCCCATAGATATGCATTTGCAGGAACAGGTTTATGACTACATCCCTTTATAATCACAGGTTTGTCTTTTAAATCTGAAACGTCGAGATTTTCTAGGATGTTTTGGTATAAGGTTGCTTCTAACTGTTCAAGATCACCAATGATTACTTTGTTGGCATGGGGCTGTAATTTAGTACTGATCAGCATATACGCCCAACCGGGAATAATAGCATCTGTACTGCAATGTAAGGCCACATAGCTGTCTTTATATTGTTCCCAATTGTGGGCTTCTAGACATAGTCTAAATTCTTTTTCGCGAAGAATAAATCCTTCATATAACCAATCTTTGATATCGATGCGCTCACGTTTGCCTTTTGGATAGTAATCTTCTAAGTCAAAAACGACCAGCTTACTTAGAGCGACTTTATTTACAATGTCTTCCATGATTAAAATTCGTTGTTCGTTGATGGTTTCTGGTGCTAAGCAATTTCAAATTTCGTATTTTTTGAACTTAAAAGTTTTTACTTACCACTACCTACTAACTACGGAATCAAAGCATCCCCAATTCTAACTTTGCTTCTTCGCTCATTAAGTCTTGCGTCCAAGGGGGATCAAACGTAATTTCTACTTCAGCGTCTTTAACAGCATTTAATGATTTTACTTTTTCTTCTACTTCTGCCGGTAGCGATTCTGCAACTGGACAGTTAGGAGATGTTAAGGTCATTAAAATTTTGACTTCATGATCTTCATTCACGAATACATCGTAAATAAGGCCTAATTCATATATATCGACAGGAATTTCTGGATCATAAATGGTTTTTAAAACCTTTACTATTTTTTCTCCTAATTCTGCCGTATCTATTGTAGTTTCTTCGCTCATGTTTTTTAGTTTCTGGTTTCTATTGTTTCTGGTTTAAGGTTATGTTGGTCGAATCATTAAAATATTGTTAGCTAAAATTAAGCATTTCAAGACTTCGGCTCCACTCTGCCACCAGTATAATTATTTTAAAATCATCAATTTAGTTCCTTAAAGCATTTAACTACCCTTTTGGGGGATGGGGGGCTTTGCTATTTGTGTTTGGTAAGCAATTGCGTATAATTTCAATTGCTTAATCATACTTACCAATCCGTTGGCTCTGGTTGGAGATAAATGTTCTTTGAGTCCAATGTCGTCGATAAATTGCGTATCGGCATCTATAATGTCTTGTGGCTTTTGATTGCTGAAGGCACGCACTAAAATAGCGATAATACCTTTTGTAATTATAGCATCACTATCGGCTGTAAAGACTAATTTATCATCCTCTAATTCTGCATGGACCCAAACCTTACTTTGACATCCCTTAATGACATTGTCATCAATCTTATATTTTTCGTCAATTAAAGGTAGGGCTTTCCCAAGTTCAATCATGTACTCGTAGCGCTGCATCCAATCTTCAAACATCGAAAATTCGTCAATAATATCTTCCTGTATTTCTTTAATTGCCATAGTCTCTTTATTTATATTCTGTGGAGAGATTTTCGTTGCACAAAAATACGATAAGATTTACTATTGAGCAGTTTCTGATAATGCTAATATTTTCTCAATTAGTTCTTTCAATTTTTCTGGAGGATTTCCATGATCAAAATTATTAGATTCATATACTTTATCTTGAAATTCAATTTTTAATTTAGCAATTGCTGCTCTATCACTAAATCTACCTTCTGATGTTGGCTTAATATTTTTAATATTCTTTAAGTTGATTTTCTCTACCATCGAACAAATTTGTGCCCAGTAGTTTTTATCTAAATCTATTGTTTTACTATTTTCTTTATTGCTGCCTTTTTCAATAGTTATTGTGGATTTATTTAATGCAATATTGACATAAAGACCTCTTGTTTCCACTTTGTATAATATGCTTGATGGGCAGCTATTTTTTTCGCTTTTATTAGCTCCACAGGCTAAAAAAAACAAGAAGATACCACTAACAAAAATAAGATTTTTCATATCAATAGAATAAAAATTAAAGCTACAAAAAAAAGGGTGTCGATTTGGACACCCTTTTTCAAAATTTATCTTTAAAACTTAGTTTACAAAACCTTCTCTAGGACCTCCCGAAACAAACAATGTTCTCATTCTATCATTTTGACCATTAGTAAACATATACATACAATCATCTTGTACATAATCCATATAGTTCATAGTCATATCTGTACTTCTACAATTAACAGTAGGGTATGATGGGCAATTATAATTTGGTGCATCTGAAGTTGGAGTGTCAGCCACAAAATCATCTCTGTTACATCTTCCATCTCCCCAAATATGTCGAAGGTTTAACCAATGTCCTACTTCATGAGTTGCAGTTCTCCCATTACCGTAGACCCCTCCAGCATTAGTTTCTCCAAAAAAGTCGGTTCCAATAACAATTCCATCAGTTGCAGCTGTTCCACCAGGAAATTGAGCATATCCTAAAATTCCACCACCTATTTCACACACCCAGATGTTTAAGTTATTTGCAGTATCTGTAGCATCGATTCCTCCTTGTGAGGCAAATTTCATAGCATCATTAGTACCCCAAGAGCTTACTGAAGAAGTTTTTCTAATTACATTTCCTCTAGTAAATGTAATATCAATATCCGCAACAGCACTAGAAAATTCAGACGGAATACCACTTGTTCTTGAGTTATTATTATTAAAATCCTCATTTAAAATAGCTATTTGAGAATTTATTTGAGCATCTGTTACCTTCCCTGGACTTGACTCAATAATATTAATCACCACCGGTATCGTAATAGCTCCTGTAAAAATAGTTGGAGTGGTTCCACCACCTCCACCAGAACCTCCACCTGGTTTTCCTTTGCTATTTGCTTTTAAGGCAATGGCTTTTCGAGTATTATACTCTATATCGTACATTTTTTTTGACAAGCTAGGATTACTTTCTAATCTATAGGCGAGGTTATTCATAGAGTGACATTTTTCAACACCTTGATCAGATTTTCCTGTTAAATTACCTTCATTTTCTACGAGCAATGTAAAATCACTCATGTCGATTTGTACTTCTTGAAGCTCATTGATATTTGAATCTATTTGATCATTTTGGCATGCATATACCATGGCGAGCGTTGCAAGCCCCAGAACTACTTTTTTCATAGAATTTTGATGTTATTTAAATTAGTTAGGCTTCAATTTATAAATTTTTAACTAATTTTTAACGAAATTTTAATTTTTTTATAACAAAATAAAATCAATTCTTTTGCCCTTCATCGATGCGAAGCAAGGTTTAAAGGGAAAGTAGTAATAAAAAAAATATAGAATTTTTTTAAAATAATTTAAGATAGCATTGCTTTTGCTCTTTTGACACCAGCGACTAGTACATCAATTTCTTCTTTTAGGTTGTAGAAACTAAAACTGGCTCTAACGGTACCTGGTATTTTAAAGAAATCCATAATAGGCTGGGCGCAATGATGTCCTGTACGAACGGCAACCCCTAATTTGTCTAAAATAGAACCAATATCATAAGGATGAATTTGCCCCACATTAAAGGAGACAACTGCTGTTTTGTTTTTGGCTGTACCGTAAATTTTTAATCCTTCTATTTCCAGTAATTTTTCGGTAGCGTAGGCTAACAGTTCATGCTCGTAGGTGGTGATAGCGTCAAAACCAATACTATTCATATAATCTAGACCTGCTCCCATAGCAATTCCGCCACAAATGTTAGGTGTTCCAGCCTCAAATTTATGGGGTAAACCAGCATAGGTGGTTTTTTCAAAAGTAACCTCAGCAATCATTTCTCCACCACCCTGATACGGCGGCAATTTATTAAGCCAGGCTTCTTTGCCATATAAGATACCCACTCCAGTGGGTCCACATATTTTATGGGCAGAAACGGTATAAAAGTCAACATCTAAAGCTTGTACATCAGCTATAATATGTGGTGCAGCTTGGGCGCCATCTATTAAAACAGCCGCGCCAACGGCATGTGCCGCTTCAATAATTTCTTGTATTGGGTTGATGGTTCCCAAAGCATTTGATACGTGATTGCAGAATACTAATTTTGTTTTATTCGAGAGTAAAGCGTGATACTTATCCATAAGCAATTCTCCGTCTAAATTCATAGGAATAACCTTCATCGTTGCTCCTGTTCGTTCACATAACATTTGCCAAGGCACAATATTTGAATGGTGTTCCATGGCAGAAACTAAAACTTCATCTCCCTTTTTTAAGAAAGAAGTGAAGCCGTTGGCCACAATATTTATGGCATGTGTGGTACCGGAAGTAAAAATAATCTCATGTGATGCTGCAGCATTAAAATGCGTTTGAATTTTTATCCGAGCTTCTTCGTATTTATCGGTAGCTTCTTGGGAAAGTGCATGAACGCCTCTATGAATATTAGCGTTGTAATTACTATAATAATCAACAATAACGTCAATCACGTGCTTTGGTGTTTGCGAGGTGGCTGCATTATCAAAATACACCAAATTTTGACCATTAACTTTCCTTTTTAGAATAGGGAAGTCTTCACGGATTTTTAAGATATCTAAAACAGTATGTATCATAGCACTAGTTTTAAAACAAAGATAATGACTATGGTTTATATAGTCGATAAAGAAATCAGGTTTAACTTTAATTAAAGATATGAGCAATAGATAGCTGAAAGGATAAGTTTCTATTTTGAGCTCCAAGTGAAAATGGGTCATCGCGAAGGTTGTTCGCAATACCTAGGTACACCCTTGGCTGTAAAAGCATATTATCGGTTAATTTGTAAGATACACCTGCAGCCAATCCATAATCTAATCTTAAATTTCCGGATGACTTAAGCTCGTCAGTAATGTTGTCTTCTTCTTTTACTTTTACGACCTGATTTAATAGAAAACCAAATTGAGGACCTGCTTCTAAAGTGAGTTTTCTGTTGAACCTAAAGCCTACAATTAATGGTAGGGATAAGAAATTATTTTGAGTATTCGTTCGTATATCAGTGCCTAATGACTGGCCGTCAGGGTTCATACTCTGTAAATCGGTGTCGAAAATAACTCCTTGACTACTATAAAAAACTTCTGGTTGAAAGTAAAAATTATCATCTACTTCAAAAACCATAAAACCTCCTAATTGAAACCCAATTCTTGGTTGAAAACCCTCGGTAAAATCCCCGTAAATAGTAGAAGCATTGGCCCCAGCTTTTACCCCAAATTTAAACTCTTGTGCCCGTACCAATTGAACAATAAGCAACAAGAGAAAAAATAAAGCGCTTTGTTTATTCATGCAGAACAATAAGAATGTACCCGCTTTTATAGGCAACAAGCGGGTACTTTAATTTTTAGACAATCTTATAAATCAAATCCTAAATTAACAGCTAACTTATTCGCTATTAACTTATTAATTCTAGTTTTTAATTCTGGAATTCGAACACTCGCTAGTACATTATTAGCAAAAGCATACATTAATAAAGCCTTAGCTTCTTTCTTGGGAATACCGCGAGATTGTAAGTAAAATAAGGCGTCTTCATCTAACTGACCAATAGTGCAGCCGTGTGAACATTTTACGTCATCCGCAAAAATTTCTAATTGTGGCTTGGTATTGATAGAGGCTTTATCACTTACTAAAATATTATTGTTTTGCTGAAAAGCATTTGTTTTTTGAGCTAATTTTTCAACGATAATCTTCCCATTAAAAACTCCCGTAGAACTTTCATCATAAATACCTTTATAATCTTGATGACTCTCGCAATTAGGTTCAATATGATGTACTAAAGTATGGTGATCTACATGTTGTTTTTCACCTAAAATAGTAACTCCTTTCATCGTAGAATCTATATATTCTCCGTTCTGATAGAAGTTTAAATTATTACGTGTTAATTTACCTCCAAAACTAAAGGTATGCACTTTTACCACGCTTTTATCTTTCTGGTTGATGTAGGTGTTGTCAATTAAAGAAGCAGTTGCAGCATCGTTTTGAATTTTATAATAATCAACAATTGCATTTTTTGCTGCAAAAATTTCAGTTACAGAGTTTGTCAATACCTCGTTTGTTGTTAAACTTTGGTGGCGTTCCATAATCTGAACCTCAGCATTTTCCTCCACAACAATTAAGTTCCGAGGTTGCAACATAATAGATGCTTCGTTGCCTGTGGCGAAATGTAAAATTTCTATAGGCTTCTTTGGCATTTTGTTTTTAGGAATATAAATGTATGCTCCTTCTTTACTAAAGGCTGTATTTAAGCTTGTTAAAGACTCGTCTTTTGAAGCTATTTTATTAAAATAAACATCGATGATTTGTTTGTACATCGGTTTATTTAAGGCCGAACTCATCAAACAAATATCAACACCATCATGGGTAGTTTCTGATAAGTTTGAACTATAAACCCCATCGATAAAAACAATTTTATAGGTGTCTATTTCGTGAATAAAATATTTTTTAACGTCTTTATATTCAAGCGTATTTACTTGTTTTGGAAAAATGCTAAAGTCTGTTTTCTGCAAAGCATTTAACGAGGTATATTTCCAAGCCTCTTCTTTTTTTGAAGGAAAGCCTTTTATTTCGAAATTTTTCATGGCTTCAACACGTACGTCATGAACAGGATTATCAATATCCACATTGTTCTCGAATGCCATGAAGGAAGAAATTAATTTGTCTTTTAACATAACTTAGTCTATTGTTTTAATGTCTAAAGTCGAATGTCATATTTATTTAAGCTTTGGTTATATTCAAATACTTAATTAATCCACTCAACATTTTAGATATGTTTTCAATTTGTTCTTTTAATTTTAAAAAATCGTCCTCACCAATATACCCTAAATCAAAAGCTAAATATAATTGTGATCTAACTTCCCCTGCTGATGCTTTCGCTACATATAAAAAATATACAAATTCTTTATCGGTATTTCTTTCAAAGCCTTCTGCAATGTTAGAAGTGATGGAGATTGAAGCCCTTCTTATTTGTTTCTTTAAGTCAAAAACTTTTATAAAAATATCATTTTCAGTAATTTGATATAATAATTTATTAAATTCTCTGCCTTTTTGCCAAGCATTTATATCTTCAAATGAATTTATTTTAGACATAAATATTTCACATTAGACTTTTGACATTCGACTTTTAAACTAGACCGTAACCTCGTTCTTTAGCCAATCGTATCCTTTTTCTTCAAGCTCTAAGGCTAATTCTTTACCTCCAGATTTTACGATTTTTCCGTCATGGATAACGTGCACAAAATCAGGAATAATATAGTCTAAAAGTCTTTGATAATGTGTAATTACGATTACAGCGTTGTCTTTACTTTTTAATTTATTAACACCGTTGGCTACAATTCTAAGCGCATCAATATCCAAGCCTGAATCTGTTTCATCAAGGATGGCTAGTTTTGGTTCTAGCATGGCCATTTGAAAAATTTCATTACGTTTTTTCTCTCCACCAGAAAAGCCTTCATTTAATGAACGTGATAAAAATTTACGGTCGATCTCTAGCATTTCCGCCTTTTCACGGATCAATTTCAGCATTTCGTTAGCTTTCATATCTTCTAAACCACGTGCTTTACGACTTTCATTAATCGCTGTCTTCATGAAGTTAGTAACCGAAACTCCAGGAATTTCAACAGGATATTGAAAAGAAAGAAAAACTCCTTTATGAGCGCGCTCTTCCGGAGCACTGTCTTCTAAATTTTCACCTTCTAAAATAACCTCCCCTTGGGTTACTTCAAATTCTTCTTTACCAGCAATTACTGAAGCTAAGGTACTTTTCCCAGAACCGTTTGGTCCCATGATTGCATGTACTTCACCCGCTTTTACTTCTAGGTTTATACCTTTTAATATTTCTTTTCCGTCTACACTCGCGTGTAAGTTGTTTATTTTTAACATATCTAAATACTATTTACCTTATTGTTTGAAATGAACAACTAAAACTATTTTTAAGTGTTCATTTTTAATTTTAAATTATCCTACAGAACCTTCTAAACTTATTTCCAATAATTTCTGCGCTTCCACGGCAAATTCCATTGGTAATTTGTTTAACACCTCTTTGCTAAAACCATTTACAATTAAGGCGATGGCTTTTTCAGTGGGGATACCTCTTTGGTTGCAATAAAACAATTGGTCTTCTCCAATTTTACTAGTCGTAGCTTCATGCTCTATTTGAGCCGTTTTATTTTTAACTTCGATATATGGAAATGTATGTGCACCACATTCATTACCCATCAAGAGTGAGTCGCACTGCGAAAAATTACGTGCATTGTCAGCTCTGCTTGAAATTTGTACTAAGCCTCTATAACTATTTTGTGATTTTCCTGCTGAAATTCCTTTAGATATAATGGTACTTCTCGTATTTTTTCCAAGGTGTATCATTTTAGTCCCAGTATCTGCCTGCTGATAGTTGTTAGTTACCGCGATCGAATAAAATTCACCTATTGAATTATCTCCTTTTAAGATGCAAGAAGGGTATTTCCAGGTTACCGCAGAACCGGTTTCAACTTGTGTCCAAGATATTTTAGCATTTTTCTCGCAGATTCCTCTTTTGGTCACAAAATTATAAACGCCACCTTTACCATCTTTACCCCCTGGGAACCAGTTTTGCACCGTAGAGTATTTTATTTCAGCGTCGTCTAAAGCAATTAGCTCTACAACGGCTGCATGTAATTGATTTTCATCGCGCGATGGCGCGGTGCAACCTTCTAAATAACTAACATAGCTACCCTCATCGGCTATTAACAAGGTACGCTCAAACTGGCCTGTACCAGCCTGATTAATCCTAAAATAGGTAGATAATTCCATGGGGCAACGAACTCCTTTAGGAATATAGCAGAAACTACCATCAGAAAATACGGCAGAATTTAAAGCTGCATAATAATTGTCTTTTTGAGGAACGACAGAGCCGATATATTTTTTTACCAATTCTGGATGCTCTTTTATGGCTTCTGAAATTGAACAAAATATGATTCCTTTTTCCGATAAGGTCTTCTTAAATGTCGTTGCAACAGAAACCGAATCCATCACAATATCAACAGCAACATTTTGCAGTTTCTTTTGCTCGTCAACAGAAATACCCAATTTCTTGTACATTTCTAATAACTGCGGATCAACATCGTCTAAGGTTTTATTAGGATCTGCTTTTTTGGGTGCTGAATAATAGGAAATCGCTTGAAAATCTGGTTTTTGGTAGTGTACGTTGGCCCATTCAGGCTCGGTCATTTCTTTCCAAATTTTAAAGGATTCTAATCGCCATAGTGTCATCCACTCAGGCTCTTCTTTCTTTTTTGAAATTGCGATAACAATCTCTTCATTTAAACCTATTGGAAATGTTTCTGACTCTATATCTGTGTAAAAACCGTATTCATACTCTTTGGTCTCTAACTCTTTCTTTAATTCTTCTTCTGTATATGCCATATCTAATGTATCAATTATTAAATGTGCTCATGGAACAATTGGTTGATTGTTACATGAGTACATTGTTACATTTAATTATAATGAAAAACTCTCTCCGCAACCACAAGTTCTTTGGGCGTTTGGATTGTTAAAAACAAAACCTTTACCGTTAAGCCCACCTGAATACTCTAAAACAGTACCTACAAGGTATAAAAAGCTTTTCTTATCCACTAAGATGCGAACCTCGTTATCTTCAAAAATTTTATCTGATTCTGTAATTTTATTATCAAATTTTAATTCATAAGATAATCCACTACATCCGCCGCTCTTCACGCCAACCCGAACGTAGTCTTTTGATGAATCAAAACCATCATCTTCCATCATGGTGATGACTCTTTTTTTTGCCGTTTCTGATACTTGAATCATACTTAATTTGGATTTAATCTAAATAATTCACAAATATAAGGTTTATGTCTCATCTTTCCATATTTCCTAACATTATTATAACTAATAAGGTAATAAAGTTTTTCTATTTGTTGAGCCAAAAGTCCAAAGATTTCGGTACTACCTGTGTTGTGATATAAATTGTTCGTAAAGTTTGCATTTGAGAAGTATGTATAACGCAATTTAGAATCTCCTACCCTTTAAGGCCCTGAAAGCTTTTGCATAAATTAATTAAAAACTTAAAAAACAAGCTTTAGTATTTAAATTCTTTCGATGTATTTTTGCAGTATGATAGAAGATAAAGAACAAAAAAGAACCAGCTTAAATGCCTTAGGGGAATTTGGATTAATAGATCATTTAACTAAAAATTTCACCATCCAACATACATCTACCCTAAAGGGTATTGGTGATGATGCGGCAGTCTTAGAATTTAAAGACAAAATGATGGTTGTTTCTACTGATTTATTGGTCGAAGGTGTTCATTTTGATTTGAGCTATATGCCCTTAAGGCATTTAGGGTATAAAGCAGTCATGGTTAATTTATCGGACATCTATGCCATGAATGCTGTAGCTACCCAAATTACCGTATCAGTGGCGGTATCTAACCGATTTCCTTTAGAAGCTTTAGAAGAATTATACGATGGCATTGCGCTGGCCTGTACAAAATATAATATTGATTTAGTAGGTGGCGATACAACATCTTCTAAAACTGGTTTGTTCATAAGTGTTACGGCTATCGGTGAAGTAGATAAAGAAGATATTAGCTACAGAAGTGGTGCAGAAGCTCAAGATTTATTGGTGGTTTCTGGAGATTTAGGGGGTGCTTTTATGGGCTTACAAGTTTTAGAACGCGAGAAAGAAGTTTTTAAAGTAAACCCGAACAATCAGCCCGATTTAGAACCCTATACCTATATTGTGGAGCGCCAATTAAAACCGGAGGCTCGCAAAGACATTGTAGAAATTTTACAACTTTTAGGTGTAAAACCTACAGCAATGATTGACATAAGCGACGGACTTTCATCTGAAATTTTACATTTATGTAAAAGTAGCCAAGTGGGTTGCGATGTGTATGAAGATAAGTTACCGCTAGACCCGACCGTAATTTCTTCGTCTGAAGAGTTTAAATTAAACAGCACTATTGCGGCCTTAAGTGGTGGCGAGGATTACGAATTACTTTTTACGATTAATCAGAAAGATTTTGATAAAATAAAAGGAAATCCAAACTTAACGGTTATTGGTTATATGACAGATGCATCGCAAGGGGCTAATTTAGTGGCTAGAGGTGGCTCAAAAGTGCCTTTAACTGCCCAAGGTTGGAACTCATTTTCGGGTGAGGATTAAGCTATGTTTACCATCATCAGCGGCATTTTAAAATTTAGGCGACAAATTTCGGAGATAGAGTGAACCGATGTCCAGTGTCATGAAAATCAGTACATTTTCATGTAGTACTCTGTAATTATTGCAAATAGCAAGAACTAAAAATTCCCGAAAACAAATAGAAATCCTAACTTTTTTATCCAAGGGCAGCGGATAAAAAAGGGCATAGGCTCCAAATATTCTCAGGAATAAATATAGAATTTCTAAATCATTTAGGATCGAAATTCACTTGCCAAGCATAATTACGCCACTTGCTGTGACGAACGATGTCTTTTTTGATATAAATTTTGAAGGGTATTGTTGATGTCTTGCAACTCTGGTGTTAGTCTTGATAAATTACCATTGGCATCCGTGGTAACTTCTTTTTGACAATGAATACATTTGTATTCTTTTATATGAGAGGTTATTTTCTTAGATACAGAATAATGGTGTCCGAATATTGAACAGCAGGCAGCATTAAATCTAGAGCCACAGTCAGAAAGTACTTTTTTCATACGTTAAGTTTTAGTGATGCAAGTAAGTTTTGGGAACTTAGGTAATGCACTTTGGTTGGTTGAATAGTTGGTTTAATTTTCTCAAAACAAAATAGAATTTTTATTTTAGAACGCCACTTTGCATCTTTTTATTGAATTCTACTCTATTTTTTCGTTGAATGGACGATACAAACCTTATTTTTTCGATAAAATACCAAAATCATCGTCAAAAAACACGTTTACCCTAGGTTAAAATCTCCTATCTTTCGCGTTTATTTTTTGACCTATGAAGAACCATAAAGAAATACTAGTTACCGCATTTGCCTTATTTTCTTTATTTTTTGGTGCAGGCAATTTAATATTTCCACCATTACTGGGCTTTCAATCCGGAAATATGTGGTGGTTGGTGGCTTTGGGTTTCTGTTTATCTGCGGTCTTAATTCCTATACTTGGGATTCTAGCACATGCCAAATTACAAGGCACTATTTTCGATTTTGGAAAAAAAGTATCGCCCACATTTAGTCTTATCTATTCTGTTATTATTTATGTTATCTGTGTTGCGCTACCTTCGCCAAGAACTGCTTCGGTAACCCATGAAATTGCAGTTTTACCTTTTTTTGATACACCCTATATCCTGACTAGTATCATTTATTTTATTTTAGTGTTTATTTTTGTGATGAACCGCAGTAAAATTTTAGACCTGTTAGGTAAGTTTTTAACCCCTACGATCATACTTATTCTCATTGCGATTATTGCCATCACCTTAGGTACTATTGATTTTAATTTTGGTACAACAGTATTTGAGAGTCCCTTTACCCATGGTATTCAAGAAGGGTATCAAACTTTTGATGCCATTGCAGCTATCGTTGTTGGCGGTGTTATTATTGTATCTATAAATTTAAAAAATAAACATGCTACCTACGAAGATAAAAAAGTACTGATACGAAAAGCAGGATGGTTAGCGGGTTTGAGCTTGTTTTTGATTTATTTGGGACTAATCCTTACGGGGGCACTTTTTTATGATGATTTTGATGCTACTATTTCAAGAACGGCTCTTTTAAGCGGTATTAGTTTAAAAACACTGGGGAATACTGCTAATTTATTAGTGAGTATTTTGGTTAGTTTGGCCTGTTTTACCACCGCTGTTGGGGTGGTAGCAGGAACATCAGATTTCGCAAAATATCTTTTCAAAGGTTCTGATAAAGCCTATTTAATCACAGCAATTTTGGGATGTCTTTTTGGGATTCTTATGGGGCAATTTAATGTCAATATGATTATAAATATTGCGATTCCTGCTTTGATGTTTATTTACCCTATTACGATTATTCTAATTCTTTTAAATGTAGTTCCCGATAAATTCGGTTCAGTTTTGGTGTTTAGAACCGTGGTAATTACCACTATTATATTTAGCGTTCCTGATTTTTTAAACAGTATTGGTAGTCCTCTTGCATCTGAAGGGGGAATACTCGAATGGATTCCTTTACAAAAATATAGTGTAGGTTGGGTATTGCCAGCTGTATTGAGTTTTATCGTGGTCAATGTAATCCCTAGTACCAAGAAAAAAGAAGTGCATAATCCTAAGTAATTTTCATTGATTACTTCAGCAATCTTCGACCTACTCCTCAAAAAAAGCAGACTAAATTTGAGGAGGTTTTATTGTGGTATACCACTAATTGCATGTCTTCAGTTTTAAGGTCAAAATACCTATTCCCTTAGCCTTCAAAAGCAAATCACTTTTAGCATGTGATCTCATAAAACTTTCATTTTACGGGATAAAAATCATAAAAATAAAATAAAAAACAAACCCTAGTCATGAATGCCTCGTAGGTAAGGCATAAACAATTAAAAAACTACAAATGAAAACAATTAAAATTTTAAAATCGCTAACACTTGCTATTGCTTTAATAACCATGAGTTCTTCTTTTGCGCAAGATACTATGATGAAAAAAGATAAAAGTAAAATGAGTATGGACACCAAAATGGTAGGTGGAGCTGAAATGTATCCTTCAAAAGATATTATTGCTAACGCAGTGAATTCAAAAGATCACACAACATTAGTTGCAGCAGTAAAAGCAGCTGATTTAGTAGCAACACTTCAGGGTGAAGGGCCATTCACTGTTTTTGCTCCAACGAACGCCGCATTTGAAAAATTACCGGAAGGCACCGTAGCAAACTTGTTACTGATGGAGAATAAGAAAACACTACAAGCAGTGCTTACCTATCACGTAGTTTCAGGGAACTATAGTGCAGCTGATATTGTCAAAGCGATTAAAAAAGGAAAAGGAAAGGCAGAATTTACTACCGTAAATGGCGCAAAATTAACCGCTATGCTAGACGGTAAGGTGGTTAAACTCATAGACAGCAGTGGAACACTTACCTCCGTTACTATTGCCGATGTTCATCAATCGAATGGCGTTATTCATGTGATTGATGCGGTAATTCTTCCCGCAATGTAGGGCGTGAACCAAAATAAAAAATAAAGTCGTTTAAAAAAGAAGTCTTTTTTATTTTCAAACTTCCATTTAATGGATGTGAATTTAAGGTCTTGTTTAAACGACTTTTTATGCCTTTGTAAAACTATTTAAAAGTTTCTAGTTGTGCCTGCACCTATTACTAGTATACTTTTTTACCCATGTATACTTTCGGATTTTCCATAATTTTTTATGATTTCTCCTTCAGCAACCAATAAATCTTTCCATTGTTTATCCACGTCAATTCCTTGACCATATTTTCTAGCAAAACCTAAAAACGTAGTGTAATGCCCAGCTTCGCTAATCATTAATTCTCGGTAAAATTTAGATAATTCTTCGTCCTTTATATTTTCAGAAAGCACTTTAAAACGCTCACAACTACGCGCTTCGATCATAGCAGAAAATAGCAAACGATCTACTAGCGCTTGCTGGCGATTGCCTCCCTTAATTCGGATTTTAAATAATTCATTTACATAACTATCTTTTCGTTCACGACCTAGTGTAAAACCTCGTTTCTTAATAATATCATATACCATCTGAAAATGCGCTAACTCTTCTTGGGCTAACAATAACAAATCAGTCACCAAATCGGTTAGTTCTGGATTGTGGGCAATAATAGAAATCGCGTTTGTAGCTGCTTTTTGCTCACACCAAGCGTGGTCTGTTAGTAATTCTTCTAGATTACCTTCCACTAAAGTTGCCCAACGAGGGTCTGTCACTAATTTCAATCCTAGCATAATTATTTTTTAAAGCTTAGAGACATCTATTTTGTAGAGTTCAGCCGCATTTTTCCATAAAATTAGTTCTTTTTTATCCTCCGGAATATTTAAGTTTTTCATGAATTTTAAATACGATTTCATATTAGAAATAGGCCAATCGGTGCCATATAGCAAGTACTTTGGATTACCAGCATAGGTAATCATTTCCTCAATTCCTTTTTTCATATATTTTTCGAACTTACTAGAAAAATCTCCTAACACCAAGCCTGAAATATCGGCATATACATTTTTATTCTTGTACACTACTTCCATACAATCCTTAATCCACGGATTTCCTACGTGGCAAATCACAATTTTTAAATCGGGATAATCCACCGCTAAATCATCAATATGGATAGGATGTGAATATTTAATTCGCCCTGTAGGAGCATAGGTATCTCCAGAATGAAACATCACAGGAACATCATATTCCATAGCCATTTCATACACTACTTTAAATCGAATATCATTAGGGTAAAAAGGCTCGTAACCCGGATAAAACTTCAAGGCTTTTACGAGTCCATTTTGCAGATATTCTGCAATTTCTCGTAAATCGTGATGATTGTAATGCAAATAACTAATGCCCGCTACAACGCCTAGATTAGGTCGTCCTGCGATAGCTTCTACCACTTGTTTAGTACTTGGTCTGTGCTCATTTACTTTATACGATGTCAAGACCAGAGAATAATCTACTTTATTCTCTAGCATGGTATCCGTTAATTTGTTTAAACACTCGTCAAGTGAGACTACCCTGTCTTCGTGATAGTTGTTGATGTGTGTATGTACGTCGATAATCATTTTTTTCTAAATTTTTAAACCTATTTAGCTATTCATCAAACTTTCAATTTCTTCTATTTCAATCGGAATATTTGCCATTAAATTAAAAGGAGCTCCTTTTTCTTGGATCACTACATCGTCTTCCAAACGAATCCCCATTTTTTCATTCGGAATATATATTCCCGGTTCTACGGTAAACACCATATTGGCCTTCATAGGTGTTTTTAGGGCCCCGTAATCATGGGTATTTAAACCTATGTGATGACTGGTTCCATGCATAAAATATTTTTTGTAGGCGGGCCAATCAGGATCTTCATTTTGAATATCGGCTTTGTCGAGTAAACCTAGTCCTATCAACTCTGAAGTCATTAACTTACCTACTTCTTTGTGATATTCAGCCCAAATGGTGCCTGGTACTAACATTTTTGTAGCCTCATTTTTTACACGAAGTACGGAACTATAAACTTCTTTTTGCCGTGCTGTAAACTTTCCACTTACAGGAATGGTACGCGATAAATCGCTCGAATAATTAGCGTATTCAGCCGCAACATCCATCAATATTAAATCACCAGATTTACATTCTCTATTATTTTCAACATAATGCAACACATTGGCATTGTTTCCTGAAGCGATTATGGGGGTATAGGCAAAACCTTTTGATTTGTTTCGAACAAATTCATGCAATAATTCGGCTTCTATTTCGTGTTCCCAAACCCCCGGTTGTACAAAAGACAAAAGGCGTCGGAAGCCTTTCTCTGTAATATTGCAGGCTGTTTGCATTAAAGCAAGTTCTTCGGGTTCTTTAAGACCACGAATCTCTTGTAAAATAGGATTGCTTTTCGCGTATTGATGTGCTGGAAATTGCAATTTACATTTTTGAATAAATCGATCTTCTCGGGTTTGTGTTTCTACGGCTTGCCTGTAATGCTCGTTGGTATTAAAATAAATGGTATTTGCCTCGGTCATGACATCAAAAAATACTTTATCAAAATCGCCTAGCCAATAAATAGTTTCGATGCCTGAAATTTCTGTGGCTCTAGATTTTGTTAATTTTTCGCCTTCCCAAACGGCAATATGAGCATTTGTTTCACGAACAAATAATATTTCTCTGTGTTTTTTATCCAGTGCTTCTGGGAATAAAAGCAAAATGGTTTCTTCTTGGTCTGCACCTGATAAATAAAAAATATCTCTATGCTGTTCAAAAGGCATGGTACTATCCGCTCCAATAGGATACACGTCGTTTGAATTAAAGACAGCAATACTTTTAGGCAACATTTGCGCCATAAACTTTTTTCTGTTTTTTATAAATAAGGAATTCGGAATTACATCGTACTTCATAGGAAACTATTTCTATTTTAAAAAAATCTAACTTTTATTACTTGTTTTCTAATCGATTTTCACCAAAAATAAGAATTTATAAACAGACCAAATAAATGTGCCTTGTTATAATGCTATTTTTTTAGCTAAGATTTACTAACTTTCCCCACACTAACTTCAATTTGTTTCAAGCATGTATAAACCATTACTTTCTATTTTATTTTTTTCTGTTTTTTTAGGCTTTTCACAAATAAGTCCAACTTCATCAGATGTGGTTGAAAAAGCACTAGCGCAGAAAGAAAATTTAGCAAAAACATCTATCGTAAAAAATATTTCGTTTGATAATATAGGTCCCACCGTGATGAGTGGCCGTGTGGTAGATGTAGATGTAAATCCTGAAAATCCGATCGAATTTTATGTGGGCTATGCTTCTGGTGGCCTTTGGTACACGAATAATAACGGAACTACTTTCACGCCTATTTTAGACAATAGTCAAACTCAAAATGTAGGAGATATTGCTGTGGATTGGAAAAATGGTACTATTTGGGTAGGCACAGGAGAAAACAATAGCTCGCGCTCAAGTTATGCTGGTATCGGAATTTTGAAATCTAGTGATCAGGGTAAAAACTGGGAGCATGTTGGCTTGTCAGATTCTCATCACATAGGACGTATTCTGATCAACGAAAATAATCCTGAAGAGGTTGTTGTTGGTGTTACAGGTCATTTGTATTCACCAAACGAACAACGTGGAATTTACAAAACGACAGATGGTGGAAAAACATGGAAAAACACCTTATTCGTTGATCCTATGAGCGGTATTATTGATGTGCAACATGCACCAAATAATTTTGAAGTTATGTTAGCATCATCATGGACAAGAGACCGAAAAGCATGGGATTTTGTAGGTAGTGGGACTAATTCAGCGATATATAAAAGTATTAATGGTGGTGACACTTGGGAAAAAGTAACCACTGAAAAGAGTGGCTTTCCAACGGGTGAAGGTGTAGGTAGAATTGGTATCGCTATGTTTGATGAAAACACCATGTATGCCCTTCATGATAGTCAATTTCCTAGAAAGGAAGAACCTAAAAAAACACAAAATACAGGATTGACAAAAGAGGACTTTAAAACCATGAGTGTTGATGCCTTTATGAAGTTAGAAGATAAAGCACTTAACGATTATCTTAAAAATAATGGCTTTCAAGAAAAATATAGAGCGCCAAACGTTAAGCAACTCATAAGCAGTGGTTCTGTAAAACCTATTGACTTGGCGAGTTACTTGGAAGATGCTAATGCGGTATCATCTGGTACGGAAGTAATTGGCGCTGAGGTTTATATAAGCACTGATGGTGGTAAATCATGGAAAAAAACGCACGACGATTATATTGATGGTTTATATTCTAGTTACGGCTATTATTTTGGTGAAATTAGGGTAGATCTACAAGATAAAAACGGTATTTATATTTTGGGTGTTCCAATTTTAAAATCGAAAGATGCTGGTAAATCATTTACTTCTATAAGTAGAGAAAATGTGCACTCAGATCATCAAGCGCTTTGGGTTAATCCAAAAATGCAAGGCCATTTACTGAATGGAAATGATGGTGGTTTAAATATGAGTTATGATGATGGTGAAAATTGGACAAAATTAAATTCCCCAGCTGTTGGCCAATTTTATGCGATCAATGTAGATAACCAAAAGCCCTATAATGTGTATGGCGGATTGCAAGATAATGGTGTTTGGGTGGGTGCAAATAATGCCAGAGAAGACAAATCTTGGCACCAGAGCGGACAATATCCTTGGAAATCAATAATGGGCGGTGACGGTATGCAAGTACAAGTTGACAATCGCAATTCAAATATCGTCTATACAGGTTCTCAATTTGGAAATTATTTTAGATTAAATCTGGAAACCGGAGATCGAAAATACCTTCAGATAAAACATACTTTAGGCGAAACACCGTACCGTTTTAATTGGCAAACTCCTATTTTATTATCTTCTCATAATCAAGATATTTTATATTTAGGAGGTAATAAATTGCACCGTTCTTTAAATAAAGGTGACGATTGGGAAACTATTTCGCCCGATTTAACTACTGGTGGAAAACCAGGAAATGTAGCTTACGGCACCTTAACGACTATCTCAGAATCACCTTTTAAGTTTGGACTGATTTACACAGGAAGTGATGATGGATTAGTACATATAACCCAGAACGCTGGTGGAAACTGGGAAACTATTTCTTATAATTTACCTAAAGATTTATGGGTAAGTCGCGTAGTGGCCTCTAAGCACAAAAAAGAGCGTGTTTACGCGACTCTAAACGGCTATAGAAATGATAATTTTACGGCTTATGTATATGTAAGTGAAAACTATGGAAAAACATGGACAGCCATAGGAACTACGATTCCTGCTTCGCCAGTAAATGTTATTTTAGAAGACAGCACTAATGAAAATTTATTGTACGTAGGCACCGATAATGGCTTGTATGTTTCTTTAGACCAAGGCGCTTCTTGGAGTGTTTTCCAAAACGGAATACCCAATGTAGCGGTTCACGATTTGGTGATACAGCCCGAAGCAAAACACTTATTAGTGGGTACACACGGAAGAAGTATTTATAGAACAGATATTGCTAAATTACAACAGATGAATGCTGCAGTATTAGCTAAAAAATTTCACGCTTTTCCTATGGATAAAATTAAACATTCTAGTCGATGGGGAAGCGCAAGAGGTTCTTGGGGAAGGGCACAAACACCTGGGGTAGACCTTACTTTCTACGTGTCAAAATCAGGAATGTATGATGCTACGATAATAGCTGAAAACGGAATTTCAGTAAGTACCACGAGCATCAATGCTGATAAGGGTTTAAATGTACTTTCGTATGATTTGGCTTTTTCAAAATCTGGAAAATCTAATTATTTAAAACAAGTTAAAACAGAATTAGTAGAAGCTAATGATGGGAAAACCTATTTGCCAAAAGGAAAATATGAAATCCAAATTCAAGGTAACGGTACCAATGAAAAAATACCTTTTGAGATAGAGTAAGTTTAGAGGAAATCATGTAGGACAACAAGTAGACCTTACCTATTTTATACAGCAGTATTTTTTAGTGAGGTCTAGCTGTTGTCCTTATCTTTAAGGGATATTTGGGCAGTTGTTTTGTATGGAATACCTAACAAAGGTTTTGTGCTTTAACTTTTATTTTTTGGTATTGAATAGTTTGTTGGCGAATAAAAGTGTCATGACTGGTGACTAGGGTGTAGGTCTATTATTTTGGACCTGCAATACCACAGCTATATCAACTATCTAAAGACAAGTTTAATGCTAGAGATTCTAATAGGCGTACCTAAATAGCCTTAATACCCGAAACTATTGTCTTGATTTTCTCGATATACTTCGGCTCGTTTTCGATCTCGCAGCATAAATTCTTCAATAACAATACTTAGTATTTCCCCCTGGGTATCGGTATCTTCAATTCGGTAGCCATTGTTTTTATAGAAAGGCTTAGATTGTAGTTTTTTGGCTTTATCATAAACGGCTAAGTACATTTTAAAATTTTTAGTATCATCTTCATGTTTACGAAATTTATACGCATAGCCAATGTAAGTTTTGTCCCGATATTGAATAATTTTCTGGGCGACAAACTCAATGGAGTCTAAGCCAACAACTAAATTTTTATTTTCAAAAAGCTGTGCTTCGGCTAATGATTTTTGCGTTTTGTAGACCTCTGGAAAAGCAGCAAGTTGTCCTTGGGTCTCAAGTTTTTTAAATAGCAGGTTTCTGCTTTCTAACGCTTTAGCCAGGGCCATTAAATTCTTAGAATTTGCTTCATTTCTTTCAGAGGCTAGTAAGGCGGCTTTGGAGGTTTTAAGATCAGCATCAGTGACAAAATCTAATTTATCAAAAAATAATTGCACCTCTTTTTCCCTGATAAAAGGATACAATAACTGAATATAATCTTCTAAAACTGCAGTGTTCTTTGCCCCAGATAAAGTATTTAAATAAGAATTAGTATTTCTTTTGGGTGCCTTACCTAATTGTCTTTTAAGTTGAATTTTAGCATCATTCAGTATCTGATTTTTGTATTTTTTATAGATTTTTGGCTTGATCATTTTTTCTGACTTTAGTTTAGCTAATAAAGAAAAAATAGGAGATTTATATTCTTCGATTGTACTATAATCAAGTATTTTAGGGTATAATTTTTTCGCTAAAGGCAAACTATCCATATAGGGTTTAAAAATCTGATAGATTTCAAAACTACTCGATACTAGCGGCAAATCTACTGCCATTAAATCTAAAAGCTGTTGCGCGGCTTTATGTGTTTTTTTCTGGGCAATGGCTTGTAGCACCTTTGCTTGTGCTGTTGAATTATTATAGGACTGTTCGTAAAAATTAGTGTAAAATTCAATACTTTCAGAAGTATCTATTTCTGCCAACTCCTGAATAAGGTAGGCTTGAATAGTTTTTTGGGGTTCTTTAAACTCAAACTCTGAAATGTAATACTTTAAGGAATCAATATGTTTGGTATCGAAATTAATAAATGGATATCCGTTTAAGGCGATACTATCATTATTTCGCAAGGCTTTAAAGAATTCAGGAGATTTATCGGTCAATAAACTTTTTCCGATGAGCGTATCCATAGGCGTGAAATGATCATAAAAGTCAGTAATAAATTTACTGGGCTTGGCTGTGGTATCTATCACTGCTTTTATTTCATACAATAAACCATCTTTAAGCACATTTTTAATTAAAATTCCCCTAGTACTTGCGGTGTCGACTAAAGTTATTTGTAGTTCTTGATACCCTTTAGGAGACGTTTTAGAAACTTCATTGATAATTTTAAAAGTTTTATCACGATATAATTTTTTACGTAAAGACCAAATAGAGTCAATACTAGGGAACATTAAAAAGTCATGTGCTTTGTTCAATTGCACAGCTATTGCCTCATTATTATTATTTTGATAGACTGTTTTTTTATTGTATCCATTATACTCCTTAAGTTCTTTTTTGTTAAAATTAGTGCTATTTGCCACAAACGGAGGTGGCTTTACATTGCTTATGGTTGTAAAATACAGAGCGGTATCTTTTACTTTTTTAAATTTTTCTGGATACCTTGGTTTTGTAAGTTGTAAAGAATTAAAATAGGTCTCGGCTTCCGTACTGTCTGTAGTAACCATACCTAGCAAATAATAGGCTTCTCCTTGCAAAGTGGTGTATAAATGCAGTTTTTTAGCACTTAAAGTATCTAGTACAGCTGAAGACTCTAAGTGGTTATTTTTAAATGAATTATAACTAGCTTTTAGGTTTAATTTTTTATAAAATCTACGTTGAATTTGCTTTAGTTCAAAAGTATCTTCTTCAATAAAATTATAATCATGAAGTGTTACTTTTTTAAGAAACCGATAGGTATTATGTATACTGTCAAAACCCTGAATAAGTCTATTTCCGCTCCTAGAAACATTTGGAAAACTCGTATAGGCAGGCATATCTACTTCAAAATCTTTATAGCTAGAGCTGGTCTCTTTTATGGTATACAGTGGTTTTTTAAATTGAATACTATTAAAAATAGTGTCACCATATTGTTTCACATAATCATCATGGCCTCCCATTTTAAAAATTATAATTTCTAATGGTGTAATGTAAATTTGGTATCGTTGGTGTGCTCCGTTTTTAAGAATGTTTTTAATATCAATGCCTTCGACTCCGTTTCTAGTAATTCTAGTTTTTTGGATGATTTTTCCAGGAATGTTTTCAAATAAAAGTTCATCTATATCGTCAATGGTATAGGCTTTGTTATTTTTTAAATGCGAGAAGGTTGGAATTCTATTGGCGCTAAAAAAGCTGCCATTGGTTACATCAGGAGAAATGTAGAAAGTATTCGAAAATTCGGCGACGGGATACAATTTGTTAGGTAAAAGAATTGAAAATAAAACATCATCTACAGATTGTTGGGTATACCTATTTTGAAAAACTTTAGTTTCAAATTGAGATTTTAATTGCGAACCATTTTGACCAGTTTTAGAGCGTAATGGCTGTACGGTATATCCCTTAGCTCTCAGTAATTCAATTACGCCTAGTTTTCCAGGTAAATGAGCCGCACCTATACCCGTAAATACTTTGGCTTTCTGCAAGACTGAATCTAACTTTTTGACCATGTTTTCGTTGCGGATATACAACATGTTTCTTAAATAATGTTCGGTATATAAACCTTGGTCGATAGAGTCTAATAAATCAATATTTCGCTCTCTATAGGCGTCTTGTACGAGTTGTACATAGTCTTTCTGTTGAAGTTTTTTTTGTAACCATTCGGCGGGTTTTTCCTTGTATGCGTTGAAACTCGCACGACCTACTAAAATTGACGATTCTTCCACATCCTCAAGGGCAACTATTGGTTTTCCAAACTTTGCACCTGCTTGGTAAATAAACATATCTAAATAAGTGTCTTCTTCAAAATTTTGGGAATATTCGTCTGTTCGGTATAGCATGCCGTTTACCATTTGATCATCAAAACCAAGGTAGGCTGCGATTTCATCCTTTTCTGGGTGTGATAGTTCAAAGGCTCTGCTGTAAAAATCTTTGGTCATAAAACTTTCTCCAAAGTTAAATCCCATGGTCATGTCGTTATCGAGCCAGGTATTAGGGTTTGACTCTAAAGCAATAACGTCACTCTTAGCTAAGGCTTCATAAAATACATCATCTAAACGAAATGCAATTTTTTTACTTACGTGCATGGTGCCATACAAATAAGAACTCTGTTCGAGGCCATTCCCAGAAATTTCCCAGAGAAGACTATTTTTTTCTTGAGCATATACTCCGCTGAAAAGTAAAAGAATAAGAAGAGTGAGGAGTAATCGCATGCGTAAAACTTGATTTTGTTTTGGTTTGTAAGTCTCGAGTTTCTTATTTATAACGGCGCTATATTGAATCTATTTTTTCGTACCAGTATTTTTTATAAAAACACGTGTTTGTGCTAAACTTTCCGGATAATTTTTCTGTAAAAAAGATATTAATTTTTCACGCACAAAAACCCGCAAGTCCCAAGCAGTGGAAGCATCTTTAGCACTCATTAAAGCCCTAATTTCAACATGTTGAGGTTGTGAATTGGTTACTTGAAGGTTATTTACCTCGCCATCCCATAAATCAGTACTTTCGAGAACACGCGTTAGTTCTTCTCTAAGCGCATCAAAAGGTAGGTTGTAATCAGTGTATAAAAAAACAGTGCCTAAAATGTCAGAAGAAGTTTTGGTCCAATTTTGAAAAGGCTTTTCTATAAAATACGTGGTGGGGACTATTAAGCGGCGTTTATCCCAAATATTAACGACAACATAGGTCAATGTAATTTCTTCTATTCTACCCCATTCTTCTTCAACAATAACCACATCATCAATTTTAATGGGTTGGGCAATGGCTATTTGAATGCCTGCCAAAATGCTGCCAATCATTTTTTGAGCAGATAATCCAAGGATAATTCCTGCAACACCAGCTGAGGCAAAGATGCTTACACCAATTTCTCGAATACTATCAAAGCTCATTAAAGCAATTCCGACAGCGAAAATGACCAGAATAAAAATAACAATTCGCTCTAAAATATTGAATTGAGTATATATTTTACGTGCTTTTAAATTGTTTGTTGCGGATACGTCATAATTCGCAATTACTTTTTGTTTTATAATTCTGATGCTCGCAATTAACACCCAAGTAATTGCAAAAATGATGAGTAAGGTGCTAATTTTTCTGATCACAAAAGTAAATTCGTTGATACCTAAATTTCTGTGGATAATTTCTAATCGAACTAGAAGGGCAAGAAATAATATAAAAATCGGATAACTAATTCTTTTGATTCCCTTTTTATCGATTAAGTATTTAGGATTTTTACCAAAATGCCTTAATATTTGTATCGTAATAAATTGAAGTAGCACAATCAATACGATACTTCCTAAAAGGTAAAATAAGGAATTAGGTTCTTTGAAAAGATTAGAAAACATCTATAATTTGTTTTTATTTTTTGTCGCGTTGGTCTAAAATAGTACTTTCAAAATAAACTAAACTAAAAATTGACTTTATCTATACCTTCATCAAGAAAGAAATGATCTGTTTTAAAGATTATACTAACCGCATGTAGTATTTTTGTAATTGAAAAAGAAAAATTAAAGTAGATGAAAGGCATTTTATTAGTCAATTTAGGTTCTCCTGAAAGTCCCACTGCAAAAGATGTAAAACCCTATTTAGATGAATTTTTAATGGATGAACGTGTAATAGATGTTCCTAAAATTCTACGAAATATTTTGGTTCGCGGTATTATTTTGCAAACAAGACCTAAAAAATCGGCCAAGGCCTATGCAAAAATTTGGTGGGAGGAAGGTTCTCCGCTGATTGTTCTCTCAGAACGTTTTACAGACAAGGTACGTCAGCAAACCGAAATGCCCGTAGCTCTAGGCATGCGGTATGGCACCATGTCGATAAAAAATGCGCTACAAGAACTTAAAGATAAAGGGGTAGATGATGTTTTATTGGTGCCTTTGTATCCGCATTACGCCATGTCGTCTTATGAAACTGTGGTTGTAAAAACCATGGAAGATCAAAAAGAGTTTTTCCCGGAAATAAAACTAACCACCTTACCTGCTTTTTATAAGAATCCGGACTACATTAAAGTACTTTCTGAAAGTATTGCAGATGGCTTGAGGGATTTTGAATATGATCATATTTTGTTTTCATACCACGGAATTCCGGAGCGTCATATTAGAAAATCAGATCCAACAAAGTTTCACTGTAAAATGGATGGACACTGTTGTACCACAAATTCTGTGGCACATCACAGTTGTTATCGTCACCAATGCTATGACACTACCGAAAGTGTTAAGTCGTATTTAGGCCTACCAGAGAGTAAAGTCAGTGTATCGTTTCAATCGAGATTAGCAGGTGATCCATGGCTAAAACCTTATACCGATTACGAGTTTGAGCGATTGGCAAAAGAAGGTAAAAAACGACTAGCCGTCATTACTCCAGCGTTTGTTTCTGACTGTTTAGAAACCCTGGAAGAAATTGCGATGGAAGGAAAGGAGCAATTCGAAGAAGCTGGTGGAGAACACTACACGCACATTCCTTGCTTAAATGACAACGATGCATGGGTACGAGTGATGGCTAATTGGGTTAATACCTGGAAAGAAACTGGTAAACTACCAGCATAATGGCAAAAGTATCCGCAGAACAATTAGGTTCTGAGCCCATAGGGAAATTACTTATAAAGCAAGCGGTACCGGCATCCATAGGAATTTTAGTCATGTCGCTGAATATCCTTGTTGACTCTATTTTTGTTGGGAATTGGATAGGATCTATTGCTATTGCAGCGATAAATGTAGTACTGCCTGTATCTTTTTTTATAGGAGCCTTGGGGATGTCTGTTGGTATAGGCGGTTCTAGTATTATATCTCGCGCACTAGGCTCAAACAATCAAGCAAAAGCCTTAAAAACCTTTGGAAATCAAATTACTTTGACCCTTTTAATTACCATTACAATGGTAATTTTAGGACTTACGTATGTGGATAGTATCATACCCGCGTTCGGGGGGAAAGGTCGTATTTTTGAACCCGCTAAAATTTACTATACCATTGTCTTGTACGGCGTACCTTTTTTAGCGCTTTGTATGATGGGAAACACCGTTATCAGAGCAGAAGGAAAGCCTAAGTTCGCCATGATTGCCATGATCATTCCTTCGGTGGGGAACTTAGTGATGGACTATATTTTTATCTACGTTTTTGATTGGGGAATGGCAGGAGCCGCATGGGCGACAACCATTGGTTATGTTTTGTGTTTTGCCTATGTTTTGTACTTTTTTATCTCTAACAATTCCGAATTAAAAATCAATTTTTCACATATTCGTTTAGACTTTCCTATTCTAAAAGAAATTAGTTCGCTAGGTTTTGTAACCTTGGCAAGACAAGCCACTACAAGCGTGGTATATTTATTAATGAACAATATATTATTTGGTTTGGGAGGCGAAGCCATGGTGGCCGTTTATGCCATTATTGGTAGAATGTTGATGTTCGCACTCTTTCCAGTATTTGGAATTACCCAAGGTTTTTTACCTATTGCAGGATTTAATTACGGTGCTGAAAAGTACGAAAGGGTAAAAGAGAGTATTTATACCGCTATTAAATATGCTGCTATTTTGGCCACTGTCGTATTTATTGGCTTGATGATTTTTCCTGCAGAAATTGCTTCTTTGTTTTTAAGCAGTAAGGAAGGAATGCCCGCCGCGGAACTCGAAGTCAATACCTTTGTTTTGGAACACATCCCCATGGCCATGCGCCTGGTTTTTGCGGCAACACCTATTATTGCTTTACAATTAATTGGTGCTGCTTATTTTCAAGCGGTTGGAAAAGCAATTCCCGCATTACTGCTAACCTTAACTAGGCAAGGTTTCTTTTTTATTCCATTGATTTTAATTCTACCCCTGTATTTTGATGAGTTCGGAGTGTGGATAGCGTTTCCAATCGCCGATTTTTTAGCCACAGTGGTAACGGGTTATTATTTGCGAAAAGAAGTGAAGAAGGAGCTGGAGGTTTAGTTTTAGTGTTCAGTATTCAGTATTCAGTGTTCGGTAAGCAGTAGCAGTTGGCAGAATTAAAAAACATTAGATTAAATCGCCAAAATATCAAACCTACACTGTATGCTGCTAACGATTACAGCCTAATTTCTGGCGTATTTTAATTGTTGCCAAGCTGACTAAATATTTCTTCCAGTGCCTTATCTAATTGGGGCTGTTTTCCTTCTAACCTATCTTTGAAGTTTTCGGATACTTGAATGTCCGGTGCAACGCCAGTTTTCTCTAAATTATCGCCATCTAAAGTATAACATCCCCAAGACGGTAGTCGGTATGAAGAACCGTCCACTAAGCCTTTTGACGAAGTAAAAACAATCCAACGATACGTTTCTACGCCTATAATTTTTCCTAAGCCTAAGGTTTTAAACCCAGCAGCGGTCATTTCGGCATCACTTAATGATTGTTCGTTAATTAATAAGATAATGGGCTTCACCGCTGGAGCAAAATTAGGCTGCGATGCCATAGCGCCATTTCGGTATTTCCACTGCAAATAAGGTTTTTGAGATAAAAATTGAAGCACTTCATCATGAACATTACCTCCTGTATTATAGCGTAAATCTAAAATAATAGCTTCTCTTTGGTTGGCTTCAGAAACCATTTCTCTTTTAAAGTTTTCTAATTCCCCACCGCTCATGTTTTTCATGTGTATATAGGCCACTTTTTTATCGCTTTTAGCATCAATATACTTTTGGTTATTAGCCACCCATTCATCGTATAATAAAGTACGTTGGGCATTGCTTGAAATAGGATGTACATTCACTTTAATTGCTGCCCCGTTTCTGTTAAATAACAATTCCATTTCATTGTCTAGTGACGCTTCTACAAAATAGGCTTCTCTATTTTTATCCGAAGTCACCTTTTCTCCATTAACAGCGATAAGCACATCGCCCTTTTGAATATTTTTACCTGTAATGTCTAGCGGACCATGGTGAATGATGCTCGTTATTTCAAACGGGTTTTCGTCCGAAAAAATTGCGCCAATAGCATTGAAGGATGAGGTATAAAACTCGTTTTCTTCTTTTCCACTAGAATTAAATCCGAAGTGTGAGGTATTTAATTCGCCCAACATATCATTAAAAAGTACTCGTAATTGCGCTCGGTTTGTTAAATAGGGTAAATAGTGGGCATATTTTTCTTTTAGCGCTGACCAATCTTCACCATGAAAATCTTGATCATAGAAATTCTCTTCGAAACCTGCCCAAGCTTCCATAAACATCTGGTTAAATTCTTCGGCTAAATTTTTTCGAAAGTTATGGTCGATATCAATTTTTTCTAATTTGTTTTTTTCAATATCCAAACTATGTATACTGCCATTTGCCAATAAAAAATAGTTGTCTTTTGATTGGGCAATTTGGTAATTGCGAATTTTTTCATCACTAACTTTTTCTATTTTATTTTTCTCAAAAGGAGTGATGACTGTTTTCCAAAGTTTAGAATCGCCTTCATCGTGATTGCTTAAGTAATAAACGTGTGTAGCTTCTTTGGTGCGAATGGTAAACGGACTTTCTTGAATTCCAAAAGACGGACTAATACTTTCTATCCTTTGCATGATTTCATCAGGATTGATGCTAATTTTAGAAGGTGCTGTTGTTGCTACTTTTTCTTTTTTAGTTCCCTTTTTTTCTTCTGCCTTTGGCTCGTCTTTTTTGAAAAGTGCTGTATATTTTTCAGATTGATAAGGATTTTCAAATTTATCCAAAGGCATTTTGTAAATCTGAGCATCTGGTACGCCATATGGGTAGCTAGGTTTTACCAAATTCGATGAAAAGTATAGCTGTTTACCATCTGGCGACCAAACAGGTTCGGTCTCTGTAACTCCAGTTTGTGTTAAATTCATAATTTTTTTATCTGCCAAACGGATCACAAAAACATCATGTTCAAAATTTCGGTACGCATTGTAAACGATGTGTGTGCCATCTGGCGAAAACCTAGGCTGTGGTGCGTATAAAGCCCAAAATTCATCAGTTACCAGAACATCACTCTTATAAGTTTTGAGGTCGAGTAGGCGAAGTTCATCTCTACCACTAATATAAACTGCTTTTGAGTTTGTAGTATCTAATTGAATATTTACATCATTTCGAGCTTCGTTGGTGTGCTGTTTTTCTGTGTCGTTACCTATGGCAGCGATACTGAATATATTGCTGTAGCCCTGGTGAGTTCTGGTAAATAAAAGCGTGGTATTGTCTTTTAACCATTTAGCTTCTAAAACACGTTCTCCCGTTTTGGTGCCAATTGGTCTAGTAAATTTACCTTTGTTATCACTCACAAATAAGGTACCTCTCGAAACAAAGGCTATTTTTTTTCCGTCTGGAGAAATATCAAAATGGGTAATGGTGTTGGAAACTTTAAAATCTTGATTTTGATTCAAAGTATTGTTGATAGGCATCAAGATATCTACCTTTTTGGTGGTTTTTAAGGCCACATCATATACATACAATTGATAATCTTTTTCAAAAACTACTGCTTTGCCATTAGCGCTGGCTTGTGGTCTTCCGATAGAAGTTTTAAAGCTCGTTAAGCCAATTTTAGTGGTATTATTAAATGTAAATAAATTGTATTCCCCCGTATGTTCATCCGATACAAAATACAACTGCCCGTTTTGGTCGAACGTTGCCCACATGTCTTTACCTTCATACGTTGTATATTCCTTATAAACCTTGGTTTTGGGGTTATATGATTTTATATTCGGATTGTACGAGCCTTTATAGCGCTTCCGATGGGTGAAATTTTTACTTTCCCAGCTTTCGTTAAAAAATAGTTCTTCGGTTTTGGGTTGTGCGGCTATGTTATGGGTGGTATTAAAGTAGTGCGAAAACAAAGCTTTTGGAGTGCCTCCGATTTTAGAAACCTGATACCCAGCGTATCTGTTATTTCTTGAAGAGGTAAAATAAATGGTTTCGGAATCCCAAGACCAGCTATCAACTTCATCTGAAGCATCATGAAAGGTAAGTTGATTAATGGCACCGCCATTTAAGGGCATGACATATATGTCTTTATTTCCAAACTGACTTGATGTAAAGGCCAGCCACTTGCCATCTGGGGAAATTCTAGGCAGACTTTCTTCTCCATCCATAGCTGTAATCCGAACCGCAAGGCCACCACGGGAAGATACTTTCCATAAATCGCCATCATAGGCGTAAATGATGGTTTCTGCATCGGGGGATAGTGTAGGGTCTGATAAAAAATAGGCTTCTTGAGCGCTAGTGTTTTGAATAAAAAGAAAAGAAAAAACGACAACGGATAAAGTAAAAAGTGCTTTCATTTAGGAAGTGCTAAGGTTACCTGTGAAAGATACAAAAAAAGTTGTTTTTTAAATTGGAATAAAAAGGAGTAGAAGTATGTGCTCTCTTTCAACTCATATGTTCTCCTAAATAGAACGTTCTGTGAACGTATAGAGATTATTCTTTTTTAACGCGATAGGTAATTTTTCTATTGGTAATTGCACTTGCTCCAAATGTTAAACTTACCGTGCCATCATCACATAATCTGCTCGTATCGGTGAAAGCCATGCTGCATATAGAGGGTAGTGTACTTCCGCTATTATCCATAAACTGACCAATAATAATATTGCTGGCTAAGGCTGTTCTGAGCGGCGAAAAAGCAGGGGCCACCGTATAATTGACAGTAGTGCCATTTGCCGTGTAGCTTATAGTACCATTTAATGAATTATAGGCGATGCTGTAAGTGGCAGAATTGGGTAAAAAATTACCTAAACTTTGGGTAATTGTTAAGGGTAAGTTCGTAGAACCGTTTATCAAATTTAGAGTAATTCCTAGGGTGTTGGCACCAATATGGTAAACTCTGAAATTTCCTCCACTAACAATATCGGCCGTACCTTCTTGATCTCTATATTCAAAATCTAATTGAAAACTGGTAAAATTAAAAATACCGCCTGTATTAGGCACTACAACATCTAATCCCGCAGAACCTCCAGATGCTGTTGAGGGTATTCGTAAACCACAGGCGGTCTGGACCGCATTGGTATTTATCGATGTAGCATTAGGACCAATAGTTGCGGTAGTTAGTGGGGTTGAATTAAAATCGAATTGAGAAATTATGTTGTTTGGGCTACCATCATCGCAAACACGGTATTCAAAGGAATCAGTGCCTATAAAGCCTGGGTTAGGAGCAAAGGTAAAACTCCCATCGCTATTTAGAACAAGGCTGCCATTGGTTGGATTGCTTATGGGCGTTGTAATAACTGAGAGACTTCCGACACCATTAGCATCTGTATCGTTATGTAAAACTCCGTTTACCGCCGAAATTACTAAATCGTTATTGAATGAACCTACGTAATTGTCCGTGTTGGCCACGGGCGATGATTTCTGAGACCAAAGTGTTGAACTAGCTATAAAAAATAGCATCCTTAAGAAATATAAAATAGCTGCTTTACTTTCCATAAGGTCAAAAGTAGTAGAAAGCTAAGTATTTAAATAAAAATTGTTGCGAACTATTCAATACCTGTTGTCGACATGAAAAATTAGGCTTATAAACACATTAAAGCTTTGTTTTTCAAGTGTTTATTAGGGTAAAATTCTTACAAAATTGTTCTTCAGTTTTAGGATTTATACAAATAAAAGCACTAGTGTTAAAACAGCTCCCCCTAAGGCAAAGTATATGCCTTTTTTAAAGATTGGCATTTTTGGAGCGTACATCCAAAATGCCGATAAAACGAAAAAGAGAAGTGCTACACCAAAAAAGATGTTGAGATAATAAAGGGGACTTTTGGTTGATGCTTTATGCAATTTTTGCATTTTATCAAGAACAAAAGGAACTTCCATTGTTTTTAGTACCGCTAGTCCTGTTTGTTGATTATAGGTGCCATTCTCAAAATAAAAAAGATCGCCTTCTACTTTTTCTAGGCTAAGCTTCCTATCTAAAGCGGTTGCCAAGGCGTCTATTTTTAAATTAGATGGAAGGATGGTTTCCGTAATAACTTCCTTTTTTAAAAGCTCAGTTTTTCTGAAAATCAAAGTAATCCCGCTAATGGCATAAACCGCCATGATACCAGATAAAAAATACCCAAGATATCTATGAATTGCTCTTACTTGAAAGGAAAATGGAGTTTTTTTCGTGGCCATATTCAATACTTAATTTATGTTTTACATGAAATAGGAGTTTAAACGACAAGGTTCTTTACCTACTTTTTTAAAATTTGAAGGCAAAAATACATCATAATTATTGTTTTTAATCAATCTAAATAAAAATAATTTAAATAATTTATGAATGGCTATTCCTCAGCTAGAAAATAGCTTCTAGCGATTTTTTTAGGCTAGATTCTACCTAATATAAGAGCGTTAAGGATGAAAAAGTTTTTTTTAGGAAGCCAGCAAAAATACAATTAGCTGGGCTTTTAATGAAATAATTTTTGAAACTAGTTCAGAAATGCACTACTAATTATTATTTCTCTTCAAGACCAAAGCATTTTTGGCAAGGTCCATACGAAAGATTTTTATGGAGATATCTTTTGCCCTAGTTTTGTTGGTGAGTGCGCAAGAACATACACTATGGTAAAATAAGTTTATTTTCTTAACATAGCCATCCTTTAAGAAGTTTAGTGAATTACATCTAAATAGGTATAACTATTGGTGGCAAATTGTTTAATTGGGTTTATTTTTTGGGGTCAAATAGCTTCATATGTGCTTTTAATGATAGCTTTTCCATAACTCCGCTCCAGTCTTCTGATCGAAAAATGTGCCTGTGCCATGCGTTGAAAATGGTGTATGAAAGCTAGGTTAATAGCTCCGCCACCCGCAGCACCAATAATTGGAACGGCTTGGGCAACAAATTTTTCCGAAACCTGAATACTAAAGCGAGAAGCAATAACCCCTAAAGCTTGTAAAAATGGGTTGGCGCTGCCCTGTAGTAGTGAGCCAGCTACTTTTCCTGCTCCTTTTGTGGCAGCTTTGACACTGGTATCTAAAGTTATTTTTGTGGCATAATAAGCAGTTTCAAGCGTATCGTCATGTTTTGATTTTCCACCTAAGGCAAATACTTGTAAACAGGCAAGTTGACTGTCTAACTCCTCTAGATTTTCTCCTTCACTTCGTGCGATATCCATGATAGAACGCATCATTAATTTGGTGGTAACCGTTAAATCAGCGGCAAAGGCAGCAATACCAAACACACCACCTAAAATGCCAGATGAAGTTACAAGAGCTTTATAGGTTTTATTTAAAGGAGCGTTCTGCTTTTGTTCTTTATTCATAGAAAATAAATTTGCTTTTACCACACGCAACAATACATCATAACTTACTTTTTGCAACCATTTTTGTTGTTTATCGGGGAGTAAGTCCACTTTTGTTTGTATCAAGTTCCCTATGCTGTTTAAACCCTTCATCGCCCAACCTATAGTTAACATTTGCTGCTTTGCTTTGGTTAAAACTTCCAGATCTTTTGCGGAAAGTTGATTTTCGATTTTTTTTTCGAGCATTTTTGTTTTATTTGTCAATTGTAAGTAGCTAAAGATACAAGTTTGTTACAAGAAAGCGCTAAGCTTTAGGCGCTGCACTGTAGGCTCGGTGTTTGGGACTTAAAAACGTTTAGAATTTCAAAGCAATTACTTACTATTATTAAAAATATCATTCGTTATACTTTGTTTAGTTTTACTTAAAGCCTATAGCTTAAGGCAAAAAGCTTATCGCTTGTAAAAACCCATTTTTCTACTTACTTTAGGCTTGACTAATTACAACTTAAATATATTATGAAATACAACCACTTAAAAATCGCTTCAGTACTGCTTATCTTGTGCTTAACACCATTGACAACAATTTCTCAAAAAAGAAAAAAAGCAAATCAAACCGAGACTGCTATTCCTCAAGAGCTATATTCTAGTTTAGAATACAGATCTATAGGCCCTTTTCGTGGAGGTCGTTCGGCTGCCGTAGCTGGTGTTCCTAATCAACCTAATCTTTTTTACTTTGGAGCTACCGGTGGTGGTGTTTGGAAAACAATGGATGGTGGTCGTGAATGGGAAAATATTTCTGACGGATTTTTTGGAGGTAGCATTGGTGCTGTTGAGATTTCACAGAGTGATCCAAATGTGATTTACGTTGGAGGTGGAGAAAAAACTCTTCGTGGGAATGTATCTTCGGGATACGGCATGTGGAAAACCGAAAATGCAGGAAAAACATGGACAGCAATAGGCTTAGAAAATAGTCGACATATTCCAAGAATTCGAATTCACCCTAAAAATTCGGAAATTGTTTTTGCAGCAGTTTTAGGAGATATTTATAAACCTACGAATGAACGTGGTATTTATAAAAGTATGGATGGTGGAAAAAACTGGCGTAAAACATTATTTGTAAATGATCAAGCTGGAGCGGTAGATTTAACTTTTGATCCTAACAATCCTAGAATTTTATATGCCTCGACGTGGCGCGCGCAACGAACTCCTTACAGTTTAAGCAGCGGTGGCGATGGATCTGCACTTTGGAAAAGTACCGATAGTGGTGAAACTTGGAAAGAAATTTCCAAAAATGAAGGTTTTCCAAGTGATACTTTAGGGATTATTGGTGTTGCCGTTTCTCCAAAAAACTCAGATAGAGTTTGGGCAATTGTAGAAAATAAAGAAAAAGGCGGCTTGTACCGCAGTGATGATGGTGGTGAAAAATGGACCTTAATCAATAGTGATCGCAGTTTACGACAACGAGCTTGGTATTACACTCGTATTTATGCCGATACTGAAAATGAAGATGTGGTCTATGTGTTGAATGTTAATTATCACAAATCAGAGGATGGAGGAAGATCTTTTAAAAGTTTTAATGCTCCTCATGGTGATCACCATGATTTATGGATTTCTCCAGAAAATGGTAATAGAATGATTATTGGTGATGACGGTGGTGCGCAAATAACCTACGATGGGGGTGAAACTTGGAGTACGTATTATAACCAACCAACGGCACAGTTTTATAGAGTAACTACCGATAATTCTTTTCCTTATAGAATTTATGTAGCGCAACAAGATAATTCCACTTTGCGTATAAAACATCGTAGCGACGGGTATAGCATTAGTGAAGACGATTGGGAGGAAACCGCGGGTGGTGAGTCTGCTTGGATTGCAGTTGATCCAAAAGATAATGATGTGGTGTATGGGGGTAGTTATGACGGTTTTTTAACCCGAGTAAATCATAAAACAAATACCACAAGAGGTATAAATGTTTGGCCAGATAACCCAATGGGTGCAGGTGCCGAGGCTATGAAATATAGGTTTCAATGGAATTTCCCTATCATTTTTAGCAAACACAATCCTAAAAAATTATATACGTTTTCAAACCATGTGCATGTCACAGAAAATGAAGGGCAAAGTTGGAAATTACTGAGTGGCGATTTAACCAGAAACGACCCAACAAAATTAGGTTCTAGTGGTGGTCCAATCACTCAAGACAATACGAGTGTAGAATACTATTGTACCATTTTTGCAGCAAATGAAAGCCCATTAAAAGAAGGTTTATTATGGGTAGGTAGTGATGATGGATTAATTCATGTGAGTAGAAATTCAGGAGAAACTTGGGATAATGTAACTCCGCCTAGTATGCCAGAATGGTCAATGGTGAATAGTATTGAACCTTCGGCTTTCGATGAGGGAACTTGTTACGTAGCCGCAACACGCTACAAATTAGGAGATTTTCAGCCTTATTTGTACAAAACAACAGACTATGGAAAAACATGGACTAAAATAACAAATGGTATTGCAAGTGAACATTTCACAAGAGTAGTTCGGGAAGACCCCAAACGCAAAGGCTTATTGTATGCAGGTACAGAAACAGGCATGTATGTTTCTTTTAATGATGGCGCCAACTGGAAACCATTTCAATTAAATTTACCTATTGTACCTATTACTGATTTAGCCGTTAAAGAAAACAATTTAATCGTAGCTACTCAAGGACGTAGCTTGTGGATGATTGATGACTTAACCGTATTACATCAATTAAATGAAGCTGATAAAGATCAGAATGCGATATTATTTCAACCCAAAGACGCATACAGAACCAAAGGGGGAGCTAGAAAACAAGCATCGAAATTAGCCGGGCAAAATCATCCGAACGGCGTGGTTACTCATTTTTATTTAAAAGAATTTAATGAAAAAGATAGTATTGCCTTAACTTATTTTAGTCAAAAAGGAGATACTTTGGCGCATTATGCTACTACAGCTAAAGAAAAAGATAAAAAATTAGACCTTAAAAAAGGTGGTAATACCCATGTTTGGGATACGCGTGGTAAAGGAGCCGAAAAATTAGATGGAATGATTTTGTGGTGGGCAAGTTTAGATGGAGCTAAAGCGGTTCCAGGTGCTTATAAAGTGACCTTGACGGTCAATGGGAATAACATGTCAAAAGATTTCAAAATAATTCCAGATCCAAGAGCTGAGGTTACAGTTGCCGAAATGCAACAACAATTTGATTTTATTAGCGACATTAATGCCACTATTGATAATGCGCATCAATCTATTAAAAAGATTCGAAAAATTAACATGCAATTAGATGCCTTTGCGAAGCAATATGCAGACAATGAAGCTACCAAAGAGTTGGTAAAAAAAGCTAAAAAAATTAAGGAAGAATTTAGTGAGGTTGAAAAAACTCTATACCAAACTAAAAATAGAAGTGGACAAGATCCTTTAAATTTCCCGATTAAGTTAACGAACAAGTTAGGCCATTTAAATAGTTTAGTAGCTATTGATGATTTTCATCCAACCGAACAAGATATCGCGGTAAAAAATGAATTAACGGCTAAAATAAATGAACAATTAAGCACTTTTAATGCCTTGATTTCTAAAGAAATTCTAGAATTTAATTCGGAATTTAACCAGTTGAAATTAAACTATTTATTTGTTGAATAAAATAAAATTAGATGATGAAAATACGATTGATTTTAACCTATTCACTGATTTTAATTGGTTTTCTTCAAGGATGGAGTCAATCTGTTGAAGAATACTTTAAGCCTTTAAAATATCGAAATATTGGTCCTTTTCGCGGAGGTCGTTCTGTTTGTGCTACCGGTGTTCATGGAGATCCATTAACCTATTATATGGGAACCACAGGTGGGGGATTATGGAAAACATCGAACGCAGGAAATCAATGGGAAAATATTTCTGATGGTTTTTTTGAAATGGGTTCAGTGGGGGCCATTGCGGTATCCGAATCTAATTCAAATATTTTGTATTGTGGTATGGGAGAACATGCCCCAAGAGGGGTTATGACTTCTTACGGCGATGGGGTATACAAATCCACAGATGCTGGAAAAACATGGAAAAACATGGGCTTAACATTCACCCAGCATATTTCCAGAATTGTAATTCATCCAAACAATCCAAATATTGTGTATGTAGCTGCTCAAGGAGCCCTACATGGACCAACGAAGGAAAGAGGAATTTATAAATCGATAGACGGCGGAGAAACCTGGAAAAATGTGTTATTCGTTAATGATTTAACGGGTTGTTCAGAACTAAGTATGGATGCTAATTATCCCGAAATTATGTACGCCACGATGTGGGAACATCAAAGAAAACCAAATATGGTTATTAGTGGTGGTAAGGGTAGTGGAGTCTACAAATCAATAGATGGTGGCGATTCTTGGTCTTTAATTCATAAGGGTTTACCTGAGGAAAAGGGAAAAATGGCAATTGCTGCAAGCCCGTCAAACTCTAATAAGGTATACCTGCTTTTAGAAAGTGATACAGAACAAGATAAAGGGGGTTTATTTGTGTCGAATGATGCCGGACTAAGTTGGAATTTGGTCAGCGGCGACAATCGACTTACCCAACGTGCATGGTATTATATTGAATTATTTGTAGATCCAAATAACGAAAATACGATATATGTATTGAGTGCTCCTGCCTTGCGTTCCGAAGATGGCGGAAAAACTTGGGAAACCTTGTCGGGTACACATGGCGATTATCACGATTTATGGATCAATCCTGAAAATTCAAAAAACTTTGTCATCGCAAATGATGGTGGTGCTGCCATAAGTTTTGATTATGGAAAATCATGGTCTCCACAGGATAATATGCCCACAGCCCAGTTTTACCGGATCAATACAGATAATTTGTTTCCGTATAACATTTATGCGGGTCAACAAGATAATTCTTCTGTAAAAATTGCAAGTTTAGCTGTCGGAAGCGGATCAATTTCAGAAAAAAACTGGACTAGCTCAGCAGGAGGGGAAAGTGCGTTTTTAGCCTTTAATCCCGAAGATCCAAGGTATGTTATGGGTGGTAGTTATTTAGGAACGATTGAAGTATTAGACACCCAAACAAACACCTCAGTTCAAGTAATGGCAGCGCCTATTCAATACTTAGGGAGAGATGCCCGTGACATGAAATATTTGTACAATTGGAATGCGCCAATCATAGCCTCCATTCATGAACCTGGTGTTTTTTATCACTGTGCTCAATTCGTATTGAGGACTAAAGATATGGGGTATAGTTGGGAAGAAATTTCACCTGATTTAACTCGAAATATCGACGAAAAACAAGGTAAAGGTGGTGGTCCTTATACCAACGAAGCTGTGGGTGCTGAAAACTACGGTACGATAGCCTATATGATTGAATCGCCTCATGAAAAAGGTGTCTTATGGACAGGCAGTGATGATGGTTTGGTTCATCTTACAAGGGATAATGGGGTAAGCTGGATGAATGTAACTCCTAAAGACTTGGGCGAAAGTCTGGTCAACGCTATTGAAGTTTCACCACACGATAAAGGAACCGCTTATATAGCTACAACAAAATACAAATTTAATGATTATACGCCCGCCATATATAAAACTACAGATTACGGCAAAAGCTGGATAAATATAAGTAAAGGATTACCGTATGGGGCATTTACTAGGGTTATTCGAGAAGACGCGGTCCGTAAAGATTTATTGTATCTGGGTACCGAAAAAGGAATTTATATTTCTTTAGATGGCGGCAAAAAATGGGAATCATTCCAATTAAATATGCCTAAAACGCCCATTTTAGATCTTAAAGTACATCAAAATAACCTTGTCGTGGCTACTTCTGGTAGATCATTTTGGGTTCTTGACGACCTATCTGTTTTGAACCAATACAAAGCCACTAAGGAGACTAAATTGTACCAACCAGCAGCGGCTTTGAACGGTTCTTGGGGAAGCCCATTAAATTCAAATGCTGAGGATTTTGATGGAACTGATGTGTTTGATGGGATTAACCCTGCAAATGGGATGGTTATTTATTATGAATTACCAGCTTTGGCCGACTCCACAAAGCTAAGCTTAGAAATTTTGAATGAAAATGGACAGTTAATTCAAAGCTTTAATACTCAAAAAGATGCAAGCTATAAGGCCTATGAAGGAGCACCACCAAGGCAAAAAGTGTTGCCTAAAAACGAAGGGTTAAACCGATTTGTTTGGGATTTAAGACATCCAACCATTCCGGGAGTACCTGAAGCCTATATCGAAGCGAATTATAGAGGGCACAAAGCTATACCTGGCACTTACACTTTAAAGTTAAGGCTTAATGATAAAGTCGTTTCTACAGAAGGAAAAATAGTACCAATGCCAAATTTTGAAGTCTCAATAGAAAATTATGTAGCATACGACGCCTTCATGAAATCCGCGGCAGCTCATGTGACCCTAATGCACTCAAAAATTAATAGACTTTTCGATGCTCAAACCAAGTTAGAACATATTTTAAAAGAAATAAAAGAGGATTCTTTAAAGAAAGAAGGTCAAAAATTAGTGGAACAACTTAAGGCTTGGGATACAACAATGGTTCAAAGAAAATCAAAGGCTTATGATGATGTCGAGAATTTCCCTAATAAATTTACAGCAGAATACCTGTTTTTAATGAATCAAACAGCCAATGATTTAGGTACTATAAATAAATCATCTAAAGAGCGAAAAGCGGAACTTGATGCCCAATGGCTAGGCTTAAACAAACAAGCCGATATTCTTTTAGAGGAGCAAATACCAGCTTTTAACGCCAAGCTTTGGAGTTCTGGAATAGGGGCAATTAGATTAAAAGAATAATGGGAGAACAGTATTTATACGTTAAGGCCTTACACCTAATCTTTGTAATTACTTGGTTTGCTGGTTTATTTTATGTTCCTCGTTTGTTTATAAACCATATTGAGGCCTCCGAAAAACCATCACCTGAGAAAGAAATTTTATCGAATACCTTTAAATTAATGACCAAGCGCCTTTGGTATATCATTACCTGGCCATCTGCGATTTTAGCAACACTTTTTGCCCTTTGGTTGCTGGTCTTATTCCCAGCATGGCTGCAACAACCTTGGATGCATGTCAAGTTAGGATTTGTATTTTTGTTGTTTATTTATCATTTAAAAAATCACCAAATGTTCTTGCAATTTCAACGTGATGAAATAAAATATACTTCAAATTTTATGAGGATTTGGAATGAAGGGGCGACGATTATTTTATTCGCGGTAGTGTTTCTAGTGATTTTAAAAACAACGATGAGTTGGGTTTACGGGGTGGTAGGCATTATTGGTTTAGGGGTTTTATTGATGTTAGGTATTAAACTGTATAAAAAAATCAGAGAAAAAAATCCGAATGCTTAGCATTTTTAGGATAAGAATGTCACTCTGGTGCAATTATTGCTATCTTTAAAAATAAGTTTCCTTTAATCAAAATTTCTTGTTCGAAAAAGTTTCTCTTAGATCCCGAATTTTTATAGCGATGATATTACTGGTGTTGGTTGCATCTGTATTAATCGCTGGTGTTACTATTTACCAATACGGAGAACAATCTAAGGATTATCACGAAGATCGCTTAGAACGCAAGGAAGAGCAGATCAAAGAGAATATTAGATACACGCTGCAACGTACAACCTATGTACCAACCACTGAAAATCTGCATTTAATTTTTAAGGATGAAATCTACCAAATTGCGGATGTACTGAATGTCAACTTTAATATTTACGATCTAGACGGAAATTTAATCAAAAGTTCACGACCTAAATTTGAAAATGATTCTGTTTCCTTGTGTCTTGACCCAGAAGTACTCAATCACTTAGAAAATAGTGTAGATGCGCGATATTTGGAGGAAAAATCAGCAGCAGGAAGCAAATTTCAAGCATCCTATACCTACATAACGGACGGTAAGTTTAAACCTATCGGAATCTTAAATTTACCTTATTTTGAAGACAATTCGTTTAATGATAAAGAACTAAAAGAGTTTTTATTGCGCTTAGGCGGGGTTTATTTATTTATGCTTTTTATTGCTATTGGCTTGGCGTATATTATATCAAAATACATTACGCGGTCTCTGCAGACCATTTCTGATAAAATGACCTCCACGTTTTTGACCAAAAGAAATGAGAAAATTCTGATCAAAAACCCTACGGAGGAAATTGGAAAACTGATTGATTCGTACAATGCCATGATTGATGAATTAGAAATTAGCGCTATTAAATTAGCGAAAGGCGAACGGGAACAGGCTTGGCGAGAAATGGCAAAACAGGTGGCCCATGAAATTAAAAATCCGCTAACACCCATGCGCTTAACAGTGCAAAGTTTTGAGCGTAAGTTTGATGTAAACGATCCAGATATAGCTACCAAAGTAGCGGAATATTCTAAAACTTTAATTCAGCAAATAGATACTATGAGTAGTATTGCCGGTGCTTTTTCGAATTTTGCTGAAATGCCGGCACAACAAAATGAAACTTTGAATGTCGTTACAATTGTAAAACTTGCTTTGGATATTTTTAATGAAAACTATATTGATTTTATTGCCAAAGAAGAGAAAATTATTTCAAAATTAGACCGTACCCAATTAATTCGAGTTATTACCAACCTCGTTAAAAATGCGATACAAGCCGTACCTGACGTTGCAGCGCCAAGAATTTTAGTTACTGTAAGTGCTGAAGGCGAATTCACCAAAATTTCTGTGGCAGATAATGGAGTTGGTATAGCGGAAGAGTTTAGAGAAAAAATATTTGAACCAAAGTTCACCACCAAAACAAGTGGTATGGGACTAGGTTTAGGAATGGTAAAGAACATCGTAGAGACATACAACGGATCCATTAGCTATACTTCAAAGCATGGAGTTGGTACTGTATTTACGGTGAGGTTTCCTAGAGTGGTTTAAACCAAATTGCAAGAATCAAGACGATTGTTGAATTAATTGCAATACCAAACATTCATGCTTTCCAAGCGATTTGCAATCATGGTGTTATTGTAAAGCGTACCTCCAAGATGAAAACCATGCTTACTAAAGGTAATATTTAATCCATAGGAAGTGGCTCTCACTAAGGAAAACAGTGTTTTACAACCTAATTCATTACTTTTTTGTTTTATTTCTTGCAGTACATAGTAAGATAAATTTTGTCCTCTGTAATTAGGATGTGTAGCGATATCAACAATCTCCATATTTGATTGTTTCACGTTAATTTGGAGTATGGCAGAAACAATCAACTCACCTTCATTAAAAAGTCCATAGAACTGATGATTTTTCTCCAACAATGTTGTTAAGTAGGCTTCATCATCGATGGGCACATCATACGATGTAAAGACTCTTTGGTGCAATTTAGCGAGTGTTGTAAGGTCTTTTTTACCTAAGGGACGAACTTCATAGCGTGACGGCAGACTCATAAAACCTTCCTCGGCGGTGCTTTTAGCCGCTTGCGCAATAGTCTTAACACTTTCAATAGTTTTTAAGGCGCGCTCGTCGTTGTGAAGCCGCTTCTTATTTAAATAATCGGCTAAAAAATAGCCATTTATTTCTCCATGGTAGAGTCCTGGTATTTTGGCTTCAATTTTATATCCATTAGTTTCAAAAAACGATATGGCAGTTTCAGGTATCTTGCCTAAAATTTTATCGTACTTATTTTGTTGAGCAAGTGCTTTTATTTTAGGAATAAAAGCGTTCAAATTATGTTCAGGACATTCCTTTACATACAAACGATTGTGTGTTTCTCCATGTTGCACAAGACTTCCTTCTAATTCTTCAATGGTATCTAACATAAATAAGATAGGGCTTTTAGTTAGTATTCTCTTATTTGGCCATCGCCAAAAATGTAGTATTTATTCGTTACAAGTTGTTTTAATCCTAAGGGTCCTCTATGGTGTAATTTGTCTGTACTTATGGCTAATTCAGCACCCACACCCATTTGTCCGCCATCCGTAAAGCGTGTTGAAGCATTTTGGTATACTGCGGCGCAATCTACCTGCTCCATAAAGAGTTGTGCTTCTTTAGCATCTTTTGTCATTATTGTTGCCGAATGACCTCCAGAATTATTGTTTATTTTTTCAATAGCCTCCTCTAAAGAATGCACAGCACCAAGGCAACATTTCATGGCTAAAAACTCTTCCTTCCAAATGCTTTCATCTGCTATTAATGGTGCATCTTTTAGCACCTTTTTGATATTTGCATCGACAAGAATGGAAACGTCATTAGCTTTTAACATAGTCGCCAAGTCAAGTATTTTTTCTTGGTAATGATCAATTTTGGTGCTAATTAATACTTTATCTAAGGCATTACAAGCCGATATTTTATCTGTTTTCGCATTCAAAATTACTTTTTTACTTTGCTCCCAATTGGCATGTTCAGAAACGTATAAAAAATTATTGCCTCTGCCGCTAACAAGTACCGCACACGTAGCATGTTCTTTTACAAAAGCAATTAATTTATCGCCTCCTCGCGGCACAATTAAATCAAGCTTTTCGGTCGGATTTTTGAGAAAGGCTTGAGTTTCTTCGCGGTTCAGTGTAAATAATTGAATGTAGTCTGTACTTAGGTTATTTTCTTCGAGCGCTTTATGCCAAAATTCAACCAACATTTTGTTGCTGTATAACGCTTCTTTACCGCCCTTTAATAAAATTTTATTATTGGCTTTAAAGGCAAGCACGGCTGCCTCAATTGTGACATCGGGTCTTGATTCATAAATAATCATGATGGTGCCAAAGGGGGCTGTTTTATTAGAAATTTTTAATCCATTATCTAATTCTTGCTTGCTTATCTCTTGGTGTACCGGATCTTCTTGAGATTTTACTTGGTCCACCGCTTTGATCATCTGGTCAATTTTCTGATCATCGATAATTAACCGATCATACATAGCTTGATCGTCTTTTTGAAAAAGATCCAAATCTCTTTGATTAGCATTTAATAATTGGATTCGGTTTTGATCTAAAATCCGAATCATGGAGCTTAATACATTGTTTTTTATAGCTGTTGTTAAAAGTTTCATTTTAAGTCGTATTTGGTAGATCTATTTTTAAAATAACACTTATTGTGGATTTCCTTTTAGGGCCACTCTAGTACCCACGTTTTTTCCGTCGATAATATCTATAATGGTTCGCTCTTTTTTTCCATTAGCAATAAATGTAGGAATGTTTTTGGCGGCAACACGCTGTGCATATTCTAATTTAGAGCCCATGCCACCTCTTCCTTCGGCTTCTCCTTTGGTGTTTTTTTGAATGTATTTATTTAAGTTTTCATCGGGATCAACGTGCGAAACTACGTTGCTATTTTCAGCATCTGGATGACCATTATAAAGGCCGTCGATATCTGTAAGAATAATTAGTTTGTCAGCATTTATCAATTCTGCTATTAAGCTTGCGAGTTCATCATTATCTGAAAACATAGACATGGTGACCGATACAGCATCATCTTCATTCGCAATTGGAATAACGCCTTCGGATAATAAACCTTCGTAACAATTAATCATATTTTGCCGATGTACGCCGGGTGTAAAATCACGTTTTGTTGGAAGTACTTGAGCACATTTCATCCCATAATCACGAAAAATATTATAGTACAAACGCATCATTCTTGGCTGCCCAATAGCGGAATATACTTGTCTTTTTTGTGTTTTATCTTTAATGGCCGACTCGCCTAAAACTTCCATTCCCGCAATTACCGAACCCGAAGAAACAAGTATCGTAATGATATCTCTTTCGTATAATTCTGCAATTTGCTTTACTAGTTTTTTGAGTACGGGTCTAACAATTCTATTATCTCTGTTGGTCATCACATTTGTGCCAACTTTGATGACTATTTTTTGTTTATACATCCTGTTTTTCTTTACCCAATTCAACCGCACGATCAAAGGCTGCAAAAGCAGCTTCTTTAATTAATTCACCTACGTTATTATCTTCCATTGAGTTTAAGGCAGCTCGTGTAGTTCCTCCTTTACTAGCTACTTTTTCCATCCATGAATTCGGTGATAAGTTATTCTGGTTAAAAAGTTCTATGGCACCTGTAAAGGTTTGGGCGACCAAGACTTTAGAAACATTGGGAGAAAAGCCCATTTGTAAGGCAGCTTCCATCATGCTTTGCATAAAATAAAAGACATAGGCCGGACCACTTCCTGAAATCCCCGTAGAAGCATCAATAAAATTTTCATCTTTAACCAAAACAGATTTTCCAGTGGTATCTAATAAACTTTCAATGGTTAATAATTCAATTCTAGAAACTTCAGGAGAGGCTACGTAAGAGGTAAGTCCTTTGCCAATTTGTGCCGGTAAATTGGGCATCGCACGAATAATTTTTGTTAATCCTGTAATTTCTTTAATCGTATCGATTTTAACACCAGCCATGATAGAGATCAGTAGCTGGTCTGAATGTATAAGGGGCTTAATCTTTTCAAACAAATCTACCGCATGATGTGGTTTTACAGCGATAAAAATGATGTCGGCTTTGGGCACACAATCTACTAAATTTCTATGTGCATCAAAGTTTGATAATTGATTTACTTCTTCTAGTTTTTCTTCAGAAGTATCGAGAACCATAATATTCTCTTTTTTAAGGAGTTTCGATTTTGACATTCCCTTTGCGTAGGTAAGTCCCATATTTCCAGCTCCTATAACAAGTACTTGCATAATGTGTTTTGTTTTTTTAAACAGTTTAGATAAACAACATACAGTCGTCACAACTTTTCACTTCACCATAATAGGTGTTTCTATATTTATGAAGCGTAGTTACTGGTAAGCCCAAAAAGTACTTCTTGATATAGGTAACTTTAGTTATTAATTTTCCCATTTTTGGAGTGTAACGATTTTCGGTTTTTGTTTCTCTTTTGATGTATACTAATTTCATTATTTTAAATTTTTGATAGGGCCTAACATACTATTTTAATAGGCTTTTCCAAGTATAAAGTGTTAAGATTTTGTTATTCCGTTTTAAGCGGCAATACCTTGATTTTAAAGGGCTTTAAAAATAACTCAAGGTGAATGTTACGTAAAAATCAAGGCTGTTAGAACCCTTTTAAAGCCTGTAGAGGCAACTCTTAAAATCTTTAGTAAATTTGTAGAATATTATAAAAGCTACAACTACAAAAATTTAGTAAAAGACAAAAACTATGAAATACGAAAACATTCTAATTGAACAAAGAGAAGCTATAGCAACGGTAATCATTAATCGCCCCAATAAATTAAATGCCTTAAACCGGGACACCATTCAAGACTTGCACGATGCATTACAAGCGCTTGATGTAGATAAAAAAATAAAAGCAATCATCATTACAGGTAGTGGTGAAAAGGCATTTGTAGCAGGAGCAGACATTGCTGAATTTTCGAATTTTTCCGTAAAAGAAGGTGGCCAACTTGCACGAAAAGGACAACAGGTATTGTTTGATTTTATTGAAAATTTAGCAACACCTGTCATTGCAGCTGTTAATGGCTTCGCCTTAGGTGGGGGCTTAGAATTAGCCATGGCATGCCATTTCAGAATTGCCAGTGCTAACGCAAAAATGGGTTTACCAGAAGTTTCACTTGGCGTTATTCCTGGGTATGGAGGTACCCAACGCTTACCGCAATTAATTGGCAAAGGTAGAGCCAACGAAATGATTATGACTGCCGGTATGATTGATGCACAAAAAGCATTGGCATACGGTCTTGTTAATGATGTGGTACCTCAGGAAGAATTACTGCCACTTTGTGAAAAAATAGCTCAGAAGATAGCGAATAATTCTCCTGTAGCTATTTCCTACGCAATAAAAGCAGTAAATGCTGGTTTTAATAGTACTATAGATGGTTATCAAGAAGAAATTAAAGCTTTTGGAGCTTGTTTTGGCACCGAAGATTTCAAAGAGGGTACAACCGCCTTTTTAGAAAAAAGAAAAGCAAATTTTAAATAGCCACAAAGAACCTAAACCCTAATCTATGCATATCAGAAACCTTTTTGTACTACTTTTTTTTGTTTTCTTTTCTTTAGCCAATGCACAAGAAATGCCCATAGCGTATACTATTGGTGAAAAATATAATGATCGCTACACCTATTCTAATTTATTAACTATAGCCCCAGATGGCAACGGAGGTACTATTTTAGTGCGTTCCTATTTTACAGGAATAATACTAAAACCCAAAGGCTATTTTATAGAGCATTACAATGAAAATTTAGAACTTGTAGCTGAGTTTAATTATAAGCTAAAAGAGGCAAATTACGTGGATGCCTTTGTGAAAAATGGAGAAGTAAATTTACTTTTTTTAGAATACAATTACGGCTTAAAAGCCTATGAATATATCGTACATAAAAGTTCGTTTACAAGGTTTAATTTTACAAAAGAAAAAATTTTAACTATCGACTCCGATCCTGTAGAGCAGCCTTTAGATCGTAACTATTACAACAGAAATTTTGCTTCAGGTTTTACCACAACGGTACTTTTTGACAAGGAAACATCTGCTTTTGCGATCAGCTCACATCATAAAAAAGGAAAAGATAATAAACATACCATTTACGTTTTTGATGTTACTTTAAAAAAACTCATAGAGTTTGATTTTTCCAGTGAAGTTGAGGAAAAGAATTATGCCTTTGAGAATTTCGTTTTATCTAAAGACAAACAACAGGCCTACTTGATCGCTAAGGCTTATTTTAAAAAGAAACGTTTTGCTATTACAGAACGTAAATTTCAATATGAATTAGTGCAGGTTTCCAATGATCGAGGAAATACTCAGTCTTTTATAGCTGCTGAAAAATTCCCAGAAGCCTTAAATCCGATACTTACAGCCGAAAAACTGGTGTGTGTAGGTTTTTATTCGAATAGAAAAGATAACAGATACAACGGAATTGCCTACTTTGATATAGACTTAAATACCCTGAACATCAAAGACAAAAAATACCATGAATTTTCTTCTCAATTTATGTTGGATAAATTTGGGAGGGATGAAGAAGAAGATGTTAAAAACCTAATTTTTAAAGAAGTGGTTGTCGATGAGGATTTTATTCTGTTTAATGCCGAAGAATATTTTGTAACCTCTAGTTTTCAAAGTGACGTTTCAGGTACTAGGCTAAAAATAAATAGGTATCACTATAATGATATTGTTAGTGTTAAACTAAGTACCAACGGTGATATGGTTTGGGCGCGAAATATCAATAAGTCCGAAGTTACTCAGGGAGATCCGGCCTATACTTCGTATTCATCCTTTACTAAGGATAAAAACACCTACTTTTTTATTAGCACAGCGAGTGAAAACCCACAGCAATTAACCGATGAACGTATTATTTTTAAACAAGGGTTAAGTCAAAACAAAAATATTTTTGTGGTGAAATTAGACGAAGCTGGTCGTATGAATTATCAAAAAATAATTGATGGAAAAGAAGCGCGATTGCCTTTAATGGTTTCTGCTCCTTTGATTCAAAAAAACGATCAAAAAATGCTCTTTTACGCGAAGCGAGGTTCTAAAAAGCAACTTATAAAAGTGCATTTTAAATAAAAAATATATGCTGAAAGCTATTCCTATACTGTACGTCTAAGTATTTAGAACAGTTAAAAAATGTACTATGAAGATAAGTATATGGTCAGATATTAGATGTCCTTTTTGCTATATAGGAAAGAGAAATTTTGAGGAAGCCTTAGCGAATTTTCCCTATAAAGATGAGGTTATTGTGGAATGGAAAAGTTTTGAGTTAGATCCAACTATGGAAACCAGGACAGATATATCGGGTTTAGCGCATTTTATGCAGGCTAAAAACGTCGATAAACCAACAGCAGAGGGTATGTTTGCCAATGTTACAACTATGGCTAAAACCGTCGATTTAGACTTCCAGTTTAACAAAATGATACCGGCAAACTCATTAAAAGCCCACCGACTCTTACATTTTGCCAAAAAATACAATGTAGCCGATGCCGCTAAGGAAGTATTATTAAAGGCCCACTTAATCGAAGGTGAAAACATAGATGATGTAGCTGTTTTAATGCAATTAGCTGAAAAAATTGGGTTAGAACCGGCTGAGGTAAAAACAATGATCGATTCAGAAGATTTTATTTATGAAGTACGCCAGGATCAAATGGAAGCTAGGAATTTAGGTATTAACGGTGTTCCCTTTTTTGTTCTGGATCATACCTATGGTATTTCTGGAGCACAACCGGTAGCAGTTTTTACTGAAACGCTAGAAAAAGCCTGGGAAAATCATCAAGAGTAAATAACCAGAGTACCAGATACCACTGGAAATACTTATGCTATTGATGGAATTTGCGATTCATTTAGCCCGTTTATTTTTTAAGGTAGTACTGCAGTAAAGGAATATTTTTTTAAACAAATACTTTTCTAAGAACACTATAGGTCAGTTTGGAAAGATCTGGAAAGTTCATTGGTTTTAGCGCTCATTTTTTTTGACTCAGATTTTAAAAATGTCAAGAATTTAAATTTAAATGTGTATTTTTAAAGGTATAAACAAATTGGTGCTATGAAATATCTTGTGGATCCCTTTAAAAAAATGTTTGAATTTCAAGGAAAATCAACGAATAAAGAATTTTGGATTTTTTTTACCGTCAATATTATACTTTTCACAGCATTAGGCTTTTTAAGAAATCCGTTGAATATTCCATTATATGTTGGCGATATATTGAGGGTAATTTTATGTATTCCTACGCTAGCCTTAGGTTTTAGAAGGTTGAATGATGCAGGGATCAACAAATGGTTATTTCTTATACCTTTTGTGAATTTAATTTTGGCAGGTCTCCCGGAAAAAAAGCAAACGCTTTCATAAGTTAGCTTTAGAAACGAGCTGACAAAAGCAAAAAAGCCACAAACTTAAGCTTAAGTTTGTGGCTTTTTTAAATTACTATAACTCCCAACCTTTACGGTAATTACCTTTGACCCATTCGTTAGCTTTTTCGTAATTCGTAACACGCATATTCGCGCCATCCCATAAAATTTTGCGTCGACCTGGATATTGAAAAGGATCCCAATCACCGATTTTTTTACCTGGTTTTAGCTCTTTATATTGATAAGCTTTAATAGCTAAATTCCCCATTAATACAGCTTCTGTTAAGGGGCCAGCCTTCGCAAAATCAGAAGAAGTTGCCGTGTTATTTAAACAACCATTCACAAAGTTCATGGCATGCCCTGAAGTATCACCTTCTATTCGTGTTAAAGTTGGTTTTGGAGGATTAAACATCCCCATAGTTTCGGAAGGTAATAACCGTGCATTTCTAGAATAGGTGTCGGTGACCAAAATACCTTTGGTGCCATAAAAAATACTTCCACCACCAGAATCACCAATAGTCTCGTCGTCTTTTAATTCGTCTGGTAAATCTGGTTTTAAACCACCATCATACCAGTTCAGGGCAATATCACCTTGCGCTTCGGTATTAAATTTTAAACGAACTATGGAAGAGGCTGGGCATGAAGCATTATAATCTGCTTCTACAAAGTCGCCCACCCAATTGGTGGTGCAGCTAGCTTCCGCTTCAGTCGGGTAGCCTAAGCCTAAAGCACTAAAAGGGGTTTCCATGATATGGCAGCCCATATCGCCTAAAGCTCCCGTGCCAAAATCCCACCATCCTCGCCATTTAAAGGGTAAGTAACCGGAATAATAAGGCCTATCCGCTGCTGGTCCTAACCATAAATCCCAATCTAATTCCTTTGGGATAGCGTCTTGGACTGTGGGTAATGGAATGCCTTGAGGCCATACGGGTCTGTTTGTCCAGCAATCTACTTTGTAAATTTTACCTAAAAATCCAGAATCTATCCATTCTTTGGCTTGTCTGCTGCCATCACTTGATGCCCCTTGGTTACCCATTTGCGTGACAATATTATTTTCTCTAGCAACAGTAGTCATTAATCTTGCTTCATTAATATTGTGGGTTAGCGGTTTTTCTACATAAGCATGTTTTTTAGCCCGCATAAACGGTAAAGCTATGGTGGCATGGGTATGATCAGGAGTAGCTACCATAATGGCATCTAGCTCGCTCAAATGATTTTCGTATACTTTTCTAAAGTCTTTATAGAGTTTTGCTTTTGGATGTAATTTTGTACTGGCTTCTATTTGGCGATTATCAACATCGCATAAGCTGACAAACTTTACCTTTTGAGTATTGGTCAAGTCTCTGATGACCCCACCCCCACGTCCTCCAATTCCGAAAGCACCCATGTAAAGGGTATCACTAGGTGGAACATGAGTTTTTCCTAGAACAAAACTGGGAACAATGGAAAATACAGCGGAGGCTGCAACGGAGTTTTTAATAAACTTTCTTCTTTGCATGATAGTTATTCGTTAGTTGAATTCGATCACTTAAAGTACAAAATTAAATTAAAGGAAGGTTTTAAAAATTTTGAAAATGATTTTGAATTTAACTAAGTATTTAAAATTCAGAGAATTATATTTTTAAAAATCTCATTCTTAAAATAGGGTTAAATTTTAAGGTTCTTTTAAAAGCGGCTGACCATTCCATTCTTGGTAAAAATTTTCAAGATAAGTAAGCATAAATTGGTGGCGTTCCTCGGCTAGTTTTTTACCTGTTTCCGTATTCATTTTGTCTTTTAGCAGCAGTAGTTTTTCATAGAAGTGATTTATAGTAGGTGCATCCGATTTTTTATAGGCTGCTTTGGTCATATTAAGTTGCGGCGGAATCTCTGGATTATAAAGCGCCCTATTTTTGAAACCTCCATAATTAAAGGCACGAGCAATACCAATAGCTCCAATAGCATCTAAGCGATCCGCATCTTGTATAATTTGTAATTCTAAGGAATTAAATTTCTTTTTCTTTTTTTCGAGGCTCGATTTAAAAGAGATGTTTTCAATGATTTGAATTACATGAGCGATTGTTTTTTTATCTACTTTTAAAGAAGATAAAAACTGTTGCGCTAGTTTTGGCCCTACTGTTTCGTCACCATTGTTAAACTTAGCATCGGCAATATCATGTAAAAGAGCACCCAAGCTTACGACCAAAATATTAATATTTTTTTCGTCTTTCGCGATGAGTAAAGAATTGCGAAAAACACGTTGTATGTGAAACCAATCATGCCCACCTTCGGCACCTTGTAATGTTTCTTCTACAAATGCAATAGTTTCTTCTACGATTTCAGTATTGGTCATTTAAAAGCGGTTACTCCCGAAGTTATTGTTTGTTCTATTTGCACCAATAATTCGTCAAAATTACCAGTATTTTCTATGGGTTTATGCACGTCTAGTGTAATATGATTGCCAAGACCGTTAGGGAATTTTCCGTATCGTAACATTTTCCAAGAATTGTTAATACTAATCGGGACAATTAATGCAGATGGGGCATTTTTCATTAAAATTTTTAAGCCTGTTGGTTGAAAGGCTTTTGGGAGCCCTGTTCTACTGCGTGTGCCCTCTGGAAAAATAACGGCACTTCTATTATGTGCTTCAATATAAGTGCCCAACTTCATAATTTGCCCTAAGGCTTGTTTACCATCTTTTCGGTCAATTAATACGGACCCACCATGCACCAAGTTGTAAGAAACGCTGGGGATACCCTTACCTAACTCTATTTTACTTACAAATTTTGGATGATACTTACGCATCCACCAAATAATTGGCGGAATATCATGCATACTTTGGTGATTGGCGACTATGATTAAGGGTTTTCCAATAGGTATTTTATGGGGATTATTAAAAGTGTATCTTGTGCCTAACAGCATAGAACACCTTAACAAGCATAAATTTAAAACACTAACTACTTTTTTTAATCCAATGTACCCAAATATATGATGACCAAGCCATTGTAAAGGATGAAAAATAAGTAAGCATACCCCAAAGGATAGTTGATACAGTATACTTAACGGATATGCTAGAAATTTTTGCATGTTACAAAAATAAAAAACCGCTCCTTTTAAAGAGCGGTTTTATTCAAATTTTTATAATAATTCTAAAACTTTAATTGCTGCGAACTATTTAACAGAATTCGTTATATGCAGCCATTAAATTCTCCGCAATAACTTCTGCTGGTCTTCCTTCAATATGATGGCGCTCGATCATGTGCACTAATTCTCCGTCTTTAAATAAAGCCATACTCGGTGACGAAGGAGGAAAAGGTACCATTAAACTTCTCGCTTTATCCACAGCTTCAAAATCTACACCCGCAAAAACGGTAACGGCATGGTCTGGTTTTTTGCTATTTGTTAAACTAAATTTTGCGGCAGGTCTAGCATTTGCTGCGGCACAACCACAAACAGAGTTTACAACAACTAAGGTAGTTCCTTTGGCATTAATAGCTTTTTCAACAGCTTCTGCGCTATGTAATTCTTCAAACCCGGCCCCAGCTAGGTCTTCTCTCATTGGTTTTATTAATTCTGCAGGATACATAATTTTTATTTTTAAGACTAATTATAATATTCATCAAAGATAACTAATTTGTTACAGTTCTTCCGTAACCTTAACGTTTCATTACTATAAATTTTGTATTTGAAAATGATATCTTTGGCAAAAATTTTTAAGAATGAAATGGATTTTATTTTTTGTCATATTTTATATTCTCCAAAAACTATTTAGTGCATCGAGAACCAAGGTTTTTTCACAAAATACAAAATCAGTTTCTCCTGCCGATTTTGAACTTAATTTACTTTCTTTATGTTCTTTGGTAATCAAGGCTGATGGAAACGTGAGTCAGAGAGAAATGGACTATGTGCAACGTTATTTTGTAAGTACGTATGGGAAAGACAAAGCCAATGCCATCTTTAGAACCTTCAATGAGGTGATTAAAAAAAGGGAAATTTCGGCACAACGTATTTGCGATTATATGAATTTGCGAACTAGTATTGAGGTACGTTTGCAGTTAGTACATTTTTTATTCGGAATTGCTCAAGCTGATGGTACTGTTAGTGCTGCTGAAATTACGAAAATAGAAGAAATAGCTAGATTTTTAAGAATTGGACAGAGCAGTTTTGAAAGTGTCAAAGCGATGTTTATTAAAAATGCAGACAACGCGTATAAAATTCTAGAAATAGAAAAATCTGCTACGGATGATGAAGTTAAAAAAGCATACAGGACCATGGCAAAAAAATACCATCCAGACCGTGTGAACACAGAAAACGAAGCCATAAAAAAAGGAGCTGAAGAAAAGTTTAAGGAAGTGCAAATTGCGTACGAAACCATTCAGAAAGAACGTGGCATCAACTAAATTAAATACTATAGTGTTTTACAAATAGCGAGAATTATGGAAAATTTTTGGTTTTACTTGAAAATGGGTTTGGAGCACGTATTAGATCTAGCGGCGTATGATCATATTCTTTTTTTAACTATTTTAACGGTGCCTTTTACGTTTAAATCGTGGAAAAAAGTAGTGTTTCTCGCTACGGTTTTTACAGTAGCGCATTGTATTTCGCTGGCATTATCAGCCTATAAAGTGATTGAGGTTAATGTAAGTATTATTGAGTTTTTAATTCCTGTAACCATTTTACTGACCGCTATATTTAATTTAAGATATTTCAAAGCAAAAGAAGCGCATAAAAATTTAGTATGGCACGGTATTGCCACTGCTTTTTTTGGTCTTATTCACGGGTTTGGCTTTTCTAATTACTTTAAAATGTTAATGGCCGAAGAAGAGGATATTATAACACCACTTTTGGGTTTTGCAACAGGAATAGAACTTTCGCAATTGGTAATTGTACTTTCGATACTCGTATTTGCCTTTATTGTGCAGTCGATATTTAAGCTAAAACAAGCCTTGTTTGTCCTAGGGATGTCTATTTTAGTGATCTTGATAACCCTTCCCATGTTACGCGAAACCTATCCTTTTTAAATTTTTATTTAAAATATATCTCTTGGTGATTGTTAGGCTTGGTGAAAGCGGGTATCTTAGTGCTTTGTTAGAGATACAATACATTTTTCTTAAATTATAAATGATAGAAGTAAAACAGAAAAAATACGATAAGGCCTATTTGCGAATGGCTAACGAGTGGGGAAAATTATCGTTTTGTAAACGAAAGCAAGTAGGAGCTATTGTGGTAAAAGACCGTATGATTATTTCCGACGGCTATAATGGTACGCCAACTGGTTTTGAAAATCATTGTGAAGATGAGGAGGGTTACACAAAATGGTATGTTTTGCATGCCGAAGCTAATGCATTATCAAAATTAGCGTCGTCAACACAATCCTGTGATGGGGCCACTTTATATATTACTTTATCACCTTGTAAAGAATGTAGTAAGCTGATTCATCAATCTGGCATAAAACGTGTAGTATACCAAAATGCGTATAAAGATGATGAAGGTCTTCAGTTTTTAAAAAAGGCAGGAGTACACTTAGTGCATCTCGCAACTATTGATGACAACTAACACTATTTTAATTTAAAAGTAAATGAAGAAAAAGCAATCCTTTATGTGGCCAACGCTTTTAGCGGGAACGCTAGCCCTTGGCGTGTTTATTGGAGGCAAACTTCATTTTAACGATACGCCCGAAAAGTTATTTACTACCAATTCAAAAAAAGATAAGCTCAATAGGCTAATCGATTATATCGACTATGAGTATGTAGACGATATTAATACCGATAGTATTGTTGATGTAGCTGTAAATAATATTTTAGATAAGTTAGATCCACATTCTGTGTATATCCCTAAGAAAAGTATGGCTAAGGTATCTGAAAATATGAAGGGAGACTTTGTAGGTATCGGGATTAGTTTTTTTATGGAAAACGATACTATTGCGGTGGTCAGAGCCATTGAGGGTGGGCCTAGTTTTAAAAATGGTATTCAACCTGGTGATCGCATTTTGATGGCAGATAATATGCCTTTATTTGGACAGGAGATTAGTAATGAAAAGGTTATTGACAAGTTAAAAGGACTTAAGGGAACTCCTGTAAAACTTAAAATATACCGTAAACAAGATGATAAAATTTTTGATATCATTCTAAAACGCGATGATATTCCGCTAAAAAGTGTAGACGCGGCTTACATGTTAACTCAGGATATGGGTTATATTAAAATTAACCGATTTGCAGAAACTACTTTTAAAGAATTTAAAACGGCACTCAATGCCTTACAAAAACAAGGAGCACGAAAACTTACCCTTGATTTACGTGATAATCCAGGAGGTTATTTAGGCATTGCAGAACAAATGGCTGATGAGTTTTTAGAAAACGGAAAATTAATTTTATTTACAAAAAACAAAAAGGGTCAGATAGATTATTCTTATGCTACCAAAAAAGGAGCTTTTGAAAATAAGCCTATCTACGTATTAATTAATGAACTTTCGGCCTCTGCAAGTGAAATTATTGCTGGTGCCTTACAGGATAATGATATTGGTACTATTGTGGGGCGTCGTTCTTTTGGAAAAGGTTTGGTGCAACGTGAAATGGAACTAGGAGATGGTTCTGCAGTTCGCTTAACGATATCACGTTATTATACACCAACGGGACGGTCTATTCAAAAAAACTACGCCAATGGAAATAAAGATTATTATCAAAAATTTATGGATCGGTATGCCAGTGGAGAATTGGTTGCTGTGGATAGCATTAAAGTAGCTGATTCATTGAAGTTTACCACCCCAAAGGGTAAAGTGGTTTATGGCGGTGGAGGTATTGTCCCTGATGTTTTTGTTCCGATTGGCACCAATGAAAATGAAGCTATTAGTTCAGTAGAGAGCGAGGTCATTATGTCGCGTTTCATCTTTGATCACTTAGAAGAAGATAGAAAACGGTATACTGCGTATTCAGAAAAAAACTTTATAGAAAATTTTAGGGTTGACGATATTCTCTTTCAAAATTACATCAGTCACATATCAAAATTTCTGGACCCGAGAGTTCCGGGAATTGATTATTACGCCTACGAAGACAAAATAAAGCTGTACCTCAAAGCAGCATTGGCAGAACAACTGTTTAATCCAAATGCTTTTGCCATTATTAAAGGGAAAGCCGATACCATGCTTAAAAAAGTTTTGGAGTTAGATGATTCCATACCAAATAAATGATAATTTTTAGACCATAACAAAAATTTATTTGGAAGAACTATTGCAGATTGTACCTCGTATTCCGCTCGATTTTACGAGCTAAAATTTAATTAAAAGCTGAATTATTAACGCCCACGACTTTTAGGAAATTCTCATTTTAAGCCTTGTTTACTTCGTAAACGTATTATTCCTCTTTTACTTTGTTTTGAATTTTTTTTGACATTAAAAAAATGACTAAGACAACAATAGCGCACAACGAGGCAACAATACCAATCAAGGCAATAGTACTATCACCTTGAAGTAAATTATCGAAATTCAGCATAGTGCTATTGTAACCTATCAATGCCACTGCAATTAGGATCAGTAAAAAGCTAATGTATTTATTCATGACTAGTTTTATAGGATTCAGATAAAAAATGTTTTATTAAAAAAGCTGATTTATGTTAGATGCAAATAACTTAACAGATATGGCCAATAAAATCACTCCAAAAACTTTACGGATAACACTCAGGCCAGCTTTTCCTAATACTTTCTCTATTTTTTTAGATGATTTTAAAACCAAATAAACAAAGATAATATTTACGATAATAGCGACGATAATATTTTCTACAAAGTACTCTGCACGTAATGATAAAATAGCCGTCATGGTGCCTGCCCCTGCAATTAATGGAAAAGCAATGGGGACTATCGATGCACTTTCGGGTTCGTCGTCTCTATATAATGATATACCCAAAATCATTTCTATAGCCAAGAAAAAAATAACAAAAGCACCTGCAACAGCAAATGAGTTCACGTCAATACCAATAAGTTTTAATATTTCTTCCCCGACAAACAAAAAGGAAACCATAATAACGGCAGCTACAATAGAGGCTTTTTCAGAATGAATGTGCCCTACTTTGTTGCGTAAGCCTATGATGATGGGGATGCTTCCCAAGATATCAATTACAGCAAAAAGCACCATCGATGCGGTGGCTATTTCTCTAAAATTAAAATGAAATTCCATACTTTTTTAAATTCTTTGCAAATTTACGGTTTAATTCAACTTTTAGATGTTTTAACGTGAAATATAATTTGTTGAGGTATCTTTGCGCTTCTTAAATCTATGTATGTTTCAAATTGGTAAAGCCTTAGTTTCAGAAGAAATTATTGAGAAAGAATTTGTCTGTAATCTGTCTGCTTGTAAAGGCGCATGTTGTGTAGACGGTGATGCAGGAGCCCCTTTAGAGGAGAAAGAAACCGAAATATTAGTTGATATTTATCAGAAGGTAAAGCCCTTTTTAAGAGCTGAAGGCATTGCCGTTATTGAAGACGAAGGTGCTTTTGTAAAGGGTGAAGATGGCGAATGGGAAACTCCCTTGGTTAACGGTAGTGAATGTGCCTATGTTGTTTTTTCGGAAGACGGCATTACAAAATGTGGCTTAGAGGAAGCCTATAATGCGGGCGCCACCAAATTCAGAAAACCAGTTTCATGTCATTTATACCCTATCAGAATTCGAGAGTATTCAGAATTTGTTGCGGTAAATTATCACAAATGGGAGATTTGTGACGCTGCTTGTTCTTTAGGATCAGCATTAGAAGTACCCATTTATAAGTTTGTAAAGGAAGCTTTAATCAGAAAGTTTGGTAAAAAGTGGTACGCAGAATTAGAGGAGGTTGCTCAAAATTTAGCTAAATAGTGGGGATAAGAACAACTACTTTAGTACCAATAGCTAGGTTGTTTTCGTCATATAAATCAATAATCGTAACATCATAAGAATTTTGATAGTCCTTTGAAAAATTTTCCAAACGTTCTTTGGTGATCGTAATACCAATAGAGTTTCGTTTCAAAACCTTATTTTCTTTTATCACTTCTGAAGCATCTCGGCCAATGCCATTATCCGTAATAGAAATTGCGATTAGATAATTGTCCTGATTCTGAATATCAATTGTTATTTGTTTTTCACCTTCTTTTGACGATAGTCCATGCCAAATAGAATTTTCTAAAAACGGTTGTAATATAAGGGAGGGAATTTTTATAGCATCTACATCTAAGCCCTCTTGAATATTTATTGTAAACCCTATTTCATTCGAGAATCTAATGTTTTCAATATTCATGTAGAGTTCTGCCGTTTCTAACTCTTCTGCTAGTGTTATTTCTTTTAGTGAAGAAGCTTCTAATATTTTACGGACTAATTTTGAAAACTTATTGAGGTAATAAACAGCATTTTTCTTTTCATTATTAATGATGTATAATTTGATGGAGTTTAATGAATTAAAAATAAAATGAGGATTCATTTGGCTTCTTAACATGCTTTGCTCCAAAGTCAGTAATTTTTTGTCATTTTTTAATTGGTATTGCTTGTAAAGTATGTATAAAATAATGACAGATAAGGCTAACAACAAAGCACTGATAAGTAGGGTGTTTTCTTTTTTTTTGAGTTTTAATTGAATTAATTCGTTTTGTCGTGCGAGTGTTTCAATTTGATTGTTTTTTTTCTCTGAGTCGTATTTAAAAATAATATCCTGTACGTAGCGAATGTTGGTTTCATTATTGATGCCGTCCTCAATAGATTTATAGGTCTTAAAAGATTGTAGTGCTTGATCAAATTTGTTTTGTTTGCTATACAATTCTGATAGAAATTCGTGTCCTAAAGCCTGAGAAAGATGCAAATCGTGCTTTTTTGCTAATAGGATACCCTCCAGTAAATTTGTTTCAGCTAATTCAAAATTACCGAGCTTTATATAGGCCCAACCCATATTAATATAAACAGAAGTGGTTATAAACTTATCACTAATAGCAATAGCTTTTTTTAAAGTAGGGTTGAGAATTCGCAAGGCTTCGTTGAGTCTATTTTGCTTGATGTAAATTTTTGCAATACTATTATTACAAATAACACGACCCCTGTCACTATTTATTTCTTCATTAAGAGCTAGCGACTTACGGTAGTAGTTAAGCGCAAGTTTTAGGTCGTTCAGCTCCTCGTAACATTCTCCTAAATTTTGGTTATTTATGGCCAAGCCCAAGGTGTTATTGAGTTCTTTTTCTAGCAGTAAGGATTTTTTATAGGTTTCAATGGCAACGGGGTATTGTTTTAAACTTTGATAAATATTTCCAATGCCGTTTAAAGAAACATTAATACTTCTTCTTAGGCCCTTGCTCGGATTTTTGACACCCTCGGCTAAAGCTAATGCTTCTTGGGCATAGTCTAATGCAGTTTTAATAGCATCCATGCGTCTGTAAACCACACTGAGCATATTAAGACTATAGACTTTTAATTCTAAATTATCAGCCTTTTTAGCGAGCTCTAAGGCTTGTTTATGAAGGTTGATGGCTTTAGCATAACTAGAGGTATTTCTATGCCAAGTACCCAGTTGATTTAAAGCATAGGATTGTCCATTAAAATATTTTTTGGCAGCAGCTTCATTGTTAAAATGCCGCATTAAAATAGTATCATACCGAGACGGCTTTAGAATGGAGTCAATATCGGTATAGGTTTTTGGTGCTGCCTTTATTAAACTATCCGCAGTTTTTTTAAATTTTAAAGGAATAGTTTGTGAAAAAGAAAAACCACTAAGCAGAAAAAAAAATGCCAGACATATAGCATTTAGATAAACAGCCCTAAAAGAGGTAAAGCCGTTGAAAATTTCTTCTTTTTTACACATAAACGAATTTAAAGTAAGTCTAAAAAGTCAGATTTTTTTTGACGAGAAACTGGGATTTTATGATTAGACTCTAATACAACATACCCATCGGTTTTTAAGAATTCTTTAATTTTGTTGAGGTTGATAATATAGGAATTATGAATTCTAAAAAAGGTTTCCTGGGGTAAAATTTCATTTACTTCTTTTAGTTTTTTGGTCAGTACAATTTTATGTCCGTCGCTAAGAAATATAGTGGTATAGTTGCCGTCTGATTCTGCATATAAAATTTGATCACAACTTAAAAACACTAATTTCCCATCTGTGTTTAGGGTTATTTTTTTTTGGATCGCATTGGCATTAAAATTTAAAAGAATTTTTTCTAATTTATCTGCAGAATAGTTCCTGGCATTGTATTTTTTGATTTTTACAATGGTATCATGTAAATCGTCAGAATCAATAGGTTTTAAAAGATAATCTATAGCTTCATTCTTTAAAGCTTTAATGGCGTATTGATTATAAGCAGTGGTAATGACTATTGGAAATTCTTTATTTTTTAGTTTTTGAATAAACTGAAAACCGTCCATGGTAGGCATTTCAATATCTAAAAAAAGACAATCAGGTGTGTTTTCGCTTTTATTTAAATGGGCTAAAGCTTCTAAAGGGTTCGTAAAAGACGCCACAACTTTTATCTCGTCACTAAAATTAGTGAGTTCCCAAGATAAACTTTGGAGTGCTTTTATTTCATCATCTACAATTACAGCTTCTAACATAAGTACCTTAAATGTAATCAAAAATAATTGTTATTGCTTGGGCCATAGCTCAATTTGTATCAATGGTTATAAATTAAGTACAATCGGACTTTAATCGTAAAATTAATTTCAATTTGTTTATAAACTGAACAAAAAGGCTAGGATTATGTCTATTTTTTTCAAATACCAATTATACACTTTTGATCACCATTGGCACAATCCTCAACTGAATGACCTATTAAAATTTATAATTTAGTTTCGGAAAATTAATAGGCCCCTGTTTAACTAGACATCAATTAAGTACAGGTAGATCATTAAACGCAACGAAAGCAGAATTTAGGAACATAATTAAATAATGGGTTATGCAAAAATCATTTATTCTATTTATTATATTAATCATAGTCATTACCATAGCCGCAATTGTAGAAAATAATAGTAATAGGAACGGCGAGGCCCCTTTAATTGCGCATACAACGCTAAAGAACTAGTAGCTTAATAAATTTTTTATGATGTATCTTAAACATTTTGGTTTGAACATTTTTACAGGCTTCTTTCTAATTTTATTATGTACTTCATATTTGCCAAAAGAAGGCGTCATTGATTATGAAATACAATCAAAGCAAATGAATGTAAGCGGGAGCTTTAATCATGAGGTATTAGGTGATTTATCTTTTAGTGAATCAACAGAAGTTAATACCAAAGGAGTTCCCTACGTAAGTTTAACTTTAAAATTAGAAAATGAATCTGAAAATAAGGTAGCTATTTTAATTTCAGAAGAAAACACCAATGAGCCTATAAATGAAGGTAGTTACCATATTGCTACTGATACCTCTAAATCTCAACACTATTCCAATGGAGTTTTCGCTTATTATAATAATATCGCGTCCAATGAATTGCCTTTTTTTACAGAAAAAGGATTGGTGGTCATTACCAATAGATCAAACAAGCTAGTTGAAGGATACTTAAATCTTGACTTAAGAAACGTTCAAGACAAAAAAATTACTGTATCTGGAAAATTTAGAGCAACTAAAAAATTACATTAAGGTACTATTTTGCACCCTAAAACTGTCAAACCAAAAACAAGTATAAAGAAACTTATGAATAACTAGTTTAGTGCTATTATAACCAAAAACCAATAATCATAATTATTGAATATTGTTAGGTTTTTAGGTTTCGGGGGGAACTTCCTAAACCAACTAATTCAGTAATAGATTTAGGTAAATTATAGCTCTTTAGATTCGTGTGGTTTGGCAGTGTGCAAAATAAAATTAATAGTTGAGTGGAAGACAAGAATACACGTTTACCAAATATTAGGTATTAAAATGATACTTCTTTACATAGGGTTTTAGTACAGCTAAGGATAGATAGGCGATAACGTACAAGGACAAAATGATATAATGATTCTCCATTACTTCTTAATTTTCATAATTGCTATCTCATATACGTTATAACTACAGCGCGCAGATGATTAAGAAAAAGTTAAATTTTTTACTCAAAAAAAACCTTCGAGTATACGTTGATACTCAAAGGTTTTTTAGTGGTACCACAACACAGATTGCAGTACTTTTTTCACCACTACATTCGGTTTAAATAGCCCAAGCTTTTCCGCCAGTTAATTCTTGTACATCAGCACATCCAATATATTCTCCTGGAATTGGCAAATAGGCGAGCACCTCTTCTGCGATGTATTCAGAAGATTTGAAGGCCCAAATGGTTAAACCTCTTAAATTGTTAGCAAAGGCAAATCTAGAAATACCTTCATCTAAATCAGCTGTTTCACCAGCGGCTATGGCTTCATGATAGGTGTTAATTAATTTGAAATTCTTTGCTTCATCTTCTTTGCTAACTTTTAATGCGCTAGCCAAAACAGAGGTTAAATCTTCACTGGTTAAATCTTCAAGCTTTTCTTTACCAGCATCTTTAAGTGCTTTATCAGTAAATTTATTCATTGCCATTTTAAAGAAATTTTGATCTTTCTCTTCCATAATCTCTTTGGCAAAGGTATCAATAAACACATGTACATTTACTTCTGAAGCAGAAGGTGTATCTGTTTTAGGCAGTATAATATCTACTAATTTTGAAAGTACGTCACCTTCTTCTTTTGATAAAAACACAGGAGTCCAAGTAGCAATATTTTGCTCTTTACAACTCTGAACTAAACTAATTAGAGTTGGTGTGGCTACGATGTAGCCTAAAGATAGGCCTAGGTTTTTGAGTGCTATTCTTCTATCCATTATATAGTTTCTTTTTTAAGTTCTTGTGCGGCGTGATTTGCAGCTCTTGCCGTAAATGCCATATAGGTCAATGATGGATTTACACAGCTTGCAGAGGTCATAAAAGCGCCATCTGTTACATACACGTTAGGTACTGCGTGTATTTGATTATTTCCATTAAGTACTGAGGTTTTTGGATCTCTACCCATTCGTGCTGTGCCCATTTCATGTATGCCCAACCCTAGTGCTCCAGGATTATCGTAGGCTTCCACATCTCTAAAACCTGCATTTTTCAACATTTCAACCGCTTGTTGTTTAATGTCTTCCCGCATTTTCCATTCATTTTCTTTGAATTCTGCATCAAAAGTCACAGTAGGTAAGCCCCATTCATCTAATTTATCATAGTCTAAGGTCATTCTGTTTTCTTCATAGGGTAAAACTTCACCGAAGCCCATAATACCCATGGTCCATCCTCCCGGCTTTAAAATGCTTTCTTTTAAATCTTTTCCAAAAGAAACTTCGGCAATGGTTTCTTCCCAATTGCCACGACTTGCACCACCTTGATACCCAAAGCCTCGTACATATTCTTTACGGTCACTGTCGCCTCCTAAATTTCTAAAACGTGGTATATAAACTCCGTTTGGTTTGCGACCTTTGTAATATTTATCATCAAAACCATCAAATTTACCATTCGCTCCAACTTGCAATTGGTGGTCCATGATGTTTCTACCTAATTGGTCAGAATCGTTTCCAAGTCCATTTGGAAAACGCTCTGATTTAGATTGCATTAATATTTGTGTTGAACCTATGGCAGATGCACACAAGAAAATTACTTTAGCATTAAAAACCAATTCTTCTTTGGTTAATCGGTCAATAACCTTAACACCAGTTGCTTTTTTAGTTTTTGGGTCATAAATAACTTCAGAAACAATCGAGTCTGGTCTCAGGGTTAAATTACCAGTACGTTCTGCTGCTGGTAAGGTTGAGGAATTACTGCTAAAATAAGCTCCGAAAGGACAGCCTCTAATGCATCTATTTCTAAATTGGCATTTGCTTCTTCCATCAAATGCTTTACTACCGGTGATATGCGCAACGCGGCCAGCGGTAACCACTCTACCTTCAAAATTTTCAGCTACTTTTTCTCTAAACTCTTGTTCCACACAGTTCAATTCCATCATCGGAAGAAATTCACTGTCGGGTAGTTGTGGTAAACCTAGGGCTTCACCACTTATACCAATAAACGATTCTACTTTACTGTACCAAGGAGCTATATCTTTATAACGAACAGGCCAATCTACACCATGTCCGTCCTTTTTGTTTGCTTCAAAATCTAAATCACTCCAACGGTAACTGTGACGCCCCCACATAATTGATCTACCACCTACATGGTACCCTCGCATCCAATCAAAGCGTTTGGTTTCATTATAAGGGTGCTCTAAATCGTTCACAAACCAAAAATTGTGAGGTGCCTGTACCGTATATCCCGTTCTGGCTTGTTTTTGTTGTTTGTCTCTTTCTTCTTTGGGTAGCCTTCCATTATTAGGAAAATCCCAATCATCTAGGTTTGCGGTTGGATAATCTTCAATGTGTGTTACCATTCTTCCACGCTCTAAAATTAGCGTTTTTAAACCATTCTCACACAGTTCTTTAGCAGCCCATCCGCCACTAATTCCGGTTCCAACCACAATCGCATCGTACGATTCTTGCTCTTCGTTATAATAAAATTTGTTCATTAAATAGAATTGTTTATTTCGTAAATTTATTAAATATAGAATTAATTTTTTACATTTAAACGCTATAATTACAACGATATTCTACTATAACGTTGTAGTAAAATGCTAAATTATTAAAATAATGTACCAAGTTTATGACAAATCGTAATATTATGAAAAAAAGTTTACTTTTGATAGTTGGGCTTTTAATTTTCGGAGTTTTATCGTGTAAAGAAAAAGAACCTAAAAAAGATCCTGAGCCTATGGAAGAAATAGCTTCAGTGGCCCAAGACCCTTTTTTTAAATTATCCTTAGCACAATGGTCTATGCATAAAATGATTCTTGAGGAGGGTGTAGATCCATATACTTTTGCTGAAAAAGCTAAATCTTGGGGATTTTCTGGTCTTGAATATGTAAGTTACTTGTACAACGAGGAATTGGAAGAAGCTAATTTTTCAAAAGAAGCTATGGATCAATTTATTGCCAAAAACAATTTAGAGAGCAAAAAACATGGGATGCAAAATCTTTTGATCATGATTGACGGCCAAGGAGATTTAGCAACAACCAATGCAATTGCCAGAAAAAAGGCAGTTGAAAATCATTACAAATGGGTCGATGCCGCTGCAGCTATGGGTTGCCATTCTATACGTGTTAATTTAGCGGGAAGTAAGGTTCCAGAAGAATGGACAGCAAATGCCGTAGACGGACTCACGCAATTGGCAAGCTACGCAAAAGACAAAAACATAAATATTATTGTTGAAAACCATGGTGGGTTGTCGTCAAATGCGGCCTTACTGGCTGGCGTCATGAAAAAGGTAAATATGGATAATTGTGGCACCTTACCAGATTTTGGTAATTTTTGTGTTCGAAGAGTCGATGGTTCTGATTACAATGGCGATTGTGCTGAAACTTACGATATGTATAAAGGTGTAAAAGAATTGATGCCATTTGCTAAAGGCGTAAGTGCCAAATCATACGATTTTGATGCGCAAGGCAATGAAACAAAAATTGATTATGCAAAAATGCTTCAAATTGTAAAAGATGCGGACTATAATGGGTATATTGGCGTCGAGTATGAAGGTAGTGTTTTAAGCGAGACCGAGGGGATTCTTGCCACAAAACAACTTTTGATACAGGCATCAGAAACACTAAGATAATTTTATGAAAGACCTATTTTATGAATTATTTGATTACAACTTTTATTGTAACAAAAATCTGATAGACAAATTTCAAACTATAGAAAGTCAGGCCACAGATAAAAGTAGTTCATTATTTAGTCATATTCTAAACGCGCATCATATTTGGAACGCAAGATTATTAAAAACGGATGTAAAATATAAAGCCTTTGACAAGCACAGTGGCACTGATTTTTCTGAGATACATTACGAAAACCAAAGAACATCTTTTGAAATTATAAGCAATCTCGAAGATTTTGATAAACGTATAGCTTATGAAAATTCGGAAGGCAAACAATTTATAAATACAACCAAAGATATTTTATTCCATATCATCAATCACTCTACCTATCATAGAGGGCAAATTGCTTTAGAATTTAGAACGAATACCATTGAACCTTTAATTTCAGATTATATTCTTTACAAACGTTAAATTAACTAATCAATAAAATAATACCATGAATTTAAAAATAAAGTTTCAACTGTCCACAATGATGTTTTTGGAGTTTTTCATTTGGGGCGGATGGTTTGTAACATTAGGCACATTTTTAGGAAATAATTTAAAGGCTACTGGGGCCGAAATGGGAATGGCCTTTTCAACCCAATCTTGGGGTGCAATTATAGCCCCTTTTATTATAGGGTTAATTGCAGATCGATATTTTAATGCAGAGCGTATTTTAGGGGTGTTACATCTAGCAGGGGCTTTCTTAATGTATCAGATGTATGGAGCAACGGAGTTTTCTACGTTTTATCCTTATGTATTAGGCTATATGATTCTTTACATGCCAACCCTCGCCTTGGTAAATGCTATTGCATTTAAACAAATGAAAGATCCGGCTAAAGAATTTTCTTTAGTACGCGTATTTGGTACTATTGGATGGATCGCCGCGGGTTTATTGATTAGTTACGTATTTTTATGGGATTCAGCAGATGCAAGAGCTGAAGGGATGCTTAAAAACACTTTTTTGATGGTCGCCATCGCTTCTACTGTATTGGGTTTATTTAGTTTTACCTTGCCTAAAACCCCTCCAGGAATAACTAAGGGCGAAAAAGTTAGTATTTCTGATATCTTAGGCCTCGATGCTTTAAAACTTTTGAAAGACAAAAACTTTCTTATCTTTTTTGTGTCGTCTATATTTATTTGTATTCCTCTTGCCTTTTACTATCAAAACGCAAATCCATTTCTTTCAGAAATTGGGATGGACAACCCTACGGGTAAAATGACCATTGGGCAAGTCTCAGAAGTATTTTTTATGTTGTTACTTCCCTATTTTTTCAAAAAGTTTGGTTTTAAGAAAACAATTTTGGTGGGTATGTTGGCTTGGACAGTGCGATACCTTCTCTTCGCTTATGGAAATGCAGGAGAATTAGCGTTTATGCTTATTATTGGAATTGGCCTTCATGGTATTTGTTATGATTTCTTCTTTGTTTCAGGTCAAATATACACGGATTCAAAAGCAGGAAAAAAATACAAGAGTGCCGCACAAGGTTTAATAACTTTAGCAACCTACGGAATTGGAATGCTAATTGGTTTCTGGATTGCAGGAAAAATTACAGACACGTATTTATTGGCAGATAATCTGCACGATTGGAAAACTATTTGGACGTATCCAGCTATATTTGCCTTAGGAGTATCAGTCCTATTTGTTCTACTTTTTAAAAATGAAACTATAGAATACAAAGAATAAACAAACAAAATGGCAAAAAAAATTAGATTAGGAATTTTAGGTGGTGGAGGTGATTCATTAATAGGGATTTTACACAGAGTAGCCTCTCAAATTAATGATAATTATGAAATTGTAGGAGCAGTATTTAATGCAGATTTTGAGGAAAGTATAGCCTTTGCAAAAAAGATTGATGTTCCCACCAATCGTATTTATCCAGATTTTGACACCTTCATTCAGGAAGAAATGAAACTTCCAGAAACTGAACGCATTCAGGTTTGCTCTATTTTAACCCCTAACTTTTTGCATTTTCCCATGGCAAAAAAATTGTTAGAAAATGGCTTTCATGTTATTTGCGAGAAGCCGATGACCACCTCTTTAGAAGAAGCAAAAATATTACAAGCAGCGCATAAAAAAGCAGGAACTGTTTTTGTTTTAACCCATACCTATACCGGATACCCCATGGTTCGTGAAATGCGAGAACGTATCAAAGCAGGTGAATTAGGGAAGATTCATAAGGTAGATGCACAATATTATCAAGGTTGGATAAATACCATTATCCATGATAAAGCGAAGCGCTCTACCGTTTGGCGTTTAGATCCTGAAAAAGCTGGAATAAGCTCTTGCATGGGTGATATTGGAGTACATGCCTTTAATATGCTTGAATATACTACAGGCTTACGAGTAAAGTCTTTATTATGTGATTTTAATTATTTGTATGAGGATAATAAAATGGATGTGGACGGCACGGTGCTTATTCGCATGGAAGACCATGTCAAGGGGCTTATCCGAAGCAGTCAAGTAGCTACAGGCGAAGAGAACGGACTGGCCATTGTTATTTATGGTGAAAAGGCAGCCTTTAAATGGGCACAGGAAAATCCGAATTACTTATATAAATTAAGTGATACCGAGCCCCTGCAAGTTTTAAAGCCGGGTCATGCCTACAATTCTAAATTATCATTAGACGGCACAAAACTTCCACCAGGACACCCTGAAGGAATTTTTGATTCTATGGCGAATATTTACAAAGGAGCCGCTAGAGCTATTCGGGGAGAAGCCTATAATGACGGAGAATTTCCAACGATGCTAGACGGGGTGAGGGGTATGAATTTTATAGAAAGTACAGTTGCATCTCATAAAAATGGAAATACCTGGATTGAACTAGAATAATACTTAAAATAATAAACGAAAAAAGCCGCTAAATAAAATGCGGCTTTTTTTTGTATCAACAGTAGCAATTTTCAAAAAAAGACTGTCTGTTAGAAGAAACATTTTTTAATTTTCTCTAGTCAAAAACTTTTTCAAATTCTTGGCACACCACAATCATACTTTCTCTGGGCTCTCTGTTGAATTCAGAAAGTTCCCGAGTGTAATACTCCCAGTGTGTTTTTTTCCAATAGGCTAAACTTTTATCACCTTCACCTTCTTTGCGAGCATAGGTTTCATCAATACTAAACATTGGTTTTAATTTTACCGCAGTAGTTTTTACGATGCATTTTGCCTTCCCATCCCAATCAGTGATGACCAGAAAATCGCCAATTTTAGGAAGCGGTTCATTTCGTAATTGCAAACCTAACAGGGAGGGTGAAGTGGCTTTTTTTATATTTTTAAGTACTAAATCTACACATTCATTAGCATCTTTTTTGTTATCACAAAAATGAATGGTCTTAGGTGCATCAACAAAAGCATCTTCTAAATGTTGATCTAAATAATCGCCCCACATGTTACGGGCAGAAGCATTGTCCATAATTATATTCTATAAGGCTAATGTACCTAATTTTAATTATTCTACCGCATCTAATGCTGTCCTTAAAGTAATTTGCTTATACCTTGAATTAGGGTTTTGTAAGTATTAAAGACGTCATCAACGGCTTAAAGGAAGTAGGTATAGGAGGTTTTTATGTCTTTAATAATGTTTGGTTAAAATTATTTTTGATCATCACGCTTTTGGTTCTTAACTATTTTAGGCATGGTAACGACTACTCTTATTTCTTTAACAAGGGCTTAAGTTTTTGCATAAAGTGGCTATTATCATGGGTACAAGCTGTTCTACTCTTTAAGCGCTATACATCCTGTTTTTCTTGTAAAGCTAAGCCTAAATCTAATTGTTATAATTTTTACGAAGAGATGCATAGAATCTTATTAAAATATGACCTTAAGGAATAGGTTTACATGCGTTTTTTTAGCTTCGCTACCTTTGATTCGATCAGTTTCTACAACGATTGCGCCTTATTCTTGTTTTTGATTCATTGTTATATTTTTATAATTATTGTATTCTTATGCTTATATTTAGGATTGTGAATAGTAAAAGGAAATTCAAAAACAAAGACTAAAATTAAAAGTAAAATATTTAAAATTTTAGTACTCAGCCTATTCAAACCTATAACACTTTAAATAAATAGTAGTTTAAGATGAAAACGATTAAAGGACCAGCAGTTTTTCTAGCTCAATTTGTAGATAAAAAAGCGCCATTTAACACTTTAGATGGCATGTGCAAGTGGGCCGCTGATTTGGGATACAAAGGCATTCAAATACCGACTTGGGAACATTTTTTAATTGATTTAGACAAAGCAGCCGAAAGTCAAACCTACTGCGATGAACTAAAAGGAAAGGTTAATTCTTATGGTTTAGAAATTACGGAGCTTTCTACTCATTTACAAGGGCAATTGGTCGCGGTTAACCCAGCATATGACTTAATGTTCGATAATTTTGCCCCTGAAAAGGTGAAAAACAATCCGAAAGCTCGTACAGAATGGGCCGTTGAAACCGTAAAAAAAGCCGCTACGGCTAGTAGAAAATTAGGCTTAAACGTACATGCTACTTTCTCTGGTGCTTTATTATGGCACACGATGCATCCTTGGCCTCAAAGACCAGAAGGATTAGTAGAAATGGGTTTTGAAGAATTAGCAAAACGTTGGTTACCTATTTTAAATCATTTTGATGAACAAGGGGTTGATGTGTGTTATGAAATTCACCCAGGAGAAGATTTACACGATGGCGATACTTTTGAACGCTTTTTGGCCGCCACCAACAATCATAAACGCGTTAATATTTTATATGACCCTAGTCACTTTGTACTGCAGCAACTAGATTATATAGCGTACATTGATCATTATCATGAGTTTATAAAATCTTTTCACGTAAAGGACTCAGAGTTCAACCCAACGGGTAAAAAAGGAGCTTTTGGGGGCTATAACGATTGGGGAAATAGGGCAGGTAGGTATCGCTCTTTGGGAGATGGTCAAATAGATTTTAAAACCATTTTCTCGAAATTAACGCAGTATGGCTGCGATGTGTGGGCAGTGATGGAATGGGAGTGCTGTATAAAAAGTCCGGAACAAGGAGCAAAAGAAGGTGCTAAATTTATTCAAGACCATATTATTGAAGCTACTGAAAAAACATTTGATGATTTTGCGGGTGGAGCCATAGACGAAAAGGTATTGAGAAAGATATTAGGAATTTAAAAGTCACTTGTATGAAAAAAATAATGATGATCTCAATGGCTGTTCTACTTTTTATAAGTTGTAAAAATAAGCCAACTAAAAATGCCGTACTAGAGGAACAAACAGAAATGGATCTAAGCATGACTGAAGCATCTAATAACGAAGAATGGATCGTACTATTTGATGGTACTTCATTTGATAGTTTTAAAGAATACCTAAAAGAAGGAGTGTCAGAGCATTGGAAAATCGAAGATAGGGCAATGGTTTTTTATCCTCCAAAAGAAAGAAAACCTAAAGAAGCATTTAATTTAATAACTAAAGATAGCTATACCGATTTTGTACTTTCATTAGAGTGGAAAATTTCAGAAGGCGGTAATAGTGGTATTTTTTGGGGAGTTAAAGAAGATGAACAACTGTCTGAAGCCTACGAAACAGGTCCTGAAATTCAGGTTTTGGACAATGAAAAACATCCCGATGCCAAAGCAGGAAAAACGCATCAGGCTGGGGCTTTGTACGATATGGTGGCACCTTTAAAAGATGCGACAAAACCGGCAGGCCAATGGAATACGTGTCTCATTACGATCAATCATAAAACCAATCAAGGTATCGTTGTTTTGAATGGAGAAGAAATTGTCACGTTTGCTGTAAACGACCCTGAATGGGGAGCCATGGTCGCCAATTCTAAATTCGCCACTTGGACCGATTTTGGTAAATATCCAACAGGGAAAATTGGTTTGCAAGACCATGGCGATGCTGTTGCTTTTCGAAATATTAAAATCAAAGAATTATAAAAAATAAATGCCCACTCAAATAAACCACTAATGAAATATTTTTATATACTCGTATTATTTGTTTTTTTTTCTTGTAAAGATGCAGGAAAGCAAAGCGTTGAAGAAGAACAGGATAGTGAAATAATTGTTTATGAAGAATATTCAGGTGAAGAACCCACTACACCAGAAGAAACAGAACTATATAAGCCTGTGCCGCCAGAAGTTCAAACATACCCAAAAAGCAGTGCGCCCAGTGATGCCATTGTGCTTTTTAATAATAATAGTTTAAATGAATGGGTGAGTGTTGAAAATCCTGAAGTACCTGCAGAATGGATTATTAATCCGGATAGTAGTTTTACAGTTAAAAACAAATCAGGAGATATTAGAACTAAAAAAGAGTTTGGCAACATTCAATTACATTTAGAATGGAGATCTCCTGCGGAGATACAGGGAGAAAATCAAAGTAGGGCGAACAGCGGCGTATTTCTTCAAGGGAGATATGAAGTACAAATTTTAGATAACAATAATAATGACACCTACGTCAATGGGCAGGTAGCCTCTATTTACAAACAGCATATTCCACTAGCAAAGGCGTCAGTGCCCAGTGGTAAGTGGAATACCTATGACATCATATACCACGCTCCCGAATTCAATAAAAGAGGCGGTAAAATTAAATCAGCGACTATTACAGTACTTCATAATGGTGTTCTAGTTCAAGATCACGTAGAAATTAAAGGAACAACGCCTTATATAGGCTGGCCAAAAAATGAGGCACATGGTAAGGCACCTATTATTTTGCAAGATCATGGCGATAACAGTAGGGTTAGTTTTAGAAATATTTGGGTACGTGAACTTAAATAGTGAAGCCTAGAAAACCTTAAAACCCTAAACCGAATTTTAAGTATCTTTGCCAAAAATTACTGCATTTTATGATTCAATCTATGACGGGGTTTGGTAAACATGTGATTCAACTCCCAAGTAAAAAAATAACCATCGAAATAAAATCTTTAAACAGCAAAAGTTTAGATTTGAATGCACGGATGCCATCGGTGTATAAAGAAAAGGAACTAGAGCTTCGTAAAACTATTGCTACTGCTTTGGTACGTGGTAAAATAGATTTTAGTTTATATCTTGAAAGTACGGGCAGCGAAACCTCTTCTGTCATTAATGAAGAAGTTGTGCGGCAGTATATGCAACAATTAAATGCTATTGCCAGCGTCAACACGGAGAAATCATTAGAAATTGCTATGCGAATGCCTGATGCATTAAAAACTGAACGCGAAGATATTGATGAACAGGAGTATAAAGCTATAGAAGAGGCACTTGAAATAGCCTTGCAGGAAATCAATTTGTTTAGGTCTGAAGAAGGTCAAGTTTTAGACGATGATTTTGTGGCACGAATAGGGACAATTACTTCATTATTACTGGAGGTCGCTGAATTGGATAAAGCACGCTTGGATACCATCCGAGAGCGCTTAGAAAAGGCAGTATCCGATTTAAAAGTAAGCCTTGATGAAAATCGTTTTGAGCAAGAACTTATTTACTATTTAGAAAAATATGATATCACGGAAGAAAAAGTGCGTCTAAAAAACCATCTTGATTATTTTATGACGACCCTTAAATCAACCGACTCAAACGGAAGAAAGTTAGGCTTTATTTGTCAAGAAATAGGCCGTGAAATAAATACCATTGGTTCAAAAGCCAATTTTGCACCACTACAGCAGGTAGTGGTACAAATGAAAGATGAGTTAGAGAAAATTAAAGAACAAATGTTAAACGTACTGTAATGAAACCAGCCGGGGCAAAAAGGTACTTTTAAACCCCATGCTGATGCGTAAATTACAAACTTCTATTCAAGAAAATAGAGGTATTACATTTTTAAAATAACATAATACCAGCATATGAAAGGCGGTAAACTTATTATTTTTTCAGCCCCTTCAGGGAGCGGTAAAACTACCATTGTTAGACATTTATTAGCACAGGAAGACTTAAATTTGGCCTTCTCTATTTCTGCAACGTCTCGTCCAAGAAGGGGGAAAGAAAAACACGGAGAACACTATTATTTTATGACGCTCTCAGAATTTAAAAAGCACATAAAAAATGAAGACTTTTTAGAGTGGGAAGAAGTATATCGCGATAATTTTTATGGTACCTTAAAAAAGGAGGTAGAACGTCTTTGGGCAGAAGGTAAACATGTAATTTTTGATATAGATGTTGTTGGCGGGCTTAGAATAAAAAAGAAATTTCCGGATCAAACCTTAGCAGTTTTTGTAAAACCACCTAGTGTTGATGAGCTTAAAATACGCTTAAAGAAAAGAAGTACAGAGAGCGATGAAAAAATAAATATGCGTATTGCAAAGGCATCGGTAGAATTAGCAACAGCACCTCAGTTCGATAAAATCATTAAAAATTACGACTTAGATGTAGCCTTACAGGAGGCTCACGATCTAGTTGCTGAATTTTTACAAGAGCATTAAAAAGTGAAAAAAGTAGGACTCTATTTTGGAACCTTCAATCCTATTCATATTGGCCACTTAGTGATTGCCAATCATATGGTCGAATTTTCAGATTTAGACGAAGTGTGGTTCGTGGTCACACCTCAAAGTCCGTTTAAAACTAAAAAATCTTTATTAGACAATCATCACCGTTACCAAATGGTGTACGAGGCTACAGTAGGGTATGATAAATTAAAGCCTAGCAACATAGAGTTTAAGCTACCACAACCCAATTACACCATAAATACCTTAGTGCATCTCGAAGAAAAGTATAAAAGCAAATATGCTTTTTCTTTAATCATGGGAGAAGACAATTTAAAGAGCTTTCACAAATGGAAAAATTATGAGGTAATCCTTGAAAATTATAACCTTTGCGTATATCCTCGAATTTCTGAAGGTGCTATGGAGCATCAATTTATAAATCATCCAAAAATTCAAAGGGTTGATGCCCCTATTATGGAAATTTCCTCTACGTTTATTAGAAAAAATCATAAAGCAGGTAAAAACATCAAACCCTTACTTCCTGAAGCTGTTTTTAAGTATCTAGATGACATGAACTTTTATAGGAAGTAGACCCTATTTTTCAGGTTTTTCACCCCATGAATAGCTTTTTTTAATACGCTCAAACGGCTACTGTGATTTTCTTGATTTTTTATGCCCCAGATATTTTTTTAAAAATCATACCTCTTCCTTATCATCGCTATTTACCAACGAAAAAATTACTGTTGCTAAATTTTTTAGATGAATCTTCATTTCAGCACTAAAAAAAGGGCACTCCTCATTTTTATGTTAATATTATTCTAAATTCACTAGGAACAAGTCTTGTTTTTCTAATTTAGAAACCGCTAATCAAACAGGCTTTTTTTGAATGGTTTTAATTTTGAGAAAGAGCCGAAGAATTAGTTTAAAAAATAAATACTTAAAAATGAAAAAACTACTACTATTTTGCGTTTGCATGTCCTTATTTTCGCTACCAAACGTACAAGCTCAAAAAAAGAAAAAAAAATCAAAAGAAGTTGTTCAACCGGCGCCAAAGCCCAAAGACAAGGATGCGATAAAAAGCTATGCTGAGGTCATTACCAAAGAAGCCATAACTGATGAAGGCTTATTTAAAACACATCAAGTAAAAAAGGCGTATTTCTATGAAATTCCGATGAGCCTATTAGAGAAAGATATGCTTTGGGTGAGTAGAATTGCTCAAATACCTACCGGTTTAGGAGGTGGTTTTGTAAATGCAGGTTCAAAAACCAACGAGCAAGTAGTACATTGGCAGCGGTATCAAAATAAAATTTTATTGAAAATAAAGTCATATGCCAATATAGCAGACAGTACAAAAGCCATCTCAAAGTCAGTTCAAGTCAACAATTATGAACCTACTTTATTTGCTTTTGATATAGAAGCTTTTAATTCAGATTCTACTGCTGTAGTTATTGATGTTACCAAGTTTTTCTCTCAAGACGTTCCAGCCATTAGCGGCCTTTCTGGCCGATTACGCACGGAGTACAAAGTTAAAAGATTAGACGCTTCTAGGAGTTTTATTAACAGTGTTAAAAGCTTTCCAAAGAATATTGAAGTTAAGCAAGATTTCACGTATGAAGCCTCTCAACCGCCGTCAAATGCTGATTCAGAATCTATAAGTCTTCAAATGAATCAGTCTATGATACTTTTACCAGAAAAACCAATGCAACCAAGATTAAACGATCCTAGAGTTGGGTTTTTTACAGTAAGCCAATATGATTACGGTAGTGATGAATTAAAGGCAGATGAAAAAACATACATTAGACGCTGGCGATTAGAACCAAAAGACCCAGAGGCTTATGCACGCGGAGAATTGGTAGAGCCGGTGAAACCAATTGTTTATTATTTAGATCCTGGAACTCCTGAAAACCTAAAAGCATACATTCGCCAAGGTATCGAAGACTGGCAAAAACCTTTTGAAACAGCAGGTTTTAAAAACGCCATTATCGCAAAAGATGCTCCAACACCTGAAGAAGATCCTGAATTTAGTCCTGAAGATATTCGGTATTCAGTAGTGCGTTATGTGGCAAGTACCACCAGAAATGCAGTAGGACCTAGTGTTTCTGACCCTAGAAGTGGAGAAATTATCGAAAGTGATATTATCTGGTATCACAATCATTTAAGAAGCTATAGAAACCGTTATTTGCTAGAAACAGGAGCAGCAAACCCATCGGCTAGAACCCTAAGTACATCAGAAGAAGAAATAGGAGAAATGATGCGAATGGTTATTGCACACGAAGTAGGCCATGCACTAGGTTTTCCGCATAATATGGGTGCAAGTTATGCCTATCCTGTAGAATCTTTAAGAGATGGTGCCTTTACTCAAGAATTTGGTTTGGCAGCTAGTTTAATGGATTATACCAGGTATAACTATGTAGCACAACCAGGTGATAAAAACATCCGTTTTGTGCGTCAAATGGGACCTTATGATCACTATGCCATCAATTGGGGCTATCGTTTTCTTCCCGAAGCTAAATCACCAGAAGATGAAAAACCAACCTTAAATAAATGGATTTTGGAAAAAGCCGATGACCCTAAATATAAATATGGGCGACAATCGAGTTCTTTCGATCCAGAATCACAAACTGAGGGAGTAGGCGATGATCCTGTCTTGGCAAGTACTTATGGATTAAAAAACTTAAAATATGTCGCAGCAAATTTACCTGCATGGACATCGGATAAAACTAATAATTACGATGATTTAGAAGAGTTATATGGCGAGCTTTTAGGAGTATATTCTCGTTTTGTGGGTCATGTGGTAACAAATATTGGGGGCGTTATCGAAAATTTAAAAACTCCAGAACAAGACGGATTTGTATATACACACTTAGATAAAAAGTCGCAGCAAGAATCAATGCAATGGTTGCAAAAAAATATATTTGAAACACCTGATTGGTTGATTGATAAAAAAATACTACAAAATATAGATCACGCGGGTTATTTTGAAAATGTAAGAGGCTTACAAGAGCGTCATCTTAATGCAATATTGAGTTTTGATCGTTTAGGAAGATTAATTGATGCCGAAACCACTAATGAGAATTATTATAGTGCTTTAGAAATGATGAAAGATCTACGCTCAGGTATTTGGAGTGAAGCTTACAGTGGCAAAAGCGCAAGTATTTACAGGAGAAATTTACAACGCTCTTATGTGGATAGAATGGGTTACTTATTAACGAATGAGGGCAGCTCAAGGCGGTCAAGTAGATCAGGTGTTGAAGGAGCCATTAGTTATGACGTTAATGTTTCTGATGTGCGTTCCTTAGCTCGTGGAGAGTTAAATACCTTACGTTCTCAACTTAATAGAGCGAAAAATACAGGAGTAAACACCATTACAAGGTACCATTATGAAGATGCTATAGCAAGAATAGATGAATTGCTTGAAGGTAGTTCCGCTAAGTAATATGTAGCTCTTTAGCAGTATTCTCATAAAGTAATCAGTGTTCAGCAGCAGTAGGCAGGTTAAATAACAATGAACTGCTCACTGCTGCTGATTACTTTTTAAGGCTTATTTTAAATATATTTCAGGAAAAAATCATCTTAAAATTAGCTTTATGCTGCAAGAATGTTTCACTTTTAGCCTACAGCCTACAGCCTACAGCCTACAGCCTACAGCCTACAGCCTACAGCCTACAGCCTACATCCTACAGCCTACAGCCTACAGCCTACAGCCTACAGCCTACATCCTACAGCCTACAGCCTACATTACTTCTGAGTAGGATCTACTTTTGCTGGTTTTACAGAGCTGTCATGCTCATTATAATAAAGTTCTAATAGATTCATAGTAGCGACTAGAAGGTCTTTTGTCTCCTGTAGCAATGAAAAATATAGCGTAGTATTTTTTGGACTGGATTCTTCAGTTCTTGTTCTGGCTACTTGTTTTTCAATTTTTTGCGACACAAGGTCATAAGCTTCTTGTTTATGCTTTAAAATAAGACCTATCTGCTCAAAAGAATTAGAATCAAAAGCGGCTTTGGTTGCTGAAAAAACATGATCGAGTTTCGCATCAATTTCCTTGAGCTCTTTTATTTGGTTATATTTTAATTTTTTATGATTGTTGTGAATGTGTTTGTGACTTACTTTGGTAATATATTCTAAGGATTGCGCCATGTCTTGCAAGTACCCTAAAATACTGATGTAAAAATTACTAGCACCTAAACTAGATTCATCTAAATTTTTTATAAAATAAAAGATGTTATCTCGGAGTTCATCAATCTCGTTAGACAATTTAGTTACCTGTTTTTTGTTCTTTTTAAGGGCATCTAAATCTTGTCTGGCTAAACCATCAATAGCATTCGTATAAATTTTATTACTTCGTTTTACAACGCTAGAAATATTGTCCGTACTTTCTGAGATGACACCTTGAATAGAACTGCTTTCCGCTCTCTTAAGACTGTCTTCGGCTTTGATTTCCTTCGTTTTTTTATTGTAGGAAATGTAATTTCGGGCTAATAATAAAAAAGCCGCAAAAAGCAATACTGCGATAGCGGCACCTTTTCCAAAGCTGATAATCGCTAAAATAATACCAGCAGTCACAAAAGCGATGATGGCTGTTCCAAACCAACCGCCAATGACATTTAAAACACCAGCAACTCTATAAACAGCGCTTTCAGCGCCCCAAGCTCTATCGGCTAAGGAACTACCCATCGCTACCATAAAGGTTACATAGGTGGTAGATAAAGGTAGTTTGTAAGAGGTTGCAATAGAAATAAGAATACCGGCGACCATTAGATTTACGGCAGCTCTAACCATATCAAAAGCAGGCATTTCGTAAGTTTTATCTTTTGCCATTTCAATAACAGGCTTACTAAAGCGTTTGTCTAGTTTGTTTTGTGCAACTTTTGGAATAAATGACGATGTTATCGTTGAAATTCCCACAGCAAACCGAACAATAGTTCTCGATAAATAATTAGGCTGAAAACGCTCTTTACCGTCACCTTCTCTGGCTAAATTAATTTCTGTTTCAGCAACATATCTGGCTTTCTTAGAAAGCCACAGGGTAGTGACCATAACAATCCCTGAAATAAATAATAAGAGCGTGGGAGTTTCTACTTTGTCAGACAAAATACTCATGCCAAATTCTGTTGCAGGTATACCTGAGGCTGCCCAAGCTTCATACGATTGCCATGCGGCTATAGGTACCCCAATAAAATTTACCAAATCGTTACCTGCAAAAGCCAAAGCCAAGGCAAAGGTACCCACACCAATAATAATTTTATAGATGTTAAATTTAGCGACATGTATTAATAGGTAAGAAAGTACAGACCATAATAAAAAGTTTCCAAGAACGAGTGTAATTGCCTTTGCCTCAAGATAATTTTTAATAGTCATTCCCTCCAAAAACTCAAATTGTTGACTTGCGTATGCGGTTCCACCAATACCTTTCATTAAAATAAAATAGGTCATGGCAGATAATGCAAATCCACCAAATACGGCACTAACCCATTTGGGCTGTCTTTCAAAATTAAAAGACAATAAGGATCTGGAAATCCATTGTACAAGGGCCCCTATAGAAAAAGCAATGACCACAGATAGTAAAATTCCCAGGACAATTTCTGTTGCTTTTTCGGTATTTATATAATTAACAACGTCTGTAAAACTGCCATTATCATTTGCAATTTTTATAAGCGCCATAGCTACCGATGCACCTAAAAGCTCAAAAACGATCGAAACCGTAGTTGAGGTAGGCATCCCAATCGTATTAAAAAAGTCTAATAAAAGAATATCAGTAATCATGACCGCCATAAAAATGAACATGATTTCATTAAAATAGAATTCGTTAGGGTTGAAAATTCCTTTCCGGGCTACTTCCATCATCCCGCTAGAAAAGATAGCCCCTAAACCTATTCCAACACTAGCCACTATCATTATGGTCTTGAACGATATGGCTTTTGAGCCAATAGCCGAATTTAAAAAGTTTACTGCGTCATTACTAACACCTACAACCAAATCAGCGACTGCTAAAACGGCTAAGGCTATTATCATCAATAGGTAAATATTATCCATCTTTTAAGAAAAAATTAGTTTGCAAATATTAAAGGAAAATACAAATATAATGTTAGGTTAAAGTTATTTTTTTATCAAAAATGAATATCTACTTGTAGGCGATACATGAGTTCATCAGGATTGTTAACAATGGTAAGATAACTTAAATCTGTTTGAACTTTTAATTTATGGCCAACAATATATTTTGAAAGTCCAACCGTATATTGATTTTCTATACGTTCACCGATGCTTATTTCATCTAAGGTAACGTTTGTATACCTTCCCGAAACTTCCCAATTATTCTCAAAAAGATACCCCGATTGAAGATTTAAACCACTACCTACCTCTACCGTGTCGCCCGTAAGCGTGCCGTCAGCATTTTTAGCAAGGGCATCATCAGCATTTCTTAAGGCATACTCTCCCATAAAAGAAAAGCCTTGGTACTTAAACATGGCATCTACAAAAAGTGAATTAATATTAGTTTCAAAAAAACCAGTATCATTTAACATATAACTACCTTGGTTACTTCTAGTTTTTACGGCGTTATTATTAAAATCATAAGTAACTGCTAAAAGTAACTTAGCTTTTTCTTCCCTTTTTAAATCAGCACCACTGTAATCTCCTCCACTTTCGAAGGTTCCAAAGGGCAAAAGCTCTAAACGGGTAGTGTATTGGTAACCTCCAAAATTACCAACCGTAATATTTCTGCCTTCACCTTGCGAAATGGCTAATATTTCACGCATTAAAAACTTCTTTGAGAGGTTTGTTTTATGCCGAAGTTGAATACCCATGTCACGATCAATATTAAAACTTCTATTTAATAAAGAACGATCTACTTGTTGCAAATTTCCTGAAGAAATAACACGTTCTATATTCCCTGGTAGTTTTGTTTGGCCTAGCCATAACTCAAAATTTTCATAAAAATTCCACATCAAAACAGCATCAAAAATATACCTAGGAGCATTACCTGTATATATAGAGCCTCCAGATATATCTTGATTGGATAGTCCTAATTCTATTTTATATTCTAATTTAGGGGAATAGGCGAAGCCATCAAATTTTAAACGTGCTCGTCGAATCGCAAAATCAGAAGGTTGATTTATGAATTCGCCATTCGTGTTTTTTTCGTAATTAAAAACACTTAAAATTTGCATTCTTGTGGCAATTTTCATGCTCCAAGTACTGTCTTTCGCTACGATATTAAAAATACCTTTCCCAAAAGAGGTGTTGGCTGTTTCTTGAGCATGGGACGCTTGGATTAAAAATAATAGTAGGACCATGGTCCTATAAGCACTATTCATGATACTTGGTTTTTGTCGGGTACAAAGAACCAAAACCAATGTTAAGTTAATGTTTTGTGAATGTTATTAGTTGACTAAATAATACAAAAAAAAGCTACCTTGGCCAAAGGTAGCTTGTGATATTCAAATACTTAGTCGACAAAAACCAATGTGTACAATGAACTCACTTTAGTCTTAAGACATGAACAAATTTCGAGAATTACTGCTAATTTAAAGTAAGCTTAAGTTTAAGGAATCATTAAGCTAATATGTTTTTTTTTACCTCTTTCGCTTTAGTTTTTCGCTTGTGTCTGCCGCTACATGTTCGGAAGTAAGGGGTTGGTGAAGTATGTTTTTTTGGCTCAATTGGTGATTAACCCTAAGCATATCATTGTTTTTTACGTGAATGCTTACTTCTTTTGTGTCGTATCCTAAAAAACTATAAACAAGGGTGTAAGTGCCTGGTGCCAGATCAGAAAACTCAAAATTACCATGAAAATTTGTTTGGGTAACTCTACAGGTGTTTTTTAATTTCACCGTTGCAAATAAAAGTGGCTCACGGTCATAATTTTCGTCAGATAAGTTCCCGGTAATAACGGCGTTTTCTTGTGAAAATATGCACACGGTACTTAAAATAAAAAAGCTAAATAGTAATGTTTTAGACATTTTAATAAATCTATGATTTCAATTACAAAGTAAAGTCATAGATGTTAATATAAGGTTAGCGCTATATTAAGGTACAGTCATGAATATACCTTTACGATGAATATGCTCGTTTTAAAAAAATGTATCTTGCACAAAAAATAAGTCAATGAATTGGGAACAATTACTTTCGTTAAAACGGCAAGGTGATACACATAAAAGATTGCGAAAAGAACAAGATGAAACTCGTTTAGGTTTTGAAGTCGATTACGATCGAATTATATTTTCATCCGCGTTTAGAAGTTTACAAGATAAAACACAAGTAATTCCACTTTCAAAAACCGATTTTATACACACCAGACTAACCCATAGTTTAGAAGTTTCGGTAGTGGGACGAAGCCTAGGGCGCATTACTGGAAAAAAAATATTAGAAAAGCATCCCTATTTAAAAGAGATACAGGGGTTTCAAATCAACGATTTTGGAGCGATTGTTGCCGCTGCTGCCTTATCGCACGACATTGGAAATCCGCCGTTCGGGCACAGCGGAGAAAAGGCGATTGGCGAATTTTTTATTTCAGGAAAAGGAGAAAAATATAAAGACCAACTTACTGCAAAACAGTATCAAGACATCATCGATTTTGAAGGAAATGCTAACGGATTTAGACTTCTAACAGCTTCAAGAGAAGGTGTTGAAGGGGGGCTAAGACTCAGTTATGGTACTTTGGGTGCTTTTATGAAGTACCCGAAAGAAAGTTTACCCAAAAAACCATCAGAACATATCGCGGACAAAAAATTTGGTTTTTTTCAAGGCGATAAAGATGCCTTTATTGAAGTTGCTCAAGAGTTGGGGTTGGTACAAACTAGAACAGGAGAAAACCTAAGTTTTTCAAGACATCCTTTGACTTTTTTGGTGGAAGCTGCTGATGATATTTGTTACACGATTATAGACTTTGAGGACGGTATTAATTTGGGTTTAATTTCTGAAGAATTTGCTTTAGAATATTTGATTAAATTGGTAAAAGACAGCATTAATACTAAAAAATACAACGCTATGGTGCATATGCAAGACCGTTTGAGTTACTTGCGTGCACTAGCGATAAATACTTTAATTGCCGATGCCGTTGCTGTGTTTTTAGAGAACGAAGAAGCTATTCTAAAGGGAGAATTTACGGTTTCTCTGTTGGATAAAAGTAACTATAAAGCACAAATTGCCGACATCATAAAAATTAGTGTCGAAAAAATTTATCAGTCTCAGGAAGTGTTGGATAAAGAAATTGCAGGTTATAAAATAATCTCAGATATTTTAGATGTTTATACGACTGCTTTGATCCATAAAAAAACAGGTCATGCATCAAACTATGATTCTCTTTTAATACAAACCTTGCCAGAAGTGTATCAAACAACAGATGATATTTCAGTGTATGATATAGTACTAAATAGTTGTTGTTACGTGGCGAGTTTGTCTGACAGTGCGGCGGTTTATATTCACAATAAAATTATGGGGAAACACTTGTAGCGTTAAAAGTCGAATGTTGAATGTCAAAAGTCAAAAAATTAAAATATCATGAAAATAAGGCTAAATTCCTTGAATTGATCACGGTAAAATGCAAAGTAACTTTTTACCATTGAAACTTATTTTTAGGAACTAACAAGCATCAACTATTGTATTAAAAATCATACAATAAACCCACACCTAAAATTTGTTTGAACTGTATTTTAGGAACTCCATTTTGAACGATAGCACCATTGGCATCTTTTTGTTCGTCAAATAAAATATCATCGTCATAGATAACATGAGTGCCAAAGCTGGTACTAATGTATTTGTTTACCTTTAAATTAAAATTCAATTCCCAATCGACATCTATATTTCCAAAACTATTTAAATAATCAGAGTATAAACTCAACCTGTGATTTAAGGTGATGTTTTTTGCAATTTCATTCTCCCAGGTATTTGTCACTAAAAACCCAAGTTCCATATATACCTTTTTACCTTCCTCAATAATATTTCCATCTATATCCCGAACAGCTCTTTTGACACCAAAGGCACCTCTGTTCGCCAATTCTTGATTTAAAACAAATGTTGCTTTTTGAGTCAAGGGTGAAATATAGAGATCAAATTTTTTGCCTTCAGGAATGTATGAAGCTCCACCTCCTAAAAACAGATAGCCTGGAGCCATAAATGAAGAAATAGGGTTTTCAGTATCTGGGTATTTAAAGCCGTTTGTAAATTGCGTATTAAAATTAGTTTTTACCGAATAGTACCAATTGCTTATGGTATCTCTACGAAAACCAAAAGTAGAGCTAAACCTAATAACATCTTCCGTTTTACGAAGCTCCCTATCTTCCTGTGCGTTTAATCCATATCGTATTTCTAAATCATTATTCCATTGTATGTATCTGAATTTGTAGTTTCTGACAAACTTGGCATGTGCAAGGCCCGTTACAGAGTTATTACCACCAGAATTCCAATTCACAAAGGCAGCCTCACTAAAGTTAAAACCAATTTTATTTTGTGAATCCCAAAATGAAGGAATTCTAAATCTGTTGTATTTATTTTTTAGAGGTTTTGTTTTTTTAAATGAGATAACCGGATTGGTTAAGTTGGCACCACGAGGAATGTTTTTGATTCTATCTTGAAAGGCTCTAATGACAATAGTATCTATTTTAATAGAATCAACTTCCTGAGTAGGAGGAATACTATCTTGCGCATTTAGGTTTAAAAAGCCAACACAAAACACCGTAAAAAGGATATAGTTTAACCTATTTAAAAGCATGAATTATATGGTTTAGATTTAAAATTAATGATGACGAATCAATTTTAGTAGCTTCATGCAATTCTGCAGTAGTGCCATGTTCAATAAAAACGTCTTCTATGCCTAGAATAGTTATTGGCTTTTGATATTTGTTGGCATTGGCGAATTCTAAAATAGCACTTCCGAAACCTCCTATTTTACAAGCATCCTCAATAGTGATGATATGCTCGTAGGTATTAAAAATTTTGTCTAGCATTATAGTGTCTAAAGGCTTGACAAAACGCATGTTATAATGGCCAATAATTGAGGATTCAGCATATTCTTTAATCACCTTTGCTGCCATATTCCCAATAGCACCCATGGTGAGAACCGCGATTTTTGTGCCAATTTTTAATTCTTGGGCTTTTCCAATTTCAATTTTTTCAAACGGAAGCTGCCACTTTTTTAACACTCCGCGACCCCTTGGGTAGCGTATGGCAATGGGGTGCTCTAGGCCTAATTGCGCTGTAAACATCATATTTCTGAGTTCTAGTTCATTTATGGGGGCGCATACTATTAAATTTGGAATACATCGTAAGAAGGCTATATCGTAGACACCGTGATGTGTAGCACCATCTTGGCCCACTAAGCCAGCTCTGTCTAAGCAAAAAATTACAGGTAAATTTTGTAGCGCCACATCATGAATTACCTGATCGTAGGCGCGTTGCAAAAAGGTAGAATAAATAGTGCAATACGGAATTAAGCCTTGAGTTGCCATTCCTGCCGCCATGGTCACAGCGTGTTGTTCGGCAATACCAACATCAAAAGCTCTTTCAGGAATTGCTTCCATCATAAATTTTAAGGAACTGCCTGTGGGCATTGCAGGAGTAATACCTACAATCTTCGTATTGATTTTTGCTAATTCGACTAACGTATACCCAAATACATCTTGATATTTAGCAGGTTCGAAAGCAGTAGAATTTTGGATTAAATCGCCTGTTTTTTTATCAAACTTTCCGGGAGCGTGATACACTACTTGATTTTCTTCCGCTTTTTGTAAGCCCTTACCTTTCGTGCTTATTAAATGTAAAAGCTTGGGTCCTTTCACTTTTTTCAAGCGCTCTAAAGTTGCTATAACTAAGGGTAGATCATGCCCATCAATAGGACCAAAGTACTTGAAGTTTAAACATTCAAAAATATTTTCGTCTTTAGCGGTACCTTTTTTAACATTGGTCAAGTATTTTTTTAAAGCACCAACGCTGGGATCAATACCAATGGCGTTGTCATTTAAAATAATTAAAATATTCGAATCGGTGGCTCCTGCATGGTTTAACCCTTCAAACGCCATGCCACTAGCAATCGAGGCATCACCAATTACGGCAATATGCTGCTTGTTAAAGTCACCTTTTATCTGTGATGCAATAGCCATACCTAAAATGGCCGAAATAGAAGTAGAGCTGTGTCCTGTTCCAAAGGCATCAAACTCACTTTCACTGCGTTTTGGGAAACCACTAATACCGTTTAATTGTCGGTTGGTTGCAAAAACTTCTTTTCTTCCTGTGAGTATTTTGTGCCCGTAGGCTTGGTGGCCAACATCCCAAATCAGTATATCCTCGGGCGTATGAAACACATAATGCAAAGCTATGGTCAATTCTACAACACCTAAGCTGGCGCCTAAATGGCCTTCTTTAGTAGCGACTATATCAATGATAAAGTCACGCAGTTCATGCGCAAGTTGGGGCAAATCTTCTTGTTTAAGCAAACGAAGATCAATAGGCGCATGTATTTTTTCTAATAAACTACCCAATGCAAAAAAGATTAATTACAAAAGTACTGATTTTGGTGGTTTATCATAAGCAACCTTTCGGTTGTTTTCTTAAATAATGCCTTAAGCTCTTTTTTAATCATCTGATAAGGTATGTGGGGGTTTTTATAAAGAACAACTTTGAACCGTATTCAATTACATTAAGTAAAAAATTGTTTACTTTTCCAAAAATTTATAAGGTTTAAATTGGTTCTATGCTACTGCCCTTCGACGATACTTATTTTATGAAAAAAGCCTTGCAAGAAGCTGAAACTGCTTTTGAAAAAGGAGAAGTACCTGTAGGTGCTATAATTGTTGTGCAAGATCGGATTATTGCAAGAGCCCATAATTTAACAGAACAATTAAACGACGTTACAGCACATGCAGAAATGCAAGCGATAACCTCGGCGGCTAACTTTTTAGGGGGTAAATATTTAAAAGATTGCACCTTGTATGTAAGTCTAGAACCTTGCCAAATGTGTGCAGGAGCTTTGTATTGGAGTCAAATTTCAAGAATTGTTTATGCAGCAAAAGATGAGCAACGTGGTTGCAGCGTTATGGGCACAAAATTACATCCTAAAACTAAAATTGAAGGAGGCGTTTTGGCTGCAGAAGCATCTGAATTATTACAACGATTCTTTAGTCAAAAAAGAAAATAATAGTATTCAAATAAAGTACAAAAGGGCAACATCAAATACTATAATTGATGTTGCCCTTTTTAATTTTTTTCAGAAATACGGTATTTAACCTATTACTTCAACTTGTGCAGCAACAATACCTTTTTTCCCTTCTTCTTCTGCATATTCTACTTTGTCACCTTCATTAAGTTCGGCGCCATTTAGAGAAGTAGCATGTACAAAAATGTCTTTTCCTGTTTTGTCGTTGGTAATGAATCCGTAGCCTTTAGATACATTGTAAAATTTTACTGTTCCGGTCATTTGAATAAAAATTTAAAATAAATAATACTACAAATGTATAATATTTTAAGAAAAATATTTAATTTATCCTAAAAAATCAATCTTTACCTTGCTGGTTATCAGTCTTTTTAAGGGTTTGATCTCGCATTTTTCGAATGTTTTCTTCATTTAGCATATAGTCTTTCAATTTCTTTCCTTGGCTTACAGAAATTAAAAATAGGGGCATAGCCACTAAAAAGATGCCTACAGTACCAAAACCAATATATTTATGTGCCAAAGGCATCTGCTCGTCTAAAATAGAAAATCCGTAAATAATACTGCCAAAAGACGCTAATAGTATAAGTGTGATGATGTATTTCATATGTTTAAAGTCAAAAGTCAAAAGTCAAAAGTCAAAAGTCAAAAGTCGAATGCCTAAGGTCACAAAAAAAATTATTTTTTTTAGAATTTTAATTATAAATAGTTTTGCCTTGAAAATATTTTTCTGCTTAAAAGCTGTACGCATTTTTTTAAAGTTCCCTTTTTGGGCCTAGGGGCTACCTACTTTGTGAAATTAATAAGTCTTCTGCGATAAGCCGTTAGTAATTTAGATTTTGAGATAAAACCAACATAGGTATTATTTTTGGTAACGGGCAAATTCCAGGCGCCACTATCTTGAAATTTTTTCATGATGTCTGTCATTTTATCCGTATTTAACTCTATGATTTCTGGTGGCGAATGCATAATATCACTAACAAAAACTTCATCATATAATTTTTGATTAAACATAATAGAGCGAATATCATCTAAAAGAATAATACCTAAAAGATGCTGATCATCAGGGTCAATGACAGGGAAAATATTTCGATTCGATTTTATTACCGCTTCGTTAACCAGATTACCCAAGGTCATTGTGGGATGTACAACCGCAAAATTAGCTTCGATAACTTTATCAATATCCATTAAAGTGAGTACGGCATGGTCTTTATCATGAGTAATCAGTTCGCCTTTGCGGCCTAATTCCATATTGTACACCGAATGTGGATGGGCATATTTAGTAATGGCATAGGAAATGGCAGCAGTAATCATCAACGGAATAAATAATTCATAACCTCCCGTAACTTCAGCGATTAAGAAAATGGCGGTCAAAGGTGCGTGCAAAACGCCAGCCATTAACCCTGCCATACCCACTAGGGTGAAATTACTTTCTGATACCTTGAAATTAAAATAACCTAGGTTATTAATTATTTTAGCGACACAGTTACCCATGATACTTCCCATAAAAAGCGTAGGGGCAAAAATACCACCCACACCACCAGCACCGAATGTAAGGGCACTGGCAATTATTTTAAAGGCAACTAGACCCATAAGCAACAATACAATCATCCAAATATTTGTGGCTTCAAATCCAAAAATATTATTGGCTAAAACTTCGGCTGTATTTCCTTGAACCAAGCTGTTGATGACATCAAAACCTTCACCGTAGAGTGGCGGAATAAAATAAACCAGCGCACCCAAACCTATTCCACCCAATAATAGTCGTTTTATAGGGGAACCAATGGTATCAAAAAGTTTTTGAACCTTTTCGTAAACCTCGGTAAAATAGATAGATGTTAATCCTGCAATGATCCCCAATACCGCAAAAAATGGAACATCACTAATTTTAAACGTATCTTCTATCTTAAAAGGCAATAAAATATCATTTCCAAAAAAAAAATACGAGGTAATAATAGCTGAAATTGAAGCGAGCAATAAAGGTAACATTGAAGCAATTGTCAAGTCTAAACTAAACACCTCAATAGCAAAGATGATTGCTGCAATAGGTGCTTTAAAGATAGATGACATGGCGCCTGCAGCGGCACAACCAATCAATAAATTTCGAGTAGTTTGGTTCATATGAAACATTCTCGAAATATTAGAGCTTATAGCAGCGCCAGTGGCTACGGTAGGACCCTCTAATCCTACAGATCCCCCAAAACCTACTGTTAGTGGTGCTGTGATTAATGAGCCAAACATTTGATATTTTCGCATAATACCCTTGTGTTTCGCAATGGCAAAAAGGGTTGAAGGGATGCCGTGACTCACTTTATGTCGAATCACGTATTTTATCACCAAATACACTAAAATGAAACCGATAATGGGGAATACAAAGTAAAAAGCTTGGTGGTAATACCGTACTAAATTCCCTTCTAGTAAAAGCTGAAAAAAGTGGGTTAAATTTTTCAGAATTAGTGCAGCAATACCAGAGGTAAAGCCAATTAAAATACTCAAAAAATAAATAAACTGGCGTTCAGAAATATGCTTGACACGCCAAACAAGAAATTTAGTAAACCAAGTTTTTTTCTTTACTGTCATTATAAAAAGAATCCCGAAATATATCGGGATTATAAGTTACGCTTTTAATGCTAATTTAAGATGTAATTCTTTTAATTGGGCATCATCAATAAAAGCAGGGGCATCGATCATCACATCTCTACCGCTATTATTTTTAGGAAAGGCTATAAAATCTCTAATGGTTTCTTGCCCTCCTAAAATAGCAACCAACCTATCCAAGCCAAAAGCTAAACCGCCGTGTGGTGGCGCTCCATATTGAAAAGCATCCATCAAGAAACCAAATTGAGCTTTAGCTTCTTCAGGGGAAAATCCTAAATGCTTGAACATGGTTGCCTGCATTTCTTTGTCGTGAATCCGAATAGAGCCACCACCAATTTCATTGCCATTTAACACCAAATCATAGGCATTTGCTTTTACCGCTCCTGGGTCAGTATCTAGTAATTCTAATTGTCCCGGTTTTGGAGAGGTAAATGGATGGTGCATGGCGTGGTAATGACCTGTTTCTTCATCTAGTTCTAACAACGGAAAATCAACCACCCAAAGTGGTGCAAATACTTCTGGATCTCGCAAACCCAAGCGTGTAGCTAGCTCCATTCGAAGGGCACTTAATTGTGTTCTTGTTTTGTTTGTTTCGCCAGACAAAACACAAATTAAATCGCCGGGTTTGGCATTTGTTGCTTTTGCCCAATTGGCTAAATCGTCTTGATTGTAAAATTTATCTACAGATGATTTAAACGTGCCATCTTCATTGTAGCGCGCGTATACCATACCTTTAGCACCCACTTGCGGTCTTCTTACCCAATCTACTAAGGCATCTATTTCTTTTCTTGTGTATGCAGCTCCATTAGGAACAGCAATACCAACCACCAATTCCGCTTCATTAAAAATACCAAAATCTTTATGTTGAGCAAGGCTATTTAATTCGCCAAACGCCATACCAAAACGAATATCTGGTTTGTCGTTGCCATAGGTACGCATGGCATCGTCATAGGTCATTCTTGGAAAAGCATCAACCGAAATACCTTTAATTTCTTTTAATAGATGTTTGGTTAAGTTTTCAAATACTGTTAAAATATCTTCTTGCTCCACGAAGGCCATTTCACAATCTATTTGAGTAAATTCTGGCTGTCTATCGGCACGTAAATCTTCGTCTCTAAAACATTTTACAATTTGAAAATACTTATCCATGCCGCCCACCATTAACAATTGTTTAAAGGTTTGTGGGGATTGGGGAAGGGCATAAAACTGACCTTCGTTCATACGGCTAGGCACCACAAAATCTCGGGCGCCTTCAGGTGTAGATTTTATTAAATAGGGCGTTTCTACTTCTATAAAACCTTGATCAGATAAAAACTTACGCACTTCCATGGTAACTTTATGTCTGAACATCAAGTTGTTTTTTACTGGATTTCTACGAATATCTAAATAGCGATATTTCATTCGGATATCTTCGCCACCATCGGTTTTATCTTCAATGGTAAAAGGGGGCACTAAGGCCTTATTTAAAACTGTAAGGGCAGTGACCAAAATTTCAATAGCTCCTGTAGGGATATTTGGGTTTTTTGAAGCACGTTCCACCACAGTTCCTTTTACTTGAATGACAAACTCACGTCCCAAACTTTGCGCTTTTTCTAGGATGTTTTTTGGGGTGTTTTCAGCGTCAAAATACAATTGCGTAATTCCATACCGATCTCTTAAATCGATATAAATCATAAAACCTTTATCTCTGATGCCTTGTACCCAGCCAGAAAGGGTAACTTCTTCACTTATTTGTGCTGTTGTTAAATCGCCACAGGTATGACTTCTGTACATGGTTTTCTTAATTTGTGCACAAATTTAATGAACTGATTTAGACTTTTCGCAAATAAGCGAAAATTAGTTGTTTTTTGTTCTATTGAATACGCTATTGAGTTATATGGTATCGCTTTAGAAAGTTCAATAGGCAAAAAGCCGATAAAAAGCCGAGAAGAGTTCTTTAAGTATTTGTTGCTAAATACCATTTAATAAGACTATTTTGAAAGTTAGCTATTGCCTCTAAATTATTTACTAAAGTACTATAAATCAGATAAATAAAGCTTTAATGTAAATTTAATGTAAAGTAAATGTTAGATTAATGCATAATAATTGTATATTTGAAAAGGTTAGAGAAAAAGAATAGGTTACCAAAAATTTAAAAATTATATCATGAAAATTATATCCTTATTTATAGCATTAATGTTCACTGCGGCATTGTCAGCACAGGAAGCAAAGCCAACTTTTACAAAGGATGGCGATAAAGTAATAGCAACCTATTTCCATGAAAATGGAGAAATTGCTCAAACAGGAGAGTTCCTAAAAGGAAAACTTCACGGAGAGTGGAATATGTTCGATGAAGCTGGAAATAAAATAGCCTCGGGAGAATACTTCAGTGGAAAGAAAACTGGAAAATGGTTTTTTTGGAAAGGTGAGGAACGTAAAGAAGTAGATTTTGAAGACAGTAGAATTGTGAGCGTAACTAAATATGATGCCAAAGGCGCTGTAGTGGTTAACTAATTACAGCCTTAAAAATAGTATTAAAAAGCCCCAAAGACAATTTTGTCATTGGGGCTTTTACTTTTATGAATTGACATTTTTTTATTTAAACCTCTAAAGGATGCAATTCTTTATTTATATTTTCTGCATTCGCCTTTGCTTTTAACCACATCTTAAACTTCATGATTAAAAAGAATAAAACGGGCACGAGAATTAAGGTTAAAAAGGTAGCAATGAGTAAACCGTAAATAACGGTCCAAGCTAATGGTCCCCAAAACACCACATTATCACCACCCATGTAAATATTAGCATCAAAATCAGCAAATAGCGTAAAAAAGTTAATGTTTAAACCAATGGCTAGGGGTATTAAGCCTAAAATAGTAGTGATCGCCGTTAGTAATACAGGACGTAAACGTGCTTTACCAGCAATAACGATACTTTCGAATAAATCATTTTCCTCCAAATAATCAGATTCGTCTAGATCTAAGGTGTTCTTTTTTCTATCGATCACTAGCTGGGCGTAATCTAAAAGTACCACCCCATTATTAACGACAATACCAGCAAGTGATATAATCCCTACCATCGTCATCATAATAACAAAAGCGCTACCAGAAATCACCAAACCACCAAATACACCAATAAAGCTTAAAAAGATGGCAATCATAATTATTGCAGGTTTTGAAACGGAATTAAACTGGAAAATCAATATAAAGAAGATTAATCCTAAGCCTGTAAAAAAGGCACCTACTAAAAAAGCCATTTGCTTGTTTTGCTCTTCAATTTGACCGGTATAATCTATTTTTATATTATCAGGTAAGTCTTCATAGCTTTTCATTTCGTTCTGGATTTGAGCTACAATGGCGCCAGCATCCGTAAAACCGGGCGATAAAGCCGAATATACGGTAACCACACGCTGCGTTGCTTTGTGCTTAATGGCACTAAAACCAGAATTATTTGTATGGGTAACGACAGTAGATAAAGGAATATCTTTTAATTTTCCGGTATTGTCTCTAAACGTAATGTTCTGATTAAATAAGGCGCTGGTATTAAAGCGATTCGCCTCATTAAAACGCACATAAATATCAAAATCATCACCGTCTTCCTTATATACACCAGCTTTAGCTCCAAAGATAGAGTTACGTAGTTGTTGCCCAACTTGCGCAGCACTAATACCCAATTCTCCTGCTTTTTTTCTATCAATTTCCACACGCATGGTGGGTTTATCTTTATTGACATCGATTTTTAATTCATCAATACCAGCTATATTTTTAGTATTGATAAATTCGCGCATTTTTTCAGCTGTTCTAATCAATTCATCATAATTATCACCTTGAATTTCGATATTAATGGGAGCACCAGCCGGCGGCCCGTTCGCATCTTTTTCAACAGAAATTAAAACACCAGGATAAATACCCACAAGTGCGGTTTGTACTTTTTGACGTAAAAACTCACTATCTTCTCCACGTCGGTATTTGTACTCTCGCATCGAAGCTGTTATTTTTGCTTTGTGTGGCATTTCGGCAGCAGAACCGCCATCGGTTTGTGGGTTACCAGCACCTTCTCCTACTTGCGATACGGCACTTTCTACTAAAAAGTTATAATCACCGTCGGTATACTCGTCATCATTGATAACCTTATAAACACGTTTTTCAATTTCTTTAGTAATTGTATTTGTTTTTTCAATATCCGTTCCTTGTGGATATTCAATATAGACGATAATTTGATTGGGTTTGTTATCTGGAAAAAACTCTATTTTAGTTCTTTGAGAATCTACTGATATACCAAAAGCAACAAAAGATAAAATTAGCAATAAAAAAGTACCAATAGTTAAAGCGTAGGGTCTCCAACCTGATAAGGCACTTCGCAATTGACGCTCATACCAATTTTCGAGTTTTACTAAGGTTTTTGTTTGGAAATTATTAGCCCAACTACGTAAGAATAAGCGGTAGGCCCATAACAATAAAGCCGTAATAACCATTAAAGTACCCAAACCTCTATAGGCACCGCCAAAAATAAAAACTACAATACCAATACTTGCCATGATAGTGGTATTTCTAATAATAGTTTTTAAAGGCATGGCTTTGTCTTCTATAGTCATGTATTGAGATACCAAAACCGAGTTAAAAAAGATAGCCACAAATAGTGATGAGCCCAAAACAACAGAAAGGGTAATGGGTAAAATCATCATAAACTCGCCCATAATACCTGGCCATAAGCCTAAAGGAATAAAGGCTGCAACGGTAGTCGCAGTTGATATAATGATAGGAAAAGCTATTTCACCAATTCCTTTTTTGGCCGCTTCATAACGGCTCATGCCTTCATCCTCCATAAGGCGGTAGACGTTTTCAACCACCACAATACCATTATCTACCAGCATTCCAAGGCCCATAATGAGTCCGAAAAGCACCATGGTATTTAAACTTTGTCCTAAAAGCTCTAAAATCATTAAGGACATAAACATTGACATTGGAATAGCAAAACCAACGAAGATGGCATTTTTAAAGCCTAAAAAGAACATTAAAACGGTCACTACCAAAATTACTCCAAAGATGATATTGTTGACCAAATCATCAACTTGGCCAATGGTAACAGATGATTGGTCGTTGGTAATTGTAACTTTTAAGTCTGGTGGAAATACATCTTTGACAGCTTTATCAACGATAACACGAATTTGTTCTACGGCCGCTACCATGTTTTTTCCTGCACGTTTTTTAACATCGAGCATTACAACAGGAGCTCCAGATTCACGGGCGTAGGTAGTTTTTTCCTCTTCTTTAAAAGCGATATTAGCAATATCTTTTAAATAAATAGCATTACCGTTTTCTGCTTTTACCACGAAATTTTCAAGATCAGACGGACTTTCAATTTCCCCAAGAATTCGTATGGTTCGCCTTTGTCCACTGGCAATTAAATTACCTGCAGACATGGTCATGTTGCCATTATTAATAGCACCTATAATATCGTTAAAAGTAACCTCAGAAGCCATCATTTTATAAATGTCAACAGCAACTTCTACTTCTTTTTCTTGAGCACCACGAATATCTACTTTCTTTATTTCTAATAGATTTTCTATTTCATCCTGTAAATATTCTCCAAATTCTTTTAATTTTTCAATAGGATAATCTCCGGTTAAGTTGATATTCAGAATCGGCATTTCTTCCGATAAACTCAATTCAAAAACATCAGGTTCTACTTTGGCGCCGTTAAAAGTGGGCCAGTCTTCACTTGAAGTCTCTGTATCAATCTCGTCTTTTACTTTTTGTTTGGCTTGTTCAACAGTGATTTTTTCATCAAACTCAACCACTACCATTCCATAATCTTCTTGAGAAGTAGACGTTATTTCGATAACATTACTGACCGTTTTTAATTTGTCTTCTAAAGGATCAATAATGAGTTTTTCAATATCTTCTGCCGTATTCCCAGGGAATACAGAGCTTACATAAATTTTCGTTTCGTTTACTTCTGGAAAATTCTCTCTGGGCATATCGAAAAATGCGGCAACACCTAAATAAAAAATCACCAAAATAAGCACATACATGGTCGTTTTATTGTTAATAGCCCATGATGAAAAACCAAATTCTTTATCGACTTGTTTCTTTTTCTTAGTCATACTTTTTTGGTTTATAAATTAATTACTTTAACTGTTTGTCCGTCTTCAACGCTACGCGCTCCTTCTTTTATAATTTCTGCGCCATTTTCAATACCTTCAAGTACTTCAATAATGTCGCCCTGTGTTCTACCCGTCTTAATAATTACCTTTTTAGCAATTCCCTCATTATTACTGCCTTTTTCATTTACAACATATACGTATTGCTCACCTTCTGCATTTTCAGAGATAATGCTTTGTGGTATTAAAAGAGCATTTTCATTGGTGTAATCGTTAATTTTTAATTTAGCAGTTAAGTTTGGTTTTATATCTTTTTCTTTCGTTGAAATACCAACTTCAACCTTAAAAGTTCTATTGGCTGGATTAATGAAGTCTCCAGCTTGCCTAACAGTGGCAAGCATTGTTTTTCCTAGTACGGGAAAATTCACTTCTACATTTTTACCCTTGGTAATGTTCCTAATATAGTTTTCAGGAACATCAGTTTCAATATACATATTGTCTAAATTTACGATACGCATTAATTGCGATTGTCCGGCTGCTACCACACTACCTTGATCGGTAATGACATCATCAATAGTCCCTGAAAATGGTGCTGTAACTCTAGTTTTAGCTATTTGTTGTTGTAATTGATCTACTGCTCTTGCTTGAGATTCATAGGTAGATTTTGCTTGTAGATATTGAATTTCACTACCAATATTTTGATCCCACAAACGTTTTTGACGCTCGAAAGTGGTTTTTGCTAATTCGGTTTGAATTTGTAATTGGGCTACTTGTTGTCCTAAACCACCATCATCAATTTTTGCCAAAAGTTGACCCTTGCTTACTTTTTGACCTTCCGTTACATAAACATCGGTTAAAATACCATTGTACTCCGGAGTGATTACAATTAGATTTTTAGTCGTTACATTCCCTTGAATTTCTAAATAGTGATTAAAAATTTCATTTTTAGCGGTAAACGTAGTAATTAAGGGTACTTTTTTTACCGTATCATATTTTGATAGAGCTTCATCTAAGCTTTTAATTTGATCTAATAAAACTTGTTGTTCCTCCACTAAGGAAACACGTTTTTCTTTTATTTTTTCTGGATTAGAAGTCGCTATGACCTCTTCTACCGTTTGTTTTTTATCATCTCCACAAGCTATGATAAGCATAGAAATACAAAGTATAGTGAATATATAGGGCTGTTTCATTTTTGAAAAAGTTTATTAAGTTTATGTTTTGTGGTTTTCCTTTAGTTATTGTTGAGTACTGTTTCTAAGGCAGTTTTAGTATTGATGACATCGACCATCGATTGTAAATGTTTGTTTTGAGCATCATACAATTGTGTTTGGGCCTGTCTTAGCTCAAAGCTTGTGGCAATACCTTCTGCATATTTAATCTGATTTTTATTTTCAATACGTTCAGCAAGTGCTAAATTTTCTTTGTTCGTTGCATACTGCTCAATAGCCAAAATATAATTGCTTTTTGATTGTTTTAGTTGCAAGCGTATTTGCTCTTCCGCTTCAGTTAATTGTGTTTTAGCTTTTTCTAAGGCAATTTTAGCTCTTTGGGTACTAGCACTTCTTTTTAAGGAACTAAAAATGGGAATACTTAAATCAAAACCTAAAACAGACGAATCGAACCATTGTGAGTCGGCGCTCAAAAAATTAAATTGATCGCTAAAAGCAGTACTGCCGTAATTTATAAAAGCGTTTAACGTAGGTAAGGCTCTACTTTTTTGAAGTTTTAATTCAAAAAAACGTTGTTCATTTAAGTTTAAAGCTAATTTATAATCCACGTTGTTGTTGATATTAAAGTCAGACTCAAGAATACTTAAATCGGTTTGTTTAAGTGTTAAATCATCTAAGTTTTCAGATAAAATTGTATTCGTATCGATAGCTATTCCCAATGTTAAGTTGAGCATCTGTAAAGTAATTTCTTGCAACCGAGTAGCATTTTTTAACTGATTTTCTACAGACGACAAAGTAATTTGCAATTGTTCTACACTTTCTTCATCACCTAAACCATTTTCAAATATTTTTCTGGTTTCAAAAAGGTTTTTTTCTAGTGTGGCTATATTTTTTTTAAATATGGCTACGCTTTCTTCTGCTAAAAGCACATTTCCATAAGCTTCAACAACGGCTTTTTTTACCTCTAAAACTGTTTTTTCTTTGTTATTAGCGCTATAACTAATGAAAGTTTTTGCCGCCTGTACACCAACAATATAAGAACCATCAAAAATTTGCTGCGATAATGTTGCTGAAATATTTGCCGTTTGAGGCTGTCCGAAAACGATGGGTATAAAAGTGCCTGGATCCCCACCTGCTAATTCTCCTGGTAGTAACGATACGGGCTGTTTAAGTTGGTTTTGGTAGCTTACAGCAGCATTAACTTGAGGTAAACCGTCAGCAATAGTCTCCCATTTTTGTTTTTGGGCATCTATAAGGTCTCTGTCGGCATTGATCGCATTATAATTATTTTCTAGCGCAAAAGCGATAGCTTCTTCTAGGGTAAAAGTTCTAGGAACTTCTTGTGAAAAGCCATTAAGCATGGTAAAAATGCCAAGTAATACTAGTAATTTAAAGTTCATTTATTCTTGGTTTGAGTTGATGAGATTGTTTAATATTTTTCTACCTTCTGGTGTAATTATGCCTCTGAGATGGTATTCCAAAAAATCGTCTTGCAATTTGTTGGTGGGAAACAGATCTGGAGGAAACAACTTAATATCTTTAATGCTAATGACCCCTGAAAAGTAAATTCTAGAAACAAAATCTATATTTAAGTTTTCACGGTAAATACCCATTGCTATTCCTTTTTTTATGTTGTTTACAACACAATGTTGCATCATCTCATACTGTTTTGACCGTATGGAAGCATAAATTTTAGGATAGTACTTTTGCAACTGATATTGGGGAGACGATTTTTCATCTTTTAAGTGCTGCATGACAAATTTTTTGATGTCTAGCAGCTCCTCAATGGGATTTTTTTGCAAAGCGCATATGGTATCGATTCCCGTTGAAATACGACAAAATAAATGTGAAGTACTTTCTTCCACCAGTTTGGTTTTGTTTTCAAAATGGGCGTAGATGGTCTTTTTAGAGATACCCATTTCATGGGCTAAATCGTCCATAGTCACACTTTTAAAACCAAGTGTTAAAAATAATTCTGTTGCTTTTTCTAAAACTTTTTCTTTCATATCGGCGCGCAAATGTACTACGGAAACTTTAAAAACAAATTAAGTTTCCAAAGTATTTACATTTATTTAACATTCGATGTTTGCATTACCTTCAAAAAGAAAAGAGATCGAGCTTTGGTTCTAACTATTGATTGGTGTACTGTTGAAGTCTATGTTAAATAGTATGAAAGAACATATTCCTTGTTCTCATACCGGCTCTTTTAATTTTTGTGACATAAGAAAGCTAGGAGCTAGTTAGAGCTTAAGGATACGTGAACTCAATAGGTTTTTTTAAAGATTAGAATATTCACCTTATTAACGTATTTTTGAAAAAAATTGTAGCATGCAAATTGTCGAAACCTACAGAACAGCATTTATTAGCTATTTAGAGTTAAAAACCAAGGAAAAAGAACCTTTGAATCTTTATGAACCCATCAGCTATATTCTGGGTTTAGGAGGTAAAAGATTAAGGCCTTTGTTGACGCTTATGACCACTGAAATTTTTGGAACCGATTATAGAAAAGCACTTGACGCTGCTTTAGCTATTGAAGTTTTTCATAATTTTTCTTTAGTTCATGATGATATTATGGATGATGCGCCTCTACGAAGAGGAAGTCTTACGGTGCATGAAAAATGGGATATTAATACGGCGATTCTTTCTGGTGATGCCATGTTAATCAATGCTTATCAGTTATTTGAGAATTATGAGGGCGAAGTTTTTAGAAGTTTGGCTAAATTATTTAGTAAAACGGCGATTGAAGTTTGTGAAGGGCAGCAGTACGATGTAGATTTTGAAACACGTGACGATGTAACCATTTCAGAGTATTTAAAAATGATTGAATACAAAACAGCTGTGCTCGTTGGGGCGGCCATGAAAATGGGTGCCATTATTGCGAATGTTTCAGAAAACACACAGCAGGATATTTATGAGTTTGGTAAAAATTTAGGAATAGCTTTTCAGTTGCAAGATGATTATTTAGATGCCTTCGGGGATCCAGAAACTTTTGGAAAGCAAGTTGGCGGTGATATTATTGAAAACAAAAAAACATTTTTATACCTTACTTCTTTAGCATCTGTTACCAAACAAGAAGCTAAAGAATTAGAACATTTATTTTCAATTCAGCCCAAAGACGTTACCGATAAAATTAGTACGGTTAAAACTATCTTTTTAAATAGCGGTGCCGCTGAACAAACTAAGAAAGAGATAGCCATGTATACTGAAAAAGCCTTTCAGGTTTTAGAGAAATTACCTATTTCGGAAGCTAAAAAAATGCTACTAAAAAAATTCGGAGAGAGCTTAATGCAACGGGAAGTTTAATTGGCATTTAAAGGTCTAAGAGGTTTAGGTTTATTGTAAATTTAAATAAGCTCAAAACCCAGTTTTTATTCTGTTTAAAAGTGCTTTCATAAAAGGCCATGGGGGTGGGCTACTAATAAATTTAAAATCTTCTAAAAAGCTGGTTTCTTCATCTAAAAATTTAAAAATCAGTTGAGGACTTCTCTTTTTGAAAAGCAATTCAAAGATAGATTGACCCAAGGCATTATTGGCAAAAAGTACATCCAACAATAACAAGTCATAAAACCAAAACTTATCTTTTTTATTAAAAGTGTTCAAGGGCTGTTCGTTTTTTAAATGTGCCACTAATTTTTTTACCTTTTTACTGGTGCTCATAAAGGTGTAGCCTGTACTCGCTTTGGTCCAACCTCCAGCAGTGCCAATATATAGAATAGTTTCTGTGTTTTTTTGAGCAAAATTAAAACAAGTCATAGGGATGCTGCCTTTCTCTGTCTCAGTTATTTCGTAATTTCTGATACCTAAATCATCGTTTAGATATTTTTTTATAGCTTCTTCATATTCGGATTTTTCGAGTAGTTTTTCAGAAAATAAAGTATATTCAACCAGTGCCTCTGTTTCGGAAAATGGCAAAATATACATAAAACGAGTATTTCCTTTCTGGGCTATGGAAAAATCCATAAAAGTAGCTGTTTTTTCATGAAAAGCTGCCTGGTCTGTTTTCACAAACCAACCTATAAAATGCTGTTGTAAAACAGGATATTTTTTTTGTAGTAGCGGTTCTTTATAATCGTAAATGCTATTAAAAACTTTTTCCGCTATATATGTAGTATTTTGGGTTTTTATGAGTTGGTGGCTAGTTGTTTTCTCTATGCTAATTACTTCGTCTTGTACGAAAGCAATGTTTTTATGCTGCGCTATTTTTCTTAGATAACTAGCATAAAAATCTTCGCCCTTAATCATCTTATAGCGATACGGGGCAATGCTGTACTCTTGTCTCAATTTTTTTCCAGCGAAGAAAATACTGTGCCACGTTCTAAAAAGTATGTCATCGAAATCACCTTCATCTTTTTCCCAAAAACACCATGTTCTGTCATTGGTTTGTTTGGCATCTTTATCTAGCAGTAAAATAGATTTCTCCTTAAAAAAGGGATCTTTTCCTATTGCATCTGCTAAAAGTAAGCCTGCGGCACCAGCGCCGATGATTATATAGTCGTAGGTTTGTATCATTCTATGAAATATGGTATTTTATGGGTAGTAATGATAGGCTTAGGTACCATTTTCTTTACTTTTTCTGTTCTTTCTATTATTGCAATAATCTCAATAGCAATATGAATACCATATAGGTTATCTGGATTTCTAATGCCCAAAAAACTTTTTTCCGTATGGGCCACTTTTACAATTCCCGATTTAAAGTTTTCACGAGATCCTTCTAGGGTAGCGGTAAAGTCCTCTTTTTCTTTGAATAATTCAGCTTCGGTATTTGACTGAATAAGGTAGATGTCACAAATATTTGCCCCTGGTGGTGGACTCAAATTACTTACAGCACTTTGGATCGACGCGTCATCTTTAATTAGTTTGGTAATTTGCGAAGCTAAATCAAAGGAGGATAAAGTAGTGTTAATGTCTTTTTCTTCTCTAGACGCTGTGAATACATAATACCATTCTTTGGTGTTTTTGGGCAGGTTTACTGGAATTATAATCCGATTTTTACCTCCCTTTACAAGGGCATTTGAAGTGCTATTGATATAAAATTTTTCGTTCTGAACGGTTTGGGTTTCTACTACTTTATGATCTATGAACTGCTCTACCGCTGGACCATAAATAGTGTCTTGTTTTTGTAAAAACCCAATTTTAGGTTTTTTATTTTTTGAGGAATTTACCACATAGGATAGGTCATAATCCACTGAATTTTTATTTTCATTTTTTATCAGCAGTTTAAAGATGCCATTTTTTGAAGCCATGAATTGTGTTTCAAAAACTTTAGTAAACTCTTCCTTAATTTTTAAAGTAGATAAACTTTCATAAACTAGTAGGCTATTTTTTTTAGCTTTTTTAGTTTTGTGAAGGGAAATCCTCAAGCTAATGGTATCCGTATCGTAAGCAGGAATATAGATTTCTTTCTGTTCATTTGGTGCAATGCTTATAATTTCATTATGCACTGATTGTGCATTTAACATAAAACACACACCAAAAATAATCAGACAACTGAAGGCTTTCATTTATGATTTTTTTATTCAAAGATACTAATTTATGCATTTGCTCTTGGTGTAAAAGGTCTCCTGTGAAAAAGGTCCTTGACCTACAAATTAGTTGTTCGAAATGAATCTTTTAAAAAATTTAGTTCAACATTTTTTAATTAGGCATGATTCATGATTTTAATTCAAAATACTTTTAGAACCAAATGAGGTAGTATTTTATACATTTTAATCTGAACTTAGCACTATGAAAAAATTACTTTTTTTAATACTACTACTTCCTATGACAATTTTTGCGCAACATAAAGTGACTTTACACATTACGAATGTTAAAAATACCAAAGGTGAAATAAGAGCAGCCCTTTACAATACTACAGAGAACTTTTTAAGGTTTGATAAAGTTTTTAAAGCTGCTGCTGTAAAGGCTATGAAAGGAAAAACTGTCTTAATTATGGAGGACATCCCTTCTGGGACTTATGCGATAGCCGTTTTTCATGATGAAAATTCCAATGAAAAATTAGACACTAATTTCATGGGTATTCCCAAAGAACCTTTGGGCTTTTCAATTGGGAAAATGAAAACCTTTGGACCTCCGAGTTTTAAAGAATGTTCTTTTGAACTCGATAGTGATAAAGAAATTACTATTGAAATTAAATAAAACTTAGATTCATGTTTTTGATACCTTCACTCTTAGGAGCACCGGTGTTTAAGGCTTTAGTTGAAAACACCAGTTTTAGAATTCATGAGATTGGTGGTCCTTTATGATGTGTGAATAAAAACTTCTTTGATTAAAATAGCCTTCTTTTTTAAAAATAGATTTTCAATATAGACCAACAAACCTTCATTTACTCTTAAAGTAAATGAAGGTTTGATCATCTAATTTTTTAGTTTCTCGTTGGTGGTATGTTAAATACTTCTATTAACGTTCGTCTTGATAGCCTTCAGGTCGTTTCCAACGAATAGGTGGAGCAGGTTCAGGCTTTATACTAAATTCTTGGGTTTTTAAAAGTCGCAGGGCTTCTTCAACGCCTTTTTCTAGTTGTGGGTCTTTGCCTGCTAATAACGATTTCGGATCTTGAATAACTTCAATATCTGGGGCAACACCATCACCTTCTACTGCCCATTCTCCATTAATGTCATAAAAACCACCTCTAGGTGCTACCATTCTACCACCATCTATAAAAGGTGGTGTATCCCAGGTGCCTACTAAGCCACCCCAAGTACGTGTGCCCACCAAAGGGCCTACTTTCTTCATATGAAACATATAGGGTAATAAATCACCTCCAGACCCAGAACGTTCGTTGATGAGCATCACTTTGGGGCCAAAAATTCCCGCTGCAGGGGATGTCCATGGTCGGTTTCCTTCTGTTTTGCTATTAAAATATCCGTAAGGCTCTCTCGTCATAATATCAATCATATAATCTGCCGCAGAACCACCGCCATTATTACGCTCGTCTATGATCACTCCTTTTTTATCTTGTTGCGAAAAGTAATAGCGATTAAAAGAGGTATATCCTCCGTTTCCTGTATTTGGTACATACACGTAAGCCAATTTTCCTCCGGAAAGCGCATCCACTTTACGACGGTTGCTTTCTATCCAATCGTACGTTCTTAGACCTCGATCGCTACGAACAGGCTTTACTAAAATTTCTTTTCCACCGCTTTGGGCAGTGGTGTTAATGGTTAAACGTGTTTCGCGACCCGCTGTTTGCTCTAAGAGCAAATACGGGTTGATAGTTCCCGTCAGGGGTTTACCATTAATAGCAGTAATGAAATCGCCTTCTTTTACCGCAATACCTGGTTGTGCTAACGGTGCTTCGGCATCAGGATTCCAGCTTTCCCCAGTGTAGATTTTTGAAATTTTGTAAAAGCCATTTTCAAGGACTAAGTCACATCCTAAAAGCCCTACCGGTACATTGTCAATATCTGGCATATCACCACCCGAAACATAAGAATGCCCAATGGCTACTTCACCACTCATAATATCCACCACATAATTCAAATCTGTCCGGTGACGTACATGTTTTATCCAAGGCGAATACCATTCGTAGATCGTGTTCCAAGGTGCTCCATGTACATTATTTACGTATAGAAAATCACGCATATAGCGCCATCCTTCTTTAAAAATTTGTTCGTACTCTGCGGTTGGATCTACCTTAATTTTGATGCTAATGGCTAAGTTATCTTTAGCTGGATCTGGTTTAGACGCCGTTTCAGTAAGCATCCAAGAGTTGTTTATATTGAGTAAAATATGCTTGCGATCATTTGAAACGACCATGGCATTAACTTTTGATGCATATTCATCGGCCTTCATTTTTTCTACATCATATTTATGTAATTTGAGACCATTTTCATTAGGCACGGCTTCTGCAATGAAAATTGTATTTTTTGGCCCTTTCGCTAAAGCCGTATAATTTCTATCCGATAATGGTAAAGCAACTATCCTGTTATAAATTCCCTCTGCATCAATAGTGACACTTACTTTGGGCGTTTTTTCTTCTTCTTTGTCTTTATCTTTTTTGTTATTTTTTGATGCGATTTCAGGAGTGCTTACCGCTTTTTCTTCATCGGTTTTGGGTAGGGTTGGCGCTTTGCCCTCTTTCGAAAGAACAATGGCATAAAGGCTTCTAGTAACATTGGTGTCATAAGAACTCATATCTAACCAACCCGATTGTAAACCGTAATTGGTACTTGCTAAAAAGTAAAGATAGGCCCCAGTTTCATCCCAAACAGGGCTGATAGCATCTGCAAGTCCATCTGTAAGTTGAATGGTTTTTTTGTTGTTTATGTTGTAAGCAAAAATAGCTTTGAAATTACTAACCAATTGTTTTGGATAGCTTATCCATTGGCTATCTGGTGACCAAACAGGATTCATAGTTCTGTTTGGGTGAGCATACGAATCTGTAGCTACTTTCTCAGCATTTCCGGTATTGAGATTCAAAACCCATATATTGTAATCTGTATCTGAATAGGCAATATAATTGGCATCAGGAGACCAGTCCGGTGTAAAATAGAAGGTGTTATTGGGTAAACTATAACTTTTTTGATTGGCTCCATCTTGATTAGCGGTTACCAGTTGATATTCGCCTGAAGCGTCAGAGAACCAAGCAATTTTGTCGCCTTTCGGTGACCAAACTGGAGCCCGATCTGCAATACCCGGAGTGTTCGTGATATTTTTCCAAGTTCCATTTTCTTTAGGAACCGTGAATATTTCACCTCGATGTTCAAAAACCGCTCTTTTCCCTGTAGGAGAAATATTGGCATTTGTAAGTTGTCTAGCACTTACATCTTCCCATCTTGGTCTAGAAAAATTCATATCTCCATTGATGGTGATCGAAAGTTGTTTTGTTTCACTTGTTTTAGGATTAAGAAGATGTAAATAACCACCTTGTTCGTAAACGATGGCACTTTTACTGGCATCTAAACTTTTAACATCGAATTTTTTATGAAAAGTAAGTTGTTTTTCTGCTTTGGTTTCAGGATCGAAAGACCAGATATTACTGGCAAAATCACGTTCTGATAAATAGTAAACCTTAGCATCAAACCAAACAGGATCTAAATGACGTTCTTGAGTGGGTTGGGGAGTTGTTATTAAATCTTTGGTTTCCATGTTAACAATCCAAATGGGCATGGCCTGACCGCCTCGATAATTTCGCCATTCAGGATCCCAAGAAGTAATAGGCGTATAGGCAATATATGTACCATCATCAGAAATTTCTCCATAAGCGGCTCTCGGAATATCAATAGCCACGGGAAAACTACCCGCTACCGACACCTTATATAATTTATTGGTCAAAGTAGGCTGACCGTCTCTGCCAGAACGGAAAAGCACTTCGCCGTCCGGTGTCCATCCCTGCACATAATCGCCATCAGGGTGGTAGGTTAATCGTTTTGGTTCTCCACCTTCAGAGGGGATTGTATACACATCAACATTGCCATCATATTCCGCTGTAAAGGCAATAGTTTTTCCGTCTTTTGAAAAATGTGGACTAGATTCGTAGCCTTCATTACTTGTTAATCGAATGGCTTGGCCACCATTGATACTCGTTTTCCACAAATCATTGGCATACACAAAAACAATTTCGGTTTCTGATGCTGTTGGTTGTCGCAGTAGTTGTGTTCCTTGCGCTTGTGAGTAAAAGGAAGCTAGTAAAATAACAATCGAGTAGATAGTTTTCATGAGTTGAAGTTTAGACTTTAAATATAAAGAAAAGATTATTGAAAAATGAATACGAAGTAAAGAATAAGGATTTACGTTTATTTAAAGACCCAAGACCCAAGACCCAAGACCCAAGACCCAAGACCCAAGAGCCGAAAACTGATATAACATTCTTATCTTTGATTAAAATTTGAAAACTATGATTTTATTAGTTCAATTTATGGGTGCCTTGTACGGAATGTTAGCTGTTCTATTTGGCGCTTTCGGCGCGCACACCTTAAAAAAGACATTGTCTGATGACCAATTAAAAAGTTTTGAGACAGGGGTCAAATACCAAATGTATCATGCTATTTTGCTAGTGATCATTGGGTACAATTTTAATTTTATAACACCCTTAGAAACCAATATTGCTTATTGCTTTATTATTGGTACATTTTTATTTTCCTTTAGCATCTACGGCCTTAGTATTAGTGCCTCAAAAAATAAAAAACTTAGAATATTGGGGCCAATAACTCCGATAGGAGGTTTGTTTTTGGTCGCAGGTTGGGGACTATTATTGTATGCTTATATAAAAGATATTTTTTAAGGCATTGCATTCCTCGAGGCCTCAGAAATTTAGCCTTCAAATAATCAAAAGCAGTTAAAAAACAGTAGGGAGACGTGATCTTCACGCGAATAGTCTAGCGGTCTTGATTCTTGTATCTTATTGGGTTCGCTTACCAGTCGACGTATTTACTCTGTTTTCTCCTCCGTTGCGGTAAAGGTTTTTATGGCGGTATTAGGTTCCATAATCGAATAGCCTTTCCAAAATTCTGGATCATAACGTGCTAAATAGGTAGGGGTAATCTTATTGTTTTCTTGAATAGCCTCAAATGTTCCAGGATTTATTTCTTGGGTATCAAAAACTACAATTTCATATTTATTTACGTTTGTAACGGCTGCATCAAAATCAAGTGAAAGTTCATTTTGTTTGTTTTTACCTTTTACAATCTTATTAAATTCTATAATTTTTAGTGGTCGTTTTGCACCTGCTAAAACACCACCTTCTTTTTCTACATACCGCAAATTATATTTATTAGCGGCATCTTTATAAAATATCATTTTTCCTTTTTCTAGATACTCATTCATAAAAACACCTAAAAGTTTAAATGATTTTAATGGTTTTACGTTTTCATAATCGGCCCGTACTACGGCAAAATCATCTGCATTAATGTATAAGGTTCCCTTATAATCTGCGCCTCCTTTGGGTTCAAAGTTTAAAACATAGACGACATCAGCTCCTAAATACGTCAATTCTTTTAACGTGAAATTATATTTTCTAGATTTTGTAATAAAATTAAGATCGGTATCTTCCATAAAAATCAAATCTTGAAAAAGCTTAGAGATTTGATTTTTTGTGCTATTGGCAAAATAGCGTTTGGCATTTTCTTTTCGTTTTTTTTCTTCTTCTATTTTTTTGTTTAAAGCATTGACGTCGCTTGAATCTATTTCCTTTCCGAAGAGTTCGTCGTTATCTATTTTCGTACCAAATAAACCTGATTTTATTTTTAAATACGAATCTGGTTTTACATTTTCTTTTAAAATTTGTTCTAGTTTTTTCTCTAAAATATCAAAATCGACTTCCGTATTTTTATCGTACATTTTAGAGGCTTTGATAAGCTCTATTTTTTGTTTGTCGGTGGATAAATTTCCTGATAAATCGGCTAAAACTTCGGTGTAATAATCAGAGCTTCTAGGAACTGAATTTATAAAATTATCTACAAATTGTTTGTCAAAGGCATCAATCGTCGATTTAAAATCTGAATAGTTGGTTCTGTTAATGTATTGATGGTAATGATCTCTAAAAAACAATCTTTTTTTAGTTAATGACGTATTGTAATTCTTTTCCAGATTATCTTCTACCAATTCAATTAATTCTTCAGCAGTGTAGTTTTTATTGGTGACAATGACGTTTTTTAGCGCAATACTCTGTGGGGCTAAAAGCACAATGCTATCCTTGAAATTTTCAATACTAATCGCGTAGGTTTTAAAACCCATACTTGATATAAATAGGGAATCTGTTGGCGCACTTTTTTTCTGAAGCAACACGCTAAAACTACCCTCGGCATTAGAAATTACACCACCTTCGTCAGCGAACTGGATGGTTGCAAAAGGAATAGGTTCTTTTGAAATCGAGTCTAAAATTTTAGCGCTTAAGGTTTGAGATTGGCCTTGTGCACTAAAATGTAAAGTACAGCATACAAAAAAGAAAGTGAAATAAAATTTCATAGAATTAGTTGGGTATTAGTGTAACAAAAGAAACGATAGATCAGAAACAATCCACCCTATTTTTGATTTTATTAAGAGCTATTTAGTACTTATTTAACGGATATTTAAAAAAAATGTCGATTCTTTAACTAAAGACGTTTCATTTTCGCAAAAGGTTGCCCGACACAGGAGAATTTTTACGTTTGAACAGAATGAAAAAGACCAATATTCAAGGCGCTACATGGGAGGTTTAACAATTTCGCTTATCGCTTTGCGATTAATGGCATCCGCAATCGCCGCAAGAATTGGATTTTTTTTGAGACGAAAAAAAACGTTTTGGTAAAAAGAATTTTTTAACAACATAGCCTACGGCAATGGCAAGGGTACAATAAACAAGTATGTGCTGTAGTGCTTCCATTTTATTTCAAAGTTTGATAAGCAATTAAGGCAACAACATAAGCAAAGGCACTCATGAATACGAGCTGAGCAATAGGCCATTTCCAGGTGTTGGTTTCTCTTTTTACAATAGCCAAAGTACTAGCGCACTGCATAGCAAAGGCATAGAATAGTAATAACGAAATGCCTGATGCCAAATTAAATAACGGTTTTTGTGTTCGAGGATTTATTTCGGCCGCCATTCTATTGGTGATGGTATCTGTTTCATCGCTACCAACACTATAAATAGTCGCTAAAGTACCCACAAAAACTTCACGCGCTGCGAACGAAGTTAATACGGCAATACCAATTTTCCAATCATAACCTAATGGCTCAACAATGGGGGTAATGGCTTTTCCCATATAGCCTATATAGGAGTTTTCTAGTTTAAAACTAGCAATTTCTTGACTTTTAGCGGTTTCAAAAAGAGCAAGCGATTTTTGAGCTAAAGAATCTTGAATCGCCATAGCATCTATGGTATACCTATTCGTAGCGACACTATCTTTTAAAGCGTTCTCATACCCTAGTAATATGCCTTTATTGTTCAAGGTATTAAATTCAGACAAGCCTTGTTGTTCAATTTTATTTTGAACAATGGTTTCTGCATTTTTAAAATTATCAGAAATACCATTAGAGCCTAAAAACCAAAGAATAATAGAAATGGCTAAAATAATTTTACCTGCACCAAAAACAAAACTTTTGGTTTTTTCAAGAACAGTGTAGGCTACATTCTTAAGTAACGGAAGTTTATAGTTCGGCATTTCCACTACAAAAAACGATTTGCTTTTGATTTTTAATATTTTATTTAAAATCATAGCAGACAAAATTGCTGCGGCGAAGCCAATTAAATATAGAAGCATTAAGGTTAATGCTTGATAACTAAGGCCAATAAAACGGCCTTCTGGAATCACCAGTTCAATAATAATTAAATACACAGGTAATCGGGCAGAACATGTTGTAAAAGGAGTTACTAAAATCGTAATTAGGCGTTCTTTCCAATTTTCAATAGTACGTGTTGCCATGATGGCAGGGATGGCACAGGCCGTACCTGAAATTAAGGGCACTACACTTTTACCACTGAGTCCGAATGGGCGCATAACACGATCCATTAAAAACACGACACGGCTCATATATCCAGTTTCTTCTAGCAAAGCGATGAATAAAAATAAGAAGGCTATTTGAGGGATAAAAATGACGATTCCGCCGATACCGGCTAAAATGCCTTCCGCCAATAAATTGGTAAAGACCCCTGGCGGTAAGCTATTTTTAACCCATTCACTTGCATTGGCAAAAAAACCTTCAATTAAATCCATTGGGTATTCGCTCCAATCATAAATGGCTTGGAAAATGGTCAATAGGATAAGAAAGAAAATAAGATAACCAAAAACCTTATGGGTGAGTATTTTGTCTAGGGTTGCCCTTAGTCCTTTGGCGGCATTAATATCTATTTTGAGCGTTTGTTTAAGAATACCATTAATATACTGATACCTTAAAATAGTTTCTTTTTGTTGTAATCTTTTTAACTCAGATTTGGTTTTAGTGGCAAATGATGCTGTATTTTGAAAAATGTTTTTTTCAATGGGCATAAAGTTTACATCCTGTGTAATCACCAGCCAAAGCTTATACACATCTTCTTTTGGGAATGTGGTTTTTAATTTTTCAAAATAACTGGGATCTATAACCGTAGTATCTATGTTAGGCTTTGTACTTAGATTTTTGTAATCAAGAATAAGATCTTTTAGGTATTCTATCCCTGTTTTTTTGCGGGTACTTACTACGGCAATTTTAGTGTCTAACTTTTCTTCTAGCAATCCTACATCAATTGAAATGCCTTTTCTTGACATTCTATCTGCCATATTGATCACTAGGATAGCCGGTATTTTTAAATCTTTAATTTGTGTAAATAATAGTAGATTTCGCTTTAAATTTTCTACATCAGCAATGACTACGGCTACATCAGGAAAATCTTTATCGTTTTTATTTAATAGTAATTCTACAGCAACACTTTCATCCAAAGAAGTGGTGTTTAAGCTGTAGGTCCCTGGCAAATCAATGATATGTGCTTTTATGCCGCGAGGAAGCTTGCAAATACCTTCTTTTTTTTCGACTGTAATTCCAGGGTAATTACCCACTTTTTGGTTTAATCCAGTGAGTTGATTAAATACAGATGTTTTTCCTGTATTTGGGTTTCCGATAAGTGCTACATTAATTTGTTTGCTCATAATAGGGCAGCATCGTCAGTTAGTTCCAATTCAATTAATTCAGCCACAGAACGGCGTATGGCAATATGCGATCCATTTACATTAATGTAAATAGGATCTTTCAATGGAGCAACCTGTATTAACTCTACCTCATTGCCAGGCAAGCAACCCAACTCTAGTAGCTTTATAGGTAAAATATCGTCGGCAAATTCCTTGATAATTCCCTTTTCTCCTCTTTTAAGTTGTGCGACCGTTTTTATCAATTTTTATTTAGATTGATTATAATTAAGACAAATGTAAGCTTAATTTAGGAAAAGAAAAAGGAAATAGTTGTTCTCTATGTACTGCTAAATCGATACCCTATTATTTTAAGCTTAAAAAAACCATTACTCCGTATCGGTATTCTCGGAAGATGCTTTTAATACTGCTAAATCTGCCAAAAGACGTTGTATTTCTTCAGGATCTGTGCCGTCGTATGTGCCGCGAATTCTACGTTTTTTATCAATCAACATAAAATTTTCAGTGTGTATCATGTCGAAAGGACCTCCATCACCATCAGATTTTACGGCCATATAGGATTTTCTTGCCAGGGCATAAATTTGTTTCTTATCGCCAGTAACCAAATTCCATTTACGATCAACAACTCCTTTTGCCAAGGCATATTTTTTTAATTGAGGGACAGAATCAATCTCTGGAGTTACTGAATGTGATAACAATAGTACGTCCTCGTCATTTAAAATTTCTTTTTGTATTTGGGCCATATGTTCTGTCATAATGGGGCATATAGTGGGGCAAGTGGTGAAAAAGAAGTCAGCGATATAAATCTTGTCTTGATAATCTTCGTTCGTAATTACTTTCCCATTTTGGTTGATAAGAGAAAAATCGGCAATGGTATGGTATTTTTTTACATGGGTAATCGATGAGTCAACCAGTTCAGGATTAAAATCTGCTGGTTGGTAAATGCGCAAAATTTTAACGGGCTGTAGCGCATTAAAAAAGAGGTACATGATGACCGCAGAAAGACCTAACATCACTACACCAAATAATTTATATTTTGAAAAGAATTGACGCATATTTTTTTTACAAAGATACTGCCCATTATTATAAATAGTAAACGCTTTTAGCACTTATGCTGCTAAATATTTCTTAAAAAAAATGGGAGAGAAATAGTTTGCTTTTTTTAGACTTTTTAAAAGCTTACTTTTGGCGCTTTAAAATACTAATTATTTCGTTAATGGATTATTTTATACAGATTCTTACCTTTATTTTAATCATATCAATTTTAGTTGTTTTACACGAATTAGGACATTACATCCCAGCAAAATATTTTAAAACCAAGGTAGAAAAGTTCTATTTGTTTTTTGATGTAAAATTTTCACTTTTTAAGAAAAAAATTGGAGAAACAGAATACGGTATCGGATGGTTGCCGCTAGGGGGTTATGTCAAAATTGCTGGTATGATTGATGAAAGCATGGATACCGAGCAACTAAAAAAAGATCCAGAACCATGGGAATTTAGATCAAAACCAGCTTGGCAACGCTTGATTATTATGTTAGGTGGTGTTACGGTAAACTTTTTTCTCGCCTGGCTGATTTATAGTGGTTTATTTTTTACGGTAGGTGATCGCTATATTCCAGCATCGAACATCAAACACGGTATTTTAGTAGATTCAATTGGGGAACGAATTGGACTTAAAACTGGAGATCAGATTTTAGAAATAGATGGTAAAAAAACAAAGAAGTTTGATGATGCAATGATCGATATTCTTCTTGGGGACAATATTACTGTAGATCGCAACGGCGAAAAAATTACATTTCCTATACCAGAAGAGGGCATAAGAGATGTTTTAGGTGCAAAAGGAAGACGCTTTTTAAGTTATAGAACGCTTTGGGTGGTTGACACTGTTATTCCGGGGAAACCTGCAGAAAATGCAGGTATTTTAAAAGGCGATAGATTAATTGCAGTGAACGATAAAAAAACAGAGTATTGGAATGAGTTTGTGCAAGAAATAAGTGCTTCGGCTACTAAATCCTTAAGTATCACTTTAGAAAGAGACGGTAGAGAAGAAATAATTGATGTAAGGGTGGGGGAAGATGGTGCTATAGGTGTAGGTCCAAAAATAGAAGATATAAGTATTACCGATGATTATACGCTTTTAGCGTCTATACCTGCGGGTTTTACAGAAACTATAAATGTCTTAACCAAGCAAATAAAGCAATTCAAAATCATCTTTAAACCAAAAACAGAGGCGTATAAAGCGGTACGTGGACCTATAGGTATCGTTGATATGATGCCGGCGAGTTGGGACTGGATGTTTTTCTGGAGCTTTTTAGCGATGTTTTCGGTGTGGTTGGCATTTGTAAATCTACTACCCATACCAGCATTAGATGGTGGGCATGTTATGTTTTTGCTATACGAGATGATCTCAGGAAGAGCACCGAGTGAAAAAGTTTTAGAGCGCGGTCAAATCATTGGTTTTGTGATTATTATGTCGTTAATGGCGGTTATTTTTGGTCACGATATTTGGGTATTGATTCAAGAGAAAATATTAAATAAGTAAGTAAATAAAAAAAAAGTAAAATTTCCTATTTCTTTTGTTTGCCTAATTTGAAAAAACATTTATATTTGCACCCGCAAAGGCGATAAAAGTACACTCCTCCTTAGCTCAGCTGGTTAGAGCATCTGACTGTTAATCAGAGGGTCCTTGGTTCGAGCCCAAGAGGGGGAGCTTAGTAAAGACAAGCCATTCAAGAGATTGAATGGCTTTCTTTTTTTAACAGGGACAACATAGGGACAACATTAAGTCCAACACTTTTTTTTAATTTTTGCTTAAGTTTATTCGTAGAAAGATGGATTTTTATGGAAAAATTGATTCAAAAATGACGGTAAGACGCATATGAAGGTACCTAACAATGCCCAAGATTTAACGAACGAGATGATTGTGGGTAACAAAAGGAGCCTGATCCTTTTCTTGTTTTTCTGTATATAATATATTCTAATTGTTTCAGCTATTGTTAGTTTTCGTTTCTTGATTGATCATTATCCAATCAATCTTGGATTGTTGTTCGCTTTTTGAGTCCCTCTTAAGACTAATTTTTTGGCTTTGTTATTCATGAGTATAGGGAGATGAATAGATTGGAGTATTATACAACATTTAGTAATAATTACTAAATTAACGTTATTCAATAATGATTAAACATTTTGTTAATTGTAATTAAAATTTTGCTAAACCTATTAAGATGGTTTATATTTGAAACAAATCAACATTATTTATAGATTATGGCAACCCAATCTAAAAACAACACATTTTCTATAATTTTCTCTGAAACGGCAAATACGCTAAAAGAAAATTTAATACGAATTTTCAGTAAAGAAGAAAATTTTTCCGATGATGATTTTTTAGTAAAACTTCAAGAAGATTCTGAACTAAAAAAGGAGCTATTTGAGGCATTAAAATCTTCTCATTCTAACGAAATTAAAATAGAGAATTTACATAATAGTAATAAACTGGAAATGGCAGACTAAATAGTTTATCTAAAATTGGAAATAGCTATTAACTCCGTTCTTCTATTTTTATTTATCCTTTTCCCGGGTATTATATTTCTTCGTTTTTACTTCACCGGAGAGTTTACAAAGCAATTTTCAAAACGTCCGATTACAGAGACAATTTATCTTAGCATATTACCTGGAATAGTTATTCAAGGAATAACTTTTTTAACCTTTCAAAAACTTGTAAATGGCAACAAAATATCCCAATACTTAGAAGCACTAAACGATTTACAATCAAATAATTTTGTATCTCTAGTTTTTGATTTAAGTACAGTAGGCTATTTTTTATTATATTATCTTTTTTTGATAGTATATGCAATACTTTTATCTACTATACTCTATAAAATTGTTAGAATTTCTGGATTGGATAAATATTCTCCAGTACTTCGTTTCGATAACACATGGCATTATTATTTCAGTGGTGAGGTAACAAAATTCACATCCTATCGTAATATAGTTGAAAAAGGAAGAATAGTTGATTTAACATATGCTGATATATTAATCAGAACGTCTGAAGACAAAACTCAATTATATCGAGGCATTCTTCGTCAGCATACTATATCTAAAGATTCAGGTAGATTAGAAGAAATATATCTAATGGATGCTTATAGATATTCAGACAAAATCGATAATTTTAAATCAATTCCTGGAAATATTTTTATTATCCCTTATGAAAATGTGCTTAATATTAATTTGACATATCTAACAAAAGAGTATCAGAATAAACTTAAGAACTTTAGGTCATTAATTATTGATATCCTGCTACTAGGAATATTAATTTTATTTCTCATTGATGTTTTTAAGCTTTATGCTGGATTGAATATAAAGAGCCAAATTTTGATTCGATTATTAGTGGCCTTTGCATGGTTAAATTTAATTTCCCTTTTTGATCGATTTTTCCCTTCTAAGGTTAAAAAGGCGAAATCCTCTTTTTATACAACCATAGCGCTATTTGTATTATTAGTGTTATCGTCAATATGGATTATAAAGATTATTTTATAACTACATTTAAATATGGTAAAACCTTCAATTTTAGTTACCCAACCCATTTTTAAGTTACCAAAATAGAGGATGAGTTATTGCTCTTCTAGGTTGTAGCCCAAGAGGGGAGCAGAGTGATAGAAAGTCATTACAGAAATATAGAGGCTTTTCTTTATGTAGTGAGGACAAAATAGGGACAAAAAATGTCAAATTCAATTTTTTCATTTGATTTCATTTATCCTTATCTTGTTATCATGGAAAGGTTAGGCGAGCAATTGGCAAGTTGGTTATATCAGAGCAGAAGGGAGCTAAAACTTCTATATCTTAAGCATGGCTCTTTAACAACCAACAGACTTTCCATTTTCCTGTTACTATTATTTTGTATTACACCGTTAACTCTTTACTTTCTTATTTCAGGTGCTACCTACTCCATTCTTCAAATTAGTGCAAGCTATATTTTTGTTGCTTTGTTGTTCAGTTTATCAATATTACTTGTGATTACCTGGTTTAAATCTGAGAAGCTATTTAAAAGCAATGTTCAGGGGTTTTCATTTTTACAATTATCTCCATCTTTAATTGAGACGGGTTTTTTTGGTTTTGACAAAAGTGATATCGATAACTTAATAAGGCTTACCAACGTGCAAAAAACGGGCATAGTATACCACCTACAGCGGATTAAAGTGATCATAGTGGAGCGGGTGAAAGTGAACCACTTGCGGCGGACGAAAGTGAACCACTAAAAATCGATTCTATTTGTAAAGCTTTAAATATCTTTTTATAAAAAGATATTATGGCCAACAAACAAATAGAAATGCGAAAAATAAAACAGATTTTCAAACTTTACAGTGAAGGAGTCAGTAAGCGTCAAATAAGCCTAATCACAGGGCTATCACGTAATACCATCACTAAATATATTGACTTTTTTAAGCGCTATGGGCTTACTAATTACGAAGTGTCTTCCATGACACTCGAGGAGCTGAACAGACTTTTTAAAACCGACCAAAAAGGTAAGAGCCAACAACTATTGACTCTAGAAACATACTTTCCTTATTTCGACAAAGAACTGCGCAAAACGGGTGTAACCAAAGAGCTACTCTGGCAAGAGTATGCTTCCAAACATCCAGATGGTTACAAACTTTCCCAGTTTAGATATTGGTACCGGGAGTGGGCTAAAGAAGTGTCTCCAGTGATGCATTTTACACACAAAGCTGGCGATAAACTTTTTATTGATTTTACAGGTAAGAAGCTTTCCATCGTAGACCGTTACACAGGTGAGATACAAGATTTAGAAGTCTTTGTTTGTGTATTGGGAAGTAGCCAATATACGTATGTTGAGGCTTGTGAGAGCCAAAAGAAAGAAGACTTTATAGCTTGTGTAGAAAATGCACTTTGGTTTTATGGCGGTGTACCACAAGCTTTAGTGCCCGATAACTTGAGGGCAGCAGTTACTAAAAGTAGTCGTTACGAACCGAAAGTAAATGAGACTTTTATAGATTTTGCTGAGCATTATGAAACGGCAGTACTTCCAACTAGAGCCTACAGACCTAGAGATAAAGCCATCGTCGAAAATGCTGTACGTATCATATATACACGTGTCTTTGCGCCATTGCGTAACCAAACGATCCATACTAAAGCTGCACTGAATAAGGCTATATTAGAACTTCTTAAAACCCATAACAGCACCTCTTTTAGGGGGCGTGAATATTCTCGCTATTCGTTATTTGAAGAGATTGAAAAGCATCAGCTCAGACCATTGCCAGCAAAACGCTATGAGATTAAACGCTACGCTAATGCAACGGTTCATAAAAACAGCCATATTTATTTTAGTAAGGACAAACACTATTATAGTCTGCCCTATCAGCATATAGGCAAGCGTATCAAAATGGTTTACTCAGATAGCGCAGTAGAGATTTACTACCAGCAGGAACTGCTTACGGTACATCCAAGAAACAAGCAAAAATATGGGTATAGCACGATAAAGGAACACATGCCTTCCCATCACCGCTTTATCAGCGAGTGGAGCAGTGAAAAATTCATTACCTGGGCAGAGCAAGTTGGTAATAATTGTAAGGTGTTAATCATTAACATATTAGAAAAGAAACAACACCCTGAGCAATCCTACAAATCGTGTTTAGGCATATTGCACCTTACTAAAAAGGTAGGCAATACACGGCTAGATAATGCCTGTAAGCGAGCATTAGACTATGGAGCGCATAACTACAATATTGTAGAGCGTATCCTTAAAAACGGCTGGGACACTTTAGATGAAGATATCGAAGATCAACCAGATATCCCAAACCATAGCAATATTAGAGGGAGCCATTATTACAAATAAATTTAAACCAAAAACAATGAATAAACAGACATTAGAACACATGAAACAACTAAGGCTATACGGCATGTACAGAGCCTTTGACAGCAGTTTATCACCACAAAGTATAAACTACACAAATGATGAACTCATCGCATATCTGCTCCAAAGCGAATGGGATGACCGCCAAAACAGAAAGATAGAACGGTTAACAAAAGCGGCACGTTTTAGATATAGTGCTGTTATGGAAGCTATCGATTTTGATGCTTCAAGACAGCTAGATAAAAATCAAATACAACGCTTTGCTAGCTGTGAGTTTATAAAGCAAAAACAGAATATCCTTATCACAGGAAGTACAGGTGCTGGAAAAAGCTATATAGCATCAGCTATTGGTCATCAGGCGTGTTCATTGGGATATAAAGTCATGTATTATAACACGAATAAACTTTTTACCATGCTTAAAACATCAAAAGCAGATGGCTCTTATTTAAAACAAATCAATAAACTAGAAAAACAAGACCTACTGATTATAGATGACTTTGGACTCAAAGCTTTAGATGCTATAAATAGGCACTCTTTTATGGAAATTATTGAAGATAGACACGGAGAACACAGTATTATTATAGCTTCACAATTACCAGTAGAAGCATGGCATGAAATTATAGGAGAACAAACCATCGCAGATGCCATTTTAGACCGCCTTGTACATAATGCACACAGAATACATATTAAAGGAGAATCGATGCGTAAAAAAATGAAAAATAAAGACTAAATTTAACCACAAATGAATCGATTTTGAGCACTTACTTTGCTATGCTCACTTTCATCCGCCGCAAGTGGTTCAATTTGACCGCCCTATCCAACCAACGGACTACCCTCAGCCCAAAAAATTGTAATCAGAGAAACTCCAAAAAATAAACAATCAGGAAATATTCGATTTATATTTACTTTTTTGGATTTGATCGTTCGTGAGGGAATCTATCGAATGGATACAAAGACTAAAGAATTGTTATACCTGCTTATTTCAGAACGATTTACTTTTCAAAATACCGAAATTAATACAAGCTCTCTTCCTTCAAGTTATTCCAAATGGTGTTCCGCTACCCAAGATGGTAGCTATGTTGATGTGCGCAAAGACATCTCAGAGGCACTAGGGATCTCCTAAGAAATCCATTTTTTTAATTTTTATAGGGAAAATATAAAGCAATCCATAAGCAATCGTTATTTCCCTATTTTTTTACTGCATTTACCGTCATATGTTTGTCCAGTACAATCATAGTAAAAGGCCTTTTACTCATTATTAATTCTTAACTCTAAAGATTATGAATGAGCAAGAAAATGTTGTGGACTTATTGCAGGATATAAAAGGCCTGCTTACCCACACTAAAAAAGTATTTAACATCGATGACCTTGTGAACTATACAGGATTATCCAAGAGTAAAATCTATAAACTTTCCCAGCTTAAACTGATACCGGCAGGAAACAACAAGCACATCCGTCAGCTATTCTTTAATAAAGAGGAAATCGATGCATGGCTTATTGGGGAGCCTAACTTATCCGATGAATTTCTAGAACAGCAATTCAATGAACAGTTGTTGCAGCATAAAAAATCTGGATTATGAAAGACCCAACTTATATCCGCGTTGGTACTTACTATTATAAGCTAGTATATGTGCCAACTATGGCTGGACATTTCAATGAAATTATTGTACCATGGACATTGGAAACAATACGCCAAGATCATGGAAGGGATTTTATTGGAACTATTAAAAAGTATGATGGATTTACCTGTCTCCCTAGCCACATTCACTTTAAAAGGGATTGCCATGGTTTCTATAACACATATGCTCCATTACCTCATAAACTTCAAGAAGGAGATTATCCCTATACGTTGCAACTCTTAAAGCATATTTTCGGTCAGCAACTGAACCTTGGGATGGATTATTTACAGCTGTTATTTCAAAAACCGATCCAAATGCTACCAATCTTGTGTTTGGTATCTAAGGAACGGTCTACGGGTAAGACCACATTTCTTAAATGGTTAAAAACGGTATTCGACAATAATTTAACTTATTTAACCAACGATAGCTTCAGCAGTCAATTCAATTCAGATTGGAATAACAAGCTGTTGATCTGCATAGACGAGGTATTGTTTAACAAAGAAGAATTGACCGAACGGATCAAGTACCTGAGCACCACCAATTTCAATAAATTGGAAGCTAAGGGAAAAGATAAAAGAGAAGTAGAGTTCTTTGGAAAGTTCATTCTTTGTAGCAATAACGAAGACAACTTTATAAAAATTGATTCCAATGAGACTCGGTTTTGGGTGTTGAAAATACCACCATTGAAAAAGGAGGTAACAGGATTTCTAGACTGTCTAGAATCCGAAATACCAGCATTCCTTTATCATTTACACCACCGAGAATTAACTAGTCCCAATAGCACCCGAATGTGGTTCTCGCCCGCTCAGATTAAGACTATGGCTTTGAAGAACTTAATGCAAAACAATGGAAACCGAGTGGAGAAGGAATTAGCCAGCATTTTTCTGAGTGCTATGGAAACCCTGGAATTAGAGGAAATAAGCGTATGTCCCTTAGATGCCCTCGAGCTATTGAACCGTACCCGAATCAAAACTGATCTCACTCAATTGAGGCATATTCTTAAGAGGGATTGGAAGCTTGTGAACCAAGAAAACTCTATGGCTTATAGAAAATTAATGATTTGGCAGGGCGGAGGAATGGGATTAACCGATGCTAAGGGAAGATACTATTCTATAAAAAAAGATTTTCTACTAAAACATTTTAGAGAATGATATTAAAGCGATGAAACGATTTTAAAACGATGATGATGAAAATGTAGTATTCATAGGGGTTTCGGATAATTTTGAACCATTCTCTAAAGAGCTGCTAATGAAAAAGAAAAAAACACACTTTATAATATACTTAATTTTGATGAAACGATGATATATAGAGTAAAGACTAGTAAAAATAAGAGTTTAGACGGTCATCAATTCTTCATCATTTTGTCATCAAAATGGAACAATCATACAAATTGGTACTAAATGATATACTATGGATAAGAAAAGAACAACTAGACTATCCTGTGAAAGAGCTCGAGCTTTTCCAATCGAAAAGGCGCTGGCAAAACTCGAGCACTTTCCGATCAGAGAAACAGAGAAAGAAGCTTGGTTTCTGAGTCCGTTCCGCTCAGAAACCCAAGCCTCTTTCAAGGTATCCAAGAAACTAAATAGATGGTACGACCATGGTCAAGGAATCGGTGGTAATGTAATCGATTTGGTTTGCCTACTCAACAATCTCTCTGTAAAAGAAACTCTCCAATGGTTGGAAGCAGATCAAATCTCTTTTTCTTTTCATCAGCAATCCTTTTTTAAAGAACAAAATAATATGGGGTTGCAAATTTTACATGCAAAACCAATATGGCATTTTGGATTATTAAAGTATTTGTTTGAACGAAGGATTTCTATTTCCACAGCTGCCCAGCTTTGCAAGGAGGTTCATTTTATGAATAAACAGAAAAGGTACTTCGCGATAGGATTGCAAAATATTTCAGGGGGATGGGAACTTCGAAATAAATATTGTAAAAGTTCTACCTCTCCAAAAGATATTTCCTATTTCAAAGACGGCAAGGATAAACTTATCATTACCGAAGGAATGTTTGATATGCTCTCTCTAATAGAAATCCATAAAAACCTCCAAGAAGAATATGATTTTTTAATATTGAACTCCACTACGTTCATAAAAAGAGCCATGACACATTTAGAGGATTATGATGAAATAGACCTCTATCTAGACAATGATTCTAATGGAAAACTCACCACTGAAAACTTACTTAAAGTATCTAACAAATTCAAAGACAAATCAAAGCTTTATGAAGGATTCAAAGATATGAACGAATGGTTAATGAACTGTTCAAAAGAATCCATGGAGCAGAGAATTCAAGATGTGTTTTTGTTGCCACAAAAACAAACTTGCTTTTCGCCCGATGGTTGCAAAGAAAATAAAAAATGAAGAAGACGTATATCAAATTTAGATGCTCTATTTACGAAAAGAAACTACTTAAAAAACGAGCAGCACGAGCAGGAATATCACTTTCTGAATACTGTCGTAATTCGGCATTTGAGAATGTAGTCATTGAACGTTTGACTCCCGAACAGCTAGCACATTATCAAATGCTCGTCAAGTATAAAAATAACTTTACCAGCATCCGTAATATGTTTAAAAAGCGAAATCCAAAACTAGCGAGCGAGGTTGCAGATTTGGCAGAACAAATCCGTAGTCATTTATACAACTTCAAAAAATAAATCATGATCGGCAAAGGAAAATCTATAGCACATACCAAAGCATCAATAGCCTATGGATGGAATCAAGAGAAGGATGCTGAAATAGTCTTTAGCCAACATATAGCAGGAGATAGTACCCAGCAGATAACGGATGAATTTAAATTGATACAGGAGCAGAATGTCCGATGCCAGAAGAACACGCTCAGTTTTATACTAAGTCCAATTCAAGAGGAGGGTAAAAAGCTTAGCAAAAAAGAATTAGGAGAATTGACTCAGAAGTTCATAAGGGAAATGAATTTAAAAGAGCAACAGGCTATTGCTTTTGTGCATAGAGATAAAGCACATACCCATGTGCATTTATATGTTAATAGAATAGGTTTTGATGGAAAAGCATACAATGACAGCTTTATTGGAAAACGAAGCCAGCTAGCGGCTGAAAACGTAGCCAAGGAAATGGGGCTCACAACGATTAAAGAAGTACGACAAGAAAAGAATATGACACTTCAACTGATACGTTTTGAGATTAAAAACATCCACCAGAAAGTTATGGAAAATGAAAGACCAAAGAATTTAGACGATTACATCAAAGCGATGAAGCAACAAAATGTAAAAGTAATTCCAACTATTAATAAGGCTAGCAAACTACAAGGATTTAGATTGGAATACAAAGGCTATAATCTAAAAGCCAGTGAAATACATCGTTCTATGTCTGGCGGAAGAATCATGGGTCAACTAAACCAAAATGCTAAGGGGTTTGGACAAACATTAAAAGTATCTAAAAGCACAGAGCTACTAGGTAAAACCGTTGAGTTAAGTACGAATCTTATAGCAAGTATCGCTAAAAGTATGATCAAAAAAGTAATCAAAAGAAGTATTGATCAAGGAATAGGAATTTAAAATAAGAAATGATGGGCTATAAAAAATTAGATGAAGTCATGGAGCTTCTAAGTGACGAATTAGACGGATTCAACAAGAGCATAACAAGATTAGAAAAGTTAACTCAAAACGTAGATAATATCAATATAAAAGCGGACACTTCAAATATTGAATATTATATTCAAGTTCATCTAAGAACAGAGAAAGAAAAAAGTCAAAAATTACACGAAGCTTTTCAAAGAATGGAAAAGCAACTTTCGAAATCACAAGTTATTCCGAAAATACAACTATGGATTCATTATGGAATGTATATGACTTCTTTTATAATTATTGGCTATTTGATATTTAAGCTTGCATAACTTGAGGTAGCTATACAAGTCAAAAAAAATTGTTCCAAATCAAAAGTAGTTTGCGCCCTATGCGTTTTTTGCTTTACGCTTATCTTCCCGAACACTACAAAAACCGCACAGGATCCAAGCGCAGATAAGTTATGGTAAGATTTGGGGTGAGCTCTGACATATTTGTAATTCAAGGCAGGATAATAATTCTTTTTTTATAAACTCAAAACTGAGATGTCAACAATTTAATATCTCGTTTATTATAATGATATTAAAGCACTTAACTCTCTTGAAACACGTAAATAGGGCTGTATATAAAGACGTGAATCGACGCTTTTTATAAGGGCCTCGAGTGTGCAATTATAATTAACTCCCAATAATTTTAGTTAAGAATATGTTAAAAATTAAAATCTTAAGGTTAAGATTTTGAGTTAATGGCAAAATACCACTTAAAAATTGGAAAATTTTTAACGAGAATTTATATTTATTATGATTCTATCAATTAATAATTAAAAATTTAACGAATTATTTAACTTACTGTTAAATAAATACTTACAATACATATTTAACATATAATTAACTTTTTGTTTTTTGCATTTTTTTAACATTTCGATTTAAATATATCTTACATTTAAATAGTAAAATTCGCACATATGAAAAAAGTTATACTTACCAGCTTCTTATTGCTTCAGATTATTATATCATACTCACAAGATAAATTAGCATTCAAGTATGATACAGCTGGAAATCAAATTTCGAGACAGCGTGTTTGTTTAAATTGTACAGCCGCACTAAAAACTAAACTTCCACAATCTGACTCTATACCTTTAATAGCGGAGAATCCAGAAGAGATAATTATAGAGTTTAAATTAAAATCTTATCCAAATCCAGTAGTGGATGACCTTTACCTTGAATGGATTAATAATCCAGAAAAGTTAGTTTCAAGAATTCAACTATTCACTTTAGACAATAGGCTCTTAATTAATCTTGAAGTTACGGAAAATCAGGGGGAACAAGTAATTAGTTTTAGTAATTATCCAGTTGGGGTATACTTAGTTTCAGTGTATTACAATGACAAAACAAAAAAATCAATTAAGATTATTAAAAAATAACGGCATATGAATAAAAACTTACTTTTGGTACTAGGGTTAATTTATACTTCATTCAGTTTCGGACAAAAGGCTGTTAACCCTTTAGATGAATTTACATATTCCCCTTTGAAAACAATTGCCACAAGCAACGAGACTAGACAGCTTGGAGATAATTTAAACGCTTTGGATGGTATCGATATGAATAGCTTAATGCGAGGAGCTTCTAGCTCTGGAATAGGAGAAACGGCTGGGGATTTATCAGTTTCTCTAACTGGGGGAGCTAGTTATAATGTGCCTATTGCTGTTCCTCCAGGAATAAATGGTGTTGTTCCTTCTATTTCTATATCCTACAATAGTCAGGCTGGTAACGGTCTTGCTGGTTTTGGTTGGAATATTTCAGGGGTATCTGTTATTACAAGAATTCCCTCAACAAAATTTCATGACGGGAATATAGACCCCGTGGATTTTAATTCCTTTGATCGCTTCAGTTTTGATGGACAAAGATTATTGTTGAAATCAGGTACCTATGGAGGAAATAATGCAGAATATCAAACTGAAAATTACTCAAATGTAAGAATAATGTCTTACGGGGTTTCGCCTTATGGAGCAAGTTATGGACCATCTTATTTTGTAATTAATTACCCTGATGGCTCAGTCGCTTACTATGGAAATAGTAGTGATTCAAAATCAAGAACGGATTATGCCATTACCTATTGGGAAAACCCACAAGGGGTGCGAATCAGCTACACGTATGTTTTAGCAGATAATAGTTTGAGCATTAGTAGAATTAAGTATGGTTCTCGATTAACTTTAAGTCCCTTAAATGAAATCCAATTTGTTTATTTGCCTAGAAAAAGACCCGAACAAGCTTATATTGGTTCAAACTCTTTTATTAGAAAAAATTTATTGAAAGAAATAAAAGTACTTACAGGTTCAACTGGATATAAAAATTATATCTTATCACATACCCAAACTTCTTTGGGGTATGATAGGCTTATAAGCGTACAAGAAAAAAACGGAGACAATACCTTATCATACACCCCAATTACTTTTAATTATAATACTACACCGGCAACAATAACCAATGATAGAAATATAGTAACCGAGCTAGGTATTGGTAATATTGAGCAGCGAAACGCAGAAACTGTTTCTCTAGATTTAACTGGTGATGGTAGAATGGATTTTATAGTATATCCAAAAGCTTCAAACCTTAAAACAAAATTCTGGGTGTTCAAAGAACTACAGTCAGGTAGTTTTAATTATCCTATTACTGTAAATTCTGGTGCTTTTGAAGCTATTTTTCCTGTCTCTTTTCTTTTTTGGAATGACAAAATATCAACTGGTCAAGGATTATCTATTATTCAAAAATCAACAACAGCTAACCAAATTAAATTTAAAGTGTATGCCAATGGAATTTCTTCACCTATTACTTATCAATATGAAAAAGTTTGGAATGCACCAACTTATTCAGAAAATAGTTATTGTGATCAACCCACCCAAACCAATTTAATACCACTTCAATACATTTCTGGAGATTTTAACGGAGATGGACTATCGGATGTCATTGCTGTAAACAAACCATACAGTTACCAGCAGTGTATTCAATCTTTACCACTACCTGGTCAAGATTGTGGTGGAGGTGGCGAACTGCCGCAAGCTCAGAGAAAGGACAGCACCCAAATTGTAAATAGCACAACAGAAATAGCAGCATTTTCTAGTTTAGATTGTTGTGAGTGCAATATTGCAACAGCAAGTTATGCTCAGGTTCATTTTATTAATTTAGATAGGCGTTTGACAACTAATTTTGCAAAATCTATAGGCTCTTTAATTGGTGGTCTTAAAAGTACAGACCAGTTAATGGGGATGGATATGAATGGTGACGGCAGAACTGATGTTGTTCATCTTACTGAAGGTAAAATTAATGTGTACACTTTAAATTCTTTAGATAATCTAGTGTTACTTTGGCAAACAACAGACACTAGAATAAAAATGATTTATCAACCAATGGTTGGTGATTACAATGGGGATGGAAAAATTGATTTTATGTACCCTACAGCTAACAATAGCAGCCTTTTTGCATTATTTTTATCCACTGGGTCTTCATTAATAAAGACAGAAAATACCTATCCATTTGTTTATAAATTAAGTTCACTTTCCTCAACGACATACACCTATACTTTAATCCCTGTAGATGCCAACGGCGACGGAAAGACTGATATTGTTGATTATAGAACAACCACTTACAACAATAGCCTTAATGGTACACAAACCTTAGTACTATACAATAATACATTTTCTACATCAAGCATTGGATTACCTGCATTTAGTACTACTACAACCAGAACTTTAACTGGCAATCTAGCACATTTACCTATACCAATTTTTCTCAGCGCAGATAAGCCCAACAGTAATTTGAATTTTGCTTCTATCAGCAACAACTTGATTACTTCGTTTGCTTTTAATCAAGACAATCGAGAAGATATGTTGATGCGATCAGTGAACAATAATGGCCTAACATACGGCATTACTTACAAAAACTTAGATCCTAGTGAATTGGGACATGATTATAGTCCAGTATATACCAAAGGCTACGATCAGGTTTATCCTTACGCTGATATTGAAGCAGTTTTGGGGGTTAAAGTAGTGAGTCAACTTCAACGAATATCTTCAGGTACACCTACACTAAATCAATATTTTAATTATTCGGGAGCGGTTTCTAATGTTGAAGGTTTAGGCTTTATAGGATTTCAAGGAGTGGCAAGGAGTAACTGGAATACGGATTATAATGATATCATTTGGAGTATATCCAAACATGATATGACACTGAGAACCGCGGTAACTAGTAGTTATTCTATGTTAAGCTACCCAAGCTTTACGGTACCTTCGAGTGGCTATATATCAAAAACCACCTACACCTATTCGAGTAGCTTATTATCAAATAAAGTATTTAAAATTTCGAATTCTTTAATGGTTACACAAAATGCGCTTGAGAATACAGTGACCACGGAATCGTTTTTGTACGATAGTTATAATAACGTTACTAAGTCAACCACGGATTTTTCTGGTCAAGGGAATACTGTTATAGACATCACCTACGCTAATGCTACCGCACCTTATTTTATTGGTCGACCGTTAACTAAAGTAGAAACAAACACCATTAATGGTAATACTTTTAGTATGGAAGAACAATACACTTACAATAATAGTCTTGTAACTAGTAAAAAAGTAAAAGGTAACGGTACTACTTTTGATATAGAAACTTATCTCTATGATAGCTTTGGTAATATGACGAGAAAAACTGTTACTCCCAATGGAGAAACATCTCGTATAGTAAATTATGAATATGATACTTCAGGGAGGTATTTAACGAAAACAACTGATGTAGAAGGTTTAATTACACTTTTTGAATACAACACCACCACAGGTACACTTAAAAAAGAGACTAATCCATATGGGCTTATAACTAATTATTTATATGATGGTTGGAATCGATTAATTACAGTTACTGATTATTTAGGCAAAAATGCGAATACCACCTATGTAGAATCTGGGTATTCTTATACAGTTACGGTATCAGCTGATGATGGTGCTAGCGCTATAAAAGTTTACGATCCTTTACGGCGATTGACAACAGAGAAGAGCAAAGATGTTTTAGGGCAATGGATTAGCAAAAGTTATCAATATGATAAATTTGATAGGGTGTGGAAAGAAAGCGAGCCTTATATTGGTTCCCCTACACAATGGAATATAACGGAATTTGATGTATATAACAGACCCACTAAACTTACAAGTTACACAGGGAAAATAACCAATATAACCTACAGCAATCTTTCAACAACTGTAAATGATGGCACTAAAACTGTTACTACGGTTAAAAATGCTACAGGGCAAATCAGCCAAGTAACCGATCCTGGAGGCACTATCAATTATACCTACTATGGCAATGGTGCAATGAAAACTGCCAATTATGATGGGGTGATTTTAACCACCGAGCAAGATGGTTGGGGTCGTAAAACAAAAACTACAGATCCGGCCGCTGGCACCTACACTTACACCTATAATGGTTTTGACGAAATACTAACCGAGACAACTCCAAAAGGCACTACGACTTATACTTATTCTGCGGTTGGGAAGTTAACTCAGAAGTCTATAGTAGGTGATTTAACCAACATGACTATTAATTATGTCTATGATGCTACCAGCAAATTATTAACTGGCATGACTTTGGTCACTACCGATGGTAATAATAGTAGTTATGCCTATACCTATGATAATTTTAAGCGTTTATTAACGACAACAGAAACTAATCCTTATGCACAGTTTACCAAAACCCTAACTTATGATACGTTTGGAAAAGTAGCTACCGAAAAAAGCGATTCTAAATTATTAGTCAACAATAAAGTAAGCTCTAAAACAATTAAAAATAATTATCAATTTGGAGGGCTAAAATCTATCACAGATAATAGTACTTTAGAAGTATTATGGAACGTTACCGCACTCAATGGAAGAGGGCAGGTAACTAGTTCTACGATGGGGACTAACCTGAGAAAAAACTATACCTATGATACGAATGGCTACTTAACTCAATTTAAAAGTGAGAAAAATATTAACGCTACCCCTGTAGCCTTAATGACTTTGGGTTTTAACTTCGATGCCCAAAAGGGGCTTTTAAATAGCCGTACCAATAGCCTTTTTAGTTGGAACGAGACTTTTACTTATGATAATTTAGACCGTCTGGTTAATTTTAACGATAATAATGGTGCTAAAAACCACACTTATGATACACAAGGGCGTATTACTGCAAATTCTAACTTAGGTACCTATTCTTACACTGGGAAATCATATCAGTTGGCTAACCTTACACTCAATGCTCCTGGACAAGCCTTGTATGCATCCACTACTCGACAAGATATTACCTATACTGCTTTTAAGAGCCCTGTGGAAATAAATGAAGCTGGAAAAGAAAAAATAAATTTCCAGTACAATGCCGCTTTGGGAAGAGCTAATATGTTCTATGGCGACACTAATAATGATAAATTATTGAGACCGCTACGGAAGCATTATTCGGCCGACGGTAGCATGGAAATTACTTATGAAAAAAACAATGGTAAAACAACGTTTGTAACCTACATAGGTGGCGATGCTTACGCGTCACCAGTAATATGGCGTTCTGAACATTCTTCAACTATTAGTGAACAGTATTTGTATTTACACCGAGATTATCTAGGTAGTATCTTAGGAATAACTGATAAAGACGGTAATTTTAAAGAAAAACGCCATTTTGATGCTTGGGGGAATTTAGTGAAATTAACAGACGGTAACAATATGGCCTTAACTAAATTTGCCATATTTGACAGAGGTTATACAGGTCACGAACATTTACAAGGGGTTGGTCTGGTTCATATGAACGGCAGACTGTATGACCCCGTGATACATCGATTTTTAATGCCAGATAATTATGTACAAGACCCTTATAATACACAAAATTATAATAGGTATAGTTATGTAATGAATAATCCCTTATCATATACAGACCCAAGTGGAGAATTTTTTCTTGAAGCTATTGCAGTTTGGAAAATTATTGGTTTAATTGGATCAGCTTTAATAGTAGGTGGTAGCTTTTTAAAACAGTATCTGGATTATAAATCAGATCAAAAATCAGCATCAGTGCCTACAGCTCCGGGTATGAGTAATCCTAACAATTCTCAAAATATTGCATCAAGTACTAGTAACCCACCTGAAACGTTTAATACTGATGTGCCTTATGGAATAAAAAATTCCTTATCTTGGCTAAACCAATTTCAAATGGGGGCTTTAAAAGGTTTTTCATCTGGATTGCAATCAAGTTGGAATTTTGCTAAGAGTTTAACAACAAGTGAAGGATGGAGTAATGTAGGTCAAGGCTTTGTTGACCTTGCTGATATGGGCAATGCATTCTCAATAAGAGGAATGCAACTGAGAACTGACATGGCGCTCTCCGCAGAAAATTTCATTTCAAGAATACCAGATATGTCTCCTGCTGAAATGGGCTATTATTATGGTTATGCAGGAGAAAAAGCTGTAGAAGCTGTTTTGTTATCAAAAGGAACAAGTGTTGCTCTAAATGGATTAAGAGGTACAACATTGGTAACTAATGCAGCAAAAAGTGCTGTAAACTATTCGGATGATTTAGTTAAAGCAGCTCAGAAGATTTATCCTAAAAAAGCAGGAAAAACCGAATTACATCATATAACTCCGAAATATTTAGGCGGAGCGAAAAACGGAGCATTAGTACCGCTGGATGGCGCTTATCACCAAGTCATTACCAATGAATTTAGAGCGTTATGGAGTTACGGTAAAAATGTACCTAGCTCAACGGAATTACAAAAAATAATGAAACAAGTTTATACCAAGTATCCATTACCACCTGGCTATTAACTTAAAAAAATTATTATGAAAGAAACATTAGAACTTAGAATAAATTACGACTTTGCCAATTTACTTTTTAAAGACAAGGAAGGTAAAAATTTAGGAACATCAGTAAAAATTATTGACTTGTCTAAAGATGATCCTCGATATATTCAAATTCCAATAATAGAAAGTCATGTTAAAAAAAAGTATGATAGAAGTTTTTTCTTTGGTTGGGAAGTAAAAAGAAAGTATAGTAAAAAGGAGTTAAATTCGGCTGAACTTTTTCACATCAAAATAAAAACAACTTTTGAACCAACAGGTGAGGAGTGTGGGACAATATTTGACGAAACTTCAGTATGTGAAATATGTGGAGCAAATAGAAAACAAGTAGGTCCATTAACTTTAATGAGAGGAACTATTCCTAAAAAGGATATTGCCAGAACAATTGCAGGAGAAATAGTAGTATCAGATAAATTTGTAACAGCTTATAAGAAAAGAGGACTTAACGGAATAAAGTTTGAAGCTGTAATTTTCACAAAAGGTAATTCAGATTATTATCAGCTTATAGCAGAAAAAAAGTTAGAATTATCTCAAAATACCATTGTAGGAATTAATCCTTTCGATTTTTCTACGAGCAATGCGGGTGAATTATACAACTGCCCTAAAGGACATACAATTGGGTTAAACTTAATATCTGAACCTCACGTATTAAGATTATCAGAAATAAATAAAACTGATTTTTATGCAAGTCGCCAAATGATTGGGGTCAATAGAGGTCTGTTAAAGCCTGAATCTATTTATTTTTGTTCTCAGGATTTTAAGAAAATGGTTGACGAAGAAAAACTAAAAGGATTCGAGTTTGAATTAACTCATATAGAATAAATTAAAGGATTACTATTATTGAGCATTTATTTCATTATACAGACCGGAATTTAATCTCGAACAATATTTTCATGATAATGGTGATTTAGTTATTAATCAAAAGAACAAAAGTACTTTTACAGTAAAGAATTGACATTTATCCCAATGATTTCTTAGCGTCTATTATTATTAATTTTAGTTTTTTTCTTGAATAAATATTACTGAATAAAGAATAGGATTAAGAGTTTAATAATTCTATATAGATCCCACTAAAACCGGAATATTAATTCAGGTATTCAGAAGAAAAAGCTGAAGAAGTTTTTTTGTTATCAAAAGGAACAAGTGTTCCTATCAAAGGATTAAGAGGTACAACTTTGGTTAAAAGTGCAGCAAAGGAGATACCACGATTAAAATGGTTAAGAGGCAATGGTGGAGAAATTAATGGATTTTCTAATTCAAAAGGAGCTGGTTATGGCGCTAGAGCTCGATTTGACTTTCATAAATTATCAAATACTTACAATTCAAGAGCAACTAGTAGAATGACTATTCCAAAATTGCTTGATGGAAAAAAATTACCTCATTGGCATAGAGGAAAAGGAAATAACATAAGATACCACAGGCCTTTGGAAATTGGGCCTGATGGAAAAAGAAGATGGTAAATATGAATAAATCAGATTTTTATAAACTTTATATACCTGCATTAATAAAAGCTTTATTAAACGAGGATAATTGGGAACAGTTTAATGTTAGGAGTCCTGAACACTTTTTAAATTTACCCGAGCAAAAAATAATTGAAGTTGAAAAATATTTGGATAAAGTAGCAGGTAAAAATAAGTTTTTAGATAGTGTTGCTTATTATTTTGATGCAAAATCTCATGGGTTTGATAAAATCAATGGCGTCAAAATTGAAATATTTAGGAATAATTTGGAAGATAAAATTTTAAAGTATAAAAAAAAATACGAAATAGATTAAAGAAGTGCAACGAAGAACGGATATGGCGCTCTCCGCAGAAAATTTCATTTCAAGAATACCAGATATGTCCGCTGCTGAAATGGGCTATTATTATGGTTATGCAGGAGAAAAAGCTGTAGAAGCTGTTTTGTTATCAAAAGGAACAAGTGTTGCTCTAAATGGATTAAGAGGTACAACCTTAGTTACAAGTGCAGTTAATGTTGGGCCTCAAGAAATTAAGTCCCTGGGAGCGGCCGCAAGAGGATTCAGCAACTTTAAAAGCATAAATCAACTAAATAAACTGGTGCAAACTGGTAAACTACCAAAGTCTATTACAAGATTTGACAAGGGTAAAATATTTGGAGAGTTAGATCATGTTCATTTTAATAATGGAGCTGCTCTAAATATTAATGGAACATGGAAACATGGTAGCAAAATCTTAACTAATGCAGAAATTAAAATACTTACTCAAAATGGATGGGCTTTACCAAAATAAAAAAACTGAATTTACCATTTTTTTGAAGAATTGGATAGATGAAGTAATCACCAATAAACTTTGGCTTAATTATAGTGATTTACATATTGATGAAGTTGATCAAATTTTCAAACTAAAACAAAATTGGATTACTGGAAGCTTGTTCTTGTTTAATTGTATTTTGCCAATATTAGACAAAGAAAAATATAATGTTTTATTAGTAATTACATTAAAATGTATTTCCAAAAAGGAGCTTTTAACTTTAAATAATCTTCAGTTATTGGAAACACAACTTGATATTACACCACCTTCATTTTATATTTTTCCTAAAGGAGAAAAAAATTATCAAAAAACCCTTGAATCTGCTACTTTTCTAAAAGAAATATCTAAAGAAATAGTTATGAATGTCTATTACACGGAAGAAAATGAGAATGATGAATACTATAGAACAGTATATATTAAAAGTTGAATTATAATTCAGGCATTATTAAAACTTTTAATGAATTTTAGGAGTCTATCACGAAATAAATATTGGATGTATGCTGGCGGATCAGTAATGGGAAAATTAAAAAGACTTGGAACAGCTGACGGTAATTTGAACATATTTAAAAACTAAAAAATGATTCTGAGAAAAATAGATTCAAATAATTTTAATAAAAACTTTGAAAGTCTTTTAGAAGAAAAAAAAGGTCCAAATGTAATAAAAGGGCGATTCGATATTGAGCCTGTTGCATTAGAAAAAAAATTAGATTTCATCATTAAATTTTTTTTCTCAAAAGGATTAATAAAAAGTTTAACATACAAGATACTTTTCTGGGAAAAAGATAGTCTTTTAATAAACTTAATGGACTTAATCAAAATAACTAAATACCAACTAAATGTATCTTATAAAAATAAAGAAGATCCAGGAGTTATATTTATAGATTCCAATACTTTTGATGAATTCGTTTTTAGATCTATTTTAATAAATCATTTTAACTATGAAATGTTAGAAACTCCTTCTTTGAACCTAAGAGTTCAAATTTGTTTAAATGAAGAAAATGAAGTAAGATTAATTGATATTTATGATGATAGAGGTTTCGATGTTTATGTTTTAAAAGGAGACTAAAATTCCACTAAGTTTTGAGTATAAAGACCTAAAGAACTTGGAAAATTAAAAGAATTTACGGGTTTAAAAGAATACGCCCTAACTTTATCGATTTTGGAACTAACACAATCTTTGAAATAAAACCTTATAACCCTAGGGCAATGTAAACTGGACAAAAACAACTTCAGATATATGAAAGAATTACAAACCATGCCTCAGTTCAAGGGGATAAATTGGAAAACTGTTTTAGATACTTATTGATATGGATAGCAAAGAATTTAAAAATTTATTTGATGAAACCGCTAAAAAGAATGGTTTTGAAAAAGCCTTTGGTGGTTGGTTTAAAGAAAGTTCAGAATGTATAACAGTACTTGATTTGCAAAAATCAAATTTTGGAAATTATTATGAATTAAATATAAAAACTTTTGTTCAAGGTATGTTCGGTAATAACTACACTAAAAATAAAAATTTAATCAAAAAACAAATAGGAGATATTTTTACAAGACAACCCAACGAATACAGTGATGTATTAGACTTTGACACGTTAATGGACCTTGATATAAGGAAAAATAAGTTAAAAGTGCTCTTTAACGAATTTATAGTCCCTTTTGCGGATAAATCTCTAACTCGATTTGGATTAAAAGAATTAGCTAAACAAGAAATAATATTTATACCTCCAGCGGTTAAGGAAGAATTATAATACGATTAAAAGCTCCAAAGAATTTTGGGGCTTTTGTTTTTGTAATCTAAAATGATAATTTTTGAAACAAAAAATCGGAGGGGAATTTTATTATAAATATTAGTTTTTACTTCCTGCCGAAATGGGTTAAGAGGTATAACTAAAGTTGCCAATAATCAATAAAAAAATAAAGAATGTTAATTCATACAATAGTGAAATTATTTAAAGTATTTTTAATTTGTACTTTTAAGAGATAATTAGAATTAATGAACTTCGAGAACAAACCACAAATAGGGTCAGGCATTTATACTGCTAGTGAGATAGCAAGTATTTTACGCGTTCCATATCGAACGATTTACACTTGGATGAATAAATATTGGGATGGAAAAATTGGTAAAGAATTTGGCTCCAAATACTCTTGGAACATTAATGGAAAACGCGCAGTGAGCTTTCATACATTTATTGAGTTCTATGTTATGATGCGTTTCTCTGAAGCTGGTGTGAAGCCAAAGCAGGTATTAGAGGCGCATGCAGAATTAAGCAAAATGTACAATACTGCTTTTCCATTTGCTCGAAAAGAAGTGCTAGGAGGAATAAAGTCTGATGGGAAACATATCTTTCTAAAAACATTAGAAGGTATAATTGAACTAAACGGAACAAAACAATTTAATCTTGGTTTAATAGAAATATTTTTTATTAATCTTGAATTTGATAAAGACAATTTGGCATCCAGATTTTGGCCAATTGGAAAAGAAAAATCTATTTTGGTAGACCCTAAAAGACGTTTTGGTCATCCAGTAATTGATGGTAAAAATATATTTCCTGAGATAATTTATAACCACCATAAAGCAGGAGATCCGATTTCTTATATAGCACACGTATATCAAATTTCGGAAGCAGAGGTAAATCATGCATTAGAATATTGTAAGGCAGCATGATAATTTACTTTGATGAAAATATGCCCAGACATCTTGCCCATGGTTTCAATACCATTCAATCCCCTGAGGGATTAAAAACAGGACATAATATTATTGTAAAATTTTTACCTGAAGCTTTCAATTATGGAGCAAATGATAAAGAATGGATTCCAAAAGTCGGAAAAGAACGTAGTTGCGTAATTACCCAAGATATAAATATTTCAAGAAGAAAGGACGAATTGGAATTATATCAAAAAAATGGTGTGGGAATGTTTTTTCTTCGGGGTCCGTCCAAAAAACAAGGTCTCAGTGTTTGGGAAATGGTACAGGCTCTATCTAAAAATTGGGATGATATCGCTAGGATAGCATCAGAGGAAAAAAGACCTTTTGCCTATATTTTCGGACTTAAAGGAGGAATGAATAGGATTAAGTGAGATAACCTATTCTTCCAGAAAACCTTCAGAGCGAGACCTTATTAGCAGATAAGAAAAGAGTTTAGCAATAATCAGTACAATTCCATTAAATTGGAAAGCGTGGTATGGATATTTAAGTCTCTTAACCATTTACGTTTTAGATGATTCAGTTTACCCTCCATTTACTTTAGGCTTTAATAAAATTTCCTTAGTTGAGCTATAACAATACCTCAAGTGCTTTATCCACAATCTGGGTGTCTAGTTCTTTTAAATAGGCCTGTGTTACGGTTAGATTCTGATGCCCTAAAGACTCACTTATGACATCTGTGGCAACCCCTTTTTGCTTGAGGCAGTTGGCAAAACTATGCCGTGCCACATAACTGCTAACATTTTTGGTGATATTACAAAGTTGTGCTAATTCCTTTAACTCCTTATTATAGATGCCTAACATTTTATGTTTTCTATCGGCTAGTTGTTTAGGGGAATAGTCCTCGCGAAAAAGTAGAGGAAAAACATACTTGTTGCCATATCCATGAATGCGATAGTAGTCTAGTATTTTTTGAACTGGGGGCATTATAGCTATAGAGAAATTACCTTTTGTCTTTGCTCTTGTATAGTAAATAACATTTGATTCAACGTCCTGCCATTCCAGACTTATCATATCGGCAAAATTCATGCCTCTGGTATAGAAGCTAAAGACAAAATAATTTTTGGTATCTATTAAGCTGTGATTTTCAGTGAGCTCTAAATTGACGATTCTCATGATCTCTTCAAAATCTAAAGCACGCTTAAACCCTTTTCCTCTAAGGTTCGATATTTTATAAGTTTTAAATGGATATAAGCTTTCCCTAATAATCCCGCGTTCTATAGCCTTATTAAATAACGACCTTATGGCTCGCATTTTTACGCCAATACCGCCGTCAGTACCGCCCCTTGATCTTAGAAATGCATCGTATTTACTCAAAAAGGAGGCGTTTACCTCTCTGAAATTTAGCTTTTTAAATTTATGATAAATTTGAACAGAAGTTTTAGCATCTTTATAAGACTTTGCGTTGCCAATACGTCCTGCAAAGGTCATTTCTTTTATGATTTCATCAAAAAATGCAAAGACATCATTTTTGACAGGATTGAAAGTAACTCTATAGTTTCTGTCAAAATCTTGTAGTGAATAATCAGGATTCTCAATTTCTAAATCAGTTATAATTTTATATGCTCTTTCCTTGAATTTTACTAAGAGTCTATTATATTGAATGTGATTAGAATTCTTTTTATTAAAATTTCCTGTCGTTTCTATCCATTGCTCCAACTTTACGCTAAAAGGAGTTTTATAGTGCCTGCATTGTCTTTCTTTTGTAACACGTAAACAAACAGGATAAGTGCCATCCGAGAGTAGTTTTTTTTTGAGAACAATCTTAAGTGTAATCATATTTTATAAATTTGGGGACAACATTTATATAATTTCTTTTGTCTGCCCTTGATTTCATAAGTTGAATTTGGTTGAAATGGGGACAACATAGGGACAACAAATGGGTGATTAAAGGTAAAAATTATAAAACCAAATGCAAAATAAAAAAACATAAAATACTGACAATCAGAATATAAGAAGCTAAATGATGCTATATGAAAACATGGCTATTTCGGCTGTTAATCAGAGGGTCCTTGGTTCGAGCCCAAGAGGGGGAGCAGAGCGATAAAAAGCCTTCAACGAAAGTTGAAGGCTTTTTTGTTGCCATATGTTTTTGGGTGAGAAGCCTGTGCCGAGCATAGTCGAGGTAAGCCCAAGTGGCAGTAGAGCGATAAAAAGCCTTTACAGAAATGTACAGGTTTTTTTATGAGCATTGGTTAAATATAGGTGAAACAAATCCATTCCATTTTTTAAATTTTACTGCTTCTAATTAGAAGGAAAGACCGGTTTCTTTATGAAAAATTTAGCCAATATGACGATCCGCTCGCAATGACGTTCTAACTTAAGCAATTTGCTATTCCCAAAGTAAAAACTCTAGCCAAATAGCTATGAATTTATTATAATCGGCAATAAAAGTAAATATGATGGGAATCATAAGTGTTTAAAAAGCAATATCTTATGGTTTTATTGAAAATTATTTCTACCTTATACAAGATTTTATACCAATCAAGGGTATACAACAAGAAATAACTTTCAAAACCAAACAAAATGAAAACTATAAAAAACATTCTACTGCTTCTCGCATTTACATTTTTGAGCTTTGCACAAGCACAAGAACCAACGGTGATCATTACTTTAACCGTGGATACTTCAGCATTGGGGGATGATCGCGATGCTCCCGGAGGCTGCACGTTTACCGTTACTCCAGCCGATAAGCTTGTTTTTAATGACCCCAACGATCCAAAAGCTTTTACCATAGCCGTAGATGAATCAGACCTTATTGAGTGGCAAGGGATTACCACCACAGGGGATGATGTAAAAATCAAGAAAATAAGCTTTATTGGAGGAACAGAGATTTTTGGTTCAAGCAACATCAACGGTCGCAATAGTAATGGAAAAGAAAAGGTAAAGGCCAAACCTAATAAAAAAACACCTCCTGGCAAAGATTATGAGTATAGCATAAACTTTAAACCGGATGGATTCAAATTTTATCAAATTGACCCCAAAATTAGGGTTGGAATTCGATAAATGACACATTTACTTACCTTAGTATTTTAGAGTAGTATTGTAATTTATGAAAAATAAGGCCTATTTAAAGTTTATTTTGGTATTGCTTCTGGGTATGTCTTGGTTTCAAGGGCAGGCACAGACCTTGCACGAATTGGTGCTAACTGTAGATACAACAATGCCAAACAGTGAAGGGAACAATTCTTTCAGTGCAGGAAATAATACTACTATTGAAAATAGCTCATTAAATCGCTTTACCATTTGGGCAGAAGTCGGTGATTCTGTACAATGGACGGCCAAGGCAGCCGGAGACTCAAAAGTTCCTGTGAAAATAATTGGTGTTAGTTACATGGGTGGTCCGCGTATTTTTAGTTCTAATACATTGACCGGAGGGGGTAATACCATTAAGGCAACCATTATTCGCGGAGGTAAGGAAGATTATGTCTACACGCTTCAATATACCCTTGGTTCGGACACAAAGGTGTATGCTGTCACCGCCCTAATAAAGACAAAAAAATAGCGATCAATGCGCAGTATATGAAGTTGTTTTTGAAATGTAAGGGATGGGCAAAAGTAGCCTTGTTCCTATGCTTTATGGTTAAGAGTATGCCTGGTTTCGGTCAAGATGAATCTCTTGCCGATAGCTTAATCCAAGTGTATGAATCAGGAAACTATGATAAGGCGGTAAAACTTAAAATATTATCTGAAATTACGGGAAACATTCCCGATCCCGATCGTATTTTGGCCTACAGCGATACCTTGATGAGGGAAGCCATTAAGCAAGATTCCACGATATATATATTTAATGCCCACTTGCAGAAAGGGAATGGGTTACAACAAAAAGGCAATTTAAGTGGTGCGTTGGAAAGTTATTTCAAGGCGGTTGATATTGCCAATAAGAATTCTGATAAAAATCAGTTGGCCATAATGTACACGGCTATTGCAGCGGTTTATGCCGGCATGGATAACCGAAAAAATGTAAGACAATACTATACTGATGCCATTGCCATTTTTAAAACTGAAAAGGATACGTTCAACTATGCGGTAGCCATGGAAAATTTGGGGGACACCTATTTGGAATGGTCCAAACCAGATTCTGCTTTACTTTATTTCAATCAGTCTGGCCCGATATTCAAAAAATTAGAAAAGAAACTTCCTTTGGCCTATAATTTAGGGAATAAGGGCCTAGCCTTTGCGCAACAAGGAAGGCCCACCATAGCCGAGGAGAATATTAAAGAGGCAGTTTCTATACTAGAAGAGTTAGGAGATTACAGGCCCATTACGACCTACCTCAACTATATGTCCGATATCTATGCCGATAAGGAAGATTGGGATGGGGCATTTGACTATGCCTTACGCTCCTTGGAGTTGGCAAAACAATACGGGTTAAAAGTCCGGATCAGTAGTGCCTATTTAAAACTGTCCGAACTGTATGAACGCACTGGGTATGCTTCAGCTTCCTTAAACTATTATCGGAAGTATATTGCTTTTAGGGATAGTGTAGTCAACATCACTGCCGTACAACAAATGGCGGATATTCGTAGAAATTCTGAAAAAGCACAGTTCAAGGCCCAATTAGATTTAACCAACCAGCAAAAAAGGACCCAAAAAGTAGTGGCCATTGCCACTGCAATTGCATTGTTCTTAATTATTCTCTTGGCCATTGGCTTGTACAGGCGCAATACGTTCATTAAACGCACCAATGCCATTATCGAGAAGGAAATGGCCCGGTCGGAGAGGCTACTCATAAATATCTTACCAGAAGAAACGGCAAGAGAATTAAAAGAGCACGGGAAGGTACAGGCCAAAAAATTTGAATCAGTCTCGGTATTGTTTACAGATTTTGAAGCTTTTACTGCCCACTCGGAACACGTAGACCCGGAGATTTTGGTAAATAGGTTAGGGTATTATTTTACCGCTTTTGATGATATTATAGAAAAATACGGGTTGGAAAAAATCAAAACTATCGGGGATGCCTATATGTGTGCGGGAGGTTTGCCTTTTCCTATAGAAGACCATGCCATTAAAATGGTAAAGGCAGCTTTTGAGATGATTCAGTTTGTAGAAGAAGCCAAGACTGAGAAGGAAACCGACTTTCCATTCAACGTGCGTATAGGCATCAATACAGGGCCGGTTGTTGCTGGGGTAGTGGGTAGTAAAAAGTTTTCTTATGATATTTGGGGAGATACGGTCAACGTGGCTTCACGAATGGAAAGTTTATCGCATTCGGGAAGAATCAACATCAGTGAAAACACCTATAATCTGGTGAGAGACACTTTTAAATGTGCCTATAGGGGCCAAATAGATGTTAAAAACAGGGGATCTATGAAGATGTACTTTGTTAATGGTCCTAAGCAATAATAATTTTGACCATGCCTGCGGTTATTAATAGCGTAGTGCAGTAATCTACGCGTCATTTTTCTAACCACTTTTTAATCGCCATCACATCACCAATCAAATCATATAGGGAAACATCATTCCATGCGGTTTCAATGCTACTACTTGCCGCAGAGTTTGGGGTACCCCTTAGCCCAGTGCACCATCCTTGGATTGCTTGTAGGAATGTTATTTGTTCTGTCCTGTGGCTCATGGGGTAAGCGTGGATAAATACTGTAATTCTAAAAAAAAGAAATAGGCAAAAGAAGCAAGTAATTTTTATACACGGCAGGCAGCCAATGCCGTACCCTAGCATAGATGACAACTTCTACTAATGAAAATGGGAGTGAGTTGATTTAAAACCAAACTCAGTACTACCATTTCTCGTACCTATAGTATGAGAATTTTTATAGCTAGTTGTATCCTATCCTTTTTATTTTTACAGGATTCTTGGGCCCAAAAAACAGATAACCTCGCATCTTTTAGAGATCTTGAAAGTGAACCTTATTTTAGGTTTAATTACGACAATGATTTTTTTGCTGCTACAGATAAGAATTATACCCAAGGCTATAGCTTTGAATTGGTTGCCCCATATTTTAGCGCCAACCCTCTCAACCATTTGTTCTATAAACCTCAAAATGTAGCATTGCGGTATGGTTTGGCCATTGAGCATATTGGATTTACACCTAGTAGCTTTGACCGTCCGGAAATTCAATTTGGGGATAGACCCTTTGCGGCAGCCATTATGCTTAAAAGTTTTATGTTGGCCACAAATCAGGAAAAAACTAGATTTACTTCTTCCTTTAATTTTGGAATTATTGGTCCAGGTGCCTTTGGCAAGGAGATGCAAGTGGGCATCCATAAAGCTACTGGAAATAAAATACCGCTGGGATGGCGAAATCAGATCAAAAATGATATGGTACTGAATTATGAAGTGGGCTACGAAAAACAACTTTTTAGATATCACCATTTGATTTCGCTACAGGCAAATGCAAATGCCAAAGTAGGTACCCTTTTTACAAATGCATCTATTGGAGTTAACACTACATTCGGAATCATAAATGATCCGTTTTCATCAGCCCAAGAAAGCAAAAGGTTTTTCTTTTATGGATACGCCCAACCAGTTTTAAATAGTATAGGGTATGACGCCACCTTGCAGGGTGGGGTCTTTAATAAGACCAGCCCCTACACCATTGCATCAAGTGAAATGGAGCGTTTTACGGGTCAATTGAACTATGGCATTGTTCTAAGAACTAAAACCCTTTATTTTGAATACTCAAGGTCTATAATTACAAAAGAATTTGAAAGTGGGGATGCTTATGGCTGGGGAGGTGTTAAGATAGGGTTTACACTTTAGGGTAAAATGGGAGTATTAATATAATAGGCTAGGGGTAGTTAGGTATGTAACTATGCCTTTTGGTGGTTCTGGTTTTTTTCTTCTTCATATGCCTTTATGAACTAAATCCGATGTGGGTATTTTATTTTCCTTACAGCCCATAATCTCATTTCATGCCCGCTTCTGAAGGTTTTAGAAATATCATATAAAGAATCAAGAACAGGACAATAAATAATCACAGATAAAAAATTCCAGCAAAATTTTCCTAAGTCGTCAGTGATAAGGAAATGAGTTAACCAAGGTTTTAGCACACTTTTTTAAGTAAAATGTACTTTTGAACTATGAAATGGCAATGGTACCCAAAGCCATGACCAAGCGATCAATATCTTTTTTGGTAATAAAAATTGCAAAGGAGAGTCTAACCGCATTGAGTCCAAATGAACTCATGGGGCGACAATCGATTCCGTAGTCATCGAAAAGGCTATTTTTTACCGTTTGAACATCTTTCCCAAGAATTTCTACGACCTGAATACCCGCAGATAAGGAGGCTAAGGCTGGTGTTTTTAAGACCAACTTTGGATGCTTTTTTATAGCATTACTAAAGTATGCCTTAAGTTCGTAGGTACGCGCTTCTATTTTTTTAGCACCTATACTATCATGATAGTCTAGCGAGGCACCAAAACCTAAAACTTCGGGTAAGTTTCGTGTATTGTAATTTTCTAGGCGGCGAATGCTAGTATCTTTATATCCACGAGCTACAATAAGTGGTTTCAGGTGTTTTTGACTTTCTTTTTTGGCGTAAAAAATACCAACTCCCTTGGGAGAAAACAGCCATTTATGGGCACTTACGGTATAAAAGTCACAACCTATATCTTTCAAATCAAAAGTGAACATTCCGGCAGCTTGTGCACCATCGACAGCAACAAGAATTCCTTTTTCATGTGCCATTTTTGAAATTTCCTTGATAGGCAGTATCATACCATTGGTATTGATCAGATGACATATAGAAATGACTTTTGTCTTGGCTGTTATCGATTTTTTGAAGACTTCTACGAGCTCGTCAACACGTTCAGGTAAAATGGGCAGTGTAGGTCGTACTAATCTGATGCCCTTACTTTCTTGCCAAACTTTCCAAGGGCTCACAGCGCTCGAATGTTCGTGGTCGGCCAAGATGATTTCATCACCTTCTTGAAGGTCTAGACTTCTGGCGATGAGATTCATACCTTCGGTTGTATTATGAATCAAGGCAATTTCTTCCTCAGAAACAGAAAAAAGTGAGGCTGTTTTTTTGCGAACGGTTTCTTTCTCTTCATCCCAACCGCCCCACATGTACTTGGAGGGAAAATCATCAAGAGTATCTCTAAACTGATTTGTTGCCTTGCGTATAATTTTTGGAGAAGCCCCTAGTGAACCATTATTAAAATACGTTAAGCCTTCGGCAAAACTAAATTGCGATTTGATGGTCTCCCAAAAGGCTTCCGATGTATCTTCTGTTTTGAACAGGCCTATGGTTTGCTGTAAATCCGCAGTTGACTTCGCCCAAATCTGTGTTGGACTTGTCATGGCGGCGGCAGTTCCTATGCCTAAAGTTCTCAGAAAATCCCGTCTATTATTTGCCATGTCTAAATATACATTTTTTTAATAATAGATCGTTTAAACAACTATTTATTATTGCTGAAAACCGGTATGCTATGGCATTCTTTGTGGAATTTTTTTCTTAAGGCCATTGGCATTGTAGGGAATAGAAATCTATAGGCAATTGAAACCACAATTGGAGTTTCGTGATTTTTGCATAGTACCTATCTAATCCCAATGGATAGAATTACAGGAAGTAAGCGTTTTTAAATTTTTGAATGAATCAGTTCATGGCGATTATCCTACCAATTAGGATATATTTAATTCCGGGTCCTAGCTTAGGACAATTTTTTGGAAACTTGAGTTCTTTTTTAGGCATGTGGTTTTTCATGCCTGCTTTCTATACTAGAAAACCATATAGGTGTTAAGCTTAAGAGGGCATTTAATTAAAGTTTAAAATAGCACAAAGTTTTACCTCTAGTTTTTGCGCGCGTAAAAACTAGAAGTATTCATGACATTTTTAACCACTTAGTATTTATGTATATTTAAGCAAGTAGTTTCCTAAGCTTAGCTATTTTTTACTCCTTCCTTAGTTTACTATTGAAAAGCAAAACCAGTTAACAATCTAAACAAGAATGCGTAAAAAACAAGGGCAAACATACCTAGGGTGAACAATGCAAAAGCTTTGAAATAATGTTTTACCACATAGTTACCTAGGTTCTGGAATGCTTCTAAATAAATTTCTTTAATAAGTATAATTGTTTTCATATTTCTGGGGGTTTTTATTTGATACAAAGGAAGGGGTATCTGTTACATCGAGGGCGATAATTCGGTCAAGAGGGATTATATAGGCAGAAATACATGCCAACTGCAATACATCGAAAAAATTGCTATTTTTAACTATAAAAGATGAATTTAGCTTAAAGGTTTAAATACATACTTAGAGGTTAAAAGGGATAGATTATAACTAAATAGACCCTAGCCAACCTCATGACAAAAATCACCTGAACTGCTTAACGAAGGGCTTACAGTGCGTAAAGTCTCCGAAATAGTTGGTAAGTCTGCATTGACAAGATGAAAGTTAAGATCGTGGTATGACTAATTTTTTTACAACTGGCGAGCCTTTCTCATACGCAACAATGGCATTATCAAAACTAAATTAGAGCATTAGAAAATCGGCATCGATGTTATAACTATGAACTAGGAATAGCTCATTTTTTGAGTTTTTAGAAATAGGTATGGCATTTATAATTCAAATCATTGCCTTAGCCAAAGAATCATACCCGAATTCTTCAAAAGGTATATTTAAAATCTTTTTTTTAACAGAATCTACTCTGGTTCTCCAAAGCGCTATTTGCAGACTATCTATCTTTGACTTTGCATGTAATAAAATAGCCAACAAAAAGAAAAACAAAGAAAATAGCGCTTTTCGTTCTTTGTAGTTGAACCTAATAAATGATTAATTATTGAATAGCAAGTTGCAGTATACGGGTATGAAAAGAGCTATTACCAAGAACAGTGGCCGAATAAAAAAGGATATGCTTTATCTTGAGCTTACAGGAAGTAAAACAACATAAAAAAATATGCGTCAAGAACACTTGGTATCCTGCAAGCAAAAATAAAAATTGGGTTAAAGAAAATTCTAAACCCTATAATAATCAGCCTTCCAGTTTTTAATCAACATTTTTATTTCTTTGTTCGATAGCTTTTCTTTCATCGCTTTTTCTACTAAAGGTAAAAACTCTTCGTCACTAGCAAAACGCAAGGCTATGATTTGTTGCATTTTTAGCTCTTCAGGGAATACTTTGCCGGTCATGACATAATACCTTAAGTTTTCTTCTGCTCTGATAGCTCTGTCTTGTGCTTTTAAAGGGAAACTGCGTACAAACCAAGCCATTATTAAGAAAATAACAGCAATTAAAACGACTAGAGATGCTAAATAAAGGTTCTCCGGAGTAGAACGATAAAGGTGGTAAATAGCCCCAATCAGTAAAGCTAATATGGCTAGAAATAAGAGGCCATGAAATCCTTTTACAAGTTTACCGTGATTTTTAAAATTTTGTGCTTCCATTTTGTTTAGTTTGTGTTAAAGATAACTTTATTAATCGTAGGCTTCTAATTTAAAAGAAAGCCACTTACAGTGTAATCAGCCTTTGTTATTTTACAACTTAGCCGATTTGTTCTCTTTATATCGCAACTCTCCAGTTGCTATGCCAATAACAGTTTTAGCCAAAATGGTGAATACGAAAGCACCTAAGGCCCAAATACCTAGAGTTAGGCCAATTTCTATACCCATATGCGCCAAAAACAAAACCAATAATAGGAAAAAAAAGATAACAAAAGTAATGTAAGGATGTAAAATAGGTTCGTTATATTTGTGTGGATATAACGATTTTATTCAAACCTACCCATTAAAAATACTGCCGTTTTCCGAATTTAAATGATACCAAAAAATAAAAAAGAAACAACTAAATGATTAGTTCTGAAAAAGCATTAGCCTTGGTTTTATCGCATAGTTCAAAAGGATTTAGAACAAGAGAAATTTCACTTAGTGATGCGCTAGATTATGTTTTAGCGGCTGATGTCATTTCTTTAATTGATATGCCTCCTTTTAGGCAATCGGCTATGGATGGCTACGCTTTGAAAATTGGGGAGACGAATAGCTATAAAATACTAGGTGAAGTTCAGGCAGGTGGCGTTAATTCACTGCAGCTAAATAAAGGCGAAGCTGTTCGTATTTTTACCGGTGCACCTGTTCCTGATACTGCAGATGCGGTGGTCATTCAAGAAAAAGTAAGGCTTAAGGCCGATACTATTTTAGTGGAAGATCCTTTGCAGCTTATGATGAACATTAGGCCTCAAGGAGAGCAAATAAAAAAAGCTGCTGTGGCATTGGCCAAAGGAACAAGCATAAAAGGAACACACATTGGTTTTTTAGCAGGTTTAGGAATTACAAGGATTGAAGTAGCGGAAAAACCAGCTATTGCTGTTGTGGTCACTGGGAATGAATTGGTACCTGCCGGTCAAGACTTAGCTCATGGTAAAATATACGAATCGAACAGTGCTATGCTTATCGCTGTTTTAAAAGAATTAGGCTATAGCAATACCACAGTTATTAGCATTAAAGACCATTTTGAAAGCACCAAAGAAGCGCTGCGCGAAACCATTGAAAAAAACGATGTTGTTATTGTTACCGGGGGTGTGTCGGTTGGAGATTATGATTTTGTGGGCAAGGCATTAAATGCTATTGGTGTACATGAAATTTTTCATAAAGTGAATCAAAAACCAGGAAAACCGATGTATTTTGGAAAAAAAGAGCATACAGCTATTTTTGGTTTGCCAGGGAACCCAGCCGCAGCACTTACCTGTTTTTATGTGTATGTGTATCCACTTTTAAAAAAATACCAAGGAGCAGAAGATGCACATCTTTTAACTATTTTGCTTCCATTGTTGAACGATTACACGGTTATCGGAGGCGATAGAGCTCAATTTTTAAAAGCGAAAATAAGCGGCACGGGTGTCGAAATTTTAACCGGGCAAAGTTCCGCTATGTTAAGTGCTTTTGGTACTGCCAATGCTTTCGTTTTTGTACCCGAGGATCGTATAAAACTAGAAAAAGGAGAAATTGTAAAAACAATTCTATTGCCTATTAAATAAACTCAGTCCTATGAACGATTATAAGATTAGAAGTAGAATTTGGATTGAAGTTGGTGATAATGTTTTAGTCGGAGAAGGCAGAATCCGCTTGTTAAAAGAAATTGAAGCAAAAGGCTCTTTGTCAAAAGCCGCAAAGTCGATTGGGATGTCTTATAAAAAAGCGTGGACGCTTATCGATGCGGTTAATAAATCGGCAAAAGAAGCCGTAGTCACGACATCGGTTGGTGGACAAAAAGGGGGAGGTACGATCATTACGCCTTATGGTAAAAATTTAATAACAGCCTTTGAGACTATAAACACTAAATGTTGGTCGTTTTTAGATGAAGAGTTTAAAGACCTAAAGGGCATATAGTCCACTTAAGTCCTCTGAAGGAGGAGAGCAAATGCTCTTAATCTTGAATTCAGTATTAAAGTATAAAAATAGCAATAAGAGATAAAGAAATAAACATGACTATTGAAATAAACTATTTTGGCATGCTAGCGGAGGTCACTGGATGTAGTTCAGAAAACATAAGGGTTTCTGAGGGCGCTATTTCCGATTTAAAAGGTATTTTAGTTGAAAAGTATCCTGAACTTCAACATAAGGATTTTAGGATGGCACAAAATCAAGAATTGGTTTCTGAAGAAACCCTGTTGACAGGACAGGAAATAGCACTCTTGCCTCCATTTGCAGGGGGGTAAGTTGACACTTTAGTGGTCCCAGAGAAAAAGTTCTTTCTGTTGAAACTAGAGTCATGGGCCTTGATCCTAGCGTATATAAATAAGGTTTTAGACTCTAAAAGCGACGCGGTCTTTAGTATTTTTTCTGACCACAAGAGGATGAAAAAATGGTAATTTAAAAATCATATATCAATTTAAAAAAATGAATTACAAGAATGTATTTATAAAAGGAGCGATTTCCTCCGAGTTTATAGCGAATTCAATCGCCAAACATCAATCTAAAACAGGTATTGGGGCGCACAATATCTTTTTAGGACAAGTACGTGCCGATCAGATAGATGGTAAGGCCGTTGTGGCTATAGAATATTCGGCCTATGAAGAAATGGCGAATAAGAAGTTTCACGAAATCCGGGAAGCAACCTTTGCAAAATTTAACCTGACCTGTATGCATATTTACCATAGTTTAGGAGCCGTAAAAACGGGTGAAATTTGTTTGTTTGTATTTGTATCATCACCACGGCGTAAAGAAGTATTTAAAGCTTTAGAATATGTTGTAGAGGCGATTAAAGCAGAAGTACCTGTTTTTGGGAAAGAGCTATTTGAAGACGAATCACACCAATGGAAAGTTAATAGTTAGCATATGGTAGACATAACACATAAAAGCAATACTTTAAGAACAGCAACAGCACAAGCCATTGTAAAAGTAAGTCGCCAAGAAACTATTGATGCGATTCTTAATAAAACCGTACCCAAAGGCGATGTTTTTGCCATGAGTAAGGCTGCGGGACTTTTGGCTGTTAAAAAAACAGCTGATTTACTACCAGATTGTCACCCTTTGCCTATCGAATTTACCGGAATTGATTATGAAATAGAGGGCTTAGCTATAAAAGTGCTGGTGACCGTAAAGACCATTTATAAAACAGGTGTTGAGGTTGAGGCCATGCATGGTGCGAGTGTTGTAGCGCTAAATATGTATGATATGCTAAAACCTATTGATAAAGGTATTGAACTGTTCCATATTAAATTAGTTGAGAAGAAAGGAGGAAAATCGAGTTTTCAGGATACATTTAAACGCGATTTAAAGGCTGTGGTTATTGTGTGTTCTGATTCTATTTCAGACGGTAGAAAAGAGGATAAATCGGGTAAAGCCATTATGGCAAAATTACAGGAATGTGAAGTTGCCATACAGGATTATATCATCATTCCTGATGAAGCCAGCATCATTCAAGAAAAAGCAAAATTCTACCAAGCCAATGGGGCGGATTTGATTATTTACACAGGCGGAACAGGTTTATCGAGTCGCGATGTAACTCCAGAGGCCTTACAACCTTTATTAGATCGAAACATTCCAGGGGTAGAAGAAGCCATCAGAAAATATGGACAAGACCGGATGCCTTATGCTATGCTTTCTAGAAGCCTTGCAGGAACGATTAAAAATACTTTAGTTCTGGCTTTGCCAGGCTCGACTAGCGGAGCCAAAGAATCTATGGAGGCTATTTTTCCTTCAATTTTACATGTTTTTAGAATTTTAAAAGGTGCGCGGCACGATTAATATGACAGCAACGAACAACATCTTGACCGATACATTTGGCAGGGAACATACCTATTTGCGTATTTCACTTACCGAACGCTGCAATTTGCGCTGTACCTATTGTATGCCTACGGATGGCATTGCGCTTTCGCCAAAGTCTCATATCATGACCTACGAGGAAATTTTTACCATCGCCAAAGAATTCGTTGCGAACGGGGTAACTAAAATAAGACTTACTGGAGGTGAGCCTTTAGTGCGTAAAGATGTGGGTTTAATTTTAGAAAAATTGGCTTCACTACCCGTAGAATTGGCGATTACTACAAATGGAGTCATCGTAGATAAATTTATAGACCAGTTTAAAAAAATTGGACTTCGGAAAATCAATGTTAGTTTGGACTCTTTGAACACCGATAAAAATACTGCTATAACCCGTAGAGATTATTTCAGCAAAGTTTACAACAACATACAATTATTAGTAAAAGAGGGTTTTGAGGTTAAGGTTAACTGTGTTTTGATAAAAGGTTTTAATGAAAACGAGATTATCGATTTTATCGAACTCACAAAGACCCAAGCCTTACAAATTAGATTTATTGAGTTTATGCCCTTTGATGGTAATAAATGGAATTTAGAAAAACTAGTTTCCTTAGAAGAAGTGTTAAAACAAGTCTATTCGCATTACGACTCAACACGTTTTATCCGTTTAAACGATGCGCCAAATGATACTGCAAAAAACTACCAAATTAAGGGATATCAAGGTTCTTTTGCCGTTATTAGTTCCGTTACGAACCCGTTTTGTGATGGTTGTAATAGAATTCGATTAACAGCAAACGGACAACTTAAAAATTGTCTTTTTTCTTCTTCAGAGTCTGATTTATTGACACCACTTCGTGAGGGTAAATCAATTGCACCAGTAATTCAAAAAGCGATATTGGCAAAGAAAAAAGTGCGGAATGGTATGGAAACTTTAGAACAATTTAAAGATCCTGATGCTCACAATAATCGAAGTATGATTGCTATAGGAGGGTAAAAAAAGGTACTAATTTTTAAAGGCCCTAGGATACTGTAAAAAAGGTATTTTTACGGAGTCTTTTTTATTGCTTTTGGGCTATAGGATAATGTCTTTATTTGTTCGGTTTATTGGAGAAATAAAGAGATAAATTCTTTTTAGTATAGTATATTTGAAGCTAAAGATGATTAAAATTGTTTAGTATGAAAAATACAAAGAGATTACCATCTTTTTTTATCGTAATGATATCATTTCTTTTCCTAAGTTCTAGCTGCGGTCAAACTTTACAAAAAGGTAAAAATAGCAGTTCTTATAGTGAAACAGTAATAGAGCAAGGAATAACAAAGAAAGAAATTATCGTTGCAGCGAACCAGACAGCTAAATATTTAGGGCTTTTTAAAGGTAAAAATGTAGCGATTGTTGCCAATAATACCTCGGTTATTTTTAGGCAAAATTCTGAAAATGCAGACAGTGCCCATTTGGTAGACTCTTTATTGTCTCTTGACGTTAAAATTGTAAAGGCTTTTGCTCCAGAACATGGTTTTAGAGGTGATGCGGATGCAGGAGCTAAAATAAAGGATGAAAAAGATCCTAAAACGAATTTGCCAGTGACTTCTTTGTACGGAGCCAATTACAAGCCTTCAGCTGATCAATTAAAGGGTGTTGATATCGTAGTTTTTGATATCCAAGACGTTGGTGCTCGTTTTTATACCTACCTTTCTACTATGCATTACGTCATGGAGGCCTGTGCAGAAAATAATATTCCTGTTGTTGTTTTGGATAGGCCAAATCCAAACGGACATTATATAGACGGTCCAGTGTTAGAAAATAAATTTGAAAGTTTCGTTGGCTTGCATCCGGTACCTATGGTTTATGGGATGACGATAGGAGAATATGCAAAAATGATCAATGGTGAAAAGTGGTTAAAAAACGGAATTCAGTGCGATTTAACCGTTATTTCTTTAAAAAATTATACCCACGAATCGTCCTATAGCTTACCCTTAAGACCATCACCCAATTTACCCAATGATAAGGCGATAAACTTATACCCTAGTTTGTGTTTGTTTGAAGGTACAAATGTAAATGCAGGTCGAGGGACAGAAACTCAGTTTCAGGTTTTTGGCTCGCCTTATCTCCCAAGAGAAACGTATCCATTTAGCTACACACCAGTATCTAATTTTGGAGCAAAAAGTCCAAAATATGTAAATGAAGAGTGCTACGGACTTGATTTAACTCGAACAGTACATCTGGCTGAAATAAATTTAAATTGGTTAATCGATGCCTATAGGGCCTCCGATGGGCAAGAACAATTTTTTAAATACCCTGAGTTCTTTGATAAATTAGCAGGTACTGACAGCTTGAGAAAGCAAATTATAGAAGGAGCATCTTTTGAAGAAATTAGAAGGGGTTGGAAAACAGGATTGGATACATTTAAGAGCATTAGAGCTAAGTATTTACTTTACGAATAAATGCTAGTAAGGAAAGGCTAAGTAGTTTTTAAGGTTTAAATACCGACATTTTTTTATTTTTAAAACAGATAGGTTCGACTAGGGTATTTTTGTCGAAGCGCTGTAATTGAAGAAGAAATCTATTTTACGACATGAAGTACATTCTATTTTTTATTTCTTTTTTACTTACATCTTTGTTGTTTTCACAAAAAGTATTTCCACCTATTTATAATTATAAAATTTTTGATTACAAGGCTGCAAGTCAAAATTGGGGAATAACTATTGATACGAAAGGTGGTGTTTATATTGCAAACAATAAAGGTTTATTACATTTTAATGGTGAGGAATGGATTCTTAACAAACTTCCCAATAGCACTATAATTCGTTCTGTTAAGGCGGTCGACGATAAAATATACACGGGGTCTTATGAAGAGTTTGGGTATTGGGAAAAGAGTGAGTTTGGAACCTTGGTATATACCTCTTTAACTCATTTAATCACGAATTATAAATTCACGAATGAAGAATTCTGGCAAATTTTAGCCTACAAAGGGGCTATTGTTTTTCGATCCTTTTCTAGTATTTACATATATAAGAATAATACGATAAAGGTTCTTGATGTACCTATCATTGTTAACGATATCGAGGTCTACGAGGATAAAATAATGGTATCAGGATCAAATGATACACTGTATCAGATAAAAAATGACACCCTTGTTTCTTTTGCAAGTTTGGCCACTTTTGACAAGACCATTATTTCTATGTTAGCCATACCTCAGGGTTTGCTTTTAGGGACAAAGTTAGAGGGTGTTTTTTTATATAAAAATGGAGAAATAAAGGAGTGGGATAGCCTTCTTAATGAGGAGCTGAAAAAGTATCAATTGAACGATATGATTTCTCTTTCTGATGGTAAAGTGGCCTTTGGGACCATTAAAAAAGGAGTTTATTTAGTGGACATCGTCCATAATTCATTTGTTAATTTAGACAGGGAAACTGGGCTACAAAATAATACTGTACTCGCTATGGCTCATGATGAAAATCAATTATGGCTGGGTTTAGATAATGGTATTGATAGAGTTAGAACAAACTCGCCCATCACTTATTACACTGATTTTTCGGGAGCTATCGGTACGGTTTATGATCTAGCACTTCAAGATAATGTGTACTATATTGGCAGTAATACTGGGGTTTACTATTTTGAAAATGATACTTTAAACTTTGTAGAAGGTACACAGGGGCATGTTTGGGATTTATTGACTGTTGATAGAGAATTATTTGCTGGCCATAATACGGGTACCTTTAAAATACATAAAAAAGCTTTAGAAAAGGTTTCCAAGATTTCTGGAGGATATCAATTAGTTAAGGTTCCAGAAAGCACTAATACCTACTTGCAAGGCACCTACGTGGGTATCTCAAAATTTGAAAAAACAGGTCAAAAAACATGGGAAGTAAACCCAATTCAAGGAATAAATTTTCCTGTTAAACAACTTTGTTTCGAATCTGCTAGTGTGCTCTGGGTAGCGCACCCTTATAAGGGTTTTTTTAGGCTTACTTTAAATAAAACTTTTGATAAAATAGAAACTATTCAAACGTTTGATGATGAAGCGATTCCCAATAACTATAATGTAAAAGTTTACAGTATTAAGAATCAAATTGTATTTTATGCAGATGGTATTTGGTATATCTATAATGCGATAGCCAACAAAATAGAAGTATTTGAAGAATTCAAAAAGTTCACGTCCAAAGAATTAATCTATAACGATGGCACCTATTTCTGGTTTATAAATAACGAAACGAAGGAGATTACTTTCACTGATTTAAGAACAACTAATTTAACGATTGCAGAAAGTATCTTGCAAAAGCGACTCATTCCTGATGCTGAAAGTGTAACTAGGTTAAATGATTCGATTTTTGCATTAACGCTTAACGACGGTTTTGCACGCGTTAACATTCATAAACTAAAGAACCAGTTAAATAATAGTTTTGTTCCAAAACCAAGTCTAAATTTTTTCAAAACTGAAAACAAACTTTACGTGCTTAGTGATACCCTCTTTAAGCTTACTAATAAAGCCGCAGAAGATATAACTTTTCAAGTTTCTGCACCTAATTTAGACAAACCTAGGTATTACTACACCTTAAATAATGGAACAAAAACACAAGCCTATGAGGTAGATCAGGGCACCATAAATTTTCAAAACTTATTTTATGGAACCTATCAAATAGAAGTTTTTACGGTGAGTATGGACGGCAAATATTCAGAACCATTACAATTTTATTTTGAGATTGCTCCTCCCTGGTATTTAAGTGTAACTAGTAAAATTTTATATGCGGTAGTATTTATTGCTGTCATATTCTTAGTTAGAGGCTACAACCGGAAAAAGCTAAAAAGAAAGCAACGAAGCTTTGAAGAGAAATTAGGACGTCAACAAGAAGAGCACTTAGCTAAATTAGAAAAAGAAAAACTAGCTAAAGAAATTAAGTTAAAACAAAAAGAACTGACAAGTACGACCTTAAATATTGCTAAAAAAAATGAAGTTATTTTAGAATTGAAGAATATGATGGTGATGAACAAAGATAAATTCACCAGTGCATCGCGTTATGGTACGGTTATAAAAAAATTGGATAAATCTGTGAATGATAAAGAAGATTGGAAACGTTTTGAAATGAACTTCAAAGAACTACATGAAGACTTTTTTGAACGTTTGTTAAAAGAGTTTCCAAAACTAACTCCAAAAGACTTAAAGCTCTGTGCTTATCTTAAGATGAATTTAAGTTCTAAAGAAATTGCACCCTTGATGGGGATCTCCTTAAGAGGGGTAGAAATACATAGGTACAGACTTCGTAAAAAACTAAATATGGAGACTTCAGATTATTTATCGAATTACTTAATTACGTTTTAAGCTTTAAATGTGCTTTTTTTAATACTACTAATTATAAATTAGGTTACGTCAAAATTAAAGTTTAAAATCGGTTTTAGTCTTCTTAACAGCTATTAAATAGGCCTTTTGTGCTTGGTCTTAAATACATCATTACTACATCACAATGTTAAAACTTTAACTTCATCGAATTTTTTCACTACTGCATGTTAATAAGAAATACAGGGGGTTTTGCCGAAAACACCGATGATGTACTTATTATGTGTACCTGAACGACCCTTATAATCCTTAAGTATTTGTTAATTTAGCAATAATCTAACTCAATTAATGAACAACTATGAAAATAAGCAATGTAATATTGACAATTTCGTTACTTCTCTTTCAGGTAATGCTATTCGGACAAAGCAATTTATCGGTCTCAGGAACAGTAACAGACGCTAGTGGTCAACCTTTACCAGGTGCCTCTATTGTGCTAAAAGGCACAACAACGGGTACACAAACAGATTTTGATGGTAATTTCACTCTTAATAATGTTAGCCCAAATGGAATATTAGTAGTGAGTTATATAGGATACACCAATAAAGAAGTCCCTATAAACAACCAAACTACATTTAATATTTCACTTGCTGAAGACTTACAGTCTTTAGATGAGGTAGTGGTTGTGGGTTATGGAACAGCAAAAAAGAGAGATTTAACCGGATCTATCGTAAGCATAAAAGGAGACGAAGTTGCCGATAAACCAGCGACAAACCCAATTGCTTCGATCCAAGGAAAAGTATCTGGATTGTCAGTAGTCAATTCTGGTAGAATTGGTCAAAATCCAGATATAAGAATTAGAGGAACAAGTAGTAGGTATAATGTGAGTCCCTTATTTGTAGTGGATGGAATATTTGCAGAAAATATTGATTTTGTTAATCCAAATGATATTCAATCTATTGAAGTTTTAAAGGATGCTTCTTCTTTGGCTATTTTTGGAGTAAGAGGTGCTAATGGTGTTATTATTGTGACCACCAAAAAAGCAAGAGGCGGGGAATTTACAGTAAATTTAAATTCGTCGATTGGATTCAAAAATTTGGTGGGTGCTCCAGATTTGGCAGACGCTGCACTTTTTAGACAATTATATGATGAACAATTAGTCGATGAAGGGTCTGCTCCATTTTCTTACTATACGGAGTTTAATGGTGATACGGATTGGGTAGATAGAATCACCAATAAATCAGCACTTTTACAAACTACAAACCTGAGCATCCAAAATGCAACGGAAAAGAATAAGCTTTCTTTTGGTTTGGGATATCGGTCTGAAGATGGTTTAATCAAGGATGAAAACTTACAAAGGATTACCATGAACTTAACGAACGAGTATTCCTTAACGGAGTCCTTTAAAATGGGTGTTACACTTAATGGACTTCAAGACAGGCTTCCTAATCAGGGGGGCTATGGCTCTGCATTGAATGCTACCCCGATTGTAGCTCCGATTCATTTTGATAGTCGCCCTGAGTTTAATGGTCTTTACAATCAATTACCAATACAAATTGGTGGTCCCCAAATAGGGAATCCAGCATTGGTTGCCGAGGTAACCAAAAACAAAGCAATCGCGCAGCGTTATCGTTTTGTAGGGAGTATGTTTGCAGAAGTCGATTTTCTAAAAAACTTCAATTTTAAGGCTACTATTTATGGAGATTATAATAATTTTAGATCGCGATCTTATACCCCAATAGTGGGGATCTATGTATCTGAGACCGATGAAATTGAAAACTTTAATGGAAACCAAATATCAAGAGTAAATCAGTCGAATGGTGTTTCATTTAATTCTCAACAAGATTACATACTTTCTTTTGCCAAAGAATATGGTAAGCACAGTGTAAATGCTACTACTGGTTTTACAACAACACAGTTTTATACAGAAAATATTTCTGGTAGTGTTCAAAGTGATCCTAATTCTTCGGTGGGTTCTATTCCAGACGATTCAAGATTTTGGTATTTGAATGTATATCCTTATGGTGATCCAGCCACCAGAACGTCAAGTTCTAGTCAATCAGATAGAGCTACATCTTCTTTTTTAGCAAGATCATTATATAACTATGACGGAAAGTATTTATTAAATGCCTCATACCGTAGAGATGCTACTTCGCAATTAGCACCTGAAAATAGAGCACAAGATTTTTGGTCATTAGGAGCGGGTTGGGTTGTTTCACAAGAAAAATTCATGGATACCTCAGGTAGTTTAAATTTTTTAAAGTTAAAGGGTTCTGCCGGCCAATTAGGGAATCAAGCCTTACCAGGAGGCACTAACTATCCTTATTATCCTGGAGTAAATCAAGGAGCAACAGCTGTTTTCGGTGATCAGGTTATTCCCGGATTTATTCAACGATTTGAAGAAAATCCTAATCTAAAATGGGAAACCGTAAAGATGTGGGAAGTGGGTCTTGAAACAAGATGGTTCGATAATAGACTAAGCTTCAACTCCAATTATTACAACAGGAAAACAGAAGATTTATTAGTTTTCGTAAATACAGGAGTAGAAAGCTTCTTTGATAATTTCGGAGAAATAGAAAATAAAGGTTTCGAATTTGAGCTTTCTTGGGATGGAAATGTGAATGAAAATTTTAGTTATTCTTTAGGGGGTAATGTAACCACTATCAATAATGAAGTTCTGTCAACCTTTGAAGATGCACCAATATTTGGGAACGGTACAGCTTCAAGAACAATTACAGGAGAAGCTATAGGTCATTTTTATGGCTATATTGTTGATGGGGTGTATCAATCAAATGCAGATATTGCTGCTTTACCACCAAGTACATTAGGTAGTTATGCTCCTGGCGATCTTAAATATAGAGATTTTGATGGTGATGGTGAGATTACACCAGCAGATAGAACCGTTATTGGTAATCCGACACCGGACCTTACCTATGGCTTTTACACCAATTTAAGGTATAAAAACTTTACTTTAAACATCGACTTTCAGGGCGTTTATGGTAATGAAATATACCGTGATTGGGGTAATGGTAATTCTTTTGCTCAATTCAACTATAGAACAGAAAGAGCGAACAGATGGAATGGCTCAGGGTCCTCTAATTGGGAACCTCGATTGTTTTCGACAGAATATAATAGATTACCTTCTACCTACATGATTGAAGATGGTAGTTATTTCAGGATTAGAAACATTCAATTAGGCTATAATTTGGACGGAAAGATTCTTGAAAAATTAAAATTGCAACAATTAAAATTATATGCAAACATTCAGAATTTGTATACTTGGACAGAGACATCAGGGTTTACTCCTGAAGCTGGTGGTTCTCCAACAGCTTTCGGTATTGATAACGGTGGTTACCCAATACCGGTAATTTCTACATTTGGTATGAGTTTAACATTTTAAAAAAAAAGTATGAAAAATATACAACTAAAAAAAGGATTAAAAATTTCTTCTTTGCTGTGTTTGTTAGTAGTCTCCTTTGCTTGCCAAGATGATTTGTTAGATAAATTACCCTTAGGTGAAGTAGCTAATAACGAGGAGTTAGGCGTTGGTGGTCAAGAAACTGCAGTTTTCGGAATTTACTCGTTATTGCGAACTAGAGTGGGTGGATGGGAACGCTACTGGTTTGGGAGCATACGTTCTGATGACGCACAAAAAGGAAGTACGCCAGGAGATGCTGCAGCATTTGGAAATACCTTTAATGATTTTCAATATATTCCAACAAGCGGGCTAAGTACCACTTGGTGGAATGGTCATTATCAAGTAATTTTCGCCTGTAACGAAGTGATAAACAATATCAGTGAATCAGGGGATACAGATGAAGGAAGTTTAATAAACGATGCAGAGGCTAGAGTAATTAGGGCTTTAATGTATTTTGAATTGCGAAGAGATTTTGGAGAGGTTCCATTGATTACTGTGACTATCGATGTTCCTTCGGATGCTTTTGCTGCCAAATCTTCTATTGCAGCTCTAGATGAGTTTATTAAAGATGATTTAATTATTGCAGAGCAAAATCTACCCTTTACCTGGAATGGTTTTCCAGGTAGAGCAACGTCTGGATTTGCTAAGTCACTTTTAGGAAAATTATATTTGTATCAGAACGATTGGGCTAATGCTTATACTAAATTTAAAGAAGTTATTGATTCTGGCATCTATAGTTTAGATCCTAGTTTGGTGAACTTATTTGAAAGAAGTGGTAACAACGGTGTAGAGTCTATCTTTGAAATTCAGCAGACCGTTACTGAAAATGGAGACTCTTTTAACAGCAATTATTTTATTTCTCAAGGGGTAAGAGGAACAGGAGTTTGGAACTTAGGTTGGGGTTTTAATACGCCTACGGCAAATCTTGTCAATGCTTTTGAAGCTGGGGATGCAAGAAAAACAAACACCATATTAGAATCTGGCCAAGATGATGGAGGTTTTGGAAGTGGAACCCTACCTGATTTTCCACCTTTAGCACAGCAATATTGGAATAAAAAGGCATACACCATGAATACTGTTCGTGCTGGTTTAGCTATCAATGGTAATCGATGGGAGAACATCAAAATTATTAGATATGCCGATGTAGTTCTTATGGCTGCAGAAGCCGGTAATGAATCGGGAGCTGCTTCACAGTCAGAAGTTTTAGACTTGATCAATAGCGTTCGTTCAAGAGCAGGTCTTGCTAACACAAGTGCTTCAGGACAGTCTGCTATTAGAGATGCCATTAAGCAAGAAAGAAGGGTTGAATTAGCCATGGAAGAATATCGGTTTTATGATTTAGTGCGATGGGGTGATGCTTCATCAACATTGGGTACTTTAGGTTACTTGCCCAAGCATGAGCTTTTTCCAATTCCTCAAGAGGCAATTGATCAATCAGGTGGCGTAATTATTCAAAACCCTAATTATTAATACATAAAGTACCAATACGATGAAAAATAAGACTTTAAAATACTTAGGATTAGCACTGCTATCAATTTTTACGTTTAGTTGTCAAGACTTAGAGCGGCCCGAATTTAGTAACTTTCTTTACGATGGTCCTGTAATTACGCTCAATACCCCTAGTCCAAGTGGAGCTACTGTTGTTCGCTCAGGCGAACCATTAGCCGCTATAACCATTAATTTCCAAGTAGAAGATGACCTTGGAATTGCCAATATCACGGTGGTTTTAGACGGTGCAGAAATAGCAAATATAAGTTCCTTTGCAAACGCTAAACTAGTAGTAGTAGACGATTTAACGAGCGAAGTAGCTACGGGAATGCACACTCTTACGATTACAGTTACCGATATTAACGATGTAGTCGCTACACAATCTGCTACCTTTGAAAAAAAGGATACACCTCCTTATTTTCCAGTATTTGAGGGAGAAAATTTTTATATGGCTTTTGATGGTGATTATTCTGAAGCTATAAGTGGTAGTGAAGCCACTCAAGTAGGTACGGTAGGCTTTACCGTTGATGCTAAGGTAGGTACAGGTGCATATGCAGGAGCAACAGACTCCTATTTAACTTACCCTGCTACTGCTTTACAGAGTCAGACTTTTAGTGCTACCATGTGGTATAACCTTAATGCTACGCCTAATCGTGCTGGAATTTTAGTTATGGGTCCTGAAGATACCGCAAATCCTAATTTCCCTAATGTACAAAATAATCGAAGAAACGGATTTAGATTTTTTCGTGAAAATGGTGCTGCAGGTTTTCAACGTTTTAAGTTAAACGTAGGTAATGGTACTGCAGATTCTTGGATAGATGGTGGAACGGCTGCTGATGTTGCAAATGATGCGGGTTGGGTGCATTTAGCCTTTACTATTTCTCCGTCGAAAGCTGTTGTTTATATCAATGGCGTTGCTGTTAGAGAGTCAACAATTTCGGGTGTAGATTTTACGGGTTGTGATTTGCTTTCTATCATGTCTGGTGCTCCTCGTTTTTCAGAATGGGGTCATAAATCTGATTTAAGTAATCTAGACGAATTACGAATATTCAATAAAGAACTTAGCCAAGAAGAAATAACTAATGTTATCGCTAATGGAAGCCAGACTTTTAAAATGTCATTTGAAAATAACTTTTTAGAGACAGTAAGTAAAACCGATGCCACCGTGGTAGGTAGTCCAGGTTTTACAACAGATGCAAAAGTTGGAACCCACGCTTATGTTGGTGCTAATGACGCTTATGTAACCTTTCCTACGGATGGTCTTTTAGGTGATGAAATTAGTGGTACTTTTTGGTATAAAATAAACAATCCTGGAACGAATCGTGCCGGTATTTTAACGATTAGCCCACCAGATCCTAATGCATCCAATCCAGATAGACCGGGCAATAGAAACAATGGTATCCGAGTATTTAGAGAAGGTGGTGCAAACCAAAGTTTAAGAGTTAATGTAGGTAATGGCACCTCTAACGGCACTGCAGTTACACCCAATGTTTTAGCCAATGGATCCGATTGGGTACATGTAGCATTTACTGTTTCACAAACTAAAGTAATAATTTATTTAGATGGTGTACTATCCGCAGAAAGAGATATTACGGGACTTGATTGGACAGGTTGCGATTCCATGTCTATTATGTCAGGAGCACCGCGGTATTTAATCTTTAACCACTTTTCTGATTTAAGTGATATGGATGAGCTTGCATTATACAATAAAGTACTTACACTAGATGAGATAATGGCGATCATGAACGCCAATTAAAACAACATAATTTAAAAGCTATAAAGCTATCTAAAAAGTATATCGCTCATTGAGGTATTATCTTCTTTTTAGGTAGCTTTAATTTAAAAAGTATATCCTAGGTTCCATGAAAAATTTAGTCAAGTTAGTTTTGAGTTTAGTTCTAGTGGCTATTGTACTTGTAGTTGAGGGGTGCAATAGTCGCAAGGCTAAATCGGATTCATCATCAGGGGTAGAGCCTACTGCTGATGATCCAAAAATGACAGATAACCAACTTTTAGATAAGGTTCAAGAACAAACCTTCAATTATTTTTGGGATGGAGCTGAACCTATTTCAGGGCTTGCTAGAGAACGAATTCACTTAGATAGTATTTACCCTTCTAACGATAGAGATATTATCACTATTGGCGGTTCTGGCTTTGGATTGATGGCTATTTTGGTAGGCGTAGAACGTGGTTTTATAAGCCGAGCACAAGCTTTAGAACGCTACGAAAAAAGTCTTTCTTATTTAGAAAAAGCAGACCGTTTTCACGGGGTTTGGCCACATTGGTTAACGCCTGCTGGGAAGGTAAAAGCGTTTAGCAAAAAAGATGATGGTGGCGATTTAGTAGAAACGGCCTTTTTATTGCAAGGTTTACTTACTGTAAAAGAATATTTTGATCAAGACACACAAAGAGAAACAGAACTTAGAAATAGGATTCAAAAACTTTGGGAAGAGGTCGATTTTACTTGGTATACGAAAGGTGAAAATACCTTATATTGGCATTGGTCTCCAAACTACGGTTGGGAAATGAACTTTCCTGTAGGCGGTTATAACGAAGCGCTTATTATGTATGTTTTAGGAGCAGCTTCGCCAACACATGCCATCTCAAAAGAGGTGTATGAGAATGGCTGGGCAGGTAATGGCGAAATTCAAAAAGATACTGTTTACTACGGTTTAAAAACCGAGATAAATCATTACGAACATAGCGATGCTCCTGTAGGACCATTATTTTGGGCACATTATTCCTATTTAGGCTTAAATCCGAAAGGTCTAAGTGATCAATATGCAGATTATTGGAAAGTAAACCAAAATCATGCCTTGATACATTACAAGCATGCGGTAGAAAACCCAAATAATTTTAAGGGTTATGGAGAAAATTGTTGGGGTTTTACCTCCAGTTATTCCATGAGAGGATATGCCGGACACAGACCCGATGCAGATTTGAGTGTTATTTCACCAACAGCGGCCTTGTCTTCGATGCCCTATACACCAAAAGAAAGTCTTGATTTTTTACGATTTATGTACACAGAACAAGACTCCTTAATTGGAAAGTATGGTCCTTATGATGCTTTTAGTTTTGAAAAAAAATGGAGCTTACCTAGATATTTAGCGATTGATCAAGGACCAATACCTGTCATGATTGAAAATTATAGGACAGGCCTATTATGGAACTTATTTATGCAGAATAAAGATGTTCAAAGAGGCTTGGATAAATTAGGTTTCATTTCTGAACCTTCCAAATATTCTATTAAACCCTAATACTTTTTTTAATTCGTCATCAAAAATACTATTTGCAAACTCACTTACGATACATGTCTAAATATTTAACATTAGTCATTTTAATTATAGGCTTTTCATGTTCAAAAGAAGGTGAACAGGCACCTACTGGGGGTTCCGAATTGCCTCTTCCAGAAGTGCAAATTACCGATGACGAATTGTTAGATCTAACCCAAAAATCAACATTTAAATACTTTTGGGACTTCGCACATCCTAATTCGGGTGCAGCGCGAGAAAGGTATCATCCATCAAACCCGGCAAATGACCAAAACACGGTGAGTGTTGGTGGCACAGGCTTTGGCTTAATGGCCATCTTAATAGGTATTGAGCGTAATTATATAAATCGAGGTGAGGCTGTTGATCGATTGAACAAAATAGTAACATTCCTAGAAAATGCGGATCGTTTTCGTGGTGCTTGGCCCCATTGGCTCGATGGCAATACGGGCAAAGTACGTTCTTTTAGTCCACAAGATAACGGGGGTGATTTAGTAGAAACTGCTTTTTTAGTGCAAGGACTTATTTGTGTCAAGGAGTATTTTAAAAATGGTTCTGATACCGAAAAAGCTTTAGCGAATAAGATCGATGTGCTTTGGAAAGGGGTAGAGTGGAATTATTATACCCAAAATCAAAATGCCTTATATTGGCATTGGAGTCCGACGAACGGATTTGCAATTAATTTGATGTTGCGCGGCTATAACGAAACGCTAATCACCTATGTGTTAGCAGCTGCTTCTCCTGACCATAGCATTTCAAAAGAAGTGTATACTAACGGTTGGGCTGCAAATGGAGCTATAAAATCAGGAAATATTAAATATGGGCATCCATTGATTGTAAGGCATCCAGGCTCTCCACTTTTAGGTGGTCCTTTGTTTTTTTCGCATTATTCATATTTAGGCTTAAACCCAAATGGTTTGGCCGATGCGTATGTAAATTATGGGGATGCAAGCATTAGCCATTCTTTGATCAACTACAATTATGCCCTTGAAAACCCGAAGAAATTTAAAGATTACGGTAAAGATTGTTGGGGCTTAACGGCCAGTTATACCCGAAATAGTACTGGAGGTATAGGCTATACAGCACATTCACCGGTGAATGATACAGGTGTAATTTCACCAACAGCAGCCATAAGTTCTATTCCTTATACACCAGAAGAATCGCTAAGTGCAATGCGATATTTTTATAAAAATAAAGACAAGTTGTTGGGCCCTGCAGGTTTTTACGATGCTTTTAGTCCACAATTCGATTTTTGGGTAGCAGATGCGTATTTAGCTATCGATCAAGGGCCTCAAATTATTATGATAGAAAACTATAGAACAGGTTTGCTTTGGAATTTGTTTATGCAAAATACGGAAGTAAAAGCTGGACTTGATAAATTAGGATTTAGCTATGCAAAATAAAATATTACTGATCGTAATTATATTTTTTACCACACTAGTTCATAGCTATGCTCAAAATAATGTATACGCAGAAGCTAGCTTTATTAAAGAACTTGATACCTTAAAGTATCGCATATTATACCCTGAAAATTTTTCAGATGCAAATACTTATCCCGTTGTTTTCTTTTTACATGGCGCAGGTGAAAGAGGAGAAGACAATCAAAAGCAATTAGTACATGGGAGTACATTATTTTCTAAAGCTGAAAACTTAGAAAACTTTCCTGCCATCATTATTTTTCCGCAATGTGCTACCGAAGATTATTGGTCAAATGCTAAAGTGAAACGAAATAAAAGACCTTTTAGGCTAAAGTTTAATTACAATAGAAAACCTACAAAAGCCATGACTTTGTTGATGGATTTGGTGGATGAAACCTTAGCCAAACCTTTTGTTAAAGCAGATCAAGTTTATGTTATGGGGCTTTCTATGGGCGGTATGGGTACCTTTGAACTTTTGCATAGAAAACCTACTGTTTTTGCGGCGGCCATAGCTATTTGTGGTGGTGGGCAAGCAAAAGGGGCTAAAGACTTTTTCAATACTCCTTTATGGGTTTTTCACGGCGCTAATGATGATGTCGTGAATCCTAAATTATCCTTGGAGATGGTTTCTGCATTATTAAAATACGGTGGAAAACCAAAATTTACCATGTATGATAAAGCCAATCATAATAGCTGGGATCCTGCTTTTGCCGAGCCTGATTTATTAGCTTGGTTATTTTCAAATAAATTAAAATAAGCGTGAAATTAACTTTTAATACATTAAAAAAGGGACTTTTTATACTAGGCTTTTTTGTTTTTTCAGGAGTAATTTCCGCACAGCAAAATACCTATTGTAATCCTGTGAATATAGATTATACTTATATGGTGTATAATTCGTATAAAGATTTGTCGTATCGTTCAGGGGCTGACCCTGCCGTAGTAAAATTCAGAAATGAATACTATATGTTCGTTACCCGATCTTTGGGATATTGGCATTCAAAAAATTTGAATAATTGGGAATTTATAACCCCGGATAAATGGTATTTTCAAGGTGCTAATGCACCTGCAGCGTTTAATTATAGAGATTCAATTTTGTATGTGGCGGGCGACCCATCAGGTCAAATGAGTGTTTTATATACTGACAATCCTAAAAAAGGCGATTGGAAAGCTACTACTGGAATTTTAAATAACCTTCAAGATCCTGCATTATTCATTGACGATAATGAGGATGCCTTTATGTATTGGGGGTCTTCTAACAGATTTCCAATTCGTGCAAAAAAGTTAGATAAGAAAAATAGGTTTAAACCTTCTGAGGAAACCTTTGAATTATTCAATTTAGCCCCTGAAAAAAATGGTTGGGAACGTTTTGGAGAAAACCATACCGATACTATTTTAAAGGGCTACATCGAAGGACCTTGGATGACCAAGCACAAAGACACCTACTATTTGCAATATGCCGCACCAGGTACAGAGTTTGATGTCTATGCAGATGGTGTTTATACCAGTACATCACCTTTGGGTCCGTTTGAATATGCACCCAACAATCCATTCTCCTATAAGCCAGGAGGTTTTATGAATGGTGCGGGTCATGGGAGTACCGTGGAAGGGCCACAAGATATTTTCTGGCATTTTGCCTCTATGGCAGTAAATGTTACCATTGGTTGGGAAAGACGTATAGGGATGTTTCCTACTTTTTTTGATAAAGATGGTTTAATGCACTCAAATACAAGATTTGGAGATTATCCACATTATGCGCCAGATGTAGCCAATAAAAACGGAGAATTTACAGGTTGGATGTTATTGTCTTATCAAAAACCAGTAACTAGTTCTTCTTCTTTGGACGGTCATATAGCCAGTAATTTAGTTGACGAAAATGTGAAAACCTTTTGGGTAGCCAAAACAAAAGAAGCTAAAGAATGGATAGAAATAGACTTACAGGAACCTTCTTTGGTAAAAGCAATTCAAGTAAATTATAACGATTATAAGTCGAACTTATACGGCAAAATCCCAGGACTATATCACAGGTATCTTATTGAAGGTTCTATAGATAAAAATACCTGGTTGCCATTGGTTAATCAAAGTAAAAATTTTAGAGACGTACCCAATGATTATAATGAAGTACATGTGGATCAAAACGTGCGCTATATCCGCTTTACAAATCATCATGTGCCTACACCTAAGCTATCAATTTCTGATATTCGCATATTTGGTATAGGAAATGGGAAAACACCAAACCCAGTAAAAAATGTAGGGATAGCTAGAAAAGAGGATCGCCGTGATGCCATGATTACTTGGGCGCCTCAAAAAAATGCTGATGGGTATAATGTGCTGTGGGGAATAGCGCCTGATAAGTTGTATAGTTCATGGTTGGTGTATGGTGAAAACTCACTAGAATTAAAAGCCTTAACCACGAACCAAAGCTATTACTTCGCTGTAGAAGCATTTAATGAGAATGGAGTTGCTGTAAAAAGTACGCCTATAAAAGTAAATTAATTAATTTTTTTTAGCCATATAGCAGATGTTTAGACTCACTGTTTTTTTTGTTTTAACGGCAAGCCTTTTTTTAGGTGTATCGGGGTGTGCAGTACAAAAAAACTCTGAAAAACAGTGGTATAAAGGAAATCTTCATGCGCATTCCTATTGGAGCGATGGCGATGAGTTTCCTGAAATGATCATGGATTGGTATAAAGTAAACAACTATAACTTTACGGTACTTTCTGATCATAACACCTTAAACGAAGGCGATAAATGGATTAGCATTTCAGAAAAAGAATATTTGCAACAAGGCTTTCAAAATTACCTCGATAAATTTGGAAAATCATGGGTAAACTATAAAATTGATAGTTTAGACAGAATCCAGGTCAAATTAAAAACCTACGAGGAATATCAGTCGCTATTTAACGAAAAAGGCAAATTCTTATTAATTCCATCCGAGGAATTAACCATGTATTTTGAGAAAAAACCCATTCACATTAACGCTACCAATATTCAACAAAAAATTGATCCAAAAAGAGGTGTTGATGTGGCATCCATCATTCAAAATAACATTGATGCAATTTTAGACCAAAGAAAAGAACTTGGTGTGCCCATAATGCCACATGTAAATCATCCTAATTTTGGGTACGGAGTTTCGGTTGAGGATTTAAAAAAAGTAAGTAATCTTAAATTTTTTGAAGTTTATAATGGGCATCCTTTAGTTCATAATTACGGTGATTCAACACGTCTTAGTGTTGAGGCTATGTGGGATATTCTAAATATCGATTACCTGCACCACAACAAACCTTTATTATTCGGTATTGCGGCAGACGATAGCCATCATTACCATCAATTTGATAAAAATTATAGTAATGCAGGTAGAGGTTGGGTGATGGTTTTAGCAGATTCTTTAAAAGCAGAAAGTATTATTGCAGCCATGGAAAAGGGTGGCTTTTATGCTTCAACAGGTGTTGTGCTAAAAAAGGTAGAAGTCAATCATAAAAAATTACATATTGAAATCGCAGCTGAAGAGCATGTAGATTATGAAATTCAATTTATCGGTGTTAAGAAAAATTCAACCGAAGCTGAAATTATCAGTACAACAAAGGCTCTGAAAGCCGAGTTGGCCATTACAGACGATTATTTATTTGTACGAGCTAAAATAATATCGAACAAAACAAATCAGAATTTTTTTGATGAAACCGAATACGAAAAAGCATGGACACAACCTTTAAAATCAATAGTACAATGAGCAAATTTATGACCTATTCTAGTGTTGTAGTTTTATATTTTTTATCCTTTTTTACGCAAGCACAAAACACTATTCCCGAAGTAGAAGCTTTATTGTCTAAAATGACGATTGAAGAAAAAATAGGGCAATTAAATTTAGTAACTCCCGGGGGAGGAATTGCTACAGGTTCAGTAGTGAGTAGCAATGTGGAAGAAAAAATTAAAGCGGGTCAAGTTGGGGGGCTATTTGGAATCGCTACTCCCGAAAGAATTAAAAAAGCACAAGATTTTGCCGTAAACAAGACGCGCTTAGGGATTCCTTTAATTTTTGGTTCTGATATTATTCATGGGTATAAAACTACCTTCCCGATTCCCTTAGGATTAGCTGCCTCTTGGGATATGGAATTATTAAAAAGAACGGCACAAATTGCTGCTCTGGAAGCCACTGCCGATGGGATTAACTGGAATTTCTCTCCAATGGTCGATATTTCTCGTGATCCCCGTTGGGGACGTACTGCTGAAGGTGCTGGTGAAGATCCGTATTTAGGTTCAGCGATTGCAAAAGCCATGGTTATGGGGTATCAAGGTGATGATTTAACCGCCGAAAATACGATGATGGCTTGTGTTAAGCATATGGCACTTTATGGAGCATCGGAAGCAGGTAGAGATTATAATTCTGTGGACATGAGTAAAATAAGGATGTACAATGACTATTTTCCTCCGTATAAAGCAGCTATTGATGCCGGTGTGGGAAGTGTAATGACTTCTTTTAACGATATAGATGGTATTCCGGCCTCAGGAAATAAATGGTTGCTCACCGATTTATTGCGAAATCAATGGAATTTTAAGGGCTTCGTGGTATCTGATTATACTTCGGTTAACGAAATGATTGCGCACGGATTAGGCGATTTACAAGCTGTTTCTGCTTTGGCTCTAAACGCTGGCTTAGATATGGATATGGTGGGAGAAGGCTTTTTAACTACCTTAAAAAAATCTTATGACGAAGGAAAGGTGAGCGAGGCACAAATTACGAATGCTTGCCGACGCATTTTAGAAGCGAAATACAAGCTTGGACTTTTTGATGATCCCTACCGTTATATTGATCAAAAACGCCCTGCAAAAGATATTTTGAGACCTGAGCATAGAAAAATTGCGCGCGAAGCGGCAACAAAATCCTTTGTGTTACTTAAAAAGCATAATAATACGCTTCCTTTAAAAAAAGATGCAAACATTGCCCTTATTGGTGATTTAGCGAATGATAAAACGAATATGTTAGGCACTTGGGCTCCTACTGGAGACTTTAAATTGTCTATTCCTATTTTAGAAGGATTTAAAAATGTAGCACCCAATGCTAAAATAAGCTACGCTAAAGGAGCAAATATTACCAATGATTCAATCATGGCTAAAAACGTGAATGTTTTTGGTACTACGGTAGTCCTTGATAAACGTTCTCCTGAGGAATTATTAGCTGAAGCTGTTGCCGTGGCAAAAAAGGCAGACGTTGTTGTAGCTGTGGTAGGCGAAGCTAAAGAAATGAGTGGTGAATCTTCTAGCAAAACTAAAATCCAAATTCCTGATAGTCAGAAGCAATTAATTCGTGCTTTAGTAGCGACCGGAAAACCAGTTGTTTTGGTTTTAATGAGTGGAAGACCCTTAGTAATCGAAGAAGAAATGGGCTTACCAGTTAGTATTTTACAAGTTTGGTTTCCAGGTGTCGAAGCTGGAAATGCTATTGCTGACGTTATTTTTGGGAATTATAATCCTGCTGGGAAATTAACAGCAACTTGGCCTGTGAATGTTGGTCAAATTCCGATTTACCATAGTATTAAGAATACAGGGAGGCCACAACCAACAGAGACTTTTTTAAAATTTAAATCGAGCTACCTAGATGCACCAAACGCCCCTTTATTGCCCTTTGGTTATGGTTTAAGTTATACAGATTTTGAATATACGGATCTAAAAGTTTCTAAAACTGAAATTGCCCAAAACGAAGCTTTATCGCTAAGTGTTACCTTAAAAAATACTGGTAACTATGACGGAGAAGAAGTTGTTCAGTTATATTTAAGAGATGTGGTAAGAAGCATTACACCTCCAAACAGAGTCTTAAAAGGATTTAAAAAAGTTTTCCTTAAAAAAGGGGAAACTAAAACAGTCACTCTTGATTTGAAGGCTGAAGATTTAAAATTCTATAATGCCAATTTAGAGTTTGTAGCAGAACCAGGAGATTTTGAAGTTTTTGTAGGAACCAATTCTAATGCAACACAAAAAGCAAGTTTTACCTTAAAATAGATGAAGAATTTTTGCCTAAATAAATTTTTATATGTGCTACTGGTACTAAACTTGTTCGGCTTTAGTGCACTAGCTCAAGAGCGTTATGTAGATGAGGTTTTTGCCGATGTTACGATGCAAACTTTTAGTTATAGAGAGAACTTAGCATTCGACTTTTATCAGGCTAAAGACGACTCTATTCATTCAAAACCCCTTTTGTTGTTGGTTCACGGCGGCGGATTTTCCGGTGGGAAAAGAGATAATCCTTTAGAAAAAAAGTTTAGTGAAGTGATGGCTAAAAAAGGATTTGCGGTAGCTTCTATGAGTTACCGATTGCTAAGAAAAGGAAAAGGCTTTAATTGCGAAACGCCTGCGCATGAGAAGATAGAAACCTTTGCATGGGCTGCGGATGATGTGTTACAAGCTACTTCCCATATTTTGGAAAATGCCGCTAGCTTAGGTGTCAATCCTCAAAAAATTATTTTGGTGGGCAGTAGTGCGGGTGCTGAAGCTATTTTACATGCGGCTTTTATGCAAAAACTCCCTGCATTTCAAAACCCGATGTATGCACATATTCGCTATGCTGGAGTGATTTCTTTTGCGGGAGCGATGCTGAATGTGGATTATATTTCTAAAGAAAATGCCGTTCCATCCTTATTTTTTCATGGTAAAAAAGACAACCTAGTTCCTTATAAAACAGCATCACATCATTATTGTGATAAAAATGCACCTGGGTATTTGGTGTTAGATGGCTCTAAAACGATTGCAAAAAGACTTCGTTATTTTGAAATTGCTCAAACTATAGCGGTTGATGCCCAAGGAAATCACGACTGGGCTAATTTGGCGTTCGCCCAAACTAACATGATTACAAGCTTTATCAATACGGCAATTTTAAACAATGGTGATCCTAAAAAAAACATTAAACTCCGACGAAAATGAAATATTTAATGAGTTCTCTAGTAGTGTTGCTTTGCTTGTTTTCTTGTAAAGTGGAAAGAAAAAAAGAGCTAATGCTAGAGAAAAAAAGACCAAATATTATTTTCATCATGTCTGACGATCACGCCATACAGGCCATTAGTGCATACGGACATGCTTTGAGTCAGCTAGCACCCACCCCTAATATTGATAGAATTGCCCAAAACGGAGCCCTTTTTAATCGTAGTTACGTCACCAACTCCATTTGCGGACCAAGTAGAGCCGTGATATTAACAGGAAAACATAGCCATATCAATGGATTTAGACAAAACGGAGATCAGTTTGATGGCAGTCAGCCAACAGTACCTAAAATGCTACAAAAAGCTGGATACCAAACCGCTATATTCGGAAAATGGCATTTGCACGGTTATCCAGAAGGTTTTGATCAATGGAAAATTATTGTAGACCAAGGAAACTATTACAACCCTGATTTTATTGAAAACGGAGATACGACGAGAATTGAGGGCTATGCAACAGATATTATCACAGATGATGCGCTAAATTGGTTGCAGAAAAAACAAAACGATACCACCCCATTTTTTTTAATGGTACAACATAAAGCTCCTCACAGAAATTGGATGCCAGCACTGCGGCATGCGAATAAATTTGATAGTATTAAATTTCCCTTACCTGACACCTATTTTCCAAACTTTGAAAATCAACAGGCAGCATCTGAGCAGTTACAAACGATTTATAAAGATATGTATGAGGGTCACGACCTTAAAATGACCAAAGCTTATGGGAGTACCGACTTAGCCCATAATCCCTGGACTACCGATTTTGAACGGATGACCCCAGCCCAAAGAGAAAAGTGGGATGCGGCGTATCTCCCTAAAAATAATGCTTTTCATAAAGCAAACTTGCACGGAAAAGAATTAGCCGAGTGGAAAGGACAGCGCTATTTACAAGATTATATGGCCACCATTGCTTCGGTGGATGAAGGTATTGGGCGTATTTTAGACTATTTAAAAGAACAAGGTTTAGATGAGAACACGATTGTCGTTTATACCTCAGATCAAGGGTTTTATTTAGGCGAAAAAGGAATGTTCGATAAACGCTTTATGTACGAGGAATCTTTTGGAACACCATTAGTAATGCAATATCCTGGTGTTATTAAACCAGGTACTAAAGTGAATGCCATGGTTCAAAATTTAGATTTTGCGCCTACTTTTTTAGATTTTGCAGGAGAAATGGATATGGCTAGAGACATGCAAGGAGAATCGTTTAAAGGCTTGTTAAATGGCACTATGAATGAAGAAGAGTTCAGAAACGTACTGTATTATCATTATTATGATTATCCGGCTTTTCATATGGTTAAAAAACACTATGGGATTAAAACCGATAGGTATAAGCTAATGCACTTTTATGATGATATTGATACTTGGGAGTTTTATGATCTTGAAAAAGATCCTAAAGAGCTTAAAAACAGTATCGATGATAGTTCTTATGCAGCAATAATTGCACAAATGCATACGAAACTCGATAGTGTTCAAAAAGCATATAAAGTAACAGAGAAAGAGTTCGAAAGAGCTCCTGAACAAAGAGTGAAAAACAACTATAAAAATTTCAAGAAATTACGTGGTACGCCAATGGAATAATTGAGGTATATAAAATATAAGCAATGCGAAAAAGTTTTAGTGTATTTTTTATGCTCCTTTTGTTTCTAAAGACTGTTTCTATTGCTCAAAAAACAGAGTTAAAAAACTGGACCTTTGCCTTGAGCAAGGACACAACCTTAGTAAAGGTAACCCTACCCCATACTTGGAACCTCAAGGATGCTTTTGACGAAGAACCCGGATATTATAAAGGTGTTGGCATCTACACTACCGATTTTGAAATTCAAGATAACACAAAGCGTTACTATATACTGTTTAAAGGCGTTAATCAAACGGCAAACGTTTGGATCAATGACCAATTTGTTGGTCAACATATAGGGGGATATACTGCTTTTCAATTTCCTATCTCAGCATTCATACAAAAAGGAAAAAATCGAATTAAAGTTGCCGTTGATAACACTTATAATGAACAAATACCACCTTTAGACGCTGATTTTACATTTTTTGGAGGCATTTACCGACAGGTGTTTATTGAAGAGGAAAAAACTATTTATTTCGCCAAAAAATTTGGGGCGGATGCCATAAAAATTGATGCTATTGTGAATACATCAACAAATGCTAAACTCAAAATTTTTGGAGAATTAGTGAACAAGGCAAAACAACAAATTACTATAAAATTTTCCCTTTTCGATGCGCTAAACAAACTTGTTTTACAAAAAAGAACCATAGGAAGATCAGATTTCGAAATAGAATCTTTGCTCTCGAAAATTGAACTATGGTCCCCTAGCAAGCCCTACTTGTACACTGCTAAAGTTGAAATTCTGCATGATGATCAGCTATTAGATACTTTTGAGCATAAAATTGGTTTTAGAAAATTTGAAGCAACGGTAAATGGATTTAAAATTAATGACAAGCCTTTAAAGTTGGTAGGTGTAAATCGGCATCAAGATTTAGAAGGTTTTGGGAACGCCGTTCCTTTAAAATTGCAAGTAGATGATTTGGTGAAAATAAAGGAAATGGGTAGCAATTTTTTGCGTTTAGCTCATTATCCTCAAGACCAAGAAATTTATAAGGCTGCAGATAGTTTAGGTCTTATTTTATGGTCAGAAACTCCAATAGTAAATAAAGTTCCTACAGGTACGGATTATCAAATGTTTGAAGAAAATGCGATAACCATGCAACGCGAGCATATTGCGCAGAACTATAATCATCCTTCCTTAGTTTTTATAGGGTATATGAATGAAATTTTTCTTCGTATGGTGTTTGATAAGCCCACTGAAAAAGTAAAAATGGAGATTATAAATAATTCCTTGAAATTGGCAAAAAAACTAGAGGCTTTAACAAGAGAGGAGGCTCCCAATCACATAACGGTTATGGCCTTACACGGAAATCAAATTTATAATGATACCGAAATTGCCTCAATTCCGATGGTGATTGGTTGGAACCTTTATTATGGCTGGTATGAAGGTGTTATTGATGAACTTGGTACATTTTTAGATAAGGAGCATATAAAATTTCCTAATCGTCCTTTAATTATTTCAGAGTACGGTGTTGGCTCAGATATAAGAATACGTAACAACAAACCTCAGAAATTCGATTTTTCTGAAGATTATCAATTGGAGTATCATCAAGGCTACTGGAATCAAGTGATGGAACGTGATTTTGTGATAGGAATGACTGCATGGAATTTCGCTGATTTTAGTTCGGAATTCAGAGGTGATACAAAACCACATATCAATCAAAAAGGCTTAGTAAATTACGATAGGACACCTAAGAATATTTTTTATTGGTATAAAACAATGTTAGATAGTTCTACTACAAAAAGTAGATTTTTTAAAGAATTTCCTGCTCATGTAAGTACATCAAATACCAAGCAAATTAAAATAATTACAAACAAAACGGTAGTACTAAAAGTAAACGATACATTATTAGACAAACTAATACCTAGAAATGGAATAATAACCCAAGAGGTTGAGTTATTAGAAGGTCAAAACTTACTTAAAGTTTACAGCGAAAGTATGGTACTTGAAGATACACTCTCTTTAGACTGGAAAAAAGTACAATTACTTCATAAAGACGATAAAATCGCTGTTAATTTTGGTTCAGAAATTTCTTTTTTAGAAGACAAAGGTCAAATTTGGATTCCAGTTGCAGATGTTCCTTTTATAAATACCAAAGAATCTACAAAAAAATCTTCAACAAGTACAAATATTAGAGGCACAGATAATGATCCAATGTATCAATCAATGGCTACTAATGTAAAAGAGATTGAAATTACAGTGCCAAGTGGAAAATATAGGATAGAGCTTCATTGGTCTAATTTTGAAGATGGAAAAAAGCTAGCCTACGAGCTTTCTAAAGAATCAAACACTTCAAATCAACACACCATATCCGATATATTATTTGTTAATAATACAAAATTGAAGCTACCAACAATTGATAAATTCAATTTCGATACAATAACGCTTGAAGTATCGCCTGCAAAGAATTCTATTAGCATAAAAGCTCCTAAAAATAATTTATTTTCCATCTCAGGCCTAATAATCACTAAATTTTAAATGGTCTTTTTATTAGCGTTCAACAAACCTTCTTTACAGCACATCCTTTTGATAAATTGCTTGTATTTTTAGCATGGAGTACTTAAAAAAGTACAATGAAACGGAATACTAATTTAAAAATAGTAAACATGAAATTACAAGATAAAAAAGTAGCCATTTTAGCAACCGACGGATTTGAAGCTTCGGAATTATTTGAGCCTTTAAAAGCTTTAAAAAATGAAGGTGCTGAAGTGCACATTATATCAAACAAAGAAGGCGAAATAAAAAGCTGGACCGATGGAGATTGGGGAAAATCAATCGCTGTGAATTCTCTAATCAAATACACTGACGAGTCTGATTATAATGCTTTGGTGTTACCAGGAGGCGTTATAAATCCTGATATTTTACGCATAGATGAAGACGCATTGCAATTTATCCGCAATTTCTTTAAAAGCCACAAACCTGTTGCAGCTATTTGTCATGCCCCGTGGCTGTTGATCAGTGCAGGGGTTATTGAAGATAGGGAAATAACCTCCTACAAGAGTATTAAGGATGATGTTTTAAACGCTGGCGCCACTTGGATGGATAAAGAAGTGGTGGTAGATAATGGCTTAGTAACGAGCAGAAACCCGAATGATTTACCCGCTTTTATTGCTAAAGTTATTGAAGAAATTAGAGAGGGAAAGCACGAGAAGCAAGTGGTAGATGTATAAGAAAATCATCAAGTAAAAATTTGAACTAATAAAATAAAAGGTCGGTAAGAAGAATTAATTCTTACCGATTTTTGAGTTATACAACTGAATTTATGGCAATTCTAGGAGAAATAATTAAGGGAGTCATTGGCTTAAAGGATACATTAACGCCTGAGGCTAACCCTATAGAAGAACAAAAAAGAGTTTTGATACATTTACTTGAAAAAGCGGAAGCCACGGCATTTGGCAAACACTATAAGTTTAGTACGCTATTAAAATCACAAGAAACTTTAAAAGATTTTTCGAAGACAATCCCATATTTTGATTACGATAAAATTAATAATGAATGGTGGTCTAGACTACATAATGGGGAAGAAAATATCACCTGGCCAGGAATTCCAGACTACTACGCGTTAAGTTCTGGAACTACGGGTAAAACCAGTAAAAAAATACCAGTCACGAATGATATGATGACCGCTATTCGCGATGCGGGAATTGCTCAAGTAGCTGCATTGGCCAACTTTGATTTGCCAGCAGAATTTTTTGAAAAAGGAATTCTCATGTTAGGAAGCTCTACAGATTTAACTAAAAAAGATCAGCATTTAGAAGGGGAAATTAGTGGTATAAGTGCCAGTAATATTCCATTCTGGTTCAGAAGCTATTATAAGCCAGGCGAAGAAATTTCTCAAATAGAAGACTGGGACGAACGCGTTCAAAAAATATCAGATCAAGCGAAAAATTGGGATATTGGTGCACTCAGTGGTATTCCTTCTTGGATAGAGTTAATGCTCGAAAAAGTAATCAAAGACCATCATCTCAAGCATATTCATGAAATTTGGCCAAACCTACACGTATATACCTCAGGAGGGGTTGCCTTTGGGCCTTATAAAAAAAGTTTTAATGCCTTATTAGGCAAGCCCATAACGGTTATAGATACCTATTTGGCATCAGAGGGTTTTATTGCTTTTCAAACAAGACCAGATACAGCCGCCATGAAATTGGCAACAAACAACGGCATCTACTTCGAGTTTATTCCGTTTGAACCCAAATACATTAAAAGTGATGGTTCTTTAACCGATGACGCTCCTTCTTTAAATCTGTCCGAAGTAGAAATAAACCAAGATTACGCCCTTGTGATCAGCACTGTTTCTGGTGCATGGCGTTATCTTATTGGTGATACTATTGAGTTTACAGATGTGGAGCGTGCCGAAATTAAAATTACTGGTAGAACAAAGTTTTTTTTAAATACGGTGGGCTCCCAATTATCTGTTCAAAAATTAGATGCTGCTGTAAATCACTTAGAGTCAATTTTTGACACTATAATTCCAGAATACACCTTAAGTGCTAAGCGTTTTGAAAATGATTTTTACCACAGTTGGTATTTAGGTTGCGATGCAAGCTTAGACGAAGAAAAGGTAGTTGAAGCATTAGACGCCTATTTAAAAGAAGCGAATAAAAATTACAAAGTAGCTCGATCTAAAGCGCTTAAAGGGGTAAAAGTGAGCTTAATTTCGCCTTCAGTTTTTCAAGAATGGAACGAGAGTCATAAAAAGAAAGGTGGGCAGGTTAAAATGGAGCGTGTCATGGGAGAAGAAAAATTTAAAGAGTGGGAAGCTTTTGTTCGTAAAAATTAATCGTCACTTTCGAGGTTTAAACCCATGTCTCTGTCTTCGACAAGTTTTAGAATTTCGTTAGGAGAAAGGTAATATTTTTTAATTCTAGCCTTATAAACCTCAGATAAATCGGTATGGTTTAAGATGAAATTTTTAGTTTCTAAAATATAACTATCCATATTTTTTTCTACCGCATAGGTGTCAGCTGCACGTTCCGCTTCTTTAATATAGGAATCTGAAAAGCTATATTTAATTCCAAACCAAATTAAATTGAGACTACTTCGATTTCTATAATCCATAATATGGCCAAGTTCATGACCAAGCCAACCAATCAGCACATTTTTAGGGATTTTGGTAACTGAAAATTGTTTCCCTTCTATTTCAAAAGTTTCACTAATGAAGATTTTATAACTTCTATTTTTTTTTCCTTTAATTAGGCTCCAAAAAGTAGGCTGTGCTTGCATAATCGATTTTTTGATATTCTTTTTAAACCTAAATTCGATTCCGGTGTGCTCCAGTTCTGGATAGTAAGAAAGTGCTTTTAAGGCCTCGGTTTTTATGGCATCGGGAATGCTATGTTTTTTATTTGTTTCTTGCATATAAATAGCGACTAAAGGTATTAAAGCACAAAAAGTGGCTAAAAGCCACTTTTTGTATTTATTTTGAATTACTCTTTTCATTTTTCTAAAACTGGTATCTGATACCTAGAGCGATATCTAAATCTAAATCGTCAGAGTAGCTATCGTTAAAACCTAATTCAGGACGTACATCTAGAGATAAAATTAGTGGAAAATCAAAATTGTATTCAATACCAATATCTCCAGCAACTAAAGCGAATGTACCATCATTTTGGCCAGAATCGAAAGAACCTAAACCAGCACCTACACCCACAAACCAATTAAATCTATTTTCAATCGGCATTACCCATTGGTATAAACCTACGAGTTTAAAAGCATCAACATTATTAGAACTTCTCCATCCTAGATCAAATTCTAGTCTATTGTTTTCTTTTAAATACCTTTGATACGAAACTTCTCCTCCAAAACCATCATTATCACCAAGACGTAAACCTAAAGCATTCTTTGAAATGGATTGAGCCTGAGCTGAAAAAGATGCCACAATTGCAAAAACTAGTACTCCTATAATTTGTTTCATTTTAACCTAATTTTATATTTGTTAGTAATACAAATGTAATTAAGATTTAAGAAGTTACTTACCTTAAACGAATTTAAAATTAGTGCAATCGTTACTCCTTACAAATACCAGTAAATTTTACAATAACGGACTCAAAAATTTGGCCATTCCTTCTAAAAATTTTTGTAGGATAGATCGGTTTTTAAATGTTTTGTAGTCTAAGGTTTCATTCTTTTCAAAATACGATTTAAACTCCTTACAAACTTTTTCAACTACCTCTTTATCATAAATCAATGCATTGGCTTCAAAATTATGTTCAAAACTGCGGTGATCAAAATTACCAGAACCAATAGATGCCAATTCTTCATCGATTAAAATTACTTTACTATGTGAAAAATCATTTCTCAAATAAATATCAACTCCGACGGCTAGCAATTCTTCAAAACTAGAGAACATACTATATTTAGCCATCAATGAGTCTGATTCTTTAGGAATGAGTAAACTTACCTTAATACCGCTTAGGGCTGCTATTTTTACGGCTTGTAAAACAGTAGTGCCCGGTATAAAATAGGGGTTGGCGATAAAGATAGATGTTGTAGCGCTGTTCATCATGGCAATGTACTGTTGCATTACAGCAGGTTGTTTAGAATCGGGCCCACTGGTCACAATTTGTAAACTTGTATCGCCCCTAGCTGTATTTTTAGGCAAGTATTTTTCATTTATTAAAAGATCTTCGTCGCTAGCGAAATGATAATCTTTAATAAAAACTCTATGAATACTATCAACTGCAGGCCCTTCAACTTGTAAATGCATATCTTTCCATATGCCAAGTCCAGTTGTTTCTATATACTTGTCAGATACATTTACACCACCGATAAACCCAATTAAACCATCAACGATGAGAATTTTTCTATGGTTTCGGTAGTTTAGGGTAAACAGTAAATTACCAAAACGCAAAGGCATTATTGGAAATGCTTTGACACCAATTTTTTTAAACCTTTTGATGATTTTATCCTTAAACGAAAAACTTCCAACCGAGTCGTATATCAATCGAACTTCAACACCTTCTTTAATTTTTTCTTCTAAAATTTCGTATAAATGATTGCTAATTTCCCCTTTTTCAAAGATGTAATATTGTAAATGAATAAAGTTTTCGGCCTTTTTAAGGGCATCAAAAATAGCATCAAAAGTTTCTTTCCCATCATTAAAAAGAGCCACTTTATTATTGGCGTAAACAGAAAAAAAACAATTTTCTTTATTTAAGTTTGATAGTTTGGAATATTTGGGATTGGCAATCTCAGAAGCTTCTTCTGAGCTTTCTAATTGACTGTAGTTTTCATTATATAATTTTCTCTTTTCTGTTTGCCGGAGTCTAAAAAACTTAAATTTTCTTCGGTTTACCCCAAATAAGTAATATAAAAGTGGTCCTCCGAAAGGAATCACAATAACCGTTAAAAGCCAACTTAACGATTTTGTAGCCCTTGAACCATGTAATATGATGCTGCCAATAGCCCAAAGTGTCACTAAACAATAAAGTATAAAAATAACTTTAGGCATAAATTTTACAATTAAAAATGAACACACAATAGTACTCATTTAATCGTAAAAATTTTAAAAACAGTGGTATACAGTTAATTAAAAAACGGATTGGGTTGTGGTTTTAATCTTTATTAATAGAAGTTTACTAATATTATTTTAGTGCTTAAAAATGAGAAAATCACATAAAAAAGGAATACAAATTATAGGAGCTGTTTTGACACTTTTGCTTGCTGTATATGCAGCATTACATTTTATGGTTAAAGTTAAAATTGAAGAAATGCTTAAAGGGGAAGTGGCCAAGAGCTTTGAAGTTCAATATAAAGATTTTGGGATGAATCTTATTTTAGGAAATGTGAGTTTGAGTGCCTTACAAGTAAAGTCAAAAGATACCAGTTTATGGATAAATCCTTTAAAGATAAACAGACTTGAAATTAAAGGCATAAATTTTTTTGAACTATACCAATCTGGAAATTTTAAAATAAATTCTGTTTTGTTCGACGCTGTTAAAGGTGATTTTGCAAAACAAGATTCAGTAAGTATTTTACAGTCAAGTACAAAAGACTTTAAAAAAGTAATTTCTATTAAAAATTTGATTTTAAAAAATAGCTATCTTACTCAAGTTGATCCTAAAAATGACAGCGTTCTAGTGAAGTTTGAAAACCTAAATGTACAACTTGAAGATTTTAAATTAGATTCAACTTCCTTAGCTTCAAAAGTACCCATCGCGTATAAAGCGTACCATCTAAATTCGGGACCTATTTATGTAAATCTTAGTCCGTTTGAAAAACTAGAAATAGACAGTTTATACACTGACCAAAATCTTGTTATTCAAGGTTTTCATTTGGTCTCAAAATATGATAAAGTAGCTTTACAAAGCAAATTAACCAAGGAACGTGATTTTATTGACCTTCAAATCCCAGTCGTCGAAATTGATGATTTTCAATGTAAGGGCTATAAAGATTCAAGTCTTTTGAGTATAAGGGCTATAGAGTTAAATGAATTATACCTAGAAATGTATCGTAATAAGTTGTTGCCTGATGATTATGAACTCAAGGAACTATTGTATAAAAAAATTGAAAACTTACCGTTCAAAATAGACATTCGCAAAGTTGATATTAAAAAGGGTGAAATAGCATATACAGAACTCGTGAACGAGCTTAGTAAAGCTGGAAAGATTTACTTTACAGCTTTGAATTCGACAATAGAAAATATATCGAACTTAAATGGGGACCCCATTATTTTTAAAAATACAGCAAATTTAATGGGTGTTTCTCCCATCACCCTTGACTGGACTTTTCGTGAAAATTCGAACAAAAATTTGATGCTCGTCAAAGGTACTGTTATGAATTTTAATACTAAGGCTATAAATTCTTTTATGATGTCTAATCTAAGAGCAAAGTCTAGCGGTACAATCCAAGAACTCTATTTTACATTTAGCGGAAATGGCTACTCCTCCACTGGAGATATGAAAATGAAATATGATGATTTTAAATTTCAGGTGTTAAAAAAAGATCGCTCTGGAGTTAATAAAGTATTAACTTTTATAGGCAATATATTCACGAATGATGGCTCAAACACCAACGATAGCGGATATCGTTTTGGCACTATTGAAACGGAACGTGATAATACCAAATCGTTCTTTAATTATATTTGGAAAAATGTAAGTGATGGGTTGGTTTCAACGCTTACTGGAAATGGAGAAAAGGAGTAGTAATCGCATTAATAAAAAAATGTATCGCGCCACATGGTTTTAATTTGTAGCCTTATTTTTAGTTAAAATTAAGTTATGGACGATATGGGAGTAATTTCAACAGATAAAAATAAATTAAGTTTATACTACAATTCTGAAGGTAGTATAGGGAAGCAATGTTATGCCTACGTACAATCTTCAGATAAAAAAGTTCTCGGAATTGACATAACAAAAACAACAGTAACACCGACACAATGGACGGAGTTGGCCGATGGTTTAAATATTAAAGTAAAAGATTTGTTAGACACTAGTCATCCAGATTTTAAACAAAAATACGGAGAAGACACTATTGCCATGGAGCCGAATGATTGGCTAAAAATATTAGAAAAAAACCCGCAATTGGTACAATTTCCTGTTTTAATTTTTGGAGAGAAATACTATCAATTAAAATCAGGCGCTGAATTCAAGAAATATTTAGAAGCGGATAGCGCTAATATTTATAAAAAGTAGCCTTTTACTTTATGTATTGTTTATGCTACAAAGAAATATTTTAACAGAAGGGTAAGTAAAAATTATCCATTTTCAGTAAAACCTGGATAACAGGTCATACCACCATCCACGAAAATAGTGGTGCCGTTGATGTATTCCGCTTCATCGGAAGCTAACCAAGCCGCAACGCTACCCATATCCTCTGGAATCCCCATTCGATCATAAGGCACAAGCTTTAAAATATTCTCCAAACCCTCTTTGGTATTCCACACCTCTTTATTAATGGCTGTTTTTGTTGCACCTGGTGCAATACTATTGCAACGAACTTTTTTAGGAGCATATCCTTGACAGATGCTTTCCATAAGCATTTTTAAGGCTCCTTTAGAAGCCGCATAATTAGCATGTCCAGCCCAAGGAATTATTTCATGAACAGAGCTTACATGTATTATTTTGCCTAAAGATTTTGATACATCCGGACGCATGCCTCGTCTTAAAAATTCATTAATGGCCGCTTTAGCACATAAAAATTGTCCCGTTAAATTTACATCTATAACTTGCTGCCATGCCTTCAAGGGCATTTTGTGCAGCGGATAGTCTTTTTGTAAACCAGCATTGGGTATGCAAATGTCAACAGTGCCAAATTCAGAAATCGTTTTCTTGAATAAAGTATCTACCTCATTCTCTTTACTAACATCACACTTAATAATAATAGCTTTTCCGCTGTTTTTACTATTTGAAATAGCGTGAGCAACTTCCTCTGCGCCTTCCTTATTCGTATGGTAATTTACAACGACGTTTGCACCTTCTGCGGCAACCGCTTTCGCAATCGCTGCTCCAATACCCGAGCTTGAACCTGTTACAACACAGGTTTGATTTTCTAGTCTTTTATTTGGTTTTTGCATAATTTGTTTAGGGTAAGTTTAAGGCTTAACATTCTCTTTTTCTTTTTTTTGGCTTTGTGAAATAGGTGTGGCTCATACCTATACAATATTGAGAAAGTTAGCTGATAAGGTATGATTATTCAGAGGTAAACAGCTATTGAAATCAATATATGAAAAAAGAACTGTTACATACCGCGATACACCTAACTCGCCGTATGTAACAGGAAATAAGTCTGATAAAGTATTACGCAGTAACTGCTAAATTCTGCTGATGATCTTGGTAGTATTTTGGGCTACAATCGTACTTTTCTTTAAATATTTTAGAAAAATAACTTCTGCTTGTTAAGCCAACTGTATACACAATTTCGGAGATGTTCAAATCGGTTGTTTTGATTAGATTTTCTGCGGTCTCGATACGAACGTTTCTAATAAAATCGGTCACTGTTCTATCATGTAATAATTTAAATCCTTCCTGCAATTTTGATGGCGACAAGCCCGATTTTTTACTTAAATATTTTAGGCTATATTGAATTTCTGGATAGTTCTGGATGAAGCTTGATACTTCTTTAATATCCTCCATTTCACTTCTGGTTAAGGTACCAAAGTTATTTTTAGTGCTCTTTAAATCTTCTTTATGTTGTTGAATTTCCATGGCTAAAATTACATGTACATTTCCATGGATCAATAAATTACGGACAACACCCTTCTGAGTTATCGCATCAATTTGTTGTAATTTTTCAGCAATCTTTAAGTTGTAAGAACCTACATAAGAAAAAATTTCTTCGCCATTTTTGGGCATAAAGGTTTTTACTAATTGCGTTTTTAATAAGTCGATGCTTTCATCTTCACTATTCACTGTAGCATCTACTTTTATATTTGAAAACTTAACTGTGTGGTCTTTTCTGAAAAACAATAAGGTATCTCTATTAGGATCACTAGAAAATATACTGGTCTGAAATTGATTTAAAAACTTTTTAGAAGTTTTTTCGCTAAAACCATAGGCTAATTGTCCTTTCGAGCAAAACATAAAGTTGATGGGGTTTGAATTCGCCGTATGGCTTTTTAGAATAGTATCTTGTTTAAAGGTTATGTCGTACTTAACAAATGAAATATCATTTTTAAATGATAATCCAGATATTTTCCCAGTAGCGATGGTATTGTCTAATTCTAAAGTATACTCTTGATGATTTTTATTTAGCTTGCCACCAAGTTCACTTTGTAATTCATTAAATAGTTGCGAAATAGAATCTGTTTTTATGTATAGCGTTTTCATAGTGTTTTGTTTTAGGGTTATTAATTGTTTCAATCGAACACTACAAAGTTCGTAAAAAGCTTAGCTTGCTATGTTACACAATTATTGGCTTATGTTACATAATTATGGGAAAACACTGTTTTTTAAGTGATATAGACCTTATTAGATGCATTAGCGCTAAGATAATATGTGTGATAGTTGTATCTGAGAACTATTTTTTAAAATGCATTTGAAGGCATAACTACATTTGAAAAAAATCACATCTAAAGAAAACGAAAGGGTTTTGAACCTGTTTAAAGAGATCTTATACTACTTTGTAGACAAGAAATTATTGACATTTTTGAATTCATCAAATGGCAAAGCAAAAGATAAAGGATCCTTTAAAAACCTATTGAGCCGGTAGATAAAAACAGAAGGCAGCACCTTTTCCGAGTTCACTTTCAGCAATAATATGGCCTTTGTGATTTTGAACAATTTTTTTACATATCGCTAAGCCAATACCTGTTCCGGAATATTCATTTTTTTGATGCAGTCGTTGAAATAGTTCAAATATTTTCTCGGAGTGTTCCTGATCAAAGCCAATACCGTTATCTAATACCGAAATGCGGTAATACCATTTTGATTTTTTTATAAAATCATCAGTAATTTCGTTTCTATTTAACTTTTTACAGGCAATTATAATCTTTGGATCTTCTATGCCTTTGTATTTTATGGCGTTCGAAATTAGGTTGTTAAAAAGTTGCTCCATCTGAAAAGGAATTGCACTTACTGTAGGTAATTCGTCAACGGTAATAGATACCTCAGATTCTTTTATTCGATCCTCAAGGTCTTCTTGCACTTTATCTAAAATATCGTGAAGGTCAACTTCAGCGAAATCGTTTTTTGATGTATTAATGCGAGAATAGGATAATAAATATTTAATTAATAATCGCATGCGCTCAGATGAGCTGTTGATTTTCTCAAAAAAATCTTTGCTTTTGTCCGACATTTTATCCAAATCATTGTCGGCTATTCTTGAAACAAACATTTGAATTTTACGAATAGGCTCTTGTAAATCATGACTTGCAACTCTATTAAATGACTCTAATTCAGCATTGGATCGTACTAATTCTTGATTTTTTTCTCTTAATTTTTGAGCTCCTTTGATCTGGCTCGTCACATCTTGAATTACACCTACTAAAGTAGAACCTTGAAAATTACCTGTTGTTTTAAAATGTTTAATTTTATTGTTTTTTGAGATTATTCGGTATGAAAAATTGACATCGTTTTTTTGTTCAAAGGCTTTTTTTAATTCAGATTCGTAATTGGCAAGATCGTCAGGGTGAATAAGTTTTTTAAATGTGCTGTGTTCTGCATTAAATTCATTAGCGTCGTAACCAAGCAAATCGAATAAATTTTCAGAAATAGTTGATGGTTCAAAATCGTTTTCTTCATAATTCCATCTAAAACTGGCAATTTTAGCAATGCGTTTGGCTTCTTTTAAGATTGAATTTTGAATATTTAATTGCTCGTTAGCAATAAGTATTTTTTGTTCATTATCTTTTTGTTTGGTGATATTACGAGATGTAACACAAATACCGTCACCTGTTTTAATAACGTAAGTATCAAACCAAAATATGTTTTCATTGAAATTGTAACTTCTTTCGTAAGATTTAACTTGGTTACTTTGAATCGCCTCTACAAAAATTTCAAAAACACCGTTTTTCATTAAAAACGGGTATACTTCTGAAATATTTTTATTCAAAATTTCAACCGGTAAATCACCGGTAGCATTTTTTACTTCTTCATTAGTATAAAGAATGGTAAAATCAATAATTTGGTTTGAAGCATCTCGTACAGGTCTAAAATAACTAACCACATTGTTTGTGCTTTTTATAACACTCTGCAGAAATTCTTCGGTATCTTTTAATTCTTCATATTGCTCCCTTAGTTTTTCATTTAAATCATTTAAGCGCGCTACAGATTCTTTTTCAAAACTAGTGTTTTTTGCCACGACTAAGAGTCCTTCAGCCATTGGTCTGATGTTTGATTCTAACCAAATTACTTCACCATTTAATTGTACTTGGCGATTTAAATTAAAAAACTTCTGTTCTGTAAAAGCGCTTATTAATTTTTCATATTCTCCGTGTAGTTTAACAAATGGCATCACTTCACTTAAAAGCTTACCTTTCATTTTTTCAGGATCTAAGTTCAAATCTATTTTATTTCTTTCGTTGGCGTATTTTACTCTAAAATCCACAACTCGATTCTCATCGTCATAAACAGGATCGTAATAATTTATAATATTTTCAGTATGAGCTAATACATTCGCTAAAAATGCTTCCGCCTTAGTTCTATTTTTGCGTTCTCTATTTATTTTTAAAAATGAAATAATAAAGACGAGCAGCGCGAAAAGACCTAATAAAAGAATCATCACAGGAGTTAAAAAAGCCTGTGACTCGTATTCCTTTTTTCGCTCTTGAAGCTGTGCGTCCTCTGTGCTGAGCATAAACTTTTTTCGTTGATTAAGTTCAGCCATGATATGTGCAACATCATCAATTTTTGAAATCAGATTTTTAGAAAGTCTGATGGTATTTCTTTGCGAATTAGGTATTAGTCCTAGGGCATTTGTTAAACTCTTCTGAAGCTCCTGAACACGTTCAAGATGATTTATTTGTACAGGACTATCGGAAACCAGCTTTTTTAAGGTTGCAAATGAATTTTCAGCATCTATAGTTAGTTTTTGAAAACTTGCATTGTAAGTTAGCGTGTCTTTTTGAAGTAAGTTTTTTAATTGGGCAGACTCCATTTCCGAATAGATAGCAAAAAGCTTGTTAATTTCTTTCTCAACCACTAAGGTGTGAGAAACAGCATCAGAAGCAGCTTTTAAAGCCGCTGTTTTAGTGTAACTTACACTTCCAAGAATAACCAGCATGCTTATGGCTGATATAATTAAAACAACATATAGTTGGGTAGAAGAAATAAATTTTTTAAAATTCATTGATACTGATTTGAGGGATTTTATTAAATTCTCAATAAAAAATTATCTCGGTTAAGCGTTGAGGTTTGGTATTGCCAATTAAGTTGTAAAACTTTTTCTATCACTGATTTTAAGTCACAGAACTTATTGGGTTTGTTAATATACACGTTGGCCCCATTGATAAAAGTTTCTTCAATATCTTTTTCCGAAGAAGAAGTAGAATAAATAGCTACAGAAACCCCATTTAGTTGGGGATTTTCTCTAATTTCTTTTAAACATTGCATTCCGTTTTTTACGGGCATATTTAGATCTAAAAAAATAATTTCTGGAAGAATAACATTGGGCAACCTCAAATAGTCCATTAATTCTTTTCCATTAATGAACAAGGATAATTTGGTCTTTATTTTAAGTTCATCTATAGCATCTTTAAATACTAATCTATCATCTTCATCGTCGTCTGCAAGGGCTACGTTTAAGGTGTTTAATGCCATATGTTGTTCCATATTATGGGGTCATCTTTCTCTCTTTTCTTTTTTTTATAATTTTTTGAAAAGTAGATGGAGTTAAGCCTGTTGTTTTTTTAAATTGCGCTGATAAGTGCGCCACACTACTATAGTTTAATTTAAATGCAATTTCAGTTAAAGTTAAACGATTTTCTACGATGTGGCTTTTTGCAATATCAATTTTCTTTAAAATAACAAAATTTTCTATAGAAGTGTACGTTGTTTCTGAGAAAATATTAGATATATAGGGATATGAATAATCAAGTTTTTCTGACAAATAAGTAGAAACGTTATATTTTTTGTAATTATTCTCATCATTAATTAACACGGTGATGGCATCCTTTATGCGCTGTACTAAGGCTATTTGCTGATCGCTAATAATTTCAATCCCATAGGTAGTGAACGCTTCTTCAATTGTTTTTAAGGTAACGTCTTTAGGCATTTTCTCTATTTCTACCTCTCCTAAACCTTGTATGGTATACTTTATTCCTATGGCATCTAATTGCTGACACAAGACTTTTTTTGATAAAATATTAAAGTCGAACTTTAAATTAATTCTCATAAGAAAAGATATACAAATAATATTATAAAATTAGTAGCACTACTAAGACTACAAATATGGTAAATTTTGTATTAGCGATAGTTGGGATACCTAATTTTTATTAAAATCTCCCTTGCACCATAAGACGTCTAGCATCTCATTTCGACTTAGAATTTTCTTTAGGAATAGCAGCGAAAAATTCTGCCAGTTCGGTATCGCTCGAAGGACTATAATTTGCTAAAACAGTTCCTTTACTTTTGTCTTTAGTATGTATAATGTAGAGGATAGACATATCGGCGGGGTTACTCATACCCTCAAACCTAAATTCTTCTTCAATATACACTTCTTTAGGAGTATACTTTTTTTTTGTTTCTAAATCAATTAAAAGCGCGTCAATTACTCTATAATTGGCGGTATAACCTAAGTTTTGGTATTTTTCGATATAAGCTTTTTCGCTTTTTGCATTTTCCATGATTTTGCAAGTTTTTAAATTAAAATGTTGTACAATTTTTAGGAGAGCTTAGGTTCTTTTGCACCTAAGCAATGACTATCTGATCCGGCGGAATATGGTTGTTTTCACTTAAAAATGAGGCTTATTCTCTAGGTGCAGATAAACGCGTTGTGCTAGTATTTGGCTTCGCTTTTAAAAGTGAGCATTCCAATAATTTAGATTGAAAAAAGGGACGAAAACCTTTTAAAATAGATTTTGTCCCTAATTTTTAAACTTTTAAAAGTTCAAATTTTAATTTTCATCAGTGTTATCGTCAATCTCATCTTCGATTTCTTCAACACCTTCTTCAATTCCGTCTCCTACATCTTCAATGCCTTCCTCGATTTTTTCTCCTGCAGTTTTTTCTTCCCTGCAACTAGTGAACGTCGAAAGGGTAATGGTAAAGAATAGAAGTAATAGGGTAAATACGAATGATTTTTTCATTTTTGTTTATTTTAGGGTTAGGTACTCTTTTACTTACTAAATATTGTCGTTATATTTTTTTTCTGCCAGTTATAAGCGATATTACCAAGAGCACTAAAAAAATAAAGAATAATATTTTTGCAATACTGGCTGCCCCTTCGGCGATGCCTCCAAAGCCAAATACGGCGGCGATAATTGCTAAAATTACAAAAGTAACGGTCCAACGTAACATAGTTTTTGTTTTAAGGTTCATAAAATTAGCGCTATGCTAACTCTGTTTAACAAAGTTGTCTTTTATTTTTATTTTCAATTAACCTAATCCGTTAATTTGTTGACCCATAAGGTGTTCTGAAACTAAAAAGAATACCCCAAGGGTATTCTTTTTAATGTTTAACTAAATTTATGTAGAGGTGCTACAAAGCACCTTCCATAATTTTTTCTTTAGATAAGGCTAATTGAATTTGATTCATTTGCTGTGTAAGAAGCGTTGTTGTACTTGGCGGTAAATTTGTTTCGGAAAGTACATCTTTATAATCATCAATGGCCGCTTTTTCTCCGCGAATCACTTCCTCTAAAATGGCTTCTTTATCATCCGAGGCGAAAAGTGATTTTACATCAATCCATGCTCTGTGTGCAGCCGCTGTAATGCTTCCCCCTTTATCTACTTTCTGACCAAAACTTGTGATTTCTGTTTTCAGTTGATGGCCAAAATCATATCGCTGTTGACTCTTATTGGTAAAAAAGGTTTTTAACAGTCTATTTTCTGTTTTTTCTGCTGCTTTTTTATACCCCTTTTCAGCATCATATGTTTTTTCTAATAGGTTGTTTAGTTTTTTTCCTATGGTCTCTGTATACGTACTCATGCTATTTTGTTTTAAAGTGAGTGAGATAATTTAATTTTTATGCTTATCTCTTTACATGCACTCCAAGTTAGGCATAAGCTATTTAATTTAATATTTCAAAAAAATATAAAATTGACGTGATTGCCAAGCTATTGAGTGGTAATTGCCATTGTTAACGCTAAAAGGCAAAAATATTTATTGCTCAGAGCGCTATTTAAAATGATCAACTTTGAAATCTATTTGCTCGAATTTGGCATGCTAAAATTCTTGGGAAAGTCTAAAGTTCTTATAGGGAAAGGGATATTAATATCATTTTGATCAAAAGCCTTTTTGATATAAATCATAGCTTCGGTTTTGGCTTTGGCAACTTCCAGAGCTGAAGTTGAATCTATCCAAAATCGCGTTTCAAAATTTATGCTACTATCTCCAAATTCTTTATAAAGGAAAATCACATTATCTTCGCCTTCAACAGAATTAAATTTTTCAGCAATGGTCTTTTTTACCAGATTCCTTACAAATTCTAAATCTGAAGAATAACCAACGCCACAATGCATGATCACTCTAGACTGTGAGGTAGACGAAAAGTTTTTTATGGGGTTTTCAAGTACTAATTTATTGGGTAAATACACTAAATTATTATCAGGTTGACGTATGGTCACCGCTCGTAAATCGATGTCTACAACTTCTCCTTCGTAATTATTGCTTTCAATCCAATCTCCAAATTTTATTTGTTTTATATAGGATAAAACTATACCAGAAAAAGTATTTGACAATGCTCCTTGTAGTGCTAGTCCAACGGCTAGACCAGCAACACCAGCACCAGCTAAAATGGTATTTAGTGTTTTACTTAAATCTAAAATTCCAAGAATTAAAAATAGCCCTAATAGAATTACAAACACTGAAATTAGTTTTGCAATTACATTTTTCATAGATTTTTGAAGGCTACTTTTACTTAATACTTTCAGCGTTAGTTTACTTAGGTATTTAGAAAGGAGCACAACAATAAAAAAGACAAGTAGAGCAATAACTATATTTGGAAGGTTTACTATGAATTGATCTAACCAGGTATCTAACCGCATTAACATTTTATCCCAGGCCTTGCTTATTTGAATTTTCATAATTTAAGGGTATTCTTTTAAAAGATTTAAATTTAAGTGATGCCTTAATAACGGTAAAAAAAATGACTTTAACAGTAAATAAAGTCGTTAAAGTCATTTTTAAAAAAACCAACCAAATCTTAATTACCTAAAATTAAAAGTATATGGCAACATCCATGTGCTTTATCACAAATTTGATTAACTGCTTTGATTTTTATCCAATTTAATTGTAATAAGAACCTTAAATTTAACTGTATAAACTTTAGAATTCATGATTAGAAATCTTATAAAATTTGTTAGGGAACTTGGCACTAAGGTGTTAAAAAGCATTGCTTTTTATCCAGTTTTACTAGCAATTTCTTTTTTTATAATTGCTTTATTAATTCTCAAAATAGAAAATTCAGAGTTTATAGCTACTATTAAACAAGAATTACCCTTTTTATTTATTTCAGATTTTGAAACAGCAAGGACTATTTTAACCACATTTATTGGAGGAATTATATCTTTAACTGTTTTTAGTTTTTCGATGGTTATGGTGGTGTTAAATCAGGCATCTTCAAATTTTTCACCACGCTTGTTACCTAATTTAGTGTCGAATAAAAAACATCAAATAATTTTAGGTGTTTACATAGGTACTTTACTGTATTTCATTTTTATATTGATAGCCTTAGGAGCAGAGGGAGTTGAGTCTAATTCGATAGGTTTGTCAACTATGTTGGCCGCTATATTCGGTGTGGTTTGCGTAGGTTTATTCGTTTATTTTATTCATAATATTTCTACAGCAATTCAAATAAATAATATCATTGATCGGATCTATAGGTCTAGTTCAAAATCCTTAGAAAAAGCATATAAAAATCAACAAAACAAAATAGCACTTAGGCACTCAGAATCAGCAGGGTTTAGGTCTATATTGAGTGATAAAACAGGTTATTTCAGTGGTTTTTATGTGAGTTTAATGGCGGAAAATTTAAAATCTAATGGATATCAGTTTAATATAACTCCTTATTTGAATCAACATATTTATAAAGGTGATGTTATTGCAGAAGTCTCAGAAAATTTATCTGATGAGGAAGAAAAGGCCTTGCTGTTTTGCTTTACCATATCAACCAACAGGCATGATGGTGATGAAGGGATTAGTGGTTTAATTAAACTTTCAGAAATAGCAGTAAAAGCCATGTCTCCAGGTATAAACGACCCAGGTACTGCCATTGAAGCCATTGTGAAAATTGGCAAGCTCTTATATACAACGGTAGCTTTTGCCAACGCCACATCTCAAAAATTAGAACAAAAAAACCTAATTATTGTAACCCATAATATTTCTGTTGATGAACTCTTACGAATTATAATACAACCTATACGGTTTTATGCGAAAGAAGACTGTATGGTGTTGTTTCAATTGATAAAGACCTTACAATATGTGCTTCGTAATCCAAAAATTTCTATAGATAACAAACACAGTTTAGAAACGGAGTTAACTAATTTAAAAATTGATATTCAGGAGAATATTAAGAATAAAGCAGATCAAAAGAAATTGTTAGAAGCTTTTTAGTATTGTATAAAATAAAAAGACCAAAACAATCCTAAAATTGTTTTGGTCTTTAAATAAGGTATGTTTCGATTTATTTAAATAACTTCTTTAAGAGCATTATTTTACCAAAATTACCAAATAATCTTAAGCCAGTTTTGAGCCAGCTATACGGACTTAAATTTTCCTGCAAATCATATTTTAAGCCTTTTAATTCTTCGATACTTATTTTTCTCTCTAAATTTAAAAGTTTTAGATCATAATCTATTTCTTCGAATGAGCTGTAATTTTTATTTCTCATGAGTCAAAATATGTTTTTGATAATTTCTGAATAATGAATTTATCGATTGTTTTGCGACTCCAATAAATGAAAAGGGCTAGCAGAAAAAAGCAAGCTCCTACAATTAAATAGCCCAATGCAATATTGTCCAAATAGTCTCCTAAGGCTACGGCGCCTGCAACAGCTATGAATATGAGTCCCAAAGCAAAAATAGAACCTATGATCGCCACTTTAAGAACGTAAGATGTAAACAATGAAATCTGTTGAAATATTTTTAATTCGTAATACTTACGAGTTGATTTCACATAGTTTCTCCCAGATTTTCCTGCTTTGCTTGTTGTTTTGTCTAAAGCGTTGATAACATCCATACAATTACGATTTCTGTAATTTTTTATTTTTTGCTTTTAATTCAGCTAATTTTTTTTCTAAGGTTGAAATGACATCTTCTGTTTTGTGACTTACGTTAGATACTATATTTTCTACTTGAGCATCTAAGCTTTCACGTTGTGAAGCTAAAGTACTGGCTGCTCTATCTCTTAAATCATGGGCCGATTCTGCAATAGAATCTCTTGTTTCTAATGCTTGATTAGCTATCCTTTCTCTTGTTTTTGACCCTTTGTCTGGGGCAAATAATATTCCAAGTGCGGCTCCTATAGCAGTACCTGCTAAAATTCCTAGTAAAGTATTACTGTTGTTATTCATGATTTTGTTTTTTTGTTATTTATAAAGATAATTGATTTTCAATTACTATTCTACGACAAAATTAAGGTTTTAGCTTTTAAAATATTGTCCCGAACAGGTTTAAGCTTGACTGTATTACTAAGATTGTAAATGAGTCAATTTAGTATTACTTAAGGTTAATGCCGCCCTACAATTTCCCTTAAATTTAAAAGGAATAACGATACACAAAAAAGCAATGCAAAAAAAAGAAAGTGATGAACAGACCAAATTTATTAAGGATCCTAAAGACGAAACACAACAATTTATACTACAAAAGAACAAGAAAACATTGATGGCTAGTGTTATCATTCTCGTATTTCTAGTGCTATTGGTGCTAGCAATTGTTTTATCTGGTCTAGCTTTTGAATAAGATAGCACGGCATACATCTAAAAAATAAAAAGAGAGATATTTTTAAAAATATCTCTCTTTTTATTTTTTAGATGACTCGCAGGTCATGTTTGGTAAATTTAATCTTGCCATTGTTCTTTAAAGGCAAATTTTTCTTGTGGAATTCGGTCTCTTTCTTCGAGTTCTTGTAGCTGTAATTCGGTAGATAGTTTTTCTAGGTCACCACCATAATATCCTAAGGCTATCGCTGAGGTTAAATGGTACCCTTCTGGGATATTAAATATTTTTTGTGCTTTTTTCCAATCAACTCCTGCCATGTGATGCAAAGCAATTCCTAGGTATTGGGCCTGCATGGTCATTCCCCCTAAGGAAAGTCCTAAATCGTGTAGGGCATGAAAATTTTCTTTCCCATCATCGGTTTCTTTTTTATAGGCTGTAAGCATTAAAAGCGGAGCGTTCTCTGCCCACTTTTTGTTAAAATCACTCAAACATGAAAGTATTTCACGGTATCCGTCCGAATTTTTTTCTGCATAAATAAACCGCCACGGTTGTACATTATTAGAGCTTGCAGACCAGCGAACGGCTTCAAAAAGTTGTTTTATATGTTGTTCTTTTAAGGCTAGGTCTTTAAACGTTCTTGGACTATATCGCTGTTTTAACAAAGCAAATATTTCATAGTCACATTCTGCTATATTTTGTAACTGAACTTGTTCTGGTGCTGTCATAATTTTTTTTGCTTTTGCTTACAAGTTTACGAGTTATTCATAGCTAAGATTAACGCTAAGCCTTTTTAGATTAATGCTTTTGATATAGGAAGTGTTAAAATTTACGTTTATAATTTTTGTGTGTTTTCAAATTCCTTTCCGAATTCATCTTTATATATTTTAAGTACAATTAAAAACAGGCTAATCAATAGCGGACCAAAAATAAGTCCAATAAATCCAAATATAGGGACGCCGACAATAACGCCAATTAGGGTAATCAGGGGGTGTACATTATCTAACTTTTTTAAAATTACTAGGCGTAATAAGTTATCTGTTGTGCCTACCACCAATATACCATAGGTTAAGATACCCCAAGCTTGAAAGTTGTCTCCAGTGGCAAGTGTAATGATAAAAACGGGTAAAATACCGATAATAGTACCGATAAAGGGAATCACAGAACCTACAAAAACAACCACTGCCCAGAAGAAGGGTTGTTCAATATTAAAGATTAAAAAGCCAATTAATGCAACAATACCTTGTGCAGCCGCTACTAATGGAATGCCAATAGCGTTAGATTTCACCATAGATTGTACATCTTTACCAATCATCTGTATACTTTTGCTTCCCATGGGGATATATTCATACAGTGATTCTTTTAATTGTTTTCTATTGGTAAGCATATAGTACAGCATAAAGTACATGATGCTTACAGCAATAAATATATTAAAAGTGCCCCCCGCAAAACTCTGTAGATTTTCCGACAACCAAGTAGACACGGCAGAGGCGTCAATCTGAGAGGTAAGATCATAGCCTATTCTATTTTCTAATACCCCTATTTGTTCTTTTCCGGCCTTAATCATTTTTTCAGAATTATCAACGGCACTTTTCACCTTATTTGTAAGCATTAAAATAATTCCTATTACTGGAATTAAAATTCCAACAACAGAAGCTAACAACAACAAGCTTACTGCCAGGTTTTTATTCCAGCCTTTTTCTACTAGTTTAGCCATCGGTTTCCGCAGCAAAACATAAATAGTTATAGCACCAAGCACCCCAGTGAGGTAAGGTAGCATGTGATAAAAAATAAGAAAACCTAATGATAAAATAAGCAGTATAATAAACAACTGCCGTATGGTTTTAGGGTTGATTGCTGTCATAAAAAAGGTTTTTATTTAATTAGGTGTTTTGGAATGATTATTTTGAGCTACATCGCTCGGTTCAATTAAGATTCCGTATTTTTTAGCATAAATATAAGTGAATTGGGCACCAAAAAAGAGAATTAAGCAAGAATAGGAAACCCATAAAAGAATTAGCACAATAGTACTTGCTGCGCCATAGGTAGATCCTGGATTGGCTTCTCCGAAATAGTAACCTAATAGTGATTTTCCAATGACAAATAATACGGCAGTAATTAAAGCACCTTTCCAAACCGTCTTCCATTTAATTTTAATGTCGGGTAAGTAGCGAAACATTAAAGCAAAAAGTATCGTTATAATCCCGATAGATACAATAAAATCAAGGAAATAAGCCACATAAAGTAATATGTTTGGGAGCATCTTTCTGATGTAATCATTTAATGCAGCAATACCCGCGGTTAGCATAAAGCTAATGAGTAATAAAAATCCAATGACTAAAATAAAGGCAAAACTTCGAGCCCTATCTGTAACTAGTTTCCACCAACTCGCATCTGGGTTTGCTTTCACATTCCAAATTTCATTCAGAGAAAGTTTTAATTGGTAAAATGCCCCAGTAGCACCAAATAACAAAGTAGCAAAACCAATAACGGTGGCAATTAGGTTTTTGTCTTTATTTAAAGTTTCGGACATCATTGTTTCAATAGACGCTGCTGCATCGCTACCTAAAGCTGATGAAATTTCATTGGTCAATTGCCCTTGAACAATTTCTTGACCCCAAACGGCACCCACAATATTTATAATAATAATTAAAAGCCCCGGTAGGGATAGCACGGAATAATAGGCAACTACCGCACTTAATCGCCATGGATTTGAAGCATCCCAAGCTTTGTACGTTGCTACAATTAAGGATGGTAAATCTTTTAGTTTAAATTTTTTGTTATTTGTTGGAGTCAAATTGTTCTGGGCTTTTTAAAAGAATGAAAAAATTTTCCGAAAAGTACGCGAAGAGTTTATACTATATTAACTGTATCCGTTTTTTTATTTCTCTTAAGAGTAGGGGCTTATGTTGTTTAAACTGTAACTAGCACAACGGGCTATTCGCATGGTTTTGCGCTTACCTCGTAGGGTCATATTTTTTGGTTGACTTTCATTGGTGATGTAAAAAAAATTCTAGATTGAGTTTTAAAAAGAGCTAAAGCTAAACACCATTGTAAAACTGATAATCATCATATAATGATAAGCTCAGGCTTCGTAACTTTAACCTTGTATAAAACAAGCCATATGGAAACGAATCCTTTAAGTCAGCATCAAAAAGTAGCGGAGTTACATGAAGATTGTACCTATTGGGTTTCGACCTTTAATTTTTTAGAGGAAGAATTAATTTTTATGAAGAAGCTCCTAGAATCCTATGTTTTTGAACCAAATACACCTAATCTTTTTGAACGTTTACAAGATTATAAGTCGCAATTAGCATCAGCAAATGTCGCATGGGCGTCTCTTAAACTAGCCGTTAAAAAACATGAAAATGAATTGGGTGGTATGCTCGAATGTAAAGATAACACCTGCGATTTAACTTTTTATGAGCAACATAAACTATTAAAGAAGCAAGTTTTGCATAGCTTTGAAACTTTTAAACTATTAAAGTCCGAAATATTTAATTACGCAGGAGGTATTCTAAAAAACAGAAAACCATAAATTTAATAAAATGAAAAATTTAATTCTTATACTATTGTCGTTGGTGCTGTCAGGTTGCGCATCGACAAAAATGATCGATACCTATAAAAATCCGGATCATGTAGTTTTTACAGCCTATAAAGTGTTGTTAGTGGGTATCACGCCTAATGAGGAAACGCGTATTGCCTTTGAAACAAAGCTTAAAAATGAATTTGAAAAGCGAAACATAGAAGTTATGAGGAGCGTTGATTTGTTTGATGTGGAGTTTACGGTTACAGCAAAAACTATGGATGAACTAGACGCTGTTGAACAGCAACTAATTGATAAAGATTTTGATGCCGTTTTAATTACAAAGCTTACAGGTACTGAGAATAAACAAACCTTTAAGCAAAGTATGGCGGATTGGGCGAGTTATAAGGGTACTTTTAGAGATGATTATATTCAATCTCAAAATGTGTATTACGACACCGATTATTTTGATGCCTTTAAAATCTATCACACAGAAACTAGTTTGTATTGCATCTGTGAAGGCAAAGATCGGTTTTTAGTTTGGCGTGGGAGTATTGATATAACCGATCCCAAAAACGTAGAACGATCTATGAATGATTATGTTAAATTGGTGGTAAACAGCATGGAAAGTCAAGATGTTATTTTTAGAAAAAAGTAAACCCCTACGAAAAATTAGGTGCGCAGGGGGGTTTGGAAAGTACTAAATCAATATGATATTTATTGTCATAATTTATTTCTTGGCCGTGCTAATAGAATAGTTTTGGTTCTCAGTAATTTTAAGTTCGGCGTTTGGAAACCCTACTAACTGAAATAATAATTTTTGTCCGTCTTCAGCAGCAATAGTAAACTGACCATCAAAATTCGTAATTGTTCCAGATTTTGAATTTTCAATAATTATAGTTACTCCCGGAAGTACCGTATCGCTAGTAAAAACCTTACCTGAAATATACGTTTTACCATCCTTGGAGATTTTTTTGGCTTCTACATAAAAGTTTTCAGCTGTTTTGGAGTTTAAATCACTGACTCTGGTTGTACTTTCATTATTAGTACCATACCCAATAATTTTGATCTCTTTTTTTGTCTCAATTTCAATTACACCATTTGCACCATTTGCGCCGTATTTTTTAATAGCAGCCTCTCCTTTTAGAACATTCATGGCATCAATATCGCCTGGTTGAATGTTATTTATGTCGCTTGTTATTTCTCCATCAACAACAAACAAAGCTTTCTCTAAAGAATTTTGGGTTTTATCTTTATTTTTTTGAGCTTTTTTAGTTATGATCTGAATAACCCCATTTTTACCCTTGTCGCCATATAGTTCAGTAGCACTTTTGTCTTTTAAAACCATTACACTTGCAATTTCATTTGGTTTTAAACCGATAGACTCAGGGTTTCCTTTTATCATTTCTCCATCAATAATATATAAGGCTTTGTCCGAAGTATTTTCAAGGAAACCAGTTTTATTCTTGGTTTTTTTGGTGGTTATTATAATTACCCCATTTTTGCCCTTATCACCATAAACTGCCGTGGCACTTTTATCTTTTAAAACACTAAGACTTTCAATAGTATCTGGGTTTAAACTTATTAGGATTGAATGCTCAGTCACTTCTCCATTAACAACAATTAAAGGTTTCTCTTCTTGATGAATATCATTCCAATTAAAACTTTTCGAACTCGCAGGCAACTCAATTTGCGCTACCTTGTTTGGGTCTTTAAAGTTTTTTTTGGAGATACTAATTCTTCCAGTTTTACCATCTTCATTTTTAAGTACTTCAACTTTTTTAATGTGCTTTATGTCAATAGCATTTAAAAGGGAGTCTGATGGGAAATCGTCAACATCAAATTCTTCACTTTGACTTGTACGAATAACGAAAGATTTCGCGCTATTAAGTTTTAGAATAGAGTCACTAGTAGATATGTTTATGGTTTCTCCGTCAGGCGAAAATAATATAAAACGATTCTCTTTTCCGGCTGGTTTATATCCAATGCCATTTAAATCACCTGACTTGTCTAAATTGATAACTAATGAAAATGGCGTAATGGGTTCATCGTCTGATACGCTATAGGCACCACTTTTTCCATCTTTGGTTGTATAGGTAGATTTTATTTTGATAATTTCCCCTATATTATTTCTTTTAATTTTTGAAAATTTAAGGGCAATCCCATTTTCTTCTAAGGCTTTACGATCACGTTCTAATTCTTCATCCGTGGAATTTTTGTCTACCAAAACCTCAAAACGTGTTTCACGTATCTCATAAGTCCATTTATTTTCATTGGTTTCCCGTTCTTTTACCTGAGCGATAGTTTCCGTATTGAAAGCAAAAAGAAATACTCCTAATAAGGGTAAAATAAGACCGTACTTCACTACATGAATTGGATTTGATGGGTTTTGATTTAACATGACGATTCGTTTTTTGATTAATGAATTAAAGAATGGATTGATGAGGTCTGTTTTTGGAGCTACTTGCCCCGATTGATGCAATAGTAAATATTGATAGGCTTTTTTGTCTGCTAGGGTATTTGCGCTATACTTATCCGCAATATATTCTAAATTTTGAGCCATAGTTTTTTTATACATCCATGAAAAAGGATTCATCCATTGAAAAATAGTGAGCCCATGTACCAACAAAATATCTAATGAGTGTTGCTGTTTAGCATGTATTTGTTCATGAATCAAAATAGCTTTTAACTCCTCTTCAGTATGCATTTTTGGGTTGTAAAATAGGATGTTGAAAAAAGAAAACGGACTCACAGTATCCGTAGTCAGGGCAAAAGTAAATTCGCCCTTTTTTGTAATCGTACATTTTTTAAACAAACGGTAAAGCGAAAACAATTGTATGATAAAGCGAATACTAAAAAAGACAACACCTATGATATAGATAATTCCTGCAATTTGCCACCAGTCTGTTTCTTCTGGAGTAATTACTTCGGTGTACGCTATGGTGTTAAAATCTATGTTTTGAAATTGTGGCGCTTCAACCCATACTATTTTTTTAAGGAAAACAAAAGGTAGCAGTAGCGCAGTGAAAATACCACCTACCAAAAATAACCGATGCGCTTCAAAAAAAGTTTCTTTGCTTAAAAAAAGTTTAAAAACCAAGAAAAAAACAGCTAGTAGCAGACAACTTTTAGCGAGATATATAAAGAAATCTTCCATTATTTTTTGTTTTCAATGTTGTGAATGATTTCTTTTAAATCTGCAACACTAATTTTTTCTTCAGCAGCAAAAAAAGAGACTAAATTCTTGTAAGAACTGCTAAAATAATCTTCTATCGCTTGGTTCATAAAGCGTTTTCTATATACTTCTTTGGTAACAATAGGATAGTATTGATGGGTATGACCAAAAGCCAAATGTGCTACGTAACCCTTTTCTTCCAAATTTCTAATCATGGTTGATAGCGTATTGTAATGAGGCTTTTCTATATGAAATTCTGCTAGAACATCTTTTACGAAGGCCTGCTTTAAATCCCAAAGAATCATCATGACTTCTTCTTCTCTATTGGTCAATTTTTTCATTTGATCATACATTCGTTTTGTTGAATGAAATCAAATATAACTAAAAAAATAGTTAGACAACTATTAAATTAGTTATTTAACTATTTATTTAGTTTTTAAAAATAAAAAGGGAGCCTTAAACAAGAGTCTAAGTTAGTGCAGTGGTAGGTTGTTTATAATGTTTTCTCTACATCATAGCCTAATGCTAATCAAAAGGCCAATAAAGAGCATAAGGCTAAAGAATAGAAAGGTAATAACTAAACTTAGAAGAAGACATTTAATTCTTTCTTTCAAAAGATATAAAGTACATAGAATTCTAATCATTTTTTGTGTTTTCGAAGACGATTACAAATGTAGCTTTGGCTCTTGTCATTAAAGATGCCAATTCGATGATTGGTTTTTTTCTGTAGCTGAATGAAAAGGAGCCAAGGTCTAACGAAAAAACGTGCTTCAATCCGCTAAATTCAGCATAATTTTTCTGTGCTTCTCTTTCGAATATAAGTGGAATTGCCTCTTTTTAATTCGCTTAGAGAAAATCAAAGGTGCTGTTGTTTAAAAAATAATTGATAATCAATGTTTTATGATATTTTAATGGGAATATTTTGGATAGGAAACACCTGTAAATTTTTAAGTGTAAAATTTTTTAAAACCCTTGTTTTTTCATTTTTTTTGTTTTCATTTGTTGTTTCAAATCAGTTTAAAAAGAAGGACTGATTTTAAAACCTTTAGTTAAAAATAATGAGTTTTATTTTTATGTTTGGTGCATTGGAAATGAGAAAGAAAAAACCAATGTTACTTTTGAAAAAAAGAAACCAAAACTTACATATTTCTTTCTTTATACCTACCATCGTGAGAAGTCAACACGACTACTTTTTTGCACCTACAACCAAGTTCCAAATACTAATCTAGAAATTGTGACATAATTTTTCTTAAAAACAGCAAGGTTTTTAAAAACAGTTTAGTAGTTTTATCGCAATTCAAGAAATTTTAAATGAATACAAAGTACATTAATCTAATAGATCAAACGTATTATTTTCCTCAAGAAGAATTTACCTTAACGGGAGAAAACCTTAATTTTCATGGTATTCCGCTTATGGAACTGGTTGAAAAATATGGTAGCCCATTAAAATTCACCTATCTACCGAAAATATCAGATAACATTAATCGAGCTAAGGGCTGGTTTAAGAATGCTATTGAAAAAAATAATTACAAAGGCAAGTACCATTACTGTTATTGCACCAAGAGCTCTCATTTTCAACCCGTATTGAATGAAGTGTTAAACAACGATGTACATATCGAAACGTCTTCGGCTTATGATATTAATATTGTTCAAATACTTAAGAAAAAGGGTAAAATTAAAGATGATACTTATGTGATTTGTAACGGTTTTAAACGTGATGAATATATTGATAACATTGGCCGTTTAATCAATGAAGGGCATCGTAATTGCATCCCCATTATTGATAATTACGAAGAGATAGAATTACTGTCAGACGTTATTAATGACACCTTCAAAGTAGGTATCAGAATAGCTTCAGAAGAGGAGCCTAAATTCGAATTTTATACCTCAAGACTGGGTATTGGTTATAAAAACATTGTTCCTTTTTACGAGAATCAAATAAAGGATAATGATAAGGTTGAGCTTAAAATGCTTCACTTTTTTATCAATACTGGTATTCGGGATAATGCCTATTATTGGAACGAGTTGGTGAAATGTTTAAAGGTCTATATCCGACTAAAAAAAATGTGTCCGTCTTTAGATAGTCTTAATATTGGAGGTGGTTTCCCTATAAAAAATTCATTGGCATTTGAATATGATTACCAATACATGATTGATGAAATTATCAATCAAATAAACATTGCTTGCCAAGAGGCAGAAGTTCCTGTGCCTCATATCTTTACAGAATTTGGTAGCTTTACGGTTGGTGAAAGTGGTGGTGCCATTTATGAAATTTTATACCAAAAACAACAAAACGATCGTGAAAAATGGAATATGATTGATTCTTCTTTTATCACGACCCTACCAGATACTTGGGCAATAAACAAGCGTTTTATCATGTTACCTATTAACCGATGGGAAGATGAATATGAACGTGTACTTTTGGGCGGTTTAACCTGTGATAGTGACGATTATTACAATAGCGAACAAAACATGAATGCTATTTATTTGCCTAAATATAAAAGAGACAAACCTTTATATATAGGTTTTTTTAATACTGGAGCTTATCAAGAAAGTATTGGAGGGTACGGTGGCTTGCAACATTGTTTAATTCCGCATCCAAAGCATATTTTAATTGATAAAGACGAACAGGGCACTATAACAACTAAACTATTTAACGAACAACAAAAAGCAGCAGATCTGCTAAAAATCTTAGGTTATGATGACAACTAGCAATTACGCGGGAATACCAGACAAATTTGCGCAATTGGAAACTGCGAAGGTGGTTTTAATTCCTGTACCTTATGACGGAACAAGTACTTGGGGGAAAGGTGCTGATAAAGGCCCCGATGCATTTTTGAAAGCTTCAGAAAACATGGAGCTTTACGACATTGAAACCGATACTGAAGTATACGAACAAGGGGTATTTTTGGCTGATCCAGTGACTGAAAATAGTTCTCCAGAAGCTATGGTTAAAGCAGTGCATGACGTTACAAAAGACTTTATTAAAAGAAATAAATTTGTAACGCTGTTTGGAGGCGAACATTCTATTTCTATTGGGAGTATTCGCGCTTTTAATGAATGTTTTGACAACTTAACCGTTTTACATATTGACGCTCATGCAGATTTGCGTGAATCTTATGAAGGTACCAAATGCAACCATGCCTGTGCCGTTCATGAAGCTAGTCAAACCACAAACCTTATTCAAATAGGTATTCGTAGTATGGATGCCATTGAAAAAACATTTATGGATGAAGAAAAAACATTCTTTGCACATGATATGGTCAATGATGAGTATTGGATGGATAAAGTAATTGATCTCATGACAGGAAACGTTTTTATTACTTTTGATTTAGATGCTTTTGATCCAAGTATTTTACCGGCAACTGGAACTCCAGAACCAGGTGGTTTATTTTGGTACGAGACCCTTGATTTTTTAAAGAAAGTTTTTGAAGAAAAGAATGTAGTTGGTTTTGATATTGTAGAACTTTGCCCAAACAAAAACGATAAATCCAGCGATTTTTTAGCGGCAAAATTGTATTATAAAATGTTAAGCTATAAATTTATGGATGAAGCTGCTGATGAAGCCTATGACAATACGTATGATGTAGACTACAAATCAGGCACTACTAACAACTCAAAATTCGAAGATGACGAAGACTAAAGGAGCAATCTCCAATTTTATTGAAAAATATTATTTACACTTTAATTCCGCAGCCCTAGTTGATGCTGCAAAAGCCTACGAAGATCAGCTAAAAAATGGTGCCAAAATGTTGGTTTCCTTAGCTGGTGCTATGAGTACCGCAGAAATAGGTAAAATTTTTGCTGAAATCATCCGTCAAGATAAGGTGCAAATTATTTCGTGCACAGGAGCAAACCTAGAAGAAGATATTATGAATTTAGTGGCACATTCGCATTACAAGCGCGTGCCTAATTACCGTGATTTAACCCCGCAAGATGAGTGGGATTTATTGGAGAAAGGCTTAAATAGAGTGACCGATACCTGCATTCCTGAAGAGGAAGCTTTTAGAAGGTTACAAAAACATATTTTTAAAATCTGGAAAGATGCCGATGATGCTGGCGAGCGTTATTTGCCGCATGAATTTATGTATAAAATGCTACTTTCAGGTGTTCTTGAGGAATATTATGAAATTGATCTTAAGGATTCATGGATGTATGCGGCTGCAGAAAAGAACTTGCCTATTATTTGTCCAGGTTGGGAAGATAGTACCATGGGTAATATTTTCGCATCCTATGTGCTAAAAGGCGAATTAAAAGCAACAACCATGAAATCGGGCATTGAGTATATGACTTTTTTAGCCGATTGGTACACTGATAATTCGAAAAACGGAATAGGATTCTTCCAAATTGGTGGCGGTATTGCAGGAGATTTTCCAATATGCGTAGTGCCTATGTTATATCAAGATATGGAGCGACCAGAAACGCCTTTTTGGAGCTATTTTTGTCAAATTAGTGATTCCACTACAAGTTATGGTTCGTACTCAGGAGCGGTGCCAAATGAAAAAATAACCTGGGGAAAATTAGATATCGATACCCCAAAATTTATTATTGAAAGTGATGCCACAATAGTTGCACCACTTATTTTTGCATACTTATTAGACTATTAAAAAAAATGGAAAATTTAAAGAGAGTTATCGTTGATTTTAAAAAGCTTACCCCTGAGGTATTAAAGCTTTTAGTAGAGAAGTATCCTGATGGGTATGATGATTTAAACATCATTTCTTTCAAGAATGCTCAAGGTGAACGTATTGAAGCTGTTGAGGTAACTACAGAAGATACCAAGTATTTGGTTAAAATTAGTGCTAAGCTAGAGACCACCATGGCCAATTATGACGAAGACGACTATGAAGATTTTGAGGATGATGATCCAGATGCAGTAGTTGATCCAGATGCTATGCCAGAAGAGGGCGAATTAGATGAAGATGAATAAACATACAAACCCATAGTTTAAACAAAAAAGACAACCAACCTACTTCAAGGTTGGTTTTTGTGTCAATATAGAGTCGTATAAAAGCTAAATTTTTTTACATTGGATAAATTAACAATTATAGGTAGTGAAGAGTGGTGTGGTTTTGAAACTTTAGGTATCCCCGCCATAAAAGCCAGAGTAGATTCTGGAGCTAAAACATCATCAATACAAGCCACGAATATAAAAGTTTTTATAAAAGGAGCGCAGGAGTGGGTGAAGTTCGAGGTAAATCCTATTCAAGACAATAGAAGTATCGCCATCAACTGTGAAGCAAAGATGATTGACCGTAGAACCATAAAAAGTTCTTCTGGGATTGCCGAGGAGCGCTATGTAATTAGAGTGCCTGTTTCGCTTGGAGACCAAACCTTTGATGTAGAACTTACACTTGCCAATCGAGATACCATGGAGTTTCGAATGCTCCTTGGTCGTGAAGCTTTAAATAATAGATATATTGTAAATCCGGCAGAAAACTGTATGGTTAAAGATTTTACCGATGCAGAAATCACCAAAAAATATGCGACCTATTTTAAAGAAAAAACTGGTTTAAAAATAGCTATTTTAGCCAGTAACCCCGAATTATACAGCAATAAACGACTTATGGAAGCGGGTGAAATGCGAGGTCATGAAATGGTGTTTTTAAATGTGGAACACGCTTACATGAAACTCGACGCCTATTCTCCAGAAATTAGGTATCGTGGTGGAAATATTTTAAATGAATTTGATGCCATTATACCACGTATTAAACCAGCAGTTACTTTTTATGCCTGTGCTTTAATTCGTCAGTTTGATAATCTTGGGGTGTATTGTTTAAATTCTGCTGAAGCCATTACCCAATCGCGCGATAAATTATTTGCTTCACAACTATTTTCAAAAAATGATATTCATATTCCCATTACTGGCTTTGCTAAATCGCCGATGGATACCAAAGACTTGATAAAGATGGTCAATGGTGCGCCTTTAATCATCAAGTTACTAGAAAGTACACAAGGTAAAGGTGTTGTTTTAGCTGAAACGAATAAAGCCGCAGAAAGCGTTATCAACGCCTTTAAAAGTGTGCAAACCAATATTTTGGTGCAAGAGTTCATCAAAGAAGCCAACGGGCAAGATATTCGTTGTTTTGTAGTGAATGGTAAAGTTATTGCCTCGATGCAACGCCAAGCAGAGAAAGGTGAGTTTAGGGCGAACATACATCAAGGGGGAAAGGCATCTATAGTAAAAATTACCCTTGAAGAGAAAAAATTAGCGATTAAAGCGGCGAAAGTATTAAACTTGGCTGTGGCTGGGGTAGATATTATTCGTTCTAATAAGGGCCCTCTATTATTAGAGGTAAACTCTTCTCCAGGTTTAGAAGGTATTGAAAACGCCACAGGAAAGGATATTGCTAATAGTATGATCATGGCTATTGAAAATAAATTAAAGGTCAGAACCTAGTACTATTTTCCTTAAAAGATGATCAAAAATTAGAGCTATAAACGATACAGTACTGCCCTGTAAAAACAAATAACCATTATTAGTATTTTTAGGGCTCTTCTTAAGTGGCAAGATTTTCTAACATTTCTTTGGTAGTTTTATCCAAATCAAACGCTGATTTCCACTCCCAATCTTCCGTGGCTTTAGAATCATCGATACTGCTTGGCCAAGAGTCTGCTATTTGTTGTCTAAAGTCTGGCTCGTACTCAATTTTAAAATCAGGAATATGCTGCTGAATACTTTCCGATATTTCAATAGGAGTAAAGCTCATAGCGGCTAAATTATACGATGAGCGTATTTTTATTTTTTGGGCATCCGCATCCATAATGGCCATTGTAGCTCTAATCGCATCATCCATAAACATCATAGGAAGCTTCGTGTCTTTTTCTAAAAAGCAGGTATATTTTTTGTCGGATAGGGCTTTATGGTAAATTTCTACAGCATAATCGGTAGTACCGCCACCAGGTAATGTTTTCCAACTGATGAGTCCTGGGTATCTAACACTGCGAACATCAACACCATATTTTTGAAAATAGTATTCACACCAACGTTCTCCTGATTGTTTGCTAATACCATAGACGGTACTAGGCTCCATAATGGTATTTTGTTCTGTGTTTTCTTTTGGTGTATTAGGGCCAAAAACGGCAATACTCGAAGGCCAAAACACTTTTGAAATCTTTTTGTCTTTTGCTAAATTAAGCACGTTAAAAAGCGAATTCATATTTAAATTCCAGGCTCTCATGGGAAATTTTTCGGCAGTTGCACTGAGCATCGCAGCCATCAAATACACCTCTTCTATTTCATAATGCATCACTACATCTTCAATAGCGGCATAGTTGGTAGCGTCTAAAAGCTCAAAAGGACCAGAAGCCATTAAACTTTCATTCCCTTCACGAATATCACTAGCAATAACGGCGTCATTGCCATATTTTTCCCGTAGCGTATAGGTGAGTTCTGTGCCTATTTGTCCGCAAGCACCAATAATTAAAATAGATTTTCGCATAAAAAATGTAATATGTGTTGCCTAGAATTAAGCCACAAAAATCGGGATAAATTTTATTTTTTAGTAGGATATTTTGCCTTATTTTCAATATGTAGCGAAGAAACAGACAGTAGGCGTAAAATCTGCTTGTTTTCAATTAGTTTTTAAAACACAACGTATTTCTTTCAGCGATGCCTTAGGTTTACGCAAATATAACTCAATTAAAATCTTTTTATTTTAGAAGTATATTTAGTGCTTTTAAAAACTACTAAAATGTGTACTTTAGCTTTATGGTAAAACAAGTGGTACTTTTTTCGTTGCTCTTACTAGGAGCTATCTCATGCGGAGAACAAAAAAAAGAGGCGATAGAGAATGATCCTACTAAGGATTTGGTAGACTTAAAAAAGTTACCCAAAAAAATAGAACCTAGTGCCGCTGCTATGGAGCTTTTAAAAGATTGGACAGAATATAACGCCTTAAATGGTGCCATATCATCTTTTTATGCTGCAGAAACTAAAGAAGATGTACTCGTGTTGGTAGATGATTTAATAGAAAAACAAAAATTATTAGAAGCGTCAACCTACCCCCTTGAATTTGATAGACCTGATATAAAGAGTAGACAGAAAGTTTTTAAAACCTATGTCTTAAAAATTAAGTCTAATATGGTTTACGATATAAACCCCAGAGAAGCCGTGATTCAGGCCATTAAGGCTTACAACGCATTTAATAATCAATTTTCTATTGTTTTAAGCAGCAAAATTGATACAGAAATACTATTTGATGAATAAGCTATTTTTTATTTTTTTATTGGTAAGTATCACCTTGTGTGGTCAAGAAAATACTGAAGAAGTTGCGATCCATACAACGCTCGATAATTGGCATAAAGCAGCCGCAAGCGCTAATTTTGACGATTATTTTGCGCTTATGACGAGTGACGGCGTTTTTATAGGGACTGATGCTACCGAAAACTGGCAAAACATAGCCTTTCGTAAATTTTCTAAGCCTTATTTTGATGCTGGAAAAGCTTGGAGTTTTTCAAGCCTAGAACGCCATATTTACCTTAATGATACCAATGATTTTGCTTGGTTCGATGAATTATTAGATACTCAAATGGAAATTTGTCGTGGTTCAGGTGTTCTCAAAAAGAGCAATGGCGAATGGAAAATTGCACATTACGTGCTTTCGATTGCCGTGCCCAATGATAAGGTCGATGAGCTTGTTTTACTTAAAAAAGAAGCTGATGGTATTTTAAAGCAAAGTTTAAAAGTTAAACAATAATCATTAAGAAGGTATTCATAAAAAAAGCAGTGTGTTTTATTTTGATAAAACACACTGCTTTTTGATTATAAAGAATTAAACTACTGCTTCTTCTTTTTTCCCGTTGTAGCCGTCTCTTTGGCTGGCTCTGGCTCAACAGTAGTTGGTGGATTTTTTCTTGCCTCTAAAGCTTGCTTACTTAAACTCGCTAAATTAAAATTTGGATCTAATTGTAAAGCTTCATCGAAAAGCGCTATGGCGCCGTCTATATTATCTTTGTCAAGATTAAAAACCACCAATCCTTTTAAATGTAAAAAGGCTGCTTTTAAAGAAGCCTCATAAGGTTGCTGACGCTCATAAAAGGCGTGCTTCATATCTTCGGTAGAATTTAAAATACCATATTCAATATCTGTTGCAGCGCCGTTAGGATTTCCAGTCTGAATTTTTAGATCAGCCAACTCATAAGCAACATAAGGGTTAGGATTTCTTTGTTGCAACACCTCAAATTGCTCTATGGCTCTTTTAGGTTGGTTTAATGCTTTTAAGGAAATAGCCTTTACCTGCACGGCTAAATCTGAGTCAGTTTCAATTTTTTCAATACCAATGGTATTTAATGCTTGCATATGCTGATCATCATTGGCATAAATAAAAGCCAAAGTGTCTTTCCGCTGCGCAGATGGTGCAATAACATTCAAGTGGGTTAAGGCATTAATAACACCATTTACATCACCTTGCAAACGCATTTGTTGGTAAAACGCTTCGTAATGTTTTTGTAATTCGGATTTTGTTTGTGCGGTTAGGCTTAACCCCATACAAAGTACTATAGCAACTACTAATTTTTTCATTATGTTAAATTCGTATTTATTGATTTTGCTAAACTATAAAAATTATTTGTAGTATGTTGTTAATACCAGTTATTGTTTGATATTACGATAAAATAAAATCATTAAACTAAAAAAGATGCCCTGGAGCATCTTTTTCTATTTGTGGTTTTCAATTAGTCGGTTATTTAAATCGCCATTTGGTTCAATTCTTTATTGGAAAATGAACGCAATAAACTGGCATAGAATGCTAAACTCTTATGATCTTGATCTAAGCACGACTTTAAAAAGTCATTCAGATTTTTGAACAATAAATTAGCACGGAAAATGGGCATGTAGGTATTCACCTTTTTTGGATCGTACACGCTATCATCCATAATAATATCCATGGCTACCCGATTTCGGTGGTAATCAATAGATACGTCAGAAGCATTGTAGTGTTTTTTTAAAATAGCTACGTGTAGGTTTTTAAACTTCTGAGAGTTTTCTCGATTTGGAGCGCTTTGTGAAATGAGGTTTTCTATCTCAGAAATAACCTTTTCTTTTAAACTTAAATTTTCCATAATAATCGAATTAAAATTACATGTCAAAGGTATGATTATATCGACCAAACGCACAGGCAGTTAACACTTTAGCCCTTTTTTTGTTGTGAAAGCAGCTATTGTTGTTGTGAGTTAATTCCTAATAGAGGTAAGAAAATTAAAACCTTTAACAGTTTTTAGAAATGTACTGTAGATAATTTTTCCTTTTTCAGAGGAATCGGTATCGTATTCAGGTATTTTTAAATTTCTCTTTAGGGCTTCGCTGGTATAATAGACTTTTTTAGTCGGGTGATCAGGATAAACTCCGTTGATTATTTGATGCCAGAAATCCTTTTCAACGACCAAGCTGATAATTCGAATACAATCGTTTCTATGAATCAGATTTACAGGGTGATGTCCGTTTTTTAAATGATCTCGTTGGGATAATACCGTTACGGGGTGACGATCTTGGCTTATTAAACCACCAAAACGTATTATGGTTGTTTGTAGGTTTTTGTCCTCTTTAAAAATACCTTCAGCCTCCAGAAGTTGTTTGCCTGAATCGCTATTTGGAATTGGCCTTGTTTCTTCTGTGATGATCCCATCAATAGCTCCATAAACGGAGGTGCTACTAATAAAAACGATGTTTTTTATTCGACTTTTTTGAATATGTTGATGTAGCATTTTCATTTTGGCAACATAATTTTCTGAATTTTTACTTCTGAGTTTTGGTGGTACATTAATAATTAAAGTCGTTACGCCTTTTAAAAACTCTGTAATTTCACCTTGAATTTGTTGTTCTGAAAGTAAAATCAAATAGGGGCTTATTTTTTCTTGTTTTAAAATTTCTAATTTATCTGGTGAGGTCGTTGTTCCTTTTACTAAAAATCCTTTTTCTATAAACGACTTTGCTAAAGGAAACCCCAACCAACCGCAACCTATAATACCAATCATACTATTCGAAATTTACAGTTTTAATGAGTAAGGTTGCATCGTTTAATACAAAAGGCATCGGAATATTATCTATTGGTCGAGCTGGTACAGTAAATTGTTTATTGATCAGTAAATCATTGGCCGCTTCGTATAAAGTTAATTGTACTTTTTCGTTTTCAGGAAGTACTAAATACAAATCTGTATACAAATTATTGCTGATGTAATGGGTTACTAATTTTCCTTTTACTCTGTTTTTTAAGAAATAATCAGATAGCGCAATTCCATTTACGGTTGCTTTCGTCAAACTAACATCATTCGTAAAAATTTCCAAGCGATTTACATCACGTTGTGGAGTAATACAAATTTGTAAATGTCGTTCCTTATCAATAATTGTATCTTTAGTAATTTCAATTTTTGGTTCAAGAATATTTTTTGATGGTGCATTAGCTACATAGGTGAAGCCAGAACCATATTTGCTACTTATAACCGTTTGATTCAAGGCTTCTGGTGTTGTTTTATCTTGACCTATAAACTGTGCTGTCCAATCCGAAACTACATGTTCATAGGTAGCCCATTGAGCTGTTTGCTTATCGGCATTAAACACATAAAGTAAACTTGTGGGTTTAGCAGTACCGTTTGAAAAACCGCTATTTAAATGTGCAACAAGCATGGCTATTAAAAATAAAAAACCTGAAAGTAGGGCAAGAAATCCTTTTCGTTTGTAACATCCGATAATTGGGAGGAGTAAAAGAAAAATAAGTGTCGTGAGAAGGGTAGAGGCCACCATCATTTTTAAACCTAGACCCACAGGAAACATTTTGACAAAAGGGGTCAAAATCCATAACGCAGGTAATGCTAAAAATACGAAGAGTAAGCCATTTGGTTTTTCTTGTTGTATCAGCACAAAAAATGAGGCTAAAAGGGCAAAAACCGGAATGATAAAGAAATTAGCACCGGGTAAATAAGCTGTTAAGCATCCACAGATGACAAGCCATAAGATAAGTGGCGCAACGACTAAGTTTTTTGTGTTAATAGCTTTGAATTTTTTATAGGTGTAAAAACATACAGCTATTGAAAATAACACAAAAGCGGTGATATAGGTGTATCCGTTATAGGGAAACCCATGAAGCATATCGGTATATTGCGGATATAGCCCTTTTAGCGCCGACCAGCTAAAATACCCAACAAAACCATTCACGATAAGTGCGATGAACATGGGCAGAAATCCTATAAGAACGTCTTTTAGAACGAGCAATTTTTTTCTGAATCCATAAAATAATAAAACCATACACAGCCCTACCGCAAGTCCAAATAAAATCCAAATCCATTCAAACGGATAGGAAACTATTTTAAAAAAAGGCACTGTAAAATAATTATAATCGTTTAAGCTTTTTAGTGTTGTTAAGTCGGCATCGCTAAAATAGGTGAGTAAGGGCATTAAATAACTGCCTTGGTGGGCTAGCGTTTTTTTGTCTAAGCGCTCGTAAGTGTCTTGGGCCGTATGATAATCGAAATGATCATCAATAAACGCAAAATTAAGACCTTCAATGTCGGCCTCTTCTCTAAAAACGGTTAAATCGGTATCATTAGGTAACATTTTGTAAATGCTGTAGACCAAGGAATTTGCTACCGGGTAATTAGGATTAGCTTTTGAAAATTCTTTAATTAAATTACCGTTACCTCTGTTCGTTTCAATCAACATATACGAAGGACCACCACTACCACGTGCTTCAAAATTTAAAACGAGACCAACTTCTTTAGCCCAAGGGTGCTTTTTGACAAATAAATTAGCGCCATTTAAACCTAATTCTTCGGCATCAGTGATCAAAATAATAATATCGTTTTTTGGCGTCTTTTCTGCCGCTAAAAAAGTACGAATACCTTCTAAAATTGTGGCCACACCACTGGCAGCATCGCTAGCGCCAAAGGATGAATGTGGACTGCTATCATAATGCGACAATAACAGTAAAGCCTTTCCTTTTTCTGATCCTTTAATCCGTGCTAAAATATTTGTTGCTTTACTCAAATTTGCCCAATCGCCAGCGGTATAGCCTTCTTGTAATGAGGGCTCTAAACCCATTTTTTGTAGTTCATCAACGATATACTGCCTAACTTCGGTATGCCCAGGAAAGCCAACAGCATGTGGTTTTGTAGACATTTTTTTAACATGAGCTAAGGCATTGTTGGTCGAAAAGGCAGTTGAACTAGGAGTAGCGTCATTTTCAAACTCGGGAACCGATAATGTAAAGCCTAGATAGGTAGCCAAGAGTATTAAAAGTAAGGTAAAAAGAGCGTTGGTATTTTTCATTGTTGACGTAGTTGGCTATTTTTAAGAGAGAATTCGAGTGATGCTATAAAAGTATAACTTTTTAATGGGATATCTAATCGTAAGTAAATAGATCATTTTGTTAGGTATCTTTAAACATATATCATAATTAGTACAATTATTAGTATTTAATATGCAAATTAATTGCTTATTATTCAAAAATATTTAGTATCTTTCGAGTTAACCTAAAAATAAATGAGATATGGGAATCAAAAGTTTTCAAGGCGCACGAAAAGTGGTGAAAAAGGAATTCGAAGCTCCCATTTTGGTGCAAGATTACATGACCAAAAAATTGATCACCTTTACGCCTGATCAATGTATCTTAAAAGTAATGGAACTTTTTACGAAGCATAATATTTCCGGTGGACCCGTATTAGATAATAATGGTTTTTTAGTAGGTATTATTTCTGAGGCAGATTGTATGAAAACCATATCAGAGAGTCGCTACTTTAATCAACCAATTTTAGAAAAAAGCGTGGAGACCTATATGACAAAAAATGTTGAAACGATTGCTCCAGATATTAGCATTTTCGATGCTGCGGGTGTTTTTCACAGGAATAATAGAAGAAGATTACCGGTGCTAAAAGACGGTCTTTTAGTAGGGCAAATTAGTCGAAAAGATATTGTGATTGCTGCACTTAAATTGAGTGGGCAGAATTGGTAGAACTCCAGAAAGTGCTAATCTTTAAAGCTGAATTTTTAAACTTGTTTTCAAAAAGGCACAAGGTATGCTATAAATGTTCTCCCAGCGGGGCTAAGGCTTTACTATTCTCGTTTCACAATCATGTATAAATCATTATCCAGAGGCAAATAGCCTAAATCATACACAAAATAATAGATAGTTCCTTTCTTTGTGGTATAAATACTGGTAAATGTATCGAAATCAAAGCCTTTATCGGAAAGTTTGATTTTAGTAGTCGTTGTTTTTCCATCTTTCAAAGGAAAACTTTCTAAAATTCTATGATTTTTTCGGAGTCTATTATTGATATTTCTGATCAGATTTTTGGTGTCTTTGTTCATTTTGTTGTGGTGCGCATTTCTACAGTAGTCCGAGCAGAATTTTTTATCCTCTCTACCAATTATTTTTTCACCACATTCAGGACACTTTTTTTCCAAGATTATTGTTTTTTAAAGTTGAATGTTATTTCTGACTTTGATCCGTCTTTATGGACCGTAACTACATGAGCATTCATTTCAGTTGCGCTAATTTTTTCATAGGTTAAGCCATCAAAATACAATTTATTTTTTTCTTTTTTAATCAGCTTAAAGTCTTGGGTTTCGTCTTTTTCTTCCCAACCCTTAAGATCGGCTCCGAAATGTTTTAATTGTAATATAAGGGAGTCCTCTTTCTCGAGAATATGGCCAATTTCATAAAAATTTACTTTACCATCAACCACTAGTCTAAAGCTAAAGAGCATGGAATTACCCATAGCCGTTGTCCAAATTTCTTCGGTGGTTCCACCAAATGCTTCGCCTTTCCAATGCCCTTGTATAAAACTAGCATCTGCCAGTGTTGCTTTGGGAGATGGGGTATTTTCTTGCCCAGTGAGGGTGTTCTGTGAGAAGCAAATAGTAGAAAAAAGTAAGGCAAGTAAGAAGGCTTTCATCATAGTCGTATTTAAATACAAACCTAAGATACAATTATTTACCCAATGGTTTAATGCACATCAATTTTATAACGGCTAAGTAAACCTTCTAAATTATCCTTTGAAAACTTTGCTTTTTTCATGCTATTTTCTTCTGGATGTATAGAAAAGTGATACGCTGTTCTGAAATCAGCTTTTTCTAAGATAGTATTACTAAAAATGGCATGCTCTAAATCGCATTGCTCAAAAATAACTTCTGTAAGATTACTATTGGTAAAATCTACGTGCTGTATTTTACAAGATTTAAAAAGTGTTTTTTTTAGTTTTAATCTCTCGAATGAGGCATAATTTAGGATGCAATTATCAAAGCTAAAAGACAGTAAAAATAGGTCGCACACGCTAAAATTTATGCCAAGAAGTTTACAGTTTTTAAAAGCACAATCCTTTATACTGGTCTCTTTTAAGTTGGCATTGCTTAAATCACAATCTATAAACTCACAGGACGAAAACGTGATGTTGCTGAGCTCTGCTTTTGAGAAAATACAAGTATCAAAAATGCAATGTTCATATTCGGCCTTTGGCAACCTATGTTCTGTATACTTTTTGCTTTTATAGGTGGCGTCAACGATAAGCGGATTGTTCATCTTGAAATTTTTGATTAGGAGGTAAAGTTTACAAGGAGCTATACCCCATCTTTGAGCTTTACCAACAGCCATTTACTTATCTCTAGCAGCTTTAAACTCGCTAGAGTCATACCATTTTGGGAATTTAGTTTCGTTAGCCAACTGCAAGCCAACATGAAATAGAAGCTGCGCATCAAACTGTATACCACTTAAGGCAGTTTCGCCGGGAATGTATTCATCCGCAGGTTGGTGGTATTTATTTTTTTGATAATCTTCCTTCATTTTTTTTACATAGTCAACACCGTATTCAAAATCTTCATGACTTCCGCTCGCATATAAGGCGGGAATGCCGATTTTAGCAAAATTAAAATGATCTGATCTAAAGAAATACCCTTTTTCTGCGTCAGGATCAGGAATAATATATCGCCCTTGTTGATCAGCGGCTGTTTTAGCGTAGGCGTCCATTTCAGAATGTCCAAAACCTGTTATGGTCAAATCTTTCATAGGACCAGGACTTGCAAGTGCATCCATATTGATGTTAGCAACCGATTTTTTAGGATCGTAAATTGGGTTTTCTGCATAAAACGCAGAGCCAAGCAAGCCTTGTTCCTCTGCCGTAACTGCAATAAAAACGATAGAACGTTTAGTAGGAGGCATTTTTTTATAGGCCTCGGCAATGGCCAATAAGCAGGCGGTTCCAGAAGCATTATCGACGGCTCCATTGTAAATAGAATCGTTTTTGACAGGTCTGCCAACCCCTAGATGATCCCAATGCGCAGAATAAATAATGTACTCATCTTTTTGATCGGTGCCAGGAATGAGCGCTACCACATTTTTCGAGACATCCTTTTTAATGGTATTGGTAATTTGAACTGATGCTTTTAATCCTAAGGCGATAGGTTTAAAGTTTTTTTGCCGAGCAAGGGTATTGTAGTTTTTATCTTCAAGAGATGAATTCTCAAATAACTGTTGCGCACTTTCCATACTGATCCAGCCTTGTACATCGGTTTGTGGGGCACTGCTTTCTAAGTTCATTTTTGCGCCACTCCAGCTGCTTTGTACTACATTCCAACCGTATGAAGCAGGTTCAGTTTCATGAATAATTAGTATGCCAGCAGCACCTTGTCGAGCAGCCTCTTCATACTTATAGGTCCAGCGACCATAGTACGTCATCGCATCGCCTTTAAAAAGTTGATTATCTCCTGACCTAAATCCAGGATCATTGATTAAAACTACTGCTGTTTTACCTTTCCAATCGATGCCTTCATAATCATTCCAGCCATATTCGGGGGCGACAATACCATATCCCGCAAAAACTAATTCTGAATCATTTAGTGCAACATTAGGGACTATTCTTTGAGTAAGTGCAACAAAATCATCCAAGTAATCTAAGACTATTGGCGTTTTGCCACCAGAAATCGTCATTTTTTCGGAAGGTGTTCCTGTAATTTCTACGAGAGGAACTTCTTGAAAAAAACTAGTTCCATTGCCCGGTTGTACTCCGAGTTTTATAAACTCTTCTTTTAAATAGTTTACAGTTTTCGTTTCACCTTCGGTAAACGGCATTCTTCCTAAAAAGTCATCAGAGGCCAATGCCGCAATATGATTCCCGATCGTAGTTTCCTGAACTTGAACATCTATTGCTTTTTCTTTTGGTTCAGACTTGCAACTTATTATGGCTAAGGTAAGTACTGAAATTAAAAGTTGTTTTTTCATAAGCTTAGTGAGTTTAAGGATTTAGAAATCAGTTATAAACTTACTACATTTTACTCTTTTTATCAACTAACGGCTTGGTTATAAATGATTTCTCTTTTATTGCCCTTGTGTATTGGGAGAACTTGGTGAGTACTATCTTTAACTTAGGTTCAATAAAGCTTGTACAAAACGGTTTTTCAGGATTTTTAACATAGTAATTTTGAACGCTTTCTTCGGATGGTTTGAAGGCTTGAAAAGGGAGTACTTGCGTTATGATTGGTTTGTCAAAATCAGTTTGAAGGTTTTTTACTAGGCGTTCAGCCATTTTTTTCTGTACTTCAGAAAAAGTATACACAGCAGACCTATATTTTTTACGCATGCTGTGATTAGACGTGCTTTTATGGGTGTGTAAATGAATTTCAATTAAGGTTTTAAGGTCTATTTGATCCCGATCAAAGTGCAGCCATACTGCTTCGGAATATGCTTCGTTTTTTCCGATTGATGCAATCCAACCTTGTTGCACATGGCGTACTCCTTTCAAATTTTGAAAAACAGCCTCTGTACACCAATGGCAGCCACCTCCAAACCCTATTTCTTGAATGTCAGTCAATGCAAATATTTTTAATCTATGGAATTTTACGAGACTATTCTTTGTGTTTAACTTACAACTAGTAGGGCTACAAGAATCAAGAATAAAGATCTAGTTTCTTGTAGCCCAACGGTCCTAATTTCGAAGCCTCGATGGCTTTACCGTTAGGAAGTTCACATGCTATAGAAAGGTATCAAATCTTTCAAAATGGCAGGTGTAGCCATTTGGTTTTTTAACTAAATAGTCTTGGTGTTCTGGCTCTGCAGGCCAAAACCTAGTCCAAGGTTCTAAAGTAGTGACTATTTTGCCTTCCCATCGGTTGGTGCTATCAACAATATTTATAATTTCTTTGGCTATGGATTTCTCCTCTTCATTTTGAAAAAATATCGCTGACCTATAGCTAGAGCCTAAGTCATTACCCTGTTGATCAATGGTTGTTGGGTTATGAATGCGGTAGAAGTAGTCTAATATTTCTCTAAAATTTGTTTCTTTTGGGTTGTAGGTGAGTTCTATACCTTCTGCATGGCCTGGATGATTAGGATAGGTAGGATGCTCGTTTAGACCACCAATGTAGCCCACCTCTGTATCGACAATTCCAGGTCGCACTCTAAATAAATCTTCCATTCCCCAGAAACATCCGCCTGCTATGTACGCTTTTTTATAATTTTCCATTTTTAAATACTGTGTATTAATAAGTTTAAATATAATTTTTTTAGACCGCTATTTTAATTGGTCTGTATATAATTTTTGTATTTTTTTTAATTGAGGTTCAATGATTGATGTGCAATAAGCGTCGTTTTTATTTTCTTCATAATAATTTTGATGATAATCTTCCGCTGGAAAAAATCTTTCAAATCTGCGTACAAGGGTTAAAATTGGTATGCTGAACCTAGGGGATAGCTCAGCAATAACGGCATTAGCACTTAATTCTTGAGATTCATCGTCATAAAATATTACGGAGGTGTACTGGCTGCCATAGCCAAAACCTTGCGCTTGAGAAGTATTTGGGTTGTGACTGCTAAAGAAAACGAATAGCAAAGATTCAAAACTGATTATTTCAGGATCAAATGTTAGCGCTATAATTTCCTTATGACCTGTTTTTCCAGAGCTTACCTCTCTGTACGTCGGTGTACCGGGAACACTACCTCCTGAATATCCAGAAACTACCTTTTCTACTCCTTTTAAGTTCCTAAAAATAGCCTCAAGACACCAAAAACAACCACCACCCAAATATGCTTTTCTATGCCGTTCCATTTTTTTACACGTACACTGTGGTTTTTAAGAGCTAAACACTAGAATATCTTTGAATCTAAACATTTTAGTTATTCGTTTGTTTGTAAGGTCATTGATTCAGAATTTATGCAATAGCGTAAGCCACTGGGTTCCGGTCCATCCGGGAAAATATGGCCTAGATGTGCATCACAAGTATTGCATAACACTTCAACCCTAAGCATCCCGAATGAGCTGTCTTTATGATATTTTATAGCATTTTCTTTAATAGGTTGGGTAAAACTTGGCCAACCAGTGCCGGATTCGAATTTTATGCCAGAATCAAATAGCGGCGTATCACAGCAAACACAATTGTATTTTCCAGCATCATGAGCACTACAAAGCGCTCCCGAATGTGGTGCTTCTGTACCTTTTTTTCTGGTAATTTTAAACTGCTCAGGAGTTAAACTATTTTTCCACTCTGTTTCTGTTTTTTCTACTCTCTTATCAGGTTCAGGACTGCCGTTTACTGAAAAACTAATTATATCTTTCCAAGTGATCATATTTTCTTTTTTTCAATTAAAATTTTCTTTTTTTAGGTGGATACCTTTGCAATTGTTAAAAAATAATCTAAAAACTAAAAAAGGTCTGACTTGCGCCAAACCTTTTTTAGAATTAAAATATTTTAAGGTTTACATCGCGGCATCTATAGCATCGGTATACACCTTTTTTGGAGAAACACCGACTTGTCGGCTTACAATCTCTCCATTTTTAAATACCAAAACGGTAGGGATATTACGAACACCATATTTTGCAGCGAATTCTTGATTCGCATCAACATCTACTTTGCCAACAACGGCTTTACCTTCATATTCATTACTAACTTCATCAATAATTGGTCCTACCATTCGGCAAGGTCCACACCACGCTGCCCAAAAATCTACAACTACTGGTTTATCACTTTTTAAGACAACTTCGTCAAAAGTTGCATCTGTTATTTCTAATGCCATTTTGTTTCTTTTTATTGATTATGCAAATTTAGTCAATTATTTTACTTTTTCCTTACTATGATTACATTCGTTTTGACTATTGTAGTATCAACTAAACTTATGTTTATATGATTCTATTTAGGTTGTTAAGTAGGAAGTGCTATAATGTGATAGCCTTATAGGGAATTAGAACTCCACTGTGTTTTAAATTAGAAAACTCTGATCTTCATTTAAAACAAACAGGACTTAAAACTTATAAAAATTCAACCTTACCGGTTTCCATATGATAAACTGCTCCCAAAATTTTAATTTGACCAGCATCTTCCATAGCTTTCATTGTAGGTGATTTAAGCCTAATGTCAGCGACTGTCTTATAGACATTTTCTGTGATAACCTTATTTACATAGGGCTTGTTTTTTGAACTGACGTCAACGCCATTTTCTGCTACCACAACAGGTTTAATCTCATCTAAAAGTTTTTGTAATGATGCCATACCCATAGCCCCTGCATCTGTACCATCAACTGCATTGTAAACTGCACCGCAAGAGGTATGGCCCATAACTATAATAACTTTAGATCCAGCCACTGCTGTTGCAAATTCCATAGAACCTAGGATATCATCATTTTCAATATTTCCAGCTACGCGAGCTACAAAAATGTCCCCAATACCTAAGTCAAAAACGTCTTCAACAGGCACTCTACTGTCTACACAAGAAAGTACTAATGCTTTAGGGTATTGACCAATAGTGGCAAGTCTGCGTTGTTCTGAGTGATCTCTGGTCGTTAAATTATTAGCCACAAAGTTTTCATTTCCTTTTTTTAATCTTCCTATAATTTCATCGGGAGACATACTTGCTTGCTCCTCAGCCGTCATGATACTTTTTATATTATTTTGGTCTGGATCTGAACTTTGTTCGATACCGTCGGCAGGCTTTTCAGGTGCTACATCTTTACATGATATAGTTGCTAATCCCAATAAGATAGCTGCTAAAAATAGTTGTTGTTTTTTCATCGTTATAATTTTTTTAAATGTTAAAAATTTGACTGATTTAAAATTGAATTGAACTTTTCTTTCCTAAGAAAGTACCTTGTCGAATTCAATGTTCAACAAATTTAATACTATTAGCAAAGCACACACAATAGATTGTGATACTTTTAACAATTAGTAGTAATACTACTAATGTTGCGATCATTTAAAATATACTCCTGAGGTTCATTGAAAATGTTATTCTTTAAAAGCTACACTGATGACTTTAAGTGCCTTAGGTTTTTTTAAAAAGCTTATTCTTGGTGTTTATCACTGAAAAAGCGTCCGTTTTTATGCCCAACGGACAAAAAACAGACGCTTTAGAAAATACAATTATATGGTTTTATTAAATAGCCTTAGCTTTATTTGTTCGAGTACATCAGAGTAGCAGGCGTGATAAATAGAGCGGTATGGTCAGTATTGAATGAAACAAACGGCTCTAATTTAGTTTATAGAGTACTTCTTGTTCTTCCAAGCTTTGCAATAGTTCACTTGAAATTTGAACCTTTTGTTTGCGACTTATCAGATCAACCTTTATTTCTTCTTGCATTTCATACACCACAAAATTTAAAGAATGTTCTCCCTTATGCAGTCGAATGGTGTCTTTTAGATTGTGGATTAGGGCTTCATCTAAGCTGTCGATATTAAGTTTAATGGTTAACTTTTTTGCATAGGTTTCCATCACTTCTTGCAACAGCATAAAACTATTGAATTGCATTCTTGGATCCCCTTTTTTTCCTGTTTCACGATTCACCCATCCTTCGCGCACAAATATTTTTACATATGCGAAAGAGTTGATCATTAAAAAATGACGAAATTTTAAATATTCTTCTCCAAAAATTCGAAATTCAAAAGTATCTGTATAATCTTCCATCGTAAAAGAAGCCCATCCTTTTCCGTTTTTAGAAATTCGATGTTGAACATCGGTAATAACGCCGGCAAATGATACCTCTCGATTTAAAATACTTTCCAGATTGTTTAGGTGTGATAAGCCTGCATTACAAAAGGCTTTAATTTCTGAATTAAAATCATCCAAAGGATGTCCCGAAATATAAACACCCACAACTTCTTTTTCTCGACGCAATTTTTCCATAGTTCCCCATTCTTCACAAGGGGGCACTATTGGTTCTGGAATTTGTACATCACTAGCATCACCAAAAAGACTCACTTGGCTAGAATTTTCATTTTCTTGAAATTTTGCTCCGTATTTTATGGCTTTTTCTAAAAAGGTAATGTTATCGCCTTCGTCGTGAAAAAATTGAGCTCTATGCGTATTTCCTAAGGAATCAAAACCACCGGCAACCGCTAAATTCTCAAATGCTTTTTTATTAGCAGCGCGTAAATCAATACGTTTTGAAACATCAAATACAGATTTAAAAGGCCCGTCTTTTTTGCGGTTTTCAACAATAGTTTCAACGGCTCCATGCCCTACACCTTTTACAGCGCCCATGCCAAAACGGACAGCTCCACGATCGTTTACAGAAAACTTGTAATACGATTCATTGACATCAGGTCCCAATACTTCAAGTCCCATTCGCTTGCATTCTTCCATAAAAAAGGTCACCTGTTTAATGTCATTCATATTGTTGCTCAGCACGGCAGCCATATATTCAGCAGGGTAGTGCGCTTTGCAATAAGCAGTTTGGTAGGCAATCCAAGCATAGCAGGTAGAGTGCGATTTATTAAAAGCATAGGCCGCAAAGGCCTCCCAATCTTTCCAAATTTTCTCAAGTTTATCTTCTGCATGGCCTTTAGCCGAAGCTTGCGCGATAAATTGAGGTTTCATTTTATCTAAGACATACTTTTGTTTTTTACCCATGGCCTTACGCAATACATCAGCTTCACCTTTTGTAAAATCGGCTAATTTTTGCGACAGCAACATCACTTGCTCTTGGTACACCGTAATCCCGTAGGTTTCGGCTAAATACTCCTCCATGGCATCCAAGTCATACTCAATTTCTTCATCCCCATGTTTACGGGCAATAAAGCTTGGGATATATTCCATGGGCCCCGGTCGGTATAAGGCGTTCATGGCGATAAGATCAGCAAAAACAGTGGGTTTTAGAGCCCTCATGTGTTTCTGCATGCCAGGAGATTCATATTGAAATATACCTACTGTTTCGCCACGTTGAAATAATTCGTAGGTTTTTTCATCATCCAAAGGAAAAGTTTCTGGATCCAGTTCGATCCCGTGTTTTGCCTTGACAATTTTTACGGTGTCTTTAATTAGGGTTAAAGTTTTTAAGCCTAAAAAATCCATTTTGAGTAAACCAGCCTCTTCCACGACCGAGTTATCAAACTGGGTACAATACATATCCGAATCTTTCGCCAAGGCAACAGGAACAAACTTGGTGATGTCGTCTGGAGTAATAATTACGCCACAGGCATGAATACCGGTATTACGAACCGATCCTTCTAAAATATAAGCCTGATTAAGGGTTTCTGCCTCTAAACCATCGCCTTCAGAAATTGAAAGCAACTGATAGATATTTTCCATATCATCCGCCCTAAACTTCTTTTTTAATTGCTCCACATCAATATGCATAATCTTATTCAGCTTAGACATCGTGGGAATTAATTTGGCGATACGGTCTGCATCTCCCAAAGGTAAATCAAGGGCACGGGCTGTATCGCGAATAGACGATTTTGCTGCCATGGTGCCGTACGTTATAATCTGTGCTACTTGGTTTGCACCGTATTTTTTGATCACATAATCCATGACCCGACCACGCCCTTCGTCATCAAAATCGATATCAATATCGGGCATCGATACACGGTCAGGATTTAAGAAACGCTCAAAAAGTAAGTCGTACTTAATAGGATCTAAATTGGTAATCCATAAACAATAAGCTACCGCAGAACCTGCGGCAGAGCCACGACCAGGACCTACAGAAACATCCATAGCGCGTGCTGCTCTGATGAAGTCTTCCACAATTAAAAAGTAGCCAGGATAGCCTGTTTTTTCAATTACTTTAAGTTCAAAATCTAGTCGTTCATCAATCTCAGGGCTAAGCTCACCATACCTAATTTTTGCTCCTTTATAAGTAATATGACGCAGAAATTTATTTTCACCGCGTTTTCCTCCATCTAATTTATCTTCTGGAACCTGAAATTCTTCTGGAATGTCAAAAGCAGGCAACAGTACGTCACGTGCAAGGGTAAATGTCTCAACCTTGTCGATAATTTCTTGAATATTGGTAATGGCCTCTGGAACATCTTTGAAGAGGGCTTTCATCTCGTCTGCAGACTTGAAATAATATTCTTGATTGGGTAAGCCGTAGCGGTAACCACGACCTCTACCTATGGGGGTCGCTTGCTTTTCACCATCCTTTACACATAATAAAATATCGTGTGCATGAGCGTTTTGTTTTTCTACGTAGTAGGTGTTGTTGGTGGCAATTAACTTCACCTGATGCTTCTCTGCAAACTGAAGTAATACTTGGTTTACGCGATCTTCATCTTCTTGACCATGACGCATGATTTCTATATATAAATCATCACCAAAAGTATCTTTCCACCAAAGCAAAGCCTCTTCGGCTTGGTTTTCACCAACATTTAAAATTTTACCAGGTACTTCACCATAGAGGTTTCCTGTCAGTACTATAATATCTTCTTTATATTTTTCAATAACCTTTTTGTCGATTCTAGGAACATAATATTTGCCATCTATAAAGGCAATGGAAGACATTTTTGCTAAGTTATGATAGCCCTTTTTGTTTTTAGCTAAGAGTACTACTTGGTAGCCATTATCTTTTTGGGATTTATTCGTGTGGTCTTCACAAACCTGAAACTCACACCCCACAATAGGTGTAATTTCTTGTTCGGGGATAAATTCATGCAAAGGCTCTTCGCCTTCTTCTAGTCGCCCTTCTTTTGTAGCTTCGTGACGAATTTGGTTTTCATCATTCCGTGTTTTTACTGCTTTGTTATGATTGATGACACCATTTACAAAATGAAAAGCACCCATCATATTTGCATGATCTGTAATAGCCACAGCAGGCATTTTTGCTTTTGCGGTAGCCTTTATCAAATCCAGAACGCTAATCGTAGATTGTAAAATGGAAAATTGGGTATGGTTGTGTAAATGTGCAAAATTTGCAGTTTCTAAAGTCTTTACATTTTCTTTAATTTCTGCTTTAGAAATACCACCAGTAGCTGATTCCCAAAGAGCATCTGCAATTTTTTTTGACGCTTCTTTTAGGTTGATGTGTTTTAATCCTATTAACTGAATTTCTTTGGGGTTTGCCTCAGAAAAATTCTTAAAATAATCAGGCTGAACATCTAATTGCTCCAGCGTGTATTGTTGCTTTCTCACTAACTCTAAAAAACAACGTGTAGTCGCTTCCACATCGGCTGTAGCATTATGCGCTTCGCCAAAAGGTTCTCCGAATAAGTACTCGTGTAGTTCTGTTAAGGTAGGCAACTTAAATTTTCCACCACGACCTCCTGGAAGCTGGCAAAGCGATGCGGTATGTTCGGTACAGGTATCTAAAATAGGTAGTTCTTGCAATGGATTTTCAACACTTAGGCGATGAAACTCAGCACCCATTATATTTAAATCAAAACCAACATTTTGACCAACAATAAATTTCGTTTTAGCCATAGCGGCATTAAACTTTTCTAAAACTTCGGCAATCGGTACTCCCTCTTTTTCTGCTAAAGCCGTAGAAATCCCGTGAATTTGTTCCGCGTCATAAGGAATATTAAAACCTTCAGGTCGTATCAAGTAATCTTGATGCTCCACTAAATTTCCCATAGCATCATGTAACTGCCATGCAATTTGTATGCAGCGAGGCCAATTGTCTACATCGGTAAAAGGCGCGTTCCAGTTTTTGGGTAATCCAGTAGTTTCAGTATCGAAGATTAAGTACATAAAAAAATCCATTTCATTTCCGAGTAGTCGGAAATCTATTTTATTTCATTCTCTTGAAAAAGGGAATCTGTTGTGCTCAAATAAATGCTTTTAAAAGCAAAAATGTCAGCTTATAAAATTAGTAAAAAGGGTTTGGGAGAAAAAATGTTATTACTAGGAGTTATTAACGAAACAAAAAATTGGTTTTAGCACAAAACAATTGTATTTTTTCCATTTAAAACTACTTTTTTGCTTAAGATAAAATATCCATTTGACCCTTCTCTTTTACACCATGTGTATATTGCTTTAGGCCTTGCGCTTTGGATTTTTGTTTTTCTCTATTTTACTGAGCCCTTAAATGTTAGTGAAATTAACACTTTAGAGAAACTAGCGTATTTGCCTTTTTATGGTATTGCAGGGGGTTTTGCGTATCTCTCCATGCTTCCTTTTCAGCAATGGCTTTTTAAGATTGGTCAAAGAAGCTGGACCTTACAAAGGGAGCTCTTTTTTTTACTTTTCTTTATGATGATGGGGCTGGTTTTATCTAGATCCGTTTATGTTTTTATTATAGTTCCCAATGAACCAAATATATATAGTCTAGCTTATTTCATCACAGGTATTTATCTTCCAACGTTAATTGCGGTGATTCCTATTGTATTTATTAGCCGCTGGGCTATTGGTAAATACAAAAATAAAAAGCTGGAAGATAAAAAAATAGTAATTAATGGCGAAGGTACCTACGAGGGCTTGCGTTTACTTCAGGAAAATTTAATCAGTATAAAATCAGACGATAATTATATAGAAGTAACCTATCTAATGAATGAATTGATGAAGAAACAGCTGATTCGAAATAAACTTTCGGTCATTGAGAAAGACTTAGCTTTTCTAGTACGTACGCATAGATCGTACTTAATTAATCCAGTACATTTTCAACGATGGGATTTGAGCAATGGAAAATTGCAAATTGTGTTAGCGGCCCAGGTAAAAATTCCGGTATCCAAAACCTACGCATCACTTGTGAAAACAACGATTAAAGATTTGGGTCTTGCGTTATAACTTTATTTAACCACAAAGTAGCATCATTTCACCCCAAACCTTACTGTATAATGGTTTTCTAGCTTTTTCTAGAATATGTTTGTGGAAACAACAAGGCTGTTTTTGCCAGCTGAAAACCTTAAACCAAATACCTATGAAAACTTTAATTTCTCTTTTTTTTGCGACAATTTTATCAGGAACTACGTATAGTCAAAAAGAAACCTGCGACTGTAAAACAGATTTAGACTTTTTGATCGTGAAGATGAAAGAAATGCCCTCCTACAAGCACCAAATTAAAAAACAAAAAAAAGAGGCTTTTTTCCAGGAGCAATACAACGCTATAGCAACGCAAATGAATGAGCCCTTAGCCGTGTATAAGTGTTATTTATTGCTGAATGAAATGATGGGTACTTTGACGGATATTCATGCCACTGTTTTATCTAACACAATTCCATTATCAAATGAAAACGCTAAAGATAGCGTTACAGTTGCTAAATTTATCGCCAGTTCTGAATTTGCGAATCATCCTAGCGCAATAAATAATTTGACAGAATTAAGAAGCGCTCTCGAGCGTAAACCAAAAGATGCACTTGAGGGTATTTATTATTACGGAGATCATCTTATCGTAGGCATTTACGCCAAAGGTGATGAAAAATATGAAGGTGTAGTCTTAGCGTCTAATGTACCCATTTGGGTACCAGGGCAGGTCTATTTGCATGTAAGAAAGAGTGGTGATAATCAATATGATGTTGCTAGTTATAATTTGACCACTAAAAAAATGTACCATATAAAAAGTATTGCTTTTGAAAATGGAAGGTTGTTTAATTTAGTTAAAGACCGTAAAACTAAAGATTATTCTCTTGTGCCAGAAGAAAACAGCGATTGGGAATATAAAGCGATCAACAAAAATACAGCGTATGTGCATTTTGGTACTTTCGACAGGGGTAGCGCGAATAAAAATATGGCTGATGTTTTTTATGAAGACCATAAAGACAATTTTAATGTTGCAAATATTATTGTTGATCTAAGAAATAATAGAGGGGGAAGTAAAAAATTGTCTGATCCTTTTTATAAATTATTCAAAAAGAGCGGAGCTAAAATTTATATTTTGACCAACCAATTTACGGGAAGCAATGGAGAGCAATTTACGGTTCAGTTAAAAAAAATAAATGGAGCACTGCATTTAGGACAGACTACCTGGGGGATAGTAAGCTACGGATTTAATTATGGACGCAGCTATACTACGCCCTCAAAATTCTTTGATGTGATGCCAACAGATATGGATTTTCACACTAAATTTTTTAAATATGAAGACGTCGGAGTAGTTCCTGATAGAGCCTTAGAAATCAATAGGAGCTGGATAGACCAAACATTAGCCTTTATTGAAGCGAAATAATTGAGAACCAACTGTTTTTATATCTAAGACGTTTTTTTTAAAATATCAATTAATAGCTATTGTAGATTTTCAAAAAAAACTTATATTTGCACCCGCTTAAAGCTAAGCGAAAATTTAGAATTAATAACCAAGGGTCGGGCACCCTACAAATTAATGTGATATGCCAGTAAAAATTAGATTACAAAGACACGGTAAAAAAGGAAAACCTTTCTATTGGGTAGTTGCAGCAGATGCAAGAGCTAAAAGAGATGGTAAATACTTAGAAAAATTAGGAATTTACAATCCTAACACCAATCCCGCAACTATCGAAGTTAATGTTGACCAAGCAGTAACCTGGTTAAACAATGGTGCACAACCAACAGAAACAGCGAAACGTATTTTATCGTATAAAGGCGTGCTTTTAAAGCATCATTTAGCAGGTGGTGTTCGTAAAGGTGCTTTAACTGAAGAGCAAGCAGAAGAAAAATTCAATGCTTGGTTAGAAGAAAAAGGTAAAATAGTGGGTTCTAAAGTTGGTGATTTAGATAAAGCTAAGGCTGATTCTAGAGCCGCTGCTTTAAAAGCAGAAAAAGAAGTAAATGAAAAACGTATTGCCGCTGCAATTCCAGAAGAAGTTGTTGAAACTCCTGAAGCTCCTCAACCAGAAACTGAAAATGCAGATACTACACCAATACCAACAGTAGTTGAAAAGGACGTTCTTGAAGAAACAGATGGTATTGCTGAAGCTCCAAGTGTTAAGGAGGTTATCGCAGATCAAAAAGAAGAGGACACAGATAAAAAAGCATAGCTTTTAAAAAACGATATGCTAAAGAAAGATTGTTTCTACTTAGGTAAAATCGTTTCAAAATATAGCTTTAAGGGCGAAGTGTTGATTAAATTAGACACGGATGAACCCGAAGAATACGAAAATTTGGAATCAGTATTTATTTCTTTAGGAAATAATCTGGTTCCATTTTTTATTAAAAAATCTAGCCTTCATAAATCAACACTACTTCGTGTTCGCTTTGAAGAACTAATAAATGAATCGGATGCGGACCGCGTTATGGGTTCGGAGATTTATTTGCCTTTAACCTTATTGCCAAAACTTACAGGTACTAAATTTTACTTTCATGAAATTATAGGCTTTACCCTTTTAGATAGTGTACACGGCGACATAGGTATCGTTGAGAGTGTAAATGATACTACTTCACAAGCCTTATTTGAAGTTAAAAAAGACGGAAAAGAACTACTTATCCCGATAAACGATCAGATTATTACCAAGGTAGATCGAGAGCTCAAAACCATTCATGTGACTACTCCAGAAGGTTTAGTTGATTTGTATATGAACAATTAAATTTTTTATTTGTCAATCTAGTTTGTCCTCTCCTTATTGGAAATTAATATGAGTATTTTCAAATTCAAACAATTCCAGTTACACCAAGATAAATGTGCTATGAAAATTGGTACTGATGGCGTGCTCTTGGGCGCCTGGGCTATGCTACCTAAAAACACTTTTTCTATTTTAGATATCGGTTCAGGAACAGGAGTTATCGCTTTAATGTTAGCACAGCGAAGTGCTGCTGAGAATATTGAAGCCATTGAGTTAGATGATGATGCTTTTGAACAGTGTACGGATAATTTTGAAAACTCTCCTTGGGCCGATCGACTATTCTGTTTTCACGCTGGGTTTGATGAATTTGTAGATGAATATACCGCTGAAACTCTCGATGAGTCAGACCTGTATAGTGTGGTTGTCTCCAATCCGCCATTTTATTCAGAAGCGGTAAGCAGTGGTAATACCTCTAGAGATGCTGCCCGCCAAAACGCATCCTTACCATTTGATGAATTGCTTTCCGGTGTATCTAAATTGTTGGCTCCTGAAGGTATTTTTTCTACGGTGATTCCTTTCAAAGAAGAAGTTGGTTTTATAGCCTTTGCTGAAAGTCAAATGCTTTTTCCTATAAGAATTACAAGAGTAAAAGGTCATAAAGATTCGGAAACCAAAAGAAGTCTTATCGCTTTTAGTTTTAAAAAAGAAGCTTTAGTTACGGATGAATTAGTGGTAGAAAATGAACGCCATGTATTTACGGATGAGTATATTGCGCTAACTAAAGATTTTTATCTAAAAATGTAACATTTAAGCATTGTGCTGTTATAAATCTTTAATTATCTTTGGTAAAAAGACAAAGCTATGCGTCCAGATTTATTTGAAGCCCCTGATTACTACAATATTGATGACCTTTTATCCGAAGAACATAAACTAGTTCGTGATGCCGCAAGGCAATGGGTAAAACGTGATGTTTCTCCCATTATAGAAGAATATGCCCAAAAAGCAGAATTTCCTAAACAAATCATCGGAGGCCTTGCAGAAATTGGTGCCTTTGGTCCTTATATTCCAGAGGAATACGGCGGAGCCGGATTAGACCAAATAAGCTACGGGTTAATTATGCAAGAAATTGAACGCGGCGATAGTGGAGTTCGTTCTACAGCATCGGTACAATCGTCTTTAGTGATGTATCCTATTTTTGCTTACGGAAATGAAGCACAGCGTAAAAAATACTTACCTAAATTAGCTACTGGAGAATTTATGGGTTGCTTTGGATTAACAGAGCCTAACCACGGTTCTAACCCCAGTGGAATGGAAACCAAATACAAAGATATGGGAGACCATTATCTTTTAAACGGTGCTAAATTATGGATTTCCAATTCTCCTTTTGCCGATATCGCTGTAGTATGGGCAAAAAATGAAGAAGGACGAATCCATGGTTTAATTGTAGAGCGTGGTATGGAAGGGTTTTCTACGCCAGAAACACATAACAAATGGTCCTTAAGAGCCTCCGCAACAGGAGAGCTTATTTTTGATAATGTAAAAGTTCCTAAGGAGAATATTCTCCTCGGAAAAACGGGACTGGGAGCCCCACTTGGTTGTTTAGATTCTGCACGTTACGGTATCGCCTGGGGAGCCATCGGTGCTGCGATGGATTGTTATGATACTGCTTTGCGCTATGCCAAAGAGCGTATTCAGTTTGGAAAACCAATTGCCGCAACGCAATTACAACAAAAAAAATTGGCCGAAATGATTACTGAAATCACGAAGGCACAATTGTTAGCGCTGCGTTTAGGGCAACTTAAAAATGAGGGACGTGCTACTACAGCTCAAATTTCCATGGCGAAACGAAATAATGTAGAAATGGCAATAAAAATAGCTCGTGAAGCACGACAGGTATTAGGGGGTATGGGTATTACGGGAGAATATAGTATTATGCGTCACATGATGAACTTAGAAAGTGTCATAACCTACGAGGGTACGCACGATATTCACTTATTAATTACCGGAGCCGACATTACAGGATTACCAGCTTTTCAATAAAACTATCAAATATATCTTTAACACAAACTTAGTATTCTTGAAAATCAAGAGTACTAAGTTTGTTCGTATATAGACTACACTAAATACATAAAATTATGAAAAGTATAAAACACCTCGGATTTATGATCATTACATTGGCTGTTTTTTCAGTACAAGGCCAAACGGTAAAAGATCAAAAAATAATTGATCATGCTGTCGAGGCTAAAGTGATGCTTTTAAAAGCAGATGAAGGTCTTCAAGCTTTTTTTGATGAATCTGCAGGCTATGTTATTTTTCCTAATGTAGGCAAAGGCGGATTTATTATCGGTGCTGCTTCTGGGAATGGGATTGTTTTTGAAGCTGGAAAAAAAATAGGAATGGCCGACTTAAAGAAATTAAATATAGGTTTTCAAGCAGGAGGGCAAGCTATTATTGAAGTCATATTTTTTGAAACGAACGAAACTTTAAATGATTTTAAAGAAGGAAAATTTTCTTTTGCTGCAGAAGCATCAGCAGTTGCGGTACGTTCAGGATTAGCTTTTAATGCCAAATATAAAGATGGTGTTGCTGTTTTTGCCTTACCCAAAGCGGGATTAATGGCAGATGCCTCTGTTGGAGGGCAAAAGTTTAAATTTCATGCTTTTGAGAAATAGCTTGTTCTATGCCACTTTATGCACGGTAACTTTAATTGATTTGCTGATAGGGGTTTTGCTTTTATCTGCATAATGATTGTAAGGCACTATCGTATTCGTTTCAGGAAAATAAGCCGCTAAATTACCTAATGGGATGTTATATGGAATTACTTTAAAATTAAAGGCGGTTCGCAAGGTATCGTCATAATTACTGCAAATATTCACCACATCGAGTTTTTCTAAGTTCCATTTTTTCATGTCGGTCTCGTTCATAAAGAGTACCCGCCTTTCATTATAAACACCTCTATAGCGATCGTCTAACCCATAAATGGTGGTGTTAAATTGGTCGTGAGAACGTATGGTCATCAACATAAATTCGTTTTCTTTTAGCTGATGCTCTGGAATTTCATTAATACTAAACTGAGCTTTACCATTTGGAAGCATGCTAAAATCTAAGTTCCGCACATTATTCGGCAAATAATAGCCAACTCCTTTTGATGCCACATTGGTGTTTTTGAAGCCTTTAATAACCGTATCAATAGTATTTCTGATAAGGTTATAATCACCAGCAAGCGCACCCCAGTGTACAGAATGATTACCGTTAAAATAGGTAGTCGCCATTTCGGCAATAATATCGGGTTCGCTTTTTAGATGCTCAGAAGCAGGTTTTAAAACACCTTTCGATTGCCTAACACGGCCCATGCTATTTTCAATGGTAACAAAGCGTTCTTTACCTTCTTTTATGTCTTTTTCAGAACGGCCATAGGTGGGTAAGATCAGGGCTGTTTTTCCTGTAACCAAATGTGATCTATTTAACTTAGTACTTATTTGTACCGTTAGGTTGCAGTTTTGTAATCCTTTAGCGGTATATTCTGTATCCGAAGCAGCCATTAAAAAGTTGCCCCCCAAGCACATAAATACTTTAGCCTTACCATCATGTAGGGCTTTTAAAGTGCCAACTACGTCAAAACCCTCTTTATCTGGAGGTGTAAAGCCTAAATGCTCCTTTATTCTTTTATTCAAATCTTTATCTACAAAATGCATGATACCAACACTACGATCTCCTTGTACATTGCTGTGGCCACGAACAGGGCAGGTACCAGCATTTGGTTTTCCAATGGCACCTTTGACTAATAGGAGATTGATATATTCTTTTATCGTGGCAACCCCATTTTTATGCTGTGTTAACCCCATTGCCCAGCATACAACAATTTTAGATTTATGTGCTAAAAGTTCAACCGCAGCGTCAATTTCAGATTCAGAAACACCAGATTGTAGCACCAAACTAGCGAGATCATATTGTTCTAGATCTGCTAATAAGCTCGTGTAGCCATCGGTATAGGTTTTGATGAAGTCATGATCAAAAATAGTTTTGTCCTGTTTACTCTTATCATATAACTTTTTTAAGATGGCTTTAATTAAAGGAATATCTTCATTAATCTTAACGGGTAAATGTACATCTGCAATATCGACAGAAGCTCCAATCCAACCTTTTATTTTCTGAGGGTTTTTAAAATTAACAAGTCCTGATTCCTCTAAAGGATTTATACTAATAATTTTACCTCCATTGGCTTTGCATTTTTCTAAAGCAGAGAGCATTCGAGGGTGATTCGTTCCTGGATTTTGTCCGGCGATAAGGACCACTTCTGCCTCATATAAATCTTCTAACTTTATAGATCCTTTACCAATTCCTAAGGTTTCTCCTAGTGCTATTCCACTAGATTCATGACACATATTTGAGCAGTCGGGTAGATTGTTTGTCCCTAATGCTCTTGCAAACATGCCATATAAAAAAGCAGCCTCGTTGCTGGAACGACCAGAGGTATAAAAAATCGCTTCATCAGGAGAATCAAGACTTTTCAATTCATCACGTATCAAGTCAAAGGCTTTTTCCCAAGAGATAGCTTCATAATGAATACTGTTAGGTCTTAGAACTAAAGGTTCTATTAGCCGACCAAATTTATTTAATTCGTAATCCGTTAGCGTAGATAGTTCTTCAACGGAATGTTGTGCAAAAAAAAGGGCGTCAATATGTTTGGTCGTTGCTTCATCGGCCAGTGCTTTCGCTCCGTTTTCGCAATATTCTGCAAATTTTGAGGCTTTTTCAGGATCAGGCCAAGCGCAACTTGGGCAATCAAATCCGTCTTCTTGATTCATTTTTAACAAGGCACCCATGGCTCGTACCACCCCCATTTCTTTAAAGGAATGTTTCAAGGCTTCTTTAACTCCTAGAGGTCCTGCTGCTACCGTTACTGGAGGTGCTAATTTGATGGTATTGAAATCTTGATTACCTCTAACGGATATGTTTCTGGTGTAGTGCTGACTCATAAAAAATGGAAGTAATAAACTATTTATGGTTTATAAAGTTACCTAATTTTTTTTTTAAGGAAGAAATAAATAAGGGATAGTGGAAAATGAATATTCTTAAAAATAGTATACTTTTATCCCAACAGGTTGATTTTTGACATGGATAGTAGTATTTTTTAATTGAATTAACCCCTAATGAAATTTAAACACCTATGAGATACTATGTATTTATTTTGAGTCTACTTTTTTTGAGCTGTAAAGACACCTCAGCTAAGAAAAAAGACACGACCCTAAATTCACCAAAAACGGAAGTACAAAGGTTTAAAACTCCAGATGAACTTTTAGGACCCCTTTTTGCCGACGTACAATTAAATCAGATTTTTGAAGATGGTAAAACCTTTGTCGATTGTGTGGCAAAGTATCCTTATGATGACATAAAGGCCAAATACGAGAATACTAAAAATCATGAGAATTTTGATCTTAAAACCTTTGTTTTAGAAAATTTTGAAGTACCCATTTCCAGAGCTTCAGATTTTACCTCAGATTCGACAAAAACCGCTTTGGCTCATGTAGTTTCGCTTTGGCCTATCCTAACAAGAGAATCCGATCAACCTATTGCAGGTAGCAGCTTAATTCCTTTACCAGAAGCCTATATTGTTCCAGGTGGGCGATTTAGAGAAGTGTATTATTGGGACAGTTACTTCACCATGTTGGGCTTGATTGAAAGCGGGGAGTTTACGCTGATAGAACATATGTTAGATAATTTTTCGTACTTAATAACTACCTTGGGTCATATTCCGAACGGAAATAGAAGCTATTACATTTCACGTTCGCAACCGCCTTTTTTTTCTCAAATGGTTGAGTTATTGGCGGCTCACAAAGGAGATTCCATATATGAAAAGTATAAAGTTGCTTTACGAAAAGAATATGAGTTTTGGATGGATGGGAGTACTGCAAGTGGCACTCCAATTCGGCATTGTGTGAGTACACCTTTAGGAATTATGAACAGGTATTACGATAAAAGGGATACGCCGCGCCAAGAATCCTACCGAGAAGACTATGTACAGGTTCAAAAAGTACATGGAGGTAAAAAGATGTATCGTGACTTACGTTCAGGGGCTGAGTCGGGATGGGATTATAGTTCTCGATGGTTCGCTGATGGAGAAACGATAGAAACTATAATTACTACCGATATTATTCCAGTTGATTTAAATGCACTTTTATATGGTTTAGAGGAAGTTTTAATAAAAGCATACCAAGACGATGCGGTCTTTGTGAACCAGTTAAAAACAAGTATGCAAAACCGAATAACCTTTTTAAATGACTTTTGTTTTAATGCAACATTTGGTATTTATGAAGATTATAATTGGGTTACTCAACAACAAACCGGAGTAAAATCGTTGGCCACTGTTTATCCCTTATTTTTTAAAATGGTAAACCAAGAACAAGCAGACGATGTGGCTGCAACTATTGAAAAGTACTTTTTAAAACCAGGAGGTGTGGTAAGCACAACAAAAACGACTGGACAACAATGGGACGCTCCTAATGGTTGGGCTCCACTGCAATGGATGACTATTATCGGTTTAGAAAATTATGGTCATCACGAATTGGCGAATACCATTGCCAAACGATGGATAGCCTTAAACGAAAAGGTATATGCAAATACTGGAAAGTTTGTCGAAAAATACAATGTGGAAGATATGACCTTAGATGCCGGTGGGGGAGAATACCCAGTCCAAGATGGTTTTGGGTGGAGTAATGGGGTTTATTTAGCACTAAAGAAGCACTTGGACGTAAAATAAAACAAGTTTTGCACTCTATACCACAATTTTACAGCGATTCACATCATTTGTTTTCGTAAAGCATAAAGTGCTTATATCTTTGAAATGAGTTAGTTAATTATAATTTTTTTCATTTTCATATAGTGTTCTCGTAAAAGAGCTCGGTCTTGATTGATTTGGGCTCTTTTTAATTTAAAAAGCCCTGTAATTTATTATTACAGGGCTTTTTGTTTTTATTATTTATGCGCTCTAATCCATTTTACCACCATCTCTCTCCGGAGATCTAGTTGTAGGCCAAGTACGTGGCTCGCCAGTTCTTGAATTTATAGGTAAAACTGCTTTTTCACGAGAGGTTTTGCTGTCGTCCTCGCTTGCCATGTAGGCCATGATAGCCGTCAAAATAGCATTGTTACGTACATCGTCAAACACAATTTTGTCATAGGTATCTAAATTTGTGTGCCACGTATAGTTCCAGTAACTCCAGCTTAAAGAACTCAAAGAAAATGCAGGAGCACCAGCAGCAACAAAACTAGCATAATCAGAACCACCACCCGCTGGTGAGCCAGGGAAGCTAGTTTCTATATGCTTTGAAATATCATTAGGTACCGCATTCAGCCATTTTCCAATATAATCATAGGCATGCAAAAAGCCCTGTCCCGAAATGTTTACCACACGACCAGTTCCATTATCTTGATTAAAAACGGCTTGAACACCTTCAATAATTTTTGGGTTGTCCTCAACAAAAGCACGAGAACCATTTAAACCTTGTTCTTCACTTCCCCATAGTCCGACTAATATAGTACGCTTTGGGTTTGGGTATATTTTTTTTAAAATACGAACAGCTTCCATCATGGTAATGCTCCCTGTTCCATTATCGGTAGCTCCGGTAGCACCATCCCAAGAATCAAAATGTGCAGACAAGATAACATATTCATCAGGTAATTCAGTGCCTTTTATTTCTGCAATGGTATTAAACGTTGGTACTGTCCCTAATTCTGTAGATTCAGCAACCACTTTTAATTGTGGTTTACTCCCGTTTTCTGTTAATCGGTATAAAAGCCCATAATCCTCTAAAGAAAGGTCAATTACAGGTATACTTTTGGTGTTGGCACTGAAAATTTTGTTCGCTCCAAAACCGTTAGACCAACGCGATTGAATAATACCTAAGGCACCTGCTTTTTCTAAAGCCTGATTGATATCTCTGGAACTAAAACCTGTTTTTTTAAGGCGTTCATTCCAAGCCTTTGTCAGTTCTTCACGATCCTTTTTCATTTTTTCGAAAGATTCAGGAGTAGCAAACTCTTCCCAATTATAATCTGGTCGGCCAGTGGGTTGTACCATAGAGACTAACACAATTTTACCTTTTGCATTCGGCAACCAACGTTGAAAAGCTAAAGAATCTGTTACTTCTGGGATTAAGATGGTTTCAGCTATGATGCCTTTTTTAGGCGTGCTTGGACTCCAAGCCAATTGCATTCCGCTTAAACTCACTACACGTGGTGAAATTAGATCTACGTGGGTAATACCGCGCTGCCAACCGCGCCATTTACCATATTCTTCCATACGAGCATCAATGCCCCATTCTTTAAATTGTTCAATAGCCCAGTCACTAGCATGTTTCATTTGTGGAGTTCCAACAAGTCTCGGTCCAACAACATCCATAAGCTCGTGCGCTAAAACTTCTAATTGTGAATTGTTTGTGCCTTCAGCAATTATTTTATCTACAGTTTCAGTGGCCGTTTGGGCAATACTAAATGTGAAAGATAAAATAAAGAATGCGAGGCTACATAGTTTGTTTTGTTTCATTTTTAAGTTGTTTATAGTTCTAACTGCCTAAGATACTGATTTTACTCGGTCTAAAAAAAGCAGTTAAAAATAAATTTTTTGCGCTAATCGAAAGGTGTTGGCATGGCATTCAATAATGACTTTGATGTCTTTAGAATACCCGCCGCCCATACTACACATTATAGGAATTTTAAGATCGAAACAAGTTTTTAATACAAATTCATCTCTCGCGCTACACCCCTCTACGGTAAGTGCGAGTGTGCCTAATTTATCACTGGCCACGACATCTACACCACAGAGGTAAAAAATAAAGTCAGGTTGTACTTCATCAATTAATTTAGGTAATGTTTGTTTTAAAGTGCTTAGATATTCCTTGTCTTCTGTCCCTTTTTTTAAGGCGATATCTAAATCTGACTCCTCCTTTTTAAAAGGATAATTACTAGCCCCGTGCATGGAAAAGGTAAACACGGAAGCATCATTCTTAAAGATTTCAGCTGTTCCATTACCTTGGTGTACATCTAAATCTATTATTAGAATTTTTGAGGCTAATTTTTTAGATTGAAGATATCGAGCGCCAATAGCTTGGTCATTGAGCATGCAAAAGGCTTCACCCTTGTTAGAATAAGCGTGGTGTGTGCCACCAGCAATATTCATAGAAATACCATATTTTAGAGCATATTCACAAGCTTTCATAGTGCCATCAGCTATGATACGTTCGCGTTCCACTAAATCTTCGGTAAGTGGAAAACCTATTTTTCGAGCTTCTTTAGGGGGTATTTTTATATTTAATAGATCATAGAAATACTCCGGATCGTGTACCGCTAAAATATATTTATCATTCGGAATTTCAGGCTCAAAAAAATTAGCGGGTTCACAGGTGCCTTCATGCACTAATTGTTGGGGTAACAACTCATATTTCAACATGGGAAACCTGTGTCCTTCTGGTAAAGAATGTGTATAGATAGGGTGATATGCAATCTTTAACAATTTGGTATTTTTTGATTAAAAATAGTTTTCATAAAAAGTAGTAGTAACAAACAATGAGTATCGCATATTTTTTTGTTTGCCTAAAGCCTTACTTTATTTATGCAATTTTAATTGAATGCGTTTACGAGGTACATCAACTTCTAATACCTTAACGATTATTTGTTGTTGTAAGCTTACATGTTCATTTACATCTTTAACAAAAGAATCGGAGAGGTTTGATATGTGAATTAAACCACTTTCTTTGATCCCAATATCAACAAAACAACCAAAATTAGTAATGTTATTTACAATCCCAGGTAATAATTGTCCTTCGTGTACATCGGTAATTGACTTTATATTTTGATTGAAGGTGAAAACTTTTGCTTTTTCACGGGTATCTAAACCGGGTTTTTCTAATTCTTTGATAATATCTTTTAAGGTGGGCAATCCTATATCTTCGGTACAATAATTTTTTAGATCGATGCTTTCTAGAGCTTTTTTATTGCCAATAAGATCCTTTATAGCTACCCCTTTATTTTTTGCCATAGTTTGTACTAAGGCATAGCGCTCAGGGTGCACTGCAGAATCATCAAGTGGGTTTGTAGCATCTTTTATACGTAAAAAAGCAGCCCCTTGTTCAAAAGCTTTTCCACCTAAACGAGGAACTTTTTTGATGTCTTGTCTTGAAGTGTAAGCGCCATTTTCATTGCGATAGCTTACAATATTTTCCGCTAATTTTGGTCCAATGCCCGAAACATAACTCAATAAGGGAATGCTCGCTGTATTAATATTTACCCCAACCGAATTTACGCAGCTTTCTACCACGGTATCTAAAGATGTTTTTAATTTTGTTTGATCTACATCATGCTGATACTGTCCAACTCCGATTGATTTTGGGTCAATTTTTACCAATTCTGCCAAAGGATCAGCCAATCTTCGTCCAATAGAAACCGAACCTCGAACGGTAACATCGTAGTTAGGAAATTCATCGCGGGCAATTTTTGATGCCGAATAGATTGATGCTCCTGCCTCGCTCACGACAAAGACTTCTATAGTATTTTTAAAATGAATACGTTTTACCAAATGTTCTGTTTCTCGTGAAGCGGTACCATTACCAATGGCAATGGCTTCAATTTTATACGCATCGGTTAAAGTACTTATTTTTTTTATGGCGCCTATAGCGTCATTTTGTGGGGGATGCGGGTAAATGGTTTCATTGTGGATTAAATCGCCTTGTTCGTTTAAACAAACTACTTTACAACCAGATTTAAAGCCAGGATCAATGGCTAAAATTCGCTTTTGGCCTAAGGGAGCACCAAGAAGCAATTGTTTTAAGTTATTTGAAAAAACCTGAATCGCATCGGCATCGGCTTTTTCTTTCGCTAACTTTAAAGTTTCGTTGGCTAAAGAAGGGTAGAGTAGGCGTTTGTAGGCGTCTTCTATCGCAATTTTAAGATAGGACGTGCTCGAATTTCTAGATTTTATAATGCGCTCTTCTATTTTTTCTAAGGCAATTTCATCATTAATTTCGATTTTTACGCGGATAAACTTTTCATTTTCAGCACGTAAAATAGCCAATAATCGGTGCGACGGGCAACGGTTTAAGGCTTCGCTCCACTCAAAATAATCACGAAATTTTTGCGCTTTTTCATCGTCTTTTTTAGTGCCGATAACTTTGGTTGTTATTTGCGCTAATTTTTCAAGCTGATGGCGCAATTGGTTACGAACATCAGTACGTTCATTAATCCATTCGGCAATAATATGTTGTGCGCCTTCAATGGCTTCGTCATCGTTGACAACAGCATCATTCAAATAATCAGACGCTATAACATCAATAGCGTCATTATTTTGTGCCATGATGATTTTTGCTAAAGGCTCTAAGCCGTTTTTTATAGCAATTTCAGATTTGGTATTTCTTTTTTTCTTGAAGGGTAAATACAAATCTTCCAAAGAAGTTAGATCTGCTGCCTGTTCAAACTTTTTTTTCAGCTCAGCCGTTAACAAGTCTTGCTCTTCAACTGATTTAATAATCGCTAATTTTCTTTTCTCTAAGGCTTCAAACTGCTCTTTAAACTTTACAATATCGCCAATTTGCACCTCATCTAAACCCCCTGTTTTTTCTTTGCGATAGCGCGATATAAAAGGAATGGTACAGTCTTCATTCAAAAGTTCAACGGTATTTTGGATGCTTTTTTCGGGAAGATTTGTTTGTTTAAATAAGTACTGGACTAATGACATAGGTTATAGATAATTTAATTAATAGTCTCTCCATTCCCAATATTAGCTGCATCAGGATTTACAAAAACTAATTTTCCATCCGTATTTTCGGTCATTAAAATCATGCCTTCACTTTCTACCCCGCGTAAGGCTCTGGGAGCCAGGTTGACCAAAACCGTTACTTTTTTCCCGATGATTTCTGTTGGGGTAAAACTTTCGGCAATACCAGAGACAATAGTTCTTACATCGATCCCTGTATCTACTTTTAAAACTAAAAGTTTGTTGGCTTTTGGCATTTTTTCAGCTTCTATGATGGTCCCAACGCGTAGGTCTAATTTTGAAAAATCTTCAAAGGTAATGGTGTCTTTTTGTGGCATGATTTGTTTGTTAGCGTTTTCATTCGCTTTTTTAGTAGCTTCTAATTTATCTAATTGTATTTGTATGGTTTCGTCTTCTACTTTGGAGAATAGTAATTCAGCCTGACCAATTTGATGGTTTGCAGCGATTAAGCTGTCTTTTGTAACGATATCAGTCCATTCGAGGCTTCGATTACCATCAGCCTCCAAACCTAGGTCACTGAGCGGAGTCGAAGTGACATTTAGGTTAAGAATACCTTTTAATTTTTTAGAAGTAAATGGTAAAAAAGGTTCGCTTAAAACGGCTAAAGCAGTAGAAATTTGAAGCGCCACGAACATAATGGTTTTTACCCGATCTTCGTCTTGTTTAATTACTTTCCAAGGCTCTTCATCCGCTAAATACTTATTGCCTAAACGCGCTAAATTCATTAATTCTTGACCTGCTTCCCTAAAGCGATAGCGTTCTAGAGAGCTGCTAATAATCTCAGGATATTTTTTAATTTCAGCTAAAGTCTCCCTATCAACCTTAGTAAAACTCCCTGCAGGGGGTACCTGCCCCTCATAATATTTATTGGTTAAGACTACTACTCTGTTAATGAAATTTCCAAAAACAGCAACTAATTCGTTATTATTTCTAGCTTGAAAATCTTTCCAAGTAAAGTCGTTATCTTTTGTTTCAGGTGCATTGGCCGTTAGGGTATAGCGTAAAACATCTTGCATATTTGGAAAATCTACCAAGTACTCGTGTAACCAAACCGCCCAGTTTTTTGAGGTGGATATTTTATGCCCTTCTAGGTTTAAAAACTCATTGGCAGGCACATTATCAGGGAGAATATAATCACCTTGGGCTTTTAGAATACTCGGAAAAATAATACAATGAAAAACAATATTATCTTTTCCTATAAAATGTACCAATTTGGTGTTTTCATCTTTCCAATACGGCTCCCAATCTTTGCCTTCACGAGCTGCCCATTCTTTGGTAGAAGATACATACCCAATAGGCGCATCAAACCAAACATATAACACCTTGCCTTCACCGCCTTCAACGGGTACCGGAATACCCCAGTCCAAATCACGCGTTACTGCTCTTGGTTTTAGTCCGTCATCAATCCAAGACTTACATTGCCCGTAAACATTAGATTTCCAGTCGTTTTTATGTCCTTCTAATATCCATTTTTTTAGAAAATCTTCATACCTATCTAAAGGCAAAAACCAATGTTTCGTTTCTTTCAACGTGGGTATAGCTCCAGAAATAGTCGATTTTGGATCTATTAAATCCGTAGCATTTAAGGTAGAACCACAGTTTTCGCATTGGTCTCCATACGCTTCCTCGTGGCCACATTTAGGACAAGTTCCCGTAACATACCTATCGGCCAAAAATTGTTGGGCCTCAGGATCGTATAATTGCTCTGTAGTTTCTTCTATAAAATCACCTTGTTGATGCATTTTTATAAAAAATTCAGATGCGGTATCATGATGTATTTGAGCAGAGGTTCTAGAATAATTATCAAAGGTAATTCCGAAATCTTGAAATGATTGTTTTATAATGGCATGGTATTTATCAATAACTTCTTTTGGTGTAATTCCTTCTTTTTTTGCTTTCATGGAGATAGCCACACCGTGTTCATCACTACCGCATACAAAAGCCACATCTTTTCCTGTTAAGCGTAAATACCTGCTATAAATATCGGCGGGGACATATACTCCTGCTAAGTGCCCAATATGTATAGGACCATTCGTATAAGGGAGCGCTGCAGTTATAGTATATCGAGAAGGATTTTTAAGTTTTTCGGACATCGAATTCTGTAATTAGACCACAAAAATAAAGATTTTTTTCTCGGGATTCCGGAACATTCTTAGAAATACAAAAGCCCTTCTAAAATGTCATTTTACGATGACAAACTAAAAGGACTTTTTCGTAAGTTAAGCTGTTGTTTTTAAGAGACCATGACAGATTTACTGAGTTTTTTATCTTGAACTCTAATTCTGTAAATATATTTTCCTGTCGCTAAATATTTTGACATGCGTTCTCGAATATTTATTTCGATACTGCCTTGTGTCATCATTTCATTGTACACCGTTCCTAAATTTTGCCCAAGTATGTTGTACAATTGTATATCTACGTGTGCTGTAAATGGCATTTCTAAATAGATATGTGGCGTTTTTTCTGTAGGATAAAAAGGCTTGTGAACAATAGCATTTAAAAGTTCAGGGGTTGGATCAATAGCAATGGGGTCTTCTGGACCATCTGGAATAACAGGATCACTATCATCATAAGCGATATCATCAAAGACCTCACCACTACAATTAAAACCTAGGTTAATAGCTTTATAGGGGTGGCCTAATAGATGTAGTTCTACTAAATTTCTAGGAACACAAAGCCATTCCGCTAAAACGGTACCATACAGGTCTCTAAAATCCATGGTGTATTCTAAATTTCCTCTTTCGTTAGGGTCTTCTAAAGAGGGGTGTTCCCCTACGAAAGCACTTCCGTTTAATCCAGAACCAAAAAATAAAGTAGG